>CAVRBF010000054.1:0-314481 GCA_963719115.1 uncultured Acidobacteriota bacterium | reverse complement strand
GCCCCCCGTGCGCCATGCTGCCTAACCTGAATTGAAATGAAACTACGCAAAAACAACATTACTGCGAAGTCGACATTACTGCGAAGTCGAGTTGCGAGCGCATTGCGGGCAGGTTATACTGTGCTGCGGAACGAGTCACGACTCTTTTCGTCTAGTGGAGCAATTACTTGGGAGAAGCCACGGTTCGACAGGACGTGAAACAACCTCTTGTTAGCGATTGGGAAGCAGAGTCGTTTAGACTTACGGCATTTCTGGATCCGCGCGGACTCCCCGGTGAGATAAAATGGTGGTCGGACTTAACTGGAAGTTCACCGGAAAACAAGAGCTCACGACCAAGGCTGGGGGAACTGACCGAGAGCGGAATTGTTAAAGGTAAGAATTTGACTCTCGCGGTTCGACTAGGCAGAGTTGATTGGGTATTACAACCCCCCGAAAAAACTGAGATGACGATGGAGTTTCCCTCGTTGGGGTCTTATTTGAACGGGCTGGACACCTTTGTATCGCTGATGAAACGCTGGCTGCCCGCGAGTCCAGCACTTCAGCGCTTGGCCTTTGGCCCTGTCCTAATGCGACAGGCCAGGGACAGGGTGGATGGCTATCAAATGCTTTCGACTTACCTGCCGTTCCTCAAACTTGATGAAAAGTGCTCTGACTTTATGTACCGGATTAATCGCCTTCGAGAGTCCGCTACTAACGTCGCTGGGCTTAAAATTAATCGCCTGAGCACTTGGAGCGTGGTGGCTTTAGCAGGTGTATCATTCTCGATCGGAGTAGAACCTGTAAAACCCCAGGTGTTGTCCGGAACAATAGCTTGTCGTCTAGAGATGGACATGAATACTTCACCGGATTTCGCTGGTGACCTACCGAGAGAAGAACTACCCTCAATTCTGGACGAGCTTGCTCGTTTTGCAACGGAGATCGCGGACAAAGGTGACGTTTGATGTTTGACAGCTGCGCGACCACTTTTGGGCCTGACTCTCTCCCATACAGGTGGCACGAGGAGTCAGCAAGAACGGATATCGATTTCAGTAATGCCCGCCTGCGAGCTTATTACAGACGCCCGCGTCCGTATTCAGCCTCGACGGAACCCCCTACGAAGAAAGGTGGATTGTATATCGCTGATCCGCACAGAGATTATGCTCAGGGGGCCAGCCAATGCACCAGCTTTCGGTCGGGAGTCTTTCTCACATCTCCCAACTCTCTTCTTTTTTGTGGTGCCCTGCCCCAAGCAGGGTCCACCAGCTCCCAATCAAATGTCGTCCTAGTAGCCGATTACAATACTACCTCTTATGTTTATACTTGTGCGAACAACTATTTCCATTCTCAACTCTTCGATCCACGGGCTAGTACTGCTCTAGGGGACTACTGGAACGCCGAGACTACAAGGGCATTTGAGCGATTGTTTGGGGATGCAAATGAGATGCAGTTCGAAGACGGAATTGAATCCGGATTTTCAAGTGGGCTCGTTTCGCTTGTGAAGAGACACGGCGGGAAGGGTGTACGAGCTATTGGGGAGCTTATCAACGACCACGCCACGAACGACGAGGTCGCATGGGAAGCATTGCGATGGCTGGGGCGGATGAAGGATGCACCAACATATTACGATCGCCTGAGTCTGCTTGAGCGAACCCTTAATTCCCCCCGAGCGAGGTTACGAGACGCCGCAGCCTTGAGTCTCGCATCAATGGATGACCCCAGTGCTCTCCACTCCCTACAGCAAGCGGTTGAGCGTGAAGACAACCCCGACCTTCGCCATGACATGGAGGTTATTCTCCGTCAATTGCAGCGAGCCTGAAGTGGCCATGGCAGGATATTTACTCAGGAAGATTGAAAAGAACCGGTGGATGCCGGAAGCTTACGTGGCGCAAGACGATGTGCCTGCTGATGCTCTGCGCGACCTCCAAACCGGCAGCAACAAACTTTCGGTCTGGCTGATCGAGGAAGATAAGTCCAATCTCGAGCGAATTGTGGTGGCGCTCGCTGCGATGCGGAATGTCTTGTCAAATCTCGATTACGCACTCTTGGATTCTGGGATACTGGATAAGATCAACATAAAGATGAGTGACTCCCTCGGCAATTCTCCCGACCTAACTGCCAATTCGAGATGGCATCGCGACTTGATTGAGCTCTCGGCCTTGCGAATCGTGGATCTCGCAAAAGCCATCGGGGTGGACGGAGAATTTAGACGTGTTCCCGAAAAGACCGTGGCTGAGTGGATTAGAAAGGCTCTAGAGGGCGGGCAGATTGAAGGGGAAAGGCTTAGCCCGGATTTAAGCGCCAAGGTACGCAAGCAGTCTTAGTCCTGCTTCCAAGCACGTAGCGCTGAAGTATTTGGCTCCGAGCCGAATTCCTCAGCGGTCCTTTTCGCCGGTGGGGTCCGCGGATTGTGTGGTGATGGGCGAAAGAACCGCGGGCCTTGCGAGGCATGCGGCTGTTTGCTACAGCGGAATCGGGAAGGGTGAGACAGGAGGCGAAAACACCGTTGGTTGGCGATGTTGTGGCGGCGTTGGCCGTCAGCCCGTCAGTGGACGGGTCTGCGAGCCGTCAGTCGAGAGGTCGGCGGCCGAAGGGCCATGACTCCCAGCGTTGCGACGCTGACGTGGCGGGGTAAACTCGCCGCTACTTGCGGACGCCCGCCCGCGGGGCGCAAGGCCGAAGATCCTCAGGCCTCAACCGCCGGTCCGCGCTTGGTTTGCGGAAAGGGCTCGACTGTCCGCCGCTGGCGCCGACATACCTTTCAAAGTCTGCGGCGCTGATGTCGCCACTGGGGAAGAACGCAGACTCCCACCAGCACGGAGCCTGCGCCGTCCCGAATCTCGCAATCAGAATTCCCCATTCAGAATTCCCTCCTAGTGAGCCGTCCCATGTAATTTCTTACGATGAGTTCAACGGGTATCTACCCTTCCGAAGGTAGGGGCGCATGGCCATGCGCCCCTACGAAGTCACGAGCCCTTCGTCGCCCGTGTAAAGAAGTAAGTATCCTCCGGCAGAGCCGGGAGGCTTTACGGCTGCTGGCCCCTCAAAGGGGCCTGACCGCAGCCGGTAAGAGACCCCTCACCCGTCCCGACGGATCGGGACGGCCTCTCCCCACGGGAGAGGCTGAGGATGCTTTAGGGCGCTCCGCCAGAGCGCCAGGGAAAATCAACAACCTCTCCGAGGGGAGAGGTCGACCGTCTGCTGACGGGCGGGTGAGGGGTCACGTCCCCAGCCTCCAATCCCGGAACTGTCCAACTCTTGCTGCCACCCCGGCAGAGCCGGGGGATCTCCCGAGTGGATTAGCTGGGACGCCACACTAGCCTCACTTTGCGCTTGACAAAAGCCTAGATGTGTGAGTATACTCATTCTGGTGATTCGCGCGGGGACGAAAGGTCCCGGCGGATGCCGAACATGGAAGTCGCCCTCACCTGCCGCCCTCCGTTATTAAATCATCTCCACCTCGACCCGTCACCAACCGGAAGCGCAACCGCGAGGAGAACAAGGTGACAGGCAACAGGTGTTTTGGCGAGCGTCCGAAGTCCGAAGTCCGGAGACAAGGGCAACGGCGCATGCGGCGCGCCTCATTCTGGCTCCTTACTCCTGACTACTGACTCCTATTCTTCAAAAAATGAAGGTGCAACCGGAGATGTTGATGAAAACAAAGGATGGGGAAAAGCAGGTGTCAGGTGTCAGGTGTCAGGTGCCGGGTGTCAGGAAGGTTGAGGGAGCGCGGCGCGAAATAAAGCGACGTTCCAAGCCGGAATGTGTATGAAAACAGGGAGAAGAAGGTGTCAGGTGTCAGGTATCAGGTGCAAGGTGTCAGGTGCAAGGTGTCAGGAAGGGGGCCACGGAGTTCGACGCGAAAAGAAAACGACGTTCCAAGCCGGAATGTGTATGAAAACAGGGAGAAGAAGGTGTCAGGTGTCAGGTACATAATTCAGGTGCAAGGTGTCAGGAAGGGGGCCACGGAGTTCGACGCGAAAAGAAAACGACGTTCCAAGCCGGAATGTGTATGAAAACAAAGAGAAGAAGGTGTCAGGTGTCAGGTACCAGGTGCAAGGTGTCAGGAAGGGGGCCACGGAGTTCGACGCGAAAAGAAAACGACGTTCCAAGCCGGAATGTGTATGAAAACAAAGAGAAGAAGGTGTCAGGTGTCAGGCATAAGGTGCCAGGCGTCAGGAAAGGCCCGTTGCGCTTCATCGGGTTGATTGGACATTCGCTGCGTCCCGTTCGAAGCGCGTCGTCATTCACCATGTATAACAAATCAACTTTGATGCCGAGGTGTGAACACACTCATCAGGATGTCGCGCAGGGCCGGGTAGCCCTCAAGGGATTGCGAGATCTTGAGTTTCTTCCGCTTGTCGTTGAATTCGAGGTCCATCCAATACGTCGTGTTGCCGCGGTAGGTGCGGGATTTCTGACGGCACTGGAGGATGTCGTTCCAGGCGGCGTTGAGCCACTGCAATTCGCCGCGGCCGCGGGCGTAGGAGATGCCATTGCCGTCAACGCGGACGGTCAAGAGGGATTTGCCGGTGAAGTAGGCGGCGGGGAGGGCGATGGCTACGGTGATGGCCATGAGGATGGAGATAACCCAGATGAAAGTGGAACTCATAAAGCCGTCATAGATGGTAAACGACGCGATCAAGCCGGCAAGAGCCGCGCCAATGCCGAGCACCAGCAGCCAGACGGTCCACTTCGCAATGGGGCTGGGGTAAAACGTTCGAGGCAATCCCGAGCCCTGAGGTGGGAACTCGGCAAGACGCGAGCGCTTTTCGCCCTTCAATACGAATGCCCAGAAGAGGGTGTGCAGGAGCACGCCGAAGGGCACGCCGGCCGTCAGAGCGAAGACAAACCGGGCAAAGGAAAGCGTGAACGCGTCCCGGTAAGTCGTCACTTCGCGGACTACGTAACGGCCCTTGTTGTCGATTTGATATGCGCCGGAATGAAAGTCGGGGGCTTTCCCTTCGAGCCCGGGAATTTCCGGGAAGTTGAGGTAAATGTTGCCGTGGGCGCCGTTGGCGGAATCGGTGGGAGTATCCCACTGGAGCCGAGCGGCCATGGCCGCGCCGGTGGAGGTGTTGGTAGTGCGATTCTCGGTCCAGGACACGTCCTTAGGCGTGATTTCCACTTTGGCCGAAACGACGCGCGCGGGGCCTTCGGTATAGAAACTGATGTGGTCTTCCAGGAACCGCTTGATCCTGGGGCTTATCTTGTAAGTGTGGCTGCTATCGGCGTCGATGGTAAATTCAATCTTCAAAGTCTCGTCCACCGCTTTACCGGCAAGGACTTGCGAGCGGGTCGCGAATTGCAGCGAAGAGGCCGCAAACGTGACCAGGCACACGGTGAGGGCGAGAGTCGCCAGGTACTTGGGAATCATCGGAGGTTGCCACTGTAGCATGAGCTCGAAAAAATTGTCGAGCGAAGCAACACGTTATCCAATCAAACCTGCTCTTGCGGTTCGCGGCTTGACATTCGGACCGGTTAGCAGAGCATCGCCCCG
This sequence comes from uncultured Acidobacteriota bacterium, assembly GCA_963719115.1. Classification (GTDB taxonomy): domain Bacteria; phylum Acidobacteriota; class Terriglobia; order UBA7540; family UBA7540; genus Bog-366. Next base: position 309,005 of record CAVRBF010000054.1, on the reverse strand, counting down.
TGGCGAGCGCGCCGAATCGGCGGCGGGTATAGAATATCCCCTGGGGGGACGCTCATGACCAGACCGGAAATGCTGGACCGCCTGAATGCGCATCCGGGCGAGTGGGACATCATTGTAGTCGGCGGCGGCGCCACCGGCGTGGGAGTGGCCATTGATGCGGCGTCCCGGGGATATAACACCCTCCTGCTGGAGGGCAGTGATTTCGGCAAAGGGACTTCCAGCCGCAGCACCAAACTGGTCCACGGGGGCGTTCGCTATCTCGAGCAGGGCAACGTCTCGCTGGTCATGGAAGCCCTCAAGGAACGCGGCATCCTGCGCCGCAACGCCCCGCACCTGGTCAGTGACCTCGCCTTTATTGTCCCCAATTACGATTGGTGGGAAGCGCCGTTTTATGGCTTGGGCCTGAAGCTCTACAACATTCTCTCCGGCCAATATGGCTTCGGCGGCTCCGAAATTCTTTCCCGCGAGGAGACGACCCGCCGCCTACCGACCATCAACCGGAACGGGCTGCGCGGCGGAGTGATTTATTTCGACGGCCAGTTCGATGACGCCCGCCTGCTGATCAACATGGTCACGACCGCTGCCGAACAGGGCGCAACGCTGTTGAACTATTGCCGGGTTACCGGACTCACCCGCGGGGCGGACGGTTTTGTGAACGGTGTGAATGCCCGCGACGAGGAGACGGGGCGCGATTTCACGGCGCTGGGCAAAGTGGTAGTCAACGCTACCGGGCCCTTCGCCGATGGCCTTCGCCAAATGGCGGATCCTTCCCTTCCGGCCATGATCGCACCCAGCCAGGGAATTCACCTGGTGTTCGATCGCTCGTTTCTTCCCGGCGATGCGGCCATTATGGTTCCCCATACCAGCGACGGCCGGGTAATGTTCGCCATTCCCTGGCGCGGCCACACTTTGGTGGGAACGACCGACACTCCGATTTCCGAGCCCACGTTGGAACCTTCGCCGCAGGAGGCGGAAATCGAGTTCATCCTGAACACGGCCCGGCTGTATCTGCACCACGCGCCTACGCGCAGTGATGTGCTCAGCGTCTTTACCGGAATCCGCCCCCTGGTGAAGGCTGCCAACGCCAGCAACACCGCGGCGTTATCGCGCGACCATACGATTCACATCGATGAGTCGGGACTCCTGACCATCGCCGGTGGCAAATGGACGACCTACCGGAATATGGCGGAGGATGCCGTGGACCACGCCGCCATTCTCGCCCGGCTGCCGGACCGAGAGTGCGCCACCAAGCACCTCAACATCCATGGATTTCATCCTCAAGCCCAGAAGTTTGGGAGTCTCTCCTTTTACGGGTCCGACGCTCCGGCGATTGAGGAATTGATGCGCAAGGATTCGGACCTGGCAAAACCCCTGGTCGAATCGCTGCCTTACGTGGCCGCCGAGGTGGTTTGGGCCGTTCGCCAGGAGATGGCAAGAACCCCGGAGGATGTTTTGTGCCGGCGAACCCGCGCCCTCTTTCTCAACGCGCGCGCCGCCCTGGAAGCCGCTCCCAAGGTGGGCTCGCTCATGGCCAGCGAGTTGGGCCGCGACGCCACCTGGGAGAGTCTGCAGCTCGCCGCATTCCGGCAAATCGCCAGGAACTTTAGTCTGGAAATAGTGTGACACCAGGATGCTGGGCCCCGCGGCAAAGGTTTCCGCCAAGCGATAGCCCCGAATCACAGTCCGCGGAGCCGTCCCGATCCTCTCAAAAGCCCGTCGAGCGAGGGCCGCGCTATCCTGCTGATCCGGTGGCGCCCACCTTAATGTGGGTCTTCTTGTTCTCCTGGATGTTGATCTTCTGTTCCAGTTCGGTTTTGCCGTCCGGTGACACCACCTTCAACGTGTAGTCACCGGGGTTCAGCAGTAAGCCCTGGGCAAAGTTGTTGAGCTCGTCCACATGGCCCATGAACTTCCCGTTGATGTACACAGCGTCGAACTTGCTGCTTCCACCCTCCACCCGCAGAGTGCCGAAGGGCGGTTTAGCCGCCGGCAACGCTTGAAGAGTCTGGGAAATTGTGGAGGTCTTCCCAGCGGTGATCGTCACCTTGGTGGTTGCGTCCTGACACAAGGGATCACGCAGGACGACTTCGTGCTCGCCGGGGGCGACAGCATACTTTCGCGCCCTGCCGAAATTCGCAGCGGGTCCCACATACTTGCCGTCAATGAAAACTCCCGCGTGGTCGGGGCTGGCTTTGACCTTCAAATACCCGGTGCCGCCGTTGTCTGCGAAGGCGCAGAGCCCGCCCAAAAATACGACCACGAAACCTGTCACTACCGCCATACGGAGATGACTTTTTGTCTTGCCCATGACTCCTCCTGAGTTTAGAAGTACTTTCAACCTAACTCATCCGGCTGTCAAAAACAAGCCTTGTGGACGAGGCGCCGTCGCCTCAATAGCTGGAGCAACGCCCGCGGCGCGGATGGGACGAGAGCGAAGCCCGGAAGCAAAGGCTTGTCTCCATGGCTCTCCGCCAGGCAATCCATCGTCATCAGCCCGCCTTTAGCCTCTCGTTCAGCTCGCGTTAGTCGTCGGCGTGCCCTGGCCCCCGTTGCTCGCGAGGAGACAACCCCACCCTCCCAGATTGGCATGCTCTCGTTGTCAACCCCAATTCGAACTCCATTTCACCTTCACGACAAAAAGGTGTTATGTTGAGGAAGGGCCATTTTGTAGAGTTACGGCAAAGATCGACGCGGATACCCGAGATACTCGGAGCGATCCGCCGCCAACCAACGGAAGACGCCGCCCGGCCACGGCTTCACTCGCAAGAGGTGCCGGAATAACCTAAGAACTTCGCAGGAGGCTCTGGCATGAGAAACGTCAGGATGGTCGTTGCACTAGTCGTGTTAACGGGTTTGTATCTGGCCCACGGGACGAATTTGACCGCGCAGCAGCCGGCACCGGCCGCTCAGAGTTTTGAAAAGCTGAAATCCCTGGTGGGCGAGTGGCAAGGAACCATGCAGGAGGGCGGAAAGCAGTTACCTGCCACCACGTCATTCCGTCTCGTCGCAGACAACTCGGCGCTGATGAACATACTGGGCGCCGGCACACCCTACGAAATGGTGACCATGTTCCATATGGACAACAGCGATTTGCTGGCCACGCACTACTGCGGCGCGCATAACCAGCCGCGCTTTCGCCTGGTGCCATCGTCCGACCCGAACGTCCTTACGTTCGACTTCAAAGACGCCACCAACCTTGCCACACCCTCGACGCCCCACATGGTGGGCCTGAAGATCACTTTCCTCGGAAATGATCGCCATTACCAGGACTGGACGTTTCTCGCCAACGGCCAGAAGAGCACGTCACGATTCGAATTTCACCGGAAGGCGTGAAGGCGGGCGGCACGAACGTGGCAACCCCGCTAAGCCTGGCGCTCTTCGTGTGGCCGAAAAATTTGCGTAAGAATCACTCCGATTGAGACCAGTACGATGCCCGCCAGCATCATCCAATTCAGGAATTCGTGCAGCACAAAGTGGGCGCCCAAGGTGGCCACAAGGGGAGTAAGAGAAGAGAAAGCGTAAACCCGCGCCACGGCCATCAGGCGCAGCGCGGTGAACATGCAATAGATGGCCAGCACGCCGGAGAGCACACCGCTGGCAAGGAGCGCCGCCAATGCTCGCCATGGTGCGGCAGGCAGCGAGGGAAGCCGCCCGGCCGCCACCAGCGCAACAAGCGCGACGAAAACACTGGTAACAAACTGAAGAAAAATCGCCACCGACTGGTGCGCTCCACGGAGTTGGCCATCGCGCCAAAGGACACCAGAGATTCCGTAGGTCAACGCCGTGGCAAACCCCAGGGGAATGGCCCAATACCAGTGCGGCGAAATGGGCTGCCCGCGCGATTGGCCGAACGAGAGCGCCACCAAGCCCGCAAAAATCAGCAGCACACCCACTAGCGCGTACCGGTGAATCCGCTCGTGGAGGAAAATCCACGCAATCAGGGTGCCCCAAATAACATAGGTCTCCTGCACGGGCACGGTGATCGTTACGCCGCCTAATCTCATCGCCAGGTAGTACAGGAACAGCCCGCCGGTTGAGAGCACTCCTGCGGCGACGAAGGCCATAATGGCTCGCGCCCCAATATATTGATCCGAACCGGGGCGCAACTGGCTGAGCGTGCGGTGCTTCCAGACCAGAAAGATGCCCATCGCCAGGCTCGGCAATCCCCGCAACAGCGGCCCGGCAAGGGGGTCAGCAATCTTCACCGCCGTAGCGTCAAAAGCATTGGCAGACGCGTAGCCCAGCACCGTACCGAGCGCCCAGGGCTCGCCGCGGCGGCGGGCGACAGGCGCGGCCGTTGTTTCGTGAGTCGTGGTAACCGTTTCCATCCTTTCCTGTTTCAAGTATCGAGCGACCTGGGTGCGCGCCCGATTTTAGCCGCGGTATTCGACCGCCGGCATCGATCCGAGATCGACGCTACAATGGATGCCAGTCATTGGCAATTCGATACATCAATGACCCCTGATTATATCCGCGGGCCTGCGAGTTTGGCCAAGGTAATCGCCAAACGCCGACGCGTAAGATTGTAATTTTATTGTCAGGCGAGTGCGCCTGACTTGAGCGATCGGCGATGCGGTGGTAGATTGAAAGAGTACGAAAACCTTCGGGGCAGGGTGAGGATGTGCGGCTGGCAGTCGCGTCGCACTTCCAATTCCCGATCGGCGGTATAGCCCGCGAGGGGGGGAAGAACAGTGGAGAGTGGTTAGTGGGTAGTGGCTAGCAACCGCACGCCGAAGGCATGCGGTACCTCTAACCACTGCCCACTAACCACTAGGCACGGCTCGTCCCCCCCACGATCCGGTGAAACTCCGGGGCCGACGGTAAAGTCCGGATGGAAGAAGGTTACGGCCGGTCTGCGTCTGACGGACCTTGCTGCCATCGCTGCAAGCGGTGGGAGCGGCCCGCCCGTCTATCATTTCCTTTCCGGTCCCCCCTCTCCCCTGCCCCAACTCGAGGTCAAATCTTGGGAATCCGCTCTTCGTCGGAATCAGCGCTGCGCTACGACGGCGATAAGTTCGCTTGCACGCCAGCCGATCAACTAGTTACCATGCGGAAAGACCGGCAAGGCGTGAACGACCAAAACCTCTCGCGCAGAAGCGCAAGGTCGCAAAGACCGCCAAGGTGCGTTGGCATTGCTTCCTTTGCGCTCATTGCGACTTTGCGCCCTTGCGTGAAACGCCTTTATTCGTTTACGCAAAGCCTCATTATGGCGAGGTCGTTCCGGGTCCGCTCACTGGCGCTTGGACTCCTGCCCTTGGCACTGCTCGCCGGTATCCTTGTGCCCCGAGTGGCGCGCGCCCAGAATTGGAACAGTCATCTCGAAGGACTCATTACCGACCCCAGCGGCGCCGTGATCCCGCAGGCAGAGCTAACGCTGAAAAACCGAGGGTCGGGATTCAGCCGGCGGACTCAGACCAATCACCATGGCTACTACACTTTTCCGCTCGTACCGGTGGGAGTGTATGAACTAACCGTCGCGGCGCCCGGCTTTGCCACGCGCGTTGTCGGTGGTCTGACGCTGCAAGTCGGCCGCTCCGAGCGTATCGACCTTACCCTGCAACTCGCGCGTGGGCAAACCGCACTCAGCGTGGATGATCGTCCGCTGCTGGTGCAAGCCGCCTCGCCGGCGATTGGCGATCAGCTCTCCAATCAACGCGTCACTTCCCTGCCGCTGAACGGCCGCCAGTTTTCGCAATTGGCCCTGCTGGCAGCAGGCGCCACGCCTCCCTATGCCAACAGCGCCACCCAGCAATTCAACACGCCCGCGCTGGGACTTGGGTTCTCGGTTGACGGCCAGCGCTCCGAGCGCAACAACTTCTCGCTCGACGGCATCACTCTCATTGAGCCCTTCGCTTACAGCGTGACGGCCAGCCCCTCGGTGGACGCCATTCGCGAATTCCGCGTGGTGGAAAACTCCTACTCGGCCGACCAGGGTTTGGTGTCGGGAGCGCAAGTCAACATCGTGACGCGTTCCGGCTCCAATCGCTTCTCCGGCACTGCCTATGAATTTCTCCGCAACAGCGCACTGGACGCCAAGAATTTCTTCGATGACCCCGCCCTCCGCATTCCGCCCTTTCGCCAGAATCAATTCGGAGCGGGCTTCGGCGGCCCGATTCGTCGCGACAAGACCTTTTTCTTCACCGAATTCGAAGGCTTCCGAATTCGCCAAAGCCTCACGAACACCACGTTGTTGCCCGCGGCCGCCGAACGTCAGGGCGACTTCAGCGGGACCAATCCCGCCACCGGGCAGCCGTTTCCAGCGATCACCGATCCCGCCACTGGCCAGGCCTTTTCGGGAAATCAAATTCTCCCGACCGACCTGAATTCCTTGTCGATGGCTGTGCTGGCCCGTGTTCCCCTGCCCAATCAACCGCAGGCGACCGGCGCGGACAACAGCATCGACACCGGCATGCACAGTCTGACGGCCAACCAATTTACCGGGCGGATCGACCACCAAGTCAATCCGCAACAGGCGCTCTTCGGCCGCATCCTCGTCTCGCGCGACGCCCAGACGATGCCCTTCGTACCCGACAGCTTTGCCAACAATCCCCCCGCGCCGCCGGGTTTCGGCGACGATATCTACGACTCCGGGGTGAATCTGGCGCTCGGCATCACATCCGTCTTTCGCCCAACCTTTCTTAACGATTTTCGCTTCGGCTACTCGTATTTCTACGGGACGCGGCATGGCCAGAACATCCAAAGCGGGTTTCTCCAGACGCTGGGCATCACGCGCGCGCCCGGCACCACCAACGACGGCGTCCCCGCCATCGACGTTCCCGGCTACGCCGACCTGGGCGACAGCGACATCTTCCAACCCGAGGATCGCAAGAACAGCACTTTTCAGTTCACGGACAGCCTGGTGTGGGTGAAGGGCCGGCACACGTTTCAGTTTGGCGGAGACATGCGCCGCCTGCGGCTCTTCTACCTCGTGGAAGACTTTGGCCAGGGGATATTTCAGTTTGACGATGGCGCCAGTTCGGTTTCCAGCACGGCGTTCACCGATTTTCTGCTGGGAAGACCGTTCCTTTCCTACGCGCAGGCGGGGAATTCCGGCGGCAATGATCGCCTGGATTATCTGGGAGCCTACTTCACGGACGAGTTCCACGTCACGCCCCGCTTCAGCCTCACCTTCGGTTTGAGAGAGGAATTCTTCTCTCCGCCGGTCAGCGTCGACGGACGCGCGTCGATACTCGATCCCACCGACGCCGAGCGGTTCATCGTGCTCAACAATCACGGACAAATGGCGGCGTTGACGGCAAATCCCCTTGTCCAGCAACTCAGTTCGCTTTACGGATTGCAGTTCCAGACCTCCGAGCAGGCCGGCCTGCCGAATTCCCTGGTCCGGCCGGACTGGAGCAACTGGGCGCCGCGACTGGGCTTCGCCTACGACTTGACGGGCGATGGTAAGAACGCGCTGCGCGGCGGTTTTGGCGTCTTCAACTCACTGATGGAACTGGATTACACCGCGGAGACGCGTTTGAGCGCACCGCTGACCGAGTTCCTTCTGGGCCTGGATTTGTGCCGCTTTTATGGCTCCGGCGCCTGCGGGCAATCGTATGCCCCGCCCATGCTGACGTATCAACTCGGGTATACGCTGGGCAACCAGGAACCGACGGCCATTTCCTCACCTCCCAATATCCGCAATGGCTACGTTTATGAATGGAGCATGACTTATGAACACGCTCTCACCCGCAACACCGTGCTCTCCCTGAGTTATACCGGCTCGGACGGGCACAAGCTGCCGCGCCGGTCGCTCCAGAATCAAGGCGTTCCCAACCTTCCCGGGGAGCGCCGTGGTTACCACCCTCAACCGGGTTCCAACCAGTACATTCGCGCCACCGATGTAGATTCCAATTACAACGGCATGGTGGCGCGGCTGGAACGGAGATTTTCCGGCGGCCTGTCTTTTGTTGCCGGGTATACCTGGGGCAAATCGCTCGACAGCGCCTCGGGACTGGACGGAACGGATCAGCCGCAAGACAACTACGACATGCGTGCCGAATACGGACTCTCCGACTTCGACGTCCGGCAGCGCCTGACCTTTTCCGAAATCTGGCAGTCGCCTCTGGGTGCGCGTGGCCGATGGGTGAAGTCCGGCCCCGCGGCGGAGGTTCTCGGCGGATGGCAACTTGCCAATATTCTTACGCTCCAGACCGGCCAACCGCTCACGGCAGTGCTTTCCACAGCGCTGAGCGGAACGCAATCAAATGGCACCGACCGCCCTGACCTCATTGCCAACCCCAATCTACCGGGCGGCGCGCGCAACCCCAGCCACTGGTTCAATACCGCGGCGTTCGCTCCTCCTCCCGTCTACTACGACTCCCAGGGAGCCTACAGCATCCCCGGCAACGAAGCCCGCAACGTAATCATCGGGCCCGGCCTCGGGAGTTTGGATTCAGCACTGGAGCGACGCTTCCGGCTGAACGAAAAACTGAACATGGTCTTCCGCGGCGATTTTTTCAATCTCACCAATCATCCGAATTTCAGTCGCCCGGGCCTGATTGTGGGCACCACACAATTCGCAGAAGTGAGTTCGGCGGGCAATTCGCGGCAGATTCAATTGTCTCTTCGCCTTAACTGGTAGCATCGCTGCCGCTTGCGCGCTGGTGCAACCTCCACGCGTCTTCCAACGTCGAAGGAAGTGTGGGGCTTGAGCCGCCTGCGCGAAAAGCCGCAGCGGCTCACCACTTTCGCCATTGGCGTCGGGCATTGATCGATGTGATGCGGCATCTTGTTGCCACTACATCAGTAGTCGTGGTGTCTCTCGCGGGCGATGAAACCAGATCGAGGAGGATTTTTTCATGCAGTTGCAAGCTAAAAGGTTGTTGGTCACGCTCGGCGTCGCCGTGCTTTCCGTTACGTGTCTGGGATTCGGGGCGGGCAGCGCTCACAGGTCGTCGCAACGAGCCACCAACGTCACCTTCACCAACACCACGAAATTCCAGAACGGAACGACGCTATCGGCGGGAACCTATCGCATGGAGGTGCCGGAGAGTACCCAGTCTCCCCAGGTCACCTTCTACAAGGACGGTAAGGCGATGGCCACGGTCAATGCCAAGGTGGTGGATGAGCAGAAGAAGAATGACAACACCGAAATCGACAGCGTGACGAAGGGCGATGTGCAGCAGTTGACCGCGATTCGCCCGAACGGATGGCACGAAAGGCTCGTCTTTTTAACCAAGGGAATGTGAGAATCTGCCGCGCTGGATCGGTTTGCGCCGCAGCAGTTTTACCGGGGGACGACCGCAGGCCGTTCCCTTCCCGAAAGATAGAAGGAGGTTGATCATGCAATTTGCTAATGGCAAGTGGTTCGCGGGAGCGATCGCCGCGATTGTGGCTACGGCGTGTCTGGGCTTTGGCTCATGGGGCTCGCACAAGTCGCCCGAGCGGGGAGCTAATGTTGTTTTCGCTACCGCAACCAAGCTGAGGAACGGAGCTGTTCTGCCCGCAGGCACTTACAGAATGGAAGTTGCGGACAATTCGCAAAACCCGGAAGTCAAATTCTACAAAGAGGATGCCACGACGCAGGACTGGGGCGGGAATCCCATCGCCATGACGCACGCGAAGCTCATTTCCCAGCCCGAGAAGAATCGGCATACTGAGATTGACAGCGTGCAGCGCGGCGCTGACCAATTACTCCAAGTGGTCCGCCCACGCGGGTGGAACGAACAACTAGCTCTTCGCGTCGAACAGCGGCAGCACCAGTCACAGTTGACGCCTTCACACCAGGCAAAACAACCCTTGGAGCGGCCCAAGCGGCCGCTCCTCCTTTTCCAGGAGTTTTGCCGGGGCGCTCAATTCCTCCGGTATTGGTAGCAATATTTGGAAGGCCGCCGATTTGGTTCGAAAATCCGCTTCAGGCACAGGCGGCACGGCTACGAGCGGTTTGCCCGAGAGGTCTCCGGCCTGATCGTTAGCCCACCGGCGCAAAATCAAGGGCAGGATTTATCACTGTCCAATTTTCGCCACCACCGCGCAGGTGCACGGCGCCAGGCGGACTGCCACGGGGAGCGTCGCGATCCTGTCCGGTTGAAAAGGAACCAGAATCTCAACCTGAGTTCCCTCCCCTCCCGGCCACGTCACCTCGGCCGTCTCCTCCTCGTTGCCGAAGTTCACAATCACGCAGGCCTTGCCGGGTTGGTCTATCCCTTCAAAGACCGAATACCGCACGTTGGGCCCACCCTTCACCTCCGCACCCAGGGTGTCGCGAAACCGGCCAAAGAACAGAACGTCCTTGTGCTTGGAGCGTATGCGGATCAACTCCTGCACATAGCGGGAGAGCGGCCGCGTCAGGGGCTCGTCCATGGAATCGTTGTAGTGGCGCGGCTGCACCGCCCACACCAATCCGTAACGCATGCCGTTGTTCATCACATTGACGTCGCCGGGGCTTTCGGCACAGATGGTCGAGACCCACTCGGGAAACGTGAACTTGAGCGCCGGCGAAGGCATGTCAATCGTGTTCATGCGCGCATAGGAAACATCGACGTAGGGAAACGCGCGGTCCCAGAACATCTCGGAGGCCACCGCAATGTTGGGGTTCACTTCACGCGCCCTGGCAATGACCTCAGCGTAAGTCCGCAGGACGCCTTCCGGTAGTGAGCGGTCAGGCGAGGTCGGCAAGCTGGGATTGAAGTCCAAGCCCGCGGTGCTGCCGGCCTTGTCAAACTGGAAGCCTTCGCCGCCGTCACGTACGCGCTCGACGAACTGGTCTACCAGAAGCTTCCGGTATTCAGGGTGCGACGGGCTGACGATGGTCATGTTCGACCGCGTCAACCCGAAACGTGCGCTGATGGTGCCTTCTCCCCAACCCATCAGCGGGTAATCGGGCGCCCAGCGGCCGTTCACCGCGTAGCGATGTAGGGTTTCGCGGAAGAGCGGCGTGGCCGTATCCGCCACCTGAATGTTCGCGAACAGCAGTGGATGCACGCCAAGGCGGCGAATTTCCGCCAGCGCCGCGCGGAATTCGTCGTGCGTGCCCAATCGTGGATCGGGCGTGTACTGCGGATAGCCGCGGTCGATGCCTCCCACGTTCCAGCCCAGTATTTCAAAAGTGGTTACGTCGTACTTTCTGGCGTCGGCTGCCAGTTTCGGCCAGTCCTTGAAGCGGTAGAGGACTTGGTCCTCGCAATTGGAAATGATGACGGATTGCCAGGCCATCTCTTTGCGGAGCCATGTCGGCGGCCGACGCACCGCGAAGTGCTGATCGAACCACTGCCGATATAGCGCGCTGCCTTCGTGCCAATCGCCCGCATGGATCTGGAGCGCCACGGGGCCGAAGCGCGACTTGCCCTTTGGCGCGTAAGGGAAGTTTAGCCAACCCATCGTGAGCCCAAGGGGTTCGTCCGCGGGCAGATCAGCGGGGGCAGGCCACTTGTCACCCACCGCGGCGGTTTTGGTGAAGGGCCGCAGCTCGTAGTAGATGGCGGCGAGGCGCGGCTCGGGATCGTGATAGCCGTAATAAAGCCCCACGTTGGCCCGGGAGTTGTAGAATTCGGTCCAGCCCATCACCAGGTTGAAGCCTGTGTACTGAAAGCCCTGCGCGGAATAGCGAATTCCGAGATTGCCTCCGCCGTAGCTGCCCGTAAAGCCGCGGAAAATGTCGGGAGCAAGATTCGAGAACAGGCCAGGGACCAGCGATTCCGTGTCCAGGCGACTGATCAATCCCCGCTGCCCGCCGATGATGGCGTAGAAGGCCTCGGCCAGCGGCAAATCGGACGCGTTCTCAACTTCCAGCGAAAATTCCAGGCGGCCTTCGACCGCGCGGATTGCGTAGGCGACCTTGACGGGGATTTGCTCTCGCTCGTTGCGCAGCGAATCGTAGTGGCAGGTCACGCCGTCGGGCCGCTCATCAATCCGCGCCACCGTCTGCTGGCTGCTGAGGAAGTAATTGGGTTCGTAGCCGGGCCGAGGGAACCGCAGGCGGAAGTTCTCCCCCAGTCGAGGCTCATGGATAATCTCCAGCTTCGGTTCCTTCCAGGTAATGCCGCGGAGGTTGCCGTTAACGGAGTCAATCCGCAGGGTGCAGTGCGGCAGGTCAATCTCTCGCCAGTTGCCAGCCGGTGTTGCGTCTCCGTGCGGCTCGGCATGCACGCGGGATGTACTTCCAGAATACGCCGCAAACAGGCCCGTGGTGACTTCCAGGAATGTCCGGCGGCTGACGTTCGGTAGGTGATTCTTACTGCCCGGCTTTTCATGGTCCATGCAATCGTCTCCCTCTTGCTCTTCCCCTTGGCAATTCAATGACCACCGCGACCGTTCAATGTCAGGCGTTAGTGTCCACCTGCCGTCTTTGGCCGACACCTGGGTGTCAGTCATTCCCGCCAACCGCGTCGGGGACAAGCGATGAGCGCCCGGTTGCATCGCCTAACCAGTCCCGAGTAAGCGGCCATATCCACCCTGGAATCAGCCACATGCGAAGGTCTCTGGGCTCGTTCCGGTAGCGTTTGGTCGATGCCCATCGATTGGCGCGCACCGTGCTCCCTTCCGCCGTGGAGGTCAACGGCCTTGCGTACACTTTCCTGGAAGCAGATGCTACTCTCGTTGGCAGTCCTTGGGGTCATGGTATGGCGCGTCCCCTTCGCGGATCTGCGCGCGGCGTTCGGCAACTCAGATCCAGGAAGCCTGTTGCTGGCGGTTCTCTCGTTTCTCGTCCTGCTCTTCCTGCGTGCCTTCAAGTGGCACGGCTTGATGACTGCTGCCGGCCATACCGATGTTCGCAAATCTCTGCGTTCGCTTTTCGGGGGATTTGCGCTCGGTTTGGTCACACCGGGGCGGCTGGGTGAACTCGGGCGCTGCGTGTTCGTGCCGCAGGAGGAGCGCCCACGCGTTGCCCTGCTGACCGTTTACGACCGGCTGATGGACTTCTGGGCGTTGCTGACGGCGATGGGCGTGAGCCTGTTCACCCTGGCGCCATTGCCGGCGGCGGTCTTTGGAGCGGCGGTTTGGTTGGCGTGTCTGCCCGTGGTGATCGGCTTCCCCGCTTTCGTGTCGCAAATCGCCAAAATGGCGGGACGGTCAAGCCGCCTGCGTGGGCTGTTCTTTGCTGCCTCGGTGGAGATGCCAAAGGTCTCCACGCCACGGTTCGCCACGCTGGCGCTCAGCGCGGTGGCAGTGGAACTGGCCTCCTACTTCTTCCTGTTGCGCGCGTTCTCTTCCACCGGAATCGCCACCGCCATCGCAACCTACCCTTACATTGTGCTGGCGGGCGACCTCCCGTTTTCGCTCAGCGGCATGGGCCTGCGCGAAGGCGCCGCCGCTCTGCTACTTACTCCTTACGCTGTTCCCTCGAGCGCGGCCATTGATGCCTCGCTGGTGTGGTTTGTCTTCGCCATGCTGTTACCCGCTGCGATCGGGGGAGCGCTGCTCATCGCGGAACGCGTTGAGTTTCGGGGCAAGGCCGGGCTGGCGCCCATCGCTTGATAGTGCAGATCGAGGGATCATTCCGAGAAGGTCTCGTAGAAATACTCATCCTTCCAGCCCAGTTCCGTCATTCCCACTTCGGAAGAATAGTACGCCTTGCTGATCCAGGTCTTGAGATTCTCGAAGTGGTCGCGCAGAAGGCTCGCAGACGAATCTGTGGGAGATGTCGAAGCGGTGTGACCCTTGCCTTCCGGGGGTTGCCCTGGCGCGGCCGTGGAGGCGGCCTTTAGCAACTCAATCTGCCGCGCCTCGGTGATGTCCTTAAAGGGAGCCTGATCGCGCTTGAGAGCTTCGCCATCGATGGCAGATAGCGAAGCGATGAAGTTCTCCTGATTCTCCACGGTGTCAACGCTGAAGAGCAGGTCGAGAAAAGGAACAACCTCCGCCTTCGTCGATCCGGGGACGATGACCTCAGCCAGCACCGTGAGAGTCTCGCTCTGGTGCGGATCGAAGAATCGCAGTACACCGATATCAGTACCCGGTTTGGCAGCCGTCTCCGCGGTGGCCGTCGATGGGGTTTGTTCGCCATTGACCGGTTGCGCAGCCGCGATGCCGGAGGCGATCAGTCCGCTGGAGGCGCCGCCCATCAGCTTCTGCACCATTTCCCGGCGGCTGATGCCGTGATGCCTTCCGGGCTGTTGCGAATCGCTCTTCATGCTCGACCTCCGGTCCGGCTCAAATCTCGCCCTTCTTCATTTCGTCCATGAGGTAATCACACGACCGAACGCAGAGCGCCATGATCGTAAGCGTGGGGTTCTGGCAGGCGCTCGAGGGGAATCCGGCTCCGTCCATAACAAACAGGTTCTTGATGTCGTGCGTCTGCTGGAAGGAGTTCAGCGCGGAGGTCTTTGGGTTGTCTCCCATGCGCGCCACGCCCACCTCATGAATGGCCCCGCCGGGAGTGCCGGGCGTGGCGTAGGTCTGAATGTTGCGGGCGCCGGCAGCCTCCAGCATTTCGGCGGCGGAGGCGGCCATGTCCTTGACCATCGCAAACTCGTTCTCCCCGTACTTCATGTGAATGTTGAGAACCGGAATGCCGTAGGCGTCCACTACGTCAGGATTGATCTCCACGTAGTTCTCCCAGCGCGCAAGACACTCCCCAAACGCACCCATGCCGAACTTCACCACCGGCCCCAGTAGCGCCTTCTTGTACTCATCGCCGAATCCCGGCGCCGCCCAGTTAAAGTCGGCATGGCCGCCCGCCTGAAACCCGTAGCCGCGCAGAAAGCGCTTGTCGCGGGGAGCGTTGTGCGTGTTGCGGAAGCGAATGACGTAAGGCCCGATGGGCCGATGGGAAGCGCCACCCAAGACGGCAGGCTTGCCGGGCACGTCCGGGAACTCGCCATTGGCTCCGCCGCCGGTGATGTGATCCATCAGATAGTGCCCCACCGCGCCGCTGGAATTCCCCAAGCCGTTGGGGTATTGGCGGGTGGTGGAATTGAGCAGAATGCGCGCTGACTCCAGCGACTGGGCACACAGAACGACGGCGCGCCCATGAATCTCCCTGGCCTCGTGGGTGACCCGGTCAATGTACAGCAGACCCGTGGCCCGGTTGCGTTCCGGGTCGAGCAGCACCTTGTACACCATGGCGTTGGGCACCTGTTTACAGTGGCCGGATTTAATGGCGTCCGCGACGGTGGTGAAATAAGAGTTGAAGTAGGAGTGGGTCACGCAACCGTTCCAGCACGGCTGGCAGTAGTGGCAAGGGGCCCGGCCATTAGTCGGCACGGTGACGTTGGCCGTGCGGCCCATGGTCATGGTGCGGCCCAGCTTGGCTTTGACCCGATCACGGAACACCTCCTCTACGCGGGTCATCGCCATGGGCGGCTGGAACTTGCCATCCGGCAGTTCGTAAACACCCTCCGCCGAACCCGAGATGCCGACGTATTCCTCAACGATGTCGTAGTAGGGTGCAAGGTCCTTGTAGCGGAGCGGCCAATCGGCGCCATAACCATCGCGGCTGGCGGCTTTGAAGTCCAGGTCGCTGAACCGATAGCTGTGCCGACCCCAAACGTTGGTACGTCCACCCGTGATGCGCATCCGCCCGCGCCACGTGAAGGGCATGCCGGGAGACGTCGTGTAGGGCTCGTCGAGGTCGTTACACGCCCAGTCGTAGTTGTACTCGCCGGCGATGCTGCCCATCTGCATGGGGCGGCCGGCGCGGCGAATGACTTCCGGCGCCAGGTTGCGATACTTCAACTTGAAGGCCGGCACGTGATCGGTGAAGTTCCGGTCGGATTGAGGCCGTCCGGCGTCCACCAGTGCCACTTTCAGTCCGGCTTCAGCCAGGCGCTTACAGGCCCAGCCTCCGGACGCGCCGGAACCCACCACGAGAACGTCAAACTGATCGGGCATTTCCCTGCTCTCCCCTATATGGTATGAAGCCTGGATCGCGGCGTTCGTTTGCCGCGACAGGCTTGATATGGCCGTTATCTTTGTAGTGCCCTTGAGAGCAACGTGCGTTACGCTAGCGGATCACTCGTACTGCTTGGCGGGATCCCGTGGAGAGGTAGGCGACGTGGACGTGCGGTGAATCGCGGCCACCGTTAACGCTGGTACTCGACTCCGTAGAACCGGCCGGAGGTGCCTTCCGCCATCCAGATGATCTTGGCCTTGGTTTCCACCGGAGTCTGGCTCTTGGCGTACGGGAGGGTAATGTAGATCTCATCCCCGGGTGAAAAACGCTGGCTGCTGACGAAGCAGAGGCCCAACTTGGAGACATCGCGCGTCTGGGCGATATCCACAATACCCCAGGAATTCCGCACGCGAAGCTGCATCGTAAGCTTCAAGCGTCGCGCCCGGCGAACTTCCCGATGGCCCTGCGCGTCCGCCTTGTTGGACCGAATCACGATCTCCTCGGTCACAACCTGGGAACTGGGCTTCCAGCGGGTGGTCTCATTGCAGCGTTCGCAATGCCGGGAGATCAGGCCGGTCGCCAGCAACACTTCGTATTCGATGCTGGACAGCGTGCTCTGCGCGGCAGTCTTGCAGGCTCCGCATTCGATCAGCACCTTGGGTTGGGCGCTGTCATCGTTGGGCGTAAACTCCACACCCCAGATGCCACTCTCCGCGTTGGTCGCTTCCACACCCCACTCGCGGCGGTTGCCAAACACCTGCTGAAACGCGCCGACCACGCGGAACTCTTCCTCCACGCCGTTTTCGAGATTCTTCATGAGCACGATATCGTCCGGCAGCAACGAATGAGTCAGACTGATGCGGGCGCCCTGCTGGTTGAAGCTTACCGTGACCGTCTCTTCCGCGAAAGAGACCCCGGAGGCGTCGTTGCCAATGACCTGAATCCGAACGGGTGCCAGGATGCGTTCAGTGCGTCGTCAACTCAGGAGGCTCATGAATTCACAATTTGTATATATTTAAGTTTGGTATCACTTCAACCGTTAACCACGCTCCGGCAGATTTGGCGATTATTATCGTGCTTGTGGAGGTACTCCCAAAGCGCGCTCCAAACCAGCCGCGGCGGGCCTAGCTTCGAAAATAACCTAACCCACTGGCACTGTCAATCATTCGATTACTTCTCCGCAAATGCGGGCGCATCTCCGGCAGCGACTTTCTGTCGCAGGGGAAAAAGGCCGTCCGTGAGGGGGGCGGGCGGCGGCGGAACAAGAGCTACGCTTGCGGTTCGGCCGGGGAGTCATCGGGCTTCTTTGACTTGTGAGTTTTTTTGCCCGGCGTCGCTGCCGGTCCTGCTGCGGGCGCCGGTTGGTGTAGCAGAGCCATTGCTGCGGCCTCGCTTCCAGCCAATACAAAGAACTGCGTCAAGTTCACATCATCCAGGATTTTGCGCACGTGCTGGTTCAAATTGGCAATCACCATGCGCGCGCCGGCGTTCTGCACGGTGACGCGTGACCCGGCCAGAAAACCCAGGCCCGTCGAGTCGATATATGGCACATCGTCAAAGTCAATCATCACCTTCAGCGTCCCGGCATCGATCAGATCCTTGACCTTTTGCCGCAGGTAGGGACCGTCACTTCCAGCCAGGAACTTCCCGCTCAGGCGCACGATTGCTACGTCATCTTTGAAGCTTAACGCGATTCTCACCAGACCACCTCGCTACCCCCACCCGCCGCGGACCTACACGATTGCCGCCAATGAATCCAGACGAAACATTGTTGAAGATTTGCCGCTCTGACTCACTGATGCAGCCAGTTGGAATGCTACGAGAGGTGGCAAACCCGTGTCAAGTGTCTGCTCGCGCAACAGTGTCTGCTCGCGCTCGTGTCGCGCCGGCCGCGCCCTAATTCGGGTCGTAACGCCGACTTCCAGCCGGCACTGGAACCGCCAAGATTGCGGCGATACGCCCACATTCGGGGAGTAACTTACTTGAGTCATCCAGTCTCCCACCACCCAACCCACGCGCCTGTCATCCTGAACCCGCACTTCAGGGTGAAGGACCCTTTTCATTGTTCGTAGCAAACAGGGCGCGGGAGCGCCACGCTCGGGCTGCG
Organism: uncultured Acidobacteriota bacterium; assembly: GCA_963719115.1. GTDB lineage: Bacteria > Acidobacteriota > Terriglobia > UBA7540 > UBA7540 > Bog-366. Next base: position 291,123 of record CAVRBF010000054.1, on the reverse strand, counting down.
CCGCTGTCGCAGCACCCTGGGAAAGACGATATACGGGGGTCCTTCGTCCGTCGGCTGACGGACTCAGGATGACAGCTTCCAGGGAAGATCGTGCTACCCGAGGGGCGAATGAGTGAAGTAAGCCATTCCCCAAAATTCGGACACCATCCTCACGTCCGGCAGACTCATTTGGCAAAGAAGTCCACACCCTCCTTTCCGAACCAAGTGTAAGTTGTCGTCTTGCCCCCCAGCCGCCAGCGCGCGGGCGTGGTGGTTTCCATCCAGTCGAGGGGTTCGGCTTCCGGCTGGATTTTCGCCGCGGCATGGAGAGCCGATTTCAGCATGCTCTTTTGCTCGGGCGTAACCTCCGCTGGGTCGGCGGAGATAAACAGCACGGCGCCGCTTCGCGCCACCACGTCCAGCCATTCGCGCGTCATGTCAGCAGGCAGCGATTTCGCCACGGGCGCGCAATCCGGATCCACCAGGAAGAAACTCCGATGCTGGGGCAAACGGAATGCCAGCGTATTCACGCCCATCTTGCGCGTCCGGTTCCAGTCGCGGCCGCTGGTGTCGTCGCCCGTCCGTTGCAATTCAAAGATGCCCGCGCCCAGATGGCCCACGGTGTTGCACCCCAGCAGCACCGCATCGCCCACTCCCCGCCGCAGGGTGCGGTAGAACTGCGTGATAATTTCCGCCGAAGTCTTGGTGCGGTCGGCAAAATGCCAGCCTTCCGAAGTCAATTCGGCGCCCATCCTCATGCCCCAGCGGCCCAGGATGTCGAATGTCGAGAAGTCATGCTTTACCAGTTCGTATCCCCACCCTGTTACCCGCCGCAGCCCTTCCTCGAGGTAAGCCAGAACCTCCGGCATGCTGGGATCAATGACAAATGGAGAATCCGGCGGCTGCGGCTTGCGGTCGCCAACAAACTCCCAGGCTCTCGCGCGCGGATCCACCGTGAGTAGCGGACGGACCCAGATTCCCGGCCGCACGCCGCGCTTCTTCATCTCCGCGGGCAGGCCGGAAACTTCCGGAAAGCTCAGGTTGTCTTCGCTCCAGGGCCCGGCGCCGCCGCGCGCCTTCCCCCACCCCATGTCGATCACCATGTAGGGGGCATTCGCCTCAAGCGGAGAAAGCTCGGCCAACTGTTCCACGTCGCGCAGCACGTTCGCCGCCGACATGTTTTGACCGTAAAGATAATACCAGTTATTGGAACCGTAAACCGGCTTGGGCGGCAGACGTGGCTGCTCCGACAAGGCCCGGCACAGCTCGCACGCGGCCGCGTACGATGAACCTTCAGCGTGTCCGCGCAACGCCACCACCTCCGCGGCGTTCAGGCGGCGTTCGCCCAGTTGCACGCCGCTGCCACCGTTGCGCACATCGAGCCACAGGGAAATGCCTTCCGCATCCACTTCCCAAAAGCAGAAGGCGCCCGATCCGGTCCTGACGCCGTAGCCGTGCGTTCCCCGCCCCGTCGCTGCCAGAAAATACCAGGGCATGACGCGCTCACCATCGAAGCCGCACCATTCCAGGTCGCCGTAGGAACGCTCCCAATGATCGCCGAGAAAGCGCGAACCTTCAGGAAACCGGCCGAGCCAGCGAAGCTGCAAGCGCTCCAAGGCGCTGCGGGGTGACGCGACCGCAATCGCCAGGGTTCTGTTGCCGCCGTGGTCCTTCACGTCGGCGGTGAGTTCCACGTCTCGACCCTGCCAGCGCCCACCGGAGAGCGTCAGGGCCGTGCGGCCCGAGCCCTCCACGTACGCCGCCACGAAATCCGGCGGCCGGATGATGTCAATAAACGTGTCCGGCGGCGCCGTGGAGTGACCCAAGGGAGTATGCGTAACCGCCGCGGCGGCGGCCACGCCGGTGCCGAGAAATTTCCTGCGGGATTTGTTCATGGCGCGGGGTCACTCCACTGGAACGCGGCGCACGCGACGGCCCTTATAGGTGCGACTCAATGCAATTCACCACGGTCTTGAGCGCCCGGATGCGCGCCCACCACTTCCAGTTCCCCTCGACGATCGTCCAGGGGCAAATCTCGGTGTCGGTTTTCTCAAACATTTCTTCCAGCGCCTCAATGTAGGCATCCCACTTTTCGCGGTTGCGCCAGTCTTCTTCCGTCAGCTTGTAGTTCTTCCAGGGATCCTTTTCCCGCTTTTTGAAACGGTCGAGCTGCTCTTTCTTGGAAATGTGGATCCAGAATTTCACCAGTATCAGCCCATCGTCGTTAAGGGTCCGCTCAAATTCGTTGATCTCGCGGTAGGCACGCTGCCATTCTTCCTTCTTGGCGAACTTTTCCACGCGCTCCACCAGCACGCGCCCGTACCAGGTGCGGTCAAAGATGCCGATGCGGCCACGCGGCGGCAGACGCAGCCAGAAGCGCCGTAGCCAGTGGTGCGCTAGTTCCCCAGGGCTGGGCGCGCCGATGGGGTGCACCTCGTAGCCGCGGGGATCGAGCGACTCGGTGATGCGCTTGATATTTCCCCCCTTGCCCGCCGCATCGCAACCCTCGTAAGCGATGGCGACGGCGATGCCCTTCTCCACAATCTTGCGCTGCAACTTCAATAGCTTGAATTGGTACTCTTCCAGCAGCTCTTCGTATTCTTCTTTCGACTCCAGTTTCTTGTCGAGGTCGAGTTTGTCAAGGTATCCCATGATGCTGCCTCCTGAAGGTCGCTCGCAGTTCCGCCGGCCGGAGTGATGAATCACGTCCCGCGCTGGCGAGCGTGAGTGCGTGCCGGCATTGACTTCTGATGCCACTCAAACTGGGCGCGGATTCTACCAGAATGCCCCGCCCACCCGCAAAGGGTTTCGCCGATGGGCACTCTCGGACTTGGGCTTGGCGGCATCGCCTTTCGGGACGCCTGTTCCGTTTGGAAGCCGGCGTTTGGATCCCATCCACGGTAACTAATGGGCATCGTCAGCAGGACGGCACTCGCAGTCGCGCTCAGCAGCAACCGGATCCTAGTCGTCGCGAAACTTGCGCACGATCGACCCAAAATGTTGCGCAATTAGTGCTAAGACGCACACAATGTCTGCTTTTTTGCGGACACATTGTCAATGGCGCCTTTATTTTCATACATATAGCGGCTTTGGACGTATAATTTTTGTTTTTTCTGCCCTCCCCGGCTCCAAAATCGACGTTTAGCGCCGCCCTTCCGGGAGATTTCGACCAAGACCCATGGGCTAGAATGTCTCTGGGAACCAAGTAGACGAAAAGCGGTGGTCGGCAAAAGGAGGTGGTGAGGCTTCATGCGGCGGCTCGTGGCGCCTGCCCGCGTGATTGCGAACAGGCAGGAGGCCCCTCATCACCGACTATACGCACATTACTAGGCTTTTGTCAAGCACAAAGTGAGGCTAGAATCGTAGTGCGGAGGCAGTTCTGGGCGGCTCCCCTCCTGATTCAGGAGGGGCCGGAGCGCGAGCGACGGGGGTGGTTACCGGCAACCGCGCCACGTGTTTGGTGCTCCGGAAAAAATGGAGAAACTCCCGGCCCCTATAAGCAGCGCCAGCGCCCCCGCCAGCAAGAGACCCCTCACCCGCCGGCCATGCCGTCAACCTCTCCGCGCAGAGAGGTTGTTGGTTTCTTGGGCGCGGCCCTAGACCTTCAATCCGTTGAGATCCTCTACGTTGACCTGACCGGGTCGTTATGGGGGGTGCGCCAGCCGCGGGAATCGCCGATGGTGCCGAGATTGCCGATTCCCCACGCGTTCATCTGCGCCTTCCAATGGGTGTTGAGAATGAGCTGATAGCCAAGGTCGTCAACGAGGCGGAAGAAGGCCACCCATTGTTCGATGTTGGGCCTGCCACCGGGCGATTCCACTCCCACGATGTAGCTGGCGCCGGGCGCGGGAATGAACGCGATGATGTGGTCGTCAATGCCCGTAATGAAAGGACGCCCCGCTTCGTCGCTGTGGTGAACAATGTCACGAGCACGGCCCCTACCGCGGTTCACGGTGGCCTGCACCAGCGAGTTGAGCATCTGCCCCACCATATGCACGCGGTTGCTGATATTGCCGAGCCGTTTGTCTTCCCAATCGGCAATCTGCTTGTCCACAGCCTTCATCTGGTTTCCGGGCGGCCCCACCATCACCGTACTGCTCGACATGCCGGCAATGCGCCGGTCTTCGCTCATCGGCTGGTACGGGACCGGCTTGTTGGTGGTGGCAAGCTGGTGGCCGACGGGGAGAGTATCCGACCCGCGCAGGCGCTTCAGCGGCCATACTCCGAACAAGTCGTAATCCCCGGTGCAGCAATTCTTGTAATGCCCGACGGGGTAGGCAGGATAAGGATTCACCAGCGCCATGACCGGCGAAATGCCATAGCCTCCCACGGTGACTTCCCACGCCGCTCTCCACACCACCGGGGTGCGGGGCAGAGCCTTGGGCGCGTGGTAGAGCGCCCACACCTCATCACCGTGCCGTCGTTCTTTGTGCAGCGCATAATGCAGTTCCACGGGCCGGGCGACATCGCCGACCCAGACATCGGGGTTCATCTGCGCCGGGTCGATCCGAGCCTCACGCACCTCCGCATCGTTCCAGTTTCGCAACTCCTGCAACCGCTCCTCGGTGATGCAGATCTGCTCGGTGGAGGCCTTCCATTTCTTCGTCTGGTCCCAGGCATCGCCGTGCAGGGAATGCTCAATGTCCGCCTTTTGCTTGGGATTGTAGGCGGCGCCCTTCTTGTGCAGACGCTCATCCAGGCAGATGAATCCCGCCATGGGGCCGAAGTCGCAACTCTTGCTCTTCATGCGAAAGCCCTTGGTATCGTAGCCGGCGCGCATCAACCCGGTGCAGACCCGGCCCAATTGCCGACTGCTGATGACGCACTTTTCCTGCCGCGCAACTTCCATGAAAACGCGCGCGTGCTCCATGGGCATGCCCACCAGGTGGGCCGCATCCTGATCACGCCGCAGTTTGGCAAGGTTAGTGAAGAAGCTGGGTGGCATATCTAAACCTCCACGATGGGTTGAATGAAGTCCTTCGGGCAGCTTCCACGCGAAAGGAGATACGGAAATTCTCGCGATCTGTCGCGAAACATGCGTCTGGCTTCCTTATTAACGGAGCGAATGCGAGCGCTTCCATATCGCCGCTACAAAACAGTGGAAATTACTAGTTGCCCTTCTCAAGCCAGCTCATTTTACGCCCGCTGGGCGGCGTGTCAATCCTACCAAAAGTACTATAGCCATGCCGTGCAGGAGTATACTCTCGGGCATGCTCGAACACCGATGGATGTCCCTCCGGAATGGTAGGCACCAGGAACCAGGTTCTGCGCCCGTCTCCGGACCCCGTTTAGGCTTCACAGAAGCTTCGGCAGGACTTCACCCGCGGGGCCGCGCAAAACCCAGTCAGCGTCGGAATCGAGAGGGGTGGACTCGGGGTTGATAATGGCCACCTTTGCCCCAGAGGCTCGTGCCACTCCCGCCAAGCCTGCCGCCGGATAGACCGCGGCGGACGTTCCCACGACCAGCATGATTTGCGCCTGGCCGCCGGCCTCGCACGCATGTTCCCATGCCGTGGAGGGCAGGGATTCGCCAAACCAAACCACGCCGGGCCTCTGCGGTGCGCCACAATGACATCGCGGCGGGAGTTCGCGCAGAGGCACCTCCTCGTTGCGCTCCTCGGCGCCACAAGCGGTGCAGCGTACCAGCCAGATGTCACCGTGCAGCTTGAGCACGTTGCGGCTGCCGGCGCGCTCGTGGAGACCGTCCACATTCTGGGTGACCAGCGTGAAGCTGCCGTCCTTGGCGGCTCGCCCGGCCAACCGCTGCTCCATGGCAGCGAGCGCCAAATGGCCGGGATTCGGCTGCGCCCCGCGAATGATCCCACGCCGCCAGTCATACCACTCCCAAACCAGGCGTGGGTTACGCGCGAAGGCCTCCGGTGTCGCCAAGTCTTGCGCCGCATAGTTCCGCCACAACCCGCCCGCTCCGCGGAAAGTGGGAATGCCCGACTCCGCGGAAATTCCGGCGCCCGTTAACACGACGACCGAGTTAGCCTTTTGGATGGCCTCTGCGCAAGCCCTTTCGCGTCAAAAAGTATTTGGGTCAACGGCCAGACCTTACCGCCGCCGGACATTCCATGATCAACGCCTCGTTGGAGATCGTGTCGCCGGAAATATTCACGACATACTGCTGAGCAACCGAACCGCCGGGGATTACTTGGGTGAACTCCTTATCCTGGCCATTGTCGTTCCAAACGTGAGTAACCCTGAGTGCCGAGGGCGAGGGACCGACCTCGCGGATGACGGCCATGCGCAGACTGTCAATCGCCATGCCATCGATCGCATAGCGAACATACACGCGGCGCGTTCCCCGGGGCAAGCCGCGCACGCTCCTATCGACTTCCGGCCAGCGCAGCGTGCGGTCAATCGCCTGGCCATCGAGCCATTTCAGATGGTCGTCGTAAATCCAGAGCGTCTGCCACGGGCCGTCGGCTTTGGTTGACCATGAAAGCGAGGCGCGCACCGGTGTGCTGGCCGGAGCCGGCCAGGGCTCAACTTTGCGCACCTCGGCCGTGAACTTGTCGGGGGCTAAACCATTGCGCAGATCGAGGAATCGCGCGCCGACATCAAAGCCGCTCACCGCCAGTCCCTCCGGATCGGTAAGGGCAAAAATCACCTCGCCGGCGGACCCTTGTTCGTTCACGATGAAGCCCTGGCCGCTCCGCTCCGCATACGTCGCATTCGTTACCCCGGATGCGAAGTGGTCTATCTTGTCGAGGCGAACCGGCAACTCCCGTCTCACCTCCCGCGCGGCGTGGTATTCAAGCTCGTTATTGCCCGCCGTGAGTGCGGGCAGCGTTCGCGGGTTATGTTGGAACACCGTCGTGACCAGCAAATTGCGAACGGCACCCGATGCCTTGTCGCTACCTTTGTAGGTAAGGCGGAAGAGATACCCATAGGTCCCGGAGACGGCGTTGCGCTCCCCGTGAGCGGACTGGTTAAGGCGCGCCGGTCGAATCTTCCATGGGCCATTGAAGGGTCCGGCCAGCGCGGCGCTTTCCACCCACGAAGCGCCGCCATCCGTCGAGGTCTCGGCCCGCAGAGCATCATCTGCGGTGGGCAAGGCGACCTCCATATCAAAGGCGGCGTCGATCACCACAAACGGACACGGCATGGCTAACACCAGGGTGGCAGTACTGTTCGCACCGGCTTGCCATGCGGCCAGCACATCGGCGGGCGGGCGGTATTCGATCTTTCCCGTTGCCCAAGCGCGCGCGTCCTTTTGGCTGTGGGGGCCGTCGGCCGTCTTGATGTTGTACTCCTTGAACTCCTGCGGGACTTCCTGCCACTGGCTGCCGTCATACTGATAAGGCAAGTAGAACACGCCCGCCGGCTCCGGTTGAAAATACCGAATCATGCGTTCGCCCGGCCGCAGCACGAACGACATCTCGTGCCCCTGCGGATAGCGCTTAAAGGGGTACAAGTAGTTGTCGCTCGTCGTGGTAAAAAGTTCGGCCGAGACCGGAAATGGCATGGGCGCGGACGTCCGCGGGGTACCAGGGATAATCCACTGCCGTCGGGTCGGCTTGCCCCGGTTTGATTTCCTTTTTCAGGATGATGTTGCCGTCCTGCTCAATCTGGTGCACCGAAGCCACCGGCCGAAGCTTCAACGGGCCGCTGCCGACGGGGTTGTATCCCATCATGTCGGAGTCAAAGTAGTGATAGGCGCCGTCGTAGAAGACCTCAGCCACGGTGTGCCCGGTAAGGAACCAGACCCGCGAGTCGCGAAAGCCGCCGGCGTCGTAAGTTGCCTCCAGCAGCGGCGCCACCTGATAGCAGAGGCCGAAGCCGTAACTGTTGAGGAGTTTTTCGGGGTCCAGCACCTGGCCCTCGGGCTCCTCATACGCCCATCCGGCAATATGGTAAAAGATCCCCGGCTTCACGAACCGACCGTCGGTGAGATAGAAGCGCCAGATGGCCTCGGCCTTCGCACGCTCGGTGGTGGCGTTTGCCTGACGGTAGATCTCCGCCGTCATGGCCCTCAAATCGGTCACATCGGGCTGCCCTTGCTTCGTAACGCGGGGAGAATAAACCTGCGCTTGAAGGCTGCCGGCGCCGACGAAAAAGGCGACGGCCAACGCAATCGCCGTGAGCCTGCTTGGGTATAGTTGCATCATTAATTCCCAACCTCTATTGAACGTTAACCTGTCGCGTGATGGTCTGGCCGCTCAGCAGATCGTGAACAGCCACCGTCCATTTGCCGGAAAGATCATTCACGGCAAACGGGACAGACTTCATGCCGGTTCCGCGCGATGCGATGAGATTGCCGGAATAGTTAATGGATCGAACGCCCTGCGGATCGACCACATCAACGTGAAAGATGGCAGTGTCGGCGGGCGTGGGCGTGGCAGAGACCCCGATATGCGCAGAGGTTCCCCGCTTCGCCTCTTCAGGAATGGAGACGCGCAGCTCCGGCAAGGCCGCCGCCGTGGCCGCGAGGATGGTGGGTTCATACGGGTCAAGCGTCAGGGTCACGCTCTGTTGCCTTCCCAACGCTTTCCGCGTCCGCGTATCGTACAGATTCATGGGCTGCGGCAGGCGGAGGTGCACCGTGACGGGCTTTTCAAAGCGCTCGTTGGAGCGGAAGTTCGCCGGCCCCAGTTCATCGACGCGCAGTTGGGGATTGGAGAGCATGGCGATCAACCGCACGCCACCATTGGCGTAAGCGACCGTTTCAACCCCCACCACGGGCTTTGCCTGCGCGTCCTCGACGGCAAACTCCGGGTGAACGCCGTTCGTGCTGAGCAGGCCGCCAATCAAATCGTGCACGGGTGCTTCCTTGCCCAGCAGGCGGTCCTGAAGGTAGGGGGCAACGTCGGCGTTGAGCGTAATGGCCTTTCCTTTGCCGAACGGATGAACCGTCGCAGGCGCCTTGCCGGAATCATCCCCCGCAAAGAGGTCGGCGAGCGGTGAGGCGGCCAGGCGCCGGCTGTGCTCATCGAAAGTGCCGGGCACGCCGTCGGAAATCACTACCCCGCCTTGCGCAATGAACTCGCGAATCACCGCCGCCTCAGCAACCGAAAGCGAACTGGACTCAGGCAGAATCAGCGCTCGGTATCCACCGGCCAGCAGGCGGCCTTCCGGGATTTGCAGATAAGATACAAAGTCGTACTGCATGCCCTGGTCTTCAATCAGCTCGCACCAGGATTCGCGCAGGCGCAGGAATTGGTTATTGGAGCGTTCGTACTGCGCGTCGCGCTTCATCCAGGCAGGCCCGTCCGGGCGCCGCTCCAGCATCCACTGGGTGCGCAGGCTCGGCTGCGAGTAATGGATGGCAATGCCGTCATTCAGCCGGCGGCTGTTCATGATCAACGCGCCCAAGCCGTCGCGCAGTTCGTTGTAATACGCACCGGCCGCCTTGCCACGCGCTCCGGGTTGGCCGTCAGGCTGTACGTATTCGAGCTTATCGTCCCAGATAATCAGCCCGCGATTTCCTTGCAGCAGTTCGTGCCAGACACGCTGCCTTTCCTGGTCACCTCTGGCAAAGGTCGTGGTGAGCAGTGGCATGCCGGGATTGAAGGAGCGAATCAGCGATACGTTGGCACCGATGTCGTAGGGCTCCATGGCGTCCAGAACCCGGGTCAGCCGCGCGTAGTCATAACCTCCCCAGCCGGGCTTTTGCGCTCCGCCGATCTCCACGTAAGCGTCGCGGTCCACTTCGTGCACGGCGTCCACACCCAGTTTCAGCGCGTCGGCATAGGAAATGTCCATCCACGTCTTGAAGTCGGCCCAAGAGGCAAAGTTGTCGTGCGGGTTCTTCATGGCTTCATTGGTATTTTGCGGAATGACGCTGTCCCAGGTGGTAAATGCGGTGCCCCACTCGCGGTTGAGCTCGTCCAGGCTCGCGTATTGCGTTTTGAGCCACGCACGCATGGGTACAAGCGACTGATCGGAGAAGTCGAAATCCCACGCCGCGCCCAGATCGGCAATGCCCGATTCGTCAGCCAACGAGTAGAAATAAGGCTGGTAAGGCTTGTTCCTCTCCGCCGCGCTCACCAGGCGGTCATGAACCGTCTTGCGCCAGACCGGGTCCCAGAAGCTGGGTGAGCGTTTGAGCGCCTGGCGGTTCGAGGGGTCCTGCTCGTACAGCTTTTTCGCCTCCAGAAGCGACCAGTTCTGAATGCGGTCCGCACGGTAGCGGTGGTACTCCGAGTAGTAGTCGTTGGCAAGTCCCTCGCAGTACCAGCGGACGTTGTTCACAACGAGGGACTCCGGCACTCCTCGCGCGCAGCCCATCAGTTCCCCGCCGTTGATGCCGAGCGTCTCCAGCGCCGGAACAAGCTTGGCGGGATAAGGCTGCCACATGATGATGACGTAGTCCTTCCAGCCGGTTTTGGCAGGCTGGACTGCGAAGCTGGCGTCAGCGTCATCTTCAATGTGCCTCACCTCGCCGCGAGCATCCGCGCCGTCGAACGCCAAGTGGGCGTGCAAGCTGTTCTGCATGGCAACGGCACGAGAGAGATCAATGCGAAAATGCACCTCGGTTTCGTCGTGCAACTCAACGGGGACGGTGCTGTCCTCCACCAGGCGGTTCAGGCTGTCCGTCCAGCGAACTTGCAGGGTGCCTTTCCCTGTGAGTCCCTCGTGTAGCTTGAAAGTGATCGGTACGATTCCTGACCCGGATAAGGTTGAAGACGGCAGAATGAGTTCACCCGCGGCAGCTCTGGTTGCCAGCACAAAGAGCAGCCCCGCAGCCGCGAGGACGGTATTATTCCAACGATCAAAACACATGCTTGAGCCTTTCCCGCGCTGTAAGATTACTTTCGAGCCAACACACGACACCCGTTGATTGTAAGACGCAGGCCGATAAGCATCAAATCAACGAGCCAACCCGTTGAATTCTAACCTCTCGACTGTTTGGATGTTGGGATTTCTTTTGCCAAGGCGAGGCGGGTTATTCGATCATTATATTACCGCTCGCCTGGGTGACACGAGGATTTCACGGTACGATGGCTAAGAACGGCGGCAACCATTTCGTCCAACCCGACTTGCGCCAAAGGGAAAGGCGAACAGACCGGGGCCAGTAGCCAGGCAGAGCCGGGTCCCAAGGGGCGGGATGGAGGCTAAACTGACGAACGAAATTCTGTTTGTCAAACCGGCCCGACTCGTCAACAATAGGCGGTGTCATGAAAACGCACATGGTCATAGCCTTGATTGCCGCGTGTGCCGCCTTTCCCTGCGCAGGGGCGGCGAAAGAGAAAAAGCCGGCCGGACCCATTGCGCCCATCGGATGGCTTGAACTCCATACAGGTTCGCGAAAACTTTCGGTTTCCGAAGAGGACCTGCAAAAGGCAAGCCGTAACCTGGCCCAGGGATTGGTGATTCCGGTCTTCAAGACCAAGGAAAAGCACGGCCAAACATTGGCCCGTGTGGGAGCACTCAATCTCGAAACCGGAAACGAAGAACTGGGCTGGATGGCGATCAGCCCGAACGAGGTGAAGCCGGCGGAATCCTATCCGTCGGACAATGAGCTGTTGCGGCAACTCGGAGCGCCTTACCTGGACGACTTTACCGCCGACCACACGGACATCGCGCGATACCTTGTTCGGCAAGGGGATGGACCTCCCGCGCTGCTGTGTTACGTGCTGACGCCGCCGCTTTCCATGGCGAAACTCATCATCTTCTCGCCCCAGCAGGGAACGTATGCGCCCACCACCACGCTGAATATTACCATTAGCGAATTGGATGGCGGAATCACCTCCATCGAAGTCCGCGACCTCCTTGGCGATGGCAGCGATTGCGTGATCACCAAAGAACACTTTCGCGAGCAGGCGCAGTCCTTTGGGAAGATGCTGCGCATTCGCAAAATCGCGGGGGGCAGGTTCCAGGATTTGTGGCAGGCGCCTATCGAGTATCAAAACCTTTCTCAGTACAACTCTCAAATGCAGATTCTACGACCTCCCGAGCAGAACATCGGAGCCCCGGGAACGAAGACCAGCGGAGACGTAACGTTTCGCCCCAATGGCAAGGGACAAGAACCGGTGTGGAAGGGGAAAATTGAGTTTTTCGTTGCCGGCAGGGAAAAAGCGTTGGATAGTGTCAGCATCGACAAGGCGTGCCCCTGGGACGGTCACGCATTTGCTCCTTTGCACTAGAACGGAGCTTCGCCATGGAGGAAAACCTGCTGCCGCTGTTTCCGCTCGATTTGGTGCTCCTGCCCGAAGAAGCTCTTCCCCTACACATCTTTGAGAACCGTTATCGGACCATGATTAGCGAATGCCTGGAGGCAGCGGCAGTTGGGAGCCCCAAGGAGTTCGGCGTCGTGCGCCTGAAAGAGCAGTCGGTGAGCGCGGTGGGTTGCACGGCCCACATCGTTAACGTAACGCGCAAGTATGAGGATGGCCGCATGGACATCCTCACGGTCGGCCGGCGCCGCTTTGAAATCCTGCTAACCAACGACGAGCAGCCCTACTTACAGGGTGCAGTGGAGTACTTCGACGACGAGGGCCCGGACACTCCCAGTGACGAGGCCGCCAAACTTGCCATCGAGCGTTTCGGCCAGGCCTTGCGAAAGCTGCGCCACGCCGCCGAGATGCCCGTGCACATTCCCCGCCCCTATCGCTACCTGTCGTTTCGCCTCGCCTCCGCCTTGCCGCTGGAACTCGATTTCAAGCAGCAACTGCTGACCCTTCGCAACGAAGCCGAGCGACTGGTCCTGGTGCAGCGGATCCTGGAAACTCTTCTGGAGCAACTCAATCGGATCCAGGAAAGCCAGAAGAAAGCGGGCGGAAACGGCCACGCGCTGCACGGCTGAGGCGGAACTGACGCGGTCGCCGCTCGATCTTCAGGTTTGCTCAAATCACTTCAGTGTCCTACCCGGCAAGTCAGAGTACTGCGCGCTCAAAATGACACATGCCGCGTGGACGACTTTATTCTTCGAACGGAATATGCACGAGGAGACCCGCCAATGCCCAAGTTCGTCGCATCATTGATAACCGCACTTTTCTTCTCTACCGCCGCGCTCGCATCGCCGCCAGAAAGCGCGCCTCAATTTCAATCCGCATACATGCGGGTGGAAATGGCCCCCGACCAGCCGGCATTCGTTTCGCTTACCGTCGATTCGCTCGGCCAGAGCAAGCTCGACGCCAACCCCCTGCGCCCACCGTCCAAGGCGCAAACCGCGTACCAGTTGCGTCACTCTGGTACGGCGTTCGAATATCGTCCCGCCGGCGCTTCCAAGGGCGCTCCCGCCGCCTGGACGTTTCAATTTGCCCCGCGACAGATCCACCTGCGGTCGCGGTTCAGAGCCGGAAGCCCGCCGCCTCCCCTGGTGCTAAATTTCAATCCCCACCTCAACCATGCCACGCTGCTGGGGCTGATCAATGAAGATGGCAGCGTGCGATTACCGGCGCTGCTGCACCTGCCCGACCTGGGAACCTTCCGCGTCACTTCCAGCGCGGGCCTGGCACTCGGCTACGACGCGTTGCGCTATTCGCACCGTGAGCAGCAGGCCAACGACTACGTGCGGATCACCTTCCCCGCGGCCACGGCCGACAAGCCTCAGGTGGATTACGACCTGGAAGTGGTCGCCATTTACCCTCAAATTCCTGGAATCAAAGGCGACCCGCGATTTGACGGCTTTCGGCGCGACTGGCTGAATATCTTTCAACTGAACCCACGGGCTCGCGTGCTGGCCAACCACGCCGCCAGCGATCCGGTGGCTTTCACCGTCTTTGAGTACTCCTCCATGGCGTTGCACACGCCGCCCCTGGCGCCGGGACTCACCGCGCTCGACATGATCCGCCAAACCCTGGATCGCTACCTCGGCGGCATGAAAGGCTACGGCATGCAGGGATACGGCGGCGGTACGCGCTACGACTTCTGCGACAGCTATCCTTCCCTGCTGATGGCCGCCAGCGATTACGTCACCGGCAGCAAGGATCACGCCTGGCTGGAGAAAAACTATTCCGGGATCAAGGACTGGGCCACCAGGATGCTGGCCATGGATGTGGATGGAGACGGGCTGCTGGAATATCCCGTCAGCGGGAACTACAATTCGTGGCCGGATAAAATCGTCGTACGCCCGTCCAACTGGTGGGACACCATCGGCTTTGGCCATCAGGACGCCTACTCGAACGCGCTTGCCTACAAGGCCTTGGTGGAGACGGCGGAACTGGCGCGCGCGGCCAACCATCCCGACGACGCGGAACTGTACACGGCCCGAGCGGAAAAGCTCCGCTCCGTCTATTTCCAGACTTTCTACGACCCACAGACCGGAGTGCTGGCGGGCTGGAAGAGCGCCGACGGCGAACTGCATGACTACTATTTCACCTTCGTGAATGGCCTGGCCATTTTGTATGGACTGGTGCCTCGAGACAAAGCCAACGCCATTATGGATCGCCTGCTCGCCAAGATGAGGGAAGTCGGTTACACGCACTTCGAATACGGCTTGCCGGGAAACCTGATTCCCGTTCGCCGCGGTGATTATGTTCATCACGACAAACGCTGGGGTGGAGGCGAGAAAGAGGACGGATCGGACGGGTTCCAGATCTATGAAAACGGCGGGGCGACGGCCTGCATGGCCTACTACACCCTGGCCGCCCTTTATCAGATGGGCCGGCGCCAGGACGCCGACGCCATGATGTTCCCCATGCTCAAGGGGTTTGAGGAGGGCGGCTTCCAAGGCTTCGGCGCGAACGGTATGACCAACGACTGGAAGGCGTGGGACGGCACGCCGCACGGCTATGAGGGCCTGCTGGTGGACGGTTATCAGGCCCTCCTCGCCGTATTGTCACGCTGAGTGCAACGCTGGCGCAGGGTAAGAAAAGCGGCAGCGCTTCGCACGGCGGTTTCGAACTGCCGACGCCGGGGAGTCTGCCGGCGCACGGTCGCCTCCCACCAGATGACGCAGGCGAAGCCGGGCCTTGTGCAATTGCGACTTCGACGTCCCCTCGCTAATGCCCAGTAGCCTGGCAATCTCATCGTGCCGATAGCCCTCATGGTCATGAAGCAGGAAAATCTCCTTGTACCCGGAGGACAGTTTCCCGATCGCCACGTCCAGCGTTATTTTTTCCATCGGGCTGGTCGCGGGCGCCGGCACCAGGCTGGCCGCCGCGGGAAATTCGTTCGCACCATCATCACTCACCGGCACCGCATCCAGCGAAGTCACGGAGCCACGCCACCGGCGGAAACGCCGCATTTGCATCAAAACCGTGTTGATCGTCAGGCGGTGCAGCCAGGTGGAAAAGCTCGACTCGCCCCGGAAAGTACTCGCCTTGCGAAACAACTGAAGGAAAACCTCCTGCGTCAGGTCTTCCGCGTCCTCCTGATTGCCGAGCATGCGATAGCATTGACGATACACACGGCGCGCATACGTTTGGTAAAGCGAGTCGAATTCCTCCTTCAGTAAGGGGCGACTTGCGGGGAGAGCCCCCGACTCAGTTGGCGTCCAGGAATATTCGGCAGCGGCCGGTTCGGTCGCCGTCGAGATTTCGGCTTCGCGCTGGGGGCCCAAACGAACCTCGTGCGCGCCGCCGCTCTGCCGCCGGACAGTCCGCCGCTCAGCGAAATACCCTTCGCTGAGCGTGCCCGCAGAGTCCCCAGGAGCGTTGTCAGTAAACGCCGGTTCCCTGTCGAGAACCAGAACATCTGTTGAGGTTTCGCACCCCTCCTCGTCCGCGGAGAAAACCGGTGCCTCAAGAACTGCACTCATCGCATCACCCTCCATCCGTTTGGAACGAGCTATTGCGACGTCTGCTGGGCCGGCGGCATCCTGCGTGTTTTTGGACCTTTCGCTGCTACGATCGCTGGTTTCATGGCCCGCGGCCTTTTACGTCGCTTTCACCTCCGACGGACTGGCAACTCACCTGCTGTTCGCCGGGGCATTGGATAGATTGGAGCTGATCAACGTGTCGACCCTCATGGCTAGCAGGAAGACACACTTGTAGGAGGAAGTGACTAGACGAGGGGTGGAGCTCGCAAACCGTGCGCTTGGGGAGCGCCACTAAACTCCGGGAAAACTACATCGAAAGAATTGTCGTGAAAGGTGTGGGGCGTCGCCCTCGGGGGGGCAGATCGAGACTCGGCAACCAGTGGCGGCGGCATTTCATCGCCACCGCACTCCGTCATACGGCTGCTTTTCGAGGTGTGCCGTAAACTCGTGTCCTGGGTCGCCTGTGGAATGCGCGTTTCAGTAGCCAGGACTCCGACGGTTACGATGAGCAGAGCGACCGTGACGAAGATAGTACGCCCCATTGCCGTCGCGACAGGACCACTACGCCGGGCTGCGGACCGCACAAATCTGAACAAACCGTTTTCCTCAATTAGCGTTCGCCGACGTTCCGGACGTAGATTGATTCTACTCCGATCAGCCGCAAAGAACAAACACATCCGCAAATAAACACCCTCGGACTGGCGCTAAAGGAAATCGCCCCTCAGTGTGAAGCCAAACTTCGCAATTGGGTTGCCCTGACGCAAGCGTTCGAAGTAAAGATTATCATTTTTCGTCAAAGACGCGCAATACCCGAACGTTATCAAGCGACGTCGAGGCCTTTCAGTCTGAAAAATGTAAGGATTTGCACTCTTTTCCGCCAGAGCCGGCTCGGCAACTCGTCCAGTGGCCGTTGCGACTTGGACCCCGCCAGGTCGCAACTTTCGCGCGCAAGCAGGGTTTGAATCCCCAGAGGGCGCCCGAACAGGACAATCCAGCGAGTTGCTCTCGGTTGGCAGGGTGGGAATATACCCCGCCATGGGCAATTCCGGCACCAAGGACCTTTTCTATGAGAGACAAAGCAAATTCAGCACTTTCCCCCGACCTTACTGCCTGGCACTTTCTCAGCCGGACCACCTTTGGCCCCCGACCCCAGGACGTGGAGAAGGTCAAACGGGTGGGGGTGGAAGCTCTTCTCAACGAGCAGCTCCGTCCCGGGAACATCGACGACTCTGACGTGGAACGCAAGATCGCTGGCCTCCCCACCCTGGCATTGAGTCCCGCGGAACTTATGGAGGACTACCCTGCCCCGAAGCAGCAAGCCAAGATTCAGGCAAGACAGGAGCGCATGGAGGGCCAACCGCCCGGGGCTCCGAACCAGGAGTCCATGATGGCTCGCCCCGCCCCCAACGAAATGGCTCCCGGGATGCAGGCGGAAGGGCCACGTCAGGTGCTCATGGAACTGGCTCGGGAACAGCTCTGGCGTGCGGCCTTCAGCCAACGGCAGCTTCAGGAAGTCATGGTTCATTTCTGGATGAACCACTTCAACATCTACGCCGAAAAGGGAGTCAACAAGTGGCTCCTGACCTCCTTCGAGCAGGACGCGATCCGGCCCAACGCCCTCGGGAATTTCTCCCAACTGCTTACCGCCACGGCGCAAAGCCCCGCCATGCTGTTCTATCTCGATAATTGGCTCAGCGTCGGCCCAAACTCGCAGGCAGCGAACGGCCCTGCCGACGGCAGGCCGCGGCCCGTGGCATTTGGCCGGTCGGGCGGCGCGGCAGCGCTGCGGCCCAACGGCAAGCCGGCGCAACGCGAGCGCCGGGGCTTGAATGAAAACTACGGGCGCGAGTTGATGGAACTCCACACCCTGGGCGTAGATGGCGGCTACACCCAGCACGACGTGCGCGAGGTGGCGCGCTGCTTTACCGGTTGGACCATCGACCGCCCCCAGCAAGGCGGAGGATTCATCTTCCGTCCACGTTTTCACGACTACGGGGAAAAAGTGGTTCTGGGCCACAAGATTAGCGGCCGAGGCGGAGTGGAAGATGGCATGGAAGTGCTGCAGATTCTGGCGGCCATCCTTCCACCGCGCATTTCATTTCCCTCAAACTCTGCCGCCACTTCGTCGCCGACGATCCTCCCGCTTCCGTCGTTGACCGCACGGCTCGCACCTTCACGCGAGTCCCAGGGCGATATTCGCTCAGTCTTGAAGACGATCCTGACTTCGCCGGAATTCAATTCCCCGGCGGCCTTCCGGGCCAAGGTGAAGTCTCCCTTCGAGCTCGTGGCCAGCTCGCTGCGAACGCTGGAGGCCGAGACCGACGGCGGACAGCCGCTGATGGGCCTGATCATGCGGATGGGCCAGCCGCTTCTTCCAGTACCAAGCGCCTACGGGCTATCCCGACCGCGCCAGCAATTGGATCAACTCCGGCACGCTGCTGGCGCGAATGAATTTCTCCATGGCGCTGGCGGCCAACCGCATCCGCGGGACGCAACTCGACCTCCAGGCCCTCACGCCTCTGATGACCGCGGGAGGTCTGGGATCACCTGGTGCAGCGAACGCTGGGCGGTTCGGTCTCCGCCCAAACCCAGGCGGCGGTCAGGAAGAGTTTGGACGGCTTAAACGGCGCCGGCGGAGGCAATCCGCGCAACTTTCCGAAAACGACGCTGATGGCAGCACTGCTGCTCGGGTCGCCGGAGTTTCAGAGAAGGTGAAAAGAGGGTGTGAGGTGCAACATGGCAATTTCCCGACGCTACTTTTTGAAAGACCACCGGCCTGAGCCTTTTCGGCGCGAGCTTCGTTCCCAGCTTTCTGCGGCGGACAGCCTTCGCCGCGGAGCAGCCCGGGCGCAAGAAAATCCTGGTGGCCATCTTTCAGCGCGGCGCGGCCGATGGACTGAACATCGTGGTTCCCTTCGGCGAAAAGAACTACCACGCCATGCGCCCGACGATTGCCATCCCGGCGCCCTCCCGTCGCAGCGAGAGCGGCCCTAGCGCCATCGATCTTGACGGCTTCTTTGGCCTGCACCCCAGCCTCGCTTCCCTGAAGCCGCTGTTCGACGCTCGTCAACTCGCCATCATTCATGCCGCCGGCTCGCCGGACAGCACGCGCTCGCACTTCGACGCGCAGGATTACATGGAGTCGGCGACGCCCGGCGTGAAGTCCACTCCCGATGGCTGGCTGAACCGATTCTTGCAAAGCGCGCCCCACGCCGATGCCACGCCTTTCCGCGCGGTGGCCTTTTCCGCTTCCACGCCGCGCACGATGATGGGCGCCGCGCCCTGCCTCTGCACGCAGGACCTGCAAGGCCTTCCATCTGGCGGGCAACGCCAATCACCCCAGCGCGCGGCGTGCAACTGGTGGCGGAGCGCCTTCGAGGAAATGTACGCCTCGACCTCCGACCCGCTGCTTTCCAGCACCGCGCACGAAACCTTTGAGGCCATCTCCACCCTGCAACGCATTCAGATCGGAGCGTACCAGCCGGAAAATGGCGCGGAATATCCGCGCGGCCCGCTGGGCAAGAAGCTTGCAGCAGATCGCGCAACTCATCAAATCCGATGCCGGGCTGGAAGTTGCCTTTGCGGAAGTGGGCGGATGGGACCACCATGTGAACGAAGGCGGAGTGACCGGCCAACTGGCCAACCGCCTGAAGGACTTCGGCGATTCTCTTGCCGCCTTCCACAAGGACATGGGAGACCGCATGGCGGACATCACGGTGCTGACCATGTCGGAGTTCGGCCGCACCGCCCGCGAAAACGGCAACCGCGGCACCGACCACGGCCACGCCAACGCCATGTTTGCCTTCGGTGGATCGGTGAAGGGCGGAAAGGTTTACGGCCATTGGCCCGGCCTTAAAGACGCATCAACTCCATGAAGGCCGCGACCTGGCACTGACCACCGATTTCCGCGATGTCTTCGCGGAAGTGGCGATGCGCACCTGGGAGTGAAAATCCCAACAGGCATTTTCCCCGGCTACGCGGTGTCACCCGAGAGCTTCCGCGGGTTCCTGGGGTGACGTTTGAAGATTCCCACCATCATTGAATCAAAAAGCGAGTACCAGGCTGCGCTAAACACCCTGTCCGAACTGGCTGTCAAAGCCACCGACCGCAGCAAAGAGGAAGACAAACTCTTCCGAACCTGGGTTCTCCTCGTGGAAGAGTACGACGCCGCCAACGGGCTCGGCGACTGAAGAAATTCCCTCCGCACGAGCTTCTCAAGTTCCTGATCGATGAAAATGGCCTCGGGCAAAAGAGCTTCGAACCGGAGATTCCTCAATCCCGCATTTCCGATATTTTGGGCGGCAAGCGCGCCATCTCCACCGCGCAAGCGATGTTGTTCGCGCAGCGCTTTAGCCTCAAGCCGTCGCTCTTCCTGGGCTTGGAGTGACCACTCCACCTTGGTAGTGTTATCGGCATTTGGTCTCGCCGGTGGAAGCGTTTCACCTCAACACCGGGACTGCGGCGTCGCCGCTGGTAAATTGCCTGAGTGTTTATCTTGAGTAGTTATCTCGCGCCATAGCAAGAACTCCTACCCCTTAACGTACTGCTCAACTCGTTCGACGTCCCGGCGAATGAAAGAAGGTTGTAGCCGTGAGCAGAAGCGCTCCCGCGGCCACGTAAACAAAGGCGGAAAGTGAGATCGCCCGGCTGGGGCCGATGCGCTCCGCAATCCAACCAATCATCACCGGTGCGGCCCCGCCCCCAAGCCATCCCATCATATTGATAAAGCCCGCCGCTGTTCCGCGCACTTGCGGCGGCATCACGTCGTAAACGGAAGCGAAAATATTGGCGTCATAGAGGCCCTTGAACAGGCCCCAGAACGTCAGGGCCACAATCACGGCAGTCATGGTTCCCGCGCGGCCGCAATAGAACACAAAAGGCGCTCCGCAAAGAACCGCGCCGGCCTGGATCAGCGCCCGCCCGCCCACGTGTTTACGGCGGAAGACGTCAGCCAGTAGACCACCCAGCGGCGAACCCACCATGCTGGCGACTTGCACAAACAGCGTGGCGGAGAGGCCGGCCATGGCCACGCTCATGTGGAATTTGTCATAGAGGAAGTTCGGCATCCAGGCCAGCAGAACCAATGCGACAAAGTTCGCGCACATGAAAGCGCCCATCAGCAGCAGAGCGGTGGGCGTGCCGAGCACCAGCTTGATGGAAGTCCCCACCGACGCTCGTTCCAGATGTTTGGCCGGCGACGCGCCACCGCCATCTTCCAAATCTGCCGCGCCTCGCTCCGGTTCACGCAGCACGCCCAGCAGGATCAGTCCCAGTACGGCTCCCAGTGCGCCGAAGATGACGAATGACCAGCGCCAGCCGTAGCGTTCGCCAATGTAACCAGCCAGGAATCCGCCGCCGATGGTGCCCACGTAGACAGCGGTCTGGTGCAAGCCCATGGCACGCGAGCGCGTGGTGCGCCCATGGTAGTCGCTGATCATCGACATGGCGGAAGGCATGTAGATGGTCACTGCCATGCCCAGCGCCGCCATGAACCAGAGAAGCATGTGGTACGAATGCGAGACGGCGGCAGCGGCGGTGATGGCGCTCCAAATGAACAGCCCGCCCAGAATCGCCGTCTTGCGCGGCACGCGGTCCACCACGAAGCCGGCAAACGGCGCGCCCAAACCGTAGATCCACGCCGATACCGAGCCCAGCATGCCCAATTGCACCGGCGAAAGGTGCATCTCCCTCTTGAGCAGCGGGAACAACGCGGAAATGCCCCAGCGGTCAACGTAGTCGAAAAAGCAGACGCACCAGAGCATGCCGATCACGTACCACTTGTACTTTGATAGGTTCATATTTTCGAGAAAGAGTCAGAACATTTGATCATTGAGCCATCGGGTCATCGGGTCATTGAAAAACCCAACCCTCGCGGCGGGGAGCTTTGATTTTCAAATGACCCGATGAACCAATGGCCCGATCGCCCGATGGCTCGATGGCCCGATCACCCGATCAGTAAAGCGCTCCCTTCAAAAGCGATCCGGAAGTCCGGCCCAGCGGTTCGAGAAGCTGAAGGGCTCCCTGCGTGATCAAGTTGAGTTCGGACGCGGTTTGAAACCATTGGAACCCTTCGTCCACGCGCTGCTTGATCAGCTCGGCACTCTTCAGCGGTAAGCCCACGGCTTTGTGGTTCGCCTTGCCGGCGGCCAGCACTCTTTTCACCGCTTCCTGCACGCGCGGATGGTCGGTTTGCCCGCGATAACCCATCGAGAAGGAAAGGTCACTGGTGCCAATAAAAATCACGTCGGCGCCGGGCGTCGCGGCGATCTCATCGATCTTCTCCACCGCGCGTTCCTCTTCGATCATGATCACCACGATGACGTTGTTATCGGCAAAGTTGTGGTAACCCTCGGGCGCCGGCCAGCGGATTGACGCCAGGCCCGGCCCCGAACCACGCCGGCCCAGCGGAGGATACTTGCACGCCGACGCCGCCAGTTTCGCCAATTCCGGCGTGCTGCAAAACGGAAAGATCACGCCCAGCGCGCCCATGTCCAGCACGCGCTTGGCGGTCCAGAGTTCCACGACGGGAACCCGCACAATGGGAACCGCCTTCTGGCCGCGGGTGGCAAGGATAATGTTGCGCAAAGTCTCCAGCGTAATCGGGCTGTGCTCCATCTCGATCCAGAGAAAATCAAAGCCCAGAGCTGCCTGGTGGGCGGCCGTGTCGGCGTTGGCCACGGTAACCGTGCTGCCGATCACATAGTTTCCTTCCGCAAGCATCTTCTTGAGAGGATTGGCAAAGGCGCCGGGCGTGCCGGCAGTGTCAGCGGACATGCGATTCTCCTTATTCAAATAATCACTCTTCACGTCGCGGACCGTGCCGTGCCATGGCGTGCCTCGCCACGCATCGGAATCCGGCCCCCGCACGCGGACCGCCTAGTGTAAGTCACCCGTTCGCTTGGCGTCCACGGGAATATCAAACCATCGGGACATCGAGACCAATGGTTCATTGATACTGGCCCGAATACCTCGCCCCTTCCCTTCGCTGTTCCCTTCTACAGCAGGGCTCTGCCGTCCGCTCGACTTTCTACAAATTCGGGCCACGTCGGCATGCTTTTTCCCGCGGATTTGTCGCGCCCAATTACCGCGAAAAACCTTTGATTTTTGCCTGATTTCGCGTGTTTTTCAGGTCAAGGTTCGTGGATGGCAGTTCCAAAAATTGAGATAAGTACATTTTTATCAATTACATACAGATAAGAACGCGGAAAATAAGGCTAACCCGTTTGTTTTCAGTAACTCATCGGGTTCTCTGGAAATAATTGTGCGGCGGGTCTTTAGTTTCTATAACATTCCGGCTTCGGGCGTAGGAGCAAAAAATGATTGGCTCTTTTTGTCCGGTTTACCTGCCTGAATCCGGCGTGTAGACCTTCCAGAGAGGTCCGATTCGATTCATGCTGAGGGGCAGGCAGGACGGGAGTGCGGAGCGCGGATAGAAGCAGTGACATCACGGGCATACCTTCACTGCGAAACTCTAGCCCATGTCGGTGGTCGTTGTCAAGCATAATTATTTAACACGGGGAGGCTACGTCATTGCGAGCGAATGTAAACGGTCAGCGACCGCTTCTCCCGCCGCTGCTCCCGGAAAGATTTGGAACCCTCGCGGATATCTGACCTTCATGCCTGCTCAGCCATCGTCGCCGGGTTAATCTGCGTATTGACATGCCAGAAGTTATCGCCTAAGCTACATTCGCAGCTACGCAGACAGGTGTCTTTTCGCGCTGCATGTTAAGACAGATGTCGAGTGGCATCATATTAGGAGCTGAGGATGCGGTATACTTCGCACGCCCTCCAGCGGGATAAAAGCACATGCTAAATACCGAGCAGGGTTTCGACTGGTCTGCGGTCATCGCTCGGTGCCTCGCCTATTTGTGCTTGAAGGGCTCAAAATACGCCGACTCGTCCTTGTTGGAGCAAGCCGCTTTCCTTGAACGGCTAGGACTCCCAGCCGCCGACCGTGCCGATGTGCTTGGCAGTTCCCGTGAGTCTTTGCGCGTGCTTGGGCACAAGGCCAAGAAGAAGGGAACAGTGAAGAATGGCAAAGGCAACCGCCGTTGACGAGTCGCTAACCCGCCCCGATAGCCTCACGGCCTTCGAGTCGAAACTAGTCAAGCTTCTCGCCCTGCACTTGGTGAAGGAGCGGCCACAGTCAGACCAAATTGACCTGCTATCGCGGGCCGGATTTAAGCCTACCGAAATCGCCGACCTTGTGGGCACAACCTCGAACACCGTTAGTGTGTACCTATCCACGCAGAAGGCGGCGAGGAAGAGGAAGCGGGTTAAGAAAGTGAAGTGAACAGGATCCCGCTATGGCCAAGATCAACTCCAAACTATTCGCTGCCATTGAGAACAAGACCGGCCTTAGCAAACCGCAAGTCTACAAAAGAATTTCGCAGGTTGCAAAGGACGACTTCTTGCCTCGACCCCTCGCCGCGATCAAACTTGCAGCGGATGTGGGTGTAACGATCAATAGATATGCGAGCCCTGATGAACTGTCGCCGTTGAGACAGGCGGGAACGCCAGTGGCACCCCCGAACGGGAGGATTGTCGCAGTCACCAGCGCCGCCGCGCCGAAGGCCAAGTCGACCGCCAAGGGAGCGAGCGCGGCAAAGAGGTCGCCGAACCAGGTATTCGTCGTCTACGGTCGGGATCGGCCCGCTAAGGACGCGATGTTTACCTTCCTGCGAGCAATCGGCGTGAAACCGATCGAATGGAACTCGGCACTAGCGATGAGTAAAAGGGCGGCGCCCTATGTTGGTGAGATTCTTGAAGCGGCGTTCGCTAAAGCGCGCGCGGTTGTTGTTCTCATGACGCCTGATGACCTGGCCCAACTGCGGCCCGATCTTCTCACCTCAACCGACAAGCCCTACGAGAGGACGCTGACCGGCCAAGCACGCCCGAACGTGCTGTTCGAGGCAGGAATGGCCTTTGCCACGCATCCCGGCCAGACCGTCATGGTGCAGTTGGGAAATGTGCGTGAGTTCAGTGACGTTGCGGGACGCCACGTTGTCCATATGTCGAACGAGTACGCGAAGCGCCAGGAACTGGCGACGAAGCTCAAGAATGCCGGGTGCGATGTGGATACGACCGGAACCGATTGGGTAAATGCAGGCGACTTTACCGACCCGCTATCCCGTACACCCCCAAAACGACCCCGAGGGAGTGCTTGAGCAAGTAGCGCATCTATAAGGTCGTTGGCTCTGTCAAGCCGGGTAGCGGACGCGTTCTTTGCGTTCGTCTGCGGCTGTTCGAATCGGCGTTTTTCCTTCTTCGCACGGCATCAAACCAGCCGGCGGGCGTTGTCGCACGGTCAACGGACACGCCGCTGGGAGGCTGAAGGGATACTTCTATGCCGAGGTGAGTAGCTGGCGACGAAGCAGATCGCTGGCGAGATGCCCCAGGTGACGCCGGCCTTGCGGGCACGCACTTCCAGCGACTTGATGACGTCGGCGTCGATGGGTATTTCGTAATGGCGGTTACGCAGCTCCGCCACCACTCGCACCTTCCGGAAAACTCCAGGGTAGTCGGTGGTGTCGTGGGTTCCCCAGAACTCCGCTGCTTCCTCGAGGCTGGTGAACTGGGCAGGAATGGGGTCAATTTGCTTCTTTTTGCTCATGGTAGTACTTCCGCTCGGCGCGAGTCATCTCGCGTGCTGAGATGGGCAGGGCGGCGGCCCGGGACTTGTGGATGAAGAATACAACCAGGTACCTGCCTTCTGCCGTCTGGCCATACGCCGCGTAAAGATGTTCGCCCTTTACGTTGCCCTTCCCGGCCCGGCGAACGTGCGGTGAAGAGAAGAGCACCTCCTCGACTTCCTCCGGGCTGACGCCATGTTTCTCCTCAATTTTGGAAACGAACTTGGCGTTCCAGATAACAGCGTAAAGGCGCAAATGAGGCGCTCCTCGCCACGCGTCCGATTGTTATCATATCATCCCTGATTACCCCGGGGCAGAAATTGCGTATCAGCCATTTTTTTGCCCCGCCGGTCTAATAGCTCGTGTCGTATTTCATGATCAGGATCGTTGCCACGAGAACGACGCCAGAGCCGACCATGGCGAGGGCGCTGAGGCGTTCGCCGAGGATGACGGCCGCCATCAACACGCCGAAGATGGGAACAAGGTATAGCGAAACCGAAGCCACCGTAACGTCCAAGTGCTCAAGCGCCGCAAAGAAGAGCAGCATGGACGCTCCATACATCAGGATGGCGAGAAACGCGAAGGCCGCCCAGGACTTCCAATCGAACGTGCCGAAGACACTCCAATGAAACGGCTCCGCCCAGATCAGCAAGGGGATGCTGGCCAGGGAAGCGGTGATGTAGCTGAAGATCAGAATCTCGATCTCTTGGAAGCGCTTCATCAAACCCTTGCAATAAGTATTGTAAAAGGCTGAACCGAAGCAACCTATCAGGATCAGGCCGTTGCCCACCAGGTACCGCATGGTAAAGAAGGAAACGTGCCGCAAATCCTCCACCGACATCAGGAGCACGCCCACCAGGCCGATGGCCAGTGAGGCGATGCGCAGCAGGGAGAGCTTTTCCCGCAGCATGAAGGACGCCAGCACGGCGGTGATGACCGGGATCATCAGGTTCAGTACGGCGCCATTGGAGGCCAGCGACCGGGAGATTCCCCAGGTCATGCCAAGTTGCGCCAGCACCTGACCCAGCACTCCCGCCAGGGCGAAGTGGCCCCAATCGGACCACGTGGGCCGCACCGCTCCCGGATTGGCGTGGCGCTTGCGAATCAGCAGCGGAACGAACAACACTGTGGTGATGTAGAACGGCAGAAAGGTGATGGCGATCGGCCCCATATTGCGGTCGAGGAATTTCACCGCCGTGCCCTGCGCCGACCAGATCAGTGACGCCGCGGCCAGCAGGGCGAAGTACCAGAGCATCCTTCCCTTGCCTGCCGATTTGGTGAGTTCCGTTGCGGTTGCCATATTAGCATCTTCCGGCAGAGCCGGAGGTTTTGCGGCTGCTGTCCCTCAAAGAATCCTGACGCAGCCGATAAAGGACCCCTCACCCGCCCCGATGGATCGGGACGGCCTCTCCCCTCGGAGAGGCTGCTGGTTTTTCTTTCCGCGCTTCGCGCGAAGCTGATTCACAACCTCGCCAAGGGGAGAGGTCGGCCGTCTACTGACGGGCGGGTGAGGGGGTTCGTCACCAAGCTTCAATCCCGAAATTGTCAAACTCTTACACCCACCCCGGCAGAACCGGGTAGTCTTAGTAGTGACATGGAGCTGGCGATCTATATCACCACAATCCCAAAGCGATCCGCCCCCATCGAGCTGCCGTCAATAACGTAGGGCTCGATCTGCCGCGCTTCAGCGTAGGCGTGAACGACTTTCTCAAACGCCTTCCGTGCGTCACGCCGCCCCAGGACGGCAACCGTCCCGCCGGCGCCACCGCCGGTGACTTTGGCGCCGTACAAGCCTGCTCCGGCACCCTGTTGCCGAACGAGATCCACCAGCAAGTCGGTCGCCTCGTTGCCCAATCCGCACTCGGTATAGGAGTAGTGCGATTGGTACATCAGGTCGCCCATCAGCCAAAAGGCGCTGTCAGAAGGCTGCACCGCGGCGCCGCGCGCCAGTTCGACAAACAACTGAATCCTCTGGTTCTCCTCCACGGCATAACGCGCGCAATTCCGCACCCGGTACGAAATCTCGGGCCGAACGCTGGTAAACGGGTCGGGGTGAAACTGCGCGCCCACCAGGAACTCGCTGCCCGGCATCCTTTCGGGCAAACGCCACTCGTACTTCGAGCGGAACAGCGAGGGCGTGACCTCCGACAGATAACCTCGCCAGCGCGGATCGGTGTAGCGTGGGATGCGGCTTTTGGCGTCGAAGGTTACCGGCAAGCCCTCCCAATCGCAGATGAGCTTGTATCCCATAAAAGCGGCGGCACGCGCCGCCTCGTATTCAATTCCGGTCACCGCGTGGCTCACGCCGGAGTCGATGGCCCAGCAATGCAGTTCCTTGGGAAGACGCACAAGCGGAAAGGCCTGGCCGGGCTGGCAAAGCAGCGGCAGCACACAATCCTCATCGCCCAGCGTGGCCGCCGCCTGATCCATGATGCCGCAGGCGGACTCGGCGATAACGTTCTCCACCCACTGGCAGGCCTCAGCCAGTTCGATTCCATGCAGATCGATTCCGTAAGCGCGCGCGGCGGGCTTCATGACCGCCACCTCGACGGCCGCGGACGAGCTCACGCCCTTGTTCAGCGGCACTTCCGACCGGAGATAAACGTTGGCTCCAGTTTTGACCACAGCGGGATATCGTCGCAGCAGCAGGTAAAAATTCCCCAGGGTGTAGGCGGTCCACCGCACACTCGAGCTCGCGTTCACCATGCTCCGAACTGTTGCCTCGTCGGTCAGCGCATCCAAATCAAACTCCACCCGCTCCTGCCATCCGCGCTCCGTCATCTGGGGATTCCAGAAGACCACGCGTCGATCGCTGCGCAACTGCACCGCTCCCCACGTCGCTTCGCGGATGGTGGCTTCAAACACCAATCCACCCGTGTAATCCACGTTGCCGCCCATCAAGTCCAAACGGCCCGGACACCTGGAGATGTAAATCGGGCGACTGGCGGCGAAGAACTTTCCATCGCCTCGAAGGCTGGCGACCTCTCTCTCAAATGCGGTCATGCGAGCTCCCGGATACTGTCAGTTACGTATGCAATGCTCTCCTCCGTCATGCGCGGATGGATGGGCAGGCTCACGTATTTGTGGAAGAGCCCTTCCGCCACCGGGCATTCGCCTTCGGCGTGACCGAGGCGGCGATAGACCGAGGTTAGATGAATCGGCATGTAGTGCGACCACACCTTGATGCGCTTCGCCGTGTAAAGCTCCCACATGAAGTCTTCCTTGCTCAAGCGAAACTCCGGCTCCACCAAAACGCAGTAGATGTGGAAGGCATGTTTAACGTCAGGCGATACGTAGGGCGTGGTCAAACCGCGAATGCCGCGCAGACGCTCGCAATACGCATTGGCAATCTCCGCGCGCCGCGCATTGAAGCCCTCGAGCTTGGCAAGTTGCACCAGTCCCACGGCCGCCTGCGCATCGGTCATGCGAAAGTTCAAACCCACATCGTCGAAATCGAGGTACCAATAGCGTTTGCCCATGGGAGTCTTAACGGGGTCAAGGGGCAGGTACTTTCCCTTGGGATCGTAGGTCAGGCAGCACAAGGATCGGAAGGAAAGCATGCGTTCGTAGAGATCGCGGCGGCTGGCGGTGACCATGCCCCCCTCACCAAGCGTCACCATGTTCTTCTGCTGATGAAAGCTGAATACACCGATGTCGCCAAGACTACCCGCGCGCCGCCCCTTGTACTCCGCGCCGGCGGCGTGGGCGCAATCTTCCACAACAGGAATGCCGCGCTCGCGCGCCAGGGCCATGATCGGGTCCATATCGCAGCACTGGCCGTAAAGATGTACCAGCAGAATGGCCTTGGTGCGGGGGGTAATTTTCTCCGCGATGGAAGCAGCGGTGAGATTGAGCGTGCGCGGGTCAACGTCGGCGAAGACCACCTTGGCACCTTGCGCCGCGGCGGCATTGGCGGTGGAGATCCAACTGATGGGGGTTGTTACCACCTCGTCGTCCGGCCCGACGCCGGCGGCAATCATGGCGAGTTGCAGTCCCGCTGTGGCTGACGTGACCGCCAGTCCGAACGGCACCCGGCAGTACGCGGCAAAGGCCTCTTCGAACTGCTTCACCTTCGGCCCACAGGAAGGCGCGTTCGCCGCCAGCACTTCGCGAAGCGCCGCCTCCTCCTCCGGTCCGTAGATCGAACCGTGACCGTATTCAAGCTCATAGATTGCCTTGGGAAGATCCATGAATTGCCCTTTCGATGACTTCTTCGCAACTGGGGATGGGCGTCCGGCACGCCGCCCGCAGCCGCTCGGTGAGGAGGAAGTGATCCAGCCCGCGCGGCGCACGGCCTGGCTTGGGGGCAGTCTGAGCGTTAACCAGCGCTCGCGGCAGACCCAGCTTTTCCGCCAGCTTTACGCCTAAATCAAAGCGCGAAATGGGCCCGCTTGCTCCCACGTGAAAGATGCCGCTGGCGTCGGGCCGGCTCAGCAACTCCAGCATGAAGTCGGACAACGTCCCGGCGTCAATGGGATTTCGAACCTCGAAGTTCGGCAGCGAAACCGCCTGCCCGGCGCGAAGCGTTTCCGCGAACCGGTTCAACATGGCGTTGGTGCCGTGGTCTTGCGCAAAGCCCACCACCAGCGCCATGCGAAAGATGATAGCCGACGGCAATGCCTCACGAACCAGACTTTCCGCCCGGGCTTTGGTCCGCCCGTAGACGCTCAGCGGGGTTGGCGCATCGCTTTCACGATAGCCATGCTGCGTGCCATCGTAAACCGCCGCCGAGGACGTGAATACAAGCTTTGCCCCGGTCCGCGCACAGGCTTCCACCACCCGGGCCGTGCCACGTACGTTGATCTCCTCGGCCAGTTCCGGACGCTCCTCGCAAGCGTCAATGTCAGAGATGGCCGCGAGCAACACCACCACGTCCGGCGACGCCTTTTCAAAACTTTCCTCAACGCTGGCCGGCGAGGAGACGTCGATCGCCAACCAGTCCCATCCCGCCGCCGGCAGGTCAGCCTGAAACACCTGGAACGCCCGCGCCGCTTTCCGCGCCAAATGTTGGCCCACGAACCCGCGAGCGCCAATGATCAGCAGATGAGGTTTGTCGTGAGGCATGTAAAAGCAGGAGTCAGGAGACAGAAGTCAGAATCGAACGGCCTGACTCATCCTACAATGCTGCGTCTTCCCATTCCTGACTGCTTTCTCCTGGCTTCCGTATTGGGTCTCCTAGTCCCGGATTCGTTATTTTGCCCACTCGGGAAAGGCGGCAATGGCATCCATGTAATTATGAATCCGATCGGTGTGGGCGTCTTCCTGCCATCCGCCGCGGCCCGGGTGCCAGGCGCCGTCACGCGGGCAGCCATCGTCGTTGACAGCGTACAGGGAATAATTCAGCGCTTGGCGCGCCAGCGCCTTGTATTGGGGCGATCCGGTTGCCGCCGAGTACATCGCCAGAACTCCTCCGTAAGTCGAGTCGGCGCCTCCCCACGGATTCTTGTCATTGGTCTGTTCGCCGCAGACAGGGACGCCATCCCGAACGCTGGTAAAGTACTTCGCAGCGAAATCGATTAGCGCCTTGGCATCGTCCTTCCAATCCGGATCAAGGGCCTCGCGCTTCTCAATCAAATATCGTGCCAGGTTGAGCGGCGACCAGGAATTGCGATTGCCATCCTCGGCATGGTCCTCGAAGAACTGGACCCACAGTGAGCCGTCCTTGGCAAGGTTCGGAATCTGGTAATTCTTGATCCACGCCCAAAGCCGCGCGCGGGGCTGGCGAAACTCCCCATAGCCGTGCCCGATCAGCTTGTCAAACAGCCGCAGGTTGTACGACATATTGGCGGCAATGGGACCGCGCCCTTCGCCGTTGCGGTAATCGACGCGGAATGGCCACGGTGAGTGCTGGTCATCGCCGTCTTGCATATTGGCCGCCAAGACGCGCGCATTCTGAAGCGCCTGGTCCAGATAGCGCTTGTCCTGGGTTTGCTCCCAGAGCAGGACCAGCGCGTAACCGGCTATGCCACCCTTGTCGGGCTCAACTTCGTAGGGCTTGTCCGCCTGGCAGCCGGAATCAGGCGGTCTGTGGATACAACTCGCGCGTGCCGGTTGAGCGGGTAAAGCGCGGATACTTGCCGGTGTCCGGAGTAAGGCTTTCCTTGACCAGGTAATCGCCCATGGAACGCGCAAACTCGAGGGTCTTGGGATTGCTGTGTTTTGTCCAGGCGTCGTACTTAAGGTAAGAGATAATCCCCATCCCGTTTTGCATGGCCGGGATAAAATCCGGCCGCTTGGCGATCGGTTGATAGTCTCCGTCCATGAACGTCATCACCACAAAGCGCGGGTAGCCGTGCTCGAATGGACAGGCAAAGTACCAGTTCATCTCCCGAGTGATGGCGTCTGTCCATGACGTCCAGGGCAGGAGAACTCCCTCGCCGTCGTAGACCGCAGGGTGATTACCGATGATGGGATTCTGTGCGAGTGCGCCAGCGGCGCTAAAGAGGAGAGACGCGCTCAGGACGATGGCCCGAGCCACGGCACGAGAACCGGCTCCTGGCTCTGACCTGCGGCAGCGGGGATCCAAAGGGCACCTTCCTGGGCATTGCGTGAAATTATCACAAAAAGCGGCTCGCCGGGATTATGACCCTAGTAGGTCCGTCTGTCAACGGGCGAGGAAGGATCGTGGGCGGAACGGAAGGACAAGACTTGAATTTGAAGTTGTTGGAGGTTACACTTTTCCTGTGACTTTTTCACACACAAAACGCCGATCTCGCGTCGCGGAATTGTGCAAGGTCCTGAAAGAGCGGTCCTCCGCCACCTACACGGAACTCGCTGAGCATTTTGGCGTGTCGGAGATGACCGTGCGGCGCGACATTGGAGTGCTGGCCGTCACGGGCCAGGTTCTGATCGTCCCGCGCGGCGTTCAGGCGGCCAAAGGTTTCGTGGCCGAGTTGCCGTACCTGGAACGCATCCAGCGCATGGATAAGGAGAAAGTCCTGATCGGGCGGGCAGCGGCGGAACTGGTGGCAGAAGGATCGTCCGTGGTGCTTGATTCCGGCACCACCACACTGCAAGTTGCCCATCACCTGCGTAACAAGCGTTGTACGGTCATCACCATGTCTCTCTCGGCACTGCAGGAGCTGGCCGATAGCCCCACGGTGCGGGTGGAAATGCTGGGCGGTTTGTATCGCAACAGCAGCCAGGATTTGGTAGGCCCACAGGTCTACGAAGGCCTGGCCGCCGTGCGAGCGGATCGGGTGATTTTCGGCGCGGCCGCCGTGGCACTGGGCGGCGACGTGATGGTGAACGACACGGAAGCCGCACAAGGGCTCGTCCGGGCAGGGCGGCAACGTATTCTGGTGGTAGACAGCAGCAAGATCGGCGCCGAGGCGCTCTACCGCTTCTGTGAACTGGGCCAATGCGATTTGATGATTACGGACGAAGGGGCGAAGGAAGCCGATCTGGAACAGCTCCGTAAACACGTCAAAATTCAGATCGCGCGGGCCGGCGAAGGTTGATCGCCGTGCCGGCCCTCTCGTCCGACACTACTGATCATTACTTAATGGGGTGACGAAAGAACCCCCTCACCCGTCGCTGCGCGCCACCCTCTCCCCCAAGGGGGAGAGGGGCATGAATTCAATCAACCTCTCCCCTCGCCCCCTTGGGGGAGAGGGGCTGGGGGGCGAGGGGGTTGTGTCACTTTATTGTGTAATGCTCACTAAGAGAAGCTGCCCGTGACCCCCTGGAAACCGTCCGCCGCCTGCTTACGAATCCATCGCACCACCCACCCCTCGTTGTAGCAAAACGCCAGATTTTGATTGAGCGTCAACCGGGTACCGCGGACGTGGTGTTTGGGTAGCGCTAACGTGCGCGTCCTTTGCGCTCCTCAGCGGCACTTCCATTCGCCGCTTTCGCCTCGTCGAATCTTCCCACGTCCGCGTTCTCGGATCGCAAGGGACACAAGCGCGATATGGCCGCCAATATCGACCTCGCGCTCACGGATGCCAGCGTGATTTCGAGTGCTTCGATTCCAGCCGAAGAGCCGAGGAGGAGCGCTGAACGACGCGCACCTCCTCGCCGCTGACCGAACTTGCGCGGGAATCAAATAGAATCTGGGTGGCGCAGACATCGCCTTTTATGTCTGCGTCACTTCGGCAGCTCGCATCGCGAGGTTCGGGTCGCATACATACAGTGCGATGTATGCGCCACCCGCGGGTCCCTATTTTCAACTTTCCAATATTTCCCGAGCAGAAATCCGCTCATGAAAGGACCATCGGACGGCCGGTGGAGGGACTGCGAGCGAAAAGGCGGCTGATCTCATCGTCCGTAAGCAATCCCCGAATAGGTTCGCAAAGCTCGACCAGTTGACGGTAAGTTGCTTCTCGCGGAACTGCCATCGTAAAAGGCAGCAACTCCGGCGCCGGGCCCAAGCCCGGCACGGCCGCCTTAGGATTGTCCCGTCATTTACCGGACAGTTCGCAACTTTGTTCGTCCGCGCGCGGCAGGGAGCCGGCAGGCAAGGGGACAAAAGTGTCGATACCACCATTTTCGATATCGATTTTGGTGATCCCTTCATCGGAATGTAAAGCTTTATCAACTACGTAATGATTTTACTTGACATTCTTGATCGGATATGCTTAGGCTAGTGTGGCGTGTCACCATTCCCGTTACATTCGGTAGCGCGGGAACTGATGCAGCACCGGGCTTTAGAGGCTGCGGAAAAACTCGTAGCGGCGGGGTTATCCCGCCATCCCAGCGTTGCAACGCTGGGAGTTATGGCGACGTAAAGTCGCCGCTACATTGCCAATGCCGAATTTTTCCGCAGCGTCTTTAGCCCGGCATGCCCTAAAGGGCGGCGCTACAGGTTGCCATCCGTGTGACGCCGCAGTTACGACCGCGAATGTGTGTCAAACACGCCACAAGGCGCAGCGGTTGGGTCGGTGAACGCTTCCTTGGAACCTACGATGTGTAAGAAATCAAAGACACTTAGCCGCGAAACGGGCAGAATGTCTTTGGCGCTAAGCCACTGAATCAAAGCCAGATCGCTCGACAAAGCCGAGAAAGCCCGGCAAAAAAAGGGAATTAAATTTTGACGGCTAATCCTACGATGTTGATGAAAACAAAGGAGGGCGACAAGTGCTGCGCGGCTAAACCTACGATGTGTATGAAAACAAAGCAACTTATGATTTCTAACCTACGATGTTGATCAAAACAAATGCACTTATCGATTTTTGACCCCACCGGACTTGCCCGGCGGCCTCAAGAGAGGATCGACGATTGGCGAAAAAGACACAGTTCCTGGACTTAG
This sequence comes from uncultured Acidobacteriota bacterium, assembly GCA_963719115.1. Classification (GTDB taxonomy): domain Bacteria; phylum Acidobacteriota; class Terriglobia; order UBA7540; family UBA7540; genus Bog-366. The sequence goes on along the minus strand of CAVRBF010000054.1, from coordinate 256,610 downwards.
AAGGTGTGAACAAATCAAAACAATCTCTCGCCAAGGCGCCAAGCCGCAAAGAACGCAAAGAAAACAGTAGACTTGCGCTTCGCGGCCTTTGCGGCTTGGCGCCTTGGCGAGAACATGTTTTCGTGCTTCGAAAGATTCTTTCGTACCTTCTTACGTCCGGAGCCCTTGGAAATTCATTCCACCTCCGAGTGTCCGGTCCAGGAATGCGATGGTCAAGGTAGCGCCGACCTTCAGGTCGCCACGTGCCGGCCTCAAGCCCGGCACTACAACGAACGGCCGCTGTGCCGGCCGCAGCAAAAAGGTTTTTTCCGCAGCCTCTCAAGCCCGGCGTGCATTCCGATTGCCGCAGCGCCAAATTCCGCTAGTGGGTCAATTCGATGATGTAGCGGCGAGTTTACCTCGCCATATGGCGGCGTAAAGCCGCCTCTACATCAAATTGACCCACTGTCCAAATTCCGACCTTCTTTGAGTTACCTTGCGTGGTGGCTTATAATGGTGTGGGGCAACAGAGCGGGGACAAATGCAAAAACCAAAAACGCTGGGCGAGCTGAAGAAGTCTCATTTTCAAAGTGTCAGCATCAAGGACGAGATGCGCGCCAACCTGCTGCGCAAGCTGGCCGCGGGAGAGACCATCTTCCCGCGCATTGTCGGATACGAAGACACCGTCACGCCGCAGATCGTCAACGCCATCCTCTCGAAGCACAATTTCATCCTGCTGGGACTGCGCGGCCAGGCCAAAAGCCGCATCCTGCGTTCGCTCGTTTCCCTGCTGGATCCGGCGATTCCCATCGTTGCCGGATGCGAGATCAATGACGATCCCCTTCACCCCATCTGCCGCGCGTGCCACGAACGCTTGCAGGAGATGGGGGACGCCACACCGATCGATTACCTCACGCCCGACCAGCGCTACATTGAAAAGCTGGCGACGCCGGACGTGACGATTGCCGACATCATCGGCGACCTCGATCCCATCAAGGCCGCCCGCGGCGGGCACACCCTGGCCAGCGAATTGACGATCCATTTCGGCCTGCTGCCAAGGGCGAATCGCGGCATCTTTGCCATCAACGAACTGCCCGATCTTTCCGGCAAGATTCAGGTGGGGCTGTTCAACGTCATGCAGGAAGGCGATGTGCAGATTAAGGGCTATCCCGTCCGCCTGCCCCTTGATGTCGCGCTGGTGTTCACCGCCAATCCGGAGGACTATACGGCTCGCGGGAAGATCATCACTCCGCTGAAGGATCGCATCGGCTCGGAAATTCGCACCCACTACCCGGCAACGCTGGAGCAGGGTTTGGAGATCACCGCGCAGGAAGCGTGGACCGACCGGCCCGGCGAGACGCCGCTGGTTATTCCCCATTTCATAAAGGAAATCGTTGAGGCCATCGCGTTCGAGGCGCGTGCCGACAAGCGTGTTGACAAGCGCAGCGGAGTAAGCCAGCGCATGCCCATTACCTGTCTCGAAAACACCATCAGCAGTGCGGAGTGCCGCGCGCTGAAACATCGCGAGTCCAAGATTGTGCCCCGCCCCGCCGACATCTACGCGTCCCTGCCTTCGCTGACCGGCAAGCTGGAACTTGAGTATGAGGGTGAACTGCGCGGCGCGGATACGGTGGCGCGCGAGATGATTCGCCAGGCGATCGCCAAGGTCTTTAAGAAATACTTTGATAATGTACCGCTGCAATCCGTCGTCCAGTGGTTCGAGCTCGGCGGAACCCTGAGGTACTCACCCAACGCATCCTCCGAGGAGCTTTACCAGCAGTTCAAAAGGATCCAGAACCTGCTGGAGAAGACGCAAAGCCTGGGCATCAAAGCCAAGGACGATCCGGCACTGTTGGCGGCGGCCGGGGAATTCATTCTGGAAGGGCTCTACGCGCTGAAACGGGTCAGCCGCAACGAGGAGTTGGGTTACCACACGGAACATCGTCCCATCGAGCGGCCGGATGAGGAGCCCACTCCCATGGCGCCGCGCCGGCGGCCGTTGAACTGAGGTGTGAGGTGTCAGGTCCCAGGTGTCAGGTGTCAGAAGGGCAATGCCAACCTCTTGCTGACACCTGAAACCTGAAACCTGACACCTAAAGTCCTATGAAATACGTCAAATACTCCAAATACGTTCCCGACCCGTTCGAAGACCTCAGCGCTGAGGACCTGCTCCAGATGCTGGGCGATTTCCTGCTCGACAGCGGGTTCCAGGACCAGTTCCGCAACGTCTACGACATGGACCCGGAGCGCACGATGGAACAACTCCACCAGGCGCTGCTGGAGGCCCTGCGCGACCAGGGGAAAATTCCCGACCAGATGCTGCAACAGATGTTTCAGAACTGGGAGAACTATCAGAACTCCGAACTGGCGGAGAAGATCAACAAGCTGCTGGAGCGCCTGGCGGAAGAGGGCTACGTTTCGGTGGAGCAGCCCAACCCCACGCAGGGACAGATCATGGAGCGTGAGGGGAACGCTTCCGCCGGATCGCAGGAGGGCCAGGCGCGGTTCGAAGTCACGGACAAAGCGCTGGATTTTCTGGGATTCAAAACCTTGCGCGACCTGCTGGGCTCGCTGGGGAAGTCCAGCTTCGGACGCCATGATACGCGTGAGCTCTCGACCGGCGTCGAATCGGAGGGATCTAGCCGCCTTTATGAGTTCGGCGACACAATGAATCTGGACGTCAACGCCACGCTGCTCTCAGCCATTCGCCGCAACGGACTGAAGACACCGCTGGACATCGATTACAAGGATCTGCAAGTTCACCAGTGCGAGTACCAAAGCTCCTGCGCCACGGTGCTGATGCTCGATTGCAGCCACAGCATGATTTTGTATGGCGAGGATCGATTCACCCCGGCCAAGAAAGTGGCTCTGGCGCTTGCCCATCTGATCCGCAGCCAGTACCCGGGCGACACGCTGCACCTTGTGCTGTTCCACGACTCGGCGGAAGAGATGCCCATCGGCGAGCTGGCGCGCGTGCGCGTGGGGCCTTATTACACGAATACGCGTGAGGGGCTGCGGTTGGCGCAGCGGCTGCTCTCGCGGCAGAAGAAGGACATGCGCCAGATCGTAATGATCACCGATGGCAAGCCCTCCGCGCTGACCCTGGAAGACGGCCGAATTTACAAGAACGCCTTTGGGCTCGATCCCCTCGTCGTGTCGGAAACCTTGCACGAAGTGGCGCGCTGCCGCCGCAATGGCATCCTGATCAACACCTTTATGCTTGCACAGGATTACGGCCTCATCAACTTCGTCCAAAAGGTGACGGAGATCTGCCGCGGCAAGGCCTACTTCACCACTCCCTATACGCTGGGGCAGTACCTGCTGATGGATTACATGAAGAAAAAGGTGAAGCACATTCACTGACAGATCGGATGATCGGGCGATCCGGTGATCGGATGAACAAAAAATGAAGTAAGTGGCGTTGTGGCGTTGCTCACCCGATCTCCCGATCACCAGATCACCCGATCGGTCGTCCCGGTGTTTGCTACAATACGCCCCGTCACCATTGGCGGAGATGCTCATGGCCACTCTGAGCGCGGGAAAAATCGCACCGGCTTTTCAGCTCGCGACGACGACCGGCGAGAGCCTCTCGTTGCAGGAGGCTCTGGGCAACGGGCCAGTTCTGCTGGCGTTCTTCAAGGTTTCCTGCCCCACCTGTCAGTTCACTCTTCCATTTCTTCAACGTGTTTATCAGCAACTCCGCGAAAAGGGCGTGCAAGTCTGGGGTATCGTCCAAGACCCGGCACGCGATGCGGTACGGTTCGCCACCACCTTTGGCATAACGTTTCCCATTTTGATCGACGATGCACCGTATAAGGTTTCGCGCGCCTATGGCCTCAGCCACGTCCCGACCATGTTCCTCGTCAAGCAGGACGGCCATATTGAGATTTTCAGTGAAAGCTTTAGCAAGAACGAATTGATGGGCATTCAGCGATCGCTGGCACAAACTCTGGCCGCCGCGCCGCCACCTTTGTTCCTGCCCAACGAAAACGTCCCCGAGTTTAAACCCGGGTGAGGGTCTAAGAGTTAGGCTTGGTCCAAGCCGAAAACAATCGGGGCATTGAGTCATCGGGCCATCGGGTCATGGGGAACCCGGATCATAGGGGAAATTGCCCGTCGAGCCGCCCATGGAATGTGAGTCAGATACCGAAACGACGCAGTCAGGTTACGCTCCGGTCTCGGCCTTCCTCCAGCTTTTCGCGCTTTTTGTGTTTCGGAGGCTTCTTCCGTCGGTCCTGGTGGGTTTGTGCGGCAGGCGGCGAACCGACGACGCGCCGGGCTTGGCGTTTGACCTCGGTGGTCTTCTCGAAAGTTGGGCGCTTCCTTGGACTCATGGGAATTGGTGCCCGCTATCTGGTCGCTCGCGATTCGCAGTGGTCTTGCGCTTTTCCTAACCACCCACCACTGCCCACTAACCACGGCTCTTGAGTGGCGGAAGTGCGTCGGAGTCGAACCGACCGGCCCCCCAAAGGAAGGCCCACAGGATTTGAAGTCCTGGGTGAACACCAGCCCACATGCACTCCCGAGCTGATTCTAGGCAAGTCAACTCGCAGCGTCAAGGTGACACGGCGGCGCGATTGTGGCAAGCTGTGCAGGTAAGCAATACTCGCGTGCGGGAGACTTTTGTATGCTGACTTGGCTTAAGGGAATCATCCCTCCGCTCACGACTCCGTTCGACGAAAAAGGCAAGGTGCTGCCGGCGCTAATGGAGGCGGAGATCGACTATCAAATTGCCTGTGGCGCGCAGGGAATATGCGTCACGGGAAGCACGGGCGAAGGCGCCGGCTTGACTCCCGACGAGACCTTTGAGATTTGCTCGATCGCCGTGAAGCATGCTGGCGGGCGCGTTCCGGTGATCGGCGGGCTGATTCCCGACACAACCGATGAGGCGATCACACTGGCGTTGGCGGCGAAAAAGGCGGGGGTCAGAGCTTTGCAGGTCACGCCGCCGCATTACCTGTTTCAACCCGATGCGGACGGTTTCGTGGAGTACTATTCGCGCGTCCGCGATGCCGCCGACTTGCCCGTGATCGTCTACAACGTGATTCCCTGGGCACAGGTCGGTGTGGAAGCAATCGGCAAATTGATTGACGCCGGAGCCATTGCCGGAATCAAACAGAGTGGCTCCAACCTGCACCTGCTTGCGGACTTGCTGTATCACTACGGGAACAAGATCCCCATCCTGACCGCCGTGGACGACTTGATTCTTCCCTCATTCGTGCTGGGCTCGCCGGGAGCGATTGCGGCCATTCTCACCGTGCTTCCAAAGGAGTCAGTGGGGTTATACGAGGCTGTGCAGAAGGGCGATCTGACATGCGCGCTCGAATTCCATCACAAACTGCTGGTAGTATGGCGGGCTTTGGAGGGACCGCAGGGATTTCACGCGCGCATCAAGTACGCCATGGAGCTCCAGGGCAGACCGGCCGGATTGCCTCGCCATCCCCAACGCGCCGCCAACGCCACTGACCGCGCCGTTGTGGCCAATGCCCTGTGCGAAGCGGGTATCGCCACTCTCTAGCCCATTTAAGTTCGAGGGCAGCCAGACTCCTTCGCCCGCTAAGTTCACGAGGTCTAATCCATGTGCCGTTCCGCCATCGCAGCGCTCCTCTGGTCAGTGACTTTCATCGGCATCTTCGCTGTCACCGTAGTGAGCGGCCAGGAAGCGCCGGCTACCCACGAGGCCACGCCGCCCGCATACTGGCGCGGTGAACCACTGCACATCGGCAATCAAACGCAACTGCTCGTCGACGACTACATCGTGGAAGACCGATGGAAGCTCACCCGGCGAGTTGGAAATGTCCTGAAGTCGCTGCGCAATCCCGTGATTGTGCGCGATGAGCCATGGGAGGCCGCCGTGGGGGACAATCCCTGCGTTCTCTACGACGCACGATTGCACAAGTTTCGCATGTGGTACGGCAATTTTAGTCTGACGAACTACTTCACCCACAACGGCCCCAGCTACTACATGGCTTACGCGGAAAGCGACGACGGCGTGAACTGGATCAAGCCGCGCCTGGAGGGTTTCCCTTTTGGCGGCTATCGATCGCACCAACATCGTGATGAGCGGACGGGGCGGCAAACGCGCCAGCGCCGGGCAGGTCATGCTGAATCCCGACCAGTCCGACCCGCAGCGCCGCTACCTGATGACGTACGTGGGCGGAGGCGTTAACTTGGCCTCTTCACCGGATGGCCTGCACTGGACGACCGCGCCGGGCGAGATATTCCCCTACCACAGCGACTTTCCCAATCAGCTTCTCTGGCTGCCGGAATTGTCGCTCTGGTACGCCTACGTGCGGCCATCGGTGCGACCGAATGGGCCGGGTCCGCTACCGGAGGGTCTGCGCCACACCGGCCGCCGCCTTGCCCTAAGCACCAGCCCCGACCTCAAAAGCTGGACAATACCGCACACCGTTTTGTACCCGGACGAGCGCGATGATCCCGACTACGACGGCGCCACGGTGTTCCGCCGCGACGGCCTGTTCATCGCTTTGTACACCGTCATGCACCAGGAGCACGGCAGCAGCGAAACTGAACCCTACGTAGCCGTAAGCCGCGATGGTGTTCATTGGGAGCGCACGTGGGACCGCCAACCCTTGATTGCGCACGGGCCGGATGGCACGTATGACCACGGGCAGATCGAACCCGGCAGCAGCCCGCCCATCGATGTGGGCGACGACATGCTGATTTATTACTATGCCTCTCCCTACGGACAGAAAGAGTGGGAGAGCGAAACGGGCGTGGCCATGTGCCGCCTGCGCAAAGATCGCTTCATCGGCCAATACGCGGGAGACCAAACCGGCTACCTCTTAACGCGTCAGTTCATTCTGGACGGAAGCACTCTCAAACTGAATTGCAGCGCATTGCCCGGCCCTTATATGCAGGAATCCGACGGCATCAAAGTTGAAATCATCGCCGCACCCGACTATAAGACGAAAGAGACCATGTGGGAGACCGCCATTCCTGGCTTCACCTTTGCGGATTGCGACCGCATTATCACCGACGATCCCGCCCACGTCGTGACCTGGCACCGCAAGTCAGATCTCTCGTCGCTCAAGGGCCGCAGCGTCTATCTGCGCTTCCAGATGAAGAACGCCGCATTGTACGGATTTCAAGTGGCCCCGTGAGGCGCGACGTGCAGTTCAAACGGTTTCTGCGAGGCCCTAAGCACAGTATCCCCGGAGGTTGATTCAGCGTGAAAAAACCACACTACGATTACCACAAGTCCGTAAGTCGCCGTCATTTCCTCACACGAACCACCGCCTGCGCCGCCGCGCTGGGTGGTTGGCTCTTCGCCAATGAGACCACCGGTGCCATGCCGGCAGCGGTTCCGGCAGAAACCCCAGCGCTCGATACGGGCGGCATCGCCCTGCCTTACTTTGAAAAGGCCCGCCAGCGCGCCACGGAGATGGTCGGCAAGCTGATGCTGGAAGAGAAAATCTCGCAATTCGACTCTTCCGGCGCGCCTATTCCACGCCTGGGGATCGAAGCCTTCAAGTGGTATGGTGGCGAATCACTGCACGGCGCAGGAAAGAGCGGCGCGGTGACGTCGTTCCCCGTCCCATTGGCGCTGGGGTGCTCGTGGAATCGAAGTCTGATGGAACAGGTCTTCACCGCTGTCTCCGACGAACTATGGGCTTGGCACAAGAAGACCGGAAGCAGCGTGGCGATGTTCTCACCGCCCACGGTCAACATGGGCACACGCGATCCGCGCTGGGGACGCATCGCGGAGAATTACAGCGAAGATCCCTACCTGGTTGGGCAGATGGCGGTCTACACCATTCACGGCATGCAGGGGCGCGATCCGCACTATTTGAAGACCATCGCCTGCGCCAAACATTATATCGCCAACGACACGGAGAGCGACCGCCACGAGACCTCCGCCACCGTGGACGCACGAAGCTTTTGGGAATACTACAGCCGCGGCTTCGAGGCCTGCGTGAAGGAAGGACAGGTCTTCACCGTCATGTCGTCTTACAACGCCGTGAACGGCATTCCGACGACGGCCAGTCCCTTCCTGCTCACGCAACTGCTGCGCGACAAGTGGGGATTCCGCGGCTACGTGGTGACGGATTGCGGCGCCGTCGATGACGTTTACAAAGAGCACAAGTTTGTGCCCACGGCGCCGGAAGCGGCGGCCCTGGCGGTCAACGCCGGGTGCGACATCGAATGCGGCAGCATTATGCGCAGGTATCTGGCCGAGGCCGTGCAGAATATGTTCATCAGCGAGGCGACCCTTGACGAAGCGTTGATCCGCGCCTTTACCGGCCGTTTTCTGCTCGGTGAATTCGATCCGCCGGAAGAGAACCCCTATAGCAAGACAGACGTTTCCTGCGTGGATAGTCCTGCCCATCGCGAACTCGCCCGCGAGGCGGCGCGGCAGTCAATCGTGCTCTTCAAGAACGACAATGGCACGCTGCCGCTCGATAAGAACCACTTGAAGAGCATCGCTGTCATCGGCCCCATGGCGGGACTATGTCAGTTGGGCAACTACAGCGGTGGCCCGCAGTTCATGGTTTCTCCGCTCAAAGCCATCCAGGAGTTCTTGGGCATTCCACTGCGCGCAAGGCATTACAAGAATGCCGATGAGTTCACCCAATTCGGCGGCGAACCGGAACGCGAGGGATCACATGAAGGGGGCGAGAATCTCCAGCACATCCGCGACGGCGCGTGGGCCGAGTGCCCGCATGTGCTTTTCACCGGCGCGACCGAATTTCGCGCCCGGGTTGCCAGCGATGTGGACGGTGGGACCATTGCGGTCCACCTCGACAGTCTCAATGGACCACTCGTAGCCAAACTGGGAGTTCCGAAGACCGGCGGAGGCCAGACCTGGCTGGACCTCAGCGCTCCCATCTCACCGGTGGACGGCGAGCACACGGTGTTCCTGCGCTTCAGCGGCGGAAAGGGCGACCTCTTCAAGATCACCTCGTTCACGCTCACGCCGGCGCCACTGGTTGAAGTTGAATCTTCCGCGACAACCAAAGTGGTGTACGCCATGGGCTGTGGCGTGGTGGACGAGAAAGATCAGGCGCTGTTCGACGCGGCGGTAAAGGCGGCACGGGAATGCGACGCTGCGCTGGTATTTGTCGGCGTGAACGAGCAGGTGGACAAGGAAAGCCGCGACCGCACCGATCTTCAGTTGACGGGCGTTCAGCACGAACTGGTTCGCGCGGTCCACGCGGCCAACCCGCGCACCATCCTGGTGGTTTCTTCCAATGCCCCCGTGGCCATCAACTGGGAACAGGAAAATCTGCCGGCGATTGTGGGCGGACTGTTCGGGGGCGAACAGCAAGGCAACGCGCTGGTTAACGTCTTGTTTGGCGATTACAACCCGGGGGGCAAGCTGAGTACTACATGGTTTCGGCATGTCACGGATCTGCCCGATTTCCACGATTACGACATCCGCCGCGGCCGCACTTATCTGTACTACGCGGGCAAACCGCTTTACCCCTTTGGCCACGGTTTGAGCTACACCACGTTTGAGTACAAAAACCTCCGGCTCAGCAGTCGAACGCTCGCACCCGGCGGCAAGGTCACGGTTTCGTTCGACGTAACCAACGCGGGCCATCGCGATGGCGACGAAATCGTCCAGGTCTACGTGCGCTGTTCGAATTCACAAGTGGAACGCCCGATTCAACAACTGGTGAACTTCGAGCGAGTGTCAATCAAGGCAGGGGTGACCCACACGGTGACCTTGGAACTGCCATACGATCACCAAGCGTTGTGCTACTGGAATGAGGAAAAAGCCCGGTTCGTGGTCGAACCAGGCCCCGTCGAGGTACTGGTCGGGGCGTCGTCGGCAGACATCAGGCTGCGGGGAAAGCTGCAGGTTGAAGCCTAAAGCCCAATCTCTGGCCCACGGAAAGTGATCAGCGGTTTTCAATCGACAATCGGCAATCAAAAATCGGCAATGCCTCTTACGCGAGCATCTTCTCCACGACGTTGCCGTGCACGTCGGTCAGGCGGAAGTTGCGGCCCTGGAACTTGAAGGTCATCTTGGTGTGGTCGAATCCCAGCACCTTCAGGATGGTGGCGTGGAGATCGTGCACGTGGACCTTGTCCTGCGGTGACGTTGAAACCCAGTTCATCGCTCTCGCCGATGGAGAATCCGCGCTTCATGCCGCCGCCCGCCAGCCACATGGTGAAGGCGTTGGGATGATGGTCGCGGCCATCTGGCAGCTCCGCCGGCGCTGGCCTGCACCATGGGCGTGCGGCCGAATTCCCCGCCCCAGATCACCAGCGTATCGTCCAGCATGCCGCGCTGCTTCAGGTCCTGAACCAGGCCTGCGCACGCCTGGTCGGTGTCGCGGCAATTCTCGGAGATGTCCTCCACCAGGTGTTCATGCTGGTCCCACGCCTCGTGATAGAGCTGCACAAAGCGCACGCCGCGCTCCACCAACCGCCGCGCCAGCAGGCAATTGTTGGCAAAAGAGGGCTTGCCCGGCACCGCGCCGTAGAGGTCAAGCGTCGCCTGCGTTTCCTTGGACAGGTCCATCAGCTCAGGCGCGCTCGACTGCATGCGAAACGCCATCTCAAACGAGTTGATGCGCGTGGCGATTTCGGGATCGCCGGTAACATCTTCCCGCATCTTATTCAGCTTGTTGATTTCATCCAGCGTATCGCGTCTGCTCAGGCTTCGTCCACACCCTTGGGATTGGAAAGGTACAGGACCGGGATCGCCGCTGCTGCGGAACTCCACGCCTTGGTAGACGGTGGGCAGGAAGCCGCTTCCCCAGCAGGAATTCCCGCCGCTCGGCCCCTTCTTGCCGGAGCTGAACACCACGAAGGCGGGCAAATCCTTGGCTTCCGAACCCAGTCCGTAAAGCACCCACGATCCCATGCTGGGGCGGCCAAACTGCATGGTGCCGGTATTCATCAAGAGCTGGCCGGGAGCGTGGTTGAAGGCATCCGTCACCATCGACTTCACCACCGTGATGTCATCCGACCATCTTGGCCAGGTGCGGCAGCAATTCGGAAAGCTCGATGCCGGATTTTCCATACTTGGCAAACTTGAACTTGGGTCCCATCAGCCGCGAGTTGGGATTGATGAAGGCGGCACGATAGCCCTTCAAAAGTTCCGGCGGAGGCAACGTGCCATCAAACTTCGCCAGTTGCGGTTTGTAGTCGAACAACTCCAGGTGGCTGGGCGCGCCCGCCATGAAGAGAAAGATCACGCGCTTGGCCTTGGGCGCAAATTGCGGCTGCTTGGGCGCGAGCGGATCGAGCGCGAGTCGTCTCCGCATATCCTCGTTCGGCCAGTAATTGGCGCGAACGCGATGGACCCCAACCCCACGCTGCATTGGCGCAGAAACCAACGCCGCGAAACTTCCTTGGGGCTGAGATCGCGATAAAGATGATCGGAACAACTCATAATTTGGCTCCTCAATGGGAAGAGCCGCAGACCTAAGCCGCGGTCTGCGCTACTCCTTGGTAATCGTCTCATCCAAGTTCAACAAAACGCGGGAAACCGCTGTCCATCCCGCCACCTGCGCGGGCGTCACATTCTTCGGCAGCAGCGGCGCCAGTGCGTCGTTTCCGCCCAGCAGATCCCACGGATTCAATTCCCCATCCTGATAGCGGTGCGTTTCCTTTTGCAGGAAGGCCAACAAGTCATCCTTCTCGACTTTGTTCGGGCGCCGTGCGACGCAGCGGCGGAAGGCATAGACCAGCCGCTGGTCGTCGGTCCTGCCGCCGTCCGCCAGCGTGTGCGCCGCCAGGGCCCGCGCCGCTTCCAGGAACACGGGTTCGTTGAGCGTCGTCAAGGCCTGCAGCGGCGTATTGGAGCGCACGCGCCGCACGCATGACATGTCGCCGTTGGGAGCGTCGAACGTCTCCAACATGGGATAAGGAACGGAGCGATAGCGGAAGGTGTAGAGGGCGCGGCGGTAGACCTCGGCCCCGGTGGATTCATGCCACGGCTTGGGACTGTAACTCACCGGAGGCAGGAACAAGAAAGTCCGGCGCGGGAGGAAACACGCTCGGCCCGCCCACCTCGGGATCGAGCAGGCCGCTGGCGCTCAAAGCGATATCGCGCACAATTTCCGCATCCACGCGGAAGCGCGGACCGCGCGCCAGCAACCGATTGTATGGGTCGCGTTCTCCAGAGGTCCGGCGTGACCCGGGAGGACTGCCGGTAAGTTGCCGAGGTCACAATCAGCCGGTGCAGCTTCTTCAAGCTCCAGCCTTGCTGATCCATGAATTGCACCGCCAGCCAGTCCAGCAGCTCCGGATGGGAAGGCGGTTCGCACTGCGTGCCAAAATTCTCGCTGGTCGCCACGATGCCGATTCCGAAGTAAGCCTGCCACACGCGATTCACAATGGAGCGCGCCGTGGTGGGCGAATTCCGCGCCGCCAGCCACCGCGCAAACGTCAGGCGCGTAGGTTGGCCGTTCTGCCACGAATCGTCATGCGGCAGCGGATGCAGGAACGCCGGAACGCCCGGGCTCCACCAGCTTGGTGGGATGCAGGAAATCGCCGCGCGTCAGGATGTGCGTTTCCCGCGGCCAGGTCGCGTGTGGAGAGCACGAGTTGCGCGGCGCCTTCCGGATACGCCGCGCCAGATTTCGGCAATCTTATCGTTTTCCGCTTTCCACTCCGGAACCGTGGTGCGCCAATAACCAAAAACCGTCTGCACCTGCAGGGGAGTACGCTTCGCCGGCGGGAATGGAGAGGATGTCGCGGACGTCCTTAGGCAGAGGATCAGCCGTGGCGCCGGGTGCATTGGTAATCGACAGACGGAACCGGCCCAGGTTGTTGCTGTCGTCGTCGCCGCCGCGGCCGCCATGATTTTGCGCCAGGTAAATGGTCAGGATGGTTCCCTGCGGGAAACGAAACGGGCGCACGCCAAAGTGAAAACCGCTTTCCGCGACTGATTGCGCAGGCCCGGACCGGCGTCAATTCCCCAAGCGGTTTCGTCCTTGCCGTCAATGGCGAATTCCGACTGGCCCGGTTACCCGGCGCGTGCCGGCCTTGTCATTCGAAGAGCGGGTTCAAGCGGGCATCACCGGCTGATCGAAATCGGCAGTGGCTTTCGCGAACTTCAATTTGGTGACCTTGGTCGGAGCGTCGGCCGGGGCAGCCTCCGCCGTGAACTCGGTCAGAGCGGCAAGTCCCTTTCGGCGAGCGGCCCGGGACCGCCCAGAGGCAGCCGCTGGTCTGTGAGCAATTCCAGGCGAAACGCCGTGATGTTCTGCAGGTCCGTCTTCACGGTCATCTTCACCCGGCTCGTGGGCGGGTGTATAGCCTTGGCACAGGAATGAGCCATCCTTCTGCGGTAGGTACTTCTGCCCGCCGGTGGAGATGTCGTCCACCGTCGGCCGGATCACCGTCCACTCCGGCTGGCCCTGCTTCACCTGCTCTTCCCACTTGGCCATTTCCGCCTGCCAGCTGGGGTGCTGGTGCTGGAGCGAGGCTTCAATTTCGCGCGTCTTGCGGAAAATCTCCTCCCGCTTCATCTGCTCTGGGGCGTGTAGACCGCGATGTTGGCGTCGTTGGCGGTGTTGATGAACGCGAACATGCGGTAATACTCTTCCTGCTTCAGCGGATCGAACTTGTGATTGTGGCACTGCGCGCATTGGATGGTGATGCCCAGGATGCCCTTGCCGATGGCGTCCATGCGGTCGTACATGGCTTCCATGCGGAACTGCTCGGGATCGATTCCGCCCTCTTCATTGATCATGGAATTGCGCAGGAAACCCGTGGCCACGATCTGGTCCTGCGTGGCGTGCGGCAGCAAGTCGCCGGCGATCTGATCGATGATGAACTGGTTGTAAGGCATGTCGTGATTGAGCGAGTTGATCACCCAGTCGCGATAAAACCACACGCTGCCGCGGTTGGTCCTTCTCATAGCCGTTGGAATCGGCGTAGCGCGCGGCGTCAAGCCAGATGCGTCCCCAACGCTCACCGTAATGGGGCGAGTTGAGAAGGCGATCGACCTGCTTTTCGTAGGCGTTGGGACTCTTGTCGGCAAGGAAGGCGTCAACCTCGGCTGCCGTGGGGGGCAAGCCGATCAAGTCCAGGCTCAAACGCCGCAACAGCGTGACGCGGTCGGCGCGAGGGGAAGGTGGAAGGCCTTCCTTCTCCAGTTTCGCCAGAATGAACGAATCAATGGGATTCTGCACCCAGGCTTTGTGGCTGACCGCCGGAACGGGTGGCTTTACCGGAGCGATGAAGCCCCAGTGCTTCCTGGCCGCTTCTGAAGGCACGTAACTGGCGGCAGCCGATTCGGGAATCTCCGCCCCCTGGTCAATCCAGTCGCGGATCAATTGAATCTGCGCCGCGGTCAGTGGCGTGCCACCAAACGGCATACGCGAAAGGTCGCCGATGCCTGCCACGCGCTTGTAGATCGAACTGCCGGCCGATTTGCCCGGCACCAGGATTTTGCCGTTGGTGCCGCCAGTCAGAATTGCCTGACGGCTATCAAGACGCAAACCGCTCATCTGGGCGTCAGCGCCGTGGCAACTGTAGCAGTTCTTTTGCAGGATCGGCTGGATGTCCTTTTGGAAATCAACCTTGGGGACATCGGGTTGAGGGGCGTTCTGGGTCTCGGCGAAACGGGGGTAAATCTGTAGCCCAAGAACGAATAACAGCCCAGCGAACGGGAGGAACCTCCAGCGAATTTTGCCCGGCATTTTCAATTCACTTCGGTTGACGAGAGCGCCCTGTTGACCAGCAGAAGCTAAAGGTTAACACAATCGGAATCCGGCTGCAAACAAAAAGCCCGAAAAATTGTCACGGAAGAGCAATATCCGAGCCCTGGATGGGGTTATTGGGCCTTTTCGCTGGCGACAGATTCTTCATCCTCGTCGGCGTTTTGCCAGGTGGAATCGGGATTGTACTCCTTCATCGCCCGCGCGTGGGATTCCGTCTTCTTGCCAAGATCCTTTTGATAGACCGCTCGGTCCTGGTTGACGAGGAAGGTCATGACGCCCGATGACCCGTACTCCGCCGGGTAGGCGACGAACGCAAAGCCGCCGGTCATTTTCCCATCGACGATGTATTGCTTGGCGCCGCCCGCACAATTCTTGCCCTGGCGCGTCAGGATGCGGAAATAGTAGCCCCGGAAGGGAGTTGGCGCGTCGCCGGGGTTTTGCGCGTTCCCTTCTCCAGGCGCTGCCGCTGCCAGAAGGGGGCCGATAAAGCTCTCAGATTCTCCGGCTGAGGATTTCCAGTAGAGGCCATCGTGCTGCCCCTCGTCGCTCACCATCCGGTGGCAGTACTGATCATGCTGAGCAGCGTAGTATTCCTTCTGCGCCGCCACCAACTCGTGGCAAACCTTGATGGCTGACAGTTCGTTCTTTCCCACCCGCCGGAACAGGATCTCATCCTCGCCAGCCGCAGTATCGAAATACCAGGCTTTGTCTTTGTCCACCAGCGGAATGGGTGTTGGCCAGTTCTCCGCCCCGATGTAAAGCGTCGTGGTGCCATCCGGCTCGTTTACCAGCCGGTGCAGTTGCTCGAACTTCTCGACGAAATTAGCGCGGCTCTGAGCGTCCTCCGCCTCATCTCCCGACGAAACGATCTGCTTCGCGTCGCTCCCGAGAATATCCAGCATCGCCTTCTCATCGTTATTCCGGATGGCCGTAAAGAGCGCGTTGCTTGCCTCTTCGGGCGATGAAAACGTCTTCTGTCCGGGCTGTTGGGCCAGCGATAGCGTGGAGCAACAAATCGCCACAGCCATGGCGGTCACCGCTGGCATCTGGAAGTGGGACCAGTCAAACCCTTTGAAGATCCTGTTCGTTCGGTGCATAGGCTGCTCTCCATCGCAGAAGTTCACGTGCCATCAAAACCACGGCGAAATGACGCCTACCTCCTGCCACCTCCGTGAAATCCTCCCCCGCCATGAAATCCTCCACCTCCATGGAACCCGCCGCCACCGTGGAATCCCCCGCCAAAACTGGATCGCCCGCGCATGGAGAAGCCGCGAACCTGTCCACCATGCCCAAAGTTGCTAAAGGCTCCGGAACGTACCCCACTCTGGCCGCGAGGGCCGGTAAATCCCCGGGCAGCACGGCGGTTTCCGTCGAAGGGAGCAGACCTTGCGCTGAACATTCCGCCGCCACGGAAGCTGTTCCCGCGATTGAAAGTCCCACCACGCGGGGCGCCACCTCGTGCAAAACCCCGGTCACGCCCACCCCCACCGTGGTAAAAGGCATCGCGGTTGTAGAAGGTATTGCTTCGGGAGAAGTACCGGGCCCCACCGAAGGTCGCCCAATGATTGTGCCAATCACATCCCCAGTGGTTCCAACCCCATCCGAAACCTCCGAAGAAGCCAATCCCGAAGCCTACGTCAAACGAAAGGAAAGGACCGCCGAACCAGATACCGGGATACGGATACCACCCAGGCCAAGGATCCAAAGGCGGCCCATAAACCGCCCACGGATCGTACGCCGGAACATAGACGATATCGGGGTTGGCAGGTTCAATTTCGATGTCGGGGCCGCTATCGGTGACCACATCCTGCGACGTAGTCTGCAGACTGCCGGCTTGCTGGGCGCGGTGACGCATCGCCTGGACCGCGTCCATGACGTCTTGCGCCTGGTTGTAGTACGCATCGCCGAGAGAGGAGGTCCAGGAGAGGTTCTTGTCCATATTGCCGAGGACGTTGGGGAATGCCGTCAAAGCCTTGACGCTGGGGTCCCACGGCATTTGGTCCACCGCTTGCGCCAAAGCTTTGCCGTGAAGGTGGTGATGGTCATGAACCCAGCGGTCGGCCTCCACGACTTGCTCAGGGAATGTGGAAGCCGTCAGAATCTGCGCCACCAACTGGTCCGAATAAAGTGCGATCGGCGCCACCAACTGCTGCAGTTGCTCCGGGCCCTGCTGGGTGTACGGGGGAGCCGGCCCGCCCTGGGAAGGTGGTGGTCCCGCCTGATTCGCCGCGAGGTTATGCGGCCAAATAACTGGCGCCAAAGAGAACACCAGAAGCGTCATCAACCTCTGGCGGTTTCTCCGCCATCCACCAGATGCGGTACCACATCCGTAGTCGTTCATGGACTTGTACCCCCATTCGCGCCACTCTCCCGTTGAAACCCGCACCATCCCACGAGCCGATGTCCGCTTGATTCCTCACTAAATGGATGCCCGCCAGCGGCATTTCGTTCGCCCCAACTTCGTGGTGTCGCCCAGCAACTCCGCACCACTCTTCTAACTGGTGACATTGCTTTCATTTGAATCGCGGTGGCGGTTCGGATAAATTGCATTGACTGCGAATCTGACCACTATTAAGATGTCAGCATGTCAAAGTCGAGGGCGCAAGCGAAGCACCTGTTGGAGCAGCGAGAAAGGCTGAGTTCCGGCCTTCCGTGTTTTGCCCAAATCGTGCGCGGCAGCTTGGTCACGCGCTACCGGCGGTGTGGCAAGCCGACCTGCCATTGTGTGAAGGGGCGGGGGCATGGTCCGGCGCATTATCTGGTGGTCACGCTCCAGCCGGGCAAAACCGAGCAGATCCTTTTGTCGGAGGAGATGTTGCCGGTGGCCCGGCAATTCCTGGACAACTATAAACGTTGGTGGGCGGCCTTGGAGAAGGTTTCGGCCGTGAACCGGCGTCTGCTGCGTCTGCGGGTAGCGGACCTGGCGACAGCGGGGAAATCTCCCGCCCGCCCCGCCGTGTAAGCGGGGGGGGCCGGAGGGAGGGAATGGGTTTCGCTGTCTGACATCTATAAGAACGTCAGAAAGATAACGGGATCAGGAGGGTACCCGCATGGCCCACGGAAGCCTGCGACAGATGCGCCGTTATGCCGACAAGGTATTTGCCAAGGAGGAGCGGCTGGGACGGATGAGCGATGGGCGGCGCGACCCGACCCTGCCGCTGGCGGCGGTGCTGGCGACTTGGCAGTGGGGATTGATCCGGCGCACGCCCTCCACGGAACAGATCGGGGATCTGCTGCGGGACCGGCGCTGGCGGGCGCGGCTGGGCCTGAAGCCGGAGGCGGGAGGCAGTGCGGACCGGGCGGCGGAGGTGCTGGAGAGCTTGGCGATGGAGGAATGGCACGAGATGATGCTGGAAGATTTCTTCCGCGCCCGCCGCGCCGGGATCCTGAGCGACGAGGATCTGTACGGGAAACGCTGCGCCGTCTTGGACCTCAATGAACTGTTCAGCAGTGAAAAGATTCACTGCCCGCAGTGCCAGGTGCGGGAGAAGACGGTGCGGGACGCGCAGGGGGAAAAGCGTACGGTGCGGGAGTATTACCATCAAGCCGTCGCTTTGGTCTGGGTCAATGGGCCGATCCCGTTTGTGCTGGGATGGGAGTTGCTGGCGCCGGGGGAAGGAGAGTTGCCGGCGGCGCTACGTCTTCTCGAACGCCTTCTGCCCCGCTTGCGCCCGAGTCTGGATCTGATCCTGGGGGACGCGCTGTATTGTTGCCGCCCCTTTTTTCAAGCCGTCTGCGGCGCGGGCTTAGAGGGCCTGGCGATCAGTTCCGGCCACACCGAGATGGATGCGGAGATCCAGCTGTTGAAAACGACGGATCCGCCGCGCACGGTTGCGGGGATCGACGTCGCCGTGTGGGAGATGGAAAGCGAGGCTTGGCGCCCGGACTTAAAGCGCCCGCTGCGGGTGATTCATTGTGAACGCTGCTACCCGGCACCCGCCTGGAAGCATGAGCGAAAGCAGTTGCGGGTGGTAACCTCGGTGCCGGTGGAGATCCTTCCCGCCGGGCAAGGCTGGAAAGTGGGGCGCGCGCGCTGGCGCATCGAGAATGGCATCTTCAACGTGTTGACGCGCGACTACTCCCTTACCCACAACTACCATCACGCGGTGCCCGCCCTCGTCGCCTTGCTGGCCATGCGTTCATTCGCCTGCTTCCTGACGCAGGCTTACTGGCGCTACGCCACGGCGCGCTCGCAAAGTGCACCGGCCCGATTCGTGCTGTGGTTTCAACAGATCCTCATGGAGGATTGGGTCCGTTACCTCGATCAAGCCTTGCTCCCCGACCGACCCTCCGGTTAGAACTGTTCCCGAGGGGCCTGGCGGCCCACCGATCGCCGGTCCGGCGGGCGAGGATCGGCCCTCGCTACCCCACCCGCCCGCACCCCCTTTCCCCAACCGGAGGTGCACCACTCCCACTCGAGCATCGGGATCGGACGGCGATCGATGAATCGCTGCCCCCCACTGCCTCTCCTCGGCCTCCCCTTCCGGGCCGCGGCGGAATCGAAAACCCGCTGGTGCGGAGTTGCTGGGTGTCGCCCGAACTTCGTTGATGCACTCCGTTGTTTCCTATAAAATTACCGTTTGAGCAGAATGCCCATCTGGAGTACGGCCCGCCCCCAGCGGGAAGGTGAAAAGCTAGTGCCCGATTCCCTCCCTCGGCGAATTGCCCCGACTTGGTGGTACTTTCCGATGGTGGTGATCGTCGCTGCGTTTGCGCTTCTGTGGCGGGCGCGCGAACTTCGCAGTGACAACTTCCTTGTCTATCTTCCCACCCGGCACGTGGCACTTCCTCTCGAAACGGTGGGAAACGCGCGGTTCCTCCCGCTGTTGCCGATTTTGAATATGGTGGGTAAGGTGGGAGGCATTCAGGAGAAGAAAAGCTCCCTCAAGATCTTCTTTGGCACTACCCAACTGGCGTTACGGGAGAATGACGCAAGTATTCAAATCGAAGGGGTGAAGTATGATCTATCCCAGCCAGTGCACCTCTCGGACGGCCAATGGATGGTGCCGGTCTCATTCCTCACCACCATCCTACCGCGGCTGACACATCAGGCGGTGGAATACCAAGAAGGGACGAACCGGATCTTCATCGGGGACGTCAAGCCAGCGTCCTTCACCGTGCGCCTCGATCCGATCACCAGCGGCGCACGGCTGACGGTACAGTTCACAGAGAGTATTGCCGTCAAGGCAGCATCCAGCAACGGAAAATGGCTGATCTTCCTGGGCGACCGGCCTATGGAGCCGATGGAGCCGTTCTATCGGTTTCAGAACCCTTACGTCAGCGAATTACAGTATGACGATCAGGACGGCGTACCGAAATTGATCATCTCTCCCACGTCGGCGGGCCTGAATTTCTTTCCTTCGCAAGTTGAAGGCGGCAGGATTTTGCAGGCGGATGTGGTGAGGCCGGCCACGGCTATGCAGACCTCAGCGTCGCAGCCGGCACCAACCTCCTCGCCGGAAGGACAAGCGCCCCAGCCGGGGCAGGAGTCGTCAACTTCGCCCGCCGGGCCTCCGCTGCCCGCCGTGGTTCTCGATGCCGGGCACGGCGGCACGGACAACGGTGCTCACAGCCATGACGGCGTATGGGAAAAGGACCTGATGATCCAATACGTGGGCCGGACGCGGATGGCCCTGCAGGCCACGAACAAGTATCGCGTACTGCTGACTCGTGGCGCGGACGTAAACGTAAGCTTCGAGCAGCGGGCGCTGGTGGCCAACCAGTCAAGCGCCATCTATTTCGTGAGTTTTCATGCCGGCGACCTGGGCACGGCCACCCCGCGAATCTGCATCTTCACCTTTCAGCCTCCCACGGTTGCGTCGCCTGCGGATGCCGATACGCCTCCGTCAGTGTTCGTGCCGTGGGATAACGTGCAGGAAGCGCGTCTTCCCCAAAGCCGCCAACTCGCGCTCGCCTTGCAGCAGCAATTCGCCTTCATCAACGGGGTCGATGCCGACCTGCCTTCTTCCGCGCCTCTCCGCACGTTGCGGAGCGTGAACGCCCCGGCCGTGGCCATCGAATTGGGAGGTTTGACGCCGGACACCGACGCCGCGGCGCTGACCAATTCCGGGTTCCAGCAACAGGTCGCCACGGCCGTGGTTCAAGCGCTGGCCAGTTTTGAGAAGGGAGGCAACCCGCAGTGACCGAGCGCGCCAAAATCCTGCTGTTGCTTCTGATCATCGCCTTGGGCGTCGGCGTGATCTACCTCCGCTCGCTCGCCAAGCGAATCTTCGTTGAGCCGCCCCAACGCACGGAGGAAGCGGCGCGCGCCCGCCTGAGCCAAATCGCCTTGCAATCGAACAGTGGCACGACGCAGATGGCAACACTCTACTTTCCCTCGTTGAGCGAACACATGATCATGCCGGAGAGCCGCACCATCACCTGGGCACAGTCCGACGCCGACCGCGTTCGCCAGGTCGTTCTGGCGCTGGCGGAAGGCTCGCATCAGGGTTATGGCCGCGTTATTCCAGCTACCGCCAATGTGCGCGCCGTCTTTTTGACGGCAGACGGAACGGCGTACGTCGATCTCTCGAACGAGATGCTGAGCGATTTTGAACCCGGCATTGAAACGGAAACCCTGGCCATTTATTCAATCGTGAACTCAATCACCATCAATATCCCCTCGGTGAAGCGCGTGCGCTTTCTCATCCTGGGGCAGGAAGTGGAGACCCTGGATGGGCACGCGGATCTGACCGCCGCTTACACCCCGGATCTCACACGTGTCAAATCCAATCCGTGAGGGCACATGCCAACACCCCGAGTCTTGAACGGCTTACTCTATTCCGGCGGCAAGCTCGTCCGTCCGGACCACCGCGCCGCCACTGAAATGCGGCCGCTGGAAATTGTTCCGAATTTCATTACCAGCGCCGAAGGTTCGGCGCTGATCCGGCTGGGGGAGACCCAGGTGATTTGCACAGCTTCCGTGGAAGACGGTGTGCCGACGTTTCAAAAGGGCAGCGGGCGCGGGTGGATCACCAGTGAATATGCCATGATTCCCCGCTCCACAAGTTCGCGCACGCCACGCGAGTCCACCCGCGGACGTCAATCCGGACGCACAATGGAAATCCAAAGGCTGATCGGACGCTCACTCCGCGCGGTGGTGGATCTCGAAGCCTTGGGCGAGCGGACGGTGTGGATTGACTGCGACGTGATCCGCGCCGACGGCGGCACACGCACGTCTTCCGTCACAGGCGCACTGGTGGCTCTCGGCCTGGCCACACAAAAGCTCCAGGCGCAGCGCGCGCTAAAGGCGAACCCCATCAAGGATTACCTGGCCGCGATTAGCGTGGGCATTGTGGGCGAAGAACTGTTGCTGGATCTCAGCTACGCGGAGGATTCCACCGCCGAAGTCGATATGAACGTGGTCATGACCGGCGCGGGCAAACTGGTGGAAACGCAGGCCACCGCCGAGGGCCGAACCTTCAGCGTGGAAGACCTGAACAAACTCATCGAGTTGGCGCGCCCCGCCATCCAGCATTTGATCGAAGTGCAAAAGTCCATCCTCAAGTTTGGGACGAGCGGAAAATAGCGAGTCCGGAGTCCGGTATCCGGAGTCTGAGACAAAAGACGAAGACGAGCAGCGAATAATATCTAATGAGTTCCGAACTCGAAGATCCCGAGATAGCGCGTCAAGGCGGTCGCAGGTTTGGACTCCGGACTCCAAATTCCGGACCCCGGACCGTCCTCTTCGTGGCTTCCTCCAACCCCGGCAAGCTGCGAGAATTCCGTGAGGCCGCTGAGTCGCACGGCGTTGTGGTCGAGGCCCTGCCCGGGTTCGACCAACTTCTGATCTGTGCGGAGGATGGCACCACGTTCGAAGAGAACGCCCGCAAGAAAGCGGTTCACTACAGCCGCAATACGACGGGCTGGGTCTTCGCCGATGACTCCGGCATTTGTGTCGACCTGCTCGCGGGTGCACCCGGGGTTTACTCCGCGCGGTTTGCCGGTCCGCAAGCGACGGATGCGGACAACAATGCGCGATTGCTGGCGGAGATTCACGACGCGGAGATCCGACTTCGCGCTGAAACTGGTGTGACCCCGCCGCAGTCATCGGCCCGTCGCACCGCGCATTACGTCTGCTCCATTGCCCTGGCGAAAGCCGGCAAGGTGCACGCGGTTTTGGAAGGCCGGGCGGATGGAGTGATCGTCGATGAGCCACGCGGCACCCGCGGATTCGGCTACGACCCGTACTTCTTCTTCCCTCCTCTCGACAAAACTTTCGCGGAACTCGCGCCCGAAGCGAAGTTCGCGGTGTCTCATCGGGGAGCGGCGTTCCGCAAGCTGCTGGAGTTTGTCGACACGCTCGGGAAGCCGGCGGCAACCTGACACATGCAATCCAACTTTTACAAAATCGGCCTGACCCTGTCACTACTCGTGCTTCTGACCGGGTGCATTCTGCAGACGTTGGGAGGTTCAGCCTTTCCCGAGCGCCAATCGACCAGCGCCTGGGGCCTTGACGACGCCTACATTCCTTACCGTTACGCGGAAAACTTGGTGCACGGCGGGGGATTGGTGTTTAACCTTGGCGAGCGCGTTGAGGGCTATTCTGACTTTCTCTACGTCCTGGCGGTGGCCCCGGCGTTCTGGCTGACCGACCGCGATGGCGTCTACTTCTTTTCCGTTTTGTTGAATATCGCCTGCGCTCTGGGCGCTTTATGGCTTTTCAGCGATTACATCCACCGCCGACTTGGGGAACGCAGCGCGGTTGCGGGTACCTTGCTGTTCGCCCTGTGCCTCCCGCTCTGGGCCGCAGTGGCCGGCGGCCTCGAGACAAGTGCCCAACTGTTGATCTCCGTGGCCATCTGGGTTTGGGCTGAGCGCGTGGCGGCAGAACCCACTCGTCGTAACACCTCGACCCTTGCAGTTTTGGCCGTATTATCGCTCCTCATCCGGGCGGACGGCTTTCTGATTCCGTGCGTGGCGATTTTATATTTAATTCTGCGACGCCGAGTGCGCCCTGCCGGGCTTTGCGCCTTGACGCTGGCGGTTGCCGCTGGCGTCTTCGAACTCTGGCGGTGGGAGTACTACGGCGCGCTGCTTCCAACTACCTACTACGTGAAGGTTGCGGGCTCGCTGGTGGCGCGACTGAGCCACGCTCGCGATGAATTCGTCCGAATTGCCCTCTTGGAAGGGTTGTGGCCCTACATCGTCATCCTGCTATCAACACTGGCAATGTGGACCTACGACTTGAGTCGGCGCGGGCAGCAAGCCTTCAATCAGCTTCGCTTTGAGATGCTATTCACTCCCCTCTGGATTGCCTACTGGTTTTACATCGGCGGTGACCACTTCTGGGACCGCTTTCTGATCGTCCTCTACCCGCTCGGCATCTTTGCGCTGCTCCGCACATTCGAGAAGTTTACGGCCAGTCGTGGGGCGGCCGTCGGACTCCTGCTGCTCGCCGCAGTGCAAGCAGGCACACCGGCCCTGGTGGACTCTCGTTTTCGCTACGATTTCAACAAGTATGACTGTTGGATTGGGACGGGAAAATTCCTGGGGGAGAAGTATCCCGGGAAAAGGGTTGCCGTCGGTGCGCTGGGAAAAATCCCGTACTTTTCCGGAATGTACGCCATTGACATTCTCGGACTGGCGGACCCGGTGGTGGCTCACCTTCCCGCCAAGAGCAATCGGTTTTGAGCCCGGGCACTTGAAGTTCGACCCTGACTATACCCTGTCACGCCATCCTGACGTGATCGCCCTCAGCATTTTCCCCAACGGTGATTTTTCCTTCGGATTGACGCGCACAAAATACGAGCAGGCCGGTTATCACCTGGAATACCTGGTGGACACGCGTCGCTCACCCCCTGCGGGTCTGCGCCTCATCGAAGTAAACGGCATCGACGAGAAGACCGTGAGCCGCATGATCGCCAGTGGTTACGAGTACGGCATCGTGGTAAAGAACTAACGCGGGCACTACCGGCCCACGCGGTCGAGCATCACCCGCGCTTGCCAGTAGTCAGGATCGGTATTGAGCGCTGCCATGAAGTTGGCCGAAGCCTGCGGGTTGTGGTGTTCGTACACCTCCAGCAACCCTGCCGCGTAGAACTCCGCCGCGTGTTTCTCGCCAGCTTTCAGTTGTCGAAGCGGTTGCAAGGCACTCTCTGATGCTTGGTCCTGTCCCAGTCGCCGCTCGGCCAAGCCGAGGTACAAAGCCGCTAGCGGAGAGCCATCACTGCTCTGCTCGACCGCCTCGGTCCAGGCCTGACGCGCGGCGTCGGCCTTGTTCTGGGCATTGAGCGACTCGCCCAGCCAGAACCACGCTTCTTCGTCGTGCGGTTTATCCGGTTTGCCGGACCCGAGATTGTGGGGGTACTCGACAGCCTGACGGAATGCCGCCTCGGCCACTGCGGGTTTGCCCTCCTCCAGCGCCCGCGTGCCCTTCTGGAGGTTGGCCAGCACATACATCTCGCGGACGTGCACTCCTCCTTCCCACGGCTTGAAGCGGTGATCCATCAGCAGCGCTTCCGCCTGGTCATACTTCCCCTCCTGCGTCAGCAGCAGCGACCGGCGCACCAAGACCGTATCGTGATTGCGAACCGACTCCGGCGCAGTTGCGAAAAGCTTCTCCCGACCGCCGGCGGCGCCCAGGCGGAAATAGATTTCGTCCAGATCGGTATAGAGCCGGTAATCATCGGGCGCCAGTTTAATCGCCTGTTCGTAGAACTGAGCGGCATCCCGCGGGTCATCTTTCACTTGCCAAGCGTAAAGTCCAAGATTGCGCATGACCACCGAGTACTCAAATCCCTGCCCGAAGGCTTGCTCCCACGAGCGCGCGGCCTCGTCGTAACGGCCGTGGGCAAAAAGAAAGTTGCCCAGGAAGAACAAGGCATGCGCGTCGAGGGGATGGTCATTCAACTGGTCGTCAATGACCTCGGCATCAGCCAACCGGGCGGGAAAGACCTTGGCGTAAGGCGCAGCCTGTCCCTGGCGGGCAAACGCGTCGGCTTGCTCGTCGTTTCCCTGCTCGCGCGCATTCGCCGCCAGGTAGTAGTAAACGAGCGGCGAAATCGCTTGCGCAGGAAGCTGCCTGAGGGCATCGTGTAGAACCGAGTTGGAGCTGCCAAAGTCTCCCACCCGGCGATACCACGCGGCAACCTGTAGGTAAACTTCGGATGTAGCGGGGTAGGGTTTCGCCCAGTCCGATGGCGCGTGCTCCGAACCGCGGTCCGTAGTGCCGCGCGCCGTCTCGATCCTCCAGCGTTCCGCGCGTGCATAAGGTAGCAGCGGCATGCTCTCCAAGGCCGCGGCGAGGGTCTTCTCCGCATCTCCGTTCATCCCTGCAAGGCGCATCGCCACGGCAAGATCAGTGCCGGCCATCGCATCCGCCGGATTGTAACTGAGCGACTGCTTCAGCAGCGAGATCGCATGCTTGTAATCCTTGAGCACCAGGGCAATTTCACCAAGTTGCGCGTAGGCGGAAGCCCGGTCACCTCCGAATCGAATGTCCGCCCAGAACATGTCCTGGGCATTCGACCACTTATGCTGGGCGCGGCTGACCATGCCGGCGGCGTAAAGTGTCTCGGGATTGCGATTGTCGCGAGCGAGCGCGGGAATAAGGTAGCCTTCCGCGGCGAGGAAGTTCCCGGCTGCGAGTTCACGCCACGCCAGCTTGAGCAAGGCGGGAACATAGCCCGGGTCGCGTTTCAGCGCGGCCAGGTAGGCCTCCACCGCCGACTGTTCGCGGCCTTCTTTTTCCGCGTCGACTCCGGAGAGGAAGATCTCCTCGACACTCATCGCTTCCAGCGGCTTCCGCGGTGCCGGGTGAACTCCCGCGGCGGGAACAAAGTCCGGATTGCCGTCGATCGGGTCCGCGGCGGACCAATGCAGCAAAACCTGCCCGCTCGAATCGGCGACCGTGATTTCGACCTGTTTTTTTGCGGCCCCAAGATCAGCTACGGGCACGCGGAGCTTGAAAATCGTCATCGGCTTGAAAGTCACCGGCCCGTGGTCCTTTAATGTCTGCGATCCGAGCGTCACCCGGACGTGAGCATCAGCAATCGCCTCGGTCGGAAACAATGAAACCTCAACCTGCGAAGGCCCCGCAGCCTCACCAAAGGTCGCATTGAGGGCCAAGCGTGGCGTCGCTTCCACAAATCCGCCGCCCAGGCCCTGCAACGGGTACCAATACTCTGTGAAGGAATCGGAGTGACGCGGCGGCATGAATTCGGAACTCAACTGCGTTTCAAAGCGGCCCGCTTGGATCTCGTTGTACGCGCCGTCGTGATCGGTGAGCAGGCCAGTCCAAATCAAGCCGTCGTCGCCCACGCCCCACGTCCAGGTCTTCTTTCCCACCACGTCGTGATAGTCCGCGACATGCACAACGCCATGATCTGACTTCTCGTAATAGGCGCCGAAGAAGTTGCGGTGAACCTCGCGCCCGAAGAGCGAGGTGGGATGGCGAACGTTCTTGTACCAGCTATAATCCACGCCGTCGTGAATCGGGTACGACCAGATCTCCTCGTGCGAGTGCGGATTCGCCTCGCGCATCGGGTAAATAAACCGCATGTCGTCGGTAGCCGGCACCGCGGTGTTCGCCCAATACCAATAGGGATGGGTCGCACCGGTGTCATTGTAAAGTGTCACGTGTTGCTCAAGACGCGCCTGGCCGGGATGGAGCGTCAAGGCCACCTCCCAGTGCATCTCGGTCACCAGATCGACGTCGCCCACCACCACCGTCGCGCTGCCGTCGGGATTCTGACGCGTCGTAAAGGCTACGGGAGAGACCGTCACCACCGTGTGCCCGTTGGGAAAATTAAACTCCATCCCCCCGGATATCCATGCGCCCCGCAGCGACACCAATCCATACTTCACCACGTTGTTGCGATAGAACACTTCGCGCTTGTTCACCTTGTCATAGAGCGAATAAAGGTGGCCGCCCAATTCCGGCAGCACTATCGCCTTCAGGAACTCGTTCTCCAAATAAACCGCCTGGTAGGACTTCGCTTCACGGCGGTCGGTCAAATCGTCAAGCAGAGTGTACGGGTAAATGCGCACCTTGTCGGCCAGAGGAAATGGCGGATTAGGGTCCTCAGAACCGAGCAGGTAAGTGGGAATGTCCAGTGTGCCCTGCCATACTCGTACGTTTTCGGCAAACGCAGGCAGGGACACAACCACAATGACGAAGACAGCCATGAGAAATAATTTTGCAGATCGCATGAATGAACTCCCGGGACGTTGGACCTCGATGCGGTGATGCCGGTGGCGCGCGACGTCGCGGATACTGTATCTGAAGCGCACTTTCGAAAGCAAACAGAACCGCGTCCGTGGCAGACCCAAAAGCCGCCCGGCACATCGGCCGGAATTACTGTCGCGGCAAGGACGGATTGAAATTGTGCCTCAGCTCGGCGTAAGATGCCGGGGCGCAGTTGCCGGGGAGACTGGCCCGGCGAAAATCGCAGCACACGAAGAGGAAAACGGGCTTTCACGCGTTTAAGCCCAAGGGGGGGACTTTGCTCATGCGCCATCGATTGAACCGTCGCGGGTTTCTTAAGAATAGTGCCTCCACTTTGCTCGTAGCATCGGCATGGCCCACGTCCCTTTCTGCCGGAAGTGTACCCGCCGCCAGTCCCGATCGGGAGTGGCGCATTTACGGTGGCGATTCCGCCGGGACTAAGTACTCCCCACTCGACCAGATCAACCGCTCCAACGTCAGCAAGCTGCAAGTGGCATGGACGTACCACACGGGCGACAGCCGCCGCAAGCCCGCCACAACGATCGAGTGCAATCCTTTGGTCGCCAACAGCGTCATGTATCTGACTACGGCGCAAATGAAGCTCGCAGCGCTGGCGGCCGACACCGGGAAAGGGCTCTGGCAGTACGATCCGTTTGAGGGTGTTGACGAAGACGTCCCTCGCGGCGTGAACCGCGGAGTGACCTATTGGGAGAGCGGGAACGACAAGCGCATTTTTTTCGTGGCGCGTGCCCGCCTGATGGCTTTTGACGCCCGAACCGGCAAGCTGATTCCTGAGTTCGGTCAGGCCGGGAGCGTGGATTTAAAGCGTGGTTTGGGACGCAACATCGACCGGCTGACCTACGACGTCACCTCGCCTGGCGTCATCTACAAGAACTTGATCATCCTTGGATCTCTGTGCGGAGAAGGTCCCGAACCCTCCGCGCCGGGACACATTCGCGCCTTCGACGTGCGCACCGGTGTGATGGTTTGGATTTTTCACACCCTTCCCCGCCCCGGCGAGTTCGGCAATGACGAGTGGCAAGGAAACTCCTGGCGCACCACCGGCGGCGCCAACGATTGGGGCGGAATGACGCTGGATGAGAAGCGCGGCTGGGTATTTGTCTCCACCGGCTCCGCGGCGTTTGATTTCTACGGCGGCCAACGGCTGGGCTCCAACCTCTTCGCCAACTGCGTGATCGCTCTGGATGCAGCCACCGGCAAGCGTATTTGGCACTATCAGGTGGTGCACCACGATTTGTGGGACCGCGACCTTCCCTGCCCAGCCGCCCTGGTGACGCTCGATATCAACGGCAAGCGCGTAGACGCCGTCGTGCAACCCACCAAGTTCGGCCAGCTTTTCGTTTTGGACCGCGAAACCGGCGCGCCCCTGTTCCCCGTGGAAGAGCGGCCGGTGCCATCGTCAGACGTCCCCGGTGAGAAAACCTGGCCCACCCAGCAACAAGCGCTGAAGCCGCCTCCATACGCCCGCCAAGCGTTCACGGAGGATGACATCACCAACATCTCTCCGGAAGCGCATGCCGGCGGTACTGGATACCTTCAAGAAACTGCGCAACGGTATGTGGGAGCCGCCCAGCCTTCAGGGGACCATCGTGTTCCCCGGATTCGATGGCGGCGCCAATTGGGGCGGCGGTTCGTTCGATCCCACCACGGGTTGGTACTACATCAATTCTCACGATGAGCCGTGGATCATGACGCTGGTGCCCGCGCCCGATGGCGCCGGTTATCCCTACTCGCATACCGGGTACAACCACTTCGTCGATGCGGATGGGTATGCAGCCATCAAGCCACCCTGGGGACAACTCACCGCGTTTGATCTGAACCGCGGCGAAATCGCATGGCGAGTGGTTTTGGGAGAATTCAAGGAACTGACCGCGCGCGGCATTCCGCCCACCGGCACGCAGAACATCGGCGGGTCAATCGTCACGGCCGGAGGGCTTGTCTTTATCGGCTCAACTCAGGACGAGATGTTTCGAGCGTTTGATAAGACCACCGGCAAACTTCTGTGGGAAGCGCAACTGCCCGCCGGAGGGTATGCGACGCCGTGCACGTACGCAATCGGCGGCAAACAGTACGTGGTCATCGCCGCCGGCGGTGGAGGCAAGCCACGCACGCGCTCCGGCGATGCCTACGTGGCGTTTGCACTGCCGTAACAGGACTGCTGGCACAGGTGTGGGAATCAACTATTCGTGCAAATGGTCGGCCCGTGGTCAAAGCATTCGACAGTCGGAATCAAACAATCGCGCTGTTCCCGAATCGATTGCACCGCTCTGGCCCTCGTAGTAATCTTGAAACCGGAGAATAGCCATGACGCAAATCACTGACGCCATTTATACAAACGGAGTGCTAAAGCCTGAAGTTGATCTCCATCTGCGCGAGCAGCAGCGAGTCCGTGTCATAGTTGAAACTGTTAGACGAAGGTCGCGTTGACCGGATTACGGCGGTCGCACGCTTAAAGGCCGGGATCGCGAGCATGCGGTTCTTCTCTAGCGGGCCATTGCCCACGCGAGAGGAGCTTCATGATCGCGTTTGAACACCATATTCCCGTGCCTCGGGTCAGACGATAAGCCGACGGCGAAGCGACTGCACGAACGGAGCTAGAAATTTGCCTCCCAGATCATTGTCACCACTTGCCCGGCTGACTTCGTCGCGCACGGGCGTGCTGGGAGTAAACCTGGCCTTACTTGTTCTGTTCGGATGTAGCCCGATCTTTGCACAATTGAAGACGGTTGTTCCCCAAGCCGTCAAACCGCAACCTTTGCCCTTCAGCCACAAACTGCACACCCAATTTCTCCAGGCCTGTCAGGACTGCCATCAAGTCTCTTCCGATGGCTGGACGATGAACTATCCGCCGGAAGAGAAATGCATGACGTGCCACGCATCGGTGAAGACGGACAGTCCTGCGATTGAAAGACTGGCGGAATACGCCGCGCAAAAAAAGCCCGTCCCCTGGGTGCAGATTTACTCGGTTCCCGATTACGTCTATTTTTCCCACCGGACGCACTTGAATAAGGCGAAGCTGGATTGCGCCGCGTGCCACGGAGACGTTCGCCAGCGCGAAGTGATCGTTAAAGAAAAACCCACGACCATGGCCGCCTGCATCAGTTGTCACAAGGAAAAGGGCGCCCCGACCGGGTGCCGAACTTGCCATGACCAAATTTAGAAGGCAGGAGAGAGAAGTCAGGAGCCGAGTAGGAGCCCGAGAGTCAAGACACCCCCCGCAGGGCGGGTGTCTTGTTAAGTGGGGCCGCCTCAAAGGCGGTCGAGTGTCACGTTCGATGTACCTCCCTGCCGGACGCCACTCGAACCCCGCAGGGGTTCACCTTGAATAGCCGTGGGCAAGGGCACGCATTGGGTGCCCGCCGCCCACGGATCGCGAGCCCAACGGCTGGCCCGACCCTAAAGGGGTTGAACCAAGGGGCGGCCCCTCAGGCCGACGATTCCTACGTGCATCGCAACCGTGGGTTTCACCCACGGCTACTCACGGTACTCCCCTTCGGGGAGCATGGAACGGTCAAACCTCCGCGTCTCACCGGTCGATCCAGTGGCTTACCGCAGGGATAGTTAGAAATCAGAATCGGAGTTTGAGCTTCGGCCCGCTTCAGACGTCTATTCAGAGAGATATAGATGTTTGCGCGTCCGGCTGTAGCAGCGGTCTCTGACCGCCGCCGTCGATCGGAGATCGACGCTACAATCCATGACGCTCCGTACAGCTTCGAAGAACTGCATTCAGGCGCTCCTCACCGTGCCGCGTAGGTCTTCGAACTGCCCGTGCGGCTATTGGTCACCGTGAACGCCCCATCGTCGTGCGCCTCAACTTCCAACCAGCTTGTGGGCAGGTCCTTATCGACATTCACAATGAACTGCGGGGCCGTGTTTTCCGCTTTGCTGGCGTTCTTGGAATAATGCAACTGCCAGACGTCTTCGATTCCCGGTGAACTGCGGATGGTCCTCAAAGCCTCGGCTGCGCCGCCCTTGGTTGCGCCGTTGTTGACAATCGCCACGCGGGGTCGCAGAGCGTGCACAATGGCCGGGCAATTAGAAAGAGCCAGGCCGTGGTGGGTGCTCAGGTAAACATCCACCGTCCCAATTTTGTTGCGGGGGCAGGCCAACTCCCGCTCCTTGTTCCACGTCAGGTCGCCCAAGTCGATGATGCGGAACTTCCCGAAGGTAATCAAAGTGCCGACGGACTGGGCGTTTTCGCTCGGGTCAGCCAGACGGGGTGGAGTGGAAGCGCAGAGCGGATTAACGGCGCCCGCGCCCGGCAAAGGAGTGGCAATTTCCCGGCCGGCGGAAGTGAGCACCTGCACATCAATTCCGGCAATGGGAATGTGGTCACCGGGCTTGGCGACCATGTGGTGGCCCTTATCGCGCACCTGTCGGTAATCAACCACAAGGGCTTCCGCTTTCTCGTCCTTTTCGACCTCGGGGCCGTGATCGATGAAGTTTGTGATAGGAAGAAGCTTGGCCAGTTCCGGCACACCACCCACGTGGTCCGAGTGGTAGTGCGTGATCAACAGGTAGTCAATGCGACTTACGCCGGCTTGCTTGGCGACGGCGGCGATGCGCCCGGGATCACGCCCTTTTGGATCCCGATTGCCGGTGTCCACCAGCATCGTCTGGCCGGAAGGCGAAACAAAGAGCGTGGATTGCCCGCCCTCGGTGTCAATGAAGTAAATCCTCAGCGTCCCCGCAGCGTACAGGGGCGCCGCCAGCAAGGCAAACAGAATGATCGTCTGAATTGTACGCATGGCCGACATTCTATCACGGCATCAGGCGCGGGCCACCAGGATGCACGCCACCATCGCACCCAGGGCCATAGGTCGGCATCAGCCGGAGACCGGTTCGATCACCACGTGCTGCTGGTTCGCATCCCAGCCGGCATAGTACATCTCGATGAGCAAGTGAGGACGTTCTTTCGCCAGCGCCTTATATGCACGCCGCAAATCCTCCTCCTGGCGCTGGCGTGGATCCGGAGAGGAATGCAAATGCAGCGGCAATGACTTGTACCACTGGCAATCCTGATGCTGAATCAGGATCAGCCGCTTCAGTTCGTGCGCGTCCACCAGATACTGAAACCATCTCCACCCTGCCCAGGTGAACTTAGGCAGATACTCCACAAAGGTCAGGCACTGCGGTCCGCCAGGCAATACCAACAGATCGTAGTTCTCATCCAAGCCCCGGCTGTGGCTCAAGAATTCGTGGAATCCCGCCTGAAAGCGGTGGTCGCTGCAATGGACGGCGAGCACCTCGGCATCTTCGTTATGCAATGGGGAACTGAGTTGAATCACTGCGGCTTCTTCTCCTCTGCTTTTGCCGCGGGCAGTGGGACGGCTTTCACTGCCGTGGCTGTCTTGGTCTCCAGGCCGAGCTGTGCCAGCACGGTGGGAACGTCCAGTCCCAAAGCTTGAAGCTGCTGAAGCAGGCCGAAGACGAGCGCCGGTCCGGTTTGCGCCAGGCGCCCGATACCGCCGGAACCGTTGGTGGCGCCGCCGCCCTGATCGATGACCACCACCTTATCGATATTACCAAGAGGCGCCGCTACTGCGCCAAACACTCCCGCCGAAGCCTGGAGCACGCTCGGTAGTTTCTCCAGCAGCGTTTGCAGCTTTGCCGCGTCGTTGAATTCCCGCCACGCCTCGGCCTTCTTTAAGATGGCCTGCGCTTCCGCCACGCCTTGCGCTTCAATCGCCCGCGCTTGCGCCAAGCCGACGGCCTCGATTTTCGCCGCTTCGGCGCGCCCTTCCGCTTCCACCGCCGCCGCGCGCCCCAAACCTTCCTGCTTCAACTTCTCCTGCTGGGCTTCTGCCAAGGCAATTTGTGCTGACTTCTGCCCTTCGGCTTCCAGCACCGCAGCTTGTTTCTTGGCCTCGGCGCGCACAATGGTTGCCTGCCGCTCGGCCTCCGCCGACTTGATCACCGTGGCCTCAAGCTCCTTCTGCTTGCGTAGAACTTCCTGCTCCTGCACGGCGATCTGTTCCTGTGTGCGCGTCCTCTCCACACGCACTTCTTCCGCCACCACGGCCTGCCTGGCTCTCGCCTCCGCCAAGGGACCGGCTTGCGCGGCCTTGGCCTTTTCCATCTCAATTTCGGCCTGGTACTGCGCCTGCCTCACCTGAAACTCCCGATTCGCGCTGGAAATGTTCGCGTCGGCGTCGAACTTCGCCTTCTCACCTTCCTGCATCGCCACCGAGGACTTGATCTTGGCATCGCGCGTGGCCTCCGCCTCGCCAATAGTGCCGTCGCGCTTCACTTCCGCCGTGCGCCGCTTGCCCAGGGCATCCAGGTAACCTTCTTCGTCACTGATGTCCTGAATGGTGAGCACGTCCACGCCAATGCCCATGCGCTCCAAATCCAGCGCCGCTTCCGAAGTGAGCTTCTGGGCAAAGCTGCTGCGGTCGCTGTTCACCTCCTCCACCGTCAGGGTGCCAAGAATCGACCGCAGGTGGCCCTCAAGGGTCTGGAAGATCACCTTTTGAATGGTGTCGTGCGACATGCCCAGGAAGCGTTCCGCTGCCGCCGAGAGCGAAATGTCGTCGCCCTTGATCTTCACGTTGGCCACGGCCTTGACCGAAATCGGTACGCCCTTCAATGTGTAGGCCCGCTTGATTTCCAGAGGAATGGTAAAGACATTCAGCGACAGGTAATCGACCTGCTCGAGCAAGGGCCAGCGAAAGGCCGCGCCGCCGCGCACCATGCGATATCCGGCAATGCGACCGTCGGCCAGCTTATGCTTGCGGCCACTGAAGATAGCCACGGCGTTGGGTGGAACTTTGATGTAGTTCTTGGCAAATCGGGAAATCGCCACAAGAAGTGCAATAGCGGCAATGGCTGCCAGAATGATTACCAGATGCTCAGTGGGCATAATCAACCTCCTGAAGGCAGTGATAAGGGCATAGTGGTGAGTGGACAGCAACGAACAGTTTCGATTGCGTGAACAAGGCCCGGATTGCAAGTTCCGCGGCTGATGGCTGGTCTCAGTTGTCGGCCGCGCGCGGCTTCTCCGTGGCGGAAACGCCGGTCTCGGCGCGCTCCACCAGGACGACGTCTCCAATAAGCGCTGTGATCTTTACCAGGGAGTTGACCGCGATTTCGCTGTGGTCCGCAGCGCGGGCCACCTTTTCCACCACCGTGTCGCCAAGCGTGCAGCGTACCTGCCCCATTCCCCCTTGCGGAATGCCCACGCTCACCTGGGCCATGTTACCCACCAGGTCGCCCGTGTGAATGTGGCTGGACGCCTGCTGGCCGTAAAGGAAGCTGGCGAAAGCATAAATCACGCCGGCAAATAATACTCCCCCACCGAACCCCATGGTGGTGCTCGTTCCCACCCCGTATCCCATGTGAACGCCGATGGCGCCGAAACAGCCAAATGCCGTCACAAACACACTCAGGATTCGGCTGCTGAGAATGCTGGGGCCTGCGCCGTGGCCGTCAGCATCGTGGCCGATATCGCCATGGTCGAATAGGTCGCCCAGGACGGAGCTGACAACGACGAAAATAAAACCAAAGACCGCAATCGCCAGGAAGGTAACAAACAGCGATGTGCTCGCGAGGAGAATCATGTCAGTGGCCTCTGCATGCGGAGAGTGCGCTGCACAACGCGAGGAACAGTAGTGGGCGGACAATCTCTCTTGCAGTGACGCCTACTCTAAGGCCGGTCGGCGGCGAAGTCAAGGCAAGCTGTCAGGAAAGTGTAATGCGGTCAGAGGGCTTCAGGGCACAAAGTACATAATGGTAGCCAGCGCCAGCGCCACGCCCACGAACATGCCGAACACTTCCGCGCCGTAACGGAGCCGCTCCAGCGGGGTATTCCGGCTCAGTACTCCGAACACTACGGAGACGAGAAAGGCGAACAAAATCATCGCGGGAAAATGTGGAACCGCCATAGCTAGAACCTAGTGACAAGTGACGTGTGACAAGTGACGAGCGGGCACAACTTGAAACCACAGAATTGAAGCGCAGCGCGAGTTTCCAAGTTCGACTCTCAAAATTCGCTCTTTCCGAACTCGTCACTCGTCACTTGCCACTCGTCACTGCCTTCATGGCTTCCGCCCCAGGGCAATGTCGTACGTGTCGAGAATCGAAAGCGTATTCAGCATCCCGGCCGCAACCAGGTAGGCCGTGCCGTAATCGGCGCTGACAAAGAGCGGATTGCCCCCGGAATAGCCAAAGAAGCGCGCCACCGGCATGGCCAAACCTACGCACATTTCGCCAAAGTAACCAAGGGTTTCAAGATAAGATCCGGAACCGGTTCCGAAAAACTCGCCTTGCATGGCGAGGCCCATCAGAAACATTGTCAGAATCGCGGCGAACAAAATCAGGGCTCGCCACTTGCGGCCAAGCAGAAAATGGCCCAAGCCCGGAATAATCCAGGCGGCCACGCACAATCGCACCAGAGTGGACATCTTGGGCGGCGCGGGCGCGGCAGCCGGTTCTTGCACAGTTTTACTGGCCATACCCAATGGGGCTTTCTGCGTGCAGATCCAAACTTACAGCGTTAGTCCTGGAACCTGCGGCACGGAATGCTGCTCTTCACCAAGCCTTAGAAACTAACACAAATTATTCCGACGCGGCAAGGATGGCCACGATCTTCTGCTGGATTTCCCCGGTCACGCAGGCGTCGCGCGCGCCGGTAAAAACATTCACTTCGCTGCGAATGCCGAAATCGTGCAGGTAAATCCCGGGCTCGATGGAAAAGCACGTCCGCGGAATGACGCGGCGCTCGTCGTGAGTTTCAAAGTTATCCATGTTGGCGCCGTTGCCATGCACGTCTTCGCCGATGGAATGGCCGGTGCGATGCGTGAAGAAAGTTCCATACCCCTTCCGCTCGATGATGGCGCGCGCCACATCGTCAACCTCGTAGCCGTGGAGAATGCGGCCGGCCGCGGGCATTCTGCACCAGGTTCATGGCGGCGTCGCGGGCCTCCCGGACAACGTCAAAGACCTTGTGTGTATCTTTCCGGCACCTCTCTCCCACGTAACCGGTCCAGGTGATATCAAAGTAGACTGAGCCGGGCTTATTCTGCTTGCCCCAGACGTCCAGCAGCACGAAGTCGCCGGCCCGGATGGGCAGTCGAGCCTTCCGCCAGCGGCGAATAGTGGGGGCTGGAGGAATTGGCGTTCACCGCCACGCAAGGGGGCTCGTCCGCGGTCAACCGCCCTCCGCCGAACACCTTCACCATTTCCTGCTGGACCTCGTATTCGCTGATTTCCTCCCTTCGCGCACCGCCTCGCGAATCGACCGCGAAGCCTCACGCACCGATTTATGGACAACTTTGCCGGCCGCGCAGGTGCGACTGCCACTGCTCCTCGGACCACGTCGCCTCAAACTATTGCACAAGTCCGCCGAGGAAACCACTTCCACACCGCAACTCTGCACCAACTCTATCGTGCCCGCGTCCACCAGTCCAACGTAGGGAATGTTGTTCAGAGCGGAGTACTGCATCGCCACCTTCTTCCTGCCGTGCAGCATCCCGCTGACGCCTTCGCGCTGCTCGCGCCAGGAGGAATAGCGCTCCTCCCCACCCGGCAGGCAGTCCAGATTGTGCGGCTCGATCCGATGCACCAACTTTCGCGGCTCACCTTCTGCTGGAATCAGGTAATACCACCGGCGCGTGCACATCACCGGATTCATCCCCAGCACGCGATAAGCAATCGGGTCGCGACGGTGATGATCGTAGAAAAGCCAGCCATCCAGGTTGGCTTCACGAAGTGCGGACTGAATATCGCCAAGATCCATGCTCACCTCACTCGTCAAGTAGGCAGTAGGCAGAAAGTCGGCAGTAGGCAGAAAGCAGTAGGCAGTTGGCAGAAAGCAGTAGGCAGTCCCCACCGGCCTGGCGCGTTGATATGGTCCCAAAGTCATGAGTGTCGCTGACTTCCCGGTCGTCTCCCTGCCGCGTCAGGTCCTACCGTCCCAGCCCCTAGCCCCAGTCCCCAGCCCCTGCTCTCCCAGTCCCTTCTCCCCGGGCTTGAAGACCCTATTGTAAACCACCATGAGCACCGCGCCGAGCGATGCCGACGCCCGTCACTACCCACCACATCTGCCGCGGCCGGTGCAGGACGTCCCCAAACTCGTGCAGAAGGTACCCGCCCAGCGGGCCGGCAATAAAATATCCTATCGCAATGGGCAGAAAAGCGTAGCCCATATAGAGCCCTTGCTGGCCCGGAGGCGCGAGCCGCGAAATGTAATCGTAATAGCGCGCCGATTGCGTCATTTCGCCGAGCGCCAGGACAATCAGCGCGGCGATCAGTCCCAGCGTCGTGGGGAAGAACGCCAGGATCAACCACGCGAGGCTTGAAATCACCAACCCCAGCGTCATCGCGGGAAACGTCGGGATTTTGCGCGTCAGGTAGCTGACCAGAATCTGGAAGCAGATCACCGCCAGCGCGTCCACGGAGAGCACAAGGTCCGCATTGGCATTGGGGTTGACGTAGCCGCGCAGGAAGAGCGGAGCGGAGATGAACTCCTGCCAAAAGACGATGTAGAAACTCGAAAAGATCAGGAGGAACAGCACGAAGCGAAAGTTGGCCAGCACCACAAACATGTTAGCGATGGCATGGGCCACGCTCGCCACTTTCTGCTCCGCCGATCGAGTGGGCTCCTGAAAGAAGAGCATCGTGACCAGGAACATCAGAAACACGCTTAGGGCGGACACGCGAAAGACGTTGGCAATGCCCCAGCCCAATTGCTTGCGCACCAGCCACGCCATGATGGGCCCCAGCGTGCCGCCAATATTCACGATGGTGTAATAGATGGAATAACCAATGGAGCGGACGTTCTCCTTCGAGGTGCGCGCGGTAGTCCCCGCCACGCACGGTTTGACCATCGCTGGTCCCAGCGCCGGAACCAGCAAAATCGCGAGCACCAGCCACTTGTCGCCCAGCGCCTGACGAATTCCCTGCATCCAGGGGGCGGCGAGCGACCCGAGAAGAAAATAGCCGACCGTCATCACCAGATAAGCGAACATCAGCGCGCGGCGAAAACCGAAGCGGTCCGCGAGCGTGCCCCCCAACACCGGCAGCAGCCACACCACAAAGCCGAAGGTGCCCATCATCCAGCCGGCGAGTTCCTTGGAAAAATGGAGTTGTTCGGTCAGATAGATGGCCAGCACGGCGCTGGCGCCATAGTAGGCGAGGCGTTCGAAAAGCTCGGTAAAATTCGCCACCCAAAAGGCGCGCTCAAATCCCGTGCGGATTTCCGACAGGCGCTGAGAAAAGCTCAATAAGTTGGCCTCCCAAGAGCATCGTCGAGTAAGTATCCTCCGGCAAAGGCGGAGGCCTTACGGCTGCTGGCCCCTTAACGGGGGCTGACCGCAACCGGTAAGAGACCCCTCACCTGTCCCGACGGATCGGGACGGCCTCTCCCCTCGGAGAGGCTGTGTCTTTTCCGCGCTCCCGCACCTCGTGGATTCGCAACCTCTCCCAGGGGAGAGGTCGAACCGTCTCCTGACGGCGGGCGAGGGGCCTCGTCGGCGAGCTCGAATCCTGAAGCCGTCAAACTTTCGCTGCCACCCCGGCAGAGTCGAAGGAACACCGTAGCGGTGGTCGTTTTCTCAATCGACAATCGTCAATCCCGCTGGTCACTCGCCACTGCACTTCTAAGTTGCTCGACGTTCTGTTCCGCCGGGCGGCCGGAAACGCGCAGCAGCTTGCGCCGGGCCTTATGGCCGGAAACGATCTCCACGCACGACTGGGGCAAACGCAGTGCACGCGCAAAGAACTTGATGCACGCTTCATTGGCCGCACCGTCGGCGGGCGGAGCGTGCAACTCCAGACGCAATTCAGCCCCGGCATCCAGGGTCAACCGCTCCCTTGCAGCCCGCGGCTTGACCCGCAGCCAGAACGTCACCGCTTCGCCTTCGACTTTGAATTCAGGCATGGCTGAAGAGCCGAAAATTGAAACTCGAAATTCGAAGAGCGGCCGATTTTCGAGCTTCGATTTTGGATTTTCGTCCGTGCTCATGGCCGCTCGCCAAAAATCGCTGTGCCCACCCGCACGATGGTGGCTCCCTCTTCGATGGCAACTTCGAAGTCGTGGCTCATCCCCATGGAGAGCTCAGTCATCGAAACGTTGGGCAAGTTACGCGCCTCGATTTCCGCGCCCACCGCACGGAGTCGCCGAAAGTAAGGCCTCACGTCTTCCGGATTCTCGCAAAACGGGGGAATGACCATCAAGCCGCGAAGGCTGAGCCCATTGATCCGCGCCACCTGCTCGGCCAACTCCGCCACGTGCTCCGCGCGAACCCCCGCCTTTGAGACCTCTTTGCCCAAGTTCACTTCGATCAACACCGGCAACGGCCCGTCGCTGGGAGTCGCGGCTTGCGCAAGCTTCTCCGCCAGTCGGAATGAATCCACCGAGTGAACCCACTGGAAGAGTTCGCGCGCCGCCTTCGCTTTGTTCGACTGAAGATGTCCTACCAGGTGCCAGGTCAAATCCAAATCCACCAGCTCTGTTAGCTTCGACCGTGCCTCCTGCACGCGATTCTCGCCAAAATCGCGCACTCCCGCGGCATACGCCTCGCGTACCGCTGCCGCAGGGTGAGTTTTTGAAATCGCCACCAGCCTGACTTCTTCCCGTTTGCGTCCGCGGCGTTGGCAGGCAGTGGCGATGCGCTCTTCCACCCGACGGACGTTATCCTGAATATTCGCGATCATCTCTCCCGGCAACCTGAAACTAACCGTTGGAAAATTTCTTAGACTCGGTGAAGTGAAACCGTGCCATTCTATCACTCCCGGTGCCGCCGCCGGATGCCTTGTTGCGGCCGGGTGCGGGTGTTAGGATGCATGGGCACGCATGAAACCTGGCCTGTTGATCAATTTTGAGGGGCTCGACGGCACGGGCAAGAGCACGCAACTGCGCCGGGCGGTCCACTACCTGCGCAAGCGCGGCTTTCGGGTGCTGGTGACGCGCGAGCCCGGCGGGACCCGCACGGGCGAGCGCATTCGCGACATCCTGCTGGCGTCCAAGACCGGCAAGCTCGCGCCTCTGGCCGAACTGGCACTGATGTACGCGGCGCGCGCCCAGCTTCTTCAGGACGTGATCCGGCCGGCGCTGGCCCGCGGCGAGGTGGTGGTGAGCGACCGTTACAACACGGCCTCGTTCGCTTATCAGGGCTACGGGAGGGAGTTGGGCGTAGCGACGGTGCGGGCTTTCGACCGCGTCATCTGCGGCGCCACCCAGCCCGACTTGACGATTATTCTCGACCTCGACCCGGCACGCGCCCGCGGACGCGCCCTGGGCGACTCGCGACGAGGGGCACAACTCGACCGCATTGAAGCCGCGGGCATGGCGTTTCACCAGCGGGTGCGGGCCGGATACCTGGCCATCGCCCGCCGCGCGCCCGAGCGGGTCAAACTGGTGCCCGCCGATCAATCCATTCAGGAACTGCAAGCCCAGATTCGCGGGCTTATCGACGAACTGCTGGCAAAAGACCAGGAGCGATAGCCAAGACGCGAAGTCCGGAAGTGGTATACTGCTGTTATGACACCGGAAGAGAGGTTGGCGAAAATAGAGGAGAATTTGCTGGTCACGGCGGAGATGCAGCGAACCGCCGAGCGGCGCTGGGAAGAGCGTTTTGCCCGGCATGACGAGCAGATTGCCGCCCTTATCCGCGTGGTGGAAAATCACCAGGCAAGGGTGCAACAAATCGAGGAGTCGAAGCTCGCGCTCGATGCCTCAATGTTGTCTCTTGAAGCTGCGATGCGCGCCCTATTCGAGCGCATGGACCGATTCATCCGCGGCCTGGAATCAAACGGCCATAAGTAAGGTCGATGCTCGCCAAAACCTCCTGCGCATAACCCGATAGATTGAACCTTGAATCGGAAAGACATGGGCTTTGAATCCTTCATTGGCAACCCTTCCGCGGTAGCGGCCGTTCGCGAAATGCTGGCGGGCGACCGCGTTCCCGGAGCGCTGCTCTTCACCGGGCCCGACGGCGTGGGCAAGAAGACGCTGGCCCTGATGATGGCGAAGGCCATGGTCTGCGAGCGTGGCGGAGCGGATTTCTGCGATCAGTGCTCCCGCTGCCGCAAGGCCGAGCAGATGATTGCCACCGCCCGCGAGGACCTGGCTCGCCGTCGCGAAATCAAGGAAGCGGCTCGCCGTGTGGACGGCCTGGTTTACTTTGACCTTCAACTTCTTGAGCCCATTACCAAGTTCACCCTCACGGAACAAATCCGCCAGTTGCGCACGATCGCCTACACGCGACCCTTCGAGTTCCCGCGCCGAATCTTTATCCTCGACGAAGCCCAAACAATTCACTGGCAGGCCGTGGACCTGCTGCTGAAGGTGCTGGAGGAGCCGCCGGAAACCACGCATTTCGTCCTGGTCTGCCCGAATGCCTTTGAACTGCGCCCCACCATCCGCTCCCGGTGCATGCGCATCGCTTTTCAGCCCGTCGATCAGGCCCTGATTGCCGACCTGCTGACCCGCGAGCGGAAGCTCACTGACGCACAGCGGGCGTTGGCGGCGCGCGTCTCCGCAGGCAGCGTGGCCATGGCGCGCAGCTTCGACCCGGGCGAGTACGAACGCCGCCGCCAGCCCTGGCTGGACTTTCTGGAAGCCACGGTGCAGCGAGCCGCGCCCGGTGGGAATGTGGACTGGCGTCTGGTGTTTGATTCCGCGCGCGCCCTGGCGGAAAATCGCGACGACTTCGAAGGTACCTTGAAGGTGGGCTACTCCCTGCTCTCCGACCTTCTGCACCTGGCCATGAATCCGGGAGCCGATTCTGTAGTGAACGTGGACCTGGCCGCCCGTTTGAAGACTTGGGCTCAAAGGTTGGGCGTTCCTGCCATCGAGAAACTCAAGGTCGGCCTTGATCAGGCTCACCGCCTGCAGATCCGCAACGTCAACCCCCAACTCGGCTTTGAAGCTCTGGGCATGGAGATGATCGCGGGCACGGACTCTACCTCCACTTACTGATCATTACATAATGCGGTGACGAACGAACCCCTCACCCGTCGCTGCGCGCCACCCTCTCGCCCAAGGGGGCGAGGGAATGAATTCAATCTACCTCTCCCCTCGCCCCCTTGGGGGAGAGGGGCTGGGGGCGAGGGGGTCGTGTCACTTCGTTATGTAAAGGTCATTAATGGCCGGCCCCCCCGCTGCGGCGTGCGGCCAAGGCTCGATTGACCAGCGTTCGGTGGCGCGCCGCACTGTACAACGAAGCATGCATTTCCACCCGCCAACGGGCAACGAGACCCACCTCCCGGCCATCCAATTCTATGAATCCCGCGCGGCCATCGCGATTGGACGACTTTCCGGGGCAAGCCGTTAGGCTCCGGCCCAAAACGATTGCGGCCTCTAATGGCATGTGGTACTATGCTAGCCATTCGCGGCTGTCTTCCTCACATGGTCGGTTTTTTGTTTACCACATGGAACCGGGACGTCAGGTGAAGCGTCTGATTGAGTAGAAGCGACCCGCGCATTTCACCGGGAAAGATTCAAATCCTTGCCCGTGTGTTCGGGCTTCAGGAGCAAACCAACATGAACCGACGATTAATTCGTCCTTCCCTGTCCGATGTACAGGACCAGATGGGGGGGCGCATGCAGCGCAAAAAGCCCGCCCCTCCCGACCAGACCAATGCCGAGAATTTTTACTACGTAAAGCAGATGCAAGGCCGCACGCCCATGGTGGTGATTCTGGATCAGGGGGAAACCATCCATGGCGTCATTGAATGGTACGACCGGAATTGCATCAAGGTACATCGCACCAATGAGCCCAATTTGCTGATCATGAAGTCGTGCATCCGCTACATGTACAAAGATGGCGAAGCCCGGAATGGAGGCAACCACGAAGGGGATAACCATCATCAAAATGAGCCGGATCAGGAAGAGTAGTCCTCGGAGCCAGGTCAGTCGCAAGGCAGCGCCTCGGCGCCCTTCTTGACAGCCCACCGGGCGCTGCCCTAGCATGAACACGTGGAAGTATGTCGTCAACTGAGTTCACTCGTGAGGTGCATCATCCCGTCGAACTCTCATCCGCAAACAGTTAAGTCGCAAGTGCGCCATGGCGGAAGTGCCGGGCGCGCAGGGTGGCGGCTGGCAGCAGCAGTTTCCGCAATCTTGATGCTCGCGTTTGCAGCCCAGGCACAAGACGAAAAGCCCAAAGTCCCCGGCCTGGACAAAATCATCAGCGCCAATGAGCATTTGATGTTTACCGGCAAGGTCAAGTCGGTCGATGAGAAGCACAATTTCATCAGCGTGAGCTCAGTGGAGGGTGAGGATACCGAGATTTTCCCCATCAAACA
Organism: uncultured Acidobacteriota bacterium; assembly: GCA_963719115.1. Taxonomy (GTDB): domain Bacteria; phylum Acidobacteriota; class Terriglobia; order UBA7540; family UBA7540; genus Bog-366. Next base: position 212,546 of record CAVRBF010000054.1, on the reverse strand, counting down.
CAGCACGCGCGTGCTGACGGCGGACGGCTTCCGGAAAAGGTTGGATGTGCTCGCCCCCGGCACCCCCGTTAACATCTACTATGACCAGCACGCCGACCACCGATCGATAACGAGCATCCAGTTGCATACGAGCGAAGACTATAAGAAGAAAGAGCCGCATTCTTAGTCGCGCCGCCGTGGCTGCTCTCCAGGTTCCCACACCCCACTATGCGCATCGGCATCACCTGCTATCCCACCTACGGCGGAAGTGGCGTGGTTGCCACCGAGCTGGGCATTGAACTGGCCGCCCGTGGGCACGACATCCACTTCATCAGCTATGCCATGCCGGTGCGGATTACGGAAGCCTCCGGCCACATCCACTTTCACGAAGTGGAGATGATGAACTACCCGCTGTTTGACCATCCCCCTTACACCCTGGCGCTGGCAACGGCCATGGCCAACGTGGCGGTCAATGAATCCCTGGACCTCTTGCACGTACACTACGCCATCCCACATTCGGTCAGCGCCTACCTGGCGCGCGCCATGCTGAAACCCCGGCGTCTGCCCTTCGTCACCACGTTGCACGGGACCGATATCACGCTGGTCGGCCTGGACCGCTCGTACCTCCCCATCACCAGATTTTCCATTGAGGAGAGCGACGGGGTCACGGCCATCTCATCGTACCTGCGAGACATTACGCTGCGCGAGTTTGACATCCACCGTCCGGTTGAGGTGATTCCCAACTTCGTCAACTGCGACGTCTTCACGCCTGCTGGGGAAAAATGCCGCCGCGAGGAGTTCGCCCCCAAGGGCGAGAAAGTGCTGGTGCACCTCTCGAACTTCCGCCCCGTCAAGCGCGTGTCCGACGTGGTGGAAGTCTTCGCGCGCGTCCACCAGGAAATCCCCTCCAAGCTCATGATGATCGGCGACGGACCGGACCGCACGGTGGCTGAATGGATGGTGCGCGAGAAAAATCTCAGCCCGGATGTGATCTTCCTCGGCAAGCAGAATCAGGTGCAGGACCTGCTGAACTGCGCCGACGTCCTGCTGCTGCCCAGCGAGATCGAATCCTTCGGACTGGCGGCGCTGGAGGGTATGGCCTCCGGCGTTCCTCCCATCTGCTCCCGCGTCGGCGGCGTGCCGGAAGTCTTTCGCGATGGCGTGGAGGGTTTTCTGGTCGAACCTCGCGACGTGCAGACCATGGCCGCGCGCGCCCTGGAAATTCTCACCAACCCTGAGCGCCACGCGGAAATGTCAAAAGCCGCCCGCCAGCGCGCCCTGAAACAGTTTTGCAGCAAGAACATCATCCCGCTCTACGAAGACCTCTACTGGCGCGTGATCAAGAGCACGTGACCACAGCCCCTCACCTGCCTGCGGGCCGAAGCGTTGGGCGAATCGCCGACTCTCCTAAATCCTTGGGCAGGCGTAGGCCCGTCCCGACGGGTCGGGTCGGCCTCTCCCCGCGGGAGAGGCCGTCGGTTTTTCTTCGGCGCGATCACGCCCCAGGCAGCCTCAACAACCTCTCCTCAGGGGAGAGGTCGCCCGTTCCCGGACGGGCGGGTGAGGGGTCACGTCCCCGGCTTCAAATTCAGGAACTGTCAAACCTCCACTGCCACGCCGACAGAGCCGGGGGATCTCCGAAGTGGATCAGCCATGCTTGGCCGTCGTGCTCCGGCGGCGGCCGGATATGGACACCGTGGGGCATTTCACGCGTTCCGGCGACGGCTCCGGGCAACGGCTCAACCCCCGGCGGCTGACATATTGCGCCCGTGATCGGCAAACTCCAGGCGCAATTTCCTACCGGTAGGTATTTCGCCCCTTCCCTCTTCCACCTTCTCCTTTTGCCATTCGGCCCATAGTGTCTCAGGCAATGGCCGCCGAATTGCTAGTCTATGTACAGAGGCTTGTACTCGGCAGGTGCGGTTCGGGAAGCAGCGGAAGGTATTCGGTGTCGGCGACGCGAAGACAAACGGGCGGATGTTTCACAGCGCGGCAGAGCCGCAACCAAACTCGTACCCCGGGCATCCGAACGTGTGAAAAAATAAACAATCTCACGCAAAGGCGCGAAGGCGCAAAGACGCGCAACGATAGCCGCCTTGTTTTCTTTGCGGGCTTGGCGTCTTTGCGCCTTTGCGTGAATTGCTTTTGCTTTCTCCCGATTTTTTCACAGCTTCTCCTGCCCGTGCCCGAGCACGGCCTGGAAGGCCGTGGTACGAAGTTCGTGCGGCGCACAAAGATTCTGGCGAATGGTAGTGCAGGGCGGAAGCAACTGTCAGTACCCGTACTCGGCAGGCGGCAGTTCGAAAATGAAGCTGGGCCCGCCCCGGACAACGATTTCAGACGTTCCAAGCCGGAATGTGTAAGAAAAAAACAGTCCGGAGTCCGGTCCGGAGTCCAAAGAGCGGAGGGACGCGTTCATTGCGAGAAATGACGTTCCAAGCCGGAATGTGTATGAAAACAAAAGACGCAGTCCGATGTCCGATGTTCGAAGTCCGAAGTCCAAGAGCGATCACCGCAAGCGTGCGAATGCTGACTTCTGGCTCCTGTCTCCTGACTCCTGCCCTTCGAAAATGCAGGTGCATCCGGAGATATATATGAAAACAAAGGACCGGCGAAAATGCGGGACCCGCGGCACGGGGAAATGGGGCACGCATCAAGTTGCGAAGGATGCTGATTCTGACTCCTGACTACCGCCTCCTGACTCCTGTTCTTCAAAAAATGAAGGTGCATCCGGAGATATGTATGAAAACAAAGGGTCGCGAAAAGCCGCATCGCAAACAAGCGAGTGTTTCGTTCCCATTCACCGAGAGTCGGACCCAAGTTTTGAGCAGCTCAACCGCTGAAGAAGCTGCGGAAAGAGACGGCGAAGCGAGTTCCCACCCGCATCGCAATCCGCTATGATGCAGACCATGGACGTGGCCATTCGTTGCCAGGCGCTGCGCAAAACCTATGACGGCAAGGTCGAGGCCGTTCGCGGGCTTGACCTGGAGATCCGTGCCGGAGAGTGTTTCGGTCTCCTTGGCCCCAACGGCGCCGGCAAAACGACCACCATCGAAATCCTGGAAGGCTTGCTGGAACCCACTTCCGGCAGCGTCGAAATCCTGGGCCATAACTGGAAGACCCACGACCGCGAACTCCGCGAGATGATGGGAATCTCGCTTCAGGAGACTCGCCTGGCCGAAAAGCTGACCGTGCGGGAAACCGTCGAGCTGTTCGCGGGCTTCTATCGCCGTCCGCGCGCCGCGGAGGAAGTAATGGCCGAGTTGGCGCTTACGGAGAAAGCCGACATCTGGGTGGGCCGGCTCTCCGGCGGGCAAAAACAGCGATTGGCGGTGGCCACCGCGCTGGTGGCCAATCCCCGGATTCTGTTCCTGGACGAGCCCACCACCGGCCTCGACCCGCAAAGCCGCCGGCAGCTTTGGGAAGTAATCGGGCAGTTCCAGCGGCAGGGCGGAACGGTGCTGCTCACGACCCACTACATGGACGAAGCCGAGCGCCTCTGTGACCGCCTGGCCATCATCGATCACGGCTTGACCATCGCCGCGGGGACACCTGCCGAGTTGATCGAGCGCCTGGGGGGCCATCACATGGTGGAGTTTGCCACCACCGGCAATGGCGCCGGTAATCTGGCAGAGTGGCGCACGCTGCCCGGTGTGGAGGGCGTGCACGAGGAGGATGGGCGCGTTATGCTGAGCGTGCGCGAACCACATGAGACCATTCCCGCGCTGCTGGCCGCCTTGCAAAGCCGCCACCAGCACTTGCTGCACCTCACCACCCGCCAAGCCAGCCTGGAAGACGTCTTTGTGCACCTCACCGGCCGGCACATGAGGGAGGACTGAGGATTTGGCCATTGGGTCATCGGGCCACCGGGCCAATGAATCATCGAGCCATCGAATCCTTGCGTGGGCGGGCCACCGAAAGATCCGAGGATTAGACGGTGAGGCGATCCGATGAACAGGGAGCAGCCACCAGAGATCGGAGCGCAAAACTCAATGACCGAACCCACGAACCCTCGCGATCATCGTGTCCAGGCTTCGCAATCCGAAACGCCCAACCTTTCCGTTAACGCGATGACCCAATCACCCAATGGCCAGATGACCCGATCGTCCGATGGCCCGATGACCAAATCGCCCGATCACCCGACTAGTCCCCGATGGACCAGTTACCGCCTGCTGCTCCTGGCCCGATTGAAGGAGATGTACCGCGAGCCGGAAGTGATCTTCTGGGTCTTCGGCTTTCCCATACTGTTGGCGTTGGGGTTGGGGATTGCCTTCCGCAACAAGCCGGCGGACGCCACCCGCGTGGCGGTGGTGGCCGGCCCGGAAGCCGCACGAGCGATGACGCTGTTGCGGACGCCGTCTGCCGCGGGCACTGTACACGCGGAAGTGGTCCCTCCATCCGAAGCCGTGAACCAGTTTCGGCTGGGAAAGTTCGATCTGGTGGTAACGCCCCGTGACGGTGCATTTGAATATCTCTACGACCCCGCGCGGCCGGAAAGTGTGCTGGCGCGTAGCGTGACCGACGATGTGCTCCAGTCGGCGGCCGGCCGCAAGCCCAGCGTGCCCACCAGCAGCCGCATTTCCAGCCAGCCCGGCGCCCGCTACATCGACTTTCTCATCCCCGGGTTGCTGGGGATGAACCTGATGAACTCCGGCATGTGGGGAATCGGCTTCGCGCTGGTGGACTTGCGCCAGCGCAAGCTGCTGAAACGCTTCGTGGCCAGCCCCATGCGCCGCAGCGACTTTCTGCTGGCCATCGTCAGCAGCCGCCTCGTCTTGATGCTGATTGAACTCTTCTGCCTGCTGGGGTTTGGCATTCTGGTCTTCCACATGCACGTCGTGGGCTCGTGGATTTCCATTCTCTTCATCAACGTGGTCGGAGCGCTGTGTTTCGGGGGCATTGGGTTGATCACCGCCAGCCGCGCGCAGAAGATTGAAACCATCAGCGGGTTGATTAACCTGGTGATGATGCCGATGTGGATTCTTTCCGGTGTGTTCTTTTCCTATGAACGATTCCCCGCCCCGCTGCACCCCTTCATCAAAGCTCTGCCGCTCACCGCGTTGAACGACGCCCTGCGCGCCGCCATCCTGGAAGGCGCGCCACTGGCTCACCAAGCCACACGCCTGCTGGTGCTGGTTCTTTGGGGAGTTCTTTCCTACACTCTGGCGCTGCGGTGGTTCAGATGGACCTAAAGGCAAGTCCGGCGTCCGGGGTCCGCAGTCTAAACGCGAGGGAGGTGGGCTTTTCGAGCAGAGCAGGATCTGAGTTGCAACGGTGCAAGCTGAGGACGGTGCGCGACAAAAGAGCAGGTAAGCAGTGAAGATTCGCAATGATCTGCGGGACGATCGAGGGCGCCCAATCGCAAATCCAAAATCGAAAATCGCAAATGCCTTACCTGCCCATGGCGTTGTCGATGGCGGTCAGGATGGTGTCAGGAGGCTGATACTGGCCCTGCTGGTTGAGAAGCACGAAGTTGAAATTCGTTCCTCGTTTCGTGTGGATATGAAAGGCCCCAAGCTGGACGAGATACACATTATTGCGGGCGGCCTGCTTGATCGTGTTGAGAGGAATTTCGAAACTATGCGTTCCGTTGGTGCCCTTGATTCCGACATAGTTGATCACGCCGTTGCCAATGGTCATGGTGCCCACGCAGTAGTTGTTGCCGCCCTGGCCGTTGGGGCCATGGTCGTGCGCCACCACGAAGGTCTGGACGCCCACCTGCGGCCGAAGCGTGGGAGCGGGCGGTTGAATGGGTTGCTGCACCGGTTGCTGCACGGGCTGTTGCACGGCCTGTTGCGTCGTTGGGTACGGAACCAGCCGGACTTGCCGGGTGACATTTCCGGAGCCGTTGTACCAGGTGATGTTGACCACTTCGCCGGCCTGGTGACTGGAAAGGGTCGCTCTCAGCGCCTGGGGCGTAGCCACCGTCTGCCCATTGACGGCGAGAATGGTGTCATAAGCCTTAAGTCCAATCTGCTCTCCCGGTCCGCCCGGCGCTGCCCCGGAAATTACCACCCCGCGCGACCCGGCGGGCTGCTGTTCCATGGGAAGGACACCGAGATATCCGGGCTGTCCCGAGGGAACCGTTGGAGTCTGGACAGGTTGAGAGGGGGCCACAGGCGGCGCCGAAATCTGCGCAATCTCCATCTTCTGGAGCGGAGCGTTGACCGTGGTCGCGGCTCCCGCCGTCAGGGTCACCTGCTCTTCATGGTCCTGGTAACCATTCAGCGAGACGCGGACGGTGTGCGGCCCAGGGGCCAGGCGGGGGAGCTTCAATCGGCCCTCCCGGCTGGTCAACCCCTGCGGTTCGTCATCAACGTACACTTCGGCCTGGCCGGGACTCGATACAACCATCAGCACCGCCGGCACCGCGGTCGGATTGCTGGGAACAGGTGCGGGCGGGGGCGGCGCCAAGCTCCTCAAAACACTGATCAGATCGTCCGTTCCACCGGCCCCACGAATCTCTCGCTCGACCGTGGGAGTAACTTGAAAGGAGATGCCCGATTTGCGCGCTTCCTGCGCCACCGCGTCGCTGGGCAAGTCATGAGTCAGCAGGTCAATCACATCCTGCTTGGTCAGCTTCTTGGATGCCTGTTGCGCACGGGCAGATGAGGGAATCAGAACGGAGGCAGCCATCAACGCCAGCAGCAGCGCGACGGTCCTGACAAAAAGATTGCGGCCGGGATACGAAGCCATGGATTTGCCCCTGGAATTGACGTCGCTCCCTTTTATATCGCGATTGGCCAACCACGTCAAGAACGGGTGCTGTCCTACTTTGGGCGTGGCGCCGCCATCTTGGCGGCTCCGGTGCCGGCTGGAAGCCGGCGTTACGACCCATATTAGGACAGTACCCAAGAACGGAGAGGGCGGAAGTTTGACCTGCAGGCGGCTTTGCATCGCCATGGGGCGAGGTGAATTCGCCGCTATAAATCCACACGGAGAGATCGCACCGCGAAGGGCGAACCAGCTATTGTCCGCACTTCAGGCCTTCATTCATGATGGCGTTTTCTTTCTGGCACGCCGACTTCACCTTGGCAAGCTTTTCACGAACCCCGGCATTGGAAGGATCCATGCCCAAAGCTTCGGCGTATGCGGCGATCGCATCTTCGTACTCGCCGCGTCCGAAGTGCCAGTCACCGAGGTAAATCTTCCCGGCAAGCACCTTCTGGTCCACCACGAGAGGAGGCGGATTTGTCTTATGCACATGCGGGCTGGGTTTGGGACCGGGGTTCGGCTTAGGCTCGGGATTGGGCACCGGCTCCGGCGCCGGATTCGGGGCGGGCGTGGGTCCCGGGTTGGGCGCGGGGCTGGGCGCGGGATTTGGTGCGGGACTGGGCACGGGCTCGGGCTGTGCTTGCGGCGAGTTGTTGCGCGTGGCCAGGTACAATCCTCCGCCGCCGAGGCCCACCAGCAGAACCACCAGGGCTACCCACATCCCCCAGCGCGATTCCGGGGGCTTCGGGCGCAGGGGCGGCGCCACCACCTGGACGGGCGGTTGCCGATAAGCCGGCTGTTGCGGTTGTTGTGGCTGCGGCGGCGGTTTCTGCGGCTCGGGTGGGCGCACTTGTTGCGTCGCGGGCCGCGGAGGCGGCGTGACCGGCGTTGGTGCGCGGTTCGGGGTCGCAGACCGATTGTCGGTGGCAACCAGGTCATCTGCGGTCAAAACCCGCGTCCTGCCCTGGGTCATGACGTCTTTCTCAAGCCCCTCGATCTCCTGGATCAGGGCGCGGCCGGATGCCGGCCGCTTGTCGCGGTTCTTTTCCAGCAGCCGCAGGGTCAGGTCAGCGATGGGTTCGGGAATCTGCAACTCCGGGTGCGCCATGCTGATCGGCGCTGGAGGCTTCTGCATGTGGGCCAGCAGCATTTCCATCGTCGTGTCGGCCTTGAACGGCAGGTCGGCGGTCAGCATCTGGTACATCACCACGCCCAGGGAATAAAGGTCGGCGCGGCCGTCGAGTTCATCACCCTTCTTTCCCATGGCCTGTTCGGGAGACATGTATTGCGGCGTGCCGATCACCACGCCGGCGCCCGTCAAGGTCAGGTTGGCGTTCTCGCCCATGCGCGCTTCTTTCACCTTGGCGATGCCGAAATCGAGAACCTTGACCATCTCCCCCTCGGGGGAATCGACCAGGGCGATGTTATCCGGCTTGATATCGCGATGGACCATGCCCAATTTGTGCGCTGCTTCCAGCGCGCTGGCGCACTGCTTGATGATCGAGCAAACACGGCCGTAAGGAAGCGGGCCCTCCTCGCGGATGAGCTTCTTCAAGCTCTTGCCGTCGATGAACTCCATCACGATGTACGGACGGCCATCTTCCGCTTCGTCAATGTCGTCCACCCGCACGGCGTTGGGATGCTGCAACCTGCGGGTGATCACTGCTTCGTGTTTGAAGCGCTTGACGAAAAGATCGTCAGTAAGAAGCTCGGGGGCAATCACCTTGAGCGCCCGCAGTTCGTCAAATGCCAGGTGCAGCGCCTTGTAGACCGAGCCCATACCGCCCTGGCCCACTTTAGCCAGCAGGCGGTACTTGCCACGGATAATGCTTCCGTCGGCCCAGGTCCCGATTTCAACGAGTTGGGTGCCGTCCGCGGGACAAATCGCGTAGTTATTGGGATAACTCTGTTGGCACGTTGAGCAGGTCTTCATGTCGCTCCCGTCGGCATTACTTTGCCAAAGTATACCACCCGCTGGCAAGAGGAATCATGTCAGCGCTTCATTCCACAGGTGCTCGCCCAAACGGAATCGGGGCGCGGTATTCCCAATCGGCCGTCACGCTGCTCTTGTAACGGTAGAGCTTGCACACTGCGCAAACCTGGGCCACCACGTACGGTCCATCCTGGTCCTGCCACTTATGGTGACAGGCGCCGGCCAGAGGTTTCTTCTGCTCCGGCAAGATCGAGTCATCAATGTTCATCACGATTATAACCTACCTAAGTATGATCACGTTCGGTTTTGGTTCGAATGCATTCTATTTATCCGCAGCAAAACGAAAGGCGTGCAGGCAGGAGTCAGGAAGCATTCCCGCAGGGGCATCCTCCCGGTATCTCCGTCGTACGCCGGCTCCAAGCCCAAGCATTTCGTTAGCGAGCGAAGTTTACTACCTCGCGCCGCAATCGTCCAGCACCGCTTGCGGCCGATTCTGTTTTACTTTGGTATGTGGTTTTCGCCGCCGATCGCTCAACCACGACCGTGCGCCTTGCTGCGCCGAATCCTCAGTCTGGGTGGGATAAGGAAAGACCGCCAGCCGCTCCCTGACACCTGGCACCTAACACCTGACACCTATCCGTTAGTGCGGATTCGGCAGGCCCCGTACGACCCGGAAGGTATCGCGGGCGATGAGGAGTTCTTCGTTGGTGGGAATCACCATGACGCGCACACGGCTTCTGTCCGTGGAGATCTCACTTTCCTTTCCCACAATGGCCGCGTTGCGTGCCGCGTCGATCTCTATTCCCAGTTCCCCCAGGCCGGTGCATACCTGGGCTCGGATCGGCGGCGAGTTCTCGCCAATTCCGCCGGTGAAGACAAGGCCATCAACATGTCCCAACGCCGCCGTGTAGGCGCCAATGTACTTCTTGATGCGGTAGCAAAACACATCAATCGCCTGTTTCGCCTGCTCGTCTCCCTTCGCCGCTGCGGACTGGAGTTCGCGCATGTCATTCGACTCGCCCGACAGCCCGTAGAGGCCGGAAAACTTGTTGAGGAGAATCGACATGTCATGGACGGTCAATTCATCCTTGGACATGAGGTAAAGCACCGCCGCCGAATCGATGTCGCCGCAGCGCGTGCCCATCACCAACCCTTCCTGCGGCGTAAGTCCCATGGTGGTGTCAACGCACAGGCCCTTATCGATCGCCGCCATCGAGCAGCCATTGCCCAAATGAATGGTGATCAGGTTGGCTTGGTCACGCGTCTTGCCGAAAATCTTGCGATAGCGAAACGCCACATAGCGATGAGAGGTTCCGTGGAAGCCGTAGCGCCGGATGTGGTAGCGGCGATAGTAGGAGTATGGCAGCCCGTACAAATACGCGTGCGGAGGCATGGTCTGGTGGAAGGCCGTATCAAACACCGCCACTTGCGGGACTTGAGGCATGGTCTTCCGGGCCACGTAGTAGCCGCGCAGGTTATGGGGATTATGCAAAGGGCCCAGTTCCACGCACTGCTGAATGCCCTGCTCAACTTCCTCATCAATCACGACCGGTGCGGAGAAGCGCTCTCCCCCGTGCAGTACCCGGTGCCCCACCGCCTGGATCTGCGAAATGTCCGCCACCGCGCGGTGCTCCTTCAATGCTGCGATGACCCGTGTCAGTGCGGTTTGGTGGTCAAGAAGCTCTTCCGTCGTGGACACGGTGGGACCTGGCGGAACCGATATCTTCAACGTCGCCTCGTCCGTCCCAATGCGCTCCACGATCCCTTTGGCAATACAGCGGTCCATATCCGATTCAATGAGCTCAGCATCCGTTTCAATGAGCTGGAACTTTATGGAGGAACTGCCGCAGTTCAAGACCAGAATCTTCATCGCTCACCTTGAGACCTTTCGTCTGATAACTCGCGCCAGCATGGACAATTCATCCGCGTCGAGTGGCGATCATAGCAGCATATTGTAACAGCGCAAAATGACACGCTCGTTCCATCTCAACAGATTGAGGGCCAAAGTTTGGGCCAAACTGTCGTGTGGGAAACCGACGCTGAGAGGCCGAGAGGAAGGAGTTGAAGTTTGAGAAATCGTAGTGACGACGCCCGAAGGTACACCGTGTCTGGTTTGTGCCCGCAGACACGTCAACTGCTCAGAGCGCACCTTGGCTTGCGCGCCCGCCGCTGCCGGCCGGCCCCACTCCAGACGGGTGCCGACACTTCACCCTTGATCCCGCGACTACTTCTCCGGCACAACTTGGAAAAGGCTTGAACTTCTGGGGACGAGACCTACCGGGCTGGACCCCGCGGCTATCCGATATTCAGCTTTGTGTACTTGCTATCTGTCGATTTGCCACCGCTATTCTTGAGAATGGCAAACAGCGCTCCACCAACCACGAGACCACCGAACAGTCCAAGGATAACCATGGGATTAACTGATACCTCCGGGAAATGGACATACGTAAGTCTAGACACCGTTCGAGCGGGGAAAGTTCCAAAATCTGTCACCCGGACTGCCCCAGCGCAACAGGTGGTGACGGCCCTCAGGCTAGTGCCAGTGGACGCAGCGACTAACGCCACGTGCGACTTAAGCCGCGACCTTTGGACACGTGGCGTTGCCGTAGTCGGCGCCCGGGCCTTATAATTGTTCAAACCGAAGTCGGAGACAGGAGGTCACCGAAACCGAATCATGCCCTGCCTTTTGCTGCTTCTCCTCCTCATTTTTCCGCGCGTTGCAATCGTTGTCGTCTTTCTTACTTCGAATTACCTGGGACGGGCATACCACGGGTTTCTTTTGCCCTTCCTCGGTTTTATCTTCGTCCCTGTCTCAACCTTGACCTATGCGTGGCTGGTGAATACACACCAGCCGCTCGAAGGCATTAACCTGCTGATTCTGGTTGTGGCGATCGCGATCGATCTGGGTGGTCTGGGAGGCGGTGAATACCACCGCCGCCGGCGCTAAGTGAGGGTGAAAGCGTTACGCCTTGGGCGCCTCAGTTTCCCAATGAGCCACAACGTCTTTTCGCAAAGCGATATTACCCAAGTGTGCGGCGGAGGCGGCACTGATGCCGGCTTCCACCGGAGCGTTGGGAGTCTGGCGGCTCCGAACGCACTCCAACCAATTGCTGAGGTGGAGCACTTCCCCGTCAGGCACATCGTAAAAGTCGGCGCCCTTGGGCCCGGTGCCGAGCACCCATTGCATTTCCGGTTCAGTGGGCATCGCCGGGTTGGAGTTTCGAGGGTCGCGCTTGCGTTCGGGAAACACCTCCAGCCGGCCGCGGTCCAGATAGAGCGTGGCTTCCGTACCCATGAACTCCAGCATGGCGCCGTTGCGTGCGTTCAGGAAAGTGGACTCGAAGTAAACCTGGGCGCCGGGATATTGCAGCAGCGTTTGTTCCGTGTCCGGCGTCTCCCACTGCGGCGACGTGAACTTGTTCCCGATGCTCATGGCTTTGTCGGGATGGTCGACGCCCAGATACCAATGAGCGATGTCGATGTAGTGGACCATCAGATCCGCCAGCACGCCACCGCCGAAATCCCAATACCAGCGCCATTCCCGGAATCGGTAAGGATCAAACGGTTGCGGGCGGGCGTTGCCCAGCCAGGCCTTCCAGTCCACCGTGGCGGGGTCAATGTGGTACACCACCGCGCCACGAGCGGCATTGCGATTCCAGGTGAGATGGACTTTGCGGATGGGACCGAGTTGACCGGACTTGACCAGTTCATATCCTTTCTGAAACTGCGGCATGCTGCGCTGCTGCATGCCGACCTGAACGATGCGGTTGTAGCGATTCTGGACCTCGAGCGCCGCAGGCCCCTCCGCCAAACGGTGCGTCAACGGCTTCTCGATGTACACGTCCTTGCCGGCAGAACAGGCGGCGGTGAGCATCGGGACGTGCTGATGATTGGGTGATCCGATCACGACGGCATCGATATCCTTACGGTCCAGGAGTTGGCGGTATTCTTTGGTGGCGAAGGCCTGGGGATCAGCGAGTTCCTTGGCCGTTGCCAGGTTGGTGTCCCAAACGTCGCAGACCGCGGCGATGCGAACGCCGGGAATCCTCGCCAGCGCTTTCATGAGTACGCGCGTCCGGCCCCCGGTGCCGATGCAGCCGACCGTAATCGTTTCGTTGGCGGCATATCCGCGGGAGGTGCCGAGGTAACCGCCCACCGCCGCATAACCCAAACCTTTGAGAAGCTCTCTGCGATTCGTTGCCATATTATGTCCTTCCGCTAAGATCCCCGTGAATGATGGTATCCACGAAAGCGTGAAAGTCCTGCGGGTATTCGAGCGGAAGCGAGCTCACGTGGTCGAGCTTCTTCCATTCGTCTGGGGGAATCTCCCAACCGCCAGCTCCCAAATTCTCCTGAAGCTGCGCAACGTTGCGCGCTCCGATGATCGCAGAAGTAACACCGGGCATGGCCAGCAGCCACGCGAGCGACACCTGCGTCAGGGTTTTGCCCAGCCGCGACGAAGCCTCTTCCACCGCGCGCAAAATCTGAAAGTTCTTCTCCGTGAAATGCCGCTCCACCCAGGAGCGCATCGAGGGGTCGGAATCCGCCAGGCGCGATGCTTGCGGCGCCGCCTCACCGGATTTGTACTTTCCGCTTAGGAAGCCGCCGCCGAGCGGGCTCCAAACGATTACGCCCACACCTTCGGCACGGCATAGCGGCAGAATCTCCCGCTCGATGGATCGGCAAACCAAACTGCATTGGGGCTGAAGGCAATCGAACCGCGCGTATCCGTGCAGAGCCGAGACGCCCAGAGCTTTCGCCAGTTGCCAGGCGGCGAAGTTCGAGCACCCTATGTAACGGACTTTCCCTTGTCTCACTAACGTATCGAGCGTGGAAAGCGTCTCTTCCAGGGGCGTGTGCGCATCAAAGCAATGCACTTGGTAAAGATCAACGTAATCCGTTTGCAGGCGCCGCAGGCTAGCTTCGATTCCCCACAGGAGGTGCTTACGCGAAAGCCCTTTGCGGTTCGCTCCCGCACCAGCAGGAAAGAAGACCTTGGTGGCCAGAACCACATCGTCGCGCCGGCCCTTCAAACCTTTACCCAGAATAGTCTCAGAGTTGCCGTCGGCGTAGCCGTCAGCCGTATCGATAAAGTTGCCCCCGCTCTCAAGGTAGGCATTGAGGATGGCCAGAGACGTCTGCTCATCGCAGCCCGGAGCGCGGCGCATGCCCGGTAAGCTTCCAAACGTCATGGTGCCCAAACAAAGTTCTGAAACCTTTAGTCCCGTATGTCCCAAAAGACGAACGCGCATCAAGTTCCCCTTGCTCGAACAGTCCGGAGTCCAGGGTCCGGAGCCCGATGTCATAGACTCCCACTCAGAGGTCTACGGTTCGCAACTCGCGTTATTAATGGTTCGACTCCGGACTACGCACCCCGGACTCCGGACGGCGTTGGTTATTTCGCCTTAAAGCTGGCGGTGGCCTCGAGAGTGCCCCACTCGACGGTGAGGGTACCGCCGCCACCCGCTTTGCGGAGCGTGATGGTAACCATTTCGACCGGCGTCGAAGCCGTTTTCGATGTCATCGGTGTCGAGGCGAAGTCCTGAGCGGCGTCATGCTTGGTGCCCCATTGGCCGTGCTCCTTGTTGAAAACCAGTTTCCATGAGCCGTCACTTTGGCGCTGCATCCAGATGCTGTATTCGCCAGCCGGCACCGTGACGTCGCCAAAAGCCAGATCGAGGTCCGTCTTAAACGTCGTCGAGGTATTCGAACCCAAACGCCAAAAACTCCCGGCGGGCAATTTGCCAAGCAACTCGTCCGTGGTGCGTCCCCTCAGCGAGGGCCGTCCGTACTCAACGGAAACCGTCTTTCCTTTGATCGTCACGCTGGACGTTCCGCGTGGACCGGCTTGCGCCAGAGCCACGGCCGCAAAACACGCCACCATTGACAAACACAACATCCCCATCGCCATCTTCTTCATGTTGTCCTCCACTCTCCTGCACGTTTCCCCATCCGCTGGTAAAACGCGATGGGGTCATCAAGCCGATTGACACTTTCACCTCAGCCGACGAACCGGCCGAAAGTCTCAGCACATCCTGAGCGATTACGGGAGGGGATTATACCGCCAGCCTGAGCCGTCCGCCACATCTGTCTGTTCACGCGCTCTTCCGTTCTTGAAGTAAATGACGGAATCTGCTAACTTCGAAACCGCATCGACGGAAGGTCGGTCCAGGGCAAGAGAAACGAAAATCTTCGCAGCCGCAACCGGCGGCTTCTCCAAATTCCCGGAGGAGGTTCTCCGATGATCGGGAAAGTCCAACCGTTTACGCCCCCCAAGATCAACCAGGTCGCGCCAAAGGATCGCGAGAATCAGTGGCCGCTCGTTGCCGGAGTGGAGAACCCATTCGCCGGTGATCCGGCACCCCGCGAGTTCGGATTCTGGTTCAACTACTTCTGGGCGGAAGTCATCAAACTGCCCGGCATAACGCGTCCGCAACAACAGAAGGCGGCGGAGGCATTCTTCTCGGTGTTCCAAGGCGCGCAGGCGCCATTCACCGTGCGCGCCGATTTCGCCCGACGCGACGACCAATACCGCGAAAACGTGCTACGGCAACTCCTGCTGATCGGCTTTCGGCGAGTTGCCCTCGACGCACCGGAGATGGTGCCGCGAATGCAACCTGGTCGCAAGCTCGCTCCCCCTCCCCTCGTCGCCAGCAACGCCGTGGCTCGGGACATGAACCTGGACCAGATCGAGGGCAAACGCGGGGAGCAGATCAAGATTGCGTTCCGCGCCGACGGCCGATGCTGGGAGGATCTCTGCCAACATAAAGGCTTCCGCACCCGCGCGCGCTCCGAGGATTCACCTGTCTATGCGGCCTACGGCCTCGATCACGCCTGGCATCCCTTTAACAATCCTGTCTACCGGAACTCACTCTTCCTGCGGTTGGGGAGCAAGAACGCCGACAACTGTTTGCAAACGGTGATCTCCATCGGCGCGGATTTCGCCGGGATCACGCACTTCCCCATTCTTAACGACTACGTCCTGGTGTTCCAGGCCAAGAGCCAGGACGGCCGCTTCCTGGCGCTTAAACCCCTGGATGAGTGGACCGCTCAGGACGAACTGCTTGCCAAGAACCACTCGCAGCGCGTCCGCGCCGTGCGCGACCCAGGATCGGGCGAGATCGACCACTTGGAGAAGGACAACTACATTTACGCCTTTCACATGCGTGACGTGACCGTGTTTAATACCAGCGCCTTCTTCAAAGCGCGCGGTGACTCGCCCTTCAACGAACGCGGTGCCGCGGAGATTCCGCTGGAGAACATCCTGGCCGAAGTCCACTTCGTGCAGAAGTGGTTTTATACGCCTTCCAACGGGCAGATCAAACTGTACGAACTCGTCTTCGACCCGATTCGCTGGGTGCCGTCACAGGGGTACGTCGAGGTGGTCATTGGCCAAACGGGCCGCGAGCAACTCGAAGCTAAGATTCTGGCGGAGATATCGACCGCGCGCAGGCGCTCGGACATCACCGACGAGATGGTCTTGTATCGACAGCAACTTGCCAACAAGGCCATCTTGCTGACCGCCAGCGAGCGCCAGAAGGTGTACCGGGCGTTGAAGACCTATCTCGCCTCGCCCACCACCAAGAAGGGCTTTACCGCGGAGAAGGCGGGCGTCCGGTTAACATTAGCACAGGACGGTGCATCGGCCACCTTGTTGGGTAAGCTCGACAGGCTCGAATCGGCCGACTGGCTGAAGATGCGCGAGGGGGCTAAGCAAATCGTCTAAGCCAAACTCTGTTGGCAGGGTCAGCGTCGCATTGTTCGCGCCGAGCGCCAATCGCACGAAAGTTCCAGGACCGTCCGTGTCGCCCGGAGTGGACTCGAGTGCGGAGGCTTGACTGCTGACCTCTGGCCTCCGCTTTCTTCACAGCCAAACTGCGTTAAGATGGCAGAGTCGTGCCGGAACTTCCTGACATCACTGTTTACGTTGAAGCCCTCGAGGCGCGCATCCTGAACCAAAAGCTGGAGCGCGTGCGCGTGGTGGGGCCGTTTCTGCTGCGCACGGCAACACCACCGCTCTCCGCTGTGGAAGGCAAGCACGTGCGCGAACTGCGGCGCGTGGGCAAGCGCATCGCCATCGGTTTGGAAGACGACCTCTGGCTGGTGCTCCACCTGATGATCGCCGGGCGCCTTCACTGGAGCAAGCCGGGCGTGAAGCTGAGCCCCAAGCGCGCGCTCGCGGCGTTCGACTTCGCTCATGGCAGCGTGCTGTTGACGGAAGCAGGAGCGCAGCGGCGCGCGGCACTGCACCTCGTCCAAGGTGAAGAGGCTTTGCGCGATCTCGACCCCGGCGGCATGGATGTTATGACCGCCAGCCTCGACGCTTTTGCCGCGCGCCTGACCTCAGAGAATCACACGTTGAAGCGCGCGCTGACCGATCCGCGACTGCTGAGCGGAATTGGCAATGCCTACTCGGACGAAATCCTTCACCGCGCCCAGCTTTCTCCCGTGACGCTGACTCAAAAAATGGGAATCGATGAGATCGCGCGCTTGCATGGCGCCGTTCAAACCGTGCTCACCGAGTGGACGAACCGCCTGCGCGATCAGGCCCGCGGCGAGTTTCCCGAAAACGTCACGGCGTTTCGAGAGGAAATGGCGGTGCATGGCAAGTACGGCAAGCCATGCCCACGCTGTGGAACCAAGGTGCAGCGCATTCGCTACGCCAGCAATGAAACGAACTACTGCCCACAGTGCCAGACGGGAGGTAAACTCCTCGCCGACCGCGCCCTTTCGCGTTTGATGAAACAGGATTGGCCGCGAACTCTCGAGGAGTTGGAAGCGCTGAAAAGCAGTCGTCAATTGACCGCTCCTTCGCGCCTGTGATACCGTCGGCGCGACCCGGAGACCATGAATGAAATTCTTGAAGGCCCTGTTCTTGTTGTTGACCGTCCCTGCTTTCTCCCTGGCTGCGTCCGGCCCTCGACTGGAACAATTCAACAACTGGAAGTTCGGCCTCTTTATTCATTGGGGAATCTGTTCCGTGGCGAGTTGGGAAAACACCTGGCCGTTGATGCGGCCTCTCGCCAAGCGTCAGCCCGGCGCGACCGAGGAATTCTACGCAACGCTGCCTGCACGCTTCAATCCGGTCAAGTTCGATGCCGACGAGTGGGTTAAGCTGGCGCGCGACGCCGGACAACGCTACATCGTCTTCACCACCAAGCACCACGATGGCTTCTCGATGTGGGATTCTCTCTTCACCGATTACAAGATCACCAACACGCCCTACGGCAAGGACATCGTGAAGGAACTCGCCGACGCCTGCCAGCGCGCCAACATGCCGCTGGGATTCTACTATTCGCTCGCGGACATGCATCATCCCGACTACCGCGACACCTCCAAGATTATCGGTGACAACTGGCATGGTGAGCCGTGGCGTCCGGAATGGCCGATCTACCTCGAATACGTGAGCTTGCAACTCACCGAACTCCTCACCCATTACGGGCGCGTCGCGGTGGTCTGGTTTGACGGCGTCGCGCCTTTGGCGGAGTTTGATGGCACACGCTATACGCGCTTGATTCACGAACTCCAGCCCGACACACTCATCAACAACCGGCTGGGCGTGGGCGGCGACTTTGACACTCCCGAGCAGCATAATCCCAAGGGCATTCCCACGACCAAAGTTGCCGGCGACAACACTCAGGTGATCAACAACACGGTTGCCGGCGTCGTGCCCAAAGCCGAGGACTTCCGGCCCTGGGAGACGTGCCAGGTCATCACCCAAAGGAACTGGTTCTACCATGAGGACGAAAAGAACTTTAAGACGGTCAAGCAACTGATCCAGTTGCTGGCAGACACCGCCGGTAAAGGCGGGAACCTGCTGCTCGATGTCGGACCTGGCCCTGACGGCACCATTCGGCCGGAGTTTACCGAGCGGCTGCTTGCCATGGGTGCATGGCTTAAGGTCAATGGCGATTCGATCTACGGCACCACTTACGGGCCGCTCCAGAGTCTTGCCTTCGGCCGCTCCACGCGCAAAGACAAAACCGTTTACCTCCACGTTTTCGATTGGCCCACGGACGGCAAGCTTCAAGTGGATGGCCTCACCGCTCATGTCTCCTCCATTCACTTGCTCGCCGGAGGCCAACACCTGGCTTTTCATCAGAAGTATGACGAGCTGGAAATTGCAGTGCCGCAGCAGGCGCCTGACGCCAATGATTCCGTGCTGGCCCTTGACACACGTTAAGGAGATCACCTGTTGAAAATCCGAACCGCTCTGTTTCTGCTGCTGACTGTACCCGCGCTGGCGGCACCAGGACCAGACCCGCGCATCCAGCGCTTCAACGACTGGAAATTCGGGATGTTCCTCTGCTGGGGAGTCTGCTCGGTGGCGGGCACGGATTGCTCCTGGCCCATCATGCGGCCCAGCCCGAAGCGATGGCCTGGCATGTCCGAAGCGTTTTATGCCTCGCTCCCCGGCCAATTTAACCCCACGCAATTTGATCCGGACGCCATCGTGCAACTGGCCAAGGATGCCGGGCAGCGCTACATCGTCTTCACCGCCAAGCATCACGATGGATTCTGCATGTTCGACTCGTTGTATACGGATTACAAGGTCACCAAAACGCCCTACGGCAAGGACATCGCGAAGGAACTGGCCGACGCCTGCCATCATGCCGGCATGCCGCTGGGGTTCTACTATTCTCCGCCCGACATGCATCACCCCGACTATCGCGATACCTCCAAGCCCGTCAGCACCAACTACCACGGTGAGCCTTGGCGTCCGGAGTGGCCCCTCTTTCTCGATTATGTCGATCTGCAAGTCACGGAACTTCTGACGCACTATGGTCCTGTCGCCGTCGTGTGGTTTGACGCCGTGGCGCCGCTGGAGGAATTCGATGGCCACCGCTACCTTCGATTGATTCACAGCTTGCAGCCGGAGGCCCTGGTGAACAACCGGCTCGGCGTGGGGGGCGACTTCGATACACCGGAGCAGCATCTTCCCAAGGGCGTGCCCACCAACAACATTGCCGGTGACAATACGCGGGTGATCAACAATTCGGTTCCCGGAGTCGCTCCCAAGGCGGAAGACTTTCGGCCATGGGAAACCTGTATGACCACCAACAATAATTGGTTCTACGTTCGCGACGATCACAATTTCAAGTCGGTCAAGCAGTTGATCCAGACGCTCGCGGACATTGCCAGTAAGGGCGGGAACCTGCTGCTGGCCGCAGGTCCCGACGCCGACGGAAAAATTCAGCCCGAACTGGCGGAGCGGCTGCGTGCCATGGGAGCGTGGCTGAAGGTCAATGGCGACTCGATCTACGGCACCACTTACGGACCGCTCCAGAATCTTGCCTTCGGAAGGTCAACACGTAAGCACAAGACCGTGTACCTGCACGTCTTTGACTGGCCGCAGGACGGCAGGCTTTCGGTCGGCGGCCTTGCCGGGCGCATTGCTTCCGTCCGGCTTCTCGCCTCAGGTCAGCACTTGACGTATCGTCAAGCCACAGGCAATCTGGTTATCGATGCACCCAAGCAGGCGCCTGACCCGAATGATTCGGTTCTGGCGATCGAGACACGTTGAGGACACCGCGGCGAGTCATGATGTCTCCCCCTGCCGTGTCGCTCGATCGGTGATAGGCGAAGATCGTTCAGGATTGTCATGGAAAAACGCTTACTGGAAAACAAAGTCATATTCTTAACCGGCGGTGGCGATGGCATCGGCCACGAGTGCGCGCTCGAATACGCCCGCGAGGGCGCCAACGTCGTCATCGCCGATATCAACGAAGCCGCCGCGCAGAAGACCCTTTCCGAACTGCCCACGAAAGGGATGGTGTTGCCCTGCGATGTCACCGACGCGGACTCCGTGCAAGCCGCCGTTCAACGCACGCTGGCCAAGTTTGGCCGCATCGACGCGGTACACAACAATGCCGGACTCGCATCGCCCTCGGCGCCACTCGAAAAAACCAGCCGGCAGGAATGGGACCGGCTGATGGCCGTGAACGTGACCAGCGTCTACCTGACCACCCGCTTTACGCTGTTCATGCTTAAAGCCCATCGCGGCGTTATTCTGAACACCGCCAGCATGGCGGGCTTGATCGGACAGTCGAACCACGCCGCATACGTCGCCACCAAGGGCGCGATCATTGCCCTGACCAAGGCCATGGCGCTGGATTACGCACCCTTCGGCATCCGCGTGAACGCCATTTGCCCGGCCGGCGTCTGGACACCCACGTTGAAGGCTTGGGCCACCGAACAACCGGACCCTTCCGGAATCGAAGAATACCTCCGGCGCATTCATCCTCTCGGTTACTGTCCGCATGCCGATGTGGTGGCCAGTGCGGCCGCCTTTCTTCTCTCTGAGCAGGCTCGATTCATTACCGGTTGCATTCTCCCCGTAAGCGGCGGGGCCGAACTCGGCTACCGCCTATGAGCACCCAAGCGTGCGGCCTGGTCCCGAAAGCCGTCACACCACTGAGGCGCCGAGACGCTGAGTTCAGCGACCTTGCGGCAACCTGCCCTCGCGGTCCGCAGCCTCCCACTAACATGAAAACGCCAACCAAGTTCCTCAAGCACCGGTCAACGCCAAATCTCGTTCTGGCGATCGCGTCCATTTTGTTTCTCGCCGTCACGGCGCGCGGCGTCAATGCGCCGTACCCGGCGCATTTTAAGTCTCAATGCCTGCATGACCTGGTCCGCCAGGTCCCCGAAATTCTGCAATCGCAGGATCCCAAGACCGGCCACTTCGGCACGGGCATCTGGATCTCCATCGATCAGAACGTGCTGCTGCCGCTGGCCGCCGCTTGGTCCTACCGCGACGCGCAAAACCCTTACTACCATGATCCGCATCTGCTCAATGCCATCATGCTGGGCGGCGATGCGCTGATTGAGGCGCAGGACAAGAACGGCGAATTCCTTTTCCTGAAGAAGGACGGCTCCACCTGGGGGCAGATTTATCAGCCGTGGATTTATACGCGCTGGCTGCGCGCCTTTCAGATGATTCGCGCCGCCATGCCGCCCGATCGCCGCGCGCGCTGGGAAACCGCGCTGCTGCTGGGTTACAACGGCATTTCCCGCGAGGAGCGCACCGCGACACTCCACAACATTGCTGCCCACCATGCCATGGGACTTTATTTCGCCGGCAAGATTTTTGACCGCCCCGACTGGTGCCAGCAAGGCGCTGACGTACTCCATCGCGTGGTCGGGATTCAGAACCTCGACGGCTATTGGAGCGAGCACTCCGGCCCGCTGATTCTGTACAACAAGGTTTATGTGGAAGCGCTGGGCGTCTACCATGCCGTCTCGCATGACGATTCGGTGCTTGACGCGCTGCGCCGGGCCTCGATCTATCACGCCTACTTCACCTACCCCGACGGAACGGAAATGGAAACGGTGGACGAGCGCACGCCGTATCTGGGGAAGGTGCGCATGCCCAACGTCGGATTTACGTTCAGCCCGGAGGGACGCGGTTACCTGATGCGCATCATCGGCGACCTGAAGGGGCCGATCCCCGCGGACGATGCGGCTTCTTTGCTGCTGTGGGGCCAGGAGGGCGATGCCGTCGACATCACCAGTGGCGACTTTGATTACACCCTGCCGAGCGGCAAGGCACGCATCGTGAGGCAGCGGCCCTGGTGCGTCGTTTTCTCGGCCTTCACGGCTCCCCTGATTCAAAGGCGCTGGATTCAAGACCGGCAGAACTTCGTGAGCGTTTTCCACGATGGCGACGGCCTGATTATCGGCGGAGGAAACACCAAGCTGCAACCACGCTGGAGCAACTTTACGCTCGGCGATATTCACCTGTTGGCACTGAAGCCGGGCGACCGCGATCCCAACTTTATTCCCCCGCCGGGATTGCAGCACGTTCCCACCTCGGCCCAACTCCTGACGGGCAATCGCCTGGGCGTTTCACTAACTTATAACCATGCGCACGGTGAAATTGCCTTGAAGATCATCAATGATCGCCGCCTGGAATACACCGTGTCGGGCGACGCATCTTTGGCCGCGCACGTGACGATCATGCCCCGCATGGGCGCAAGCGTTGAGACGGCCGCGGGCGATAAAACGACGTTGTCCGCCACGCCATTCGATTGGCACCCCGGCACTTGGCTCGCAACAAGCCGGAGTGCAATTCCTCTTGCCTCCTGACGTCGAAGCCATCTGGCCGGTGCTTCCCCACAACCCCTATACGATCGACGGCCACGCGGAGGCCAGTGAAGGTAGGATCGTACTCGACTTCCCTGCTGCGGGCCTTCACACCATCACCGTCGAGGTTCCGGCCAACTCGCCCCAGTAGCGTCTGTGCGGAAACCCGCCTCCAAGAGGCTAGGTCGGCGGCGTGAAGGGGCGCGAAAAAAGCCGTCAAAAACGCCTGATTTTGGCCATTTTTCAGTCGATTTCTGTGATCTCTACTTTTGGAAAATGGGCCTTGAGTTCGTCTATCTATTTGATTGCAGATGGTTTGTAGGGAAAAACGGCGATTAGAAGGGTATTCGACGGCTAAGCCCTTTTGTTTTCATATACTCATCGGGGTCGGGCTCTTTGTCACTTTTTATGTGCTGTGTTTTCAACAACTCATCGGGTTCTTTCACTGTTTTTTTGTTTTTCCGAGCCGGCGACCCCAAATCGCGGACAATTTGGCGACCCGCCCCTCCCGCTTCGAGGCTAGTGACTTCACATAAAGTTTGGGAGGTCGGAGGGAAGGGAATAAGCGCCGCGGGAAGCTGGAATTCAGGTGCCGACATCATTAGCCACCATAACTACGCTATCATGAACGATGCCGTTTGTCAAGATGGCAGAATGTCGCCCTCGGAATCTGCTCCCCGCGGGACGGCGATGGACAACCGCAGCCGAAAAGAGACCCCTCCCCCGTCCCGACGGATCGGGACGGCCTCTCCCCGCGGGAGAGGCCGCGGAGATTTTGGGGGCGCTCCGCCAGAGCGCCAGGGGAAATCAACAACCTCGCCAAGGGGAGAGGTCGACCGTCTGCTGACGGACGGGTGAGGGGTCACGTCCTCCAATCCTGGAACTGTCGAGCTCTTGCTGCCACCCCGGCAGAGCCGGGAGGTCTCCCGAGTGGATCAGATCACTCCACCGTGATCTCCTGGCTCAGCGGCGTGCTGACGGATGAGTCCCCGACGCGCACCACGAATTTCCCCGGGTCAACCTTCCAGCCGTGCGAGCCCACATCCCAATACGCCAGTGAGCGGCGGTTGAGCCGAACGGTGATGTGTTGTGTCTCGCCGGGATTCAGCACGACGTGCTCGAATCCCTTGAGTTCCCTCTCCGGCCGCGGCACGGTGGCGGAGGGATCGCTGACGTAAACCTGCGCCACCTCCGCTCCGGCGCGATGGCCGGTGTTGGTCACGTCAAAGCTGACGGCTATCGGTTGGTCGGCCGCGGCGCGCGGGGGAGTGACGGTCAGATTCTTGAATGCGAACGTCGTGTAGGAGAGTCCGAAACCAAAGGGAAACTCCGGCTTGTGCCCTTCCCTGCCGTAAGCGCGATAGCCGAGAAAAACCCCTTCGGTGTATTTCGAATCATCGGAGCCCGGCGCGGTGTAGTAGCTGTTGAAAGTGGGATCATCTTCCTCGCGCGTCCACCAACTGATGGGCAGCTTGCCGCCGGGATTGGCGCGGCCAAACAGGATTTGCGCCAGCGCGTTGCCTCCCTGCGATCCGGCGTACCAGGTGTGGAGCAGCACGGGCACGTGGTCAAGCCAGCCCGCGGTGGAAACACTGCCACCGGCCGTGAGCACGACGATGGTATGCGGATTGGCGGCGGCGACGGCCTTGACCAGAATCTCCTGTCCGGGAGGAAGTTGGAACGTGCGGTCGTGCCCCTCTCCCTCGGTGTCGGGATCAAAGCCCACGCTGACCACCGCCACGTCCGCCAGCGCCGCGATTTTGGCGACGTCGGGCGCCAGCACTTCCTCCGGCGGCAGCGCCACCATGCCGGCGCGAATCAAGTTGGCCTGGGAGACGTATTCAAAGCGAATGGGCACGGGCTTGCCCGCCGGCAGGTTAACCTCAGCGCTTTGCGGCTCGCCATCCCCGGGCGTTTCCTTCAGGACCAGCTTATCGTCCACATAGAGCTGATAGGTATCGCCGCTGTACCCGGCGGTAAAGCCGGCGGCTATAAAGAGCTGCGGCCCGGACGTCTGCGGCGTGTAGTAGCCGGACCACCGTACCGCCAGCGTTTTCCCGTGGGGCGGAACGAATTGGTTGTTCCAATGATTGATGCTGGGCACCACACTGACGCGGTCAGGCCGATATCCTAAGACGCCGCTGTCAAACTCCTCCTGCTTCAAGCCCGGTTGCTTCCCTTCCGGGTCGGTAGAAAATCCGCGCCCGTTAAAGAGGCTCTTCAGGTCCTTCAGGCCCGGACTCCACAGAACCTTGGTGCGCATGCCGGCGGCCTGGCTCAATCCGGCAAGGAAGCTCACCGGAGCGAAGGCATCAACGTTGGCGCTGCCGCCGGCGGTGGGCTGAGCGGGGTAGGAGTCCGGTCCAATGACGGCAATCGTATGCACGCGATTGGCGTCAAGGGGCAGAAGCGAGCCTTGATTCTTCAGCAGCACCGTGCCCTCCAGACTCGTCTCCAGCGCCACGTGCTCCGACTGTGAGTTGTAGAGAGGAATGCTCAGGTCCTGCTGATCGTGGTTCAGGAAGCCGAACTCCACAGCGATGCGGAGCAGGCGTCGTACCTTGTCATCAATGAGAGCGGCGGAAACCTTCCCCTCGCGAATCGCCGGAAGGAGCACTTGCGGGGTCATAAATTCGCCGCCCGGTTGCTCGCTATCAAGCCCGGAGTTGGCCGCCGCGATGCCGTCGTGCGTCGCGCCCCAATCGGACATCAGAATGCCGCGAAATCCCCAGTCCTTCTTCAGCACATCGGTGTTCAGGTAGGTGTTCTGCGTGGCGTGCTCGCCGTTGATCAGATTGTAGGAATCCATCACCGCGCCCACATGCCCCTCTTTCACCGCGGCTTCAAAGGCCGGCAAGTAAATCTCGCGCAGCGTGCGCTCGTCAATAATGGCGTTGATCTGGCGGCGGTGATACTCCGAGTTGTTGGCATCATAGTGCTTCACGGTGGCCACCACGTTCTGGCTCTGCACGCCCAGGATGTAATGCGCGGCAATCTCTCCGGCCAGGTAAGGATCTTCGCCGAAATACTCAAAATTGCGGCCATTCATCGGGGCGCGGTAGATGTTAACGCCCGGACCCAGCAAAAAATGCACCCCGCGCGCCCGCGCATCGTGCCCCAAAGAAGCGCCCACCTGCTGCGCCAGTTGCGTATCCCAAGACGCTGCGAGGCCGATACCAATGGCGTAAGCGGTGGTCAGGCCGGAACTCTTGACGCCCATCGGACCGTCCGACGGCTTCAGGGGCATAAGTCCGATCTGCGGCATGGGAGGATTGAACAGGTTATTCACGCCGTCGATCAGCGCCAGCTTTTGCTCCAAGGTCAGTTTGCCGAGCATCGCCTCGACTTGGCGGTCGACCTCCTCCGGCGATTTTTGTTGTTGAGCGCCCACGGCAAGCGGCAGCCACAGCAGTGCCACGAAGCCGAGCAGTAAGGCCATCGATGAAAATTTATTCCGAATTGAAGCCGGGGGAATGATCATTGTTCTGCATACCTCCAGGAAAAACGGAAAGTATAGCATCAAGCCTTCGCCCCGCTCGTGGCCAGTAAGAACAAATGGCCGGTAAGAGCAAATGCAGGTCCTTCGTCCGTCGGCTGACGGCCTCAGGATGACGATTTGGCAGGCTCACGATTACGAAACGGCGGTTCACAATCGAGAACAACAAGCGAATCCGCGTTTGCGAGAACTGTGCAGCTTGACACGACGCGCCCGGCTGTAGCAAAGTTCTTCCCCTTGTGAAGTTCGCGAAGCGACCAATAGTCGGAAAGGGGAGAGTGATGATGAAACTGGAAGGCAACATTCCCGGAGTGGGGCGTGCAAGAATCGAAGTCACCGGTGAGCAGATCAGCTCCGTCGAAGTCATGGGAGATGCCAGCGACTCGCTGCCTTTTGTCAGTCCGGGATTTGTTGACATCCAGATCAACGGTTTTGCCGGAGTTGACTTCACCGCCGCCGACCTCGACGCGGAGAAAGCCATCCGCATGCTGCCCGCCATCTGGAGCACCGGCGCCACCACGATCTGTCCGACCCTGGTTACCAACACCATTCCCGGACTGTTCAGGAACTTCGCCATTCTCGAGCAGGCGCGGCGCATGAGCAAAGACTTCAACCACGCCGCTCCCTGCTACCACCTGGAAGGGCCGTACCTCTCTCCCGACGGCTCGCACGGGGCGCATAATCCCGACTGGATGCACGCGCCCGACTGGGACGAATTCATGGAACTGCAACGGGCCGCCGGCGGACGAATCGGCATCGTCACGCTGGCGCCGGAATGGCCCGGTTCGGAGGACTTCATTCGCCGCGCCATCAACGCCGGCGTAGTGGTGGCAGTCAGCCACACCGACGGCACATCGGAAGACGTTCATCGCGCCGCAGCGGCGGGCGCCACGCTGAACACACATCTGGGAAACGGCAACCCGAACATGCTGCATCGGCACAAGGCTCCGCTGTGGGCGCAGCTCGCGGATGACGCCTTGCAAGCCAGCATCATCTGCGATGGGTTCCATTTGCCTCCGGATGTGGTCAAAGTGATTCTGGCCGTAAAGGGCCTGGACAAGGTCATTCTGGTCACCGACGCGGTACACGTTGCGCAACTTCCCCCGGGAAAGTACAAGCTGGTGGGGACCGACATTGAACTGCTGCCCACAGGCCAGGTGCTGCGCGCCGACCATGTCTCGATGGCGGGTTCTGCCCTGTCGATGAATCGCGGGATTAAGGTCTTCATGCAGTTTACCGGAAGTTCGCTGGCGTCGGCTATTCAAGCGGCCACCGCCAATCCGGCGCGGCTGCTGGGCCGGCCGACGGTCTGTTCCCAAGTGGCCGCCGGCCAACCGGCCAACCTGGTACTCTTCCGGCAGGAAGATCATGCCCTTAAGGTCGAAAGCGTCATTTCGCAGGGCCGATGCGTCCACACCGCGTAGGTCCGCAAAAAGCTTTCCAGCCCCCTTCCAATACGGGAGGTTTGGTGTATACTCATGCTACGGGGTGGGTGGCATCGCTCGGTGGAAGTGTCTGTAGCACGCAGGTCAACTCCAGGCTTTCAGACAACTCAAGTCCCTCCCCGTGGGAACGATCCTTAAAAACAATTCGACACTTGGCTTTAGGGAGGGACGACTGTCATGCGATCTTCCTGCCGCCGATGGGCACTTTTCCTCACGACTCTTGCTCTGGTCTCCGCAAGTTCGCAGGGCTGGGCTTGGGGTGTGCCCCCAGCCGCGCCACCGCCGGTCTCCGGTGCCGAGAAGACCACTCCGCCCTCGCCTCCCTCACCGCCCGGCACCGTGACTATTCCCGGGCCCTTGAACTCATTCTTGCGCATGGCGGCCGTGAGCCGGGTTGTGCCGCCGGAAGACGTCCTGCCGCTTCTATCCCACCAGATCGTCCTGGATGGCTACGGTGGCCGCTCGTCCTCTCCCACGGAGTACCTGAAACTGGTCAAAGAGTATGTCGGGCAGGCGCGCGAACTCCAGGCTTTGGCCGGCCCGGACGGAGTCATCCGGGTCAACAACTGCGACAATGTTGAGCAGCTCTTGAATGTGATTGGCTACCGGCACCGCGGAGCCTGCGGGCCGAACTTTGCGCTGGAAACCTCGGATTCCAAGCGTGCGTTCACTACCGTTGATTCTGGATTTCCTCTCACCAGCCTGGAGAAGGCCATGGCGAGCGGCAAGCCGTTCACCTACGGGTTTGGAAGCTCTCCGGTCCCAGTGATCTTCGAGCCCGGGGTCTGGTTGGAAAACGACCGCAGTAAGACGCATCGGGATTTGCTTGATGCCCTGTTGGGCGACCCGGACCTCGCACGGCTATACTGGGCATTGTCGCAGATCGACGAAGAAACGCGCTCCTCTTTGCGTGTATCCCCAGGCATCGCCCAGTTACTCCCGTTGGCCTCCATGCTGGATTTCTACGGCGAAGAAATCCGTATTCGGTCCGGCCGAGTGCAGGTGCCCGGTGGCCCCGAGGCCGAGTCGGCGTGGGCACATTTGGTAGGAGCCAGTCCCAGTTCTCCGGGAGACTTTGTTATCGGGCTTCTTACCAAGGACGACGGGTGGGTGGCCCCCTACTTCGACGCATTGGCACGGATTAGCGGCCCGCAACAGGCCTATTTCACTGAGCCTCACCGGCTCGAACAGTTCTACCAGGCACTGCGCGGTCGCAGCGTTGCCGGCAACCCGGCGAAAGCCGTCTTTCGGCCCGACCCCGGGCTTCTGCTTCTGGTTACGCGGACGTACCTTGGGCCTGATGGTCAGCCCCATGTGCCTGGTAACCTGAGCGTCTGGTCCGATGCCCTCCGCGCAATGAACGACTCCAAGATCGCGCGCGACTGGTCAAAGAGGGCAACACACCTGAATACTTCGACACAACTGCTTGAGGCCTTGATAGGACTCTCGCGCGCCTACACGCCGAAGGGTCCAGTGGAAAGTTATTTAGCCCTCAGCGAGATTGACCGCGCACGCGGCGACGCCAAAGGATTGAGTCCCGAGACTGCAAAGTTAATGCTCAACAACTTTGCGCGTTACAGCAATCAGTACCTGACATTCTCCGAATTTCACGAGCTGAACGACTCCTCGATCACGGAATTCGTCGACGTTGCCCAAGCCATCGATCACATTCAGGAAAGTACCGTCCGGATCGAGGCGACGGGAATTCTGCAAGCCCAGTGCGCCCTCTGGCAAATCCTCGCTCGTCAGGGACAGATCCCGGTGAGCGGCCAGAACGCTTCCTGGCAACGCATCATCCATCCCTTCGCCAGCGTCCGGTCGAGCCCGGCGCTCTACGATGCGGCCCGGGCTTCGCTGGCCGACTTGGCGCGCGCCGCCACCGGGAAACCCGAGGTATCGCAGGATATCCTGATCGCGCTGGTCGCGGGACCCAATCCCACGAACCCGTTTCGTGCCCAGGTAAGAGATGAAATCGCCAATCGCATACGGGCGGTCCTGGAAGCACAGCGCCTGATCTCACTCGATTCTCTGCTGGCATTAGGCGATGGCCTGCCTTTGGCAGCGCAAGGCAAGGTCAAGCCCGATACCCTGATTCCCTACGCCGATGAACTTCGCGAGTTCGAAATGCCCAAACCCATCTTCACCACGGGCGAAAAAGTCGAGTGGACTGCGGGACGCTTTGGCGATGCGCACACGCAGGCGGAAATGGATACCAACATCGCGGAGGCGCTTCGCACGCCGGGGGCGATCAAGGAGGTCGCCGCCGCCCGCGGCCGGTTGGTACCGTTTATGCGCGATTTCCTGACCGGCCTCGTCTACGCCTACTACGAGCCCCCAGGGGCACAGATGCTCCACAACAACCCCTTATTTATTCGGAGGCATGATTTCTCCGGCGATCTGTCGCGGGGTTCGGAGCCGCCTTGGGCCGCCCCCCGCTTGGTCGGACGCGGGGATACCTCCGGCGGCGGCGTACGGCTCACCGGCGGACTTCCCGGCCTACCTTACGTCCTGGCAGAAGTCGAGCAGGAGTTTATTGTCCCGAAAAATGTGCAGTCACTTATTTGGGAGGACTGCGTGCCTTCCCTGGTGACCGCCGCCGTGTTGCCTCGCTGGTGGCAAGTCTCCCCGAACGAACTCCACGCGGTTGCCACCTACCAGGCGTTTGGTGAGGACCTGATGGCCGAGGCGACAGGGGATGCGGGCCTGCGCGGAGAGGTGCTGGCTACCCTCACCAACCGCATGCTCTCGCGAAGGCTGGGTGAAACGGAACGGATTCTGGTAACGGGCAATGAGGCAGCGGCGCGCCACATGCTGGCGCCGGCGGAAGCATTTTATCTCGCCACACAGTACAGCCAGCAGCACCCGGCAGACATCACCCGACGGGGAAAGACCGGAGAGGAACTGGCAAAACTCGCGCAAGATGATCCCGTCGCCACGAATCCGGCGAGAATATCGGAGGATTTCGGCGTTCCCCACCCGATTCTGGCGCAAACCAACGCCCGCGAGCTTCTGAACCTGCGGCCCTTCCCGACATTCCTGGGCTACTCCAGTTACCTGCTGGCGGAATCCTGGGAATCCAATAATCTCTACTGGGCACGGCTGGCGTATGAGAAGGGCCTGGCCCCCGAGAGCCTGCATCAATTAGTGCCGGCTCTGACCCATCGCATGGTGGAAAACATATTTGCCACCCACCTGGATGATTGGCCGGCCCTGCTACGCGCCCTGCGGGAGACCGGGGAAGAATATCGCCATGGCAAGATCGAGTCCGTAGCCACTGTCAGCGCACTCTCCCCGCAGTGAAGCCGCACAGGGGGTTGTGGAGGTTGGATATGACCAAGCGGATCGTTACGTTGTTCGTCGTGTGCCTGGGACTTTTCGCCGGCGCCGGAGTGTGGCGGGCGCAGGAACCGGGCAAACCTGACACCATCTTTCATGTGAACGTGAACATGGTGCAGTTGGACGTGGCGGTGACCGATAAGAAGGGGAATTACATTACCCGCCTCAGCCCTGGGAATTCGAGATTTACGAAGACGGCATTCCCCAAAAAATGGCCACCTTCGGCGAAGAAAACGAGGCCCCGCGCAGCTTGGAAGACTATCCGCGCGAAGGAACCACCGCGGTGGTTGCCGATCCTCCTACCAAAACCGGCAAACAAACTCACGAAAACGGTCTACAACCGATCATGCGGCCAGGCTCCGCCGACCAGGTGGCGTCCATGGTGGTTGGCGCAAACGTGTTCATCCTTTTTGACACCAGCAACTACATGTATCGCGGATTCGTCTACGCACAGGACGCCATCGAGGAATTCGTGCGCTCGCTCGATCGCCCCTACCGCGTGGCCTTCTACTCTTACAGCCGCAACGTTTCCCGCATCTGCCCGCTGACGCCGGACCGCACAATGGCACTCACCGGAGTGCGCGAAACCGTAGCCGGAGACGACGCCGCCCTCTACGATGCGCTGCTGATGACACTCAAGGACGCCTCCCGGTTTTCCGGACGAAGAGTGATCGTGGCCTTTTCCAACGGCCCCGACAACGCCAGCATGGTGGCCCCGGAAGACGTTCGCGAGTTGGCACAAACCGAAGGAATTCCGATTTATATGATCAGCACCCAGTTGGCGCGGCTGGACCCAACGTTCAACCGCGGTCTTCGGGCGCATGTCCGCGAGCACCGGAGGGAAGTCTTATTTCGCCAAAGACTGGCAGGACCAGGCGAAAGCCTTCGCTTCCATTCGCGACGACCTTGCCCATCTCTACACGCTCACCTACTACCCTCAGCAGAATCCAAATTTTGGGTGGAGAAGCATCAGCGTGAAGCTTAAAGGGCCTGCCTATAAGGATTATCGCGTCCGTGCGCGCAGTGGCTACCGGCCGCGCGCCAATCGGCACTTTGTGCAGACGGCCGCCATGCCGTGATGTTCGGACGGAGGCGCGCGATCAGAAGGTAAATACTCCCTTGATGTAATCCGGCGCTGCCGCCTGCTCGTCGGAAAAGGCGCGGCGGTAGTCCTCAAGCCGGAAGCGGTGGGTAATCATACCTTCCGTGTGCAAGACGCCATCGGCCACCGACAGTGCCGCGGGTTCAATGAACCCGGCATTGTTTCCCGCGCCGATTACGCGAATGTTGGGTCCTTGCACGGCATCGGGCTCAAATCGCAGCTTCTCATGCTTGCAGAAACCCGCCAACACCAGGCTTCCGCCAAATCGCGTAAGACTGACTCCCAACGTAATCAGGGGATGGTAACCACTGGCTTCAATCACGATGTCGGTGCCTTCCGGGTGCAGCCGCGCGGACAGGGCCTTGAGTTCCTCCGCATCGGCGGTCACCTCGAGCGCGCCCCACGATTTCGCCAGCGCCAGTCGCGCGGGCTGCTTGTCCAGGCACAGAATGCGGCGCGCACCTGAAGCCTTCAGGACGGCCAGGCAATTCAGGCCGATCGGCCCCATGCCGAGAATTGTCGCCGTCAAACCCAAACGAGCGCCGGCCAGTGAAGCCACGGCAATGCCCACGCCCAACGGCTCCAGTAACGCCCCTTGCTCATCGGAAATCGATTCGGCAAGCGGATGCAGATTGTGCACCGGCGCCAACACGTACTCGGCATAGCCACCCGAGGGTCCGAATCCAATCTGGCGATATTCCGGGCAGCGCCGCCACTCGCCTCGTCGGCAGAATCCGCACTTCAGGCAAGTGATCTCGTTGTCTGCCACCACCCTTCGCCCCATCCACCGCTCATCGGCGGGCGAGCCGACGCGGTCTACTACTCCGCAGTATTCGTGCCCCGGAGTCAGCGGATACTCCACGGCGTGACGCCCGCGCAGGAGTTCAAAGTCGGTCATACAGAGCGCCGCCGCCCGGGTGCGAATCCGTGCCCAGCCGGCGAGCGGCGAGGGATCAGGAAACTCGACAAGCGCCACTTGGCCTGGGCCTTCAAACCGGATGGCTTTCATTCGGACAAACCTCCTTCGTCATTGGCTATGCTTGCCGGGCTCGATCGACCGTCAAGTTGGGCCTCCACATGGGCGCCGTTACTTCCTCATTTCGAAGCCGGCGCGGGCGCGTAGGTAAACTCTATTTCCGAAGTCACCGGCAGCGGCTGACTGGAGCGCACGGTAAGTTTGGCGGGCGAAAGGTCAAAGAACGTATGCACGCCTCTCGCGATCAAAGTCAAACGGTGCTTCCCCGGTGCGACGTTCGCGAGCGACAGCGTGTAACTGTATCCCGTCAGCTTATCCGCCAACACCCGGCCATCCAACTGCAAGGTGTAGGATTGGGGATTATTGCCCAGGGTTTCCCACTCCAAGGGAAACTCCTTGTCCTTAACCACTGGCTGATAAGGCGTGGACAAAGCCAGGACGGTGATGTCCGGAGTTACTTCCTGGTAGAGCGAGAGAATCGCTTTGGTGAGGTTCATGTAGTAGTAACCCCAGCCGCCGCAGCCGCGATAGGCACATTGCTCCAACCGGGTGGGCTCAAGGTCGTCACTAAACTCCAGGTTGTATTCGTCGCCGTAAATGTCATGGGCCGGCCCGAATCCCTGGCCTTCAGTCTGCCCGGCAAATTCGTTCCATTGATGGATCTGGATGAACTTGGGATGAGTATCGAACGCTACATCCCAGCTTTCCAAATAAGGTGAGCCATGGTCGCGGCCAGTGGCGCGCGGGTCGAGCCATCCGCGCGGAATGGGAAAGCACGAGGGCGTGACCACCGTCTCTTCCAAGTTACCGTCGTTGCTCGTCACCAGTTGGCGAATGGTGCCGTCCATCCAGGACCAGAAGCCGCAGCTTTCCACGTGCGTGTCCTGAAGCTGCGATCCCATCCAGCGCACGGTCCAGTCCGGCGCAACAATGCTGCGGGTGCGCGCGTTGATGTTGGCGCATGACAGGCCCACGTTGAACAGAATGGTCATCAGCGGCTTGCCGTGATAGTAAAGCCAAAGGTTTTTGTATTCCGGCTTGGCGAGAAAATTCGCTTTCGTCCAGGCAATGATGCCGTTGAGCCGCTCCGTATCGTTCGGCACGCGGTCGCCGTTCTGGAGCCCCAGCATGATGACCAGCTTGGGTGGATGCTTCCCTTCCCGCGCCATCTGGGCGTAGGTTTTGAAAAGCAACTCGGTGGTCTCTTCCAATTCGTGCGTCGCGCCTTCGTGCTTTCCCCATTCCGGCTGCGTCCACAGCATGTTGCTCCAATCGAGCAGCAGCCAGTTGACGCCCAGATTCTCAAACCACTCCTCATGCTTACGAATCACGTTCACATCGTAGGAACTGTACTTGCCCAGAATCGGGATGGCTTCCGCCGTAGCGAAGCTGCCGGCGTTGTGCGGCGTAAACCAGGTCTCATATTGCAGGCCAATCAGGCTGCCCTGGAACTCGGTGGCTTCCAGCCGGCCGGAGGGCGTGACAACAGGCTGAGGAGTGTCTGAGACGTCTTGACCGAGCGTCGTGACGGCTATGAGAGTTGAGACGAGAATTGCAGCAATACAAATGAAGGTTTTGAATCTTACTTTCGCCTTTTGCATGTTGCCTTTTGACTTTCTTCCACGCGTTCACCCTCGCGCCCGTATCGGCTTGCCTGATGAAAGCACCAGTTTTTGTCCAATTCAGAATTCATAATTCAGAATTCATCATTACTTAGGACACCGTCAGTTCAAACCACGGCGTTTTGGGCTGGCCGTCAGCGTGAAGGTGAATTTTCACGGCGCCCTTGATCTTTCGCACATGCTCCGGGCCCAGCGGTGCGAGGCGCTCACCGGAGCCATTGAGAGGAAACACCTTCATGTCGCGGTTGATCGTCCGCAGGGTCAGAAATGACTCGACCCGTTCCAGCCACGCGGGCGGAACAGCGTCGATGCCGATCCCCAAAGGCTTCCCAGGAAGATGGGGCGCCGGCTCCAGCGTGAACCAGTCCATCTCGGAGCCGTATCGCACCAAGCGTTGCGGCCGCAGAGGATCGGTTCCCGGCTGTGTCCCGTAAGTCCAGCCCGGCAGCGAAAGCAGCATGCGCCAGGAATCGCTGAGCGGACGCTGGTCCAAAGAAGTGAGGAACAGCGTCACGAAGCCGCGTGCGCCGGGCGCCAGTTCCAGGTCAATCGCCCCGGCTGTTGCCGGATTCCCAACGCCGAGAAAGCCAAATACGCCCGCGGCCCGCGGCGCATGCACCAGAAACAGCTTCTTCATGTGGTACGTCATCTCGCCAGTGTCGGAAGTGTAAGGCGAAGATCCCGCCGACGGCAGCGCGGGCGCGGAGGACCGATCTTCCGCGCGCACCAGCCCAATTGGGTGAAGCAGTGCGACGGTCTCGTCATACCCCGTGTTCTGATGAAGCCAGCCCGCCATGGGATGGCTCTTCTTCATACGCGCCATCTTTAAGCGTGTTTCCTTCGTCACGGCGATTTCCAGTGCCTGGCTGCCCGCCTGAATGGCGCCGGAGCGAAAGGCCCACGCCGACTGCCCGAGGTTGGCGTACTGCGCCCAATTGCCGGTCACGTTCATACCGGCGGGGATCGGCGTCTCGTTCTCGGCGTTGACCGTGGAATAGCAGAAGTGCATCAGCCCGTCCCAGTCTTGAAAGGCTCCAAACACCGCCATGGTGGGGTCGATTTCCGCGCCGTAGCTGTTGGGCCAGGGCTGATTGTATTCGCTGATGGTGAAGGGGGAACCGGCAACGCGCGTGGCGGCGCAGTCCAGGCAGTAGGTCAGCCCGCCACCGATGGAGGAGGAATCGCGAATGCGCCAGTTCGACTGGTCCCAATCGCGGCCGGGAAAATTGGGATGATCCTCGTAAAAATGCAGATCGAAATAATCCATGTGGCGCTGGCCCTCGAGATTCATCAGGCCGCCATACCACATCTGCGTAGCACTGACCGGAACCGCCGGGTCCAGCGATTCGTGGATGACAGCGCGGTGGGCGTCCCAGTAGGCCTGATCGCGGCCGATGATGAACTCGTCGAAATCGTCGAGCCGTGCTTCGCTGGTCGCAGCCGCGTCCTTGGCGCGCACCACGGCGACGCTCGCACTCTCAATCGATTCTCCCGCCATGAGCCCGGTGGACCCGGCCGCCGCGGCAGTCCACGCCGCACGCAGAGCAGAGGTCTGGTGGTACTTCAACTTGAGATATTGATTCCACTGGCGCGCCCATTCCGCGTCATAATCACCCGCCAGGTACCGGTCCAGGTCGCCCGTCTGCCACGCTCGCAACAGCGAACCTTCATTGAAGATCTCCACCACGCCAAGGCCGGCGTTATCCTTCAGATCGAGCGCTTCCAGCAGCCTGCGGGTATATTCAAGCTGAAGTTCCACCGTCTTCGGGTAGAACAGGAAAATCTTACTGGCCGTTGGTATTTCTTCGGGGCTGGTGGAAAGCGCGGGAAGGTTGTCGCGCTGCGGCTTGAACGTATAGCCGGTGTTGTGCAGAATCAAGTCCAGGTAAATGCCCTCGGCGTTGAGCGCGTCCACCCACTGCCGGAAGCGCGCCACGTCCCCGTCACTGAGCGTGGGAAACGGCTTGGTCTTGTCCACAAAGTAGCCGGACGGCACGCGCGCCAGGTTCACACCCAGGCGGCGAAGACGCTTGGCAATCTTCGGAGCCAAGCTCGGGGCGGCTACGAAGTTTTTTCCGAAGAACAACGTGACACCGAATAACCGCACTCTCAGATCTTCCGACGGAAGCGGACCCGTGTCCGACCCCACGATGTAGAAGTGCCCCTTGTTCACGTAGAGGCGGTCCCCACCCGTCAAAGGATGGTTGAGCCCGCTGAAGTCCGGCGCGCCGTGCAAAGCGTCCTGGTCAATGGCGAAGGTGTAGGCGGTGGGATTTTCCGTGGCGGCTGCATCAGACGCGCCGAAGCATTCGATGCCACCCAGCGCGGCAGCGGCGCTGGCGGTGGCCGATGCTGTCAGGAATTTTCGCCTTGAAAAGATGCGGTCTTTCCTTCGCCCCATCATGAAACGCTCCTTTGCCCGGTAACCACCCCTCCTGAATCCGGTAACCACCCCGGCGCAGTCGCGCCACCCCTCCTGAATCAGGAGGGGAGTTCGTAGAGGTCCCCTCCTCAAATGAGGAGGGGCTGGCGCCATGGGCGCCGGGGTAGGCGCAGCATCGTTCAGGATGCTTACCGGCAACCTGCGAATCACCAGCAGCGCGGATTCCAGCGAGCCCAAATGCAGCGTCAGATTCTCCAATTCCGCTCCGCCCACAGCAAGTCCCGGCTGGCCATTGACCGGCAAATGATTGAAGACGTCCTGCACCAGGTACTGCGCG
This sequence comes from uncultured Acidobacteriota bacterium, assembly GCA_963719115.1. Taxonomy (GTDB): domain Bacteria; phylum Acidobacteriota; class Terriglobia; order UBA7540; family UBA7540; genus Bog-366. Next base: position 175,138 of record CAVRBF010000054.1, on the reverse strand, counting down.
TTGGCGTCCCACGCGAAATGCTCACGCGGCAGGCCGATGCGCACGTCGACCGCGCTGGACGCGAGGTTGGTCAATGGCACCGCCCATCCCGAAGACGCTTGCCAGCTTACTCCAAAGGCATTTTCATCCGAAATCTTCACGCCCAGGTAATCGCACGTGCCCTCTTTCAGCTCAGGAAGGTCCGCGCGCAAACTCAGAACGTCGTGCACGAAACGCTCGCTGCCTTCCTCGGCCGTGGGGTACTGCATCAGGCCGCCGTCAATGAACGCCACGACGAAAAGCCACGCACGGTAGCCCTCCGGCCCGAACTGCTCACGCCGGAATTTGTAACCCCAGGGCAGCCACCAGAACGAATCGTGCGAATCGACCTGATGAACCGTGAGTGAGCCATTGGGCAACGTTCGGCGCCGGCCATCCAGCCACTCGCGGAACAGCCGCGCCGTCATGGTGAGCCCTTCCGGCGGCATCGGCGGGGACACGCGCAGGTCCGGCTTGACGTCCGGCGGCTTGTTCCTGCGCCAAGCCAGCAGTTGCTCCAGGATCCAGAGTTCGTCATAAGCGTAATTCACGTCAAACGCCCGGCGAAAACTGGAGCCCATGGCCTCAGTGTAGAACATCACGCCCGGTTTCACACGGTGGACGGCGGGCCGGGCGAGGTCAAACAGGCGAATGGCGCCGCTCTGCGAAAGGCTGGCGCGATAAGGAATTCTGGGATCCCAATTGGGAAAGGAATTCCACGTGGGCGCATCCACGCGAAAACCGTCCACGTCATAATCACGCACGTAAAACACCAGCGCGTCGATGATGTATTTCTGCAACTCGGGATTTTCCAGATCGAAAGCCCAGGTGTAGATATGCCCCATGCTGCCGTCCTGGAACTCCATGAACCAGTCCGGATGCTTCGCGCGCAGTGGGTTGATCTCCGGGGCGGACTCAATCCAAGCGGGGCCGAAGTTCAGCACGTAGTCCGCCAAGCCCGTGTGCAGGTAATGCTGGTCAGGAACCGCACTGATTTGCTGCATCAATTGCCGCGCGATTTGTTTATCGATGACGCCGTGAACGATCCAGTCAAGGACCACGCGCATGCCGCGCTTGTGCGCTTCCTGCACCAGAACCTTCAGGTCATCGCAGAATTGATGGGCCGGGTCGAAGTAATCGTAGACGGCGTAGTTGGGACACGGGGAGTGCGGCATCAATTGAATGGCGTCGAAACCCATTCCACAAATGTCATCCAACTTGTCAATGAGCGATTGAGTGGTCGGGTACGGGTTAAACTGGATTTTTCCCCGGTCGAAAAGCGCGGGGCCAATCTGCGTTTCGTAGAGGACCGGCCGCTCCGCCCAACGCGGTCGGTCGCTGGGAGTCCGAACGCCAACGTGACTCCAATAGCGCTGGAATCCATCCTGCACGTCGGGCCAGTCGCCATCGATCAGCCAGAAGTAATCGTATCCCCAGGCCACTTCCGTGCCTGCTTTCATGCGCGCGGCAAGGCGAACCGAATAGCGGAACCGCAAGGCCCCCGCTGCCACTTCCGCTCTCGGGCGGCCGCTCTCCGTCTCGGAGTAGGTGCCAAACAACAAGGCGCGGCGCGTGCCCGGGTTTCGCAGCGCCGCCACGCCGGCGTCACCAAAGCCGAGCGCCCGTCCAACCACCTTCGCCGGTACGAGCGATGGTGGAAAAGGTCCTCCCGGCAATTCGATCAGATCGCCATCATGCACAAGCGCGTCCGGAGCAGCGATGTCCACCTGGCGCAGAAAGTGCTCGTCCGGTCCATCGTAGCCTATGCGGAACGTCCGCTCGATGCGGCGCTGGGCGCGAAACACGCGATATTGATGAGCGGTGGACCAGTGTCCCTGGCGGCAATTCACGGTCAGCAGCGTGGATTCGCCCTCGTCCCCGACGGTGTGCGAGACGTAGGTGAAATCCGGCAACGGTCGTTGCACCCGAGAGTCCATCATCCCCAGGCGGCCGCAGCAGGCTGGGAAACGGTGATTCCTTGCCATCGATGGTCAGAGTGCAGGTGGAATAATCCGGCGAAGACTTCAGCACAGTGGCGTCCGGATTTCTGGTCGATAAGCTCGGTCCACGCCCCGGTGCGAGTGTCAAATTTCAAATCAAGCCCGCCTGTCGAGAGCGTGAACTCCTTTTCAACCGTGTGGTCATTGGCTGCCGCGGGAGCGGCGGAGAGTTGCGAAACAACACCGACAAGCAATAAGCTTTTTAGAAGATCTCTACGTCCGGGTTTTCCCATGGGTTCTGCTCCAGCGTTTCCTCGTTGACGTCGCCTCAACGCGCGTGTCCCGGCCAAGCGCAAAACAGGCAACTGATTCGCGCGGGGCAACATTATAGTGGTTCAGGAGCATGGTGTGACAACAAAGAGAGCTGAGCGACGCAAAAAGACATGGCGCTCAGGCCGCTAACCCGAGCGCCATATCTAAGTCTTGCTATAGCTGGCCGTGCGGAAAGCTACCAGATGACTTTGCCAGCCAGCAAGATCACCCGCGGGCCGCTGGAGGAGCTGCCGGTCCACTCGCCGAAAGTCGCCGTGGTGCTGACGTTGGTCGTGAATTTAGAACCTCCGTTCGGGCTTCCCGTGTAGGTAAAGCTGTGCCAGTTCCACATATCGAGGAAGTCCGCACGGATTTGGAATTTCACTCGCTCCTTGATGGGAAACGTCTTCAGAATGGAAGCATCCTGGTTGTCCCACCCCGGCTGGCGGAGGTTCGGCTCAACCAGCGGACCTTGGCCGTAGTAGGTGTTGGTGGTGAATTCGCTCGCCGGTTCAAAGGCGGCAATGTTCAGCAGCGGCTTATTTCTGCCAGTGGCCGTACTGGGATCGAAACTCGACTCCGGCTGAAGGTAAGGATTGACGCCCTTAATCAGGCCGGGAGAGCAAGGGATTGCAAACTGCGCGGGAACCTGGCAGGTCACGTTGATTTGCCAGGGGATGCCGCCATTGGCCAAGTAGATCGTGCTCACTTCCCATCCTCCCAAAAGTTGGCGGCCAACTGCGGTTCTGGCGAAGGAAGTGAAACTTTGCGAAGGGCAGATCGTACACGACGGCCAGCTTAAAGGTCTGGGGCACATCGTCGAGTTGCGGGTCCCAGGTATCCTTGCGGAAATACTGGGATACGGTGCTGAAGCTACCTGGATCGGTGCCGCGCGCGCCGCCATCGTCCCACGTTCCCATATTCTTCTGGACGTTGTACGAAGCCAGGAACCACAGCCCCTGGGAAGTGCGCTTTTCCACCGTCAGGCTCATGCCGTTGTAGAACGAGTTGCCGTCATTTTCATTGGAGGGGAACAGTGTGCCCGTGTATTGCGGGTAAGCTTGCAGGGCCTGAGCAACCGTGCAGGTGCTACAAGAGGTGGCGGTCGCCGATCCCGCCAGTTGTGTCTGCCAACCCGTATAGGGGATGTTGACCCCGTCCAGACTGGTCGCGCTGATCGGGAACGTTTGCTTCAAGTCACTCGCGATCGAACTGTTTAGCAGGGACGGATTCAGAACATTGTAGCCGGTGATACCCGCTCCCAGGCGCGTTCCCTTCGATCCCGTGTAAGTCGCCGTGACCATGAGGTTGTTGGTGAACTGATGTTCGATGGAAAACGTAAACTGCTGGACATAAGGCAAGGCGTCGCTGGTGTTCGAATACGCGGAGACATTCTTGCCATTTTGGAGGGTCGAACTGATAAAGGGCGGTGGAGTATAGAACTGTGCCGGCGTGGGGAACCCGCAGAAAGCCGCAGCGAGGCCGGTCGTAACGCACGCGGACCCGGAAGACTGCATCCAGATCGCCGGCGAAACACTGCTAACTCCAGCCGGAGGAGCGATGGTCGTGCTGAACCCTGTTTGACTGATGCCGCCCAGGTTGTAGAACTGGGCGCCGTAAAATATCCCGTAACCTCCGCGCAGGACGGTCCGCTGCCCTAATTTGTAGGCAAATCCGAAGCGCGGACCAAAGCCCTTTGTCCAAAACGACGCGGGTTGGTCACTTCCGTAGCTTGCCGGCCCCCAGCCGTTTCCCGCATAGGCGAGTGTACCGAGCCGCCCTCCTGCCGCGCTATTGACTCCGTTGGGATTGAAAAACGAAAAATCGTCGTGCTTCTCGTGCAGTGGCGTACTCGCATCCCATCGCAACCCGTAACTGAGGGTCAGCTTGGAAGTCGTTTTCCACGTGTCACCCCAGAAGGCGGAAAACTCATGGCTGCGGGAATAGTACGAGCAGATCGAGCAGAACAGCGAACTGGCGCTGCCGGCAGCCCCGGTTATGAAGCTGGCAAAGGAATTTCCGGTGGCGGAATTACCATAGGCACCCGTCAGCGCATCGGTAAAACCAAAGAGCCCGGAGAGATTCGTCGCGTTGAGGTCATTGAGCTCGAGAAAGCGAACCTCGCCGCCCATCTTGAAAAGGTGTTTACCCTTTGACCAACTCAAGACATCGTTATAGACGGTGGCAGGCCGACGCGTCTGGTCATTCGAGGCAAGGCCTTGGGTATTTCCAAACTGGGCATATCCGTCACCGAATGTTATCTCGGGGGGATAAGCGTGGCTGGCGACATTGGCGATTTGAGGGATCTTATCGACATAGGGGACATCCCCGGTACGCTTCGCCTGGGTAAAATCCGAATAAGAGCCACCGAAATGATTGAGCACTGTGGGGCTAAAAGTATGGTCCCAGTTTACCCGGTCTTGAAAATTATAGTAAGGAACGTTCTCGGTATCCGAGCAAAGGGGCAGAGGCAACTCGCACGCTTGCTGGGCGTTTTTCGGTGCGGATTGACCCGAGTACCGGACCGAGGCCATAAAATGGTCGCGGTTCCCGATGTACTCGTCCACGCGCGTATCACTCGTATTCACGTGGGAGGAGTAAGAGTTGGGAATGGGCGGAGATTGATAATTACTCGTTATTCCCGGGTTGGTGTTGGTAGGAAGATACTGGGTCCACTGATTGGCAAAGGCGAAGTTCGGATAGGTGGAAGGAATGATGTTGCCCGGAAACGCCGTGCGGATCCAGGGCGGGTTTGTGGCGCTCGGCTTGGAGCCGGTGTACGCTGGATTGGCCACCGTCGTCATCGGGTCATAAATGGGTATCATCTTATTTGAGGAATTAACCCAGTCGCTGAAATTGCCTTGCCGTTCCTGCGCGGTGGGAAGTGTGGTGAGGGAGGGAGAAGAGCCGCCCGAAATGCGGTAGGCATCCAGGAGTTGGAAGAAGTAAGTCTTGTGTCGTCCCCCCCAGAAGCCCGGAACGTGGAAGGGCCCGCCCAAGGTCCCGCCATACTCGTGCTCATTGTCATAGGGCTTGGTGTTGGAGCCCCAGGAATTGGCATTCAGCACCGAGTTGCGGCCATATTCGAACAGGTCGCCGTGGAAGGCATTGGTCCCGGATTTGGTTTCCATGGTCACCACGCCGCCCAGCGACTGGCCATACTGCACGTCAAAGTTGTTGGTGAGCACGGTGATTTCACTGATGCCGTCCGGGGTTAAGGGATAATCGGACATAGCCACCATACCGGCAGGATTGAGCAAGCCCTCCGTCAGCGTCCCGCCATCGAGAATCGCTTCATCACCCCAGGCCGGCCCACCGGCGAAGCGCGGACTCTTAGTGTTATTTTGGGCGGAAGTGGTCACTCCCGGCACCAACTCGACAAACGAGGCGGCGTTGCGTTGTCCACCGCTGACGGTCAGGGGAAGGTCTTCCACCGTCGAGGGCGGCACCGAGTGGGATATGACGCCGCTCTCGTTGTTCAGCATCGAAGCGTTGGCGGTAACTTCCACGATCTGCGTCCGGGCCCCGACGATGAGGCTCACATCCTGCGTGGCCCGGGCATCCAGGAAAATGATGATGCCCGTCTGTTCGTATTTGCGAAAACCCTTGGCCTCCACGGTGAGGGTGTAGGTGCCGCGCAACAAGTTGGGGAAAACGTAGAGTCCGTCGGGGCCTGTAGTATAAGTCGCCAGAACTCCCGTGCCCGTGTTTCGGACTGTCACCCGAGCGCCCGGTACGGACGCATGGCTGGGGTCGGTCACTTTACCGCTCAAAGTGGCGTTTAGGCTTTGCGCCCAACCGGGAACAGCCAGACCGATCAAGATTAGAAACATAAACGCGAAAACAGATTTCGCCTTACCTATAAGAGCCATGTACTTTCCTCCTTATGTGTGGAACACGAATCCATGGGGCAATTATCGTTAAGATTGTCACGCGGTGAAGAACCGCGGTGCCTGGCGAATCGCCCTGGCAGCGAGGGAGCGCCCGCCAGGCGCCACGTCTCGATCTATTGACATTTCGATCGGGGATCTTATGGTCCCCTCAGGTCACTTCGTTCGAGTACTGATCAAATCGGCGCCTTTGCCTCAGAACGTCACGCGCGCGTCCAACTGGATCGAGCGCGGACCAATGTCGCCGGTAGCCGCTCCGAAAGCACCGCCGCAACCGCCGCCACTCAACAGGGTTGTGCAAGAGGTGTTGAGGTTGTCAAACTGCACGTGATTGAACGCGTTGCTAAAGTCCGCGCGGAACTGCAACGTGATCTTCTCTTTGATGGGAAAGTTCCGAGAGATGGAAATATCCCAGTTGTTCTGACCGGGTCCGAAAAGCGAGGCACGCGGCGTCGTGCCAAACGAGTTCAGCAGTGTCGGGACGAATGCGGCGGGATTGAACCATTCGGACACGGTGTGATTGGCAGAGTAAGGGGAGATACCCGTGGTGTTTGTGTACTGGGTATTGAATAACCCATCGACGGTAGTCTCACTGACGTTGTAAGGATATCCAGGCTGGAACTGAGTGACGCCACCGAACTCCCAGTGGCCAAGGATTTGGCTCGCCACGGGGATGTGCGCGGCGAATTTTCCCCCCGACCCAATCGGCACCAGCCAGACGTAGGAGGCGGTGAAGCGTTGGGGCATGTCGATCATCGCCACGCCGTACTGCGAGGCGATATTGTAAACGTTCTGAATCCCCACGCCGTCGGACTTGTTGATGCCGTCCACGTCGTCCATCGTCTTTGCCCAAGTGTAGGTGACGAGCGTGGAAAGGCCCTTGGTCCAGTAGTGTTGCATGCTCAGGACCAGCCCGTTGTAATTGGAGTTTCCACTGAGAGAGAAGTAGTTAACGTTGTGCCACTGCGGGTAGGGCCGCAACGTTTGAGTGTTTGGAACCCCGTTGCAGCATCCGGCGACGGGGACGGTTTGGTTCATGGGCAAACTAACCGGCTCATGCGTGCCCTTGTTGCCGATATAGTCGATTTCTGCGACCCAGCCCGCGCCGAATTGATGCTGCACACTCAGGGACCACTCCTGCAAGACGGGGATCGCACCGGTGGTTTGGAATTCCTGAACGTTTTGCGTCGGACTGGTCAAACTGGAAAGAAGGTTGGGCAAGCCGGCGGAATTGACGTTGAAAGGACAATTCCCGATACCGTTCTGCAACTGGAAAGCGGGCGTGTAGGTATTGACACCTTTGTACGAGCACGAGCGGGAGTAGTCGTTGGTCGAACCCGTAGTCATATAGCCGATGCTGGGGAGTTCGAAGAGTCCGGCGCCGCCTCGCACAACCGTGTTGTGGCCCAGGCCATAGGCGAAGCCGAGCCGGGGCAGGAAGCCGTGATAATCGTTGGCCAGAAAATGGCGCGGCGCGCCATCGCGGCCGGCGAACTGTACAGCCCCCAGTTTACCCGTCGTGGGATCCGTCAAGGTCGGATTCATGCTGTAAAGCCAATTGTTTACTTCCGTCGTGGGCCCATCGAATTCCCAACGTAACCCCAAATTGAGAGTCAGTTTGGAAGTCAACTTATAGTCGTCTTGAAAATACAGGGAGGCGGTGTTGAGCCGGTAGCGGAATTCGTAGTTATTCGTGCTCAGAGAGGCCGTGTTGACTTGGCCCAGGTAAAGGTCGGCGAGAGCATAGCCCCCGCTCGATTTTCCATTGAGGGTGGTGGAGGTGTACGTGCCGGTGAAAGCGTAGTTGCCGGTCAGGTTTAAGGGGGAGTACTGATTGAACATGTAGCGAATGAACTCGCCCCCCGCCTTCAGGCTATGCCGGCCCTTTTGCATCTGCAGCGCGTCGTTGAAAATCTGGAAACGATCGAGACTATTGGAGGGACTAAGACCTCCGACGCTGTACAAGTTCGTGGCGGTAATGCCGGGGAATTGGGCCGGCGGAACGTTCGGCAACCCCAGCGAGGCCACATCTTGCGCATTCGCCAGCGTGAAGTTATCTTCCTCCACCTGCCCGACCCGGAACTCATTGGTGAGGTTGGGGGAGAAGATGTGGGTCCAGGTTGCCTCTTCGTGATAGTCGCGCCAGCCGTTCGTGGCATTGGGGTTGGCGGGACCGGGAATGTATTGCACTTGCTGCGTCCACGGCCCATCACGGGAATACCGGAACCAGAGCCGGTCATACTCACCGATTTCCTGGTCCACCCGGTCGTTGCTGTACAAGTAGGAGTGGTAGCTCGTCGGTTGCACGCAGTAATTGAATGTCTGATTCGTGCAATTCGGGGAGGGATAATACGACAAAATCTTGGACGCCACGGGATCCTCGGGCGTGGTGATGATGTTTCCAGGGAAAGCGGTGCGCGTCACCGTGCTGCCCGTCACCACCGTGGTGGCCGGATTGTAAATGGTCGGGGTGGCGGAGTTCTGCGGACTGAGGCCGGAGAAATCGCCCTGGCGCTCCTGCGCGGTCGGCACCTGAGTGTTCAGAGACTTGGACCCTAAGCTGATGGTCTCTTCCACATCCGCAAAGAAGAAAGTGTGGCGCTTGCGGCCATTCCAGAGGTGGGGGATATAAACCGGCCCTCCCGCCGAGCCCCCGAAGTAATTGGTGATGCTCTTCCCTCTCACCGGGCTAGACCCGGGCGAACTGTTGGTGAAAAAGTCCACGGCATTGTAATCCTGGTTGCTGTTGTACTCAAACAGGGCGCCGTGCAAATCGTCCGTGCCGGATTTGGTAGTGGTCAGGATGGCGCCACCACCCGTCGCACCGTATTGCGCCGAATACGGGGTCAGCAGCACCTGCAGTTCACCGGTGGAGTCGGGAGTGGGAGTAAAGCCGTAAGTGTTATCGACGGCCATGTTGCTGGGCAGGCCGTCCTCAATGATGGGAGTGGAATCGGCACGCCCACCGGCGATGCTGATGTTATTCGTGTTGCTGTAGCTCGGGCTGGACCCCGACATCCCCGGGAAGATCTTAACGTAGCTTAACTCGTTGGGACCGTGCGAGCCGATCCCTTCCGGAAACTTCAGGAGGTCGGCATTCGACAACGAGGAGCCAATCACGCCCGATTCGCGATCCAACTGGAGCGGCGTCGAAGTGACCGTGACCGATTGGCTTGTGCTTCCGACCACCAGCACGACGTCCAGCCGGGCTTGTTGGTTCAACAGCAGGGGAACGTTCTCTTCCACGTCGGACTTGAAGCCCTCTTTGGAAAACGTTACCTGGTAGGTGCTAGAATTAAGAAATGGCACCGCGTAAACGCCCGTACCATTCGTCACCGTGGTCACGCTCACGTTGGTGGCCTTGTTCGTAGCGACTACTTTGACCCCGGGAACGACTGCTCCCGAAGAATCCTTGACAATTCCGCCGATGGAGGCGCTGAAGGTCTGCGCCAAAGCGGTGCTAGCGAGCAACAGCATCAACACCACAGACTCCAGCGCCACGAGGAACCGCCAGGGTCTCTGGTGCTTCTTTCCCGTCTTCATCCTAATAGTCCTCCTTCCATAATCATCGAAGGTTAGCCCTCGCCTCCGAAGTTGATTGTTTCAAGATGTTAATTGTTAACAGCCGTTGGTTACATGCGCATGAAGAAAAAACGAAGTTTTTAGCCGCCCCGCGAACGGGCAAAGTGCCAGTTGAAACCCCACGCGCGCGGAAATCAAGCGTGGCGCAGTCCCTTCGCGACGGCAGGCGATGAAGCTGCGCGCAGAGCAACGAACGCTTGGCACCCGCGTGTGGTCGAATCGGGCTCAAATCCGTCCATCCTACTCAATCTAATGGACCCATTGTTTACAAGCCGTACTCAAGCTCAAGCTGTAGAGAGGCCAACACATTCCGCGCAGTAAAGGCCCAAGCCTTTCATCTCCGCGCGGCGACCCGGCGCCCTGATTGGAAGTTGATGCCCTCTTGAGTGCGTAACCGCACGCGCCACTTTTATACCCGGGGAGGCGGCTTGTCAAGCGAATTCTGTTAAAAATACTCGTAAAAACTTGCCGACCTTGACGACCGTCGCGAGCCTGCTTTCGTAACATCAACCAAAGGGTGGACAGAAGCCACGAATCCCGCCGAATTAGCGCCAATCCCGCGCCCGGCACCGGGTCCGCGAGGAGAACCGGCAGGGGAGAAACAAGGGTCAGTTGTGTTTAAATTTATCAGAATGTGGACTTGACGAGGCCCTTATTTTCCCAATGGTTTGCACCACGCGTCGCGCCTCACACCCTCAAAGATGTGAAAGGAGGGGGCGTTTTTTAGTCACTTTCGCTATTAGGTCTGTAGTGTCTCAGTCTCGCTGCCGCGCCCGATTTCAATCCCCGGCCATGCCGGCTTCAATGGCCCGGCTCAGCCCAATCCTTCGATGCTCTCGGGTCGCGCGCACCGCTCTTCCTGGTCCAGCCACCGCTTCGCGAGACTGCGTATCGATTCCAGGTCCTGCGCCACGCCTGTCAGCGTGTAATACACGTGCTTTTCCGACCAGCGGTTCAGTTCCATATCCCGCGCCGCCGGGCCGTAATCGGTACGCGGATTCTTCATCGGTTTGTTCAGGATGTAATGCGAGAACGGTCCAAAGCTGTAAGGATACTCTGAACCCGGCTTGTAGTTATGGGTCTGCGAATTCAGCCAGCCTATCGGCCAATGGTCCCAGCGGGTGGCGATCCACCCTTCCCCTCCGGTATCGTCAAAGGAATTATCCACCACTTGGCTCTTCTCGCTGGGGAAGCCGCTGGACGCACCCATGATGGTAAACAGGAAGCCTTCTTTGCAGGTCAACACAATGGCGAATCCCCGCGAGTGCGAAATCTCCAGCAGCAGCGGCGCGGTGCCGATACGTCGCGGCTTGCCATCGTCGTCCCAAAAGACGTGGTAGCTCTTATCGGAATAGGCATCGATAACCGAACCGATGTGATAGTCGCCGTGCTCATCGTCGCGCGGAAACAGGTCCTTCCACGTGGTGCCGGCGGGAGCGCCCGCGAAGAAGTCGATGGGCTGCCAGCTATATCCCTTGGGATCGTTCGGCATCAGCGAGGTGTAAGTCAGGCGGCGCCACACCAGTCCATTCGGATAGGTGATGTAATCCTCCGTGCCGCGCAATGCGGGGTGGGAGTCGTCGTCCTTGTTTACGCACAGGTAGTTCCAGCGCACCCAGACGCGCTCGGGCCCGCTCTGAATGATATCCACAAAGCTGTTGCGCTCCTGGCGGCCGTTGTTGTTAAAGAGTTCGGCCCAGCCGAAGTTGCCTTCGAAGAACTGGTTGCACAAACCGAGGCCGTTGGGCAGTTCCATCCAGGGGTCGTAGCTCGCCTCGTGACTGAAGACGAAGCGGTGCGAGTGGCCTTTCCAGACGACTATGATCGCCTTCTTGGCATTCAGATCGGCGTGCGGCGGGCTGGGAACCAGTTCACCTTTGTAGCGGTTGGGGGCGTAATCGCGGACCTCGGCCACGGTCACGCCGCTTGTCGGTCGCTGCGCGAGTTCCGCCAGGGTGATGGGCGAGGGTTTTTCGAACAGCGGGTCCGGCCCCAAAGATGCGCCGCCCGTTTCGACTTGCGCGTCCATCGCCGGTGAGGCCGGCGCACCGTTCCCGGGCTCTCCCTTGGCGATAACATCCGGCGCGGCGAGCGCCAGACTGGTTCCGGCAATCACGTTTCTGACAAATCCACGGCGAGAATACGGCATGTCGGCTCACCTCGATCTTTCGACAAGAATAATGACGTCTGAATACGACTGCGGCAAGATACGGCATTGCTCTGCGGAAAACAAGTTCATTAGCATCTCTAAAGTGCTACAATCCGCCTGCTTCAGCAGTTCTTGGCGAGAACAAAGAAAAAGTTCCCGATCGGTAACTTTTCCCCGAGGGTCAAGCCCAAAAGCCAGAATTGTTCCCGAACGGGAACACAGTCGAATATACAGGAGGCTGCTTTCGAACAGTCACTGCCGGGCATGAATTAGATTTGGGTAGTGCCGTGATTTGGGGAACGAATTACTTCACTCATCCGCCCCTCGGGTAGCACGCTCTTCACTGGAAACTGTCATCCTCAGATGGGCTGTCATCCTGAGGCTCGTCTTTCAGAGCGAAGGACCCCGGTATTTCGTCTTTCCCAGGGCGCCGCGACTGCGGCGCAGCCCAAGCGGGCGCTCCCGCCCTGTTTCCTACGAACAATGAAAAGGGTCCTTCACCCTGAAGGGCGGGTTCAGGATGACAGGCACGTGTGTCGGGTGGCGGGAAACTGGATGACTCAAGTGAGTTACTCCCCTCATTTGCGTTGTAGCGCCGGCCTTGAAGCAGGCAAGTGCCGAGTTCAAGCTCGGCACTACATCACGCGCCGGGAACTCCCGGTATCCAATCTTGTGCTAGGATACCCGCGTGGACGCCAACGCGACGCGGTTGAGGAAGGAAATCCGCCCGCTGTTCTGGCCGTGGTGCGCCATCACCCTGGCAGGCGCCGTGCCGTTCTTTCATCCGCCGGACGAGATCGCCTGGATCCCGCCGCTGGCTTTTCTGCTCGGTATTCCGTTACTCGCAACCCTCTCCTACGGCAGCGAATTTCAGCATCGGACGTTCTCGCTGCTGCTTTCTCAGCCCGTCAGCCGCAGCCGGATCTGGCGCGAAAAGCTGCTGGTGACCCTCGTGGCGGCGCTCTCAGCGGTGCTGGTGTTCGCGCTTTCCTCGGCACGTGAACTCATTCGCGAAGACCCGCTCAGCATTTACATCTGGGTAGCGTGGACCGTCGGCATTGTTGCGTCGGCCACCTTCTGGACGCTTCTTTCCCGCTCCACGGTGGGCGGAGTGATTCTTAACATCTCCGTGCAGGGCTTCGTCATCATCGCCGGCCTGTATGGGTTCAACGCGACGGCATCGACCATCAGCGCATAAGCGCGTTTCAGCATTGCTGGCCACGGCCTTCGTCGGGTATGCGGGCGCCATGTTGTGGCTCGGCTGGCGCAAACTCGCACGCGCGCAGGCCACCGGCAGCATGGCGGGCGACGATTTGCTCGTCACCGGCCCCGACGTCCTGCCGCAAGCGTTCGCCGCCTGGTTCCGCTGCCGCCCGCGCGGAGCAACCCTCAACCTTATCCGCAAAGAACTTCGCTTGCTTCGGCCGGTTTGGATATTCACTCTGCTCTCGGCACTGGGCTGGACGGCGCTCTCGGTTTGCGAATTTTGGGGCCGGCATAAACCCTACGACCGTTTTCCAGTCGCGTCGGCCGTGGTGGGCGTGGCCTGCGCCGCGATTATCGCCCTTCTGGCCGGAAGCATTTCTCTGGGAGAAGAAAAGACCTCCGGCCGACATGCCTGGCACATGACGCTGCCGGTCTCGGCGTGGCGCCAATGGATCATTAAGCTCGTCACGGCACTCTTTGCCGGTCTGGTCTGCGCGGGGGTGCTGCCATTGCTGCTGATGGCAGGTGCAAGGTTCTTCTACCCATCGATATTCCCGCCAGAGGACAAGGAGTTTCAGTTCGGTTGGCTCTTCATTGCATTGTTGCTGACGGCGGCAGCCTTTTGGTGTTCGTGCGCCGCCAGCGGCACGGTGGCGGCGGTGCTGTGGGTTTTTCCAGTGCTAATCGCGACTGTGCTTGCACCTGTAATAGCCGTTGAGTTCGGGGATAGGTATGCCGCGCGCTTCTTGTTCGATCGATTCGTGCCCCTCCTCAGCTTCCGATTAGCCATAGCTTTGACACATTTCAATTACTGGTTTTACCGCCGCATCGACTGGTTTTACAGCCGCATCGGGGATATATCGTTTACCGACCCCTTTCTTCGCGCCTTGGTGGGGCCGGTGCTATCATTGGCATGGTTCCTTACCGCAGTGGTCGCGCTCGCTCAAAGTTTCCGGCTCTTTCGGCGGCCGCTTTCGCCCGGTGCCCTTCCGGTAGTTCGCAAATTTGCAGTCTTGGTAGCCCCGGCTTTCCTTTGCGCCGTACTGTGGTCAGGCTGGATGACATTTGCGGAAACAACATGGGAGTATGAGCGCATAGTGGTCGACAAAACCGAGATGGGAATTGAATATCTGTTAGCAGAGAGTACGCACGTCGAGGTTGGGCATCCGGTTCGATTTACAGAACACGACCTCGGCCGTGGCCCTTATTCTCAATGGCAAGATTTCCCAGCCGCCACGTTGCGCTGGCTCCGTGATGCCGAGATTACGGTCGTCCCACTCGGCCCGTTACCAGGTCCCCAGCAGATCAACCGATGCTACTTCGTGGCCACAATCCGCCTCGCCGACGGCACGGAACTAACGCTGTCAGAGAAACCCTCAAATGACCGCTCCGATTATCGCACCCGAATCTCCGACGTTCGAGTCCGTTGGCCGGGAGCCGCGCACGACGAACCTCTGTGGCCGTGGGATTGAACACCCGGGTGAAAGGTAGCCACGGTCAGTGCTTTCCTGACCGTGGGCTTTTCGCACGGAACCGCCAATCCTGCATCGTTTTCAACCGTATCGTGCCGTCGGCGTGCCTGGAAGGACCCACGGTCAGAACTGCGCTGACCGGGCTACCGGGTTTTGCCAAAAAAGAGCTATCTTCAAATTGCTCCACCCACGAACCTAACTGTCATCCTGAGCCTGGCTTTTCAAGGCGAAGGACCCTTTTCATTGTTCGCAGTGAGCGCAGGGCCGAGCCGGCCCGTTCCTGCGCGCCGCGTTCGCGCGGCGGACTTGAGTAAGACGAAATACGGGGGTCCTTCGCCCTGAAATACTGGCTCAGGATGACAGCACGACGTGCGCGCATCTACATTGCAATTAACGTGAAGGGCGAAGAAGACCTTATTATCAGAAACACCCGCGACTCCACGTTTCGGCGAGACTCGAAAAGAAATTGGAACTTCGTGAAGGCTCCCAAGGTCAGTAACTGTATGCGGATGCCCCTCCGACTTCGCCCGCGATTGTTTGTCTCTCTTTTTGAACGCATCTTCGCTGTCTTCGTAGTGTCCTTGACCACAAGCACAGGTCTGTTCGCCCAGAACGCTCCCCGCACCATTCACGTCTTCGTCGCGCTCGCGGACAATCAGCATCAGGGCATCGTGCCCGTGCCCGCCGGGGTGGGAAATGGTGACGATGCCGTTCACAACCTCTTCTGGGGTGCGGGATATGGCGTCAAGACGTTCTTTGCGCGGTCGAGCGACTGGGAATTGCTGCCGCCAACGTCCCGCCCCAAGCCCGAGGTTCTGGAAAGGTGCGTTTTCCGCCACCGCGCGCAGAATGTTTACCTGATGGCGGACGCCTACCAGGGCAGCAAGATCGGCCAGGCGGTGATTGACTTCTTGCAGTCGGCGGCCGGGATGAATTCTGAACAGATCGCAACCAAAGTGGGGGCGCGCCAAGTGAGTTTCTCCGTCGGCGGAGGTTCCAACCTGGTCGCCTACATCGGGCATGATGGCTTGATGGACTTTGACCTCTCGAATTATCCGCAAGGCACCGGCACCAACCGCCGCGACGCGATCATCATCGCCTGCTTCAGCAAGCGGTTCTTCGGCCCGCCGCTGCGAGCCACGGGCGCCCATCCGCTGGTGTGGTCCACGGGATTGATGGCCGCGGAAGCCTATACGCTCAAGAGCGCCCTGGACGGTTGGGTGCTTGGCGAAGACGACGAAAAGATCCGCAATCGCGCCGCGGCGGCATACCATCAGTATCAAAAGTGCAGCCTTGACGCCGCGCGCAGGCTGCTGGTGACGGGCTGGTAGACTGCGACTTCCGCCGCACTGGGCCTGCTTCCCCTCGACCGTTAGAGCGTCGTGTGACCATCCCCCCCGCGAAATGGCCTGTGCGTAGCACCTTGGACTGCGGCGGCTTGACGCCGCCTTTCTGTCCCGCTCGCGAGGAACTTGCCTTGGGACGCCGAACGAAACTACGGACTCTGCGTTGGTTACTGACCAGCGAGCCGGGTTTGATCCTGGTTGTCGCACATGTTCGAAGGCGGCGTCGAGCCGCCGCAGTCCAAGGTGGCTGCGCCACAATTATTCCCGAGTCGCGACCCGGGGCGCAGCAACCATCGGCTCGATTCGGACAAAATGTATTTTTCCGCCGCCGGTGTTCACGGCCATTCATTCAAACGTGAGGGTTTATCAATCAGGCATTATCATTTTGCTTGACATTTCAGTCGAGATGTGTTAGGCTAGGTTGTCGGGAGGCAGGCGGAGGAGTCCGATGTCCGAGGTCCGAAGTCCAAGAGCGATTGCCGCCAGCATGCGAATGCTGACTGCTGGCTCCAGACTCCTGCGCTTCGAATATTGAGCCGCCCCCGCGCGCGACAACGATTTCGGACGTTCCAAGCCGGAATGTACATGAAAACAAAGGAGACGGTTCAAAACCCTAGGTTCGGAGAGTGAACCCAATGACCGGAATCAATCGAATGAGACGATCTAAGTGCGCAACAACGATTTCAGACGTTCCAAGCCGGAATGTGTATGAAAACAAAAGACGCAGTCCGACGTTCGAAGTCAAAGAACGATTGCTGCCAGCGAGCGAATGCTGACTTCTGGCTCCTGACTCCTGCACCTCGAAAATGAAGGTGCATCCGGAGATGTTGATGAAAACAAAGGACCGGCAAAATCGATTACAAAGACCAGGGTCCGAATTCCGAGATCCGAAGCCAAACGACGTGGCACGCAGTGATGCGACTCTGACTCCTGGCTCCTGACTCCTGCACTTCGAAAATGAAGGTGCATCCGGAGATGTTGATGAAAACAAAGGAACGCCAATGAGCATATCGACCACAAAGTGGACTCGGCGGGAAATCTTAAGCACCGCGCTTGGGTGGGCGGGAGGTGCGGCAGTCATCGCGCCGGAATTCGCACGGGCGGTAACCAGCCCCAGCGGCCACTATGCCCCCAAATTGTCGGTCGAAGGCTACATCTGGACCCAGTATTTCGGCCGGCAGAAGGAGACGGTGGCGGCCGGTGAGGAAGAGGCGCTAAAAGACACCCATCAGGCCGGCTACCAGCGCATTGAGCTCTCCGACCCCTTCTTTAAGCCCGCTGTCCGCAACCAGACGCGCGACCTGCTGGCAAAATACCAGCTCCTCCCGGAAAGCGTTTATGCCGGGACCACCCTGCATGAAGCAGCGGCCGCCGAGGCGTCCATTCACGATGTGCTGGAATTGGTCGATTTCCTCAAGCCCCTGGGCACGCGGGTGATCGTTACCAATCCCAGTCCCAAGCCCAAGGGAGAGCGCAAAACCGACGCCGAACTGGAGAGGCAGGTGACGAACATCAACCGGCTGGGTGCGGCGCTTCGCCAGCGAGGCATCAGGCTGCTGCTCCATCATCACACGCCCGAACTGGTCGATAACGGGCGCGAATGGTGGTACGAACTGGGCCACACTGATGCCAAGCTGGCAGGCTGTTGCGTGGACGTCCACTGGGCTTATCGCGGCGGCCAGGACGTCATGCCCTTTCTGCGCCGCGTCGGAACCCGGGTCGAGGACATACACCTTCGCAACTCCCAGCACGGCGTCTGGATGGAGGATTTCGGTCCCGGCGACGTTGATTACTCTCCGGTCGCCGCATACTTGCGCTCCATCAACTACGACGGCTTGCTGGTGGTGGAGTTGGCCTACGAGAAGGACACCGTGATTACCCGTTCGCTGCAAGAGGACCTGCGGCGAAGCCGGATTTATACGGAGAAGACCTTTGGCCTTTAGGAGCCTGCGTGAAAGCTCTTACAAGTAACCGCGCCGCAGGCGCTTTGGAGTGCGAGCGCGCAGCTCTCGCTTTCCTTGTCAGCTCGTTCGGAGCTCAGGTATCCGCCGCGTCCGAGCGTGAAAGCGGCAGCTCCGCGGCCGCACTCCGAAAGTGGCTGCGCCGCACGAGTTTTCACACGGACTGTTAACGACGGGATCGAGGGGCCCGGCGGCCTTCAGACAATCGTTTACTTTCGGTTAGGAGGTGTTAAAATTCTCGTTAAGTTTGTGCGGGCATTGCGCGGCCCGAGGTTGGAACGTCAAAACTGAAAGGTGGCTCACGAGGGTTGAACCTCGCGAAGGATTATGGAACGTCAGTACGCCATTGCTGGAGTGCCCGAGGTCAATGTGACGGTCCGCGTGCGCGGCATGTCGCAGCAGCAGCGGTATTTCGATATTCAAACCATTACCACGCGCGTAACGCCGGACTTCATCGTCATTCTCATCGGGGAGACCATTGAACTCGACTCGGAGCTGCACGTCACGAACCTGGGGACCCAGATCGGCGGAACGTATCGAGTGGCGTGGACCAGCCCCTATATGGAAGAAGGATCGTATCGGGCGGGGCTGGAATTGCTGGATCCGGAAGGCGAAATCTGGGAACCGGGAGCCCTGTTCGGCCCGGCGGAAGGCTCCGAGGGAGTGGCCCCGGCGGTTTCCCTGGAGTGCCGACGCTGTGCAAGCCGGATTTCCACCGAGGTCCTGGAGGCGGAACCCGCGGCGCTGGGCGAAGGCTTCACCCTTTCGCGCCATTGCGACACCTGCAAGGCCACCACGGCGTGGGCCTTTTGCGTGGAGAAGCCCCCCGCCGCCGAGACGCAGCCGGAGTCTACTGAAATAGCCTCACAAGTGCCGGCGGACGGCGCCGCCGCCCAGCGCAGGGAAAACCGCGAGAAGGGGCGCGCCCCCATCAAGATGGGCATCAAGATCTCCCGCACCAAGTGGGGTACGCCGTCGCACGACCTGTGCGAAACCATCAACGTCTCGCGCACCGGCGCCTACTTCGGCACCCACAAGTTCTACGAACTGGGCGAGATTGTGGATGTCATTCTGCCTTACCATCCTGACAGCGTGCAGATTCCCCTGAAAGCCCGTGTCATGCGCGTGGACGAGGTGCCCGGTACATATGACAAGCGCGTCGCCATCCATCTGCTCTCCGGCAAACCCTAGCGTGCATTGGGAGCCTCGGAACATCCCTGCTGTGACTTCTCCTGGTAGAAAGCCAGAGCGCGGCGGTAGGTATCAAGCTCCTGCGCCTGCTCGGCGGCGGAAGGAAAGCGCTGGGGATTCTCCTGCGTCTGATGGATCAGCGCGTTGATCCAGTCGGCATAGTACGTGGCGTCGGGCCGGCAATCGAAATGTCCGGGAAGATAGACGGGGCTGGTATGCGCCATCCGTAGCGTGTCGCCCCCGCGCATGAAGCAGCGCGCCGCAATCCAGGTATACTTCTGCGGATCAATCGTAGTGACGGCGCGGTAATCGGTCGTGCCGGGAGGCAGCGGGTACCACTCGATGACTTCACCGTTGGCGACGATCTCGATGCGGTCGAGGGGCTCCGCAGCGTGCACCTCCACCGTGGCCTTCATCATCGCGCCTTCCCGTGTGACGTGGAAGAACAGCATGGGACCATTGGTCACAAAGCTGTGCCCTTCCCGCAGCGCCGCGAACCACTTCTCCACCGTAAAGGGCCCGGAGAAGTTCACGTAGACGCGATTGAAGCCGAGGGGATTGGGCAGCACTCCGCTGGCCGTTCCGGCAGAGGCAGGAAGGTGAAAGCCCAGGTTCAGGTAGTGGTAGTAGAGGCTGAGGATGTAATCGAGCCAACCCTCGCGGCCGGCAAAGCGGCGCTCGCGGGGACGTCCCCAGGCTTCGCTGGCCTCCACTCCATACTCGGTGAGTTGGTTGACCAGAATCTCCATGGAATCGGCAGGCGCAAGAGCCATGGCCACCGGCACTTCCCACCAGAAGGGCTTCTCCGCATCGATCCAGGGAAGCGTCTGGGCGGACGTGCGCTGCTCGCGCGTCTGATGGATGAAGTCAAGGGCGGAAGGCCACCAGTCCGTCAACTTGTTCAACCCTTGCAGCGGGCTGCTCAGTTGGAGAAACAGCCAGGCCCCGCCACCGCGTTCATCCTCGGCGTTTCGGAAAGTCAGGGAATGATGCTCATCAATCGCGATCACGGGTTTGGCGTCACTGCCCCAAACATCGCCTGCCTGGATTTCGTAGTTCTTCCGGTGCGGCCAGTCGGTAATGACGGGACAGAAGTTGAGGTCCTCCGCCAAAACCGCTTTTCGCGCATCGGCGGGAGTGCGGTGGACGTGCAGGTCACCGCTCCACCAGCCCATCTTGTCCATGCGAATCCAGCGGTGAAGTGGAATGACAGCCAGGGCCAGTCCCTCCGCCGGCACGATGACGGGCTTTTCCACGCGCCGGTATTCCGGGCCGCGGTCGCCGATCACCAGGTATCGTCCGGGGGGAACTTCCACGTCGCAGTCACCGTAGACAATGAAGCCCCCCAGATACCATGGTTGCACGCCGTGAGGTCCCGCCGTCTGGTCGCGCAGAGCGTCCGGAGGGCGGTACATCTTGCCGCCGGCGCCGCGCACTTCCACCCGCGCCCATACGGGCTGGCCGGACTCGTCCACGGCCTTCACGTGCAAGGTGGCGGCAAGAGTGGTGGCGGGAATCGATAAGGCAAGAAGCAAGGTAAGGGTGCGGAGTATGTACACGTGGGGCTGGCCTCCGGGAAGTTTCGAGTAGCGAGCCCGGCCCTGCGCCGAGGCCCAAGTTCCACTTGGCGGGGAGGAAACCATCAAGATGCGACTTACTCAGCCGGAGGGGAACTTAAAGGGGCGATCTTATAGTGATCGATGGTAGCCCCGATGCCGACGCGCCCGTCGGTATCCGGAACCACGCGCGTGACGGTGCCGCGACAGCGAATCCTGGCGGGACTGCCGACCACGAGCGCAGGAAGATCCAGTTCGAATTCGATGGCAGTTCCAATCTGCATGCCGGTAGTTGCCACAAAGAACATACCGCCGCGGCTGACGTCCAGGGTTTCCACCGCCAGTTCCGGCTGGGCCGCCCCCTTGCGTGCGGTCCGGGTCTTCACCCGACAAGGCAGCTTGACACCAAACCGCTGGAAGCGCCGTTGCTCCCTTGAAGCGGTTTGCCCGGCATCGGGAGGTTCATCCAATTCGACCGGCATACAAGCCCTCCGAGTGCACTGGGGTCAGCCCCAGAAAACAACCCGTTGCGACGCGTCCCTTTCTCGCCATGCAGGAGGCACCCCCGGGTCTATTAGCGATCAGACCATCCTCACGACGGTCGGCACAGCAAGGACCACCCGCGCTTCTGCACCTTCTCTGGTACAAAGGAAGAGCAGTTACGTACGCTCTCTTCCGCCCATTGCGTCAGAACAAGAAGACGCTGGGAGACTTCCAGTCTATGGCCGTTGCAAGCCTCGCCCCACCGGGGAAAGGATGGTCACGTCCGGCCCTTCCACCAGCCAAGACGTGCCGAGTGAGGGGCCAACTGATAATACAAAGTTCCCCGCGAAAAAACAAGGTTTCCTGACGTATCGCAGAAGCGGAGCCAATCCCTCGGGCGCTATTGACAGGTTTGTCTCTTATTTTCTGGCAATTCGATTGCCTAGCGTAGGTCGGTTGAAAGTCGCGGTGGGTGATAGGCCCAACTTTCGATCGAAGGAGGAGCATTCATGGGTAACGTATGTCGGCGTGAGATGCTGCAAAAGCTGGCCTTGTCCAGCGCCATGCTGGGAGGCGTGAGCTTCGAGGACAACGCTCTCCTGGCCCAACTCGTGGACCGTTCTGAGTACGGAAAAGTCAAGGAGGCGGTCAAAGGACTCCAGCGGGGACAGTTTGGGAAGTACGAAGTCTCCCGGCTCATCATCGGAGGAAATCTGATCTCCGGATCAGCCCATGCCGGCGAGCTACTTTATCAATCCGCCCTGATGACACACTACTTCACCACCGAGAAGATCCTGGAGACTTGGCAACTGGCGGAGCAGAATGGCATCAACACCACTCTGATGCGGTCTGACCCGCACATTCTGGAACACTATCGGAAATTCACTCACGAACGGAACGGCAAGCTGCAGTGGATCGCCCAAACGGCGCCGGAGCAGGGCGACCCGGTGGAAAACGCCAAGCGGGCGCGCGACGGCGGCGCCATTGCCGCATACCACCACGGATTTAACTCCGACCGCCTGGTAAAAGAGGGGAAAGTCGGGGATATTGGCAGGGCGGTCGAGGGAATCCGCAATGCCGGCTTGATGGCGGGGATCGGTGCTCACCTGCTGCCGACCATTCAAGCCTGTGTGCAGGCGAAAATCGATCCGGATTTCTACATGGTGACCATCAATCAAGTCGGCTACTGCACAAGCCCCGCCTCGGAAGTGGCACAGTTCATGAGTACGATCAACAGGCCATGGATCGGCTTCAAAACCCTCGGCGCGGGAAGAGATCGGACGCCAGAGGGCTTTCATCACGCATTTAGGCGGGGTGCCGACTTCATTGCGGTGGGGATGTTTGACTGGCAGGTCCGCGATGATGTTGCCCACGTCCAGGCGATGCTGGCTAAGGGCATCGCGCGCGACCGCCCCTGGGCTTGACCTCGCCTCGCAGAGATTCGTATGCGGGTGGCACTGCCAAGCACTTCAGGGTCTCGGGGCTGATTGCCCGGCCTCGGTCTTGCTCGGCTCGGTGGATGGAGTTGCTGCCTTGGAAACGGGGGGCTTTTCCGGCATCAACTCGCCGGCCGCGCGGTGCAACCGGCGCTCACAATGCTCCCATTCCTCTTCGGTGCACTGAAGCTTGCGACAGTCAAACTCGCAAAGGGCGTCGCCCTGTGGAACATCGTCCACAAGCTGCCGCCGGACCCAATTCCAGAGAGTACGTGGAAAACTCATGTGGGCACCGTTATCGCCACCGAACCGATTCGCGGCTCAGTAAGCTTCCACCTTCCGGCGGCGCAGAGCACGATGTGCACAACCGGCTAAGCTTGCCAAACGTTTAGGATTCGTGCAGTTTGCTATGGGAAGCCACGAGACTTCTAACCATACCAACAGCGACGCTGCGAGTCAAACTCTATCAACGCTGAAGCCGCCGTGCCACGTTGGAACCGGAAACTCCGCCAGCACCGAAGGCGATAGGCACGCGCCTGGTCCGCATGGAACCAGGTCACAGGCAGCAAGAACTACACGCATAGACCTACCCCGCCCACTCCGCCACCAGGTCAGACACCGATCCCAGCAGTCCATCGCGCGAATGTGCGACTTGCTTGTTTGTAAGCAGTACACAAGAAAGCTCAGCCTTGGGGTCGCTCCACGCGATTGTGCCGGTTACCCCGAAATGACCAAAGGTCTGCTCCGAACACGTCAGTCCGAATGTGCCAGGCTTAGTGGCCCAACCCAGGCCCCATGGTTCGGACAAGCCCGTTTGGTTCACCGTCATGGCGGCCGCAGTCTGGGGACTCAGCACGCGGCCACTCGGATAAAGGAAATCATCCAGCAGCTTTCCCAAATCCTCGACGGTGGAATGCATGCCTCCCCAAGGCGCGCCCAGATCCCGCCAGTACGGGCTGTTCCAATTCCAATCATCCCCGTCGTCGCCATTCCACTGGTCATTGCCCAAGGTGTGGCACTTGACCACATCGGCAAGCGCGCGGTTACCCAAACCCAGAGCAGTGTCCACCATACCGAGAGGAAGGAAAACCCGCTGCCGCAGAAACTCGCGAAAGGGCATACCGGCGATACCTTCGGCAATTCTCGCCGCGATCAGGCTGCCCATGCTTTGATAGCGCACCTCGGTTCCGGGAGTGAACAGCAGAGGCGTTCGGCAAGTGGCGGCCGCGAACTCATCCAGTGACGCGTGCCGCCTTCGCAGTTCGATGTTCTCCGGCAGCATGTCAGGCAATCCAGACGTATGCGTCAGCAGGTGTCGCAGGGTGACCCGGTCGCGTTCGCCGCCGGAGAATTCGGGCAGGAACTTGCGCACCGGATCATCCAGAGAGAGTTCGCCGTGGTTGACCAGCACCATGATGCCCGTGGCCGTGAGCGGCTTGGAGACCGAAGCCAGAAGGAACACGGCGCGGCGATGCCCATCGGGGCCGAAGGAGCGGATCAGCGAGAAGTCGCGCCTCCGCACCAGCAGGACGGCAGCCGTCACGTCCCCCGTGTCGCACGCGGCCTCAATCAATCCCCAAGCACTATCGAGCTTCTTGTCGTTGGCCAACGATTTCAACCTGTAGATGAGCCCTTGCCAGGCCGGAAGGTTCGCGATCGATCCGTCGAATCGGTCATGGTCGGGGCGCGCGGATTCGAACCGCGGACCTCTTGCGCCCAAGGCAAGCGCGCTACCAGGCTGCGCCACGCCCCGACTGAAACACCTCCCTCATTCTGCCAAGCTTACGCCCGGCTGTCCAGTTCGTTTCAACTTCGCGACTGCTGCCCGCTTGCCGGTTGGTGGCCGAGATTGGAAGAATACTCCCTCGGATCGGTGACTTGTAGTTGCGCCAACGCGAGAGCGAAAACCTCGCGGGCTGCGCAACTTTCCTCGTGCCGGTGGGTTTAGCCGATCCAAGACTTTTACTTGCAATCCATCCGCTGGTGATATACTCGGGCTGCTTTCGCAGGCCAAGTCATGAAACGGTGTTCTTCCTGTCAGACGCCGTACCCGGATGAATTCGCCTTCTGCCCGCTCGACGGCGCGGAGTTGGACGACCCATCGGTGTATGCTGTCGGCACCACCCTCCGCAACAAGTATCGCATCCTCGCCAAGGTAGGCAGGGGCGGGATGGGGCATGTCTACAAGGCTCTGCACTTGCTCTTCAACGAGGTCCGCGCGCTGAAGGTCATGGACCAGTCGCTCATGCAGCGCGAGGATTTTGTCCTGCGCTTCAAGCGCGAAGCCTTCGTGGCCCGCCGCCTGCAACATCCCAATGCCGTCCGCGTAGACGACATCGATGACACCGACGACGGGCGCCTTTGCATCATTATGGAGTTCATCGACGGGCGCATGCTCCGCGACGTCCTCGATCGCGAGGGCCCGCTTCCCGCTCCGCGCGCCTGCTCAATCGCCAAGCAGGTGGCTTCGGCTTTGGGCGCCGCGCACGAGCTCGGTATCATCCACAGAGATATTAAGCCGGAAAACATCGCCCTGATTAGCTCCGATCAAGGAGACGTAGTGAAAGTGCTGGACTTCGGCATTACCAAGCTGGGCGAGGGGCGGCTGAAGGAAGAGGCCGGCGAGATGGAGCTTAACGCCACCGGCACCCTTTTTGCCATCGGCACACCGGAGTACATGTCACCGGAGCAAATTCGCCAAAGCAAGCTGGACGGCCGGTCCGACATCTATTCGCTGGGAATGGTTTTCTATGAAATGCTCACCGGCGTCCTGCCGTTTAACGCGGACTCGCAGGCCGAGTGGTTCCTGGCGCACGTCGGCGAGCCACCCCGGCCAATGGATGAGGACTGCGCGCGCCTGCGGATCCCCACTTGTGTGGCTGAGTTGGTGATGTCGATGCTGGAGAAGGATCGCCTTCGCCGCCCCCCCAATGGTGCCGCCGTTATCAAAGCGATCGAAGCTTGCGAACTAGCCAGCCCGCCGCCGACACCCACGGTTCCCGTGCCCGCCGCCCCAGCGGGCGGGAAGATCGTCGGCGAGGCGACCACCTCTCCCGCCTTTTTCGAAGGCTGGAACAACGGCAGCCTGATCGCGCAGCGGTACAAGATTCTGGACAAGATCGCCGAAGTGCGTATGGGCCAAATCTACACCGCGTTGGATACCGGCGCTGGCGGCGTTTGTGCTCTCAAGCTGATTACTCCCTGGAATCTGCCCACCGCCGACTTTATCAATCAGCTTTCCGAGTACTGCCAGCGCACCCAACGCTTCCAACACCCGAACGTGGTCCACACGCTGGACCTCGGTCAGGCAGAGGACGGCGTGCTATTCATCGTCACCGAGTACGTGCCGGGCCTGAACCTGCGCCAAATTCTGGGGAGGGAAGGCTGCCTGGAACTCTCCCGCGCCATCCGCATCGTCTGGGAAATCGCCTTCGCGCTCGACGCCGGGGAGCAGTTGGGAATGATGCACGGCGAGATCAAGCCCGAACACATCCTGCTGACGGGTGCGGAGCAAGACGAGCAAGTCAAGCTCCTCGACTTCAGCCTCGACCGGGTGAAAGACGCGCTGCCTGAGCTTTCGGATTCCGAATTGCCCAACAAGCTGCTCGCCCCACTCCATTACATGCCGCCGGAAAAGATCTCCGGGCAGCCCTATTTGCCGACGTCGGATATTTACTCACTCGGGATCGTGTTTTACGAAATCCTGACTGGGCGTAGGCCCTTTGAAGGCAATGGCATTGAAATCGCCCTCCGGCAAGTCAAGGAAACACCCGTCCCCGTTGACCAGGTCCAGCCGGATTTGAACATCCCGCCCAGCGTCACCAGTCTCGTCATGCGAATGCTTCAAAAAGACCCCGCCCACCGGCCCCCGGATGCGCGCACGCTGATGGAAGAGATCTCCGCCGTCTAGTAGACAACGTAGCAGAGCCGCAACCCAAAGGCTTCACCACAGAGACCACAGAGTGCGCAGAGAAAAAGCCTTATGGCTCTTCTCTGTGATTCTCTGTGCCCTTTGTGGTGAGTCTTTCTTCTTGCCACGCGAAGAAGTCGGCAACCATTGCCACCGGGCCGGAGTTTGCGGGATCGCCCCCTCGGAGGCTAGACCGGCCGCCTGAGCGGGCATGAAAAAACACCCGTTAAAAGCCCTGTTTTGGCCCGATTTCAGGGGGAATTTCACCGAATCCGTTTCCATTATGATGGCCAAAAACTCTGCCAACAGGTTAGGATTCAATGGGATGGGGAAAAAACCACTGAAAATGGGCTTTGACGGGAATTAAGTCCTTTTGAATCATAAACTCATCGGCATCGGGCATTCTGTCTATTTTTAAGTGGCTTGTTTTCAACAACTCATCGGGTTCTTTCACGCATTTTTTGTTTTTTCGGCGAGTGGGTGGCGCTGGAAAGACAATTTGTCGGCCCGGCCCGCCTGCCGCGAGGCTACGCAGATTTCGATCCCGGCACAACCTGAACGTTGCAGGGGGGAGGCCGCGGTGAGTTGACATTGAATTCGAAACGTCATTAGCCACCGTATGTAGACTATCATATCCGAGGCCGTTTGTCAAGCGGAAAATGCGCGCGGCGCTGATTTGGGGAGTAACTTACTGGAGTCATCCGGTTTCCCACCACCCAACACACGCGCCTGTCATCCTGAACCCGCTCTTCAGGGTGAAGGACCCTTTTCATGGTTCGTAGGAAACAGGGCGCGGGAGCGCCACGCGCGGGCTGCGCCGCAGTCGCGGTGCCCTGGGAAAGACGAAATACGGGGGTCCTTCGCCTTGAAGTGCAGCCTCAGGATGACAGTTTCCAGGGAGGATCGTGCTACCCGAGGGGCGGAGGAGTGAAGTAGGTCATTCCCCTGATATGACCCCGGCGACGCCATCCCAACCTCGGAGACTTGCGGGTCCTTGAGCAGGGTAGCACGGAGGCAGCGGGGTTCAGCTTCCTCCGTGTTTCTTAGCATGGAAACAACCCTCCCGGACATTAATAGATCTGTCAATGCCAAAGAAAAGCCGCTGAGGAATCCGCCGGCGGACGGATGCCTCAGCGCTACCCCGCTTTGCCGAATCGGTGAAAGGATTCGTACAAAAACCCGTAAAACCTCTCGTCTTTCCGCGATTTCGCTGCAGCCGATAAAAGACCCCTCACCCGTCCCGACGGATCGGGACGGCCTCTCCCCGCGGGAGAGGCTGTTTATGTTTCTTTGCGCGCTCGCCGCGCCCAGTGCATTCACAACCTCACCGAGGGGAGAGGTTGTGAATTTTCCCCGGCGCTCCTGCGCCGAGCCGATCCCCGACCTCTCCCGGGGGAGAGGTTGACCGTCTGCGGACGGGCGGGTGAGGGGTCCCGTCCCCAGCTTCAAATCCAGGAACTGTCAAACTCTTGTTGCCACCCGGCAGAGCCGGAGGATCTCCCGCGTGAATTAGTCCGTGGCCTTGCTGCCGAACGGCACCAGCGGCTGCACAGGTTGGGCGCCATCCATGCTGACGATTTTCCAGCGCGCGCCTTCCCTTTTCAGGCGGAGGTTCTGCACTTCGTTGTGGTCGTTGTAAACATATTCCAGGCGCACCCGCGCTTCATCGGCATTGGGACGGTCGGTCACAGACACGGCCATTCCCTGCACCGCGGAGTTCTGACGCATTAAATACTCTTTGAACTTGGGGTCCTCTCTTGCCGTCGCCGCAATCTGGTCGCGGAGTGGACCGGAAAAGCAATCCAGGTAAGCCTGCGCGTCGCCGGCGCGTGCCGCGTCAAACATGGCGTAGATTCCATCATCGGGATTGGAGGGCGGGCGCTTAAGGGTGATGGCCTTCCAACCGTCCCACGAAATCGGCCACTGCGCGTGGCGCGTGCGCAGCACGGCGACGGCGAATACACCCAGCAGCACGACTGCGGTCACCACGGCTTTGGGGTCAACTCGACGGATCATTTGGCAGGAGTCCCGGACGGATCGTCTTTGCCGATGATGGAAAGATCGAAGTTGCCATTCGAATCGAGAATCAGCTTGCGCATCTGGGGAAGGATTTGTTCCATGGCCTCAACGTAAACGCGGGTGGCGGTGACTTCCGGGGCCTTGGCGTACTCGGCTTCCACCTCGTCAAACCGCGCCGCGTCTCCCAGCGCCCGGTTCACCTTCCCGGCCTTGTAGCCCTGCGCTTCCTGCTCCATTTGCTCGGCTTCGCCGTGAGCGCGTGGCAAAAGGTCGTTGGCATATCCCTGCGCCTCGTTAACAAAGCGCAGGGCATCCGCACGCGCCCCCGCGACGTCGCGGAAAGCATCGGCAGCGTCAGGAGGCGGGGCCACGTTCTCCAGGTTGACGCTCGAGAGCACCACACCGACGCGGTATTCCTCCAGGCATTTCTGCGCCGCCAGCAGCACGTCGTTTTGGATCGCCACCTTGTCCGTGGTCATAATGCTGTCCACGGACGTGTGCGCCAGGCGGCGAGCGAGTTCGGACTCCACCGCCGCACCCACCACCTGGTCAACATTGGCGGCATGGAAGAGATAATCGCGAGGTTCACTGACGGAATATTGCGCCACGGCGCGGACGTTCAGGAGGTTCTGATCGCCGCTCAGGAACTCGGAGGCGGCGGGTTGCAAGCGGCCGAGGGGAATATCGGCCGCATCGCCGCCAATCACCGTGCGCCGCAGTTGGCGGACCTTGAGTTTGTATACCTGCTGGATGGGCCACGGCAGCGCGTAGTGAAGGCCCGGGAGGACCCGCGGTGAAGTGACCGATCCCCACGTCGTCACCACCGCCTGCTGGTCGGGCGCCACGAGGTAGATGCCGGTCAACACCCACAGTCCCAACAGTCCCAGCACCCAGCGCTGCCGCCGGGACAGGCGCGAGAGTGGCGCTTGCACGGGTTGCGCGCCGCTCGGACCTGCCTCCTGCTCTGTCCACAAGACGGAACTCATTTCACTCCTGCCTCGCCCTGCGTCAAGACCCTCAACAGAGCGGAGTCGGAATTCAAAATGATCGTGGTTTTGTCGTCCAACACCTTCTTGTAAGACTCCAGGGTCCGCACCAGCTTGTAAAAGTGCGGGTCCTTCGAGTACGCCTGCCCGTAGATGCGCGTCGCTTCCGCGTCGCCTTCGCCGCGAATGGTTTCCGCATCCTTGTAGGCGGCGGAAAGGATCGCTTCCTTCTCGCGATCGGCGTTGGCACGGATCACCAGCGCCTGCTCCTCGCCTTCTGCCCGGTACTGCATGGCGATGCGCTCGCGTTCAGCCCGCATGCGCGCGAACACACTCTGCTTGTTCTGTTCCGGAAGATTCAGGCGCTTGATGCGAACGTCCACCACGCGAATGCCGTATTGCCCGAGCGCCGTGAGATCAGTGTGAGTAGTCAGCATGTCAAGCATGGCGGCCGCCTGCACTTTGTCCTGCGACGCGGATACCAATGATTCCAGGTCGAGTGTCCCCAGCGCCGCCGAGAGTCCGGACCAGATGATGTCGTGCAGGCGCATCTCCGCCGAAGCCGTGTCACCCACGCTCTTCACGAAGCGGTCAGGGTCGTCGATCCGCCACGCGACGTAATTCTCAATCACCAGGTTTTTCTTGTCGCGAGTAAGAAACTCCGAGGGCCGGGGATTATAGATCCGCAGGCGGCGGTCAAACCGCAGAATGGACTGGAAGGGCCATTTAACGTGCAGCCCGGCGTTCACCACCGTTCGCACCGGACGGCCGAACTGCGTAATGAGCGCGAACTCGGTCTCCCGCGTGGTGTAAAAGGTAAGGTAAAGCAAAAGCAGTCCGCCGGCAATGGCGGCAGACTTGATTTTCATATTGTGGGTCATCATTCACCTACTCGAAAGGTTGCCAATCTGTCGGACCTTCTTCCATTCCCAACAAGGCGATTGATCGTCAACTGTGCGAAGCACCTTGGAGTGCGGGAGCAGCAGCTACCGCCTTTCTTCCCTTGGAATGCCCAACGCACCGTCACCACCCAACGCCGCCAGCCACGCCTTCCGTCCTTCGCATTGTTCAGCGCCGGCGGGCCAGCCCAAGGCGGGAGCTGCTGCTCCCGCACTCCAAGGTGCTTCGCACAACCGCACCCCGCTTGCTGCTCAACCGCTATTCCGGCAACGGCCGCAAGCCGTTGGGTAACACGATGCCATCACGCAATAACATCAACTGGCGCCGTCCCGCCTTGTTATCGATAATGAGCTTCTTCTTCCCCGGCAACACCGCTTCCATGGTCTCCAAATACAGCCGCGACTGCGTGGCCTCTGGCGCGCCCTTGTATGCTGCTTCCGCGGATAGAAAACGGCTGGCATCGCCTTCGGCGCGAGTCTTGCGTCCCTGGCTGTAGGCGTGAGCGCTTTCCAGCGCCACCTTGGCATTGCCCTGGGCCAAGGCCAATTGCTCGTTACGGTAACCTTCCGCCTCGTTGATCAGCCGGTTCTTTTCCTCAAAGGCGTCAGACACCTCGCGGAAAGCGTCCACCACCTCCAGCGCCGGGTGCACATCTCCGAGCTTCACTTCCAAAACCTGTACGCCGGCGCCGTACCTGTCCATACGCTGCTGCAATTCGGTCTGCACCCGCTGCTCGAGCTGGCGGCGGCCCTCGGTGAGAACGTCGTCGAGCGAGGAAGAGGTCACCACGGCTTGCATGACGGATTCTGCCGCCGCGCGCACCGTGCCGTCGCCATCCAACTGGCGAAAAAGAAAATCATCGGGATGGGCGGGAAGATAGTGGACGGTGGCGTAAAGCTCGATCATGTTCTGATCGCCGGTCAGCATCGCCGATTCTTCCGGCACCTTCTGGAAACGCCCGCTGCTGTGTTGCGCGTTCCATTCATAGGACGCGGGCTCATTCTCGGGCGCACTGGCGACGGTGCGAAAGCCGATTTCCACCACGCGTACGCGCCGCGCCTTGATGCGAGTCAAGTCGTCAACCGGCCAGGGCAGCTTATAGTGCAAGCCGGGTTCGCGATACGGCAACAGCTTGCGCCCGAAGCGCTCAATCACGCCACTCTCATCGGGACCGAGAATGTAAAAGCCGCTGCCGACGTAAAGGACCAGCGCCGCGACCGCCAGCGGTTTGCGCAGGCGTGGCCAGTTGCCAATGAGCCCGCCCATCAACACGCCAAATTCCAGGCGCGCAGCGGTTTCCTGCACGGTCGATGTCCAGCGCGCGACGTCGAGGCGCGCAAGCAGGCGATTCCAAACGCGACGCAGCATCGACTCGCGGCCCGACGGCGAGCGGAGCAGCCGCAGCGAATTCATCATGACGAAGAAGGAGGAAAGCTGGTGCGTGACTGCCGCCCCCACCGGCCCGATCACGGCGGTGGCAGCCAGGATGACCGCGACAGTATTGAAGATGGCCGCGAAGAGGATAATGTTCTGCCACGCCGTTCGCACCGCGCGGCGACTGACGCGGAAGAATTCCGGCAGCAATTCGAGAGATTGTGGAAGATAAACCGCGTCGGCCGCTTCTGCGGTAATGTCACTCGCGCCGGAAACGGCAATTCCAACGGTCGCGCTGGCCAGCGCCGGCGCGTCGTTCACACCGTCACCCACCATCGCCGGATGACGTCCGGCGGAGGTCAACTCGCGCACACGATCGAGCTTCTGCTCGGGCAGCAGGTCGGCCTCGACGTGCGCAACGCCAACCTCCCGCGCCATCACCTCCGCCGCGCGCCTGCGGTCGCCGGTCAGGATGATGCAATCGTCAAGGCCAATTTCTCGCAGGCCAGCCAGCGCCTCCGCCACACCATGGCGAACCTGGTCGCGCAAGAGGATGGCACCAACAAGCCGCTGGCCGTCCGCCACCAGAATCGCTGTGGCGCCCGCCGCATCGGCTTCTTCCAGCAAGGGTTCAGCGCCCACGATTCCGGCCTCGGCAAGAAACGCGGCATTGCCGGCGCGAATCTCGCGGCCTGCCACGTTGCACATCGCGCCACGGCCGGGAGTAATCTCGGCGGCATCAGGTTCGGGCACGGGCAATTTGCGGAGTGCGGCTTCCTCTACAATCGCACGCGCCAATGGGTGGCTGGAGGCGCGCTCCGCGGTAGCAGCCAGTGCCAGCAATTCGTTTTCAGAAACCGCTAACGGCAATATGCGCAGAATGGCGAAGCGGCCCTCGGTAATGGTTCCCGTCTTGTCGAACACCACGACATCGGTTTTGGCCGCGCGCTCCAGCACCGCCGCACCGCGCACCAGAATGCCGCGGCGGGCCAGGCCTCCCATTGCCGCCACCATGGCCGTGGGTGTGGCCAGAATCAATGCGCAGGGACAAGCAACGATGAGCACCGCCACGGTGCGCAACCAATCGCGAGTGAAGAAGAAGGTGAGCCCGGCCGCCAGCAAGAGGGCGGGAAGAAAGTAGGTTGCGTAGCGGTCTGCCAGACGCTCGACGGGCGACCGCCGCTGTTGCGCTTCCTTCACCAACTCGATGACGCGAGCCAGCGTGGTGTTGTCGCCGCTGCGCGAAACGCGAACCCGCAGCAGGGCGTTGCCGTTGAGCGTACCGGAAAAGACTTCATCGCCCGGCGCTTTGTCTTGTGGAAGCGGCTCGCCTGTCACCGAGCTCTCATCGACCGTGGATATTCCGGAGTCAATCACGCCGTCGGCGGGGATGCGCTCGCCACTGCGAACCAGTACCAAGTCATTAGGAATCAGTGACTTGGCATCTACCGTCTCCTCGCGTCCGTCGCGGAGCAGGGTGGCCGTGCGCGGCATCTGTTCCACGAAGCGCTCAATGGCATCGCTGGTGCGCCCGGCGGCGTAAGACTCCAATCCCTCGCCCACCAGGACAATGAACATAGCCTCCGCAGCAGCGAGGTTTTGTCCGACACTGAGCGCGGCCACGACGGCGACGCACAGCGCCAGGTCGGCGGAGATGCGCTTCTCCAGCAGCGCCGATATGGAGTTGTAAAAGGTCTTGTAGCCCGCCAACAGCGCGATCAGGATGGCCGTGTCAATTCCGAAGAAGGTTTTGAAGACACCCAGGAAGTTGAGCAGCAGGAGTGCTCCCACCCCGGCGGCAAAGCCGTAATAAACAATCCGCTCTTTCCGCGCTTCGCGCATAATTATGAATTCGGAATTATGAATTATGAATCGGAGGCCCTTCACTCCCCAGCCAAAACTCTCCTCGCCTTGGTCTTGATGATGATCGAAGCGATCACCGCGATCAGTTCCCCGGTCTCCGTGAGCAGCGGAGCCAGTTTATCCGTTGAGACGATGCCGGAACCCAAAGTCAGGCGAAGCCAGTAAAGACTTTCGCGTGCCTCCTTCTCCGCGATTCCCAGCTTGTGAACAAAATCTGCCCGACTCTCAGCCGACTGCGCCTCCTCAATGTTAGCTCCGATCGAACATGCCGCGCGCATGTATTGCTTGCCAAGAATCCACCCGGCCCCGTCTTTTTGTTTTTGGAGAAACTGAAACAGCTTGATGGCCCTGAGTGCATACTGAAACGCCCGTTCCCGGATGTCTCGTGGTTCTTCCTTGCCACGGAAGTCATCGATATTTGTTACGTTGGTCGTTGCCGGGTTTTTCATAATTCATAATTCCGAATTCATAATTTAAGGCATGTATTTGATCCACATGGGAGAAATCCAAACGATTTCCCCGTCGTCCTGTTCCCCACGAACGTAATAATAGCTGGTCTTGTCCTTCTGCGGCTGGTTGTCGCGCCAGGAAAACTCCACTTCTTGTGAGCTAGGCGAAGAGGAGTACACGACCTGCCCGTCACGGATGATGGTGACCTTGGCGAATTTGGAAGTCCCTCGCAGTTTGATCTTGAGTGTCGGCGGTTCAGTGGAGGTGAACTCGTCACCCATCATGTGCGACCCGCTTTCGACGTCGGCAAGGATCTCGTCCGTCGCCGCGTAAACGTGGCGTTTTTTGAGAGCGTCCAGCACCGACTCGCGGGTGAAATCCTTGACGTACAGGTTGGCGTAGCTCATGTGAGTGGAAACGTGATCGGAGCTGGCTTCAAACCCCAGGCGGTAGCCCTTGTCCAACGCCCGGCTGACAAAACCCTGGGGCCGCCAGCCGCCAATCGAGTCCTCCACGGTGTTGGCGCGTGGGGCGCCGGGCATTTCGTAATCCTGGCGCAAGCCCTGGTAGATTTCGACGACGGGCTCGGCGTTGGGATCGTTGTCCCGCCAATCGGTGCCCATGCCGGTGGCGCTGGTGTGAGAGCCGACAACGCCGTCGAACTGCTTCAGGTAGCCATAGAGCATCAGGGTGTCAGGGGTATGTCCACGGCTATCTTCCGCGGCGGTGCTCCCCAGAAAAGCCGGGTCCAGTCGCGGCAGCGTATGGATGCCTCGCTGGACGAAGATCACGTTGCGGTGACCATTGGGATAGATGACGCTCCGCTCATATGAAAACATCGGCGAGAAATGGCCGGGCGCGTAAAAGACATCGGTGAGCTTCTGGGTGATCCACCAAGGATATTCTCTCCCCATGCCATTGTCGTGATCGCAGCAGCCCACCCAGTCCAGCCCGACCGCATCCCGAATGTAGCGAAACTGATCAAAGAGCGTACCGTCATTGCCGCCGTCGGGAGATATCTCACTATGGCGATGGAATTCCCCGCGGGCGATTCGCAGGTTGCGATCCGGCCCGCCGCGGTACGAATGAATCGCTTGCAGGGCATCGACGCGGGCGCGGTCAAACGTCGTCGCCGGTGGCGGCACGTGACGGGCAGCAACAACCGGGATCGCCTGCGTGCCCGGCGTCATCTCAACCTCATTGCTCCAAAGGTCGTTATTGTAAGGATCGGAAGAAACTTTCGACTCCGCCGGAGCGCTGGGAGCGAGGTCACGCCGGCCGTCGGAGGAGTTGACGATCAGCAAGTGACCATTGCCCAGCGAAGCCAAGGCCGGACGGTTATCCAGCAGATTGTCCGTGTGATCCAGAAAGATCGGCTGCGTCCATGACCTGCCGTTGAAGGAAAGCAGATACTCATACCAAACGGTGCCGATGTGGCTCACACGGGAGGGATGGGGAGTACGGAAAGCCAGCCAGATCCGCCCCGAGCCGTCGATGGTCAAGCGCGGCATGGTGTTGTGCGCCGACCTGGAGTAGTTATCCATGAGATGCGCATCAGGAAGGCGGTGCTCCGAGAAGTTGGGATTGGGATCGAGCGGTGCAGAATCCAACTGACTGCCCGGGCGGTCCGCGTGCTCGTTCGGAGCCCCAACCAGCGCGGAATCCAGGGAAGCATCGAGGTCCACGAAGCTTCCGTTGGGCTCAAGCCCGCGGAGTTTGATCAAGCGGCCCTGGTAGAGAGCGACGCCGGTGCTCCGATAGGCGCCAAAGTCCTTTCCCCAGCCGCGGCCACCTTCTTCGTAGGCGATCCAAAGGCGCCCCGTCCCGTCAAAGGCAATCGATGGATAAGCCTCGTACGCCGCGGTGGCGACAATCGGAACTTCAGCGCCCCAGGCGCTGCCGGTATAAGTGCGCGCGTAAACATCGTAATTGCCGTTGCGGTAGGAATCCCACGCCACGGCGATGCGGCCCGACTTGTCCGCAGCGATGGCGGGGTCCCACTCGTCGGCGTTCGAATTGGAAACCTTTTCGGGCTTCGAGAAACCCTTGCCGTCCTGGTGCGCAGCGTAGATGGCCGCCACGCCGTCTCGCCAACCTTGCCAGGCGATCCACACCCTTCCCTGCGCGTCAGTGGCGGCGACGGGGTCGATATCAGCGCCGCGCTCCGTCGAAACCTGCACCTGTTCACCTGCCTCGGAATTATCCACAGCACGGGCAAAGATGTCGAAATCACCCCCCTTGTTCTGTGACCAGACCACCCACGCTCGTTTGGCGCCGTCCACGGCAACCGCCGTTCTGTAGCAGTCGGCTCCCGCAGGGGTGATGGCAATGGGCTCTCCCCATAGAGCGATCGACTTCGGAGGGGTCGGTAGCTGCGTGGCCCAAGCCCCAGCAGAAAGTTTCCTCACCCAGATCTGGTCGCCGCCCGTGGGTTCGGCGTAGATCTTGAAATCGGTGGGCATTTTGGGAGGACTGGCACGAAGCTTATCCGCATCCGGGCTGTGATGGAATTGCACATAGGCCAGCCACACGTCGCCGTTCGCGCCGACGGCCAGCGAGGGGAAGTCTTCTTCCTCCGGTGTCTGAGTCAGGCGCGCCGCGAGCGGCACCCGGTCCACGTAAACCCGCCCGCCCAGCTTGTAGATTCCGCTCCCGAACGGAACCTCCGATGCACGGAAGACAAATGCACCCTGGGAAGTGGAAAAGGAGAACTCGCTGGCGTCGACCACCGACTTGACCGTAAGAATAAAGCCGTTGGCGACGGGCGCTCCGCCCTGGTGCCCGGAATGCGTGGTCAAATGGAACACATCCCCGACAACGTTATCGACCCCTTCGAAGCGCCAGGGCTCCGTGCGGTATTCGCTCGCCGGGGTGATCTTCCAGGTTCCATCCCAGCGGGTTCCACCCGTGTCCGTGACCCCCAAAAGAACGCGGAAAGCTGCCGGAGTTTGCGCGTGTGCACTGCTGCCGACTACGAAGAGGCTCGCCAGTATAAGGGCAACGTTGATTCGTCGCATCGTCAGCTCCTTTTCTCAATTGCCGGTGTATTTGATCCACAGCGGGGAAGCCCAAACCAACTCGCCGTTGTCCTGCTCTCCCCGCACGTAGTAGTAGCTGGTCTTGTCTTTGTTCGGCTGGTTGTCCCGCCAGGAGAACTCCACTTCCTGGGTCTGGGGAGAAGTCGCATACACTGACTTGCCGTCACGAATGATGACAACCTTGGCAAACTTGGAAGTGCCTCGCAGCTTGATTTTCAGCGCGGGCAGGTCGGCGGTAGACAATTCGTCACCCATCATATTGCTTCCGCACTCGACGTCGGCCAATATGTCGTCCGTGGAAGCATACACGTGGCGTCGCTTCAGCGCATCGAGAATCGACTCACGGGTCACGTCCTTGACGTACAAGCTCGCATAGCTGAGGTGCGTGGAAACGTGGTCTGAGCTCGCCTCAAAGCCCAGTCGATAGCCCTTGTCCAAAGCCAGATTGACAAAACCCTTGGGACGCCAGCCACCGAGGGAATCCTCCTGGCGCGGGGCCCGAGGTGCGTCCGGCATTTCATAATTCTGGCGGTCGCCCTGGTAGATTTCCACGGCCGGCTCGGCCTGCGGATCGTTGTCGCGCCAGTCTGTGCCCATCATCGTGGCGCTGGTGTGCGACGCCACGACGCCGTCAAATTCCTTCAGGTAGGCGTAAAGCATTTGCGTGTCAACGGCATGCACGGGTTGGTCGCTCTGGGGCGCGCTGGCGAGGGTGGAAGACTTATAGCGTGGCAGGGGGCGGATTCCCCGCTGCACAAAGAGCACATTTCGATGGCCTTCCGGGTACCCGACGCTGCGTTCATAGGAGAACATGGGCGCGAATCGGCCGGGCGAATAGAACACGTCGGTGAGCTTCTGCGTAATCCACCACGAGTACTCGCGTCCGCCGCCGTTATCGTGATCGCAGCAGCCCACCCAGTCCATGCCCGCCGCGTCCAGAACGTAGCGCCACTGATCAAGCAGCGTCCCGTCGGCGCCCCCGTCCATGGAAATTTCGCTGTGGCGGTGGAACTCACCCCGCACAATTCGCAGATCCCCGGCGGGGCCGCCCCTGTAGTCGTGAATGGCCTGGATGCTCGTCTGGCTTGCAGCATCGATGGTGGGCGGCTCCGGCCGCGCGCCCAGGCCCGCTCCCACCACTGAAATCGCTTTTGCCGCTGGTCCCAGTTCAATCTCATCGCTCCAGAGGTCGTTTTCGTAAGGGTCGGCAAACGGGGTCTGTGACAGCCCGTACTGGTTGGAGTTGCCCTCGCTCAGTTTGAAGTCACGACGGCCATCGGATGAATTCACTAACAGCAGCTTCCCCCGTGCCAAACCCACCAGTGCCGGACGGTTGTCCAGGATATTGTCCGTATGATTCAGATAAATCGGCGGCGTCCATTCCTTGCCATCGAAGGAAACCAGAAACTCGGTCCAGACCGAGCCCAAGGGGTTCCACCAGATCGGATGCGGGGAACGGAAAGCCAGCCAGATTCGCCCTGAACCATCAATCACCAGGCGGGGCAGCGTGTTTTTCGCCGTGCTGGACAGACTTCGTGGCGCCCTGGTTGTCCCGCGGTGCCAAGCATTGCCCGTATCAGGGTCCAGTGACCCGGAATCACCCTGCCGGCTCAGCAGGTCAGGGCGTAAGCTCGGCGCCCCCAGGAGCTTCGACTCAAAGGAAACATCCGGCGCCACAAAGCGGCCGTCGGGCTCCACGCCTCGCAAAGAAATTCGCCGCCCTTGGTAAAGAGACATTCCGGAAGTGGAGTAGGCGCCAAAGTCCTTTCCCCATCCCCGGGCGCCCTCTTCGTAGGCGATCCAAAGCCGCCCGCTGGGATCGTAAGCGATGGATGGATAGGCTTCATAGCGTGCCGTAGCGGCGACGGGAATTTCGTCACCCCAGACGCCGGCGGAATAAATCCGTGCGTATACGTCGTAATTGCCGTGGCGATAGGAATCCCACGCCACCGCGACGCGACCGGTTTTGTCCGCCGCCATGGCAGGATCCCACTCGTTTTTCTGGGAGTTGGAGATCTTCTCGGGACGGCTGAATTCCCTGCCCTCCTGATGCGCCACGTAGATGGCGGCCAGTCCGGCTCGCCAACCCTGCCACGCCACCCAGACCCGTCCGGTGCCATCCGTGGTCGCCACCGGGTCAATGTCCGCGCCCTTCTCGCTCGAAACCCGCAACGGCTCGCTTGCCCCTGAGGCATCCACGGCACGGGCGAAAATGTCGAAATTGCCGCCGTCGTTCTCCGACCAGAAAACCCAGGCGCGACCGGCGCCGTCCACCGCGACGGCGGTTTTGTAGAGGTCGCGGCCCGCCGGGGTTACGGCCATCGCGTCGCCCCAACGGCCTGCGGCGTACTTTCGCACCCAGATCTGGTCGCCCCCGGTGGGGACGGCATAGCGCGAGAAGTCCTTGGGAATGTCGGTGATATTGGCGCGAAGCTGATCCGCATCTCGACTGTGGTGAAACTGCACGTAGGCAAGCCAAGCCTCGCCATTCGCTCCCGCCGCCAACGAGGGATAGTCCTCCTCTTCGCGGGTATTCATCAGGCGCGCTGCCACCGGGACACGGTCAATGTATACGCGCCCGTTGAGCACGTGAATTCCCTTGCCGTAGGACACGTCGGATGGAGCAAAACTGAAGTCGCCCTGCGCAGTCTTGAACGTGAACTCGCTGCGGTCGGTCACCGCGGCGGCCGTGAGGATGAGTCCGTTGGCGGTCATGGCGGTACCCTCCGCCTCGCCGAACCGGCGCGCGCCCCGAGTGGAAAAGTGAAAACGGTTCCCCTCAATGCCGTCGTCCCGCTCAAAGCGCCAGCCCTCCAGCGTGTAGGCTCCGGCATTCTTGACCTTCAGGGAGCCATCCCATCGCGCCGGCGTTGCATCCGTTACCCCGCACAAGACCCGAAAAGTCATGGGCGCTTGCGCGTGCACACACTTCCACGGCACAAAAAGGAATAGGAGCAGCAGCGTGACAGGTTTGATTCGCCCCATGGTTGTATCCTCGGCGGGTTTTTCGTGGCGTCGGCCCCATGCCTCAACGCGGAAAGTAATATACCACTCTTGTCCAAAATAAAAGATGGGGATCGACCGACGAACCTAACTGTCATCCTGAGAGCTCGTGACTTTTTTGAATATTGGCGGAAGCCGACATTCCAAACACGAGGGTTAACTATCTAAAAATGGCCAAAAATCGAAAAAAGTCACAACCTCTGAGCCCGGCTCTTCAAGGCGAAGGACCTTTTTCATTGTACGAAGGAAGCGCAGGGCGGGGCCGCCCCGTTCTTTTTCGCCGCGTTCCCGCGGCGCACTTGGGTAAGACGAAATACGGGGGTCCTTCGCCCTGAACTGCGGGCTCAGGATGACAGGGTGAGAAAGGTGCAGGTACTTTTTCCATCCGGCAGCGGTCAGTGTTCATGCAATCTTGTCAGCGTGGTTCTTGCGGATCCAGTCCTCGACCTGTTTGCGAACTTGCACCGCCAGTTTGCCTGCCAGATCGGCCTCACCCTGAGCCACAAGTCCATAGTCGTCGTAGGCGCCCGTGTTTCGCTTTCGGCGTAAGGCATCGAGCTTAGGGATGAGCTTTCTCTGCGGATCAATCGAGAACTCGAGAGCCTCGATCGTACGGTAGTGCTCACCTCCGCCCCGAACGACCCGGTATCCGGCAGCGCGCAAGGCGGCCGTCGCTGAAGCCCGAATCGCATCATAGGCAAGACTCAGTTGCGCCTCAGCGGACATGACACTTGCGACCGCTTTATGATAGTCGGCGAGATGCCCATCGGCATTTGCCAGCAGGCGCTCGATCTCCTCTCGATCGGACGCAAGCCTTTCCAGCCATTTATTGGTTGCCCAGTTCTCCAAGGACATTCTCATCTCCGATGAGGAAGAGCTTTTTCCCGCCGAGCAACGTCTTCAAGAAGTTTCCACGCATCTTGCTTGTGAATTCCTTGACCGTATAGACGGTAGGGTTGATCTCGCGGTTCAGCGTTTTCTGCGCGTCGGCGATTCGCTCGACCACATCCGCAAAGTGCACGCTGCCCACAATCATTAAATCGATGTCGCTTTGATGGCTCTCACGTGAACTCGCCACCGAACCGTACACGAAAGCGAGGTTGATTTTCTTTGCGAGGGGATGGAGTGCCGCCAGGAGGACGTCGTGGATTCCCACCGTCTTCGCCACCAGGCTCCGCATCTCGGCAAATACCGGGCAGGACTCGTTGGCGCTGTAGAGGCTATGCGTTCCCAAAGTCTTTCGAATTACCAGACCGGCGTCGACCAATTGGCGCATCTCCCGCTGCACGGGCCCAAGCGCAATTCCTGTCATACGAGCGAGTTGCCTCAAATAGTAGGACTCGCCGACATGACCAAACAAAACGGCCAACACCGCACCACGCGTGCGCCCAAAAAGCGTGTCCGAAAGCGTACTCGCCGTACCCATTCTGGGGTCAATCGTACCCGAAAAGGATACGGGGGGCAATCGCCAAATGACGGAGAGGGGTGGAAAAAGGTGTCAGGACACGACCCAACTGCCAAGATTGTTGCGCGGCTGGGGACCGCACCACTATAATTGCATTTCAAGACTTCAGACGCAGGATCCCTTCGCGCCATGAGCCGCCAACGTCGAAAACTGATCTATCTGCTCGGCTTCATGGGAAGCGGGAAGTCCACGGTCGGCGGCCTGCTGGCGAATGCCCTGGGCTGGCCATTGATTGACCTGGACACAGTGATCGAGGCCGGGCAGGGTTTGAGCATCCGGCAAATCTTCGAAAATTCCGGCGAACTCTTCTTTCGGCAGGTCGAACATGCGGCGCTGACGGAGGCCTCCAAAACGGATTCAGCGGTCATCGCGCTAGGCGGGGGGACCTTTGCTCAACCCTCAAATGTCGATATAATCCGCGAATCCGGAGGGACAACGGTTTGGCTCGACTGCCCTCCCGAAGTCTTGCGCGCCCGGTGCGCAGGGTTGGAGAATCGGCCGCTGTTTCGCGATGAGCAGTCGTTTGCCCAACTCTTCGCGGACCGTATTCCCTATTACCGGCTGGCGGATTTCCGTGTCTCCACCGAGGGCCGCAAGCCGGAAGAGGTGGTGGAACAGATCTTGAGTCTGCAAGTCTTCTAAACAGAGCGACATAAATTGCAGCGTCGATCTCCGATCGACGGCGGCGGTCGGAGACCGCCGCTACAGCCGAACGCGAAAGCATTTATGTCGCTCTGAATAGTTCGAAAGGAGAATCGGCACTGATCTCTCTAAGACGCGGGGCAAGGTTAATGGCGTTTGTGGTGCTACTCGGAAGCGGTCCCGTATTAGTTCCGCTGCGGGCCCAGACCTCCACTGCTGCGCTCAAGGACCTCAACGACCGGGGCACTTTTGAAATCTTTTCCGCCGGCAAGAGCATCGGCACGGAGGCCTTCCAGATCCATGTCGAGGCGGACCGGATCGTCGCCTCGGGCGATGCCCATTTGCAGATCGACCAAAACGGCAAGCATGTGGAAGTGCAAACCTCGTCAAAACTTCTGCTCGACACGGACTTCGATCCGATTTCCTACACATGGAGCCAGCAAGGACAGCAGTCATCCGACCTCAGCATCGACTTTCGCTCCAAGGTCGCCCGCGTCCGCTACAAGCTGGTCAACGGACAGGAGGACCGGCGCGACTTCAAGCTCGACAAGGACGTTGTCGTGCTGGATGACAACGTCGTCCACCAATACGAATTGGCCGTCGCGCGCTATGACACCGCGAAGGGTGGCATGCAGCTCCTGCGCGGCTTTATCCCCCAGGAAGCTTTGCCAGGGATCATTACGTTGAAATTAATTGGACCGGAGGCGGCCACCGTGGACGGCGATAAGATGACGCTCCGCCACTTTGCACTCACGGCGGAACTGGCGCAGATTAACCTCTGGGTTGACGATCACGGCCGTCTCCAAGTTCTGTCCTCCGTCGATCAGCAGTTCCAGGCGGTGCGCAAGAAGGAAACCGGCAAGTAGGGTTGGGAGGGTCAGCAGTCATTGAGCAATATGGATAGTATCCTCGTCACCGGCGGCGCGGGATTCATCGGATCCCATCTGGCCCAGCGACTCCTCAGGGAAGGTAAACGCCTCGCCATCCTCGATAACTTCGATGATTTCTATTCTGGGGATTTGAAACGCGCGAACCTGGAGAAGGTGAAAGCGGCCGGAGATTTCGTGTTTTTTCCAGCCGATATTCGCAACCGCGAAGAACTGCAAGAAGCCTTTGCCGCCTTCAAGCCCGATGGGGTGATTCACCTTGCGGCCCGCCCGGGAGTGCGGCCTTCGTTCGCGCAGCCGGAAGCCTACACGTCCATCAACGTCGGCGGAACCACCCAAGTGCTGGAAGCCAGCCGCCTTCACGGCGTTCGGCGTTTTGTGTTTGGCTCCTCCAGTTCGGTTTATGGCGGGTCAAGTTGCGCCCCTTTCCGTGAAGACGCCGACATCAGTCATCCCCTTTCAATCTACGCTGCCACCAAGGTCGCTGGCGAGGCCCTGGCCTTCACCTACGCCCATGCCTATGGCCTTTCGGTGGTATGCCTCCGACTTTTCACCGCCTATGGACCACGCCAACGGCCGGACCTGGCCATACGGAAGTTCTCCGGGCTGATACTGAGGGGAGAGGAAGTTCCCATATTCGGGGATGGAAGCCTGTTGCGGGACTACACCTACGTTGACGATATCGTGGACGGAATCGTGCTGGCACTCAACGCCAGCGGTAACTTCGACGTCTACAACATCGGCAACGCAAATCCCATCAGCATCAACGAAATGGTCGAGACGCTCGGTATGGCCCTGGGAAAACCGGTTCTGCGCAGGTACCTTGCCATGCCGGTTGGGGAA
Organism: uncultured Acidobacteriota bacterium; assembly: GCA_963719115.1. Taxonomy (GTDB): domain Bacteria; phylum Acidobacteriota; class Terriglobia; order UBA7540; family UBA7540; genus Bog-366. The sequence goes on along the minus strand of CAVRBF010000054.1, from coordinate 131,216 downwards.
ATGCTCTTAACCCACGCCGACCTCACCAGGGCTAGAGAGGCGCTCGGCTACTCACCCAAGGTTACCTTCCAAGAGGGAATTCGTAGATTTGCCGACTGGATTTGCCGCGCATAATAAGCTCGAGTGCGCGGATCGATCGAAGTTCTCGTCCTCTGTCACTTCTACGGACAAGTCACTAAACGACAAAGCGGCATCCTGCGCACCAATCGGGTGCCGCTTTTCATCGAGTTTTCGTGTGCCCGGTTCCGGGCCTGCGTCCCCGACCGAACTATGGGGTTCCGGCCTGACTGGCGCACTGAGCATTGGAGAGTATGTACGGGCTCGAATACGATTGGGTTTGCAGTAAATCGTTGGCGCACTCCGCCAGCAACACTGCTTGTGCCGCCGAGGCCGCTGCCGCTGCCGCCGTCGAGTTCGCTGCGTTCGCTGCGGAAACTGCCGCGCTGCCCGCGGCGTTGGCAGCACTGATCGCTGCGGTCGCTGCGGTGTTGGCATTTCCGGCCCGGCTCATGGCCACGCCAGCCAAAACCGCACCGATGCCCGCCGCGCTTACCGCGGCAACTTCCAGAACCGTGTTGCCGGTGTTGCCCCAGCCCGCGCCACTGCCGCCCTTGCTGTCCGCCGTCTTGGGCGAGATCACAATGGTCTGGCCTTTGGCAACATTCCGTGTTGAACCGTTATTCTCAACTTGCAATGCGCCTTCCTTGGCCGTAATCACCACCGAACCATTCAGCATCGCGACTTCGCCAAGCGTCTTGAATCCAGCCGCCGGGGTGATAGATACCGCGCCCGCCTTGACTCGCACAGCGGTGCCATCATTGGGATGAAGCATCGAAACATTGCCTTGGTTTAAGAGAACGGTTACTTCGTCAGAATCGCGCAAGAAGGAAGCAACCGTATCACGACCGAAAATGACACGGCTGCTGTTGCCAACTGCGATGACCGCGACCCCATCACGAACCTGCAGGCTGTCGCCACTAAAAATGGTTGTGTTCGGCAACAGTGACTGACCACCCACACTGGCGTTCATACTACCGGCTACGGAGCCCACCACGGCCGAACCGGCACGCGCCGGAATCGTCGAAACCGCTCCCACCAGGAGAGCAAGTAGTGCCACACGCAATACTGTCGCATTCAACATGAGAAGTACTCCTTTACGGGCCGGAGAGAACCTACTTTCATTCCCAACCCCGGGTGCAATATTCAACAGCCATTGCTATAGTTGATAAAGTATAAGCAACCGATTTTCTTTGTCAAGGATTTCTTTTGGGGCGAATTCCATCTCGATTCGCCCCAGGTCTGCGAGCTAAACCGTCTTCCCGCTCCAGCCTTGCGCCGCCTCCAACCTCATGATAAGACAACTTGTTACATGAGAATTACCTAATCATGAGGATTTCGTGTAAGCCTCTCCCGGCAGCGATAAAGACCTGTTATCGTTCTAATAAATCACCTCGCCGGTATTCTTCCCTCCAAGATTGCCATCCATCTCTCACCCTTATGCAATCGGCAGTTCACCAACTAACTAAAGACCATTCCCCAACTCCGTGCCAGGCATATGGCACGAAAGTGTTGAATCGGTGAGTTTCGGCGCCAAAATCGTTCGCGTCAGGCTTCCGTGCCGAACTTCCAGTCCCAAGCCACCAAGTCCGCCTGTGGGTGCCAGAATCGTTCCTCTACCCCCGACTCACAGAAGCTGCCATGGCTTGCGGTACTCCTTCGTCAATAGCTTATTGGCATCGGCTTCGCCAGGGAATTCCTCCCGTTCAGCGTCCCACGTGAGCTTGCGGCCCAGCTTGTAGGAGATGACGGCCAACAGTCCGACGCTGGTGGAACGATGCATGGTGGCCACATCGGAGTGCGGCTTCTGGCGCGATCGCATGCAGTCAAGAAAATTGAGAACGTGGGGGTAATGCTGGGGCGAGCCTTCGCCGTGAATGACGTGATCGTTGGGAAGGCGCTCGGGCCCATTGCGAATCGGTTCCGGCCATAGCGTGTACCCGCTGCGATCAACAAACAGGGTTCCGTCGGTTCCATAGAACTGCATTCCGTAGCTGTGCCCATCCGGACCGTGGCCGTTGGCGACTCGGTTCGCAAATCGCACAACGAAGTTCTTGCCGCTGACCGGCGAGGCCGGGTACTCGTACACCACTTCCAGCGTGTCGGGAGTATCGCGGCAGTCCTGGAGCACATACTTCCCGCCCGTGGCGTCGATGGTGCGCGGTGCTTCCACTCCCATCGCCCAGTGCACGACGTCAAGCAGGTGCGTGCCCCAGTCGGTCAGGATGCCGCCGGAATAATCCCAAAACCAGCGAAACGTCCTCAGCGTACGCACTCGGTTATAGGGCCGCGAGGGCGCCGGCCCCAGCCAGAGGTTGTAATCAAACCAAGGCGGGGCTTCCGCATCGGGAACGCACTGCAATCCTTCCGGGTATTCATCCCCGTGAATCCAGGTTTCCGCCAGGGTCACCTTGCCGATCTTGCCGCTGCTGACCAGTTCCACGGCCTTCTGAAAGTGCTCCCCGGAGCGCTGCTGCGTGCCCACCTGGACGACGCGGTTGTAGCGCTCGGCCGCCTGCACCATGTGGCGGCCTTCCACCAGGGTGTGGGAGAGAGGCTTCTCCTGGTAGACGTCCTTGCCCGCCTGGCACGCCATGATCATGGGAATCATGTGCCAGTGGTCGGGCGTGGCCACAATCACCGCATCAATGTCCTTGCGGTCAAGCAGTTCGCGGAAATCCTTGTACCCCTTGGCCGCGCCGTTGGTCATCATGATCGCGGTGTCGCGATTGGGATCGTAAGGGTCGGCGACGGCGACGCAATTCACTTGATCGGAGCGCAAGAAATCCTTCAGGTCTGCCTGCCCCATGCCGCCTGCTCCAATCAAGCCGATGCCAATGCGGTCGTTCGCTCCCATGACGTTCCGCACCAGGGGCCCGGCGGACATCGCCAGGCTGACGACACCGGCGGCCGCCGATTTGCTGAAATCACGTCGAGTGATTTTCGAATGCTCCATACGAACCTCCTGCCATGAAGGCGATGAATGTCGGGCCACCGCAAAGGAGCCACGTTGGGCGGGGAAGGGTGCCACCTTTGCGCCGAGCGAGCCGCCTGCGGCGCCGCAAAACGAGCGGGCGCACTATATCATAAAGAAGCTTTACTCCGGCGGGTCGAAGGGCCAAAATGGCGAATTCGGTTTTCGCGCCGTGCGGACCCAAAGCTGCCCTTGAGCAACTGTTGATGAACTCATGGCTTGATTCCCTGCCCTCCGTGAAGCCCTTCCAGCGACGCCTGCTGGCGGGGATGGCCGTGGCCGCGTTCTTCGGCGTATATGCGGCGGAGATCATCCCCTCCTGCCGGGACCTTTCCGCCACCTGGGACGAACCCACCCATATCATGGCGGGCTATCGCTATTGGCAGGCAGCCGACTACGGGATCAACCCCGAACACCCTCCGCTGGCAAAGCTGATTGGCACCTTCCCGCTGCTTTTCATGCACCTCAAAGCCCCGCCGGTCGGAAAGGACGATTTTAAGGCAGCCGTCGCCATCGCAGGGCGGAAGCTCATTTATGGGAATGATGCCGACGCACTGCTGTTCCGGGCGCGACTTGCCGAAGCCGCAGTGGGGTTGCTCCTCATGCTCCTCCTTTTTGAAGCGGGGTACCGCATGTTTGGCCCCGGAGTGGCGTGGACAGCCGTGGTGCTCGCCGTTTTCGAGCCGAACCTGCTGGCGCATTCCGCCCTGGTCACCACCGATTTCGCCCTGGCTTGCTTTGCTTTGGCAGCAGTTTACGGGCTGTGGCGTCTCGCGGAGCAACCGAGTCTCCTTCGCCTGGCGGGCTGCGGCGTGATGTGCGGATTGGCGCTGGCCTCGAAGCATTCCGCCCTGCTGTTGCTTCCCACTCTGGCGCTACTGGCGGTTGTGGAGATTGCCTGCCGCGTGGCCCGCACCGCTGCACGACTCCTCCCTCCGCCGTCAATGCCTGCGCCGCGAGTTGAAAGAATGGGCGAAGCGGTTGGCCGCGATCTATGCCATCGCGTTTGCCGTGCTCTGGGCATTCTATGGCTTTCGCTACGAAGCTCGTCCCGACGGGTTGCCGCTTTGGGTCAGCGTCGCGGCCTATGCGCGGGAGTTGCCCGGCCATCTCAGCGCAGCAGTGGTCAACACCGCAGCGGAGTTCCATCTGCTGCCGGAATCCTACCTGTTCGGGCTCACCGACGTTCTGCTGGTGACCCATGGCCCGCGCGTCTCGTTTCTGCTGGGCCACCTCTACCCGCACGCTCTTTGGTATTACTTCCCCATCGACTTCGTCATCAAATCCACGCTCGGCTTTCTGGCTCTTTTGGTTCTGGGGCTGGCTGCCGGGAAGACCTGGCAGGGCGAACTTGGCCGCAAGGCCGCCTACATTTTGATTCCCCCCGTTTTCTTCATGGCAGTCGCCCTGACGGCGGGTACCAACATGGGCATCCGGCACATCTTGCTGGTCTACCCTTTCTTGATTCTGGCTGCTGCCGCCGGAGCGTGGGAACTGGCCCGCCGGAGCCGCGCGTGGACGATCGTAATCGTGGTTCTTTTGATCTCCCACGCCGCGTCCTCCCTCCACACGCGCCCCGATTATCTGGCTTACTCCAACGAGCTGTTCGGTGGCACGTCGCGAACGTACCTCCGGCTCTCGGACTCCAACGTCGATTGGGGACAGGGCATGCGCGAGGCATCGCGGTACCTGGAGCGCCGTGGCGTGAAAGACTGCTGGCTGGCCTATTTTGGAACCGCTGACCCCGCTTATTACCATCTTCCCTGCAAGCTCCTGCCTGACCCGTTCCTGCGCTGGTGGGGCGATCCCATTGACGTCCCGCCGGAGCGGTTTCACGGCACGGTACTGATCAGCGGCACGGAGCTGGCCGCTCCGTATTGGGGTCCCGACATGCTGAACCCCTACAGCGGTTTTCTGCTCAAGAAGCCAGTGGCCAACATCGGCGGCTCGATCCTCGTGTACGACGGAGAAGTGGATTTGCGCCAGGCCGCGGCCGTCGGGCACATGTACAAGGCGTGGGACTACATCGCCGCGAAAAATCAGGAGGCGGCCATCCAGGAAGCGCTGAAGGCCGGGGAGATTCTGCCCGACCACCCCGGCCCGCCATTCATCATCGGCTACATCCTGGCGCAGGCCAAACGTACGGAAGCAGCCCGGCAGCAGTTCGAAGAATCACTTCGGCTCGCCCAGGCCGCCTCGCCCGAATATTCGCAGCGCTGGGTCAACGCAGCCAAGGCCCAGTTGGCAATTTTGCCGTGAAGGACCTAAGTACGGTTCACACCGAGGCCACGGAGAAAAGGTGCACGGAGGACGCAGAGATTAGGACGTCCTTCTCTGTGCCCTCTGTGAGCACCTCTGGGACCTCTGTGTGAAATGCTTTTCACCTAAGCAAAGATGAAGGATCTCAGTTCCAATTCGAGGATGGTCATCAAAGGCGGCTTTCGTATTTTTACGGAATCGATTTCCCGCCGTCCACCACCAACACCTGACCGGTGATGAATTCGCTGCCAGTCGCGAGAAACAAGACGGTCTGCGCGATGTCGTCGGCGGTGCCGCCTTTGCGCAGGGGAATGGCGCGAAGGATTTTGCGCACCCCAGGATTGCGTTCCTCACCGGGGAACACGATGCTTCCTGGCGCCACGCTGTTCACGCGGATGGTTGGCGCCAGAGCTTTGGCCAGCGTGCGCGTCAGGGAAATCAGGCCGGCCTTGGAGGCGCAGTAATGCATGTAGCTCGGCCACGCCTGCAATCCGCCGAGGGACGAGATATTGATGATGTTCCCGTGTCCCGCCCGCATCATCATGCGCGCCGCAGCCTGAGCACAGAAGAACGGGCCTTTCAGGTTGGCGCCCAACACGCGTTCCCAGTCTTCCTCTTCAATCTCGTCCCATGCGCGTGCGAAAAACACGCCGGCATTGTTGACCAGCAGATCGAGGCGACCGAAGCGCTTCTCAATAACACGAAACATGGCCGCGACTTGCTTGGGCCGCGAGACGTCCGCGCGCAGGGCCGCCGCTCGCACGCCGAGCGCCGCGATCTCACTCGCCGTGGCCTGGGCTTCGTCACGCGAATGGTTGTAATTCACGATGACGTCGGCCCCGGCGCGGCCCAGCGTCAGGGCAATCGCCCGGCCAATGCGCTTGCCGCCGCCGGTTACGAGCGCCACGTTCCCATGGAGAGGTTTTTCTGGCATGATATCGTCCCTATAGATGTCTGCCCTCGCCCCCTTGGGGGAGAGGGTGGCGCGCCACAGGCGTTCTCACCAGCCGGGGCGCGACGGGTGAAGGGGTCCGCACCGCCGCTCAATGCTACGCCGCTCACCATTCTCACCCTGCGAGGTTTCCCATGCGCGAAGCTTCCATGAAAGATATTACCAAATTCTTCGAATGCAAGCGGCTCGCCCTGGTGGGTGTCTCCCGCAAGTCTCTCCATTTCTCCCGCGCCGTCATGAAGGAATTTCTGGCGGCGGGGTATGATGTGGTGCCGGTCAATCCCCAGGCCACCGACATCGATGGCCATAAGTGTTTTGCCCGCCTCGCCGAGATTGATCCGCCGGTAGAGGCCGCTCTGCTGCTCACCGGAAGCCCGCAAGAAACGAACAAGACGATGCGCGAATGCCGGGAAGCGGGCATCCGCAATATCTGGATCTACAAAAACGTGCACGACGGCGCCGAACACGAAAAGGCCAGGGAGTTGTATCGCTCGCAAAGCTCCGCGCTCATCGAAGGCTATTGCCCGTTAATGTTCCTTCCCGGCACCAACTTTTTCCATCGCGCCCACGGATTCCTGGTAAAGCTGGTGGGGCATTACCCGCTGTAGTACGGCACGCCGACGTGCCACGGGCGTCCCGCCCGTGCCCGGGCATGGCCAAGATGGCCATGGCACGGGGTGCGCCGACTTGACGCGCCTCGTGCCAGTTCCTAGAATTTTCTTTTGCCCGATGATGAAAGTGCTGCTTTACACCAAACCCGGCTGTTGCTTGTGCGATACGGTCAAAACGCAACTCAGCAGACTGCGTAGCGTGAGGCCGTTTGAACTTCGCGAGGTCAACATTCTTGGGGACAGCGAGGCCTTCGCGAAGTTTCACGAGGAAATCCCCGTGATCTTCATCGACGGGCGCAAGGCGTTCAAGTACCATCTGGACGAGAAGGCATTTTTGCGGAGGCTGCAAGCACCGCCCCCGCAGGGAGAAGAATCGGAACATGGAAGTTGACATCCTCACGATTGCGGCGCACCCGGACGACGTGGAAATCACCTGCGGAGGCACCGTCATCAAAATGACGGAAGCGGGCTATCGCGTGGGAATGCTCGACTTGACTGCCGGCGAGAGCGGTACTCGCGGCAGTGCGGCCCTCCGCGAGAAGGAAGCGCGACGCGCCTCGGCAGTGCTGGGCGTGGTGCACCGCGAGAATCTCAACATTCCCGACGCCGGGGTGGAAAACAATCGTGAGAACAAGCTGAAGGTTGCGCAGAAGATCCGCGATCTGAAGCCGCACACCGTGATTCTGCCCTATTGGGAAGGGCGCCATCCCGACCACTACACCACCGGGCTTCTAGGTTATGAAGCCTGCTTCCTCGCAGGACTTGCCAAGCTGCCGCTGGCCGGCAAGCCCCATCGCCCGTTCAAGATTCTCTACGCCTCGCAATACGTGCCCACGGCCCGGCCTTCGTTTGTCGTGGACATCACCGCGCAGTTCGAGAAGAAGCTCAAGGCCATCTTCTGCTTCTCCTCGCAGTTCTCCCCACCCAAGGAATTGCAGAACCTCTTCCCTTCCCGCACCGACATCAACGCCCGCATGAGTTCAGAGGCGCGTCACTTCGGCCACATGATCGGCGTGCGCTACGGCGAGCCGTTCATCATGCGCGAAACCGCCGCCGTGGACGACATCATGCGGATTCCGGTGAAGTCGATTTAGGCGTCACAACTCCAAATGCTGGCTCCCTCCATGCAGCGCCACGCGCTTGCCGCCCCAATAGAACCATCCGCTCAGCTTTTCGGGCAGCGTGACGTCGGCGATCAAGCGAGTGCCCTGCCGCTGGTACGCTACGCGGATTTCGCCCTGCGGATGCGGCAGCGTGGCCTTCAGTTCGTGCAGCGATCCCAGGTGGGGATGAATCTCCACTTGGCTGAATGCGGGTGCCGCCGGCTCGATTCCGGCCACCGTCGCCAGCAGGTCGAAGCTCGGATGGGCGCTCCAGGCGTGGCAATCGGAGCGGGTCGGCTCGGGCTTCTCCGCCCACGTGGTCAGGCCCAGCGCCAGCATGTCGCGCCACGGGCCCAACTGGTCCAGATACTGGTCGCCGAGGCCCGCCTTCTTCATGGCGCGGAACAGGTAGAAGCGGAAGTAGTAGGTCGCCTGGGTAAGCGAAGAGTCGGTCAGCACGGCCTTCATCAGCGCGGGCTGGTCCGCACGCGGAACGGCGTCTTCAAGAACGGCCAGGATGTTTGCATGCTGGGAGAATTGCTTGTGCGCCGGGGTATCCGCCATCAGATGACGGGCAGGATCCCAGCAAGACTTGTAGACAGCCGCGGTGATGCGCGCCGCCAGTGCACGATCATGCTCCGCCTGTTGAGCGCTGCCGAAAGCCGCTTCCAGATCCGCGTCCGCCCTCAACGCCGCCACGAATTGCAGGCTCAGGATCGCCGACTGGCCGTTCGCTTCCGTCGGGGGATCGCCATCCTTGAAGGAGTCGGACCAGTTCAACGAAGTTCCACCACTCCATGGGGCCCAATAGCCCGGATGAAGTCAGGCGGTTCTCATACCAGACCAGCACGTTGCGCGCTCCCGGCAAATACCCCTTCAGGAAGTCCGCATCGCCGCGATACCACCAAAGGTCGTGCATCATGTCGATCCAAAACAGCGAGAACGGTGGAATGTACTGCGGCAGCCAGGAAGGATAGCGGCTTTGCGTCAGCCCGTCGGGCGTGCGCGACTCATCGATGGATTCAATGGCATTCTTCACCAGGCGGTCGTCACCCGCGACGTACAGCGAAATCAGCGCCTGGATGCGCGTGTCGCCGACGTACTGCAACTGTTCGTAGTACGGGCAATCCATGTACGTCTCGTGCGCACAAAGGCGTGCCGTGCGCCAGCCGACTTCCCACATCCTGGCGAGTTCGGGGTCGTCACTCTGGAACTGCGCGCGCATGGCGAACGGATAGGCCGTAAAGGCACCGTGCAAGTCTTCCACCACCAGCGGTTCGTTCTGGGTGGTCACATCCATTTGGAGATATCGATAGGTACGCCACCAAAGCGAGCGGAATTGCCGGTGCTCGCCGCCATCGGGCAAGAACTCATCGTGATAGCCGAAGATCTCGCGGCCTTCCGTCTCATTGCGATTGCCCTTCTTGCGATCGCGAAAGAGCGCCTCGGCATAGGTCAGACTCATGGTGGCACCGCGGCCGCCGCTAACTTGTAGTTCCGGATACGCTGTGGTCAGATGTGCCTGGTCAAACAGCACGGTGGCATGCGCATGCGCCGGTATGTTCAGGGGCGAGTGGCCGGCAACGAAATCGCTCGCGGGTTCGGCGCCGTCGGAGCGCACCACGCGCGCCAGACGCTCGGTAGTCTCTTCCATCATGGGGATGGTGCGCGGAATCATGTACCAGCGCGAGGGAGAATCCCGCGCTCCCCGCGCCGCCGCACGACCGATCACAGCGGCGTTCACCCATGCCGAGTCGTCGAAGTCGGCAGTTTGCCAGCCCCATGGATAGCGCGATCCATCGACGTGCTCGCCCGGACCCACGACAAAGTAGCCGTGCATCCGCCGTGAGTCGTAGTGGATGGTCGCTACCGCGTCATCCTTAAAAGCCTTCCACGAAGCATCCGTGTTCACCGCCGCTTCGTCCGGGCCATCGCCCTGGAGCAGGAATCCCGTTTCATTCATCATCTGGGCCATGGGCGCGAACTCGGCGTAGTTCCACACTACCGCGGCCAGCACGTTCCTTCCCGCCTGGAGTTGCGGAGCAATGTCCAGCGTCTCATAGCGCCAGTGATCCAGATCGCCGCGCGCCGGACCGGTGGCCACGCGCTGGCCGTTTACGAAAAGCTCATACCGGTTGTCGGCGCTGGCACGAATCACGAAGTGCTGAGGGACGGCTGCGAGCGTAAAGGTCTTGCGAAAGTGATAGACGCCGAACTCGCGCTGCGGGCCGTCCGGATGGCGGATCCACGACGCCGTCCAAACCGGTGTGAGCGACCCGGCGTTGACGGTCTGAGAGTCCGAGATACTGCCGGGCGCAGCCGTAAAGAGTAAAGCAAGAAGACAGGCAAAAACGAAAGGTCGGGAGAACATGGGACGCATTTCACCTCGAGAGAAGTAAGCCTGCCCCGCGATTAGACGGGCGGGATGTGCGGCCCTTATTTATCACGCGGACGTGGATAGTTCAAGGAAACGGACGGATCGGTCCCGGGTCCTTGGGCCGGTACCCTCTCTAATCGGGCGAACGGCGGCCGGGCGATTAGGGCCGAAAAAGGCAGCTTTCACCGCCACGGCATGGCAAAGCCGAGAAAGTTAGAGTAGGAGCGGTTGCCACGTGCCATGACATAGAACAGAGAAAAATAGCGCGCCTGTCATGCGTTGAAATTCGCATCAACGAACGCTGACCCGCCCTGCTCCGGAGGCAGTCGTCAACCTGTTAATCCTGGAATCCGACAAATATCACAAAATAAAGGGGAACACGTCGCTTACGTCTTGTCCAATCGACCAATCCGTTGTGGCGATTGATTAGAGCCACTCTGGCAGGGCAATTGCCTTGCTTCCTACTAGGAGAAGAGTCGGAGTTCGTTCTGGAGGAGGTCAAAATGCCTGTGCCTCAACGGATCTGCGACTATCTGGACTCCCAGAATGTCCCCTACGAGACGCTTCACCACTCTCAGGCCTTCACCGCACAGGAGGTTGCACATTCCCTCCATGTGTCGGGAAAGAAGTGTGTGAAGGCTGTGGTGGCAAGCGGGGACAATAAGCTGATTTTACTGGTCATGCCGGCTTCCCACCGGTTGAATCTTCAGGCGCTTAAGACCGCCCTGAAGGCCCATCAACTGGAAATGCTTGTAGAAAGGGAGTTGGTGGACCTTTTTCCAGACTGCGACCTTGGAGCGATACCACCCCTCGGAAATCTCTACGGGCTTGAGGTTTGGGTGGATCGTGCGGTGGCAAACGCCGAGAGGATTCTGTTCTGCGCCGGAACGCATGAGGACTGCATTCGCATGCGCTATTCGGACTTTGCCAAGGTCACAAGGCCGTACCTGAGCCATTTTGCCGAGCTGGGAACGGCCCAAGCAGCCTGATCTTCTTGGCCCTATGCGTGCGTTCACAAGAAGCGGCGCCGCGTGCCGGTTTCGGACACGAACGCCGGGAGTTTGCTTGTGTGCCCTGCGGATAACGTGCAGTGGCGGCAAAAAATCGGCCTGCGGAAGAAGTCCGTACCTTGGTAATGAAGAACGGTGAGCCGGACATCGAAGCAGTGTCTACCCTCTGGCGGCCACCGACCGAATGGAGAGATTGATATGGGACCTGGATGCGCGAATTGCCCGGTATTGAAAACGTCGGTGTTCCGCGATCTATCGACGGAGCAGTTTCAGTCCATTGGTTGCGTCTTTCGACCGGCTCGCTACCGGCGCAATCAAATTCTGTTCTTCGAAGGCGGCAACGCCCAGCACCTCTTCGCCCTCCATTCCGGCTTGGTGAAGATGGTGAAAGGACTGGACAACGGGAAGCAGCGCATCACGGGTGTACTCTTTCCAGGCGAACTGTTCGGCCTGGAGTCGCTCACCGACGTTTCCTATCCCCTCACGGCCGTAGTGCTGCGAGATTGCGAGATTTGCGCGGCGCCCCGCGAGGAGTTCGCCACTTATATGCGGACCAACCCCGACATCGCCATCGGCATGGTGCGGTTTATGGTCGGGGAACTGGAACGCATTCGGACCCAGGTGACGGACATGAGCTTTAAGGACGCCCGCATGAAGCTTGCCACGTTCCTGCTCTCGCTTATTACGCCCGAGACTCCCGCCACCAACGGAACACTAAGCCTGACGCTGCCCCTCTCCCGGCAGGAAATCAGCGAAGTGCTGGAGCTCTCACCGGAAACCATCAGCCGCACCCTGAGCGCGTTTCGCCGCGAACAGTTGCTGACGGCGCGGGGACGCCGGCTGGTCATCCAGAACCATACCGGCCTGGCAGCCGTGGCGCATCGGTAGGTCAAGGGCAGTGGTCAGTGGGTAGTGGTTAGTAGAGCCGCCCTTTAGGGCGGCACTCTCGGTCGCTGGCACGCTGGGCTTCATTTAGCTGCGAGTCGGTCTAATTCCCCAAAAGCTTCCCTTCTATTTCGCCTTCCCGGCGGCCTGCGCGGGCGGATGGGCAGGCACGACCTGCACATCCACATTCAACGGGGCATGCCCCAGACGCATGCGCACTCCGGAAGGATTCTGCACCGTGATGAGCCCGTGGATGTCCCGCACGCCAAACTCCGAACCATTTTCCTCCACCTGCAAGGTCGGCCGATAAACGCTGTCGTAGACGTAGCAATCCTGGAACTCGACACCCCCGAGGTGGGTGGTGCTACCGGGGCGGCGCAACTCGATCAGCACGGGCACTCGTGGTCCCGCGTACTCGGGGTGCGATGACGTCCAGGGGTTCGACCACTTGCAGCGCACGAAGCGCACCAGCGCGCCATTGGCGGACTTGTCGTAAACCTTGGTTCCCTCTTCGCCCGTGTTCTCGGATACACAATCGACAAACTCAATCAGTCCCTTGGGACCGTCATCGCGCACCTCCCCGACGGTCATGCCGGACCAGCCACCCACACTCGCATCGGTCTGCCGCGACAGGCAATGCTCAAAGTGGATGGAGACCGGTTCCGTGGTGTGGTCCATCTGTTTAAGGTAGAGCGCGATCTCGTGGCCGTGATTGTCTTCAAAGACGCAGTTCTTGAAGACGATGTTCACCAGCCGCTGATTGGCCGCGTCCGGCTCAATGTCAACGCCGGCTTCCGGCGGAGTGCCGCTGGTGTTGGCAAAAGTGCAGTTCTCCACCAGCAGGTTGACGGCGCTGATGACGCTGATGCCCTGCCGGTGATTGTCGAACGCCGTGCAGTCGCGAATGGTGACGTTCTCGCTCCACAAGCGCCCTCCGCCTTCATCCACATAAAAGCCGTCGCCGCCGCTGCTCTCCACACGCAGTCCCTCAATCAGAATGTTGCGCCCGCCGCGAATGGCGATCCCCATGCGCCACTCGGCCTTCTTGTAAGGCGGGTTCTGGTAATCCTTCTTGCGCATCCGCAGGGTGGCGCCGTAACCACGCATGGTCAGGTTATCGACGCCTATGGCCGCGAACAGGCTGTCGCCACCGCCGCGAAACTCATCCTTCTTGGCGAGCACCAGCACGCCGGGCTCGAAGTCAATCTCCTGATCGCTGCGCAGGGTGATGGGGCGCACGATCCACGGAGCGCCCATGTAGGGCACCAGCACGCGCTTGGCATGCGAATCGATCGCGGCCTGCAGGGCGGCCGTACTGTCTTCGGGATCGAAGCCCCACCACGCGGCGTTGGCGTCTTCGCGCTGGCCGGCCAGCACCTGCTTCACCGCCGCCTCGTTGCGAAGGTCGGCGGCCGGATTGCTGGCGGCCACTCCTGCGGTTACGGCTGATGGCAGCAAGGCCAATATGAAAATCGGTATAAGTCGTTTCATCGGGTCTCCCAGGCTGGTGCACTGTGGTTATTCCGCTACTTCCTAACGTAAAGGGGCGTTCGGCACGCCGGAGCCGGATTCGAGAAGTGACTTCTTGTCCATCTGTTCCCTTTCCGTGTCAGAATGTCCACTCACGCCCCTGCGGCTCGTTCAGGCGTGCCCGGGAATACTACCACCACTTGAGCCGACGGTAGTAATTCCGGCGAATCCAGCCGGGCGTGGGCTGGCACAAGACCTCTTATGTTTCCGCTTCTGCGCAAGATTCATATGTACGTGGGACTGCTGGGCTGGTCCGTCATTCTGGTGATGGGGATCGCGGGCCTGGATGCGGTGCTGACTTCCGCGCTGAACGCATCGGGCACGGCGCCGCGAACTCGCACGATGGATTTCATAGTCCCGCCCGACCTGAATGACGCTCAATTGGCCGAAGCCGTGGGCAGGAAGATGCCATTGCCGTTCGCGCCGCCAACCTCCTATTACAACCTGCATCGCGACACTGCCGGCAATGTTTGCTTCGAAAACTGGACCCTTTCCAAAGGCAACGTCAAGGTCACGATCTTCGAAGACCGGCGGCAGGTTCAGATTGAAGAGGAGAACACTGACCTCTGGCTCTTTCTGAACAATCTTCATACCGTGACGATGGCCGGCCAGGCACGGGCCGACTGGCGGCTGCGTTACTGGAGCTACTACGCGGAATTCGGCATCTGGACGCTGCTCGCGCTCACCATCACCGGCGTGTGGCAGTGGTTGGCCTCACGCCCCGGGCATCGCTGGGCGCAGATCGCACTGGTCATCGCCTGCGTCACATTCGCGGCGTTGTACGCCGTCACGAGGTAATTTCATGTACCGCTGGATGCGGAACGCCCACCTGCTTGTCGGTTTGCTCTCGGTTCCGATGCTGCTGATGTACGGCCTCAGCGCCATTGGCATGGCCCATCCCACATGGTTTTCCGCCAAGCCGCAGGTGCGTGAGCAGGTCGTGCAGATCAACCCGGCGCCGGCAGGATCCGACGGACGCGCGCTCGCACGAGACCTCATGCAGCAGTGCGGCTTGCGCGGGGTGTTGAAGGCGGTGCAGCCCACGGCCACTGGGTACCATCTGGAATTCGGCCGCGTCGGCACGTCTTATGCCGTTGATTACGACCGCATATCGGGAGAAGCCAGGATTCGGACCACCACCCTGACCTTCATGGGCATGCTGAATCGGCTGCATCACATTGGCACGGTCCGCTCACCGTCCCTGGCAGTCAATGCCCTCGGCGCACTCGTTCTGCTGGTGTCGGTCTGCGTGGTTTGGCTGGCGGCGTCAGGAATCTATCTCTGGTTTCAGTTTCATCGCGAGCGGGTCATCGGCTCGGTGCTCCTGGCGCTCAGCCTTAGCTACGGCCTGACGCTCATGATCTTGATCCGCTTTGCATAGTCCCGGGTGCGAAATTCCGCGCGCACCGCCGCTGGATTTTCCACTTCAGCCGCAGCGACGGCCGGATTTGGCGTCGGTGCGGCCGGCAACGTAGCGGCGAGTTTACCTCGCCACCGCGCCAACCCCATCGGCGCCTGGAATTTCTACATTTCAAGCGAAGGGGTACGTTTCCGATCGAGGTGATCGTAGTGTCGATGCACACTCGTTGGCTGTCATCCTGAGTGCCGCTCTTCCGCACGAAGGACCCCTGGCATTTCGTCTTACCCAAGCGGCGCGGCTCGCCGCGGCGGTTTCCAGGCGCTGCGCGCCTTCATTCCTAGGAACAATGAAAAGGATCCTTCGCCCTGAACTGGGGCCTCAGAATGACAGTTAGGTTCGCAGGTGGCGCAAATTGAAGATGGTGGTCATTTCGTGGAAAGCAGCGTCTCCGCGTTCCGTGACCCCAAAATGTAGGAATTTCAGGCGTCCACCCCGTTGGCGCTGCACCCGCCCACAAACCGTCAGCCGATGCACCGAAACGCCGGGCGTGCTTGCGCCCGGGTGGCGGGGTAAACCCGCCGCTATGTTGCTGTCCTGACGAGCAGGAAAGCTCCGGGGGCATGCAGAACTAAGCGACGCGGACCGCGGAAGCGACGGAGATGCACCGGCGAAGGCGGCTCCCTATCCACACCAAGTACCCATATGTGTCACCCGCATTTGACATTTCCTGTCACACGCTCGGGTAAACGTGTCAATGACCCGAAGGTACTAACTAAACGCTGTGCTCTGATCGCGGCTATATCTCACCCCAATGCCTTTCCGCGCCGACACGGATCGGACGTTTTGGCGCAGTCACGAACATTGCCCGGCAGAACCGGGCCCCATAGGAATGGATTTCGACATTCACGCCAGGACGAGCGAGAATCTCGCCCCATGGCACGCAAGATGCACCATCGAGTTTCCTGAGGCGCTTCTTTCAATACAGATTCACCCGCTCGGCCTAAATGCGCAAAGCGGGAGCCGTCCATGACCAAGTGGTGGAGCCAGCCCTTATGGGGGTAATGAGGTTCCCGGCCCCGCCGTGGTGTCATTGAAAGCGAAGGAGGAGCAATGCCAAGGGACATCATAAAAGTAGGCAAGCAAGGCGTCAGGATTGGCGACAGAGTCGTCACCGTAAAGAAGAAGGGGATCGTTTACCTGCTGATCGACCTCTCGGACAGCATGAACATGTTCGTGGGGACGAAGGAAGAGTTGAGCCTGCTGAAGGGTACCCCTCAGGTCAGCAAAGATGGGTTCACCGGGATTCGCGTGGACAAGAGCGAGCATACCAGCAGGCTCAAGACCAAGCTGGACGTCGCTTTGGCCGGCATGAAAGGGTTCGTGGACAGGGCGCTGGCGACCAAGATGGTCGGGATCATCCTCTTTGGCTCGTCTGCGGTGTTGCACCACACCGCCTCGTACGACCAGGCGCCCTTGCGCCAAGCCATTTCCGCCGTGGAGCAGCACCCGCTGAGAGGCGGGGGCACCAATCTGTCGGACGCGCTACAGATCCTGACCAAGATGGAGGGCACAGAAACCGCGGTAGTTGTCACCGACGGGAAGCCGGACAACCAGGCGAGGGCATTGGAGATGGGGAAAGTCCTGAAGGAGAAAGGAACGGAGATCCTGGTCATCGGTACTGAGGACGCCGACTGGCTTTTCCTGAGCAGGCTGAGGTCAAGGCCCGACCTCTCCGTGCGCACGTCGGACGAAGGGCTGGCAGAGGCCATCACAGACGCCTCGAGGTTACTGAACTAATGATTACCCACTACGAGGTGCTGGGGGTAAAAGAGAACGCCACCAGCAAGGAAATAAAGAAGGCTTACAGAAAGCTGGTTCAATGCCTGCACCCGGACAAGAACGTCGGGGTGAACGAGATAGTGCAGCGCCTCGTGGAGGAAAGGTTCCTGGAGGTGCAGGAAGCGTATAGAACCCTGTCGGATCCTGCCAGGAGAAAAGAGTACGACGAGGCCTTGGCGGCCGTGCGCTCCGAAGGAGAGTATTACGTACCCCCTGCTCCGAACCCCAAAGTCGCGCCCCCTAAGGTAGAACGAAAGGAGCCGGAAAGGTGCGGCAAGTGCCAGACGATACTCGGCGAGCCGATGCACTGTATCTGTGAGGGCTGCCTTAACAGAATAGCGGCCCTGGAAAAGGAGGTGAGGGCACGCAGGCAGCTTGGCCTAACGGCGTGCAAGTTGTGCGGAGCCTCCAATCGGCCATTGAACAAGTCGCCACTGTCCGGGGTGTGCCTGAGGTGCTGGGGAAACATAGCGAACGAGGTGACACGCAGGCAGCTTGGGGTAGCGGTGTGCAAGTTGTGCGGAGGCCCCAAGCGGCCATTGGACGGGTCGCCGCTCTCCGGCGTGTGCTGGACCTGCTGGAAGCACGTGATAAAGCTCGTGAAGACAAACCTTCGGAAGGGTCACGTCGTAAGAGGGGACGCAGTGAGCGAGGGGATGGGCAAACAACTGCGTAGCGACCGCTGCGTAACCGCAGCCATGTGGTTGGTCATATGGTTGTACCTAATCGTCATCCACAATAGCGGCGACACCGGGCCAGCGCCCTTCCTGGCAGCAGCGGGTATGGTCATTCATTGTGCCCTGATGAGACATTGGGGACTCTGAGAGCTAACAAACAGAAAGGAAGATGACAACGTGCACCCGAACAAGATAACGCTGGTAGTCCTTGCGCTGATGGAATAGGAGGAAGCCATGAGACTCTGGACGGCACTTTTAGAGTTCCTGGGTCTTTGGGAAGAAGGGCCAGAGCCGGAGCCCTATGACCGCAGGAAGAGAGGCTTGGATCCACACATCGACATGCTATTGCGATCGTTGGAGGTTACCAAGAACCCGCGCACCAGGGAATTGCTGAAAAGGAGAATAGAAGCTGCAGGTGAGAGGATCAACAAGCAAGAAAGAAGGAACAGACCACGACGGAAAACCTATTGAGGCTGGCTGGCGGAGGCCGCGGGCCTACAGTCCGAGAAAGGATGGGCGCAGCGGGGCCCGAAATGGAGTGTGCCGAGAGGCGTAAGGATCAGGAAGCCTGGGACAGTGCAAAGGCAGGGGGTTGACGATGGGCAAGCGTAGCAATGCGATTGATCCACGGCCAGCGGCCGATCCTCTTGCCGGAACGATCCGTCCGTCGTCACCGTGAAGCGGTCAGTTTGATTCGCGCAAAATCGCAGGGCTGGGCTCACCCGGCGCCAGCCGGAGGGAGCCAGGGCAGTTTCCGCTATTCCTCCGCCCAATTCTCCAGTTTCAATCGCGGAACTCGGTGAAACTCCCGGGTGTTATTTGTAACCAACGTTAACCCCAGCGTTAGAGCTTGGGCAGCAATCAGCAAATCATAAGCGCCGATCGGAGACCCTTTCCTTTCGAGCTCTGCTCGCATTTCGCCATAATGCCGGCCTACACTTGCGTCCAGAGGCAGGACCGGAATGAGCGGTTCCAGTTCCTGAATGCGTAACAGATTCATTTCGCGGTACTGGCTTTTCCAAGCCCCATAGACCAGCTCCAGATGGGTGATGATCGACATGCCCACATCGCCGGGCTTCAACTGCTGCAGGCGCGCCCGGACGGAGTGCGGTTTCCGCTTCGCGATGTAAATGCAAATATTGGTGTCCAGCAGGTAGCGCATCAAAATCCCACGCGCTTATCCGGTTTGGACTGGCGGCGGCCACCCTGGAAGAAGTCGGAAGAGAGGGCGGCGAAAAGCTCGAAGGCGCCGGCGAGATTGGCAGGCCGTTCGCGCAGCACAATCTCCTTCCCACGCTTCGTGATTTCCACTTGCTGCGAGCGAAGCCGGAGGTTCTTGGGAATCCTCACGGCCTGACTGTTTCCGCTGCGAAAAACTTTGGTAATCGCCATAAAAGAAGTATATACGGGATGTAGATATGAAACAAGCGGAAGGGAGAGGCTGCGGGTTGACGGCCGCCAGACCGTTTATGGGTAATAGAAACGCCCACGGAAAATCGCTGACTGTGGCTACGAGCTATCGACTGTGAACTGTTAACTGGCGACTGACTGTCACCTGTAAACTGTCCACTGCGAACTGGCGATCGACTGTCAACGGTGAATTACCTTTTATGTGCGGGGGCCCTGCCCGGTGATTCGGCTCTTCAGCACATCGCGATTGACGGTTTGATATCCCTGCTGCTGGTAATCGTTGGGATCATCAACGAAAGGTATAGCGGCGCTGAGTTTCGAGACCATCAATTTCTTGAGCCGGTTCTTGGGGTTGGAAAGCCCCAAGGCGCCTGAGGACGTATCAGCCACTGCCGCCTTGCTTCGCTCCAAGCCCTCCACTTCCAGGCGCGAATCGCTAATAGCGTCGCGGGCATATCCGATGATGGGCTCGATGCGCTTTTTCATCACCTCGACGTCCAGGTTCCAGCCTGGGGCGCCGATGTCATCCACAGCAAAATTCAAAATGTCGCTCGTCGTGGCGCCCGCGGCGTAATAGCAGCCCAGCAGGGGGCAAGTGTCAAAGATCACCTTGCTCAGCTTGGCAGTGGGGTCGGTAAGGACGTTATTGACCTTGTACTTCTCCCAGTAGTCGCGGCCCACGATGAAAATGTATAACGTGAGCAGCGCGCACGTCTTGGCAATCGCTGCCGGTATGCCGATCAACAGGTGGCCGGCGGGAGCTCCATGGGCCGCCGCGTCCAGCACGGTGCCTACCGCCCGAGCACCCGTATCGGCGGCGTAGATGCCCGCCACACGCGCGTATTGGTTCCGTTTGCGCTCGATGAGCCGCTTCACCGCTTCGACGGCAGCAAAGGGATCGCCCTGGTCGAAGCCGTCGATACGGTCATCCACTTTCAACCACTGGTACTCCGATCGAGCCGCTTGCCCGGCGTTGTAGATTGCCTGGCCGCCGCTCTTCGCCAGCGAGAGATAGGGAGCCATGGAGAGCGCCAGGTCAGTGACGAAAGTCGGGACCGCATCGAGGACGTCCTTGACGATCTCCTGCGCCACCTCGGGAAACTGGGCAGCGGCGTCCTTCAGCAAATTCATGGCCTGCTTTTGGACTTCATCCATCAGGGGGGTTGCCGCTGCCTCCGCCCCCGCCTTCGCCGCTTGCTTGGGCGCCGCGGCTATCTCGCTCTTCGCATCCTTCATGTGATCGCGAATCTTGTAAAGGGCATACCCCATCATTCCCTTCTTGACCACGACCTTCTTGCCGGCGAACATCTCTGCCAACGCCTGCTCGCGCGCTTTCTTCATGGCCTTTCGCGCCTTGTGATCTCCCGCCCACGCCTCGATGCCGTAGAACGGAAGTTCAGCCAGATCTTCCAGGACCCCGCGCGCGGAGCCCGCCGGCACTCCGAACACCTGCATATCGAGTGTTTCAATCGCCTTCTTGCCGTTGCGGGCATCCAGTCTCCACTTGGGCGTGGCACCAATAAGATCGTACCCTTTAGACTCTTTCCAATGCTCCAGTGCAATCTGTAGCTTTGCCAGATTCTGTTGACCGGGTGCCTGATGATATTGTTTGAGGGCTTTGTCCACGGCCCGGAGATACTTGCTCCGAATCCGCAACTTCAGTTCGGTGAGAGTCGTCCAGGTCTCGTACCTCATGACGTAGGGCATGACGCACCTCCTGTCACATCATCGAAGACTTGGCTTTCGGTCATTTTGCCCGTGAGGGAGTAGCATATGCGCCATCTCTTAGTAAGTCAATGGAAACCTCGGAGCGTGATGACCGACGGATTCCTGTGCGGCTTCTCAGTCTGTGTTCGGACGCCGGCGCAGACCGAAGTTCTGCTATTCCGGTTATGGCGGTGCATTTTGGACGTTTTTGCAGGGATACCACGTGACAAGGGCACGCTAAAATCGTAAGCTTAGGGTGAGCGTAGTTAGGATGGCGAGAGCGATGATACACAAGGCAAAGGATCTTTCCCCCGACCAGAAGGCTGCCGTGGAGAGCCTGCTCGGGCGCCAAATACTTGAAGGCGAGGCCGTGAGTGTACGTGCATTCGAGCCCCCGGTCCTCTCCGACCAACGGCGGCAGGAAATCGTCGATGCGCTTAAGCGTTATTTTGCGCAAGTAGATGCCAACAGCAGATCGGTTTCCGCCCAAGAAGCGGACGAGGCCATTACTGAGGCGATGCGCAGTACGCGGCCGCATTACGCTCCCCACCCGTGAGAGTTGTTCTCGATACCACGATCCTCGTCCGGGCAGGCGCAAGTCCTCATGGGCTGGCTCGTCATCTGTTACTCGCCATCATCACCGCCAAACATCCATTAATCCTCTCGAACGAAATGCTTTATGAACTTGCCAGAGTGTTGCGCTACCCGCGGGTGATGGCCATCCACAGGTTGCCGGAAACGCAGATATACGATTTCGTCGAATTCCTGCGGGAGTCTGCCGAGATGATTCCGCTCAACCCGGTGTTTACAGCGCCCATCCGAGACGCAAACGACATTATAGTTTTGCAAACAGCCGTTCTCGGCGAAGCCGACGTGATTTGCACAACCGACCGGGATTTCTTCCAACCGCCCGCTTCGGTGTTCCTTCATAAGCTCGGAATTGCCGTGATGGACGACATCGCTTTGATGAAGCAGTTGCGCTCCAGATGAATTCTCTCGATGCTCTCGCTGAATTCTTGATCCCGCGATACGCCACATCGCCCGGTAGCAGGTAGCGCACAGGTATCCGTCAACCCTCCGGTGGACGGGTCTGCTGACCGACGGATTCCTGTGCGGCTTTTTATTTCGTGTTCGCGACGCGAAACATCCCGACGGCGCGTGCAAACACGACCGCCATCATGCCAAATGAAAAACCCATTCCGGATGAAAAGCCGCGGTCCTGAACCGCAGGCCCATGCTACGTTCTAAGCACGCCTCGCTTGCCCGGCACTATGGATGACTTGCACCCTGCCGACTTTACCGTCCTGCAACCTGACCTTAATCCCGTGCGGGTGAAACGCGGAGTTGGTAAGCAGATCCTGGACGATGCCGCGGGTCAATTTCCCTGTGCGCTGGTCCTCTTTGAGGACAATTGAAACGTCCGCTCCACGCGTCACGTCATTGCGGTTCCGGCCATCCATGAAATTTACCCCCTTCACACTCTCATCGAAACTTCCTTCTGGCAACATGCCACCATAATCCCTGCGGGCAACGCGGTGCACGTTTGCGGATGGGTCGCCGCCTATTGGGAAGCGCGCCATCGGCTCTCAGAATAAACGATCGACAGGCATTGTCAGCTCGCGCCCGTGCTCGGCGCGTTCCTGGAAGACGATTTTGCCCTCGCGATAGACAATCTGATTCACTCCCGCAAAATCGCGCGGCACTTTCAGCAGAAAAGCCGTGTACATGCGGGTAGCGCTCTCTCCCGTGTCCAGATAGGCAAAGGTGGGCCGGCCGAAGATTTGCGGTTTAGCCAGCAAGCGCCGGAAGGGCTGATGAAAGCCGGTGGTTCCGAATTCCAGTCCCCGCGCCATCGGCCGGCCATCCTTGGAGTAACGCCAGAGGTTGACCCAGGGATAGTCTGCCGTCCGGAAGATGTATCCGAACAGCATTTCCCGCGCAGCGTTGGTGGCGGTCACCCACCCCAGATCACCGTCGATGACGAAAGAGGCTACATTGGGATCGGGGTCGTTGGTCAGCCGGCGCACATCCACGGGCTTGCCGTCCTTGATAGCCAGCGGCCAGTGGATGGCAATCCGTTCCGGATCCGGCAAGGGACTTGTCTGCATGAATCCTTCTCCGCCGTTGGTATCGACCACCGTGGTCTCATCCAGGAACGGCGGGCCAATCGTGGCGTGCTGCACCATGTTGTAAATGCGGCCCAGCTTGTTGAGGTTGGTGACGGTTTCGGACACGGTGAAAACCGACGCCGACTGCGAGAGTGCCACCGTCCGTCGCACCTCCATTCCGGCCAGCGGCAGCGTCGCTTCCATCGTGGCCACAATTCGTCCGTCCCGGTGTTCGGTCGCGCCCACTTGCCGCCATTGCACGCGCGACGCTTCCCCGTGGAAGGGCATTCCATTGCGCATTTCCGCGTCGGAAGAAGGGCCCCAGCGGTCGAGGCAGAGAAAGTGCGCCATGGGGCGAAGGGCCTGGCTTTCGTCCTCCGGCGCAATCCAATGCAGCGGGCTGATGCCGCCGGGAAGATGGAAGTCCACGATGGATCCACCACCGAGGTCGATGCTTACGGCGGCAGTCGGGCTTTCCAGGTGCACCGTCGGGCGGACGGGCGGCGCTACCTGGGCGAACGCTCCAGCCAGCACGATGGGAAGTAAAGGGCCAATTGCTTTCAGGGTCGGTTTCATAGGAGAGGTAAGCTACCCTGAAGCGGTTCTGAACGCAATGGCTGATCGCGTCGCGCCGACCGGACGTAAGCCGGCCACGGCTCATGCCGGCAGCGCAGCAGCCGCCGATGGACTGATACCGAACCGATACATCGTCAGCCGATAATATGTATACTGACGATAGCTCGGATATTGGGGGTAGCGAAGATGGCCGGCTCAACGCGCGAAATCGTCAAGTTCATCAGTTGTGAGAGAAATGAAGCGGATCTCGTTGTTTCGTTTGCCATTGGCGCGGACAATCTCTTTGGCGTCGTCAGCCTCACCTTGATTCGGACACCGCAATTCGAACACTTGCTACCGGAAGAGGAGCGGGGCGTGTCCGTGTCACACGAGTCTTCCCCCGTGGTCGGAGGCAATGAGCATTTGCAGCGCATCCGGATCGCTCCACCCGTGGTTTCCATCGCCACGACGCACCGGTTGTGCGAGCTCGATGTGTCCGCGGTCGAGTCGCCCGATCTGCAAGCTACGGTGGAAGTGCTAAGGGAAATGAACTTCGACAACCGCTTCGTTCTCAAGCTGGGCTGAGGGACGGCCGATCAAAACCGTTCCTTCATCCCAACCATCTACCCAACTGTCATCCTGAGCCTGGCTTTCCAAGGCGAAGGACCCTTTTCATTTGCACTTGGGCAGCACGGCGCGGGCGCGCCGTACCGCAACGCGCGGCATGCCGCGCGCACATGGGTAAGACGAAATACAGGGGTCCTTCGCCCTGAAAAGCCAGGCTCGGGATGACGTGCAGGGTTTTTGCTCCCGAATGGCGTTGCTCGGTCGTACGCGGTTGGTTACGGCTTCGCTACGCTGCACAGGCTGTTTCACTGCGCGCTCAGCCGGTCATACGCCTGCTTATAAGCGGGCACATTGGGATTCATTTCGTAGGCGGTGCGGTATTCCTGCAAGGCGGCCTGGCGGTCGCCCTTGTGCTCGTAGGCCATGCCCAGGCTGTAGTGCACGGAATAGTTGTTCGGGCGCAGGCGCACGACCTCGGAATATTCCGCGATGGCCCCGTCCCAGTCGCGCATCTGGGAGTATTGAATTCCCAGGCTGAGGTGGGCGCCTTCGTTGGCGGGGTTCAGGCGAATGGCTTCGCGATATTCCGCCATGGCGCCTTCGCGATCGTTCTGGCGGGAAAGCGCCGATCCGAGGCCCAGGTGGGCGTGATCGTTGTTGGGGTTCAGGCGCAGCGCCTCGCGATCCTCGGCTGCCTGGCCCTCAAAGTTTCCCTGGAGCCCCAGCGTCATGCCCAGGCTGACGTGCAGATCGGAGTTTTGCGGGTCCAGTTGCGACGCGGCCCGGTACTCGGATTCGGCGTCCGCGTACTGCCGGCTTCTCAGGTATTCCGCCGCCCTCTGGGTGTGTTGGCGGATTTCGGGCTGCGGGGTCGCAGGCGCCGGCACCGTGGTTCCACGCGCCGGCGGAGTGGCGACGGGCGCGGGCGTCTCCACCGGCGCCGGTGTCGATACCTGTCCGACGTCCGGCGATGGGATAGGCGAATAAGGTTGAGTTCGGCTCGCATCCGGCACGGGAGAGGGCGCATCCGGCTGGACCGTCATCGCGGTCTCGGCTGTGGAAGCCGTGTACGGGTTGCTGGCCGGCGGCTCCGTGCGGCGCCGGGGGACTGCGATCATCGCCAGCACCATGAGCACTGCCACGGCGGCCACCACGCTCAGCGGCCCGAATCGCGAAGTCTTGGGCGTGGCCACGGCTTGTCCCGGCGCGCCGGCGGGATTCGGCGCGGGCGGCTTCACTCCCACCGGAAACGGCAGCGGCAGAGGAGGAAGTCCCGCGCGCAGCGGAGGATTGATGACGCTCTCGGGCTTGGGCTCCACCGCCACCAGCACCGTCCGTTCCACGGGAACGGCGGCGGAAGCGATCGCGGCTTGGAACTCCTGGCACGACTGGAAGCGTTCTTCCGGCGGCTTGCGCAGTGCCTTCAGAATGGCGGCTTCGAGGACGGGAGAGATATCGGGCACCCAACGGCTGGGCGGGGTGGGCTTCTCGTTCACGTGCGCGGTGATGACGGCGAACTCGCTCTCGGAATCCGCGGGAGCCAGGAAGGGCACGCGCCCGGCGAGCATCTCGTAAAGCATGACGCCCATGGAATAGATGTCGGTGCGGAAGTCGAGCTTTTTGCCCAGAATCTGTTCCGGTGACATGTAGGCGGGCGTGCCGCGCACCGTGCCGGTGCGGGTCAAGTTGGCGCCGCCCAGGGCCCGCGCGATGCCGAAGTCGGTGAGCTTGGCCACGCCGTCGAGCGTCAGCATGATGTTCGAAGGCTTGATGTCGCGGTGAATCACGCCCTGGCTGTGCGCGAAGCCCAATCCCTCGAGCGCCTGGCGAAAGACCTCAATCGCCTCGTACGCCCGCATCGGCCGGCCCAGTTGCCGCAAGCGATTCGACAGGGTTTCCCCGGCGACGAATTCCATGACGATGTAAGACTTTCCCTGGTCAATCAGGAACTCGCGAATCTGCACGATGTTGGGATGCTGAAGGCGGCGCTGGATCTTGGCTTCGTTCAGGAAACGCTCGCGCATTTCCGGATCCACCGTCAACTCGGGAAAGACGGCTTTGATGGCCACGACTTCGTCAAAGACGGTGTGCACCGCGCGGTAGACAATACCCATGCCTCCACGCGCAATCTCAGCTTCTAATCGGTAACTGGATACTTGCTCGGGCATCTTGGCCTGGCCACCTCCACCCGGGTTGTGAACCGGCGAACGGCGGCGTCCGACTGGCGGTCGGGTTGGTGTGCACTGCGAACGCGCTGGGATGTTAACGCACACCGCCCCGCAACGCAACTGGAGCGCGAAAATTCGAGCGAGGACATTTACGTCAAACCTGATCTTCTTCCAGGAAAAATGGCGGTTTTATCAGGAAGGACATAAATTGTAGCGTCGATCTCTGATCGACGGCGGCGGTCGGAGACCGCCGCTACAGCGGGCAGGTAGGCCCGGCTAGGGAAGCTCAAAGCCCGGAAGTTTAAGCGCGGGCTTGTCAAAGGTCAGAGTGCGGGCGCAACCCGCACGGGCTCCCAGCGCGCCGATGAGGGCGTCGGCGAACGACCCGCGCCCCGTTTTGAGCGCCACGGTGGCGGCAAAAACCTCCTGCTCGTTCTCAATCAGCAGCGTGTCCGCCTGAAGCATGCGCTCCAGAGCGGCAGCGATCTGCTGCGGCGTCAGGCCGTAGGCGCGGTCCAGAACCCCAACCGTCTCCACCATCGCCACAACGCTGATGAAACCGGGATTCTCCGGCGTCAGCCGGAATTCCATGATGTCGGTGGCGACCGGGGACTGCCCGGGATCGTCCGGATATCAACAATCTCTCATTGGACCAAGTCAAACAGGAGATCCTGCGCGGCGAGCTCGGCTTCGCCCCCCTCGTGCAGCAGGCAGGGAAAAAGCCCGAGTTCTTCCGTTTTCCGATGAATCATACGGGCGACACGAGGGCGAAGCACGACGCCATTGCCGAGTTTCTTTCCCAGCGGGGATACCGCGTGGCTACCTGCACCATCGATAATTCCGACTACATCTTTAACGACGCCTACGTGCGGATGCTCGCGAGCAACGATGCCACGGCCGCGCGCAAACTCCGGCGGGATTATCTGACCTACACAAGTGTCGAGATCGACTATTACGCCGCGCTCGGTTCGACAGGTTTTCGGCTACGAACCCCCGCAGGTGATGCTTCTGCATGACAATCAACTGAATGCCGATGTCATCAACCGAGTGCTCAGGCTCTTCCAGCAGAAGCACTACCGATTTGTGTCGCTGGCCACGGCGCAATCGGATGGCGCGTACCAAACGCCGGACACGTATGTCACCCGGTATGGACCCATGTGGGGATACCGATGGGCCAAAGAACGAGGCGTGAAAGTGAACGGCAAATTGGAGGCAGACCCGCCAGCCTGGATCATTAACTTCGGTAAGCCAGTTACGCCGCCGGCCCAATAACAAAGTAAGCGGCTGGCATACATGTTTTCTTGCGAAAGTGTGTGCCAACCGAAGCCCCCTGTTGGCTTGGATTACCGTGACCTGTCATCCTGAGAGCTCGTGACTTTTTTGAATATTGGCGAAAGCCGACATTGCAAACACAAGGGTTAACTACCTCAAGATGGCCAAAAATCGAAAAAAGTCACAAGCTCTGAGCGCCGTTTTTCAGCGCGAAGGCCCCCGTATTTCGTTCTACCCACGCCCCCGCAACCACGCCGGCCATCGGCCATCCCCGGTTTTATCCACCCACCCAACGCGCTGTCATCCTGAGCTCCGCACTTCAGAGCGAAGGACCCCCGTATTTCGTTCTATCCATGCGCACCGCGGCATGCGGTGCTGTGCTACGGCGCGCCCGCGCCGTGCTTCCCAAGCGCAAATGAAAAGGGTCCTTCGCCTTGAAAAAACAGGCTCAGGATGACAGCGAGGGGAGATTCGCACTGAAAAACCGCGCTCAGGAAGACAGGTTGGCGCAGGGGTCGTAGTGATTTCCAGTTGGTGCCTGGTGCACCGACGCCACCGCTTCCGCTGCCGCAACCATGCCGTCACCGGCCATCTACACGCTCCCGCAACCATGCCGTTGTCGGTCATCCCCAGTGTTATCCACCCACCCAACGCCCTGTCATCCTGAGTCCGGCTTTTCAGGGCGAAGGACCCCCGTATTTCGTTCTACCCACGCGCACCGCGCCATGCGGTGCAATGCTACGGCGCGGGCACGCCGTACCTCCCAAGTGCAAATGAAAAGGGTCCTTCGCGCTGAAGAACGGCGCTCAGGATGACAATTGGTTGGTTGCAGATCGCAGAGGTGCTTCGCCACGATAAGCAGCATCGGAACTCAGGCTGATAAGCCGGGGGTGTTTCCGTACCAACCCTCGCTCAGATCTCGCCACGTGGGATTGCCCGTGATAATCAAGGCGACCTTTTTGCGTCGCACCCATCCTTTGATCTGCTTTTCGCGCGCAATCGCGTCGCGGACATCGCCATAGTCCTCGAAGTACATCAAACGCGTTATGTTGTACACGCTCGTAAATCCCGGAAGCAATTTGAGCTTATGTTCGGCCACGCGCTTTTGCAAGTCGCTGGTTACACCGGTGTAAAGCGTGCGGGTTTTGTTACTCATGATATAAACCGAATATGTTTTGCGCACCATTAAACGTCTCCGGGGCGAAGCGTTCTGGTTGCTTCGCTTTCATCGGTATTACGTGGCCATCTGCCATTTAATCGTCTCTTGACCCTGTAATCTTGAGCTTAACTTTTCTCGATGCGCCCTCCTCACTGTCATCCTGAGCGCCGTTTTTCAGCGCGAAGGACCCCCGTATTTCGTTCTACCCACCCGCACCGCACCCTGCGGTGCAGTCATACGGCGCGCCCGCACCATGCTTCCTAAGTGCAAATGAAAAGGGTCCTTCGTCCTGAAAAGCGGACTCAGGATGACAGGGAGGGGAGATTGGCGCTGAAAAACAGGTTGACGATGACAGCGAGTGGGAATTCGGGCGGGAAACAGGGCCATTCGAGGCTAGGGTGATTTCCCCCAGGGGCGGGGTGGCGGAGCCGGCGCCGGGGGCGAATTCCCGCAAGAAAAGGCCGCAACCGGGCGCGGCGCGCAACTTGCGGGCCAAAGCGATCATCCGGCGGCGGGGCGCGGCGCGGTAGGCCGGGGGCTGCGCCCGCCGGCAGGGGCGAAAATGAGGGACCCTTCCGCCGCAAGACCCGTCGTTTCATCAGAGGCTAGCGCCGTAGAGTTCACCCACTTCCCTTCCCCCGGCGGTGGAGGCAAAGGGCGGCGGCGGCGCTTTTGGCGCGCCCTTGGTAGCCCACGTGCTAGTCTCATTGGGCGAATCCGGCCCGCCGCCGGGGGAAATGCCCCAATCGGCGGGGGCCGGCGCGGCGCGGGGCGGCACCCACCGCCCGGCCCGGCGATCCCTGCCCGGTACCGAGGCTAGCTAACGGCTGGCGCCCCCGGCCGCGAACCACCCTTAAGGAGATCACGATGTCCACCCTCACTGCCAAACGTCAAGTCAGCGCACGGAGCCTGGCCGCCAACCAGCGCAACGGCACGCGCTCCCACGGGCCGCGCACGCCCCAAGGCAAAGCCCGCTCGGCCGCCGGGCCCCTGCGGCACGGCTATTTCTCCAAGTCGGCGGCCGTTGCCCTGACCGCCCTGGGCGAGGACTCCGCCGAATTCAAGCGCCGCTTCCAGTCGCTGATCGACACTTATCAACCCGCCGACCCCCTGCAAATGGCCCTGGTCTATCGCCTGATGCGCGCGTTGTGGCGTATGGAGCGCTTTGACCGCATGGCGGAAAGCGCCACGGTAAACTTTCTCACGGCAGCGGAGCGGAAGACCAATCAGGCCAAGGCCCTTACTCTGATGCCCGTGTTCTATAAATTGCAGCGCCTGGAAGCGCTGGTGCAGGTGGCGGTGACGCCGGACGTGGTCGTGGGTGCGAAGGAACTGGAACTGTTTCAGAAAGCACAGCACGACCTGCCCCCGGAAGCGGCGGCGCAAATGTTGCCGCTTCTCCTCCGCCTGCGCGCGCCGGGCACAGAGGTCAACGTCTCAGCCGATCCGGCGTCGAAGGAACCTCCCGCGGCGGAAGGACACGAACGGGACCTGGTGAGCCGGGACCTGATTAGGATACTGGCGCCGGAAGTGGAGCAACTCCGCGAGATCATTATCGCCACCCCGGATCCGGTCGAGATCCAGCTTGAGCGCGACGGGATTCTGGCCGCCTACCAGCCCAAGCTGGCGTCGAGCCAATGCGCAGAGGACGCCAGCCTGCGGCAACTTCGCGATGCCTTGAACCTCCTGGTGAAGGCCAAGAAGTGGACAAAAAGCCTGGAAGAAACTGCGAACAAATAAAAACCAGTGAAAGAACCCGATGAGTTTATGAAAACAAAGCACTTAATAAACGACACAATGCCCGATGCCGATGAGTTTATGAAAATAAACGACTTAAGTCCCGCGAATGCTCAAAAGTGAAAGTGACACCTTCGAATACTCTTATAACTGAAAGAATCCTTGTAAGTTGAAATTCTTGGAAGGGCGAAATTCGGGGCAAAATCGCTCGGTGAAGACACGAAAAAACGGCGAAATTCTCGTCGAATTCCGGCTTTTTCAACGCTTTTCTGAACTCAGCTTCCTGACGGCGGTTATCTTGCGCCCAGCCGTCAGGAAGCTCTGTCCTACCGCCCCAGGCGCTCGAAGTTCTGCTTGTAGTTATCGTTCTTGGGGTCAAGCTGCCAGGCGGTGTGATACTCGGCCTGTGCTCCCTGGCGGTCACCCTTCTGCTCCAACGCGTCCGCCAGGCTGGCGTGCACCGCGGCATCATTGGGATTGATGCGCAAGGCCTCGCGCTCTTCCGTAATCTTGCCGTCCACGTCGCCTTTGGCGCCGAGCACGATGCCGAGTCCGGCATGCCCCAGTTCGTTGTCCGGGTTTATTTTCAGCCCTGCATGATATTCGCTGATGGCACCGTCCCAGTCACCATTATTCCGCAGGGAGTCCGCAAGGTTGACGTGCGCCGCGTCGTTGTTGGGATTCAGGCGCAACAGTTCACGATTTTCCTTGGCGGCGCCAACCCAGTCCTGTTTGTCTGCCAGCACCGCGGCCAGCCCGCTGTGCGAAGCTTCGCTGTCCGGATTCAGCCGCAAAGCTTCCTTATATTCGGAAACCGCCCCGTCCGAGTCCCCTTTACGCTCAAGCGCGACAGCAAGGCTGTCATGGAGCAACTCGCTCTTGGGATTTTCTTCCAGCGCCTTGTGATATTCAGTGATGGCGCCATCCCAGTCGCCTTTGTTGACCAGAGCAATCCCCAGATTGGCGCGGGCGAAATCGTTAGCGGAATTTATCTTCAGCGCCTCGCGTTCTTCGGTGATTTCCCCTGCCCAGTCCTTTTTCCCACCCAGAGCAACTCCCAGGTAGGCGTGGCCGCTGTCGCTCTTCTGGTTAATCTTCAACACTTCGCGCGCTTCGTTCTCCGCGCCGTCCCAGTCGCTCTTCCCTCCGAAAGCGATGCTCATCAAGATGTGCGCCTTCTCGCTGTTGGGATTCAGCTTCAGGGCTTGCTTGGCCGCCGTAACATCGTCATCCCATTTTTTCTGCTTGCCCTCCGTAGCCGCCAGGGCCAGGTAAACGTCGGGATTGGAGGGGTCAACGGAAAGGGCCTCGTGAAATTCCTTCTCGGCGTCCGGGTACTGGCCTTTGATTTTGTATTGCGCCCCCTGGGCCACATGGAGAGCGACAATATCCAGATTCGCCTGCGTGGGTTCAGATGCCGTTTCAGGGGCTTCCCCTTTGGGGGGTTTGGCGCCAGGGGCACTGGGGATGTCAGGAACAGGAGGCGGGCTGGGGGCGGAAGGCGCACTCGGTGCGCTGGGGGCGCTCGGAGCTTTGGGAGCACTTGGGGCGCTGGGCGGGCTGGCGCTTCCGGCCTTGCTTCCCAGCTTTAAGAGGCTCTTAACCTTGCTGCCCGACTTGGGGGGTGCGTCGTTAGTTGCAGCCGTAGTGACGGTGGAAGGGGGTTTCACCTTGGCATTCCTGAGTGCAGCAATCAATTCATCGCCGCCGCCGGCATTGCGCACTTCCTGCAGGTACTGGTCCTGGACGGTAAAGGAGATGCCTCGATCCGTCACCTTATCCGCTACGTCTGGAGAGGGAGTATCCGCGGCCAGCTCAGCAACCACCTGCACTTGGTTGACCGCGGTCTTATCGCGCACGGCTTTGATAAATGAGTCTTTCGCCCCAGCTTGCTTCAGGGAATCGAGATAATCTTCGTTGGGCGTGAAGTTGATGCCGCGCTGGGTGATGGATTGCGCGCCGGAATCGTCTCCCAGCCCCGCCTTCACCATGTGACTGACTTCCTCCTGGGTGAAGGGCTCATTGGCGCTCAGCGATTTGAGGAACGGCGGTTTGGCGCCCTCGGCCTTGAGACTCTTGATGAACTTCGCGCTCGGCTCAAAGTCAATTCCGCGCTTCAAGACCATGGCCGCTCCCTGTTCGTTTCCGAGCCCGGCCCTTACCAGGTCAATCACCTGCTGTTGGGTAAAAGGTTTGTCCTGCGCCCGGGCCATCGGCGCCCATACAAGGCCTGCGGCCAGCACAATCAGGGTCAACGCTTGTCGAAATTTCATGGCCACCTCGCTAGGATGATGAAGGATTCATATTCTACCCCAATTAATATAAATTGCTAGATTGCAAGAGCAGGACGGTCGTGCCCGGATTTCAGCGTCGCGCCAACCTTTCGAGCCTGTCCTGAGCTGGTCGAAGGGTCAGCACTTGCCGGCCTCAAGGCCAGCGCTACAAGGCAAATCGTGACACTACCATTTTTCCGAAGGGTTTGATATCACTTTCGAGAGTATGATATCATGAGGTTCGGGAAGAATACCGATGCCGGCGATGGTGGTACGGAATATTTCCGCGGAGACCAAACGCGCGCTGCGCGCCCGGGCGAAACGACACGGACGTAGCACCGAGGCGGAAGTTCGCGCCATCCTCGACGGGGCCGTGCGACCGGCGACGCGCCTCCGAATCGGTACCGCCCTGGCAGCTCTGGCGAAGCCCCTCGGCGGCCTCGAGCTCAATATGAACCGCGACAAGACCCCGGCCGGTGTGGCGGACTTCACATGATTCTCCTGGACACCAACGTCGTGTCCGAACCTCTGCGCCCCCAACCCGATGCCAAGGTCCTGCTCTGGCTCGACGCGCAGGCGGCAGAGAGCCTCTATCTGTCAACCGTGAGCCTGGCGGAATTGCTGCTCGGAATCGAGAGCTTGCCGGCCGGGAAACGCCGCCGCTCGCGCGCCGCGAACCTCCGAAATCAAATTATTGGCTTGTTTGAAGAGCGCATCGTTGGCTTCGACCTTCGCGCCGCAGAAGTTTATGCCAGGATCGTGGCCCAGGCGCGGCGGCGCGGCCATCCCATTGCCATGGCCGACGCTCAAATCGCCGCCATCGCCGCGTCGAGGCAATTCGTCGTGGCCACCCGCGATGACGCGCCCTTCAAGGCTGCCGGAGTTCCAGTCATAAACCCCTGGACAACCGCCGTGGAGACTTGATCGAACGTCGCGCGGCGCAACACTAAGCAGAATTCTCCACCAAGCTGTAAGGGAATCGTGCAGAACGGTACGTGTGGGGCTTACGCCGAACGCACCGGCGCCTTGAGCGGTCCCATGGCCAAATGACCCGCGGCATCCATCTGGAGGCGGAACCAGTCCTGGAACCTCTGCGCCTTTTGCTGGAATTTGGGTCCCATGGGCCAAGCCAGTGTTCCCACGTCTAAGCCTTGCACTTGCTGTGCGAGCTTCACGGCCCAAGTCGCGGGCAACTCGGAAATGTGACGAATGAATTCGTCCAGCCGATCTTGTAGGCCTCGCGCTGCGGCCGTGTCCCCCGCTTGCATCGCCTGGTAAACGGACAGAATCAGTTCCGGGCAGGCGCCGGCGATGCCGGAAATGGAGCCCACCGCTCCAATCTCAAAGGCGTCGAAAAGCAAATCGTCGCTGCCAATCATGAACACCATGGGCCCCTGGGCCTGCGCCTCTTGAATTCGCGCCAGGTTGGGCTTGTGGCCCGAGCTGTCCTTGAGGCCAATGATGTTGGGCACCGTGGCGATGAGGTGCAGGATATTTTCCAGTCCCAAGTCACGGGTGCATTGAGGAATATTGTAAATCAGGACGGGCAAGGGCAGATCGGCGGCAACCTGCGCCACAAAATCCACCAAGTCGTCCTGCGCATAGGGCAGAAACCCCGGAGGCGGGAATAACAAAGCGATGGCTCCGCAGTCGGCGGCCGCCTGGGCCAGTTGCTTCACTTGCCCGGCATGCTCCGCACCAACGGCACAAATGAGCTGGGCCCTTCCCTTTACCCGGTCAGCCACGCGCCGGAATAGTTCCAAGCGCTGCTCCACACTCCAGGCAGCATATTCACCGGTAGCGCCGCAGAGGCACAAACCCTTCAAACCGCGATCGAGGCCAAACTCCACAATCGCGTCCAAAGCTGGCAAAGACGGGCGGCCGGAAGCGTCAAATGGGGTCGTCAGAGCTGCGAACACCCCGGAAAGTCCCTGTGGTATCTCTTTATACAATGGTGGACAACTCCCCTCTGGGTTCCGAAAACATCCCGGAAGCGACAGGGATTTACAATTCGCCTGAATAATCGCGCAAACGCCGCCACGGAGTCAATACAAATATTTCAATTATCTCGAAACTCCATCAATTTTTAGAGAGCGTTTCGTTAATGTGACGGCGGGACCCACGGAGAGTGCATTTCTGGAATCGAAATTGGGTAGCTCGCGCCCCAAGCTCGCGTAAGAAGGCCGTTCCAACGTCCATTTCGTTGCGTGCATGGAGAACTGCCGCAGCCCGCTGTGCCGAGGTCTGGGCAGGAAGTCGCTCGCCGTATCGAAATCGGCAAGTAGTTTGGGAGGATGAAGATGTCGGTCACGACCTCAAACATGCGGTAGTGCTGCCGCCGTGAGCGCTTGGCGCGGAACGTTGCCAGATGTAAGTCCACCAAGCGACGCGATGAGGCGCATTAGAGACAAACAATAGAAGTACTATGTCGCGGATATTGACGCACATCAAGAGAAATCCCAGCGCCCATCATCGACAAATCCCCCTTTGAAAAGGTACGGTCAAAACCTAAGTCGGTCGAGGAAAGATTCGCCGAGTTAAACGGGAATCGCTATGAACACCGCATCGCCGCGATGGGCACCCGCCATTCACGCGCCAGTCATGTCCGAACGGCAGACCCCGGCAGCGCACAAATGTTTCAAAGCTCGACAGTTGATTATGGCCGTCGGTCTAGGGTTTTTGCTTGGACCGTGGGCCCGTTCGGCGAAACCCCACCCGCAGACCGAAGTAAACTCAACCCATAGCGCCGTTCCCAGCGACGACCGAGGCACTTCGGCAGGGGCGGTCAGCGAGCATCAAGCCGTAGCCAGACCGGACCTCCTCATCGTCGAATCACCTCAGACGTTATCCGATCCTACCCCGGAGCGCTCTCCACGCGGCAGTCGGTTGGCGAGATTGTCCCCGTCGGACCGTACCCCCCACCCGCTTACTTCCGACTTTTTCGCCGCTGCGGATCCGCAGATTTCTTTTGACGGGACTCACTTGCTCTTCGCCGGAAGAAAGACGTCAGACTCGCGCTGGCAGATTTGGGAAATAGGCGTTGACGGCTCCGACGCCCGCCAGGTGAGTCACTGCTCAGGCGACTGTTTCGGACCTTCCTACCTGCCGCGCGGACAGATCGTTTATACGGCAACTCGCTCGGGACCGACGGGCGGAGGGTGGAGCGCCGCGCCGGACCATTCCGCAAGCGCTAGGTCCACAACCGCGCGGTTAAACGTCCGATCTGAGCTTTGGATCAGCAAACTCGATGGATCCGACGCGCTGCCCATCACCTTTGGCCCCGGTGACTTTCAAGTGGAAACGGTCCTGCAAAACGGCATGATCCTGGCCACGGCGCGTTCGCCCCTCCTGCCTTCAAACGGTGCGCCGGCCGACCGCGAACTTTACACCTTGCGTCCCGACGGCACCGGCCTTTCCACGCTACGTTGCGACCACGAGCATCCCGCCATTCGCAGTCAAGCTCGGGAGCTCGAAGACGGCGCGGTGGTGTTCGTCAAAACTCCGCTCACCGGCTCGGGCCAGAACGGGCAACTCACCTGGATTCACCGCGGGGCGTTGCGAGATGAGCCCGTCACTGCCGTGCCGCTCCTAGCTTCGCACCCGCAGAGCTTGGGCGCGGGTCGGATGCTGGTAGCGCTCGGAAACCCCGATGGCGCAGTGACGCGCAAGCGCACCAGCCTCGCCATCTTCGACCCGGAACTTGGCAGGTTAGGAGCGCCGATCTACGAGGACTCCGAGCTATTGTCGATAGAAGCCGTGCTGGTCGCATCACACACGCCGCCACGCTGGTATTGGAGCACGCTGAATCCGGAACTCAAACGAGGTTACTTTGTGTGCGTGAACAGCTACCTGGCCCAAGGCGTTCCGAGTGGGCAGATCAAGGCAAAACTCGCGCGTGTTCGCATTTTGACCCTTGACCAAGCCAGCGAAAAGGAAAGCCTCTTGGGCGAAGCACCCATCGAGGAGGACGGCTCCTTCTACATCGCCGTTCCCGCCGACACACCAGTGAGATTTGCGGTCATAAATTCAGCCGGCCGCGTCGTTCGCGAGCAGCGGAGTTGGATCTGGTCGCGCTCCGGCGAGGAACACGGCTGTGTGGGCTGCCATGAAGATCGCGCCCTGGCTCCGGAGAACCGCTGGCCCCTGGCGCTGCGGCACTTGGACGGCCCCATCCGCCTCGACTTGAAAGCGGCGCAGACGATCAGCGCCAGCAGCAGGCAATAAAAATGAAACTCTCCTTCACGCGAGAACTCGCTCTGACGGCCCTGGCCGTGGGACTGGTGTGCACGGGCATCCAAGCCCCCGCCCAGGCCCCTGCGCCCAGGAATCCGCCGCCGTCTTCGCTGGTCACCTACGAGGACGTAACCGAGAAAGCCGGCATTCATTTCAAGCACTCCTTCGGCGAGCAGAAGCTGAGCTCAATCATGGAAGCTACGGGTTCGGGCTGCGCCTGG
The DNA here is from genome assembly GCA_963719115.1 of uncultured Acidobacteriota bacterium. Lineage (GTDB taxonomy): Bacteria > Acidobacteriota > Terriglobia > UBA7540 > UBA7540 > Bog-366. Next base: position 94,172 of record CAVRBF010000054.1, on the reverse strand, counting down.
ATTGACTACAACAACGACGGGCTGCTGGATCTCTACGTGGTCAGCGGGCGCTATGTCGATGGCGCCACCAAGTTCTCCAAGCCTGATGGCGCCGACGCCATCAACCATCTCTACCGCAACAACGGCGATGGCACCTTTACGGACGTGACCGCGCAGGCCGGTGTGGGGGGCAAGGGCTTTGGCATGGGCGTGACCGTGGGCGACTACGACAACGACGGGTATGAGGATATCTTCGTCACCAACTGGGGCTCGTCGATCCTCTACCACAACAACGGAGACGGGACCTTTACGGACGTGACGGCCAAGGCGGGCGTGGAAAATCCGCACTTCGGCACCGGCGCAACGTGGATTGACTACGATCGCGACGGCAAGCTGGACCTGTTTGTGGGCAACTACCTGAAGTTTGATCCCAACGCCAAGCGCGAGTACTTCTCTGCCGAGGCTTTCCCCGGCCCGCTCGATTACGAAGGAGACGCTAATCGCCTGTTCCACAACAACGGCGATGGCACCTTCACCGACGTGTCGCACAAGGCAGGGATCGATAACCCCATGGGCCGCGCCATGGGCCTGACCGCCGGCGACTTCGACAACGACGGCTGGCCCGACATCTACATCGCCAACGACACGATGGAAAGCTACATGTATCACAACAATCACGACGGCACTTTTACCAACGTGGCGTCCGACGTGAACACGGCCTTCGGCGCCAACGGCGAAGCCACGTCCGCCATGAACCCCATCTTTGGCGACTATGACAACGATGGCTGGCAGGACCTGTTCGTGTCCGACATGCGTTACCACCGCCTGTTCCACAACCCCGGCAGCAAGGGCTTCTGGCTGGACACGACGGTCGAGACCGGAGTCGCCGCCGTCTCGGGCCAGTATGTGGGCTGGGGCGATGGGTTTTACGACTACGACAACGACGGCTGGAAGGACCTGTTCGTGGTGAACGGTGGCCTGCACTGGCTGATTCCGATGGAGGATTCCCTGCTCCGGAATAACGGCGACTCGACCTTTACCGACGTCTCGGCACAGGCCGGTGATTACTTCAAGTTCAAGAAAGTCGGACGCGGTGCCTGCTTCGCTGACTACGACAATGACGGCTACATGGACGCGTTCATCATGGCGCTTGGCGGCAAAGGCATATTGCTGCACGCCAAGCCGCCGGCGGCGGGTCCGCGCAACCACTGGCTGACGGTGAAATTGGTGGGTACGCGAAGCAATCGCGATGGATTCGGCGCGCGGCTGGAGGCCATCGCGGGTGATCTGCACCAATACCTTGAGGCCACGGCGGAAAACGGCTACCTCTCCCAGGGAGACCCTCGCCCGCACTTCGGTCTGGGCCAGCACGCCTCGGTGGACAAGCTCATCATTCGCTGGCCGAGCGGGACACAGCAAGTCCTGGAAAACGTCAAGGCGGACCAGATCCTTAAGGTGACGGAGCCAACCAATGTGTCAGGAGGCGTCGGAGGTCGAAGATAAGAGCAAGGCAAAAGGCAAAGTGCAAAATGCAAAAGGCAAAATGTGAACTACGAAGCAACAGGATTGACCGTGATAACAGCGGAAAAGCGTGATCTGAGCGAGCGTCTATTGGACTATGGCGCGAGACTCATCAAATTGGTTGAGTCGTTGCCAAACACCCTCGTGGGTCGGCGTGTGGCAGACCAATTGTTACGAAGTGGAACCTCAGTAGGCGCCAATTACGAAGAGGCGTGCGGGGCGGAATCCAAAATTGACTTCATCCACAAACTCCAGATCGCGTTGAAGGAAATGCGAGAGGCCACATACTGGATTCGCTTGCTCGTGAAATCTGGAAAGGTCCCGGCAGTTCGCATTTCCGACTTGCTTGACGAGTCGAATCAGTTGTGCGCGATCCTCGCGAAATCTGTCGCTACGGCCAAGGGGAAAGCAAAAGGAAGCACCAATGGATAGGCAATCCACCCTGCGTCGGCGAAGCGTCAAGTGCCCGATAGCACCAGTCTTGCACTTTTGCATTTTGCCTTTTGCACTTTGCCTTTTGCCTTGCCCTTCCTCGCCTGCGGCGCCGATCGCTCCGCAGGCCGCGCACGCGGTGGAGCCTGAATACCTTACGCCAACGGAACTAAGGCTTTCTGCCGACGGCCGGACACTCTACGTCGTGTGCGAGGGAAATGATTCCGTCATCGCCGTTGACACCGAGACACGGACCGTCAGCGCGCGGGCGACGGTGGGCCACAGCCCGCGGGGCCTTGCGATCTCGCCCGACGGCAAAACTCTTTACGTTTCGAATAGCTGGAGCGACACCGTGACGGAAGTCGATGCGGCGACATTCACCGTCAAGCGCACTCTGAAGGCCGGATGGGGGCCCGTCGGTCTGACCACTGATCGTCCGGGCAAGACGCTCTACGTCGCCAACAGCATAGGCGACAGCGTTTCGCTTATCGATCTCGCCTCCGCCACGGAAGTCAAGCGCTTCAGCACGCACCGCTACCCCGAGCAAGTGATGCTTTCACAGGACGGCCGGCGTGTCTATGTCTCAAACCTCCTGCCGCACCTGGGGCCCTACCGATCAGCCGCCGGTCTCCGAATTGCTAGTCCTCGACACCGCACGACAGGTTGTGGCGGAACGCATTCTGGTTCCCGGCGCCATTGAATTGCGCCACATCGCGGAAGTTCCTTCCGTCAAGATAACGAGCTTCAGCCGACCCGAAGCCTCCGCTCAGCAGGGCGGGACACCGCCGCAACTCTGGCCAGGCAGCATTCTGGTTCCGCTCGTGCGCCCGAAGAACCTGGGTCCCTTGATCCAGGTCAGCCAGGGATGGATGATGACTCACGGCCTGGCGGTGGTTCACCCTTCCCAAAGCGCGACTCCGAACGGAGCACCGTCAGAAGTAGCCCAGGTTCTACTGGATGACGTCGATTACTACTTCGCCGCGAATGACGGAGTAGCGTTGTCGCCCAACGGACGCTGGGCAGTCGTGACATCCTCCGACGCCGATACGGTTTCCGTGATCGACACGGCACGGTTGGCACAACGCCTCCGTCAAGTCCCTTCGGACGAGATTGCCAATCGCCTCGACTCCGCGGCGACGTTTACGGTCAAACGTTTGCCCACCGGCCATAACCCCACCTCGGTCGTTATTTCGCCGGACAGCAGATGGGCTTACGTCGCCAATCGCCTCGATGATTCCTTGACCGTCGTGGACCTGAAATCGCCTGCTGTTACCCGTGCAAAGCTCTGGTCTGGAGCCGAGACGAAAGCCGAAACCACCATCGACTTGGGCGGACCGAAGGAAATCACGCTCATGCGGCGCGGCGAGCAACTGTTCCACGCCGCCAAGTACTGTTTCCAAGGGCAATTCGCCTGCGCAACGTGCCATCCCAACTCGCATCTGGACGGCCTGGCCTGGAATCTCGAGACCCCGCAACTGGGACGCGACCGCGTGGCCAATCGCACGCTGCGGGGAATCCGCGAAACTGCACCCTACAAGTGGAACGGCCACAACCCCGACCTCGCCACCCAATGCGGCCCGCGCATCGCCAAATTCCTGTTTCGCTCGGAGGGATTCAACACACCGGAATTGGAAGCGCTGTTGACCTATTTGAACAACATACCGCTGGCGCCCAATCGTCATCTCGCCCCGGACGGGCAGTTGACGGACGCGCAGGAGCGGGGGAAAGCCATCTTCTACCGCCGCCAGACCAACGATGGCCAAGTGATTCCGGTGCAGAACCGCTGTGACACCTGCCATCCGGCGGAGACGCATTACACCGCCCGCATCAGCACCGACGTCCGCTCCGCGACGAAGTACGACACCAACGGCATGTTTGACATTCCCCAACTCGATCGCGTTTACGAAGACGCGCCCTATCTGCACAACGGCGAAGCTCTGACGCTGGAAGAAATCTGGACCGTCTTCAACAACCAGGACACGCACGGTGTGACTTCCGATATGAGCAAGGACCAGCTTAACGACCTTATCGAGTTCTTGAAGACGCTCTGACCATTGGTGATTTGTGATTGATGATTTGCGATTCGAAGAGCAAGGCAAAAGGCAAAGTGCAAAACGCAAAAGGCAAAAGTGAAGGACGATCCGCCATGGCTCAAATTTCATCCAGTAGCATGAAGCAAGACGAACGACGGCAAGCTTCCGGACATGGCGAACGCCGGGCGCTCTTCCCCGTCTACCACCTACCGTCTAGCGTCTACCGCTTCTCCCTTTTGCCTTTTGCCCTTTGCCTTTTGACTTGCTCCTTGTGCTTCGCGGCGGAGCATCCGCATCTTTACACTCGCTGGGAGAATTTCACCGCGGCCAACGGCATGCCCGACGGCAAAGTCTTCTGCGTCACCGTTGACGGCGCACGCGTTTGGGCGGGCACGGAAGACGGTTTGGTACTGATCGAGAACGGCAAAGTGGCGAAGGTGTACAAGCCCTCGGATGGCTTGGCGCACCGCGCCGTGCTGGGCATCGCCGTGGACAAGAACACGGGAGACCTTTGGATCGCCACCTTCGGCGGCGTCAGCCACTTTTCCGGCGGACGCTTTGAGAACTTTACCAACTTGACCAGCGGCCTGCTGAACGACATCTGCTATGGCATCGCCGTGGTTGACCGCTACGTATGGGTAGCCACCACCGCCGGCGTCAGCCGTTACAACACCGACACCGGTGAGTGGAGCAGTTGGAGCGAAAAGAACGCACCGTTCCAGGAACCCTGGGCCTACGGTATCGCACCTGCGGGCAGCAAGATGTACTTCGCCATCTGGGGCGGCGGATTGCTGGAATACGATGTGGCCGGCAACTACTGGAAGCCCTATACCGATCCCGACGGGGAGATGGAGCTTGTCCTCTTCAAGAATCAGGGTCTCCTTCACGTCATCGTTTCGGGCGTCGCCTGGAATCCCGACACCAGGATGGTCTGGGCTTCCACCTATTTTGGCTTAAGCGGGTACGACGGGCGCAACTGGCACAACTATCTGACCAAAGACAGCGGCCTGGCCTCCGACTTCATTAACGCACCCAAGTCCCGCCGCAATGAGGTCTGGGCGTGCACGGACAAGGGCCTCAGCATGCTCGATTACTCCACTCAAACCTGGGTCAGCTATTGGCCCGGCAAACAAAAAGGTCAGGGAGAAATTGAAATCACCTGGCCCGACGGCAAGAAACAGAAACTCACCACCAGCACCTCCCTCGCTCACAATTACATCTTGAACATGGACTTTCAGGGTGACGACATCTGGGTGGCCACCGCCCTCGGGCTGAGCCACGGAATTCGCGAACCTCAGAAGGAGACTCAACTTTATGCCAACGCTACAGACTCTCGTGGAACCGCAAACTTCACATCAGGAAATTTCCAAAAAGGCCATTAGCGCTCCGGAAACCCTGAACGAAGCTTTCAACTACGCCCGGCCCTCGTCGTTTTCGCGCGGACTGAGGCTGGACATCAAGGGCATCACCATCCTGCTGATTTCCGGCACGGCCAGCATCGATGAGTTTGGCAAAACGATCCACGTGGGCGATTTCCGCGCCCAAACACTGCGAACTTACGAAAACATCACCAAGTTGCTCGCCGCGGAAGGCGCCACTTGGAGAGACGTGGTCCGCACTACCTGCTACCTGCGCGACATCGAGCGCGACTACGTGGCGTTCAACGAGACTCGAACCCAGTTCTTCGCTGAACAAGGACTGAACCCGCTGCCCGCCTCTACCGGCATCCAGGCCATCCTGTGCCGCCCGGATTTGCTGGTGGAAATGGAAGCGATGGCAATCTTCGAGTCGGATGGGAGCGGCAAGGGGCAGACGTCAGCGCTTGGCGAGTAAGTATCCTCCGACAGGGCCGGCGGCGTTACGGCCGCTGGCCCCTCAAAGGGGCCTGACCGCCGCCGGCAAGAGACCCCTCACCCGTCCCGACGGATCGGGACGGCCTCTCCCCTCGGGAGAGGCTGAGGATGTTTTTGGGGCCCTCCGCCAGAGCGCCAGGAGAAATCAACAACCTCTCCGAGGGGAGAGGTTGACCGTCTGCTGACGGGAGGGGGCCCCACGTTCTGCTGGTCGTGGGGGTGAGGGGTTACGCTGCGGGGCATTGGCGGCTCGCGACCAACGGTCGAAAGCACAAGGGGATTTCCCATGAAAGTCGCTGGACAACTCACGATAGATGATCTTCCGCGTATTGCACCGCTCCTCTGCCGCCAGACCAATCCTCGGTACGGAGAAGACCAGACGCGCGTGGTCGAGGTGCGGGGCGTGCGCTTCGGAGACGGGCGGCCAGTTATCATCGGCGGCCCTTGTGCCGTGGAGAGCCACGAGCAGACGCTCTCCGTGGCTCGTGCTGTGAAACGCGCCGGCGCCCAGATGCTGCGCGGGGGCGCTTACAAACCGCGCACCTCGCCGCACGACTTCCAAGGCACCGGGGTGGAGGGCCTTTGCATCCTGCGAGTCGCCCGCGAGGAGACCGGCCTGCCCATCGTCACCGAGGTCATGGACACGCGACTGGTGGAACAGGTGGCCGAGTACGCGGACATGCTCCAGATCGGCTCGCGCAACATGCAGAACTACCCACTGCTGGCGGAGGCGGCACGGACCGGTAAACCGGTGCTGCTGAAGCGCGGCATGGCCGCCAGCCTTTGCGAGTGGCTGGGCGCCGCGGAGTACATCGCCAAGCAAGGCAACCTGAACATCGTGCTCTGCGAGCGTGGCATCAAGGCGTTTGCCGCCGGCGAGTACTCGCGCTACGTGCTGGACCTGAACGTGATTCCTGCGGTGCTGGCCAACACCTTTCTGCCCGTCATTGTCGATCCCAGCCACGCCACCGGGGTAGCAGCGATGGTCGAACCCGCAAGCCGCGCCGCGCTTGAGTTCGGAAGCCAGGGCCTCCTGATTGAGGTCGCGGATTTTGCCAGCGGGCGGCCGCGCTGCGACGCCGACCAGGCGATCACGGGCGAAACCCTGGCGCGCATCGTCAAGTTTGCTCGTCAGTATCATGAGCGGCTGCTGCAAGCGGAGCAGGCGGCGTGAAAGCCTTGGTAGATTGCGGCTACGGCCAGTGTCACTCGGCCCACTCGGAAGCAAGCGGGGTAACTCAATGAAATACTCGTCCTGTACTATTATTCGCCAGAAGCTTTGTACGCCGCACGAATTTCGCACCACGGCCTTCCTGGCCGTGCTCGGGCACCGGCAGGATGCCCATGGTACGAGTTTGGTTGCGGCCCTGCCGCGCTGTGTTCTGGTTGTCATTACTCTGGCTTCGCTCTGTGCGGCCGCCCCGCAGTACAAAGATCCGGATGAAACCCCACCCGGCACAGTCATAAAGCGGGATGAAACGGTCAAGCCCAGCCAGCGCTACGCCAATATGCCGGACGAGGCCGTACCCTTCCGCCGCTTCACCAAGCCTTACTACGACTGGTTCGTGCGCGACGACACCCTTCAGTATCACGGTGCGGCCGATTTGCGCCCGAGCAGCAATCCCACGCAACTCTCCGAAGTCGCCATTGGATTCCTGGGCCCGATCGAGAACAACCCCGAGTCGATTTACGGCCTTCCCATGCTGCACGGAGCGCAACTCGCCATCGAACAGGCCAACGCGCGAGGCGGCTATCACGGCAAGCCCTTCGCCCTGAAGATCCACAATGAATCCGCACTGTGGGGCGCATCATCCACCGAGTTGGTCAAAATGCTTTACCAGGAAAACTGCTGGGCCATGCTCGGCTGCGTGGACGGCCAGAACTGCCACATCTCGCTGCGCGTGTCCCTGAAACTGGAAGTCCCCATCGTTGACGTGGGAACCACGGACCCTACCGTTACCGAAACGCGCATTCCTTGGCTCCTCCACACCTTCTCCGACGATCGTCAGCAGGGTTACACGCTGGCTGACTACGTGTTCAAGGACCTCAAGCTGAAGCGCATCGGCATCATTCGCACCCAGGCGCGTTACGCGCGCATCGGCGTGGAAAAGTTCAGCGATGAAGCGCGCCGCATGGGTCGCCAGCCCGTGCTGGAAGTAAAGTTTGAGCGTGGCGACAAGGACTTTACCCGTCAACTTCAGATGCTGAGGGACGCCAAGGTGGAAGGCGTCGTCATCTGGAGCGAGGCGGCAGAAGCGGGGATGATCCTCAAACAGATGCGCGCGATGGGAATGAAGCAGCCCGCGTTTGGCGGCAGCCGGCTGGCATACGCGCAAACCCTCGATCTCGCGGGACCCGCCGCGGAAGGCTTGGTGGTGACTTCGCCGCTCAATCCCACCAGGACGGATGCCCAGTGGCTGGCATTCCGGCAGGCCTACCAGCAGAGGTTCCACGAAGATCCCATCGATTACGCCGCTTCAGCTTACGACGGCATGAAACTTCTGATGGCCGCCATGGGAAGGAGCGGCCTTAATCGCGGGCGCATCATGGACGTGTTGCGCGACTACCAGATGAAAACCTACCAGGGCGTGACGGGCACCATTTACTTTGACCATACGCTCAACAATCTGGCGCCCGTCAACCTGGCACGCGTGAAAGACGGTAAGTTTGAATACTGGCTCGCGCCTCGACAGCACGGGCACGAGGGAGCTTCGCAGTAAGGCGAAGAGCAAGGCAAAAGGCAAAGTGCAAATGGCAAAACGGAAAGGCAGTAGGCGGTAGACGGTAGGTGGTAGATGGGGAAAAGCACCCGACATTCGCGACTTCCGGAGTTTCTCCTCTCTCCGTCGCGCTCAAGCGTACTCAATGAGGTGTGCGCCGTGGCAGGTCGTCCTTCAATTTTGCATTTTGCCCTTTGCATCTTGCCTTTTGCCTTCGCTCTTTGCCTGTCGAGCCTTCACCCAAATCGGGCCTTTGCGCAAACGCCGTACGCCGCGATCAACCGCGATGCGGTACGCTACAACGGTCCGGGCCGCGAAGTCACGCGCGATCTTTCCGGTACGGAAATCCGCATCGGCGTGTTGCTTCCGCTCACGGGTCCTCGGCAAACCGAAGGTGAAGCCTTGCGCCGCGCCGCGCAGATGGCAATGGATGAGGAGAATGCCGCGGCCCCGCCCGGTGGGCATCGCTTGTTGCTCGTCGTTCGCGATGAAAGCGGTCCGTGGGGTCAGGCTTCGTCGCAAGTTGTGCACATGGTCTTTGACGATCAGGCCGTGGCCATCGTCACCTCGCCGGAGGGGGGCACGGCGCATCTGGCCGAACAGGTGGGAAACAAGGTCGGCGTGCCGGTGCTGACACTCGCCTCCGACAGCACGACGACGGAAGTCAACCTGCCGTGGATCTTTCGCCTTGGCCCCACCGATGCGGCCCAGGCACAGACGTTCGCGCACGACATCTACCAGAACCGGAAGCTTGAGCATGTCGTGTTGTTAGCTCAGGATGACCACGATGGCCGCCTGGGCGCGGAGGAATTTCTCAGGGCGGCCCGGGCGATGAGCTCCATTGCACCCACGCAGATGGTGGTCGGCGGCGAGAAGCAGACGAACGGCGTGCTTGGGAAGGAATTGAATACTGCCCAGGCGGTGGTCATATGGAGCGACGCCGCAACGGCTCAAACTATTGCGAAACAAGTGCACAGCCTTCGCCCCGACGTTCCATTCTACCTTTGCCGCAAAGCAGTGGACGGCGAATCGGGCGATCATAGTTCGATGCCCTGCCCCATCTGCGACAAGTCCCCTGCCAACCAGTGGACAACGGCCTCACAAGCGAATCGCCGAGCACGAAAGGAATTCGAACAGCGATATCGTCAGCGATTCGGGACTAATCCCTCGGCCGGCGCTGCCGAAGTCTACGATGCGGTGTGTATTGTCGCAGCATCGCTCCGCCAGTCCGGCCCCAACCGCGCGCGACTGCGCGATGCCCTTGCCGAAGTCACTGCCTTCTCCGGTGCTTCGGGAGTCATCTCGTTCGACCATGCGGGCAACGATCTCAGCCCAGATCGTGCTCGTACGCGTCAATTGACCACTCCTGATAACCCATCCAGCAGGCGGGTTCAGCGGTAGATACGATTCATAGCTGCCGACGCTTGCCGCATTTGTCCAGAAGCCTACGCAGGACTGGAACGCCCACCCCTCTTCACCATGAACTCCTCCCAAACGTCTCGGTATTCCGCCCGCAGCCGGTTCTTCTGCACCTTGCCCATGGTGTTGCGCGGCAACTCTTTAATTAACACTGACAATTTCGGAAGTTTATAATTGGCCAAACTGCCACGCAGCCGTGACTTGATCGTCTCTACGTTCACGCTGGCTCCGGGGCGTGGAACAACTACGGCCACCACGGCCTCGCCGAAATCGGGATGGGGCATGCCGATCACCGCCGATTCCAGCACGCCTTCGAGCCGATCAATGCAGTCTTCCACTTCCTTGGGATAAACGTTGTAACCGCCGCTGATGATGAGGTCCTTCGAACGCCCCACGATGGAAAAGTAGCCGTCGGCGTCGAGGCGCCCCAGGTCGCCAGTGCGGAAAAACCCGTCCCGAGTGAAGCACGCGGCGGTGATCTCCGGCTTGCGCCAGTAACCGGCAAAAACGTTGGGGCCGCGCACTTGAATCTCCCCGACGGCGCCCGCCGCGAGTGGTTGGTCGTCCGAATCGGCGATGCGAACCTCGACGCCGGGAAGCGCCAAGCCTACAGAACCCGGGCGGCGCTCACCGTCCAGCGGATTGCTCGTGTTCATGCTGGTTTCGGTCAAGCCATAGCGTTCCAAAATCGTGTGGCCCGTGCGCCGGCGAAACTGTTCAAACGTGTCGGGCAGCAGCGGCGCCGAGCCACAAGCGAACAGGCGTATTCCCTGGCAAATGTCCGCGCCGAATCGCTGCTGAGCCAACAAGCGCGTGTAATACGTCGGCACGCCCATCAGGACCGTGGCGCGGGGAAGCAGCGAGCAGACCTGCGCTGCGTCAAACTGGTGCAGAAGCAAGACCTGCGCGCGGCTCATCAGGGCGCAGTGCATCGCGACGAACAATCCATGCACGTGGAAGAGTGGCAGGGCGTGCAGCAGCAGGTCGTTTTCGGTAAATCCCCACGCCCGCACCAACGCCTCGGCATTCGACGCCAGATTGCGGTGCGTTAACATCGCCCCCTTGGGCTTGCCCGTAGTGCCCGAGCTGTAAACGATCACGGCCACGTCATTCTCAGCGGCCGCGGCAGTGGAAAAAGTTTGCGCAAGCCCGCGACTCTCACCGATCAGACTCCCGGACCCTTCGGCATCGAGGGTCAATAAGCGCTGAACTGCCTGTCGGCCACAGAGGTTCGCGATATCTTCGCGGTGGTCAGGCGGGCAAACCATCACCTTGGGTTCTGCGTCCTCGAGGAAGTAATCGGTCTCTTCATCTGTATAGGCCGTGTTGAGGGGCAGGTAAATTGCGCCCACGCGCAGGCAGGCAAGGTAGAGAAAAATCGCGTGGGGAGATTTCTGCACCTGCGCCGCCACGCGATCGCCGGGCTCGACTCCGCAAGAACGCAGCAGGTTGGCAATTCGCGCCGAGTGTGCGTCCACGTCGCCGTAGGTAAATCTCTGGCCGGACGGGTTCTCGATGCAGACGCATGAGTAATGCGCGCCGCTGCCCACCAGCAACTCGTACAGATTCGCATTCGTCAGGGTATTCATCGTTGGGCTTGCCGCCGGAGATAGTAGACGTAGTCGGTCGTGGCGGGCTTGCCACCGGCTTCACGCACCGCTGATGCCACCTGTCCGCGATGATAGGCCGCGTGCATCAGAAGGTGCGTCAGCACATCACGGATGGGGGTTTCGAACGGCACACCTTGCGTGGTCCGGTAAACCAGGTTTTGATCGAGCTTCTCCTCGTTGAACTGATCGAGCAGCGTCAGCCAGCGCTGGTGAATCTCTTCGATGGCCAGACGAGCTTCCTCTGGTGAAAGCGTCGGCCACGGCTGCACGCTTGGAGCGCCGGAGTCTTCCAATCGCGCCCGCCACACACGGTGGGCTCCCAGGACATGGGCAAAGACCTTGAGCGGCTTCTCTGGGGTACCGGTCATGCTGCTCAGACTCGCCAGCGCCGCTTGGTTGGCCCAGTGATCGTACTCAAAGAGTCTGCGGAACGATTGCATGGAATCCATGGTGTGCGCTCCTTTACGAGTAAAAGACCCCTCACCCGCCCCGAAGGATCGGGTCGGCCTCTCCCCTCGGAGAGGCCGACGGTTTTCTTCGAGCGCTCCCGCGCCAAGTCTATTCACAACCTCTCCCAGGGGAGAGGTCGACCGTCTCCGGACGGGCGGGTGAGGGGGCGCAGTCCCCGGCCTCAACTTCAGCAACTTTCGAACTCCGACTGCCAGCCCGAGCAGAGCCGCGGGATCTCCCAGCGTATTAGCTGAACCGCTCGCATGTGGCGCAAGCCTGACACCTCCACCTGCACCTGACACCTCGTTGCTACTTCGCCTCCTTCCAATTCTGCCCCACACCCAAGTCCACCTTGACTGGGACGCGCAGGGGAAAGGCGCCTTCCATTTCCTCGCGCACGACGGCCTGAGCCCGATCGATTTCCGCCTCCGGAGCTTCAAAGACCAGTTCATCGTGCACGGTCAGGATCATGCGCGATTGCAGCTTTTCCCGCTTCAGCCGCGCCTGGGTTTTGACCATGGCCAGCTTCATCAAGTCCGCCGCCGTGCCTTGGAGCGGAGTATTCATAGCCTCGCGTTCGGCACGATTGCGGGATTGCACGTCGCCGCTGTTGATCTCAGGTATGGGCCGCAGGCGCCCAAACGCCGTGCGCACGCGGCCGGTGGTGCGCGCCTCCTCCACCAAACCCTTGAGGTAGGAGCTCACCTTGCTGTAGCGTTCAAAGTACGTGTCGATGTAACGCTGCGCTTCCGTGCGGCTGGTACCCGTGCGCTCCGCCAGCCCGAATGAACTCAGCCCATAAATCACGCCATAGTTGATGGCCTTCGCCATGCGCCGGTGCTCGTGGTTCTGAAGGCCCGGCGGCACGCCAAAGATTTCCTGAGCGGTGCGCGCATGAATATCCTCGTTGCGGGTGAACGCTTCGATCAGCAGCGGGTCGCCGGAGAGATGCGCGAGGACACGCAATTCAATCTGCGAATAGTCGGCAGAAATCAATCGGCAACCGGCATCAGCGACAAACGCCGAGCGGATGCGCACGCCGAATTCGTCGTCAATGGGAATATTCTGCAGGTTGGGATTGGAAGAGGACAGCCGCCCCGTGCGCGCCACGGTTTGATTGAACGTCGTGTGCAGTCGGCCTGTCTCGGGCAGAATGAATTTGGGCAGCGCATCAATGTAGGTGGACTTCAGCTTGGCGCGCGTGCGGTATTCAATGATCTTGCGTGGCAGGTCGTGCTTTTCCGCCAACGATTCGAGCACGGAGGCGTCCGTGGAATATTGCCCGCTCTTCTTCAGCCGTTTTCCGCCCGGAAGCTTAAGCTTTTCGAACAGGATTTCGCCCAGTTGCCTGGGTGAATCGATATCGAAGGCACCGCCGGCAAGATCGTAGATTTGCTGCGTCAGTGTCGTTAGTTCCTTATCGAATTCACCCGACATGCGCGTCAGAATTCCGACGTCCACCCGCACGCCCGCGGCTTCCACTTCGGCCAAAACCGCGGCCAGCGGCAGCTCAATCTCTTCATAAAGCTTGGTCAGCGCTTCGCGGGCGATTTCCGGCCGGAGAATTTCCGCCAGTTCGCGCGTGCGGGCGGCGGCCTCCGCGAGCGAGGGAGAAATCTTGCGCCCCTGGCGGCGTAGGACCACGTCGGCAAGCGCGTGGCTTGAGGCCAGCGGCTCCAGCAGGTAGGAGTAAAGCATCGTATCGTCGGCCACGCCCGCCACGGCAATTCCCTGCTTTGCCAGCAGCAGTTGCAGCAGCTTCGCGTTGTGTACCGACTTGCCGCGCGCGGGGTCGGTGAGCACCGGCGCCAGCGCGGGCAGGAGCGCATTCCCGAGCGCGACGGTGGAATTGCGCTTGCCATCTGACAATCCCAGCGCCAACAGGCGGCCGCCATAGCCTTCGTCTCCCTCGATGCCCATCGCCACGGCAACTGAGGCATTGGGGTCCACCGACTTCAGCCAGCGTTCGATGGCCGGCGGCGAGTTCAACTCTTCCGACTCGACGGCGGCCTCGGTCGGCGCCGGCGCTTCCTCCAGGAACTCACGCAGGAGCGAGGTGAAACCCAGTTCGCGGCAGAGCGCCGTGATTTCCTCGACGTCCACGGGTTTGACGCGTAATTGCCCCAGTGAAGCGTCAACCGGAACGTCTGTGCGAATGGTCGCCAGCTCACGACTCAGCATCGCTTCCTTGCGGAAGTCGCGCAGCGCGTCGCGGTAGCTCTGCTTCTTGACCTGCGCATAGCCGTCGAGAGCTTTTTCCAGCGTGCCGAATTGCTGGATCAGCTCCGTGGCGCCTTTGGGGCCAATGTAGCTGCGCTTCTTGCCCCCCTCCGGAACCGGCGGTTCCTGGCCGGGCAGCGGGCGGGCGCCCGGAATATTGTCACTGGGGTCGCCCGTGAGCGCCAGCCAGTCCACTACCTGCTCTGGCGCAACGCCGATAATCTCCTTCACCTTGTCCACGTCGCAAACCGTCTCGCCATCACTCCCTCCGCGCACCGGCTTGAGCACGCGCACGCGGTCATTCACCAGTTGAAACAAGTCTTCATCGCCCGAAATGATGAAGACGTCAGCTCCCTGCCTGGGTCCGGCCTTTGCCAGGGTGCCAATCACGTCGTCGGCTTCAAAACCTTCGAGTTCCACCATCGGCAACCCCATCGCCAGGCAGAATCGCCGCACGTAGGGAAGTTGCAGGGCAAGCTCTTCGGGGAATGCCGGCCGGTTGGCCTTGTACTCCTCGAAGAGCTTGTCGCGAAAGGTGGGCGCGGCCAAGTCGAACGCCACGGCGATATGGTCCGGATGGTGGTCCTTGAGCAGCTTGCGCAGAGTGCGCACGAAGATGTAGATCGCCTTCGTGGGCATCCCGCCGGGCGAAACCAGGGCCATCTGCATGGGCGCAAAGAAGGCGCGAAACACCAGCGACATGGCGTCAATCAGAAAGAGCTTAGTGTCAGTCTGGGGCAATCATTCCTCCCGAATAGTATTAGCATGAAATCATGGTTGATCGTCCGGCACGCGGTCCATCACCCGTCTGGCATTTTACCGCAAATGGTGAGGGTCGCCGGCGGTGATAAGAGTGAATCGATCGATGCAGACGTCGTCCAAGTATAGTTGGGGGTGGAACCACTGCGCAGAGAAGTCTTGAGCGCACATGGGCATCCGCAGGCTTCGTCCCATTCCTTCGGTGTGTGGCAACCACGCGACAGACATCAGCAAAGTGTTGTAATTCTGCCACAGTGCCATCTGTGGAACATTTTACAAAACTTCCGTAACCGGAAGAATCTTAACATGTTATTATTTTACGTCGTCTTGGACTACTAACTGCACCATTGGCTGTCTTGCGTCGGGAGGGAAATTGGGTCAACAACACACGCTCGCATCGGACGTGTCTTTATCGGGAATCGGTCTCCACAGCGGGGTAAAAGTGAATGTGCGGCTTTGTCCCGCGCCTGCCAACACCGGCATCGTGTTCAAACGCACCGACTTGGAGGGCTTCGCCATTGAAGCGCAGTCGCGCAACGTCGCTCGTGTGAGCTACGCCACCAGCCTTATGAAGAAAGGCGTGCTGATTTCTACCACCGAGCACTTGCTCTCGGCGCTCGCCGGGACGGGTATCGACAACGCTATCGTCGAAATTGATAACCTGGAAGTTCCCATTGTCGATGGCAGCGCCCTGCCCTTCGTGAAGCTCATCCGACAGGCGGGCATCCGTCGGCAGCGAGCCCGACGAACCTATGCCAGGATTCTAAAGCCCGTGGAGCTGGAGGACGGACCCAAGAAAATTGCCGTCTACCCCTGTGATACCTTCGCCGTCAGTTATTCCATCGCCTTCCCTCACCCTGTCATCGGAGCCGAGACGCTCGACTTTACTCCGAGTGCCGCCTCGTACGAAACCGAGGTCGCTCCGGCCCGCACGTTTGGGTTTATAGCCGAAGTGGAAATGCTGTTGAAGAACGGGCTGGTGCATGGCGGCTCACTGGAGAACGTCGTGGTTTTGGACGAGGAACGAGTGCTGAATCCAGAGGGGCTGCGCTTTCCCGACGAATTCTGCCGCCACAAGGTTCTCGACCTGATGGGCGACATTTCGCTGTTCGGCCATCCCCTGATCGGGCACGTCGTTGCCGACCGTGGCGGTCATGCCATGCATGACCAACTCGTCTCCCAACTTCTGCGCCAGAAAGACTGTTGGGCACTCACCCACGAATCACCTGGCCACACCAACATCCCCGTCTCCGTTTTCGCCGCGTTGGCGGCAGGAGCCTAGCGGTATTGATCCATCGGATCATCGGGTCATCGGGCCATGGCGAAATTGATTCATCGGGTCATCGCGCCATTGTGCCATTAAAAAAACGTCTAAGCCTGCGACCCAGTCGTTCGTCGAATCAATCCGCTAATGGCCCGATGACCCGTTGAATCGATGACTCAATTCACCGCTCGTTTGCTATACTCTGCGAAGTAGTAGCCATGGGCTGTCGGGGAGAACCGCCCGCAGCAGGCGGAATCCGCCGCTGCCCGAACAGGGGGCAGAATGAGCGTCGAGGGAAAAGAGAAGGAACTGAGTGTATATGAGTCGATGGCGGCCCGCTACGATGTGGCCGCCCGCAAGCTCGGCATTGATCAAGGCCTGTCGGAGTATCTGCGCACACCCAATCGCGAAATCATCGTCCACATTCCGGTTTCGATGGACAACGGCACTTTGCGGGTCTTTGACGGCTTTCGAGTGCAGCACAGCATTGCGCGCGGACCCTGCAAAGGCGGCCTGCGCTATGCCCCGGACGTGACGCTGGATGAAATTCGCGGACTGGCCGCGGAGATGACGTGGAAGTGCGCCGTGGTTAACATCCCATTCGGCGGCGCCAAGGGCGGCGTCATCTGCGATCCCTTCAAGCTTTCGCAAGGTGAGCTGGAGCGCATCACCCGCCGTTACACTGCGGAAATTCTGGATTATATCGGGCCGGAGCGCGACGTGCCGGCGCCCGATATGAACACCAACGACCAGACGATGGCGTGGATCATGGACACCTATTCCATGCACAAACGCCACACGGTGACGGGCAGCGTGACGGGCAAGCCGTTCAGCTTGGGCGGCTCGTTGGGCCGACGCGAAGCCACTGGGCGCGGCTGCATGATCACCGCCGATGAAGCCTTAAAGCATTTCGGCTGGCAGAGAGAAAGCACTCGCGTAATCGTGCAGGGATTCGGGAACGTCGGTTCGCAGGCCGCGCGCCTGATGCACGAAGCCGGCTACAAGATCATCGGCATCGCGGATGTTTCCGGCGGCGTGTTTAACACGTCGGGCGTCGACGTCACCCGCCTGCTGGCCTACAAGGAAAAGAACAAATCCATCAAGGGCTTCGACGGCGGCGAGAGCATCGGTGCGCAGGAAATTCTGGAGCAGGAGTGCGACCTGCTGCTGCCCGCCGCCACCGAGAGCGTCATTACCAGCAAGAACGCTCACAAGGTCAAGGCCAAACTTCTGGTGGAGGGCGCCAACAGTCCCACCACGCCGCCCGCCGACGACATTCTGTTTGAACGCGGCGTCTTCGTCGTGCCGGACATCCTGGCCAACGCCGGCGGCGTGACTGTTTCCTACTTCGAATGGGTGCAGGACCGCCAGGGCTACTTCTGGCCGGAGGAAACCGTCAACAGCCGGCTGAAGCACATCATGGTCGACGCCTTCGCCCAGGTGGTGAAGTTCGGCGAAAAACACAACGTCAACAACCGCATTGCCGCCTACATGCTGGCGATTGACCGCGTCGCATACTGCATCAAGTTGCGCGGGATTTACGCGTAGAAGAGAGATACTGCACCGCAGAGGCACGGAGGCGAAACGATATGGACTCACTCACAAGGCGTGGGTTCTTTGCGGGAGTAGGTGCGATCGGAACCGCGGCTGCTCTTCCGACACACACGAACGCGAAGGGCGCTCGCAGCACCGAAGGTCCGTCGTCCGAGGCACAAAACGCCGCGTTTCGGTTGTCGTTTTCCCCCGGCCTGAAGAACTCCCGCTTGGTCCACCTGCCCAGCGAACTTGTGCTGGCAGATGCGGACTATAGCTACTCGTTTGAGCGACCCGCTTTTCAGACGGGCGACACATCCGAGGCGGACGATGGCTCGGTCTTGGTCCAACTTCAGGACAGCACGTGGCAAGGAAGCTTGGAGATCCTCCAAAAGTTTAAGTTATCGGCAGACAAGCCTTGGGTAGAAGAGGAGATCACCCTCACCAACAAGTCTGCCGTGCCGCTTGACCTCTCGGGCGTGCGATGCGGATTTGTCCTGCCACTGGAGTCGGAAGCGGGCAAGGTGGCGGGGACGTGGAAAGATTTCAAGTTCACCGCAGTTCCCTACCGCCGCGCGCCCCGGGGCAACAATGCGCAGTACGATGACTTCTCCCCGGACCAGATTCTGAGTCAAGAATACCGGTCCGAGCTCATGACTTACGATACGGCCGTCACGCCAGCCTATGCTTCTGAGGGGTGGGCGTGGACAGACGGCAAGCGGGGCTTTCTGGTCACCAAGTACAGCCAGAAGGGGATGGAGTGGTCGATCCTCGATCGCGTGCCGATGGGTCAAAACCGGGCCGGCCTCCGCTGGGCGGGCATTGGCGCGCACATGGAGGAGCCCCAGCACGGGGTTTGGCTCGCCCCGGGAGAGTCGCACCGCTACGGCGTAACACGCATCACCGCTTACGAAGGCGGAATGGTGGAAGGCTATTATGCGTTTCGCCAAGAGATGACGGAGCGCGGACACGGCTGCCCGCCAGGGTTCAATCCACCGGTGCATTGGAACGAACTCTACGACAATAAGCTCTATTGGCAGCACGACGAGGAGTTCGGCAATCCCGAAATGCGCAAGAAGTATTACCAACTCGCCGACATCAAGCAGGAGGCGGCGAAAGCCCAAGCCATCGGCTGCCAGGCGCTCTATCTCGATCCCGGCTGGGATACGCTGTTCGCCTCCAAGATTTGGGATGAATCCAGGCTGGGACCGTGCAGGAATTTTGTCGAAATGCTGCGGCGCGACTACGGCTTGAAGTTGTCGCTGCACACGCCCCTGTCCGGATGGTGCGATCCCTCCTCCTATCCCAGCGAGATGTATCGGATGGATCGCTTTGGCAATCGGCTGACCTGGAAGAAGCGCTCGGGCTACCTGGCTTCCCCGCTCTGCGGAACCTCTCGCCAGTACCTGGACGAAACTGCGCGGCGGTTGAAAACACTGGCTGGCGACGGCGTGACTTACTTCATGTTCGACGGCACGATGTATCATGGGGAATGCTGGGACCCCGCCCACGGCCATGCGGTGCCCTCTCGCCGGGAAGAATACGTTCAGGCCACCTGCCGCCTGGCGCGAATGATCCACGCCGAGTACCCGAATCTCCTCATCGAAATGCACGACCCCGTGGTGGGCGGCTCGCCGGTTCGGTTCACGCCCACCTACTACGGACACGGCCGCGCAGCCCCCGGGGAGGAATTCACCGAGGCTCTGGGGTTTGATTCCGTCTGGGCCTTTGAGCTGATGTGGGGGCCGATGGAAGATCTGATGAGCGGCCATGCGATAGCGCTCTACTATTACAACCTCGCTTACGGACTGCCTCTTTACATCCACATCGACCTGCGAAAGGACAACGCCAGCGCCATCGAGTTCTGGTGGAATGCCTCCACGTGCCGCCACCTCGGCATTGGAGGAACGCACCCTGATCCAACGGTGCAGAAGGCCCATCACGAAGCCATGGCCACCTACCGTCGATTGGAACAGCTCTACAAAGCCGGCGTTTTCTACGGTGTCGATGAGATGACTCACGTCCACACGCATCCTACGGAGCCGGCCGCCGTCATCAACTGCTTCAACCTTGAAGATCATACGGTGCGCCGCACGCTCGAAATCGATCCTGTAAAGTTTGGATTGGACCCGAGTCATGCGTACGCAATTACAGGTGCCGCAGCCCGGCGGGGGGCTGGCCGGTACTTCATTGACGTCGAGATTCCGAGCCAAGGCCATGTTTTGTTGGAAGTGATGAAGTCAGATTGAACCCTCAGCCGTAACGCCGGCTTCCAGCCGGCACCGGAGCCGCCAAGATGGCGGCGATACGCTGAACGGTCAAACGTACTCATTGAGGAGAAGATAATATGGATCTCGGTCTAAGCGGGAAAGTGGCGATTGTGACGGGTGGCGGCTCGGGCATTGGGAAAGCAACCAGCCTTCTGCTCGGGCGCGAGGGCGCTTCGGTTGCCGTCGCGGATCTTCACCGCGATCGTGCCGCAGCGGCGACGGCGGAAATCCAAAAGCTCGGAGGCACGGCCCTGGGCGTCGAGGCTGACGTGTCCGACTCTTCCAGCGTGGATCGAATGATGACGCAGGTTCTGGATTCGTGGGGAAGGGTCGATATTCTGATTAACAATGCCGGCATTATTCTTCAAGCGCCGACCATTGAGATGACTGAGCAACAGTGGGACAAAATCCTGACCAATAATCTGAAGAGTTGTTTCCTCTGCTCCCGGGCCGCGGCGAAACAGATGGTGAAACAGGGGCAAGGCGGACGGATCGTAAACATTTCCTCGATTCATGCCGAGCTGTCGGAGCCTTCCGCCGGTGCGTACACCGCTGCCAAAGGCGGCATGGAAGCCTTCTCACGCACTTTCGCGACGGAGTTGGCCCCCCACAAAATCACAGTGAACTGCATTCGCCCCGGCGCCACCTACACGGAACTGACCCTGCCCATGTACACGGACGCCGTGAAGAAAGCGCTGTTCACGCGCATCCCCTTGCGGGAAATTGCCGAGGCAGCGTGGATTGCCGATGGCATTGTATTTCTAGCTTCGGAGCGAGCCCGCTACATCACCGGCCAAACGCTGACGATTGATGGCGGTTATCTGATGGACGGCAGCTTGCCGGGGGCGGAGTATTGGAAGTAAAATCACTCGGTCGCGAATTTGCGTTCGCCATTCTCTTTGAAAGGATTGATGCGCCATGCCAGAGGCTGATGAAAAAGAATCCAAGCAGTTTTACGCCGATATTCCGGCGAAGCACGAACCGTTCTTCTTGAAAGGCGCCGGGGCGCTTGATTGGGGCATGCAAAACCGGCTGGCGCGAGTTTTCAAACCCACGTCCGGCCGCACCGTGATGCTGGCCATCGATCACGGCTATTTCCAGGGGCCCGACCACCGGCCTCGAGCGGGTGGATCTGAACATCGTGCCGCTGCTGCCCTACACCAACGCTCTGATGCTGACGCGCGGCATTCTGCGCACCACCATTCCCGCGTCGTTCACCCACGGTGTGGTGCTGCGCGCCAGCGGCGGTCCGAGCATCCTGAAGGAACTCTCCAACGAGCAGATTGCCGTGGACGTCGAAGATGCGGTGCGGCTGAATGTTTCCGCCATGGCGGTGCAGGTGTTCGTGGGCGGCGAGTTTGAAACGCAGTCCATTCACAACATGACGCGCCTGGTGGACGCCGGCCTGCGCTACGGCATCGCCACGCTCGGTGTGACGGCCGTCGGCAAGGACATGGTGCGCAATGCCAAGTACTTCCGCCTCGCCTGCCGTATGTGCGCCGAACTCGGAGCGCAGGTGGTGAAGACCTACTACGTGCCTGAGGGATTTGAGACCATCACCGCCTCGTGTCCCGTGCCGGTGGTGATGGCGGGCGGCAAAAAACTGCCCGAACTCGACGCGCTGACCATGGCTTACCGCGCCGTCAGCGAAGGCGCCGCCGGCGTGGATATGGGCCGCAACATCTTCCAGTCGGAAGCTCCCGCCGCCATGATCCAGGCCGTGGGCAAAGTGGTGCACGAGTTGATGAAGCCGGAGCAGGCGTACGACTTCTACCAGACGCTGAGGCATGAGGTGGCAGGAGTCAGATGAGCTTACAGCTCACAGCCAACAGCTAACAGTTCGCGCCCCACTCCTGCGCGCTCTTTGCTGTGAGCTGTCGGCTGTCAGCACCTTACCAAAGAGGAGTTCGTGCCAAAACTAAAAGGTCTTGAGTTGCTCCGCCCTGCCGCGCCAACAGTGAGCATCGGCGTGGTGACGGCCAATCTGCTGTCGCTGGGCTCGGAGATTGAACTGCTGGAACGGGTCGGCGCCAAGCTGGCGCATGTTGACGTAATGGACGGCTGCTTTTGCCCCATGATGACCGTGGGGCCGCCCTTCATCAAAGCCATCAAGACTTCCCTGCTCAAAGACGTGCACCTGATGATCCAGGAGCCGCTCGAAAAGCTGGCGGATTACGTGGCGGCAGGCGCGGACATGATCACCATTCACCCCGAGTCCTGTTCGCAGCCGCATCGAGTGCTGCAAAGGCTGGGCCAGCTTACCAACGTCAACGACGCGGAGAGAGGAATCATCCGCGGCATCGCCCTGAACCCCAGCACGCCATTGGAAGTTCTTGATCCACTGATGGACGAAATCGAAATGATTTCGCTGATTGCCATCAACCCCGGTTGGGGAGGGCAGAAATACATCCCCGCAACGAACGCTCGCATCGCGCGCGTTCAACGCATGATCGCGGAGTCCGGCAAGGACATCATTCTGTGCGCGGACGGCGGGATCACCAAGGACAACATCGCCGCCGTCGCGGCTACGGGCGTGGACGTCATCGTCGCCGGAAGTGCCGTCTTTGATGGCAAGACGCCGGAAGCGAACGCGCGCTTTATGCTGGACGCCGTGGCGGCGGTACATGAAACGTAGTTCTTCTTGGAGTGCGGTAGCAGCAGCTACCGCCTTTCTCGTTCCGATATTTTTGCGATTCCGGTATGAACCACGGGCGGAAGGCGGTAGCTGCTGCTACCGCACTCCATAACCAAAACCGGCGGACGAACGCATGAAACTCCATCTCACGGTTGCGCTATTAGTCGCCTGCATAAGTTCGCCCGCCTTGGCGTCCGCCAATTCCCTACAAGCCCAACTGGAAGCCCAATACCGCCCTTCGCAAACCAGCGCCAATGGTTTTGTGCCTGGCGGCGTCTTGGTCGTGCAGGTGGAGGGGATCGAGGGCGTCCACGCACCCGGCGACGACAGCCCAACCACGACATACCGGAACGGTGTGAGTATTGGGACACAAATCAAACTCCGCAGCAACCAACCGAATGGCCTCGCTCCATTGTCAAAGGGCGAGCGCGTTTATGTTCGCAGCATCGTGGTGAACCCCCAGCAGAATTGGGTGGAGATGTCCATTCTGCAGTGCGGCGCGTGCGCGGCGGCTCCCCCTGCCGACGCGCTCCAAACCAACATTCGGTTCGAATTCGCGCCCGGCGTGGTGCAATCCGGCAACACGTCGGTGATCGAAGGCGACATTGAAAAGGTGCTGAGCACCCACCAGCCTACCGCGACGGCGGAGACCGCGCCACCATCGCCGCTTCCGCTCACTCCGGAGCAAGCGGCCACGCGTAGCAACATTCATGCAGCGTTGAAAGCACCCCTGCCACCGGGAGTGTACGTCGTGGGTGGGGACGTGACACCCCCCAAACCGGTTTACATGCCCAGCCTCCCGCCTATGCCGCGAAAGGCGCGGCGTGCGGGGCTCTCAGGCGCAGTGGTTTTTGTGGCTATTGTAGATGCGCAGGGAAATGTGAAGGACCTGAAGCAAGTTTCGCCGCCATTGGGAATGGGTTTGGACGAATCGGCCAGCGCCATGCTACGAACCTGGAAATTTAAACCAGCGGCGCGCAACGGGACGCCCGTGTCCGTCCGCATCATGATGGAGGCTGCTTTTAGGTAAAGTGCTCGGGATCGCAACCGCCGTTTTCTACAGGCGGGGCGGGCCAAGTGAGGGGTCACTCACGATCGATTTGATGCCAAGCGGAGACCATCGCGTTCATCCACTAACCTCCAATCCATGACCATACAGGGACACCCATGAAAAATCGTTGGTCTGATGAATATGCCGATCAATTCCTGACTCAATACGCCGCGCGGTGGGGAGCCGACCTGGCCGTGCGCACGTATACCACACGCCTGCTGGGAAGCGAATCGGCGTTGGTCCTTCACGGTGGCGGCAACACTTCGCTCAAAGGGACTTATCGCAATGTGTTTGGCCAGGATATTCCCACGCTTTTCATGAAGGCATCGGGCTTCAACCTCGGAACCATCGAGCCCGAGGGCCACACGCCGATGGACCTGGAATATCTGCGGCGGATGTGTGCCATTCCCACGCTTTCTGACGACGCGATGGCCGGCGAGTTCCTGACTCATCGCCTGGTGCCCAACGCCGCTTCACCTTCCATTGAGACGCTCTCGCACGCCTACATCCCGGCAAAGTACATCGACCACACGCATGCGGACGCGGTGCTGGTGCTGACCAATCAGCCGGAGGGCGACAAACTGATTCGCGAGGCGCTGGGAGAGGGCGTGGCGCTGGTGGATTACATCAAGCCCGGCTTCAAGCTGGCAAAAGCCGTGATGGCCGCGTACGACGCAAATCCAGGCTGCCACGCACTGGTGTGGTTGCAGCACGGCATCATGACCTGGGGCGAAACGGCGCGCGAGGCCTATTCCGCCATGATCGATCTGGTGACGCGCGCGGAAGAGTTCGCCGCGCGGCGCGCCTCGAAACCGCTGGTGGTCGTCATGCCGACCTCGCTGGCGGAAGCGCAAAATCGCCTGGCGGCAGTGGCGCCCGTGGTGCGCGGATTGCTGGCGCAACCCAGCGGTAACGCCGATCGACCGTACCGCCGCATGATCCTGCAACCGGTGGTCACGCAGGAAATCCTCGATTTCCTCGGCTCCGACCGCGGCAAGGAACTCGCTCTGACGCCGACGCTGACGTCTGACCATCTGGTTCGGACGAAGGCTTTGCCGTTATGGATTGAGAGTCCCGACTACAACGATCTGGCCAAGCTGCGCGAGCAACTCGTAAAGGGCATTACTGCCTTTGGGCAGGATTATCAGGCTTACCTCGCTCGGAATGCTGCGTTGATGCCGCCGGGTATGAAACCGTTTGATTCCCTGCCCCGCATCGTACTGCTGCCGGGCTTGGGGGCACTCTGTGCCGGCAAGGACGCCCACGCCGCACGCATCGCGCATGACATTACAGTGCAGACCCTCGCCGCCAAGGCCCGCATTGCCGCCATGGGAACTTACCGTGGCCTCGCCGAGGATCACTTGTTTGAGGTTGAATACTTCACGCTGCAACACGCCAAGCTGAAGACCGACGAGCCGCCGCTGGGCCGTGAGGTAGCCATTGTCACCGGAGCAGCCGGCGCCATCGGCTCGGCCATCGCCGACGGGCTGCTGGCAAACGGATGCCACGTCGCGCTGACCGACCTAGCGGGCTCGGCCTTGGAGAATCTCGGCGAGGAACTGAAGAAGGAATACGGCGAACGAGTGATGACGACTCCCCTCGACGTCACCGATCCCGCTTCCGTCTCGCAGGGTTTTGATGCCGTGATCAAGACAGTGGGGCGGCGTCGATCTGGTCATCATCAACGCCGGCCTGGCCATGGTCTCTTCGCTGGAACAGATGGACCTGGCCAAATTCCAGCGCATCGAACACGTGAACACCGAAGGAACTTTACTGCTCCTTCGCGAAGCCGCGCGCCATTTCCGCATACAGGGAACGGGTGGAGACATTGTTCTGGTCTCCACCAAGAACGTCTTCATGCCGGGCGCAAAATTCGGGGCCTACAGCGCCACCAAGGCGGCCGCGCACCAATTGGCTCGCATCGCCAGCCAGGAAATGGCCGAAATCGGTGTGCGCGTCAACATGGTCGCTCCGGACGCCGTGTTTTCACATGGCAGCCGCCGTTCCGGGCTGTGGGCGGAGGTTGGCCCGGACCGCATGCGCGCTCGCGGCCTCGATGAAAAGGGGCTGGAGTCCTACTACCAGTCGCGGAATCTGCTGAAGGCTGCCGTGACCGCCGAGCACGTTTCGCGCGCGGTGCTCTACTTCGCCACCCGGCAAACACCCACCACCGGCGCCACCATGCCCGTCGACGGCGGATTGCCGGATTCGACGCCGCGGTAAGACAGTGGTGAGTGGTCAGTGGTTAGTGGCCAGAAAAACCCAATCTTGAAATTCGCCACGAGTTTCAATTTTCGGGTTTCGGTCACCGCCGACAACTGATTACTGACAAACGTCTCCTGAATGTTACAATCCTTCCGAATGGCCAGCGCCCCCGAGGAGCCAACACGCGTAATTGGAATTGACCCGGGCCTGAATATTACCGGGTATGGCGTGGTGGTCAGCCGTGAGGGTGACGTCAAACTGCTCGAGGCGGGCGTTATTCGTCTGCCGCCCAGCAAAGGTCAGAATCTCCCCGACCGGCTGGAATCACTCTTCCACGAACTTCAGCAAGTCATGAGGGAGTTCGAGCCTCAGGCGATGTGCCTGGAAGAGGTTTATAGTCACGCAGACTATCCGCGCACGGCGATCCTGATGGGCCACGCGCGCGGCGTCATCTGCCTGGCAGCCAAGCTGGAAGGGATTCCCGTGCTGAGCTTTTCTGCCAAGCGCGTGAAGCAGTCAGTGACCGGCAACGGCAACGCGTCAAAATCGCAGGTACAGCGCGCCGTACAGAACTTCTTCTCGCTGAACCACGTGCCGCATCCACCGGATGTGGCCGACGCCCTGGCCGTCGCGCTATGCTATGTGAATGCGCAACGGTTTCTGAGAAACGGGAAAAGATAGGAGCTGGGTGCTGGGGACTAGGGGCTGGGGAAAGAAGGCTCCGAGCCCTAGTCCCAAGTCCCCAGACCCTAGTACCCGAACTTATGATTTCTGAAATCACCGGCCAAGTCCTTTACGATCGCATTCAGCGCCACTCGCTCTTGATCCGAGTGGAATCGATTTGCTACGAGATATTCGTGCCCTCGGGAATCGCCTCGCGCCTGCGCACGGCGCCGGAGGGAGAGCGGAAGAACCCGCTGACGTTTTACACGATCTATTACATCGACGGTGGGCTGGGCGGGGGCCACTTGACGCCGAAACTGGTCGGCTTTCTCGATCCGCTCGATCGCGAGTTCTTTGAGATGTTCACCACCGTGCCGGGCGTGGGGTTCATGCGAGCGCTCAAATGCCTCATCCGGCCGCTGAATGAAATCGCCACGGCCATCGAAGGGGGCGACGCGGCTTTTCTCAAGGGACTCCCTTACATCGGCGCCAAGACTTCAGAGCGGATCATCACCGAACTGCGGGGCAAGATGGCCAAGTTCGCACTGGCGCGAAGCGAAGAACCGCTTTCCGTCGAACGGGAGCCGGCGTCTGAATTGAAGCAGGAAGCACGCCAGGTTCTCGAACAGCTCGAGTTTTCGCGAGGGGAGGCGTCGCGCATGGTGGAAGACATCTTCGCCAGGAACAAAGGCCTGAAAACGATCGAGGAGTTTCTGCGCAAGGTATTTGAACAATTGCATCCGGGGAATGAACCTTAGTTTGATAGGAGCCCGGAGTCAGGAGAAAGGCAACCTCGTGCTGTCTCCTGACTCCTGGCTTCTGACTTCTCACTCCTGAATCTCAATGCCCAGAGAACGACTAGTATCGCCGGAACTGATCTCGAAGGAAGAAGAGAGCTTCAATCGCACTCTTCGTCCCTCTAGCATTGATGACTACGTGGGGCAGAGGAAGGTGGTGGAAAAGCTCTCCATCGCCTTGCAGGCCGCCAAGCAGCGAGGAGAATCGCTGGAGCACGTCCTGTTCCACGGCCCGCCGGGATTGGGCAAAACCACGCTCGCATACATCATCGCCAACGTGATGGGTTCGAAGATCGTCACCACCTCCGGCCCGGCGCTGGAGCGAACCGGCGACTTGATGGGCATCCTCACCAACCTCGGCGAGGGTGACATCCTGTTTGTTGACGAAATCCACCGGCTACCCGCGAACATTGAGGAATTCCTCTACCCGGCCATGGAGGACTACAAGGTGGACTTCGTGGTCGACAAGGGCATGTTTGCCAAAACCATTAACGTTCCCCTCAAGCGCTTTACGTTGGTGGGTGCGACCACACGCGCCGGCAGTCTTTCCGCACCGCTTCGCAACCGCTTCGGACTGTTCTATCACCTTGAGTTCTACTCGGTGGAGGAACTCGAGAAGATCATCCGGCGCTCGGCAAGCATCCTGCGGGCTCAACTCGACGAAGGCGGTTCGAAAGAGATCGCCCGTCGCGCGCGAGGCACGCCGAGAATCGCCAACCGTCTACTGCGCAGGGTTCGCGACTATGCCGACGTCAAAGCCGACGGCGCGCTGAACGCCGGAGTCGCCAACGACGCCCTGAAACTGGAAGGGGTGGACGACCACGGGCTGGACGACCTTGACCGGAACTTCCTTTCCACCATTATTCGCATTTACAACGGCGGACCCGTAGGCGTGGAAGCCATTGCCGCCACGCTGAACGAAGAAGTTGACACGCTGGTGGACATGGTTGAGCCCTACTTGCTCCAGCAGGGCTTCGTCAGCCGCACCAAATCGGGACGCAAAGCCAATGAGGCCGCGTATCGGCTCTTGCATTTGCCCATGCCCAGCAGCGGCCCTCGCCCGCTGTTTGATTAGGTTTTGCAGCGGCCGCATGAGCGACGGTGAGACGATGTGACCTATGCCCGCGAACCCCAACTCAACGACCTCCAAGGCAAGTTTGGCACCACGCACGGGCAAACAGGTTTACCTATCCCTCGGCTCCAATCGCGGCGATCGCCTGGCGAACCTCCAGCGCGCCATGGAGGAACTGGGCAAAGCGGGAGTAAAGGTACAGCGGGTTTCTTCCTTCTACAAAACCGAACCCGTGGACTTCGGCCCGCAAGCGTGGTTCTTGAACTGCGCCGTGGAAGCAACGACGGAACTGATGCCCCGGCAGCTTCTCCGGGCCGTGAAGTCCGTCGAGTGGACGCTGGGTTGACGGCCGGGCGTGAATAAAGGCCCACGAACGATTGACATTGACATCCTGCTTTACGAGAATGTGGTGGTCCGGACCGTGGACCTGACCATTCCCCACGAGCGCATGAGCGAGAGGCGTTTTGTGTTGATCCCGCTGCGGGAATTGGCTTCCGCCGTCCGTCACCCGGTGAGCAAGAGGACCGTGTCCGAGTTGCTGGACGACACGCCAGATCGCAGCCAGGTGGTCCGTTACAGGATTGAATCATTGAGCCATTGAGCGATCGAGTCATTGGCAACACCAGACGCTCAATGGCTTTCGGCGGCAAGGATTCAATGAGTCAATGACCCGATGAGTCAAGCACACGAGTCTCCGCGTTTCATCGCCATCGAAGGCCCGATCCGAGTGGGAAAGACCACGCTCGCCGACCTGCTGGCCGACCGGCTGCACGGCTACCGCATTCGCGACGACGAGGAGAATCCCTTCCTCGAGGCCTTTTACCAGGAGAAGCCGGGTGCGGCTTTCCAGGCGCAATTCCACTTCCTCATCCAGCGCTTCAAACAATGGCAGGCTCTCGACGTGGGGGCCGAGTTTGACCGCCTGATCATCAGCGATTACATCTTCGAAAAGGACAAGATCTTCGCTTCCCTGAACCTGAACGACGCCGAACTCAAGGTGTACGACGAGTACTATGAGATGTTCGCCGAACAGGTTCCCATTCCCGATTTGGTGATATACTTACAAGCGAAGCCGGAGGCTCTGAGGAAGCGAATTGAGAAGAAGAAGGTTTCGTTCGAACCTCGCATTTCCGATGATTACCTGCAAGCTGTCGTGAATGCCTACGAACACTTCTTCTTCCACTACAAATCAAGCGACCTGCTGGTGATCGAGACGTCCGAGATCGACTTTGTCGACCGGAACGAAGACTTGAAGCAGCTACTGGATCGCTTGAACCAGCCGGTTACGGGAACGCAGTACTTCTTGCCGCTCGGATCCGCGTCGGCGGACTGAGACGGAGTGAAGAACGAGTTTGAGACCCTCTCCGTCCAGGCGGGTGGAGGCCCTGCGGGCCCCGGACGCTACGCGCTTAGCGTTGGAATAACTCCCTGTGACCGAGAGGGTCTCTTCGTTACAGTGCACAGTGGTCAGTGGCTAGTGGTTAGTCACAACGAAGACCAAACACTGTGCATTTACCACTAGCCACTAACCACTTTAGTTGGAGGTATGCCATGGACCCGAAATCCCAGGCCGTGAGCAAAGTCACTGTTCCCGCCATCCTCGAACGCAAGCTGCGGGGTGAGAAGATCACCTGCCTGACCGCCTATGATTACTCCGCTGCACGCCTGGCGGATGAGGCGGGGATGGAGGTGGTTCTTGTCGGCGACTCGCTGGCCCAGACCGTTCTGGGTTATGATTCGACAGTTGCGGTTACCGTTGAGGAAATGCTTCACCATGCAAGAGCCGTCCGCCGGGGCGTTCGCCGGGCGTTGATGGTTGTCAACCTGCCATTCGGTTCCTATCACGTCAGTGACGAGCAGGCGCTGGCAAACGCCATCCGAGTGCTGAAGGAAGGCGGCGCCGAAGCCGTGAAACTGGAAGGCGGGCGGCCGCGCGCCGGCCTGGTACGGAAGTTGGTGGAAGCGCAGATACCGGTGATGGGTCATATCGGCTTGACTCCGCAATCCGTTCACGCGTTCGGTGGCTATCGCGTTCAGGGCCGTACTCTGGATTCGGCCAACGAGCTTCTGTCGGACGCCGAAGCGTTGGAGGAAGCCGGCGCTTTCGCCATGGTGCTGGAAGGCATGCCGCGCGAGTTGGCCGCGATTGTCACTCGCCGCCTTCGCATCCCGACGATCGGCATTGGCGCAGGCCCGGACTGCGACGGCCAGATTCTGGTATTCCACGATCTGGTGGGGCTCAGCTTCGCCCCCGCCGCCAAGTTCGTTCGCAGCTACGCCAACCTTCGCCAGGTGATTGAGCAAGCTTTGACCCGTTTCCGGTCCGACGTCGAGGCCGGAACCTACCCCGACGACCGAGAGTCATACCACTGGCCGCCGGAGGTACGCGTCCAGTTTGAACGAGAGACCACGCACCCGGTCTGACCTCACCGTTCATGAGGCGTGCGCCGATGCGCGCCTCGCATGCCGGGAAGCAGCGTCGGCCCCGGCAACGACCCAAGGAGCATTAACACGCGGCTGATCACTACGGTTCCGGATCTGCACAGCTACATCCGTGACGTGCGCACGCGCGGGCGATCGTTGGCGCTGGTGCCCACCATGGGATCGCTGCACGCGGGCCATTACAGCCTCATCCGCCGCGCCAAGCAACAGTGCGATGCCGCGCTGGTTTCGGTCTTTGTCAATCCCCGGCAGTTCAACTCCCCGGAGGACTTTTCCTCCTATCCGCGCGACCTTGAACACGACGCCCAGACCCTTCGCGCCCTCAATGTTGACGGCATCTTCGCACCCGATGTCGAAGACATGTACCCGGACGGGTTCGATACCTACGTTGAGCCCGGCAAGCTGGCCATCCCGCTCGAAGGCGCCTCGCGGCCCGGCCATTTTCGCGGCGTCGCCACGATTGTCCTCAAGCTGGTCAACCTGGTGCAGCCCGACGTGGTCTACTTCGGCCAGAAGGACTTTCAGCAGGTGCAGATCATCCGCCGGATGGTGGAAGACCTGAACCTTGGCGTGCGGCTGGTGATTTGTCCCACGGTGCGGGAGGCCGACGGGCTGGCGCTGAGTTCCCGCAACACGCTCATGAGCCGAGAAGCGCGCAAGGCCGCCACCGTGCTGAACCGCAGCCTTCGCCACGGCGAGTCGATGGTGCACGCCGGGGAAGTGCAGGCCGGCAAACTGCTCAACGCCATGCAGGAAGTCGTGGCCGCAGAACCATGCGTCTCGCTGGAATACCTGGCGTTGGTCAATCCCCAGGACCTCCAGCCGGTCGAGCGCGTCTCGGCGGGGACGGTGGCGCTGATCGCCGCGCCCGTTGGCCCCGTGCGGCTGATTGACAACCTGATCATGGGCCCGCCGGGAGCCAATCCCGACCTGCTGCTGCAACTGGCCTTCTCGGCACGCCCGGTCATTGACGCCACGGCGCGCATTCCCGGCCTGGAAACCGAAGCGCTGTGCCGGCGCATCACCGCCTGCCGCGATTGCGCCGCCATTTCCGTGGTCATGATTCCGCCCCGCGAGTTTCTGGCCAAGTATCTGCACCGCGACTACCCGGACTTGAACCGCGTGCGCGTGGCCGTGATCGGCCGCGATGCACCCATGGCCGCCAGCCATTATCTCTACAAGCATCCCGCCCCCTTCACCCGCTTCGGCAAGGAGCTCTTCGCCATGCTGGGAGTGGAGGACTTCCACCAGTTCCGGCAGTCCTGCGTACTCACCGACGCCCTGCGCTGCCACGTGCAATCCGAGCATGTTCCGGAAAAGGCCCTGGCTTATTGCGCGCGGCACCTGCGGGATGAACTGAAGCAGTTCCCACGCCTCCAGGCGGTGGTAGTTTTGGGAGAGGATGCCTATCTGCAGTTTCAGCGCGACCTACTGGAACGCCGCGCCGAGGAGATCCGGCCCTTTGAGGAGCTCATGGCGGCGCAAGGGTGGGCGCAGGAGGACGTGCAGATCCCGCAAGTCCCCCTCGAGAGGGTCAGGGTCGTCTACGCCTACCACCCCACGATGGGCTATAAGCATAGCCCAAGTATAGCCGGCGCCCTGCCGCCGCTCAACCCTTGAGCGCCGCCAGGACCTCCTGCGCGTGCCCTTCCACCTTCACCTTGGGAAACACATGCCGCACCTTTCCCTCCGCATCGAGCAGGTAGGTGGTGCGTACAATGCCCATGGATTTCTGGCCGTAGAGGTTCTTTTCCTGCCACACGCCGTAAGCTTCCAGCATGGCGTGCGATGTGTCGCCGGCCAGGAGGAAATTCAGCTTGTACTTGTCGCGAAACTTCTGCAATTGTTCCACGGTGTCGCCGCTCACACCCAGAACCCTTGCTCCCAGCTTGTCCAGTTCTTTTTTGGCGTCACGGAACTGGTTCGCCTCGCTCGTTCAACCGGGAGTGTCGGCCTTGGGAAAGAAAAAGAGGACGACCTTCTTGCCTTTGAAAGCGTCGAGCGAAATCTTGTCCCCGGAATCGCTCGGCAACGAAAACGCCGGCGCCTTGTCACCCACGTTGAGCATCACCAGCACCTCCTGTTTTGTCCGTAGTCCCTGTAAAATCTTCAGGCACCTTCGATCCTGCGGGCGCAAGTCACGAGTTTCGAATTTCGAGTTTCGAATTTCGACTCTCGTCTTCGCGCCTTATCCCAGCTCCTTCTTCAGCGCTTCCTGCACCATTTGCGGATTGGCCTGGCCGCGCGTGGCCTTCATCACCTGTCCCACCAGCCAGCCCAGGGTGGCGGTCTTGCCGCCGCGGTATTGCTCGACTTGCTTGGGGTTGGCGGCGATGATTTCGCGCGCCACGGACGCAAGCTGGTCCGCATCGCTGATCTGCGCCAGGCCCTTTTCCTTCACCACCTCGGCGGCGGTCTTGCCGGATGTGAACATCTCCGCCAGAATTTCTTTACCCATCTTTCCCGAAACCGAACCTGAGGCGATCATCCGCAGCAGCTCCGCCAGATTCGCGGCGTTAACCGGCGACTCGATGATCTCGCGATTCGCCTCGTTGAGCAGATACGACAACTCGCTCAGCACCCAGTTGGCAGCCAGCTTGGGCTCGCCGCTGGCCTTGGCGACAGCCTCGAAGTAGTCTGCCAGAGGCCGCGACAGGGTCAGTTGCCCGGCGTCGTATTCGGGAAGAGCATAGTCGTGGATCAAGCGCTGGCGCCGGGCGTCCGGCAATTCCGGCAGCGACGCGCGCACCTGCGCTTTCCACTCGTCCGTAATCACCAGCGGCAGCAGATCGGGCTCGGGAAAATAACGGTAGTCGTGCGCGAATTCCTTGGAGCGCATGCCGTAGGTGCGTTGTTCGCGGCTGTCCCACAGGCGCGTTTCCTGGTGGATGGTGCCGCCGTCCTCCAAAACCTCAACCTGGCGATCGATTTCGTACGCCAGGGCCTTGTGCAGGAAGCGGAAGGAATTGAGGTTCTTCACTTCCGTCTTGACGCCGAACTCCGTCGCGCCCGCCAGGCGCACGCTCACGTTGGCGTCGCAGCGCAGGCTTCCCTCCTCCATGTTGCAGTTGGAGACATCCAGGTAAAGCAGCAAGGTTTTGAGGCGCGTCACGTACTCAAAGGCCTCGTCGGGAGTCCGCAGGTCCGGTTCGCTCACAATTTCGATCAGCGGCACGCCCGAGCGGTTCAGGTCGATGTAGGAGTTGCGGTCGGAGTCGGGAAAGCCCTCGTGCAGCGACTTGCCCGCGTCCTCCTCCATGTGCACGCGCGTAATGCCGATGCGCTTGCGCACGTTCTCCACTTCAATTTCGATCCAGCCGTCGGAAGCCAGCGGCTCGTCGTATTGCGAAATCTGGTAGCCCTTCGGCAGGTCGGGGTAAAAGTAGTTCTTGCGGGCAAAACGCGATTGGGGATTGATGGCACAGTTCAGCGCCATGGCCGCCTTCATGGCCATGGTCACGGCTTCCTGGTTCAACACGGGGAGGGCGCCGGGCATGCCCAGGCACACCGGGCAGACGTTTGAGTTGGGCGGGTCGCCAAAGTGCGTCGAGCAGGAACAGAAGATCTTGGTCCTGGTAAACAGTTGGAGATGCACCTCAAGCCCAATCACCGCTTCGTATTTGGTGCGCGCTACCGTGGATGCCGTCATGCCAAGTCCTTCACTGCGTAGTGATCAACCGGAAATTCATTATACACGGTTCCGACCGCCGACCTCTCCCCTCGGGCGAAGTTGTTGATGCTTCTTCGCGCGTGATTGCGCGAAAGGACGATTATCAGCCTCTCCGAGGGGGAGAGGCCGACCCGATCCATCGGGGCGGGTGAGGGGTCTTGCCCGCGACATCGCATCCCCGAATCGTCTAACGCCTCCTGTCTTCCCCACCCAACAATGAGCAGCCACAATGAGATTAGTCACGGCTACGCTACTTGCCCGGTGTTTGCTTATCAACAACATTCCGGCTTGGAACGCTCCTTTTTGACAGAATTTCTCTTTCCACCCAGTCGAAGAAGCTTTGCGAGAATCCCGCCTTCCGGGACTTGTCAAGGATTGTGGCAATGTCCTCATCACTGAGCTCGTTGGGATCGATCGGCGCTCCGTCGTCAACTGGTCACGGCGGAGCGCCGGCAATCTGGAAGCGCGTCGAGCATTTGAGGAAGCGGCGCGTGCGGCTCTCCTCTCGTGACGGTTCGGGCTAACGCTTTCCTTTGTTTTCAATGACATTCCGGGTTGGAACGTCGTTTTCTGTAACGCCAGCATCTTGCCGGCATCGGCGGAAGGCGTAGGAGGCTCATGCGCTAGACGGGACCCGCGATCGCTCGCAGCATCGCTCTCGTTTGTTTTTAATGACATTCCGGGTTGGAACGTCGTTTCGTGTAACGCCGGCATCTTGCCGGCACCATCGGAAGCCGCAGAAGCGGCGGGAGAGAAGCCATCTTGGTGACGGCTTGTGACAACGCTTTCATTTGTTTTCAACGACATTCCGGCTTGGAACGTCGTTTTCTGTTGCGCGGGCATCCTGCTACCCGCGGAAGCTGCGGGAGTGGCAGGAAATACACCTGAAGCGCGACCATTCGCAGCAACGCAGTCGCTTGTTTTCAACGACATTCCGGCTTGGAACGTCATTTCGTGTAACGCCGGCATCTTGCCGGCATCGGCGGCAGCCGCAGAAGCGGCGGGCGAGGAGCCATCTTGGTGACGGCTCGCGTCAGCGGTTTCTTTTGTTTTCAGCGACATTCCGGGTTGGAACGTCATTTTATGTAACGACGGCATCTTGCGGGCACTCTCCGAAGCCGCACAAATGCCGGGAGAGGTGCCATCTTGGTGATGGCTTGTGACAACACTTTCGTTTGTTTTCAAAGACATTCCGGCTTGGAACGTCGTTTTCTGTTGCGCGGGCATCCTGCTACCCGCGGAAGCTGCGGGAGTGGCAGGAAATACACCTGAAGCGCGACCATTCGCAGCAACGCAGTCGCTTGTTTTCAACGACATTCCGGCTTGGAACGTCATTTTTTGTTTTGCCCACGGCCCTTGGTCGCCAACCAGTCCGCTGGAAACGGCTGGCGGGAAGCCGACACTATCCCGGTTCACGCCGGCTGCCTGACCCGCATTCCCGCCTAGGAACCTCGATTTTTGGAATCGTTCGAATCGGCGGCGGGTCACCGCGGCCTCCGCCGACAATTGCAAGTCCGTCTCCACGATCTCTTCGACGAAGTCGATGTACAGCGGATGCCGCGCCAGATGGGGTGGCAGGAGAGCGCGGGCGGTTTGGCGAACTTCGCCGGGCATAGCGGCCAGCACGGCGTCCATCATGCGTCGGAAGGACCGGGAGCGCATCCCGCTCCGCAGGCGGTTAACGCGCGACCAGTTCTTGCCGCGCTCGGTGCGCGGTCCGGTGGATTTTTGGGCGTTGCGGCGGTTGGCGGCGAGCAGCGCCGGAGTAAGGGTGGGAGACATGCGCAGCGACACGGGGGACACCTCCTTGGCCAAGCCGCGCAAGTGTATACTATAACGATACTCTTGTCAACAGTAAAAACGAGACAGAGAGGCTACAAAATGTCAGACCGCGTCGGGAGCCTGGACTCCATGACTGGCCGATGGGAATGGTCGGGTGCGAGGTATCTTCGCCGCGTCGCAGCGGTTCCGGTGCGAAGACGGAGAGAACGAGCAACCGTAGCGCCTGCTCTTTAGGTCCGCGGCTCTTCAACCGGAATCTCGCTCTTCGCGCTCAAGGCCCTGTGCTATCTCGCTGCAACGACCTTGGCACCGTCGATGGTTACTGACTTGCAGGCTCTGTCGCCCAAATATATCGTCTTCAGGAAATCGGTTGGAAGCATGTCTCAAATCCTAACACTCAATCGGCCCGTGTGCGGCCTTGATCTTCAGATTGGTTACAGCTCCATTCAGACCGATTGACGGTCCCTGTCCTTCCCCTTGGATACGTTCCACCGTTGACATCAAAGGGCAACGGCGCGCGGTCGATTTGCAGGCCGTCAAGCCTCTCCTGCTCCTCGTCCGCTATTCCAGCCCAGCTCGTCAGGCGCGACACGGCGATAATCTACGCGCCCTCACGGGCATTCGCAAGCGCAAAGGCCGTGGACCTTGAACAGTGGGACCGAACTACGGAAGACATCCGCTGCCATGCCTGCGGCAAGGCCCCCTCACCCGCCCGTCAGGAGACGGGTCGGCCTCTCCCCCGGGGACAGGCTGTGCTATGAAGTCGGGGTGCTAAGATCAGCGCGGAAGAAATCCCTCACGCGATTGGGTCCGCAAACCTCACGCGTGCGGTTTCTCAAACTCGGTTTCTCAAATTCCGCGCCGCGTGCCAGGGTTTGTGGTATCCTTGATACATCATTAGGGGGGTATTGACATGGCCTCCACTCTTTACAACCCACGTGGCGACGAGACCAACTGCGGTTTCTGTGCGGTGTCGTATGCTCTGGAGAGACTGAAACTGGCGTTGCCGGGCAAGAATGTCAAGTGGTCTAATGCCGATGATCTCTACGACCGAAAGCTGAAGCGACTCCGTTTCACACCCGATGAGGCCAAGGGGTTTCCACGGGAATTGATATTTCCCGAACAGAATTGGTCGGGGATTCCTGCGCGGGGTCAGTACGCGGCGCTCACTCACGGCACGCGTGCATTGTCAGACTATACCATCACCAAAGTGGCCTCGGACGAGGGGTTGGTGTATGGCGGGCAAGGCCTGCTCGCGGGCGGTCGCCCGCTCACGCAGAGCGAAATCCTTGGGGACAATGCGGCCCATTTCTTCGCGTGGTACATGGAGAATGGGGTGGGAAGATGGAAATTCGACGACTTTATGAAATTGCGCCTGAATTTCCTCGAGGACAGATTCGAAAGGACCGGAGGGAACTTTGACCGCGCCGGCGCCCAAATGGCGATCACCAAGGCGCTGGCCGGAGACTCCATCGTCGGCTCCAAGAAGACCAATCATTTCATGAATGTCTCCATCGATCCGGTAGACAGTCACGTTGATGTGTACGATCCTCAAACCGGTGACCACTTTGACGGCAAGGGCCTGCAAGGAAGGCTGAGGGAAGTCAATCTGTTTATGCATTTGGAAAAGACGGTAAGTCCGGAAACCCACGAAGTTCCATTCCCTCCAAAGTAAACGGAAGGTGGTAATATCGAGCCCGGAATGACGAGGTGCAATTGTGGAAACTCATTCCGCGACGACGAAGCAAGGCCGATACGATTGCCCGGCGTGTGGAAAGAGGGTAACGCATCCAGTGATGAAGGGCACTATCTTTCGGCCCACCTACCATTGCCCGCACTGTGGGGTGCGGTTTGCGATGATCTCTCCAAATCTCGTGCTGGTCGTCATAATGGTCTTCTATAGCGAAGGAACTTCCCTCGCGAATGTACTCTGGCCACACTTACCGTTCTGGGCAAGCCATTCACTGGGGTTCGGCTTGGGAATTCTCGGCCTGGGATGCATAGAGTGGGCCGTTAAGCTCTTTGTAGACGGACCTTACCGCTCGATGCTAAACGAGCGATCGCTAACCAAGGGATAATCCACCTCCAGCGGGCATCATCGCCAGCGCTGTGAAAAGACCCCTCACCCGCCCGTCAGCAGACGGGTCGGCCTCTCCCCTCGGAGAGGCTGTTAACTCAATCTCACGCCGAGTCGCGCGTATCAACCGACAACCGACCTGAACCGGCACCCGTCAATTGAGCCACTCGCAATCAAAACCCCTTGGCGCGTTGCCGAACTCGCGCTAGAATCGGTCACCCAATAGCGTACGGGAACGGAACTGCATGAACACAGGGGTTTTATTGCCAATCTGGCCGGGAACTAATCCGCTGGTCGATGTCTGGCAAAGCTTTCTGCAAATTGCCCACCACGATGAACTGCTGAAAATCAGCCTGGCGATTGTCATCACGTCGGCGCTGCTGGCCGTGCTGGCGCGGCGCCAGCGCGTCCACATTCGCGCCGCGCTGGTGATGTATGCCCTGGCTTTCGTGCTGATGGCGTTTTCCGCCATACCGGCGGCCCTGGGATGGGAGGGGGCCACGAAAGCGCTGCACTCCGCCGGGTTGCTGCTGGTCGGCTGCGCCTTCGTCAAGCTTGCAAGCATCATCGTCTTCGACGTGATCCTGTGCATCACACCGCTATCGCCGCCGCAGGTGTTGCGTGACATCACGGTGGCGGCAGGTTACGTAGGCGTGGGCATGTGGCTGCTCTCCCGCAACGGCGTGAACCTCTCCAGCCTGGTTACCACCTCGGCGGTCATGACCGGCATCATTGTGTTTTCGCTTCAGGACAGCCTTTCGAACATCCTGGGCGGGCTGGTGTTGCAAATCGATGAGGCCTTCCAGGTGGGCGACTGGGTGAAGATCGACCAGACGGCGGGCAAGGTGAAGGAGATCACCTGGCGGCACGTCGCCATCGAAACGCGCAATTGGGACACGGTCATCATTCCCAACAGCGTGCTGATCAAGTCGCAGGTGCTCATCCAGGGCCAGCGCTCCGGGAAGCCGCTCCAGACGCGCCGATGGATCTGGTTCAATGTTGACTTTCGGGTGCCGCCGACGGAAGTCATTCGTGTGGTCACCGACGCCTTGAACGCCGAACCGGTGGAAGGCTCAGCATTGGACCCTCCGCCCAACGTGGTCCTGATGGACTTCAAGGAAAGCTATTGCACGTACGCGGCGCGCTATTGGCTGACCGACCTGCTGAAAGACGATCCCACGGATTCCCTGGTGCGCGGGCGGGTCTTTTTTGCGCTGGAACGCGCCGGCATCCCGCTGTCGGTTCCCGCTATGACGGCTTTCGTAGAGGAACACGACCAGGCGCGCGCCAAGCTTCACCATGAGCGCGAGGTGGAGCAGCGACTCGGCGCCCTGAACCTGGCCAAGGTGGAATTGTTCCGCGAAATGAATGACGACGAACGCCGCACGCTGGCGGAACGCCTGCGCTACACCCCCTTTATGAAGAGCGAACTGATGACCCGCCAGGGAGCGGAAGCGCATTGGCTCTATATCTTGACCAAGGGAGCGGCCGAAGTGTTCGTCTCCACGGAAGGCTGCGAGGAAAGGAAAGTGGCGGTGCTGCACGCGGGCGACTTCTTTGGCGAGATGTCAATGCTGACCGGTGAGCCGCGCAGCGCCTCCCTGCGGGCCTTGGAGGATTCCGAGTGCTATCGCCTCGACCGGAAAGCGTTCGAGGACATTCTGCACGGCCGCCCCGAAATCGCTCACTATCTCTCGGAATTGCTGGCGCGCCGGAAAGTGGAAATTGAAGCCATTCGCCACGACCTGGACGCCGCGGCCCGCGCGGCCCTGATGAAGGGCCAACAAAAGAGTATCTTCGATAAAATCCACAAGCTCTTTGGCCTCACGCTCA
Organism: uncultured Acidobacteriota bacterium; assembly: GCA_963719115.1. Taxonomy (GTDB): domain Bacteria; phylum Acidobacteriota; class Terriglobia; order UBA7540; family UBA7540; genus Bog-366. Next base: position 53,882 of record CAVRBF010000054.1, on the reverse strand, counting down.
GCGCGCCCAAGGCGGATGAACCTCCCGAAGGGAAGAAGCAGTAGGCAGTAGGCAGTAGGCAGTAGGCAGCCCAGCCACCGGCCTTCGGCCGGATTGAATAGTCTGTGACTTGGCGGAAGTCACAGGCCAGTAGGCGGCGGACACGGTAGGTGGTAGGTAGTAGGTGGGAAAAAGCAGGCGGAAGCCGGGATACTCGCGCCAAACGGCACGACTCTCGGTTGACCGCTGGTGGTTCTTTCGCTAGCCACTGCCCACTAACCACCATCCACTTTCACTTGCACCTGTCGCATACGCCGCCGGCTTCGACACGCACGGTGCTGATGCGGAACTGGCGCTCGCGTTCAATCTGGCCTTTCAATTTTTCGAAGAGCGAACTTTCAAACTCCTGAATGCGCCCACACTTCAGGCAGGCCAGATGAATGTGATCGCGGGTCGTTTTCGCTTCATAGTAGTGCTTGCCGCCCTCGATGTGCATCAGGTCCAGTTCGTCCACCAACCCGTGCTTCTTCAGCATGGTCAGGGTTCGGTAGACGGTGACCTTGTTGATGGTGGGGTCCTGATCCTTGGCACGCTGCCAAAGCTCCACCGCGTCAAGGTGGCCATCGGCGCCTTGAATGATCTGCACCAATAGGCGCCGCTGGTGCGTCATCCGCACCCCGCGCGAAATCAATTCCTGCTCAAGCGGCCGACGTGAAGCACGCTCATCTGCGTCCATTCTTCCCTCACCGCCTTCGCCTGCAATCTGCTTTATTCTAGTTTGGCTATGCGGCTACCGCCTGTCAACGGATTTCACGGATTCGTGCCTGCCCCGCGAAATCGGGTGTACACTCTGGCAACAGACTGAAGCCGAAGATCCTCCGATCGCCTCCCCGCGCGCCAGGCTTCGGTTGGTGAGAAATGGATAAATCGCATGAACCGCTTGTGGACCGCAGTCCGCTCGATCATTTACGCGACATTATTCTTGATTCCGTGGGCGTGGGTGGCGCTAAAGAGCCGCGCCCTCGATGAGCACGTTCCCTTCAGAATTCCGACGGGATTGGTGATTCCCGGCTTGGTGCTGGGTGTGGCGGGCGCTGCCCTGGCTCTTGCCACCATCGGCTTCTTCATCTTTGAAGGCCGCGGCACGCCCGCGGTTTTTGATCCGCCGAGGAAATTCGTGCCGCACGGTCCCTTCCGTTTCGTCCGCAATCCCATGTATGTCGGTGGCGTTTCGACGCTGGCCGGTTGGGGTCTCTACGCCCGGTCCGTCTCCATGGTTCTGTATGCGGTCGTGGTATTCTTGCTTTGTCACACCTTCGTGGTCTTCGTGGAAGAGCCAGGGTTGCGGAAACGGTTCGGACACGAATATGAGGCCTACTGTGGCTCGGTGGGGCGTTGGCTTCCGCGTCTCCCGCATCGGAACCCTGCCGGCTGAGCGCTGACTGCACAAACCTCTCGAAGGAGCAGAGCAATGGACGCTGGCAAGCTGCGCAATTGACAGCCCCAAGAGCCGCGCTCCCCGCATTGCGGCGTTGGGAAAGGCCGGACATTAAATTCAGACGATGGATCACCCCTAGAGTTCTTCCACCACCACCTGCGGAAGAAGTTCCATCACCGCTGCCAGGGCGGCCACCTTGGTGCCCGCCACCGCCACCGTGGCGGCGCTGGCGGCAACTGCCAGCCGAAACGCATCGCGAAAAGGGAGACCTTCAACCGTAGCGTGGGCCATGGCCGCCACCATGGTGTCACCCGCTCCCACACTGCTGCGCACCTTGACGGGCGGCGGCGTGGCAAAAAACGCTTCGTCGCCGCAGACGCCCACAGCCCCTTCCGCTCCCAATGAAATCAGCACCTGCTCGGTCCCCATGGCGATGAGGGCGCGCGCGGCTCTCACCATCGCCGGGCAATCATCCAAGCGCGTCTGTAAAACGTCTTCCACTTCTGCGCGGTTGGGCTTGATCAAGTGCGGCCCGGCGGATAGTCCAAGCCTCAGCGCCGCGCCGGCTGTGTCCAGAAAGCATTTGGCTCCGTGTGCCTTGGCCACACGAATCAAATCGCCAAAGATCTGCGCAGGGGTATTGGGTGGCAGGCTGCCCGAGAACACCATGACCCGGCACTCTTGCGCGTGAGCTTCGATCTTACGGCGCAGTTCCTCCAAGTCTTCGGCGCGCACTCGGAACCCCGGTTCGTTCAGCTCCGTTTCCGTACCGCGGTCGGGGTCGTGAATCTTCAGGTTCACCCGCGTCTCTCCCGGAACCCGCACGAAGTCCGCGGGGATTCCCTCCGCGTCGAGAGCGCGCAGGATAAAACCACCGTCGGTGGCCGCCGCCAATCCCAGCGCACACGCGGCAGAGCCCAGACGCTTGAGTGCCCGGGCCACGTTGATTCCCTTTCCGCCGGCATCCACCCGTTCGACGTCACACCGGTTGGTCACGCCGATTTCAAAACCACGAACGGCCACGCTTTTGTCGATCGCCGGATTCAGGGTGACGGTTGCAATCATGGTGGAGCGCATTCCTTTAGACTATACCATTGCCGCCGGACTCGCCGGGTCAGGGGTGTGCGATAATCGAAGAACGGAAGCGGGGCCAAATCGAAATGGGCGAAATCCTGGAGGGTGCATGCCGGAGGCAGATAAAGGAGTGCGTGTGTGGCCACGTGCCCAGCGGAAGGAACTGGTCCACGCGGTGCGGACGGCCATTGCCGCCATCGTTTCCCTGCTTGTCGCGCGCCTCTGCAAGTTGCCCGAATCTTACTGGGCCGCCATCACCACTATCATTATCCTGCAATCGACTCTGGGCGCTGCCCTGACCGTTTCCAAACATCGCCTGGTCGGAACCGCACTGGGCGCGGCTATGGGCGCGCTACTCGCGACTTGTGCAGGAAGCAACTTCGCGATCTACGGCATGGGAATCCTCCTGTGCGGAGTCGTCTGCGCACTGTTTGGTACGGAAAGAAGCGCGTTTCGATATGCCGGCATCACGTTGACGATTGTTCTGCTCGTCGCGCATTCGGCGCCGGCGTGGGTGGTCGCCGTTCACCGGTTCATCGAGATCTCCATCGGCATCGTCGTGGGAGTGCTCATCACCGCGGCCTGGCCCGAAGCGCAGGCGGCGAAGTGAAGCGCCTGGGTTCGGAAGTCTGATACACTAAGCTCCTACCGGGCATCATAAACTCTTCGCGAAGGGCGCTCCTTTCTATGCGGATCAGACTCCTGCTGAGCCTTCTCGTGGTGGCCTTCGTCAGCGCTTCAGCGCAAACCGCCATGCTCCACCATCACGGCCCCGACTCCGGGCCAAGGTTCCGCGATCTACCACCACCGCCGCTGATGCAAGGCATTGGCGATGCCAGTTTGAAAATCACCACCAGCTCCGAGCAGGCCCAGGCCTATTTCAATCAGGGGCTGAGGCTACTCCACTGCTTTTGGGACTTTGAGGCCTACCGCGCCTTCAAGGAAGCCGCGCGTCTCGATCCTGACGCCGCCATGGCATACTGGGGTCAGTACGAAGCCCTGAAAATGACGGGCGTGCACGGAGGCGTGGAGCAGGAAAAGGACGCAGCGCTCGACAAAGCCAAATCACTGGCCAGTCACGCTTCCGATCACGAGCAACTGTACATCCGTGCGGCGGAGCGCGGGGCGAAGTCCGATGATTCCAAGGCCTCCGCCGGCTACCGGCAGGCGATGGAAACACTCATCGATCGCTACCCCGACGACGTGGATGCCCAGGCCTTCCTCGCGCTCGCGGAAATGGACGGCTACAAAACCAACGGCGATCCTCGTGACGGCGAACTCTACTCACAAGCCATTCTCCGCAATCTGCTCGCCGCGCATCCGAACAATGCCGCCGCCAACCATTACTGGATTCACGCCATGGAGGACAGTTCGCGCCCGGAGGAAGCGCTGCGATCCGCCGACATATTGGGCAAGCTGGCGCCCAATTCCGGCCACATGGTGCACATGCCCGGACATATCTATTGGCGCGTGGGTGATTACGAACGGGCGCGGCAATCGTTCATCGCCTCCGCGCATGTGGATGAAGCTTACATGGCCGCACAGCAGATTCACCCCGACGAGGACTGGAACTACGCGCACAATCTTGCTTACCTTATCGCGGCGTGCGCGGAGGCGGGCCGTTACCAGGAAGGTTTGCAGTGGGCCGCGAAGCTGCGCGGCATGCCCTCCCCGCCGGGAATGACGGCTTCCCGCTTCGCCATCTGGGCCGGAGGCAGCGTGGCCCGCGTGCGCATCCGCTTCAGCGACTGGAAGGCCGTGGAGAGTGAGAGCATCGAATTCGGGACGACTCCAGAAGCCGCCAGCCCCGCGGCGAAAGATTACGCGGCCGGCCTCAGTCTCTACGCCCGGGGGATGGCCGCCGTCGAACACGGCGACGCCAAGCAGGCATCCAAGCATGCGGAGGCCCTCGATGCCATGCTGTGGCGGCTGGAAGCGTCCAAGCCGAAGAACAAGGATGAAGATGAGGACAAGGAGCAAAAGCCCAGCGAAGAGCCGCGCGAAGATGATCCCACCGGCGTGCTGAATTTGCTGGGGACCCTGTCGCTCGATTTGCGCGCCAACATCAAAAGTCTACAGGGAGAAAGCGAAGAGGCTCTGAGGCTTTTTAATCAGGCGATCGACCAGGAGAAGCACCTCGGCTATTCCGAACCGCCCCAGTTCTACCGGCCCGAACAGGAAAGTCTCGGTGACGCCTACCTTCGTGCCCAACAGTGGGACGAGGCTCGCGTGGCCTTTAACCGAGCGTTAAAGCAGCGTCCCAAGAGCGGCCACGCGCTCTACGGAATCGCGCGGTCATACTCCATGGCCGGCGATACAGCGAAGGCTGCCCAGGCGTATCATGATTTCCTGGCAAGTTGGGAGCACGCGGACGCGGATTTGCCGCAAATCAAGCATGCGAAATCATGGCTCGCCGCCCATGGACAGTGATGTAATCGCCACCATGCAGTCCCGCGCTATCAAGCCGGCAACGACAGCGCCAGAAATTTCTGATGCTGAGGTAGGTGCGTCCTCAAAGTTCTGGCTTTACGCCGTGTGGGCCGCGTTGGCGGCGGGCTTGATGTGGTATGCGCAAACCCTGGCCTTCACCGAAGATGAAGGCTTTCATCTGCTCGCGGCGCAACTGATCAAAGGGGGCATGCGCCCTTACCTGGATTTCTGCTTTCCCCAAACCCCGCTCAACGCCTATTGGAATGCCTTCCTGATGCGGCTATTCGGAGAGAATTGGCACGGCCCGCATGCTCTGGCGGCGCTGGAAACGTCAGCGGCGATGATGCTCGCGGCAGAGTTCGTACTGACGCGTCTTTCCGAACGGGCGTGGCAAGTAGGCGGGGCCATCGCCGCCAGCGTCATGATTGGCTGCAACGTCAACCTGGTGGAGTTCGGCCCGCTGGGGCAGGCGTACGGAATGGCGCTGTTCACCAGCGTCTGCGCCTTTCGCCTGGCCATCACTGCGGTGGATCGGCGCGGGTGGTGGCGCGCCTTTGCCTGCGCGGTGTTCGCCGGTGTGGCCGCGGCTTCAACGCTGCTCGCAGCTTGCATCGCTCCGGCCCTGCTCATTTGGATTTGCCTCCACAATCGCGCCGGAAATCGCTGGGTGAAGGCCGCCGCGTTCGCCGTCGGCGCAGCGATTCCGTTCGTGCCGGTGCTGTGGCTGGCGCTACAGTCACCCTGGGCGGTCTGGTTCAATGTCGCCAGGTACCAGCTTGAGTTTCGTACGGTTTACTGGCCCTACCCGTTCACGCACGACCTGGAAACGCTGACGGCATGGCTTGCCGATCCGCAATCACTGCTGGTGGGACTGTTGGCGATTGGCGGAGTCGTTTACATTGCCCGGCAGTCACACTGGGAGCAGGCTCGGCGGGCAGAGTTCTACCTGTGCGGGTGGCTGGCGTTGGGAATCACAGTGGAATTGGCGCTCGCGCGTCCCACGTTTGGACGCTATTTCTGCCTGGCGGCGCCGTTTGTGGGGCTGCTGGCAGTCCCCGGCCTATATGCCGTCGGATCACGAGTGTTCTCGCCGGCCAAGCCATTGTGGCCGGTTCTGATCGTAAGTATCATCTGGGCCGCGGTGCTGGCTCGCGAACTGTGCGAGCATACGGCGGATTCCTACTGCTGGAAGGATTACGAAACCATCGCGCAGAAGCTTTCGAAAGTCACGCCGCCCGGCAAAGAGGCCTTCACCGAAGAAGAAATCTACTTCCTCATGAAACGCCGCCCTCCCCCAGGGATGGAATTCGGATATTCGCACAAGCTGAAACTTCCAGCGAGGATATTATTCAATCTACATATTATGCCGGAGGGCGCACAGAAACAGGCGTTGACGAGTGGCGCTTTCGCCAGCGCCGCCACTTGTGATAGCACCATAGTAAGTGACTATGGCCTGGCACGAACCTTTCGACAACGGGAAGACACCCATGGATGTTCGGTCTACTGGGACTGGCAGCGAACAGACGTGGCGCCCGTAGATTCCAAAGCCGCCGCCGGAGAGTAAGGAAACGTTCAGAAAATAAAAGTCGGCAAAGCCCCCGTCTTTCGCGGGCGGAGGCTTTGCCGAAAAGGTGCATGCTTGGAATATTCCAACCTGGCGCCATCACTTCGACGCCGGAATCCGCCGTCAGTTGGACTTTGCGGAGTTCGTCTTGCCGTTCTTGTTGCCTTTTTTCGACTTGTTGGCCTTGTTCTTGTGGGTCTTCGTCGTATTCGTCGTGGTGCTGCTGGAACTCGCCGCGAACACGGGCATGGACAGCGCAAATACCATCAATGCTGCAAACAGAAGACTGAGTGACTTCTTCATCACCGATTTCCTCCGCTGGGGATTTAACTCACGCCCTTGCTCATGCACGGAAGATGCCAAGCGGATTCGACCTCCAGAATTCAGCTCAACTCAGTCGCCGTGAGCAAGATAGGCACCGACAGCGCCAACCGCTCAGCGGTCCCATTGCCGTCTAGACCCCGCCTCGCCTGCACGAACTGGTATATCCCAATACGATATGGAGCAAGAGCACTACGGCACTGGCACTATACTGTGCGACATGAATTGTAGCGTCGATCTCTGATCGACGCCGGCGGTCGGAGACCGCCGCTACAACCCAATGCAAAGACATTTATGTCGCCGTGCTTGGGATGGGCAACCCGCGAAAACGCGATGGGTGGCAACCGTCGGACTTCCCATCGAAGGTTCATTGCCTTCTGCCTTCTGCCTTCTGCCTTAAAGCAGTTCTCCCCGCACCACTGTGACCGCCTGGCCGCCGAGCTTCACGCGGTCGCCCTCGACGCGAACCTTCACCACGCCGCCGCGTGCCGAGGCCTGGTAGGCGACAAACTCGGTTTTGCCCAGACGCTTCGCCCAGTAGGGCCCGAGGACACAGTGGGACGAGCCCGTCACCGGATCTTCGTCGATTCCCGCCCCCGGCGCGAAGAAGCGCGAGACGAAGTCGAATTCTCCGCCTTCGCCGCGTGCCGTCACGATCACCCCGCGCGCTTTGGTGCGACTCAGCAGGGCCAAGTTTGGTGTGAGGCTGCGCACGGCCCGTTCCGAATCCGCCTCGACCAGGTAATCAAACTGGCTCTTGCCCACGTATCGCGGCGTGATGCCCAGGCCGGTCACCAGTTCTTCCCAAGGCTTGGCAGGCTCCTCCGGCTTCGCCGGGAAGTCGAGCTCAATCCACTCGCCCTTGCGCACGGCGGTCAGCAAACCACTGCGGGTATGGAAGCGGCCCGGCTGGTCAGGTCGCAAGACTCCCGTTTCCCACAGAATGTGCGCGCTGGCGAGGGTCGCGTGGCCGCACAATTCCACTTCCATCTTCGGCGTGAACCAGCGCAAATTGAAGCCGTCCGCTTGCCGCCCCAGAAACGCGGTTTCGGAAAGGTTCATTTCGCGTGCGACATCCTGCATCCATGCGTCCGTGGCGGGAGCTGGCAGTAAACACACCGCCGCCGGATTCCCGCTGAATGCCCGATTGGTAAACGAGTCCACATGGTAAATTGTCTGAGCCATCTTCCTGTCCCCTTTGTGCTGCGTCGGCTGTTTCCCTTCCATCCTAGCGGAAATAGAGAGAAAATCCCTCAACGTTTTCTGCGCCTCGCGAGTATATAGGAGTGAAAGGCAGATGGCATTGATCGATCTGGCGCCGGCGATGACGATTCCCACCGCGGAGCGTGAGGACCCAGGCAGCAGCGGGGATTCGGCACAGACATTGGAACGCGCCATCGCGGGAGACCGGGCGGCTTTCGACGAATTGATCGTCCGCCACCAGGCGCGGGTGCTGATGACGGCGTGGCGGCTTCTCGGCTCGAAAGAAGACGCTCAGGACGCCGCGCAGGAAGTCTTTCTGAGATTGTACCGGCACCTGCGTCGCGTTGACCCCAAGCGTCCGCTGATGCCCTGACTGTATCGGATGACCGTGAATGTTTGCCACGACGCGTACCGAAAGCGCCGCCGCGAAGTGCTCCCGGCAGAGGAGTTGGACCCGGCGGCATTGTTTATCGATCCTTCCACCGAATTGGCCCGGACGGAGCGGAAAGCAATGATCGCGGCCGCTTTGAAGACACTTACGGAGAAGGAACGCGCCGCGGTAGTACTGCGGGACATTGAGGGCCTTTCAACGGCGGAGGTTGCCCAAACATTGGGCTCATCTGAGACCACGGTGCGCTCGCAAATCAGCACGGCACGCGTCAAGATCAGGAAGTTTGTAGACCGGCTGGAGAAGAGGCGCACATGAACTGCGCGGACTTTGAAAAACTCATCGCGCTGGATGTGGAGGGCGACCTGCCGAAGAACCAGGCGGGCGGCGTGTCGCGGCATTTGCGAACCTGCCCTCACTGCCAGGATTTCGCGGAGAAACTGCAGGCCAGCCAATCCTTTCTAAGGGAATTGGCAGGCGAAACTCCAGACGAGGCGGCGCTGCAAGAGGTTCGCGTGGGCGTTCTGAACCGATTGCGAACTGAGGCCGCTCCTAAAGCCTTCCCCGTTTGGCGATTTGCTCTGGGCGCGGCATTGGCCGCGATGCTGGCGTTCGCCGCGATCATGCTTAGGCGCTCAGCTTCCGCGCCGCCGGTACAAGCCACCGCAATCATGCAACCCCCTGCAGCAATGAAAGCGATGAGGCAGGCGATCGCGGCACCACCAAACTCCTTGATCCAAAGTCCGAAGAGGGTGCGGACGGCCACGGCACGGAAATCCTTCTCAGGTGCGCCGCGCGAGAGAGCGAGGCAGCGACCCGAGCCACTGATGGTCAAGCTCTACACCGACAACCCGAACGTCGTCATCTACTGGCAGGTTGACTGAAACGGAGATTCAATATGCGAAAAGCACAAGTTATTCCCCTGATGTGCATGGCGATACCCTTAGCACTCAGCATCGCTGCCTGGGGACAGGATAAGGAAGCTGCTCAAAGGTCCGCTGACGGCGGGATGGTTCTCAAGATAATCCAAACCAAGTACGTGGATCCAGGTCGCCTGCGGGCACTGCTTCTTCCCTTTGCGCAGGGCATTTTCGTGAACGACAAGATGAAGGTACTTACCGTGACCGACACTCCCGCAAGGGTAGAGATCGTCGAAGAAGCGATCAAGAAATTGGATGTGCCTCCGCCTCGCGCAAAAAATGTCGAGATCACGGCGTACTTCCTCCTGGCGAAACGCCGGTCGTCCGAAGCTGCCGACCTGCCGCTCGCGCTCAAAGAAGTGCTCGCTGAGCTGAAGAACGTCTTAAATTATCAGGGGTTCTCTCTTCTGAACACCGCGATCGTCCGCACGCAGGACGATGAAGGCGCAAACGTCAAAGGCGTCGCAGGCGGCGATAATCTGACCGACACATTCCAACTCGGCTTTCAACGCCTCAATATCGTGGCAGGGGAAAGCACCTCAGTCATTCGGCTAACGAACTTGGATTTTCGGATCCAAGATAATGGAAGGCATGAACAGAAAGACTCGAAGGGCTTTGGCTTTACATCTACAGGTGAACCGGCGACATTGGCGCAGATTCACACCGACATCGATATACCGGTGGGGCAGAAGGTGGTGGTGGGGAAGACAGCCTTCGGCTCTCCCGATAACGCCCTGGTGCTCGTCCTGACCGCCCAGGTCATGGATTGAGTGAGACCGGATTGCGGCGATGCCCAGCGCCGGCAGCCCGCGTCCAGAAGGGTTGCGTGCGTCGAAGGCGCTTTGGAGTGCGGCCGCGTAGCTGCCGCTTTCATTACGGGAGCGCCATCTCCCACTGTTCCCGGACTGTCTTGCAAAGTCCATCGTATGAGCCCGACTCGAAGGCGGCAGCTTCGCCGCCGCACTCTAAAACGCCGCGCGCAGTTCTAACCGTCGGCATCACTCCCAGCGCGCAAGCTAGGCTACTTGCTGGTCTGCAAATGCTTGTCAAAGAAATCCGCCGCGGCGTGGTAGGCGGTCAGCCAGTGCTCGAACGTCAGGAAGTCGTGAATCTCATCGGGGAAAACGATTTGCTGAAACTCCACGCCCTGTTTGCGCAGCGATTCCACCAGTTGCACCATGTTAGCGAAGGCCACGTTGCGGTCATCGTCGCCCTGAATCAGCAGCACGGGTGAGCGCCACGTTTTGACATCGGCCAGCGGTGACGACTCGTAGGCAACGCGAGCCCAGTCTTCCAGGGCCTGTGGGTTCTCCGCCCGCAGCATGCGCGGAACCTCCAGGTTCCAATCGTGTACGCCGTGCAGGTCCACACCGCAGGCAAAAAGGTCAGAAGCGCGCGCCAGCCCCAAGGCCGTCAGGTAACCGCCGTAGGAGCCTCCCCACAAGCCGATACGCGACGGATCAACGTCCGCTCGTGAGCGCAGGTAGAGTCCGGCGCCCTGCACGTCATTGAACTCGCTGCCGCCCCGCGGGCCGTAGTTCAACGCTTCGCGAAACTCCATTCCATAGCCGATGCCGCTGCGGTAGTTCACCGACAGCACGATGTATCCACGGCTGGCAAGGTACTGATTCATCGCGTAGGCATTATGGTAGTACTGCATGTAATGCCAGCCGAGCAGCATCTGCCGGCGCGAGCCTCCGTGGAAAAAGACGACGGCGGCATGCCGCTCCCCTCCGCGGCGGGCCGGGGGAAGAAACAGTTGCCCATGCAGCTTCAGCCCGTCGGCGGCGGACACGATCACCGGCTGCGGCTCCACCAACTGTTCGGCTGGGAAGCCCTTGGGAATGGCCTCTGTGGCGAGGTCACGGAGTTGGCTGCCCTCCACCAGCGCCGGCCTTGCCGGCCATCGCGCATCGGAACGGAGTACGGCGATGTGCTGGCCGTCGCTCAGAACCACGGGCGACCATTCGATGCCTTGTCCGCTTGTTACGCGCGTGGGCCGGGTGCCATCTGCGGCTTCTCGCCACAGGTGCCGCCGGTCAGTGTCATCCTGATTGGAATTGAAAACCACCTCGCGGCGGTCGGGCGTGAGCGTCACGTTTTCCACTTCGAAATTCCCCGGCGTCAGTAGCGTGACGTCGCCTCCGCGAACGGGCGCGCTGTAGAGATGGGTCCAGCCGTCGCCCTCCCAGGGAAAAATCAGGCGGTCGTCCGCTGTCCAGAACACCTGCTGGTCAGCGTCAAGTTGGCGGAACACGCTGCCCCGCCCCGCGCGCGCCTTCCAAACTTCGTGGCCGACCATTGTTGCTACATCCGCGACGCGAATCGACCAGGGCTGACCGGTGCGGCGCGGGCCAAATTCCTCCACATCGGAGACCGCCGGCAGGCGGACGTAAGCGATCTGCTTGCCGTCGGGCGACCAATCCGGCGCAAAGTCATAGTCCACGCTCGGGTCGAGGTAGTGCAGGCTCTTTTGGGAAACGTCATAAACACCAATAAAGCTGTGATCGTCTCGCAGGCTGACCATGGCGAGCTTCGAGCCGTCCGGCGACCATCGGAGCGCCCGGGCCTTGCCTCGCGCGTGAATCAACTGTGCAGGCTTGGGATCGCCGTTCAGCTTGACCAGCCAAACCTGATCCTGGTAAATGAACGCCACGTCGTCGCCGTTGGGTGACACGGCCGGGGAGCGCCCAGGGGCCAGCTTGCGTGGTGCGCCGCCCGCGAGCGACAAAACCCAAATGTCCTGTTCAACGCCCTGCGGAAAGCTGCGGGGATTGGGCGCTTCGCGCAGATTCTCAAAGTCGCCGCCTCGCACGTAAACAATGCTGCGGGCATCAGGCGTCCATGCCAACTCGGCGATATCCTGGCCATCGTCCGACGCGTAGGAAGTGAGTGCCCGGCCCTTGTAATCAGGCGGCTCCGCCACCCAGACGTTCCGCGCGCCCGCGGCGTCAAACGCCCAGGCGACTCCGTCGCCGGCGGGGGCGGCAACGAGGTCGCTGGGGAACGGCGCGCTCATCACTTGCTCAATCGTAAATGAATTCGGCTGCGCCTTCGTGGGCACACAAACGGCCAGCAAAGCAATCATGGGCAAAAGCCCGTGAGATCGTAGGGTGCGTCTCATGTTGTTCGGCTCCTCAGAGAAAATCGATTATACACAGCCCGTCCGGTTCTCGCGCATTCGAGGACACCCATTGACGTGTTAGAATCCTCAACCTTGGAGAATTCCGGAGCGCGCTTGATTGCTCTAAACTCACGTCACGTTTTGACGATTGCCGCGGTGATCGGCCTCCTGGCCGTTATGGAAGCGGCGATGCTACTTTCCGCGCGGCAGGAGTCGCAAACCTCCGATGAAGCCGAAAGCCTGTTGCCGGGCTACCTCCAGCTAACGACGGGCGACTTTTCCATTCGTCCGGGATATCCGCCCTTGAGCGAGGAAGTCGGCGCCTTGCCGTTGCTCGTGCTCCGGCCGCACATTCCGCCGATGACCGACGTCGAAGCCTCCGATTACCGCGGTGGCCGGATTTTTCTCTATGCCAATCGGGCCGACCTATTGCTTTTCGCTGCCCGCACCGCCATGACGGTATTCCCCTTATTGCTGGCTCTCTTCGTGTTTCTGGCGGCATGGGAAATGTTCGGCCCCGGGTCGGCCTTTATCGCCCTGGCGATCGTCGTATTCGAGCCCAATATTCTGGCGCATGGTCCGCTCGTGACCAACGATGTCGCGCTGGCGTGTTGCCTGTTTGCGACGGTTTATGCGTTCTGGCGTTACGCGGCCAAGCCTTCCGCGTGGCGGTTGCTCGTGTGCGGCGTCGCGGCAGGACTGGCTCTGGCGGCCAAGCACTCCGCCCTGATCCTTTTTCCGATCCTGATGCTGCTTGCGGCTGCTGCTTTGTTGGGAAAAGGGCTCATCAGCAAATCGCCTGAGTCCCCGGCAGGTCCGAAGAGCCCGAGCCTTCGTCAATCCGCTGGGCGGATGTCGCTCGCGCTGGTTGTCGTGGCCGCGATCTCCATCGGCACCTTATGGAGCCTCTATGGGTTCCGCTATCGCGCCAGCCCTGCCGGATCGCCCCGGTCGCCCGCGTTGGCCGTTTCCCTGGGAGCCGTTCGGGGCCGGCTCGCAGCGCACACGATCGCTCTGGCCGCACGAGGGCATTTGCTGCCGGAAGCGTACCTCGAGGGGCTGGCCTTTTTCCGCGCCACGGACACCCGGCCCACGTACCTTTTCGGCAAGCTTTATTGGCACGGAGTGTGGTTCTATTTTCCGGCCGCAATGGTGATCAAATCCACGTTGGGATTCCTGCTTCTGCTCGCTTTGGCGCCCCTAGCTCGGTTGTATCGGGGTAACGAACGTCGCCGTGAGATTCTCTGGATGCTGATCCCTGCCACGATCTATCTGCTCGCCAGCATGACCTCAAATCTCGATATCGGCTTGCGTCATATTCTTCCCGTCTATGCCTTCCTGGCGGTTCTGGCGGCAGCGGCAGCATGGAAGCTCGCCGGCAGGAATCGCACGTGGGCATCGATCGTGGGCGGCCTGATATTGATCCACGCGGTGTCATCGCTCCGGGCTTTTCCGAATTACCTTGCCTATTCGAATGAGATTTGGGGCGGCCCAACACGGACCTATCGCGTGCTAACGGACTCCAATGTGGACTGGGGCCAGGGACTTCCGGCCGTGAAGCGCTACGTTGATGCTCACGCTGCCAGCCCATGCTGGCTGGCGTATTTCGGTACCGTGGACCCGGCTCATTACGAAATCCCCTGCACGCTCCTCCCGGTGACCTCCGCGGTGATCTGGGAACGACCTCTCGGCGAGATTTCTCCCGTCATCGAGGGGACCGTACTGGTGAGCGCCACCGAAATGTCGGGCCAGGCCTGGGGGCCGGGCGAACTCAACCCGTATGGCCAGTTCCGCGACTTGCGTCCTGTGGATTGTCTGGCAGGTTCGATTCTGGTTTACCGCGGCAGATTTGAGCTGCCACTCGCCTCCGCGCTCAGCCGCCTCGGCCAGGCAGTAACGCTGGCGAACAGCGGGCGACTCGACGCCGCCATCGCCGAGGTGCGATCTGCGGAATCACTCGCTCCACACTCAGTTGACGTGCAATTCGTTCTGGGGCGTGTTCTCAAGGCCGCCGGGCGTGGAGAGGAGGCACAGCGGGCCTTTGAAAATGCGTTGTGGCTCACCCGCACCAGCTACCCGCAGTGGCAGTCCTACTGGATCCCGATTATTGAACAGGAAATGACGAAGCGGTGAGCGGCTACCGAAGGGCCACGGAAGACTACAGGTTCAAAGGCTCAAGCAATTCTTCGATATTATTTTCGTCCACCAGGATATTCAGCCACTCTTCACGGAGGACATCAATCTCATCGAAGGCGCGAAACAAGCGCATCTTGGCGACGGCGTACATTTCGTTCGAGTCGAGGTCACGCCCATGATTCTGCCGCCACAGTCCCAGCGCCCGCCCCGAGATGAACACCCGCAGGAAGAAGGGCGGACGCTGATCGGGAGTGACCACGAAAACGTAGTCAACGCCCGTGCCCTGGCCTTCGGGGCGGCCAACGCTCCGGCTGTGGGCGAAGAAGTACTGGTACGCCGTGCCCGTCTCCGCCGCATAGGATTTGTAACGACGCGCCATGGAGGTTAATCGCCTGGTTGCCGCGTGAACTAAAAAGTAGGCAGAAGGCAGTAAGCAGAAGGCAGCAGGCCGTAAGCAGCGAACGTTCTCGACCCACGCCCTCAGGATCACTGCGGCAGTCAGCCAAATCGCTCTGGCGGCAGCGGCAAGCTCTTGGCGCAGGCAAGGAGTGCCGCGATGGCAGTGCTAGGAGAAGCGGACTTTTCCTGTCTTCACCAACCTTGATAATTTACAAAGCCCCGCGAGTGTAAGTGCCTTCAGCCTTCAGCCTTCAGCCTTCAGCCTTCTGCCTTCTGCTTACTGGTTCTTCCTGACGCCTCTCAGAAACGTGACCTGCCCTGAGCCCAGCACGATCTGCGTCACATGATCGGGATAAGCTATGGGCTTGCTGAGATCGAAGCCGTAACGCGGCTGCAAAACGTTCTGTACCATGTAGTTGACCAGCCAGTTCGGCACGTTCATACTTCCCACGACCACTTGTTCAACTTGCACAATCACGCCGGTCGGCTGCGACTGGATTTTTGCCGTCACGGTCACATGCTGCGTACCGTGAAACATTGCCGCCAGCACCTTGGGCCCAATGTCGTTGGGATTCGGGTAGGCGCGGCTGAGCTGGTCAAAGTCTACGTCGGTGGAAGCCGTCAAGTGCTCCGGCTGAACGTTCAGCGTCGGAGTGCGCACGCCGGGCGGAAGAAATTCGCCGGAGTGCACCTTAAGGTACGCGTTCGCTTCGTATTCGGTAATGATGACGGGGGGATAGAACGAAGCAATGTGGGTATCCTTGCTGCCTAAGATCAGCAGCTTTGCTTCCAGAGATTTGGAGGCCGCCAGAGTGGCGGGATCAACCGTCGCACTTGTGGCCGGCCACGGCGTGATGAAACAAATGGCGAGTGCAGCCAGCGCCGCACTCAAGACTCGACGTGCGTTCGGCTTCTCGGCTCGTTGGGCCGCGGTGCGAGGGCTGGCGTTTAAGTCACGAATGGGCAATTTCAAAGCTGTATCCCCTTTAAGGTCTCAGCAGATCGCTCCGGCATGGCAGAGTTCGATCCACTCATCCGGCATCAGAAGGAGGCGCCACACCACCTATCGAACCCCGGTCTCCACCCGGTTCCTTCCTGCCCTCACAACCGCTGTTTGCGGATTGACGACCAGATGGTCAAGCGTCCCACCCAAGCGGACCTCCGCCTCGGCGGCCCGGGGATGAGAATCGTCCTCGCGCTCGATCCAGCGGCGGCGCAACCGGCGCAAATCCGCACGCACATTGAGATCCGTGGCCCCCGCCCAGGTGTAGCTGCCGTCGATGTGAAGGACAGCACCGCTCAAATCGAGTGCAGTCGGCTGCAAGACGAAACGACGATCGAGCATGTCCATGTTCAGAGTAACAGCGGGAAACGTCACCGGGTCGCGAACCGGTTCGAGTACACCCCAGTGCGCCTGCTGCGCCAAGGCACCAAGCGGATCGAAGTCCGTAAAAGCAGCGTCCTTAAGGCCCAGGTTGAGGTGACCGGTCAGGTTTTCCGCCAAATCGTCTCGCGTCAGACCCCGTGTTTGAAGCGTCCCGCTGACATTCACCAACCCGCGTGAAAGCCGCACGGGGACGGGGAGGCGAGCCGCCAACAACTGCGCCGGCACACCCGTTAAAGCCGCGGTGGCAGACAGAACCGGGGGCGAATTGGTGAGGTCAGCGCTCCCTTTTGCCTCGCCACGGCCGCCGCTGGAGCGGAAGCGCGCCGCCTTCATCCGAATCTTCCGACCGGCCACATCAAAAGTCGCCTGAAAATCGCTCAACGTCAAAGCACGATAACTCAGCGCTGGGGTGGAGAATCTTCCCTCGGCATTCAAGTTGGCGAAGATTTGTGACGCAGCGTCCCGGCGCGCCGCCAGGGAAGCCAGGCCGGGCAAACTCGCCAGAAGCGGGAACGGCCGCCCCAACCCGAGTGTCGTAAACCAGAGGGCGGCTTGCTCCAGGCGCAAGCTGTTGGCTTGCACATCAAACGTCCAGGGGTTACGTCGCGGTCCTTGATGCAACAACCTGGCTTTGAAAATGCTGGTTCCCATCACCGCTAGGACCGGGTCCGCGACGATCTGGTCGCCGTTCAACTGCAAGCTCGCACGGGGGAGGTTGAGCGGTTCCGTGAGTCCGGGTATCAACATACGCGCCGCATGAATTTCCGCTCGCGCGGACACTATCGGAGGACCCAGCGGCCAGGCAGATCCCGACAGACGGGCGCTGGCGGTCGCGGAACCCGTAGCATCAATCCCCTGAAGTGCGCGCACACCCAACTCGCGCCCGAACGCAACGGCCTGGTGCAAGGGCAGGCTTTTGGCGGCGAGCTGAATCTCATATCGCGGTCCGTGATTGGTTCGGGTGATCGCGCCTTGTGCCGCCACGGCCACGCGCGGCGCCAGGGTGATCTGTAGGGGCGCGAGGACGGCGCCGTCGTTGCTGATGCGCACCGCAACGTCGGACAGGGGCACGGAGCCGGACGGCGTCTCCAGGCTCACTTGCTGCGCCCCCACAAATCCTCCGTATCGACGCGCCTTCCATGAGCCCTGGATGGCCAACATCGCGTTGACCCTACCTGCCACGTTCCAGTTGCCGGCAGTGGGCCACAAACGGCGAATCATCGCCGCCAGGTCCTCCAGGCGCGAGCGCTCCAGCGAGACCACCAGATCAAGCTGCGGATCGGATTGCAGATTGTCCACTGAGCCGGACACGTGGATGTGCGATTCGGCAAACGAAGCCTCCAGGCTCTCCACCTGCACGCGTTCACGTCCGCGCAAAAGGTGCGCGCGATAACGGAAGGTCCACGGCATGGGGTCCGACGGCGGGAGAGCTTCCCAGCGCTGGAACTGGGTCAGGCGGGCGTCTCCATCCAGCGTCAGATCAGGCATTGCCCCCGTCACGTGAACGTCCGAATCAATGACCCCATAAACCTGCGGATTCCTGCCCGTGAGAACCGGAATCCAATCATAAAGCAACGCCCCACGGGTGCTGATCTGAGCATCGATGGGACCGCGCAAATCAGCTCCCGGGGTCCAAATTCCTTTGACCTCGACAGGACCCGGGGTGGGAATGGAAAGGTCGGAGCGCAGAGGACTGGCCGTAACGTCAAACTGCACGCGCCGCGCGGCTGGATTGACCTGCAAGCGTGCCTGGACGCCCGTGAGGGCAAAGGGCTTTTTGTTGGGGCCAACCTGAAAGTTGATGCGCGCGTCGTCAACCTTCAAGTCAAGCTGATCAACACTTTCCGAGGGCCGCCCCCCTGGCGCGGCGCCAACGGGGGCGGTCACTCCGCTTTGCAGCAGCAACCGTTGGACGTTCCACTCACCGTGGGAATTCAAGACAATGTTAAAATTGGGGTGGTCCAAGTGCAGGTAAGCAAAGTCCATCCGTGAACGCCAGAGGCTGTGCCAGCGGAGCTGGCAATCGATATTCTCGACGCGGGCAAAGGGTTCAGGACCAAAGTCGGGATCCTCGCCGACCTCCGCGTCGTCGATCGAAAAGCCGGGCCGCGGAAGCAGGTGAAATGACAGGGCGCCGAACTTCACGGGCCGATGCAATACCTGCTCCAAGCCCGCCTGGAGGCGCCGGCGATAGCGCTCAGCGCTAAAGTAGGAGGGGACAATCCATGCCGCCAGCCCCAGAAGCACCAGGGCGATCGTAAAATTGCGAACGCGACGGCGATTGCGGGATGGCATTAGCGTACAAGTCTAAAAAAGCGTCGCCAACGGGTCTTCGTGGGAAAATGAATAATCAGGTCCACGATCTGCGAGACGCGGTCGCCGAAAGAGTTGTGAAGATACTCGTCGCGCGGAGTCTCAAACGACCAATAGATCAACAACGGCCGGCCGGTGACCACGTCGCGTGAGACGAACCCCCAGAAGCGGCTGTCCCAACTCTGTTCGCGATTATCCCCCATCACAAAGTACTTCCCCGGCGGGACGATAAGCTCGCCGTTCTTAACGTAGCTCGCCATCTCCGCCTCCCAGGCGGACGTGGCTCCCGACAAGTATTCAGTATCCGAGGGCGGGAAGTCGTCTCCAGGCCGAAGTTCGTCGACATACGCAGGATCATGGCGGACGTAGGGTTCGCCCTGTGAGACGCCATTCACAAAAACCTGCCGATGAAAGATGCGAATGTGGTCGCCAGGAATGCCGATGACGCGCTTCACGAAATGCTCGCCGGGTTCGGACTGGTCGTCGCCCGTAGGGGTAAACTTGAACACCACTACGTCACGCCGGTGCAACTCCCGATAAGGCAGAATGCGTGCCAGGAATCCGCCCTGCGGCGCAAAGATGAACTTGTTCACCAGCAGGTGATCGCCGATCAGCAGCGTGTCCTCCATCGAGCCGGTAGGAATCTTGAACGCCTGAAGGACAAACGTCGTGCCAAAAACGGCAAGAATCACGGTGACCACGAGGGATTCAAAGGTGTCGCGAGTTGACGACTTGTGAGGAATGTCACCCATTCGATTCGTTCTTCCTCCCGAGCTTTTCCAGAATCAACCTGGCAGCCTCTTGCTCTGCGGCTTTCTTACTTCCGGCCCGCCCGCGAGCATTCAGATTGTCACCCGCGCGGCCCTCCACCGTAAAGGTCTTTTGATGCTCCGGCCCGGATTCTTCCACCACCCGGTACTCAGCGGGAGGGGTCTTTTCGGCCTGCAGGTATTCCTGTAAGGCTGACTTGTAATCGATGGTAAAGAGCGCTTCCGCCACGGCGCTCAAGTCGGAGGGCACAATGAACCGGGCGATGAAATCACGCGCGGGCTCGATTCCCCCGTCGCGATACAGCGCTGCGACGACCGCTTCCAGCGCATTCACCAGCAACGCGGGTTTGTCGCGACCGCCGGTCTTTTCTTCGCCACGCCCCAGGCGTAAATACTGGCCCAACTCCAGGCGGCGAGCCACCGAATGCAAGTGCGGCGCCGCCACCAGGTGCGAGCGGGCCCGCGTCAACTTGCCCTCCGCCCAATTGGGAAAGGCGTCCACCAGGATCGCGCTCACGACAAACGTCAGGACGGCATCACCCAGATACTCCATTTGCTCGTTATCGCGCGGCCGGTCGGCAGACTCTTGCGCGAACGAGGAGTGCGTTAGGGCTTCGAGAAGGTATTGAGGATTGCGAAATTGGTAGCCGACGATCATCTCGAACTGGTCGGTATTATGCTCCGTCATGCTCTTTGGGGCGCATTGCTCCGGGCCCGAGCGGAGAAAACCTGCCGGCGTGCCCGCAAAGGAATCCGCCAAGTTCCCCCGGAAACGAGAATTCACTACCGCCACAGCAGCATTGTCAGGCACCCACCATGCCCCCGGTTACCCGCAAGCTGCCTTGCATCCTTACAACTCTAGGGCTTGGGAGCAGTTCCGGCCTGGGCCTTCATCTGCTTGACCTTTTCGATTTGCTGGTCGGCATACTGTTTCACCGGGCCCTTTCCCATCTCAGACGCCTTGGTGAACGCGGCAATTGCATCATCAAACTTGCCCTGAAGCCGGCAGGCCTCGCCCAAACGATAGTAAGTGCTCGGGTCCGGATGGTCGGTACCGGTAACAGCCAGACGGTACTCTTGTTCAGCCTTGGCCAGTTCACCCTTATCCAGTCCCATGAGCGCGAGTTGCGCCCGGTCCAAATGGATCATACCCAGATCAGCGTGCACCTCGGCAACATAGGCGGCTTTGCGCTTGGCAAAATCATCGTCCGTCTCGTTGGGCAGTTTCTTCAGATCTTGAACCGCGGCAATGGACTGCTTCGCGTAGGACTCGGCATCCGTGAGGTCCTTATCTTCACTGGCCTGATGCTCGTTGGTGTACTGCGGCAAGGGCATGGCATAGGCGAGCATCAACAAGGTCATCAGATTATCCTTTTTGAGCGCCACACTCTTCTGTGCGTACTCAACAACTTTGCCCACATCCCCTTTCATCTCGAAGGCGTTGGCCTCAAAAGCATACACATAAGTCAGCACCGGGCTGTTGGGGTGTTTTTGCGCATAGGCGTTCGCCAAAGCGATGGCCTTGTCGGGATCCAGTTCGCTTTGGAGCGCCTTAAAATCTTCGTTTTCCTCTGCCGGTATGACGACCGCGCCACTGGCCTGCTCCTTAAGTTTCGCGGCATTCGCTCTTTCCTTAGGGCCGGCATCGGTAACGGCTTTAACGATATCGTCGGTGGCTTTGGCCTTGCGCAGGTGCTTTTCGATATCGGGGTCCATTTCGAACGCCACACCACGCGCATTCAGGTCTTTCTTAAGCTGGTCCGGCCCGTCTTTCTTAAGTTCCGCGATGACTTCCTTTTCGGTCATCGGCGATGCCCCAAGCTGTGGCCCCATCGACGGGGAGGCTGGCGCCTGGGCAAATGCGGCCCGCGCGAGAAGCAGCGCCAGACCTAGCAAGAATAAGGGTTTGGTTTTCATGTTCGTTTCCACTTTCATAATGATTTCAATTCATTCCGTAGGAATAATCTTCGAGCGTACAGGATTAGTCTGCGACTGTCAATAAAGTGTCCGAGGCGATTGGTATTCCAGCCCGGTCGGAGGTATCTTAGGGCTCGATCTAATTGTCTCGAGGGAAATCCCTGCGCTCATGCTCACAGATTCATCCCATGGCTCCCGGCTTATATATGCCCTAGTCATCTTCGCCAGCGCGTTTCTGCTGTTTGAAGTGGAGCCCATCCTCGGCAAAATCCTCACACCCTGGTTTGGCGGCGCAGCCACGGTGTGGATCGTCTGTCTGTCGTTCTTCCAAGTCCTTCTCCTGCTCGGTTACTCCTATGCCCATTTGCTAACGCGGAGGGTCGCGCCACGCATACAGGCGAGAATCCACGCCGGCCTTCTTGCCGCCAGCATCGCGTCACTACCCATTCTGCCCCGGGAGGTGTGGCGACCATCGGCGCCGAATCATCCGGCGTTCCATGTCATCCTCTTGCTGGCAGCAACTGCCGGCCTGCCCTACTTTCTTCTCTCATCCACCAGCCCGCTCCTGCAAGCATGGTACGCCCGGGGAAACGCCAGCGCCTCTCCCTATCGCTTTTACGCGCTTTCCAATGCCGGTTCGATGCTGGCGCTCATCAGCTACCCGATCGTGTTGGAACCCTGGGTCGGCACCTCGCATCAGGCACGCGGGTGGTCATGGGCATATGCAGCCTTCGCCACCATCTGTGCATTGCTAGCACTTTCCGCAGGCAGCCCCGGTCCCCCGCAAGAGCGGGCGGCGAGCACCCCTCCGCCGGGCTGGAGACCGCAAGTCCTCTGGATGAGCCTGGCAGCGTGCGGATCAGCTTTACTGCTGGCCATCACCCACCACATCACCCAGAACGTGGCTTCGGTTCCGCTCCTCTGGGTGGTGCCTCTCGCCCTTTATCTGCTGACCTTTATCTTGTGCTTCGACGGCCGGGGCTGGTACCGGCAAGATCTGTTTCTTCGCTTGCTGGGCGTGGCCTTGGGCTCTCTCGCCTACGCCCTTGCCCCGTCATTCTCAGGTCTTCCGATCGAGCTGTCGGTTCCCCTATTTTGCGGCTGCCTGTTTGTGTGCTGTATGTTCTGCCACGGCGAGTTGGCCCGCCTGAAGCCTCCGCCTGACCACCTCACACAGTTCTATCTGATGTGCTCTCTCGGCGGGGCCGTGGGGGCGCTTTTCGTCGCACTGATTGCACCGCAGGTTTTCAACGGGGATTACGAATTGCGCATCGCTATCGTCGGCTGCGTTGTTCTGGCGCTGTTCGTTCTCCGCCGCGACCATGGCAGCCCTTTTCACCGCGCCCTTTGGCAACCAGCGTGGCTTCTCACGCTTGCCCTGGCACTCACCATCATCGTAAGCCTGGGCATCACGGCGCGCGAAGAAGCCGGCGATGCTCGCGTGATGGTGCGGAATTTCTACGGCGTGCTGCGCGTCGTCGATCAGACAGCGCCGAAAAGCAGCCAGGCCACGGCTGGGATTTCACCGGCAGCCGATCAGGATTCGCGATTCGCCAAGCTCATGAACGGCACCATCGATCACGGATTGCAATTCCTTGCCCCCGCCCGCCGGCGCGAGACCACGACGTACTACGGTCCACCGTCGGGTATCGGCATAACCCTGAGTGCCGCGGAAGCGGCGCCCACTTTGAAAGTCGGCATGATTGGACTGGGGGTCGGCACACTGGCAGCTTACGGAAAGCAGGGTGACGCTTTCACGTTTTACGAGATCAACCCGTTGGTCGTCCAAATCGCCAACCGAGACTTTTCCTTCCTGCGCGATTCGAAGGCCAGGGTTAACGTCGTCATGGGCGATGGCCGCGTGTCGCTGGAGCAAGAGCAACCCCAGGGATTCGACGTGCTGGTGGTGGACGCCTTTTCCGGCGATGCCATCCCCGTGCACCTGCTCACGCGCGAAGCCTTTGCATTGTACTTCCGCCACCTGAAACCCCAAGGAACCCTGGCGGTCCACGTTTCCAACCAGTATTTGGACCTCGCACCGGTCGTCAACGGCGCCGCAACCTGGTTCCACAAAGAAGTGGTGATGGTCACAAATCAGCGCGACGAACCGCGCGAGATCTATCAGTCAACGTGGATTCTGGTGGGCAGCCATGAGGGGTTTTGGGGCAAATCGGAGGTGGAGAAAGTGGGAACGGTCCTCGCGCCGAGCACGGAGGTGCAGTGGACGGACGATTACAGCGGCCTATTCACCCTATTGCGGTTTTGACGAGGAGACAAATTATCGGGAAGCACCCACCGTGCCGCCGACTATTGTGGGGACGAGCCGTACGGCGTCTCCAATCCACTCTGAGCGGCCCGCAAGGCCATAGGGTAGGCGGCGGCCGTTAACAGGGCGGCGTGATACTGCTCCAGGGCCGCATCTCGCTTGCCGTTCAGATCAGCAAGGCGCCCCAGGTAGATATGCGACCAGGTGATGATGCGCAAGTCGTGAGCGGTGGCGAGCGCCCTCTGGAAATAGTCCTGCGCCAGGTCGGGTTTTCGAAGGTTGGCATACACTACGGCCATTCCGTAGATGGCGCGCTCGCTATTGGGATCGTCCTTTTCCAAAACGGTGTGATAGGAAATTTTTGCTTCCAGATATTTTCCCTGAAAGAACTGGTTGTCTCCCTGCTCAAGCAACCGGTCCTGTTCTGACAAGGGAGGAGCCGCCTTGATGACCGCGGCGGGCGGAGTCTTGGCAAACTGCACCGGGAACAGCCGCCGCTCCTCCACCTTAGGGTCAATCGCGTCGATCATGGTTTTGTAGTACGAAGGCATGCCCGCCTGCTGGTTTTCGAAGGCCGCCAGCGCTTCATAAAAGTAGTGGACCAGAATCAGGCCCTGCGCGGTCATATCATCCAATTTTTTCTGCGCGTCGGCCGCCGGCGTCTTCGCCATGCGCAATTCCGCCGCGCGAATCAGGCACTCCGTCGCCAACAGGCCAAAGTCCTCCTTGAAATCCAATCCCAGCAAGGGAGCCTGACGGGCATACGAGGCAAGGTAGTTCCCCTTTTGATTGATATCGTAAGCGTATTTCGCGGCCAGCGGATCCAGAAGGAAGTGCAGATACTGAAAGCGGATCTCATCGAGCTTCGGTTCTTGCGAGGGCGTGATGACCAGAAAGTAATTCAGGCCGTAAATCCGCGCATGCACCTGTTCCGGCTCGCCCATCAGGTCGATGTAGATGGCGTAGGTTCGACCCAAATACCCGCCTGAGGGAAAGCGTAGGTAGGCCTCCGTGAGCACAAAGTTTTGCCGGACGGCTTCCGTATACTGACCCACCGCCGCCTCATACTCTTTCTGTACCTTCGACCAGATGTACAACATGTTGGCTTGTTGGTAATACGTGCGGAGAAGGGGCAGAAAACCCACGACATCCCGGGCGTCGGGGGGGAGTTCGTCTTCCTTTACGGTAAGACGGAAACTGGGAGGTTCGCCCACCAGCAGAGCTAGAGAAATGTATTGCCCCAACTCTCGGCTGGGGTCCTTTTGAACGTGGTGCGTGGCGTAGAACTTCTTGAGCTCCGGCAGAATGGGTGCGTTCTGGGCCTCCAAATACTCTCGCACGACGCGCCGGGCCTCGCCGGAACCGCGCACGCCCGTGTCATAACCTGCGGCGTTGAGCGCCGCCAGCACGCAGAAGATTTGCTCATTGGGTTCAAGCAGGACGTTCCCCCCCGACTGTGCGGGTGCCGGGCTGGGCAACATAACCAAAACCAGAAGCGCCGCGGCTAAGTACCCGCACGTCCGCGGTGCCGCGTCGCAGGAGGCGGCCACACCCGCACCTCTCCGCTTCTCATCTGCTTGTCGTTGGAGAGGCAGGGAAAGAATTGTCGTCAAACGCAAAAGGACTACCCTCGGACCGTGATTCGCCGCAGGGACAGCACCGTCTGGCCATCCGTGGGCTTACCGAAGATTGTAGCCGGCTGGAAAATGCTGAAGTAAATCATCCGGTCAAGACGGTGCATGAGCTCGGGTGATCCTGAACCGGAAACAACGCGGTACCCTTTCGCCCGGCCTTCAGCGTTCACCTGGGTCACCAGCACCAAGCCCGTGTCGTCAGTGCTGAAGTCCATGGGCGCCAACTGCTGGACGCGAGCTGGCTGAAACATCTCCACACTGATGTCAGGTCCGGTGACGGCCGGCGTCACTTGTGACCCCATGATGAGGCCAAAGCAGATAATTGCCGTCAACACGCCACCCGTCGCCGGCAAGAGAAGCGGCCGCAGAGCATTCTCCAACCGCACGCGGAGGTCAGCCCATCGCTGTCGATTGAACTCTTGCGACACCTGCACGCGCAAGCGCAGCGCCAACTCGGCGGGGACTTGCCGCCGCGGAAGGGCCCGCAATTCATCGCGGACCGCCTGCCACTGGTCAAGCTGTTCTTCGCAGGCTTCGCAGAAGCTCAGGTGGTAGCGAATCGACTTTCTTGCCTCCGTCGTACAGAGGTCGTCAAGATAGTCGGAAAAATGGTTCCGGATTTCGACGCAGCTCTCAAACATGGTCCTTGCCCACATAGCTCGCCAACTTTCGGCGGAGCAGCTCCCGGCCACGCAATAACCGGGATTTGACAGTTCCCTCAGCCAAACCCAGCACCTGCGCGATTTCTTCGTACGGCAGGCCTTCTACCTCGCGCAAGACCACCACCGTCCGATACGGAGGCGCCAGGCTCGCCAGAGCTTGTCTTACCACTATTTCCCTCTCTGCCTGCTCAAACACTTGGTCAGGCCTTCGTTCGCTCGAGGGCGATTCCGAGGCCGCGGCAGCCGAGGGGGATTCGGTATCATCCATGGAGATCGGCTCACGCCAATGGCGCCGAATCCAGCTCCGACGATGGTTCGATGCTTCATGAACGGCAATGCGGTAAATCCAAGTTCGCAAACTGCTGTCGCCGTTAAACCCCTTGATCCCCTTGAAGACCTTGACGAAAACTTCTTGCAGGACATCCGAGGCGTCGGCGGAGTTTTCCACAATGTGCCAGACCAGGTTGAAAACTGGATTCTGGTACACCGTCAAAAGATAAGCAAAGGCGTCTTGAGAGCCCGCGCGCAGCTCGCCGACAAATGCTGCTTCCTCGTTGACTGCCGGCAATGCCTGTTCGAGGGTAATGCCTACCGATCGCGCGGTGCCCATAACGCCCTCAACATACCAGTTTCACCGCTGGACTTCAATAGCACGCCCGCGTATTTAAGTTCTCCATTATTGATATGGACACCCTTCAGGGGAGGTTTGTTCCAAAAAAATTGGAGGCTGCGAATTCGGGGCAGACTCCGTTGACACCCCCGCCCGCACGTGGTACAAATTAGAGTAGGAACGAATCGTTCCAGGGGCCTGTGGCGCAGTTGGGAGCGCGCATGACTGGCAGTCATGAGGTCGAGAGTTCGAACCTCTCCAGGTCCACCAAAACCATCTAGAATCAGTAACTTACAATGTCAAAACAGAGCGCGCATGCTTTTGCTGTTCCAAAAGGCATCTAGTTGGTAAACTGTTCCAAAATTCCCTGTTCATTGATAAGTTAACCGTGAAGGCCATCCGAGGTCCGCCGTTGCAAGGATTGGCACTGGTTTTTCAAAGGCAGCAAGTAAAATCGGGAAGAACTTAAGCCCTGAGGTGGTAACAGTTTGTGACCACATCGAGTTTCTCTTCTTTGGTCTACCAGAGGATTAGCCTGGAGGGACACGCGCCTTGTTCCGTTTGATTGCTGGGTAGAAGACCTTCGCGCGGTCAGCTTTGACCTCATGCTTGCGAAGCATGAGGTCTCGTGATCAAGCCTCCCTACGCGGTGCTGCTCGGTGTCGACGCCTGCACCGCACTCGCCGAGACCAGCGACCATAGATAGCCCGTGCTGGAGCACGTCAAGCGGCTCGTCAACGATAAAATCATCCGGGCGCCCGCCATTGCCGGCGCTTTCGTGCTAACCACCCGTGGCGGTGACATCGACCTCCACATCGGCCAGGACGTCTCCATCGGATATTCCAGCCACACCGATGCCATTGTCCGCCTGTATTTGCAGGAGACGTTCACCTTCCTGCTGCTCACCGCCGTGGCCGCCGTCGCGCTGGGTCCTCCCGCAAAGGCGCAGACGACCTGGTGCGCATCCCCGG
This sequence comes from uncultured Acidobacteriota bacterium, assembly GCA_963719115.1. Classification (GTDB taxonomy): domain Bacteria; phylum Acidobacteriota; class Terriglobia; order UBA7540; family UBA7540; genus Bog-366. The sequence continues at coordinate 26,376 of CAVRBF010000054.1, read as the reverse complement.
CCCGCTCCTGGTCTTTATGGCGAGTGAGCTGCGGTTGCAGACCACATCCCGTGTGAAGATAGGACCCGCCGGCCCGAACGCCCGCTGAACCCTAATCAGTAGTACCTCTTCAACTGCCCGAAAAATCTGGTTTCCGCAGACAAATGTGTGCGAGTTGTGTGCCGCGCCCCCTCCGGAAGTGTACTCGTGACCCCGCGAATGGCCAGTTCTTTGTACGAGACCTACCGCTACAGCTTCCAAGGTCGATACTGTCTGGGGGCATTGTGCCTCCGCGCCGTGGCGTTCGTCGGACACTGCCGAGATCGTACGCTTACGGAGCGACAGGAAGTTTGGTGTAGATCGGCGTACCGTTTGGTGGAAACCGGATAGCCCAGGGGGTATGATTAGCGACAGATTTAAGGGTGAAATCTGAATTCCGGGTGAGTTCCTGGTTAGGACAAGCACCATGGCTGCGGCGGACATTCCGAATACCAATGAATCGCGTCAGCTCCAACTCGCCATGTGGGTTTCTCTGGCGGTCGGCTTCCTCATGCTCGGAACAAAAGTATTTGCCTACGGGATGACTGGGTCCGCAGCGATCCTCTCCGACGCAGCCGAATCGGTCGTCCACGTGGTGGCTGTTTCCTTTGCCGCATACAGCCTATGGTTGAGCCGAAAGCCCCCTGATCCCACCCATCATTACGGTCACGAGAAGATCGCCTTCTTTTCGGCGGGGTTCGAGGGCGCCATGATTGTCTTGGCGGCGGTTTATATCGTCTATGAGTCAATTCACAGATTGATTGCGGGGCCCAAACTGGAGAACTTGGGCGCAGGTGCTTTGCTGGTTCTGGTTGCTGGACTTATCAATGGAGCTCTGGGCGGCTATCTTGTATGGGTCGGAAATAAGCATCGGTCCTTGATCCTGGAGGCCGATGGTAAACACGTACTTACTGACTGCTGGACCAGTCTCGGTGTCATCGTAGGACTTGGTTTGACCATGCTCACGGGCTGGCTGCGTTTTGATTCTGTCGTCGCGATTCTTGTCGCCCTTAACATCCTTTGGATGGGCAGCAAGTTGATTCGCCAATCGATCGGTGGGTTGATGGATGAAGTCGATCCGATTGTCGAGAGCCAAATCCGGCGACTGCTGGTCGAGATGACTGGCGAAGCCGGGGTTGAGTTCCATGGTTTGCGGCAGCGCAATGCCGGCAACACGAATTGGGTGGAATTCCATCTGCTGTTTCCCAAAGGTACTTCGTTAGAGTCTGCGCACGCCCTGGCCACCAAAATTGAAGAGCGGATCCAGCGTGATTCGACGATGCGGACCGAAGTGATCAGCCACTTGGAAACTCTGGAAGACCACCATGAGGTCCACAGTCGTGGTCACTTTGAAAAGTTCGACGGGTAAGGCGCGCCGAAATCCGGTCTCCCCGCCCGAACCTGTAGGGTCAATTCTCATTCCCATCGCTGCTGCAGTTAGTGGGCCGCGGACATCTTGATTTGGCCCACCGCGTGGATGGCAATATCAACGGTATCGTTGACGCGAAGGAACAGTGTGCTGGGATTCTTTAAGCCCCAGCTCACGTAGGGAATGGTGAAATGCGTGTCCGCGATTAATTGTTCTCCCGTCGCGTGCGCTTGCACAACGAGAGCGAGCGGATGACCGGCCCCATGTATTGTGAAGGTTCCCAAAACCTGGACTTTGAAATCCCCCTGGGGCAGAACTTGCCCTTGAAGTTTCTCCGGTGCGAAGGTGATCTCAGGATATTGGGCGCTTTCCAAAATGTCTTTATGCATTTTGTGATCGCGCGCATGGCTGCCGCTGTCGCCGCTGGTGGCGTCAACCACCACCAAGTCCGCTGGCATGTCCCGTGTTGGGATCGAATTCTACCGTGCCACGCTTCAGTTTGAACGTCCCGTGGACGGTGTGGAGAACGTCGCCCAGAGTAAAGCTCACTTGGGTCTGATTGGGATCAAGTTCCAGTACCGCTTCTTGCGCGACTGCCGGCGCTGGCAGCGAGAGGACGAGCAGTGCAAATGCCACGGTGAAAAGATTTTTCCGCAGGGGATTGAGTTTGGTCATAGGTAATTGGAGTCCCTAAATTGGAATCTTCAACTGGGGTTGGCAAGCAGCCTCCAGCCTAACCTGAAGAAATTGCCGAAGCCGAAAGTCAGAGGAGAAAAGGTTCCGGCATGAACGGCCAGGAGCCGCTCAAATAAGTGAGGCTCATTGGCGAGCGCGTCGAGAGTCCGGCGCCGGAGCCAGCCGCGGTTCTCCATGGCGAGCAGTAACCGGGACATCACCTCCGGCGGGCGATTGATGCGCCGGTGCGCCACCTCGTAGCGCGGAAGGTCCTCGTTGGCCAGCGCATCGGCCAGAGCATTTGCCTGCTGGAAGGCCAACCCCAGCCCCTCGCCGGTGAGCGAGTCCACAGAGCCGGACGCGTCTCCCACCAGGGCGAAGTGATCTCGACAAACCCTTCGAATTATCCGTAGGGCTGAAATCGCCCCAAGGTCTTTGGTGACGGCCGGGTACCCTTCCAATCGCCGAGTAATTTCCGGGAACTGAGTGAGAGCTTCTTTCAGTCGGAGTTGCGGCGTCCGCGAGGTCACCACCAGGCATATTTCATCCCGGCTTACGGGAGTTATAACGATCTGGCAATTGCAACCCCAATGAACCTCCACGAAATCTGTCCACGGCGCGACGCGGAAATGTTGCCGGAATCCGAAACGTGTCTCCTGCGGGCGCCCGCGATCCAAACCGGCCCACTTCCGCACGAGGGAGTTTTGCCCATCGGCGCCGATGATCCAGCGACACAGAACTTTGCCCGAGTCCAACGAAACTTCACCTTCGTCAATGCCCCTCACGCGGGTTCCCCAAAGGGTTTGCACGCCCACTGCCGCCGCTCTCTCTGCCAGCGCCTGGTGCAAGGTGGGCCGGCGAATCCCCAGTCCATGACCATGGGGAAAGGCGCCTTCCGCCACCCTCCCTTCACCGATGAAGCGAATGCCGCGAAAGGGGATGGCCTGCGAGGGAGCCAGCGTAACGCCCAAGCCTTGCAGTTCTGCCACGGTCTGGGGCATCAGGCCCTCGCCGCAGGCCTTATCGATCGGTGGCCGCGCGAGATCGGCCACTACCACGCTCAGGCGGCGCTGTCGGAGTGCTATCCCCGTCGCCAGCCCCGCAGGCCCGCCACCTACGATGAAAACATCTGTCTTCAAAGCATCAGCGCCCATCAATTCCACCTGAGAAGAACTAATTCCGAACAAAACCCCGGTCCCATGGCAGCAAGCAGCGAGTACGTCCCTGCTTCCGGGCGCCGCCGTTTGAAAACTTCCTCCAGTACCAGGAGCACGGAGGCGGAGGAGAGATTACCCACCCTGCGGAGGCACTCCCACGAAGCCCCCATTTCCTCTTTTGACAGCCCGAGCGCCGTGCCTGTGGCTTCGAGGATTTTGGGGCCGCCCGTGTGCAGGATCCACGGGCCGATGTCCTTGCGGGCGAGACCATGGTCGGCCAGGAAATCGTCCACGTCATGACCCAGATGGTCCACTATCAGTTGCGGCAACGATGGTGAGAGCACGATTTGGAAGCCTTTTTCAGAAATATCCCAGCCCATGATGTGTTCCGTCTGCGGATAGAAGACGGAACGCGTATCCAGAATCTCCGCCCCCCGATAACCTCTTTCTGCCCCCGTTACCACGACCGCGGCAGCGCCATCGCCGAACAGTGCCGATGAAATTAAGTTGGCCATGGAAACATCTTCTTTCTGGATAGTGAGCGAACAGAGCTCCACCGAAAGCAGCGCGGCAACGTGGCCGGGAAAGGCGCGCACGTAATCCGCCGCGCGAGCGATTCCGGCGGCTCCTGCCACACAACCCAAACCAAAAATCGGAATGCGCTTGATGCAGGGCGACATCCCCATGCGATTAACCAAACGAGCATCCAGTGAAGGACTGGCAATGCCCGTAACCGAAGCCACGAAGAGGGCGTTCACATCCTGGGGGCCTAACCCCGCACCCACCAAAGCCCGGCAGAGTGCCTGATGGCCAAGTTCCTGCGCACACTCAATCCAGGCATCATTGGCTTGTCCCCAGGTCGTCATTTCGTAATAATCGTCAACCGGCAACGCCAGAAAGCGGCCGTCAATTCCTGCGTGCGCATGTATCCTGTCCACCAGTTCGGGGTTATTGAGACGGCCATTCCAGTATTTCTTGAGCGCTGCGCTCAACACCTTCTGCGGGTAATAATGCCTTGGGAAGGCGCTGCCTACACTTGCAATATTCATAGTTTCAGTTTCAATCGCAACTCTGTATCGGAGGAGTAGTGATTGCTCGAGTCGCGAGAGCGCTCTCCTGTAAAGTTGATTGTTGGGAAATTCCGGCTAAATATTCACCACGCGCCGGGCCAACCCGAGCGCTCCAGACCAGAAGGTGGTGGAGGAATGAATGGACTCCACGACCTCGCCCAAGTTGCTCATGAATTCATCAATCTGACCCTCCGTGACCGCGAGCGGCGGAGCTACTTTCAGCACTTGACAGTTGTTACCGCGTTTCATAACGGGCCAGCACGTCTTGCAATCGTCGGAGCAAGTATTGACTCATTGACCATGCCTGTGCGCCAAGTCGCTCAGATTCCAAAACGGCCAAAGTCGCCAACCCGGACCCGGCGGTCGTCAATTTCCACTATGACACTCTTGGAGTTCTTCCCCACCTGGAAGTGGACCTTCTTCGTTGGTACGAAACGGTTTCTGTGCGCGACCGTGTCATTGCGCTGGGAATCTGCCCGTCTCCGTTCCGCCACGTAGATCTCCTGATCAAGCAGCCTGTCAGACTTGAGGTAGTTCCTAAGGATCTTTGCCATCTGATCGGAGTCTTTCCAGACGCGTTCGGCGTAATCGCGATAAGTCTCCGTCCACAAACGGTTCCTGTTTTCGTTGACGTACTCGATTGCGCTCTCGGTGTTGGCGGCAGTCGCCTGAAACAGCGGCAACACCTCGTCAAGGGCATGCTGTTCCCACGGTGACAGCGAGTCGCGCTGTGCCCGTAGGGTGCTGATCTCCCTACTCATTCCGTTGACTTCGACTTTCAAGGCCGTCAGTTTGTCAGCATGCCAGTCCGGACTAAACATCGAGTTGCTGCCCCTCTCCAACTCGTAGGCCTCACCCGCGACAATGCCGGCAGACGACTGGGCCTGCTCGAAAGTTTTCTTCGCCAGAGTCTCTTTCGCCAGTTCGGCAACGGTGATAGTGCCGGGCATCCTGACACCTGCGTGCGCCAGCGGGAACGACAAGGCAATCAGCATCGCTGAGGTGATGGAAAGTCTCTTCTTGGTCATGGCTTTTTTGCTCTGCTCTTGCGACCGTTGACGGAGAATGTTGATACCAATTCGGCTGCGCCTAGCACGAGCCCAATCTCTCCCCCCAAGAGGTATAAGTTGATCGCTTTGGCCATGTTTTGCATTACTGTTAGTGCTACTGCATCAAAAAGGGTTTTCATCGGCTCTCTCCTGGTATCTGCTGGATTACATACTTGCTATATCGCGCCTCAGTTGTATTTACGAGTGGTATGCCCCTATCACTTAATAACGTAAGACAGAACCCAGATCGAAACTCCTGCAACGTTTCGTGAGATGCGACCCTTTCCCTCGCGGTTGGAACACGCAGCGCAAATGACGAAAAGTTCATTTGACTGAACTCGGAACGTGACTTTTTGTCATTGGCAGCACGCTTGGGCGTAGAGGTTGAATACTGTTTTCATTTGGCTCAATATTAACTGGCAGGCACGACCTCGCGTGGGACGCACCGAGCGCAAGGGTATTTCTGTGTTTCCATCAAGCAAACTGCGGTCAACTTTCCTGCGTCGCAGCGCATCGTACACCCAGGGCCCTAACACCTAAGCGGTGAATTGACAGTACCTATGCGACTACTACTTGTGGAAGACGATTTACCGATACAGCACTTTGTGGAGAAGGCGCTGGCAGAGGCGGGATATCGGGTAGATGCTACTGCCGACGCGAAGAGTGCGGAGGCGCTCGCCTTGGATGGCATCCACGACGCATTTATCATTGATTTAGGACTGCCCGACGGGGATGGACTCGATTTGATTGCGCGCTGCCGAGCGCAAGGCAACGCCGCTCCCGTCTTAATTCTGTCCGCCCGACGTTCGGTTGATGAGCGCGTGAAGGGTCTTGAACAAGGAGGCGATGATTATCTCACCAAGCCGTTCGCAATTGCGGAACTATTGGCAAGATTGCGAAATTTACTGCGCAGGTATTCCACGTTGCAGAAGGAACCGGTGCGCTTGGAAGTTTCCGATCTCCAGCTTGATTTGATTGCGCGCGAGGCGAAGCGCGGTGACCAGGTTCTCCAACTCACCCCGCAAGAGTTCTCCCTGCTCGAGTACCTTTGCCGCAACGAGGGCCGCGTGGTAACTCGGACGATGATTCTGGACCATGTCTGGCACATGCGTTTTGATCCGGCAACCAATGTGGTAGACGTACACATTTATCGCTTGCGCAGTAAAGTTGACCGCGACGATTGCAAGCCGCTGATTCACACCATCCGCGGTGTGGGGTATATCCTGAAACATGTCTAAAAGCACACGATCAACCGCCGCTTGGCGTATCGCCTTGTGGACGACACTAGCGTTCTCGGTGGGAACCTTCGTGGCGTTCTTCATTGTCTATCTGGTGATGGCGAAAGAAATCTGGGCTCGTTCAGACGCGTGGCTTACTGGAGAGGCCCAGGTGCTTGCGCAGGTCGCGCAGAATGCGCCTCGAGACCGTCTCTACAATCACATCGTCAGGGAAGTGGCCGAACTCGCGATGCGGGAGGTCCCGGACGAACGGAGTTCGCAAGGGGAACGGCTGAACAACGTTTTCTTCCTCAGGGTCAACCCAGCGCCCAACGGGGACATCCTCTTCGTGGGGCCCGGATCGAAAGAGATGTTCTTACGAGCAATCGAGCAAGCGCATTTTGCCGTGGGCGTTCCGCAGTCAATAAGAGTTAATGGATGGCAACCTGCGTTCAGGGTTGTTATGCAAGATCAGGAAGGACGAAGTCCGATTTACTTGGGGCTCTCGGAGCGCGGCGCCGGCCACGTTCTGCACACGCTCACGAAGCGTTTTCTGTTGGTGTGGACCGGGACGGTCTTTCTCGGTTTCCTGATCTCTTACCTCAGCACGCGACGAACCCTGCGGCGGGTGGAGCGTATTACCGAGACCGTCGCTCGAATCGGCAGCGAGGAACTCGACGAGCGGTTGCCGGAGCCAAAAGGTTCGGACGAAATCTCCCGACTGGCAAAGACCTTTAACAGCATGCTGGATAGAGTTCAGGCGTCGGTGAAGCAACTGCGGTCGGTAACCGACGCGGTCGCCCACGACCTGAAGAGTCCTGTCACTTCGGTCCGAGGAACTCTTGAATCGGCTCTCTCGATTGAGAACGGCGACCACTGGCGAGATTCGGTCGCGCAGGCTATCGAAGGGCTGGACCGGATCTCTGCCCTACTCAATACCACGCTCGATGTTGCTGAAGCCAAAGCCGGAGCCCTTCCCATGGAGCGAATAGCGGTGGACCTTCATGAGATTGTGACTCAATTGGTTCATCTGTACCTGCCGGCCATGGCTGAGAGGCATCATGAGGTGAGAACTGACCTTCAAGGTGGTATCGTCGTCGAGGCTGACCTTGGGCTTATCAATCGCACGCTGAGCAATCTGCTGGAAAATGAACTCGTGCACCTCCCTCCCGGCTGCCATATTGATATTCGGCTTCGGTCGCACATGGGCTATGCGGAATTCGTCATCGAGGATGATGGGCCGGGTTTCCCTCCCGAGATTGGCAGCCGCGTATTTGAGCGTTTCGTAAAAGGAAAGCACTCGCCCGGATATGGGCTCGGGCTGGCATTTGTTGACGCCGTTGCCCAAGCCCATGGCGGAGCGGTGAAGATTTCCGGCTGGCCGAGCGGGGGAGCCATAGTTACGCTGTCACTTCCAGTACGTGAGCTGACCCCTGCTTGAGCGATTAGTGACAACCCCCATCAATACCGCAAAAACCGTCGCAACTTACGACGGTAACGTACGATTCCCATCGAGTACATCTCGACATCATCGAGTCTTGTGCATCTGTCGAACCGTCCATCTCGCAAGCGGAGGATTCCATCAGGACTTTGCTCACCACCTCGGATCAGACCGTTTCCACCACGGGCTGCTAACCCCTAACCCGCAGACTTAGGGGTCGCCAGGCGTGCGCATTCAGGTTGCGTGATAGCATCAGCTTGAGCGTTATTTTGTCGGAGCCTGGAGTCAAACCAAACCCGATGCCGGCTTCGACGGCGAGGCCGAGAAACTTGCTGCTGGAGCGATCCATGACGGCCCAGATTTCATGAAACTGCTGGTCGTAGGGTACAAAGTGGCGGAGTGGACCGAAGCTGTCGTACTCTTCCGCGGCGACAGCCCACCGGTCATTCAGGTTGTAGGCGATTCGCCCGCCGGGGTTGTACTGGAGGTTGCCGAAACCTCCCGTAAAGTCCGTGTCGACAATCGGGTTGTAAATGAGATCCCAGGGGTGCAAGTGCAGCCCGATAATCGGCCTGAACTCGGAGCTGATGCGTCTGTCCTCCCAATAAAGGGCGTTGACGCTGAACTCATAATTGAGCCCGTAAAAGAATTTGTGGTCGTGGGCGTGGGGCCGGACAAACAGCTCGCGGATTTTAAAACCGTTGATGGTTGTGGCGTGATTCATCGAGTAAACCGTGTACACGGGAAGATAGAGTCCCTGCTCCATCCAGGGCGTCACGCCGTAGGCCCATTCGGCAGTTCCGTTGAACGAGTGATCAGCGATGATGGCCCCGGGGAAGTCGGGGACAGCCCGTCCAGCGGGCGTGAAGTTGCTGTGGACCATGAGATTGAATATACCCGGCGGCTCGATCTCCGCATCATACACCTGGATCTCGTCGGTTTGCGCGAGCGCGGCCGATGGCACTGCCGTCAGGCCGATAATGATCCACAAGACAGCGCGCATATTCACCCCACAACATTCCGCCAAAGCGAGGACAGCGCAAAACAGTAGATGGTCAGGAGGTCTTGTCGGGTTTCACAACCTGCGAGACAAAGTTCTTGCCGGAATGAGCGGGTGCGGAGCCATCGTGCGTCCCAAAGCGGATCTCCATCGGAGTGTTCTTGGGGAAGACCACGTCCACGCCGCGCGCCACAAAGTGAGAATAGACGGCCCAACCCGCACCATAGAAGGCGAATCCAGCGCTGACCGGGCGGGAATGAGCCAGCAGGCTGGCCACGGCGCCCACGAATCCCAGACTTGCTCCACCCCTTACGGTTGCTCCGCCATAGTCCGCGCCGTGGCCGACGGCGCCCCCGTGGATTCCGCGCCCTTCATCGAGATCGAGAGACGTGGCCGCCAGGAAGACGTCGATGGCGGGCATGACGTAGTTTGTCTTGGGGGTTACCGCATGGGCGCCGCCTTCAGCATCGAGCTGCAGGTGACCAGCCGAATCAGCCTCGACTCCCTGCAGGCTGGCCTCAACCTTCCGAGTCGTACCGGGGGTAAGCTCTAACTGCCGAAACGTAAAGCGGAGTTGTCCATTCCGGGCGAATAGACGGGCAGGTATGGCTTCCGTAATGGTCCCGTTTAGCCGTGCGCCTTCCGGGAGGATCAGGATATGGTCAGAAGAAAAAAGAGGTTGTGATACCACCGCGCGAACCGCGGTGTCCCGATGATCAATGGCTGAACTCAGGGGTGAAACCAAGCGGACGTGAACGAGGCTTCCCGGTGGTATAGACCCTCCCATTTTCTCCATTTCTTGGGCGGGCAGAATTTCGGTACCAAAAGTCAAAGGCGTTTTGAGTTCGGCGGTGAAGTTTGTGCCCACCGGCAACGACGGGCGATGGTAGGGTAATCTTGCTGACAGCGCAGCCTTCAGCCTCTGCACCTTGCCCGGTGCGGTCATATTGTTGATCGCTGCCTCTTCCTGATTCAAGACCTGCTCATGAACCTGTTCGACTTTGCTCGCCACGCGTCCTTTCTTTTTCTTTTCGTTTGCACCGGCAACCATATGAACCATACTGGGCGCACCCTGCAAAACATTCGTCTGCAAGGGGATGTGCTCCCCGTTAGCCCCCACTAAAGTGTTGAAATCCACGTGGGCTTGCCGCAAGGGCGTGAAGTTGCCATTGACGATGGCCAGGGCTCGCTCCTTGTGTGGAGCGTTCTCCACCTTCGTCACCTGCCCCATCACCCGGCTGCCGGCAGGAATCACCAAGTGGTCAAACACGTAGACGTTCTCGACCACCTTTCCCTCAACGGCAACACCGGCATGCTTGACTGGGACTTTCTTGGTCAAAACGATATGAAGAGGCACTCCGATCGGGACGGTCAAGGGGAAAGTGCCCGGGTCTGCGGGCCGATTCTGAGAGAAATCAGTCCGAACGCAAAAGCAGAGAAGGCCCAGGCATGCCATAGACAGATACATGCGCGTCCATATCACCATGTGTTGAAACCTCCAGGGTTGGTCCTTTTCTGCCCGAGCCCATAGAGTAGTTCAGGAGAGATAGGTTGGCCAACCTCAAAATGGCGAATCCGGAGGGTGTTTTCTCTTGAACATTTTCAGGCGAATATCCGGCCAGTATTCCTTGAGCAGATTGAAAAACGTGGGCAATGCTGCCCCCACAAATAAGGACGATAAGCATCGGGGTGCACAGCGAGGAGAAACGATAACATCTGAGAAGCCCCGTGCCCGCTTGTGTCGTCACCTATTTATCGTACCCGAAGAGCATGAACGTCGGATGTCCAGGGAATTACATTTCGTTCATGTTCGCAATCGGTCGTAAGAGCTAAGACGAGGCTCGCTGTTCCAAGAGCCACCCCCCAACATCGTTGTCATGAAGCGTGCAGGGACGCGCAGAGCGGGAAATTCCGACCCTACCGAGTGCGGTAGTGCCTCCGCTCGACCGTTTCCTTGATGGTGCACAGGGCGTGGTTCCACACGACGTCGTGCACGAACTCGGGAAACAGTAATCGAGCGCAGCTCCAAATCATGCGGCTCGCGAAGCTTGTACCTTTCCTATAGTCGAACGCCGCGTAAATGGAGAGCTTGCGGTTTCCGTCCTTGGTCGGCGCGACGTTGAAAATGATCTTCCCGTGGTCCACCAACTTCTCGTCGACCCGATAGAGCAAGGTTCCGGGGCCGACAGACTTGGTCAACCGCAGGATGGTGCCCAATCCGACCAGCGGCACGCGGTAGCGAATGACCGACCCGACCTGATTGGGAACGCCCTCGGACTGGCAAATATCCAGGAATCGCGGCCGGACGAACTTCGCATGGGGTTGGCCGAACTTGCCCATTTCCTCCATGATCTCTTCTTCTGAACCCCGGATTTTGATGACGTACATGCGCTCGAAGTCGGGCGACTGCCCCAGTTCCATACCCAGTCCTGTTGCCAGTTGCTGCTTCACGGCTTCGCGCTTCTCCTTCAGAACCACGGTCGGGTAGCGTCCATACTCGCCCCACTTCAGCCCGAACAGAGCCTCAAACGCCACGTTTCTCAGCGTGACCACCGCACCGCTGAAAATGGATTGCAGCACGTCGAATCCGCACATCTCCCGCAGCACTTGCCGGTAGTCGGCCGTGCCGCTGGCGATCTTCCACAGCACCACGCTTAGCGGGCGGCTGCGCTCGTCCCGCACCTTGTACTCCGTGGCGAACGCCTGGTAAATGATGCGGCTCACCACGGGCATGGTAAACGCCACGCGGCTGGCGGCAAATACCAGCCGTCCGAAGCGATTGTCGGCCACCAGCCATTTGACGGTCTTCCCGTATCCCCGGGCGAGAGCCTGCTGGTCGATTCCCTCATGGAGCACGGTTTCCGCCAGGCGGCTCGCGGTCACGTGGGCGGAGTAAAGCCCGTCCTTGTTCAATCGCGACCCGACCGCGTCACCGATGATGGCAAAGCGGTCGCCGAAGGGAAATGCCGCTGTGGTTACGGTCATGCGGGGAGCGCAGGCGCAGGCGAGGGGAGCCGCCGCGATGCCGGGCAGAATGCGGTCAATCTGCGGCAGCGACAGAAAATTGCGGACGATGCGCTGGCTGTCGTGCGGCAGCACCGCCTCGTCAATGCACTTGCCGATCATGGCGACAGTCAAAAACCTGCCCTTGGGAATTAGGGCGGTGTGCTCAAAGGCGAATTCCCTGGAGCCGTACTCGACGAAGTAAATTTCCCGGTTGAGGTTGCGCTGGATGTAGTCCTCACCGACGTCGAGTTCGAAGATGAACGACTTTCGCGACTTGCCGGGAACGAAGGCGGGATTCATGCGCTGGACGGAGGCGATGAGCCCATCCTGCCGATGATCGGAGCCACAGTGTGCGTTGATTCCGGTGGCGATAGTCACAAAGCTGGCCTCGAGCGTGGCCGTCTCTCCCGAGGGCGACTCCACCGTCAGGGTGGGCTTCCCCGCTGCGCCGTAGGCAATCGCCTGGACGTCACCATACTGGACGCGCGCACCTTCCTTCACCGCCTCGCCGAGCAGAAACCCATCAAATCCCGCCGGCCGGCCCAACCTTCTGCCCGGTAACGAGCCCCTGAATACCGAATACATCTGCGCGTGTTGGGGAACTCGCAGCCGAAAGTTCTTCCACTGCCCGTGAATCCAGACGTAGTCGATGTGCCCCTGAACGATTTCATCGGGAACGACGAGACCTTGCGCGCTGAGTGTCTGATTCAACCTCGGAGAGATAAGGCCCGCGCAAAAGTTGCATCCCTTGCATTGAAAGTCATCCGGGCCCTGATCGGCTGGGCCACGTTTCTCGACGATGACGACGTCCAGATGCCGGTTGAGGCGGCAGGCTTCCCGCAACAGAGTGATGGCGAAGAACGAACCGGCAGGCCCACCGCCCACGATGGCGACACGATCGCCGTTCTGGAGGCTCAGGGACGGAATTGCCATCAAAGAACCCCGCGACTTGATCCAGTGTGCGTTTCAGAAAATGAATCGCGCCAGCAGATACCAGGTATTATTCCCACTGGCGTTGCGACCCGCGCCATCATAGTTATTTATGGCGCCGTTGAAACGGGTATATCCGGTGTATTGGACGCCAAGCTGGATGTTCTGCATGGGAAAGAACGAGAAATTGGCGATATAACCGGCACCTCGGGGATTGCCATTGGCGCTACCGCTCACGGCACTCTGCGCATACAGCAAGGGGTCGACCGTCCCTCCGGTGTCGAACCAACCGAGCGTTCCAGAAAGGCGATTGCCGAAATGGTATTCGGCATTGGTGAAGATTGTGTCCAGGTGGTGGTTGCTCACTTGGGCTCCCATCGCAGCGTAGGTTGCGGCCAAAGTTGAATTTTCGCGGATATACGTGCCGCGCAGCGAAAGAACGTCTTTCCTGAATAACGTTCGATCGATTTGAAAGTCCACTCCCGTGTCCGTGTATTTATCCTCCAGACCAACGACGGCCCCGGGGGTCGATGCCATGTGCATTCCATAGGCGCCGAACTCATACTGCGTCTTGGGTGTCAGTTGCTGCCAGGCAACGCGCCAGTAGGGCGCAACCCCACGGATGTTGAAGGGACTGCTTCCAGCGTTCGGTTGAGGATTGCCCACGTGGTCGGAGCGATAGATAGCTCCGTCCACGTACAGATGATCGTCCCACATGGCGTAGCCGCCGATTCCAGCGACGTCCTGCGCCAGGCCACCGGCAATGATGGGAGCAGCGGAAGGAGTGGGTGCGGAATCGCTCGCGATCCAGGGGAAACCCCATGCCGGGGTAGAATTCCAAAGGTCCTCGACGCCGGGATTGTTATTGAGGTTCACACCGAAAACCAGATCCTTGCCGCCCACCTTCCTCTTGTTCGCGTAGCGGATATCCGTGTTATCGACGCTGAAATGATCGTCTTGGGCGTTATAAGTTACTTGCAGAAAACTGCCGACGTGGTCTGCCCATGCCCCCGCAAGAAACACCGAAACGTCTTGAGGAAATTCAAAACTGCCATTCTGGGTTCCCGGCTGAGGGGTTTTGGTCGCGGTCAATGAGGTCTCGAACATCGCGGAAAGGGGCAGTGAGGAGAGAAGATCAAGCCCTGCGTGCCGCTTACTTGAATCGTCCGTGACCCCTTTCTTCTCTTTATCTTTGTCAACGTAACCGAGCAGTTTGAATTTGCGACCCGCGGGGTTAAGCTCGGGCGGTGTGTAATGGCAGCCGCTGCACGGCAACCCTGTCTGGCGCGCGTAGCTCGGCACAGCCCGGACGCTGGTCGGATTTAGGGTGGCAAGAAACGCGACAGAAAGCGCGGGAACTGACGCAAGCAACGGAATCAGCACTTTTTTCATACGGCACTCTCCTTGTCAAACTTTCACCTCACTGAATACTTGGGCCCCGGCCGCGCTGGCGCTTGGTAAGAAGGTTGAGCGATGGCACGGTAAAAGGCGATGACCGCCTCAATGTCGTCTTGACTGAGCGTTTTTCCCCATGGGGGCATGGAAGCTGATTTCCCGGCGGCGGCCCCACCCAGCGTGATGACGTTTCGCATGAAATCGTCGCTCAGCGCGTTCAGCGTCGCGCCATCGTTCGCCAGCGGCGGATTGGGATTTAGATTCGAGCGGTTCGAGGGGCCCGCAGGTGTGGCGTCCGCGTGGCACCACACGCAGTATTGGTAGAACACGCGCTTGCCTTGTGCCTGTTGGTAGTTGAGCGGAATCACGTGCGTCGCGTCATTCCAATCCGCCTCGCTGTCGTAAGCTCGCGCCAGGGGATCGAGCGGGACTGCCGCATGGTTTTGGCGGCAAGAAGTGGCTAACCCAGCAATCAGGGCGAGCGCCAATGTGATGAGGAGTATCGGTTTCATTGGCCCCTCCCCGACGCTCCGCCCGAAGGGATGGAGGCGCTCTGTTTAAGTGTCATCAGATAAGCGGTCAAGGCAGTGCGCTCCTCGTCGGTAAAATCTCGATGCGGCTCAATCGCGTCAGGCTGTAGAGACTGCGGATTCTTGAGCCATTCCTCGGTCCAGGCGGCGTTGATCCAGTTGCCGGCATTCGTCAGGTTGGGGCCGACGTAGCCACCCGCCGAGCCGATGGTGTGGCACGACTGGCATTGATACTTCACCTCATAGAGTTGTTTGCCGAGGCTGGCCATTTGGGGAGTGAATTGTTTGGAATCGGCGCTGGCCTGATTCACCCCGGGTGTCTGCATGACCATGCTCAGGTAATCCGCCAGGACTGAAGCTCTCCTCGTCGGTCATATTGAATTGCGGCATACGGAAGGTAAGCGTGGGGCGCAGGGTCTGAGGATTCTTCAGGAACTCGGCGATCCACTTTTTCTGCGCGCGGCTTCCCTCGTTGGTCAGATCGGGAGCAAGGGTACCGCCGTAGCCGTTGAACCGATGGCAGACATAGCATTTGTAGCGCTCGAAGAGTTCGCCGAACGCTCCGCCGGGGCGGAACTGCGCGTGGGCGGCGGGAAGAATCAAACCTTCCATGCCCGCCGTTGCGGATTTTCCCGTCATGCTCAAGAGCACGGTGGTGAGGGCGTCCAGATCACCGGGTGCAAGCGAATACTGCGGCATGCGTGCGGCGATATTCACCGAGTGCGGATCGGTGATCTTGGCTTCAATGTAAGCGACAGGCGTGCGGGCGATCTTCGAGTTGCCGAATTCCAATTGCGAAACGGTTTTGCCGCCCAGGCTTGCCAGGTCCGGTCCGAAGTCCGTTTGCGGAGCCATTCCCTTGATGACGTGGCAACTGGAGCAACCCTTTTCCGCGAACAAGCGCCGGCCCAACTGGATCTCATCAGACTTCGGCGCCTCCAGCTTCGGTGCATCGCTGAGCAGGCTGGGATCAGTCAGCTTCGACTGGATATACTGCGAAATGAGATAGAGATCCTGGTCGGACCACTGATAACGCGGCATCTGGGAGTGGGGCAAATACGATTGCGGATTGCGCAACCAGGCGGTCAGCCAATCGGGATTCACCTTGCTTCCCACTTTGGTGAGTTCCGGCCCAATGTCACCGCCGATCAATTTGGTTTCCCCCGCGCGGGTGACCGCCAGCGAATGGCAGGTGGTGCAGAACATCTGGCGAAAGCGCGTTTCGCCTTGATCGACCAGGTCGGGCCGCTTTTCCCACGCGGCCACGGTCTTGGGATCGAACTTGTAGGGAGGAATGGGTTCGCTTGCGAGCGTGCTCAAATAGCCGGAAAGAGCCCGAAGCTCCTTATCGTTCAGCCGGAACTTGGGCATGCGCGGCTCGTCTTCACTGACATAGCCATTCACCAGCACGCTGCCGTCACTGGCGGTCAGGGTGCGGGGATCCTTCAGCCACTTATAAATCCAGGCGCGGCTGACCTTGGTTCCGATGTTCGTGAGGTCAGGACCCAGCATGGGCGGGCGCTCCACACCTTGCAGATGATGGCAGCCGATGCAATTGAGGGTGAGGAGAAGCTTGCGGCCGCGATCGAGGCGCGGGGTCTCGGGCAGTTCCGCGCGATGGCAGGTTCCGCAGGAGGCCTGGATGTAGCGGACGGATAATACCGGTTGTTCCCAGGCCAGGGTGGTCTCATGCGCGTCGCGAACGCTCGTGGCCAGGCCCTGGCCACGATGGCAAACCACGCATCCCCATTCCCGCACCCGGTGGGGAATGGGCGGGTGCGCGCGGAAGGGTTGCGGCACGGAAGCGTCCGCGAGACTGGCCCGCGTAATGCCTTGATGGCACGTCGTGCAGCGGTCAACCACCTGCATCTGCGGAATCCAGATCTGGTCGATTTCCGGACGAAAGTCCGCCAGCAGTCGCTTGGTGTCGGGTCGCGTCTCGGCGAAGCGGACGTAATCCCTTTCGTAGCGTCTCCAGTCGCTCAGGTAGTCGCGAACCGGCGAGACGGCGAGCACGGCCAGCAGCACCACGCTCGAGATGGCGAAGATCAAACGCAGGCGTTTTGTGACTTTTCCCATGTCTTCAGCAGGCATTTCATCTCCAGGGCCAGACCCAGGACCAACCCGGCCCCCTGAAAAAAGTCCCTACCGCCGTGAGCGTCAGGGCGACGGCGATGAACCAGGTCATCACCCACCACGGCAGCGGCCGCGACCCCAGGAATTTCTGGAATCGCGAGTCGCCGGTGGGATTGAAATAAGGAATCAGGCCGAGCGCTCCCACCAGCACGGTGGGAACCAGCACGGTCCAGGCGTCGTAGAGGGCGAGCAAAACAAAATTACCGCACGAAGACGCCGATATAAACCTGCAACCGCCGGCGGCTGCGGTGCGCCCACAGCGGCTCACCTTCGATGTTCACGTCAAAGTAAGGGATGACGACGAGCGCCAGGACCACCAGCGTCGGAAGCAGAACTCCGGCGACCAGCGGGGGGAAGTAGTGGAGCAGTTCCTGGAGGCCGAGAAAATACCACGGCGCTTTGGCGGGGTTGGGAGTCAGTAAGGGATTGGCCAATTGCTCCAAAGGCGCGTCCCAGAAAAGCGCCAAAGCTACCAGGACGATGGCAAGCAACTGAAAGGCAATGGCTTCCCGCAGGACGACGTGCGGGAAAGACATGAGCTGCGGGCCAACCTCCCCTTTCACCTTGGCAGAGGTTTTGCGCGTGATGAAGACGATGCGCCGCGGCTGCCGGACGGCATCAGAGCTTATGCCGACTTCGTAGGTATTTTTTTCACTCATGATCGTCTCGCACCGTCAGTCCGCCGTCCTTTTGAATTCTCCAGAAATGCATCCCGATCAGGCCCACGGCCGCCAGAGGCAGGATGACGCAGTGCAGAACATAGAAACGCAACAGCGCGTTCTGCCCGATGATGTGGCCGCCAAGCAACAGGAAACGAATGGGCCGCCCGAGCACCGGAACGTAGCTGATGATGTTCGTCCCCACCGTGATCGCCCAGAAAGCCAGTTGATCCCAGGGAAGTAAATAGCCGGTGTAGCTAAGGAAAAGAGTGACCATCAACAAGCCCACGCCAATCACCCAGTTGAACTCGTGCGGAGGCTTGTAGCCACCCCGATAGAAAACATGGAACATGTGCCAAAACACCGCCACCACCATCGCCTGGGCCGCGAGGCGGTGAAGATTGCGGAGAAAGACTCCATTCGAAACCACGTAAATCAAATCCTTCATGTCGCGGTAGGCGTCGGGGACGGCAGGATGGTAATAAAACATCAGCAGCACTCCCGTGATCGCCAGCACCACGAAGAGGAAGAACGAAATCGACCCGAGGTAGTACGTGGCCCTGACGCTCAGGGATTTTTCCCGCACCTTGACGGGCATCATGTGCAGCCCAAGGTTGCCGAATATCGCCAGGCTGCGGGTGCGATTGGTGCGCGCCGGGCCACGCCGGAAGATCGAGCGCCAAACGCGTGTCTGCCGGAGCTGTTCGAGTCGTTGATGGGTCCAAGCGGTTGTGGCCATGCGTCCTCAGACTTTCAGAATCTGCGTTTCACTTACGACTTCAAGCTTGTCGACCACCAGCGTTCCGTCCTCACCCAGAACCATGGAAAAATGCGCCAGCGGCCGCGGAGCGGGCCCGGCCTGCACGGTTCCTGTTCTCTGGAATTTGCTCCCGTGGCAGGGACAGGCGATCTGGTCGGATTCCGGTTTCCATTGCGTGATGCAGCCCAGGTGCGTGCACACCGCGGACAGCGCCCAAATACCTTTATCCGTGCGGACGATGTAGACCTGCTGATCCTGAAGGTAGGTCACGGAATTCACCGGGTAGTCGTCCGGCGAGCCGGCGCGGAAATGTGGTGGGCGGCTCAAACAGAACATTCGGCGACGCATACTTCACCGTGACCACGGCGGCCCCTAGCCCAGCGATGGTCAGCGCCCCACCGGCGATTTCATTTAAGAAATCGCGCCGGCTTACCGCGGTTTTTTCTTCCGGCTTTCCCGGAGCCTTGGGCTCATCGGACATATTGACTCTCCGTGGTTTCTTCCTCAGCGCCTTCCGGGTCGTGGTCAAAGACCTCAAAACTTTCCATGGTGATGGTGTGCGCCGGGCAGCGTTCCGCGCAGAGTCCACAACGGATGCAGATGGTCTCGTCTTTCACCATCACGGAGCCTTCCGGGGCGGGAAGTTCGTCGAGCGTCAGGTGCTGGAAAGTGATTGGGTCTGTTCGGACATTCGCGGGGATTTGTGGAATATCCACAATGGATTTGCTCAGTTGGCTAAGCGGCACCAGTTGCAGGCAATTTTCCGGGCAGACGTCCACGCAGCCACCGCAAAGAATGCACTCCGAGCCTTTGGTTTCGTTGCCGTCGAAGATCGTATTGATCCAGCACTTGAGACAGCGGGAAGCCTCCTCGCGAGCCTGTTCCTCGGTGTAGCCGATCTCCACTTCCGCCACGCCCGTGCGGCGCTCCAAGGGAATTGTGGGGATGGTGAGCCGTGAGTATTCGTCGTAGCCCGCCGCCATCTGATGGTGGTCGAGCACGGTGATCTGCACGTAGCGAGGTTGGGGCTTCCACTCGGCGCCTTGCAGGTAACGGTCGATTTCCTCTGCGGCCTTCTTGCCATCCGCCACGGCACTGATGATCAGGCGCGGGCCAAAGGCGATGTCGCCGGCGGCGAAAACGCCGGGCGCCGTGGTTTTGAGCGTGTCGGGATCGATCTTCACCGTTCCCTGCCGTGTGGTTTCCACTCCGTCCTGCGGCTTCAGGAACGAGAGGTCGGAGGTCTGCCCGATGGCCAGAATCGCGGTATCGACATCGAGAACGCTCTCCGTTCCGGGCTCGAAAGCCGGATTGAAGCGGTGCTGGGCGTCGAATACCGAAGTGCAGTGAATTGTCTCGAGCCCCGTCAGCTTCCCGTTCTTACCGATGAACCCCCGGGGGCCGCGCGAAGGATGAATTTTCAGACCTTCGTCGAGGGCCTCGTCAATCTCTTCCTCGAAGGCCGGCATTTCGGCGCGCGATTCCAGGCACACCATGTGGACTTCCCGCGCTCCCAGACGTAGGGCGGTGCGGGTGACGTCCATCAACTCCTTCATGGCCACGTCGCGTTCCGAGTCGGAGAGCCGGTCAGGAAGCAGGGATTTGCTGAGTGCGTCGAGGGTTTGGGATTGCTGCTGGCGGAGCGCCGTGCGGGCGACGTCAATCGCCACGTTCCCCCCGCCGATCACCACCACGCTGCTCCCGATCGAGAATCGGTAGCCGAGGTTGGCGTTGAGCAGGAAGTCCGTGCCGGTAATGACGCCGTCGAGGTCGCGCCCCGGAAGCATCAGTTCGCGGCTGCGGTGCAGACCGATCGCCAACAGAATGGCCTTGAACCCTTCCGCGCGCAGGTCTTCCAGGGAAAAATCGCCCAGGCGGCTGTTGAGGCGCAAGTCCGGCCCCAGCGCAAGAATCTCGCGAACCTGCGCCTGCACCACGTCGCGCGGCAGGCGATATTCCGGAATTCCCAGGTGCAACATGCCACCGGGCACCGGGGCAGCTTCAAAGATGGTGACCGGATAACCCCGCAGAGCGAGGTCGTGGGCGGCCGCCATACCCGCGGGCCCGGAACCAATCACCGCCACGCGCTCCGAGTGAGTCACGCGGGGCTTCTCGGTGTGGAGATCCACAGGGTTGCGCGATTCCGGCCCGTGGCGCTCCGTCACAAAGCGCTTGAGAGCGCGGATGGAGATGGGAGTATCGAACTTGCCGCGGCGGCAGGCGGTTTCACAAGGGTGGCCGCAAACCCGGCCGCAAATCGAGGCGAGCGGGTTTGGACCACGGGCGTAGCGGTAGGCTTCCTCGTACCGGCCTTCCGCGATCAACGCCACATAGCGGCCGGCTTGCGTGTGAACCGGACAGGCCTGCATGCAGGGGAAGTTCGACTCCAGCCAGTCCAGGTCAACGAGTTTTGTCCGTTGCTCGGTCATGTTGCTGCTCCACTCGATTCGTGCAGTGCGAACCTGTTCCGTGGGTCCGCGGCCTTACCTTGCCCAAACAACTTTCCCTTGCGCGGTGGGAACGAACCGCGGGCCTGCGAAGTCGGTCCGCGCCCAATCAGGATCACTTCGTCACGGTGATGTTGACGGTGGCCGATCCACCCGAAACTGAAACGGATTGCGATGCCGGCTTACCCGCCTCGCTCCACGTCTTCAGCGTGTAGCTGCCGTCGGGAACATCCTTGATGTCAAAACTTCCATCTTTGTCGGTCACGGCGAAATAAGGGGTGGGAACGACCACCACGTATCCGGACATCTCCGGGTGCACGTTGCAGAGCAGCGGGGCAACCCCGAGATCGTTAAACGTGAACGACTTCTGCTGACCTTGCGGCCAGGTGCCCATGTTGTGAGCAAGCTTTTTGTTGCGGTCGATCGAGGGCCAGTAAACGTTGTGCCCCACCGGATCGCTGTTCAAGAATTGCACCGTTGTGCCTTTCAGGACGACGAGCACGTGCGGCACAAACGTCATGTGCTTCTGGTCCTCCACCGGGGCGGTTGCGGGCGGAGTAAACGTCTTGCCGGCAATGGCGTCAACGTAGACGGCGATGTCTTGCGCCGACCGAATACCATGGACCTCGACTTTGCCTTTGATTTCCCCGGCAAACGCCAGAGCGCTGAAGCTGAACAACGACGAAGCTAATTGCAATAATCTGGTGTAGATTCTTCCTCACGTTTTCACCTCAAATTCAAGATACTGGCGGTTCTCCAGTTACCCTCAAAACCGCAGGACGCTGGCAGCGTTCTGCCGCAAGCAGCAACTGCACAATGGGGAGAGGATAAAGCGGGACAAGGAGTCGGGTCAGTGATTGGCAACCAGGCGCATTGTGACCTGCGTCACAAGCGACAGGCTGTAATGGACAAAAAGACTGAGGCTTTGGAATTTGCTGACTTAATGGCCGCGGAAAATGCACATTGTGTTGATTATTTCACTTGGATTGACATCGTGGCTTGGACCATACTAGCCATGCCAAGGTGAACACATGCCCGACGATCTACCACGCGGCCCGTACAATTTGAAGGTCATCGAAAACTGTTTCGGGTGTGTCACTAAGGAGAACGGGCTATTTTGTCAACTTCCCCACAGCGCTCTAACCACACTTAATACTCTCCGCCAAACGGCTTTTTATCCCAAAGGTGCGCTGCTGTTTGTGGAAGGGCAACCTACTCGCGGGCTCTTCCTGATTTGCACTGGCCAGGCGAAGCTCTATGTGAATTCCGCCGAGGGCCAGAGCCTCACGCTGCGGACCGTGGAGTCTGGCGAAGTGATGTGTCTGAGCTCGCTGATTGCCGATGAACCGTATCCCGCAACGGCGGAGACTGTGTGTCCCAGCCAGATCGGTTTCCTACCCCGGCTGGCATTTCTTCAGTTGATGCGTGCGCATCCTGATGTTTCCCTGCGCGTGGCCAAGCACCTCAGCATGGAAATCAGTAAAGCGTGGCAGCAGACGCGCATGCTCGCCCTCGCTCCCGACACACATGCCAAACTCACGCAATTTCTTCTCGATTGGGCGGAAAAGCACGGTCAGCCTTCTGCTGACGGTCTGCGCATCGTACTACACATGACCCATGAGGAAATTGCTCGCAACATCGGCTCGTCCCGCGAAAGCGTTAGTCGCATCCTCAGCGATTGGAAGCAACGGGGAGTAATCCTTGTCGGCGCGTGGAAGCATCACCATCCCACGCCCTAAAGAATTTCGCGAAACCATGGCTCCGGTGCGCTCAAGGTAGTGCCCTCGTCCCACTCTGCCTCCATACGCCATACCTCAACCCGCACACAGTAACGCCCATCCTGGAACAGGCGAATACAGGTAGAGGCCCGACGCCTCCGCCGTATGTGCCACCAATCAACGCACGGACTCGGTGCTGACGCGGCGCACATTTGGTGTCCGCGCCGGTTTAAATCAGCATCACTTCTGCCGGTTTGATGAGCAGCAGGCGGGGTGATTTTTGAGGGCTGGGCACACGAGGGCGAAGGCAGCGAATCGAGCGCGCCGTGGGGATGCCGGACTGGTGTAAGCGACGCGATTCAGGCCAAGGGATTCTCTCCTGCGCCGTCAGAAGGAAGAGGGGCTGTGGAGGACCGGGCGTGCTTGGTGTCGGGCCGAACCGATTCGATCACCAGGTAGAATTTATCGGCGCTGTTGACTTTGCCCGCCACGCAATAGGCCTGGCCAGGCACGAGGTGGTGGGTTTTGGTGAAGTCATGCAGGCGATAGACGCGCTGGGTGTCGCGGTCGAGCAACAGCAACACCGCACACGACCGGTACTCCGTCCGCGAAAGCAAGAACAGGTGATTGGCGCTGAAGTTGAACATGGTGGCAAGCAGGGAGCGGGGGTAGTTTCACCCCCGCCCCATCGGCAGCGCCGTTGAGGGGTTCGCCCGCCGGACTCCTCCGGTGATGGGCTATCGCACAGAGCGGCGCCTGAGAAGAACCCGCCTTCAGGCAGCGGGAGGTGGCGGGCTCTTCTGAGCTTTACGCAGGCTTTCTCCCCCAGCAGAAAGATCTCGGAGTTTTCCACCAGCCGGTCGGCGATGGCGGCGGCGATAGTGGTGTTGTAGAGGATGTTGCCCCAGTCGGAGAACGCGGTGTTGGTCGTAATAATGGTACTCCGCTTGTGGCCGTGGCGAGTGGAGATGACCTGGTAAAACAGGTTGGAAGTCTGCTGGTCGAGGGCCAAGTAACCGAGCTCGTCGACGATCAAGGCGGTGGGTTCGGTGTAGACCTTGAGCTTGCGGACCAGGGAGTGATCGACTTGGGAAGCGAGCAGGTGGTTGAGCATCTCCATGGCGGTGGTGAACAGCACGCGCACGTTGGCCTGGCAGGCACGCCAACCGAGGATCTGCGCCAAGAAGGTCTTCCCCACGCCAGGCGAACCCATCACATAATGCCCATCACTTTGAGACGGTCACGATCTACTACCCTTGGCATCCTTTGGCGGGGAAGCATCTCCGTGTGCACAAGCGCGAGAAGAATCGGTACGGCGAATATGTTTTCGTACGCTTGCCCGACGACACGGCGTGCGGATTGCCGGCTTGGATGTTTGATCCGAGCTGTGCTGAATTCGTGGTTGGGCGGCCAGTCATCTCGGCCGAGGCATTGACGGAGCTCCGGGACCTTCTGGCTGCCTTGCACGCAGCTTCTTCCTCATGCGATATCACTTCCGTGAAACCCATTTCCACGGAGGTCCCGCATGAAGCTTCAGCCCAAGCCGCCCCATCTCCAGCTCAACCTGCTGCTGGCACCGGAAGTGCCAGCGGAACTCCCCAGCGAAAGGAACGAAGAACTGGTTCACGCGCTGGCCGAACTGTTGATCAGTGCGGCAAAAGAAAGCGTTCCCCCAAGCGCCATGGAAGGAGGTCAGGATGAATCCTAAGCTGACGAGTGAACGTCTGAGTCGCCGGGCGATTGTTTATATCCGCCAGTCTTCTCCCGGCCAAGTCATCCACAACCAGGAGAGTACGCGCCGGCAGTATGCTTTGGCGGATCGAGCCCGCGAACTCGGTTTCCGCGACGTCGGACTGATCGACGATGACCTCGGGCGTACCGGATCAGGCTTGATGGAAAGGCCTGGGTTTCAGCGCTTGGTGGGCGAAGTGTGCACGGGGGAAGTTGGGGGCATCTTCTGCATCGAAGCTTCGCGGCTCGCGCGCAACGGTCGTGACTGGCATCATCTGATTGAACTGTGCGGTATGGTGGGCGCGGTGGTCATCGACCCTGACGGTGTGTATGACCCAGCACTCATTAACGATCGCCTCCTGCTTGGACTAAAGGGGACGATGAGTGAATTTGAGCTGAACTTACTGCGTCAGCGCTCCTTCGAGGCCATTCGTCAGAAAGCGCGCCGCGGAGAGTTACGCTACTGTCTTCCGGTCGGATACTTATGGAATACAGAGGGTCGGATCGAAATGGACCCCGACCAAAGGATCCGGCAGGCTCTCGCGTCCGTGTTCTCGAAGATGACGGAATTGGGCAGCGTGCGCCAAGTGCTGTTATGGTTTCGGAGAGAACGTATCGAACTGCCCATGAGAGGCTTCGAGCCGCCCACGACGAGAACGGTTTGGGCATTGCCCATCTACAACACCGTGCTGAAGATTCTGTCGAATCCCATCTATGCTGGTGTCTATGCCTTCGGTAAGACGTGCGCACGGACAAGCGTGGTCGAGGGCCGAGCGCGGAAGACCCGGGGGCACAAAAAGCCCCGGGAAGAATGGACCGTGTTGCTTCCCGATCACCATCCCGGTTACATTTCCTGGGAGCAGTACGAACGCAACCAGGCGATGATTGCTGCCAACGCACATATGAAATCGCGGATGGAACCGAAGGCGGGCCGCGGGGGGAAGGCTCTGCTGGCGGGCTTGCTGCGCTGCCGACGCTGTGGGCGAATGCTGCATGTGTCGTACACCGGTTGACGCAGCGTTGTCTTGCGCTACCACTGCAAGGGTGCTCACATCAATCACGGAGAGGGTTGGTGCATCTCTTTCGGTGGCCTGCGACCGGATCAGGCGGTGGCCGATGAGATTCTGCGCGTGATCGGTGGGAACGCTGTAGACGCGGCGCTGCAGGCTGCCGACCAGATGCGAGGACAGCGGCAAGAGCAGCGTAAGTCTCTCGAACTGGAAGTCGAGCAGGCTCGTTATGAGTCGCGGCTGGCAGCGCGGAGATACGAGGCCGTTGATCCCGACAATCGACTGGTCAGCGCCGAACTGGAAACGCGTTGGAATGCTGCTCTGCAGAAGGCGCAGGCGCTCGAGGATCGCTTGCGTGATTTTGATCTTCGGACCCATCTCCCTGTGATTCCGGATAAAGCTGTGCTTCTGAGCTTGGCGCAGGATCTTCCGGCGGTGTGGAACGCGCCAACCACGGACATGCGACTGAAGCAGCGGATCGCACGAATTCTGATGCGGGAGATCGTTGCTGATGTGGACGAGGAGCACCGTGAGATCATCCTGCTAATTCACTGGGCTGGTGGCCAGCATTCCGAACTGCGAATCAAGAAAAGTGGAACGGGAAAGCATCAGCATTGCACGAGCGTGGAGGCCGTCGAAGTAGTGCGGCAGATGTCGGGTAAATTTGCGGACGAACGGATTGCCACCACCCTTAACCGACTGGGGCTGCGCACGGGAGCCGGGAACACCTGGACGGTGGAACGAATATACACGCTTCGTTACCGTCATGGGTTGCCGAATAACAACTTGAGTCATGCCAATGTTCCTACGGTAACTATGCAGGAGGCTGCTCACCGCCTCGGCATCAGTGCCGGTAGTGTTCGGCGCATGATCGTTCAAAAACTGCTTCCCGCCACCCAGGTGGTGGAGTGCGCGCCATGGGAGATCGCCGTTACCGCATTGGAGAATGAAGCTGTGCGTACGGCAATCGGCAACATCAAGAACCGAGTCCGCCCCCCGCGAACTCAAACTGACCAGAGTCAGGATTCATTATTTTCAACAACTTGGTGAGGTGACTC
>CAVRBF010000053.1:0-103039 GCA_963719115.1 uncultured Acidobacteriota bacterium | reverse complement strand
CGCCTTCCCGCCCTGGTGGCTGGTCCCTGAACGGCGAAATCGGGAAAGGATTTCGCCACGGATTTAGAAGCCCCAGTTCGCCGGTGTCACCTCCGGCTATTCACATGCGATCCCTCCTGACCCGGCAGGATGCGCTTAACTTAGCGCTTGCGGGCGGAAGGCCGGGATTTGATAGGCCCTCCGATCAATCAAGCAAGCAAGTCGCGCGGTCATGTTTTGCCATGTCCGCGGTTCTTCCCCGTTGCACGCCCCATCGGAGGGCGTGACAGGCCGGGCTTCGACGCGCGGTCGCGCGCGTCGCCGGACCGAAAAACCGCGGACATTGGAAACCCTGTCCGCGCTACTTGCTTGCTACCCCCTGGGCTACATCCGGCGACAATGTGTCTCGCCAATCTGGTCTTGACAAATATAGGCAAGTATGTTAGCGTATGCGACTGTTCGTTGCTGGAGGCTCTCATGTCGCTGCGCAAGTCCCCCACTCTCACGCCCGCGCTGCTCGCCGCCTGCCGCGGCAACGCCCAGAAATCCACCGGCCCACGCACGGCGCAGGGCAAGGCGCAGGTGCGCATGAACGCCCTGCGGCGGGGCGGACGCTCGCAACTTTTGCGCGGCTTCCTGCGGGCCATGCTCTACGCCCCGCCGGGCGGGGTGGAAGGCGTGGTCCGCCGCATGCTCACGCCGGATTTAGCCCGGCAAAAGGCGTTCGCAACCTGGGCCCAGTGCGGCATCGAAGCCGAACTCCCCGAGCGGGAGCGCGGGCGGCGCATTCTTGCGTCGTGCCGGCGGCCGAAAAAAAGGGATTCCTTACTTTCTTGCGATCAAAGCGGGAATATGATTGAAAACAAGGCGCATTCTCAAGCCACGCCCCGAGTATCCGGATATGTTGATGAAAAGTAAGGACATATAAAGAATATGTCGATCTTTCCGGAAATGTTGATGAAAACAAATAAGCAGGGTAGCAGAGGTATTTGGCTCCGAGCCGAATTCCTCAGCGGTCCCTCCTCATTGCCGGGCAATGGACAGCCCGAGGTTGGGACCTGATGTGCCGGCGAACTCAGCAGGGCATCAGAGGAGCATCCCGGGCGTAAACCGGTGGGCGCGATGACTAGCGGATGGCCCGGAGGGCGTGGCAACCCGCTCCCGGCCTGCCGCAGGTCGCACCTTCAGCCCCAGCGCACCAAAATCTGCGAGTAGACTGCCAGCAGGAAGACCGCCCAGACGAGGGCCGCCAGAAAATCCGGGGGCTTGGTAGGATGGAGCCAGTTGGTGTAGTTGCTGTTTCGGCAAATGTACACTCCCAGGAACGCTCCGGCCACGCCGACCAGCATCGGCATTATCAGCCCCAAATGTTCTCCGCCGGGAAAAACGCGGCGACACACCAGACCGATGACCGCTCCGTAGATCGAATACCCGATCTTGTGTGCCATTAGTCCTCGCTCCGGAGTTTTCACCCGCCAACTTCATCGAAGCGTACGGAGCGGGTGTCGCGCTCTTTGCCGGTGGGAACCGTTAGTGGCTTGTAAAGTTCGGGTCGGCGGGTTTTGATCCAGCGGCGGCCGGTGCTCTCGGCTAGCAGCGACGCGTCAAGGTCGGCTACCACCATGTCATCATCGGCCTGCCAGGTTTCCGCCAGAATGCGGCCGTAGGGGTCCAGAATCATGGCGTTGCCGGTACGGACCTCATCGTCATCCACGCCCACGCCGTTGCTGAAGACCAGGAACATGCCGTTGTCGTGAGCGCGCGACGGGAGCCAGCGCATCAGCCATGCCCTGCCCTTGTCGCCGCGCAGTTCCGCCTCGATGGCCGCCGGGTTCTCGTGGCGATGGTCCCACACACTGCGCTCAATGCGGCCCATCAGATGCGGGTTCTTGGAGGTGACCCCGCCGGTCTGGTGCGGGGCCAGCAGGACCTCCGCTCCCTGCAAGGCCTCGATGCGGACGTTCTCATTGATATTGACGTCGTAGCAGGTCAGTACGCCCACGCGGCAGCCGTGCGGGGTGTCGAACACCGTAAATTCTGAGCCGGGGATGATTTCGTCGTGCTCGAAGGCATGAATTTTGCGGTGCATGCGCCATTCCCCGTTTGGCATGGCGACCACGTAGGTATTGTGAAGCTTGCCCTCCGGGTCAACCTCGACCAGGCCGGCGCCAATCGTCATGCCGGACTCGCGTGCCAGTGCCAGCAGCGCCTGCGACGATGGCCCCTGCGGGACCGGCTCGGCCAGGGCGTGTAGAGCTTCTTTCGAGAGCTTCCGCAGGAACCAGTAGCCCGTAATGCAGCACTCCGGAAAGGCAATAATCTCCACGCCTTGGGCGGCAGCGTTCGCCACAAATCGCCGGACTTTGCCCAGATTGGCCTGCTTGTCGCCGGCTGCGTGCTCGAATTGGACCGCGGCGACCTTTAGGTTTCTCATTGCCCTACCTTTCCAGTAGCTTCTGGTACGCCGCGCGGATTTCCGGATCGTCGGGGGCAAGCGAGTAGGCCGTGCGGAGCTCCTCGATGCCGGCGTCGTGCTCGCCGCGGTTGTAGAGCACGCCGCCCAGGCCGTAATGGGCAAGGGCAAAACCCGGTTGCAGACGGATAGCCTCGCGGTACTCGTCCACGGCGGCGTCGGCATTGCCGAGTTTGTAGTCCGCCAGCCCGATGTGGAAGTGCGCGTCGGCGTCTTCCGGCTTCAAGCGCAGCACCTCGCGGTATTCGGCGATCGATCCGTTCAGGTCGTTCTGCTTTTCCAGGGCATGACCGAGGTTGGAGTGGGCTTCCAGGTAATCCGGGCGCAGGCGAACGGCTTCGCGAAACTCCGGAACGGCGGAGTCAGCATTGCCGACGGTCTGAAGAGCTACCCCCAGGTTATTGTGCGCCACCGCGTCATTGGGCTCCAGCGTGACGGCTTGCCGCAGGGTGTTGATCGCCTCGTCCCACTTCCGTTCTTCCACCAGGACGTGCCCCAAGGCTGACTGAATCGTGGCATTGTTGGGATCAATCTCAACGGCGGCGCGGTATTCCCCCTCGGCCTCGGCGAATTGCTGTTGGCCTTCAAATTCCGCGGCGGCTTCCTGGTGGCGCGCGATCAGCTGCTCCGGGCGGTGCGTCGAACGGTACCAGACTCCTCCCGCGATCAGGAGAACGACGACCAGAATGGCGCTGGGCCGCTTGTAAAGGGGCGTTTTGTCCGCTTCCAGGAGGACCACCGGTGCGGGGGCGGCGTGCGGCGCCTGCGCCGAACGTGGCAGAATCGGTCCGGCTGCCCTGGGCGCGAGCGGAATAGCCACAGTGGGAGTGGCGGAGTACGGCGCGATGGGCAGCAATCTTTCAATGCGCGTCACTTCTTCGATCAGAGCGGCGGCGGTGGCTGGACGCAGATTGCGATCCTTCTCGAGCAGCCGCATCACCAGATTCGCCAGAGGTTCCGGAATCGCCAGCTCCGGCCGCACCGTGCGAATGGGTGGCGGGTCCTGCTGGATGTGCGCGATCAGCAGGTCCATGGGGTCCGTCGATTTGAAAGGCACGCGCGCGGTCAGCATCTGGTACATGACGACGCCCAGCGAATAGAGGTCCGAGCGCCCATCCAGATCGTCACCGCGCTTCCCTTGTGCCTGCTCCGGCGAAAGATAAGTGGGTGTTCCCACCACAAATCCCCCACCTGTTAAATCGACGTCCTTCGCTTCCGGCTTCTTTTCGCCCTCCTTTACGCGGGCGATGCCGAAGTCCAGCACCTTGGCTTTTTCCCCGTCGGGAGCCTGCACCAGCACGATGTTGTCCGGCTTGATGTCGCGGTGCACCATGCCAATGCTGTGCGCGGCATCAAGAGCCGCGGCGACCTGTTTGGCAATCGCGCAGACACGGGGAGCCGGCATGGGACCCGTGATCCGCATGACCTGTGACAGGCTCGGACCCTCGATGTACTCCATGACAATGAAGGGGCACCCGTCTTCGGTTTCGTCGATGTCTTCCACGCGGACGGCATTGGGATGTTGAAGCTTGCGGGTGACGTAGGCTTCCTGCTTGAAGCGCTGGCGGAATTTCGCATCGACGGCCAGGTCTGCGTTCAACACCTTAATGGCGCGCGACTCGTCAAAGCCGGTGTGCGTGGCCTTGTACACAGCGGCCATGCCCCCCGCGCCGATCTTGCTCAGGATGTGATAACGGCCGCGAATGACCGCGCCGGGAAGCCACCCCTCGCGGAGTTTCAGTTCCGTACCATCGCGCGCGCAGTAGCCTGATGTCGTCAGGATACGTCGCGTGGCATGTGGGACAGGTTTTCATGGGGTCGCCAGCCAGCAACTACCGGCTGACTATACCATAGAGGAACTTAGAAGGCAGCAGCCGCCTTGGGATTCGGGGCCTGAAGCAGAATATCCGTCCCGATCTCATTGGCGATGGACGCCCTTATCAGCGTTTGCGTGCGTAGTTCTGCACATACGGCGGCACCGGGGCTTCGTTGGTCAAGCGGGCGTCGGGAATCGGGGCGCTTGGCGTGACCTGGAGCGGCAGCACGCCCGCCCACACGGGTAACGAGTAGTCTTCCTCATCGTCAATAGGTCCACCCGTGCGGACCTTGGCGGAAACCTCTTCCAGCGGAATCGAAAGCACCGTGGTAACTTGCAATTCCTTCTCCGTGGGCTGCCGCACATCGTCCCAGCGGCCGGTGGCGACGTGCTCGGTGAAAGTCCGCATCGCCTCACGTTTGGCGGCAGGGTCCTCTACCACCGTGGCTTTGCCGAAGATGACCACGGACCGGTAATTCATGGAGTGGTGAAAGGCCGACCGCGCCAGCACCAGCCCGTCGAGCAGGGTGACGGTGATGCACACATCGGCGCCTTTTCCCAACGCCTTCAGCATGCGGCTGGCAATGGAGCCATGGACGTACAGAGTGTCGTCCTTGCGGCCGTAGCCCGTCGGAATCACCACTGGCTTGCCGTCGGCGACAAAGCCGACGTGGCATACCAATCCTTCATCGAGAATGCGATACACCGCCTCGCGGTCGTAAACACCACGCTTGGCGAGGCGATGCACTTGCGTACGTTCGGTGGGAACGAAATTCTCCATACGGCTCCTTTGATTCGAACCGGCGCTGGCGTTACCGCGCTGTCCATCCGCAGTCAATGGGTACGGCCGAGCCCGTGATGCACTGCGCCACGTCGGTCAACAGGTAGACCACAAGGGCCGCCACCTCTTCCGGCTCCAGCATGCGGTGAAGGGCTGCCGGCGCGGTCATGATTTTCTCCACCACTTCCTTTTCCGTCATGCCGTGAAACTTTGCCTGAGCGGCGATCTGCTTTTCCATCAGCGGTGTCCGCGCGAAACACGGGCACACTGCGACCGCGGTGATATTGTGCGGCGCGCCTTCCAGTGCTGTGACCTTGGTCAGGCCGATCACCCCATGCTTGGCCGAAACATACGCCGCCTTGAACTCCGCCGAGACCAAGCCCTGGGTGGAGCTGATGTTGATGATCCTTCCCTTCCCCTGCGCGATCATGTGCGGAAAGGCATACTTGGTGGTTAGGAACGGCCCCGTCAGCATCACGCCAATGAGCTGATTCCACTTTTCTTCCGAAAACTCGGTAAGGGGAGCGATGTACTGCAAGCCGGCGTTGTTCACCAGAATGTCGATGCGTGTGTAGCGATCAATCGTCATGTCGATCAGGCGCTTGACGTCCTCGACACGTGAAACATCGCCATATTGAAAGACCGCGGCGCCACCCGCGCTCAGAATGCCCTGCGTGACGTCCGGGCCAGAGACTCCGTCAACGTCGTTGACCACCACGGCCACACCCTCGCGCGCCAGGGCCTCGGCGATGGCCTTCCCCAAACCACTGCCGGCGCCGGTGACAATTGCCACGCGGCCTTCGAGTTGCCCGCCCGTCTGCCGGCGAGGGTTCGCGGATTCGGGGGAATTGGCGTTCATGCTTTCTCCTGTGGACACGCGGGCGTCATTCAAGCTCCGACGATCGTTGCAAGACAGGCTTAAGAGCGTTTCACACAGAGGGCACAGAGCCCGTTGGCGAGGGTATTGCGAAACGCTTGAATCACAGAGGACACGGAGAAAATCTCAAAGCCTTCTCTGTGATCTCTGTGGTTCGTCTTTGTGACCTCTGGGTGAAACGCTTTGCCGTCCGGCACACTTGCAGTTTAGCTGCTACGGACTCCACCGCATAGATCAAAATCGCATCTTAAGCATTGAATGAGGCGATGGCAGATCAAGGCACCCTGGCCGCTAGCGCCACGGACGCGGCTTGGGCGGACGCGGCGTCCGGCATGTTCGCATAGCCACCGATGTACTTACCTTTGCGGAAAAAGCAGACGCTGCCCAAATATCGGTCCTGAACCTGAATCGCCTCATCAGCAATCTGGGCAGGCTGGGCAGCCGCATAGCGGAGGCGCAATTTGGCCATTAGCGCGGCCGCTGAGTCCGGCGAGGCTTCGAGCACTACAAATGCCTTGCCCACGTCGTACTGCGCCACATAGCCGCGCTTCAGCAGGCGGACCCCGAGAACGCTTTCCGGAATCAGGCGGACGTTCACCAGTTTTTCCGGTGCAAACCATGAGAGGGCGCGGGGCGGCTCAGTGGTGCCTTCCAGACCTTTTTCCAGGGCGCTTATAAAAGCGGTGATGGCCGGCGTGTGATCGACGTCCGGGGTGGCGGAAACCTCCACGTAGTAGTTCCCTTTCGCCAACGTGCCCCGGCGTGGCATGACCTGTCCACCCATGCCGATCCTGGCAATCGCATGGCCCGGGTCACGATTGGCGCTGAAGATCCCGTAGGCCGCGTCGGCGTCAGCCATCTCGGAGACGTCGATCACCAGGGTATTTTCGCCGGACTTGCAGGTGACGCCCTGCATTTGCGTGAAACCGTAGCTGAGGTAGCTCTCCGCGTTGCCGTCCATGTACTCGTAGAGATTGTCGGCGGTAAAGTGACGCAGCGCGCCCTCCTGCCGCCATCCGGGAACAAGTGAACAGTCAGGCACCTGCCCAGCGATGGCTGGCGGTATCACTACCGAGGGTGAGACAAGCACGAGGATCACAAGCAATATCTTGGAGGCGGGAATTCTCATAGCCCTAGACCAAAGATGGTCGTCACCGCAGAGACGCCGAGGCGCTGAGGCAAGAATTTCACGATTGCTTACGTTCCTGAACTTTCTTTGGCAGTTTCTTCCTTCCCAGTCTTCCTCTGCGTCTCCGCGCCTCTGTGGTCTAACCCCCTTAGGCAAAAATCTCTTGCGCGCGGCTGAGGCGCTGGCGGACTCTCACCCCATGGCGGCACTCGACCGTGCAATCTGAGCAGTCGCCGCAGCGAACGGAAGCCAGCTCCGTCGGCAAGCGCTTAAAGTGGTCGCGGCCTAATTCAAACTGGCCGTAGCTGTCAGCATACATGACATAGCGCAGAACGTCCTCCACCGGCAGGCCTTTGGCGCAATGTCCGTCGCACTCACCGCACATGCGGCAATACTCCGGGGCGATCACATCCAGCCGCCGAGCCAGAATCTGTTCCTCCTGCGGAGAGAAGGGCTGGCCCATCGCTTTGAGGTTCTCTTCCAGTTGATCCATGTCGGTCATGCCGGGAATGGTGGTGTGAACGTGGGGATGGCTCAGCACCCACTTCAGCGCCGCGAGCATGGCTCCATCGCGCTTGAGCTTGTCGCCGACAGGATCGCCCGGTTTGACCCTGCGCGCCCCACCCGCCATCACTTTCATGGCGACCACACCCAGGCCCGCCTTGTTGGCTTCCGCCAAGGCGTCGGACACGTCTTTATCCATCGTGAAGTTAAAGGTGGCCAGCACCACGTCCGTCGCTCCCCTCTGCACCAGGAATGGAGCAATGACGTTGGCTTTGTGGGTACTCACTCCGGCAAAACGAATCTTGCCCTGCTGCCGCGCGATCCCCTGCGCTTCGAAGAGCTCGTCGGGTAGTTCGCTGGGACTGTTCTTCATGTGCAGATACCAGATGTCCAGGTGGTCCGTCCCCAACTCCTTGAGCGACGTGTCTAGCTCCGCCAGCGCATCCTGCTTGGTCTTTCCGTCGGTTTTGCTGGACAGCACAATCTTTTTGCGCTTGTCTTTCAGGGCGGCGCCCACCAGCCGCTCATTGTTTCCATGCTGGTAGCCGCGGGACGTGTCGAAATAGGTGATGCCAAGGTCGGCCGCGCGCTCGATCACGCTGCCGTCGGAGGTGACCATGCACCCGAACCCCACGCGGGTCACCTTCAGGCCGGTCTTTCCCAGAACGCGATAACTGAGTCCCGAAGCGGAGCGCGAATCGGACTCTGCCCATGACGTTGGAACAGAGGCCATGCCTGCCACAGAGGTAAGAAGCCCAACCGATAAGAAGTCGCGACGAGTTGACATTTTGTCTATATCCTTCCTATGAGCGTTGACCACTCGCATATTCTTCGAGCGATGCTATGATAGGGCGCATGGAGGTATTAATCCAGTGATTTTCACTCGCCGCCGATTCTTGCAATCCGCCGGAACCAGTCTTTTGCTTTCGCCCATTCCCCGTCTCAGTTCGCAGGCCCCGCCTGCCCTCGCCATCGCGCCGGTGGTGAAGGCATTTCCGGGAATTTCGCCGGTCGCCATCACCCAGGGGACGACCGCCGCAAGAATGTCTGCGCGGCGCTGACCGCCATCGACGACCAGATTCTTCCCCGGCTCCGCCAGAAGAAGTACGTGGTCATCAAGCCGAACATCGTGAACACCGTCAACCAACTCGCCTCCACGCATGCCGACGCGCTACGCGGAATCGTGGAGTACCTGGCGCCGCGTTTTCGCGGACCCATTGTGGTTGCGGAATCCTCTGCCGGCGACACGCTGGAAGGCTACGAAAGTTTTCACTACGCGCGCGTGCAGAGCGAGTATCGTGATCAGAAGATCAGCCTGGTGGACCTGAACCGCGAAGGTAAGTTTGAAACGACGGCGCTGATCGACTTTGACCTGCACGTCACGCCCGTCCGGCTGGCCGCCCGCTTGCTGGACCCCGACGCATTCGTGATCTGTTCGGCGGTCATGAAGACGCACAACGCCGTCGTGGCCACGCTTTCCGTCAAGAACCTGACGCTGGGTGCTCCGCTGCATCATGCACCGGGCGAAAAACCCTGGAACGACAAGCGGAAGTACCACGTCGGCGTGCGGCAGAACCATTACAACATGCTGCTGACCGCGCAGAAGCTTCAGCCCAACTGGGGCGCCACCGTCATTGACGGTTACGAGGGCATGGAGGGCGACGGGCCGAATTCCGGCAATCCCGTTGCCTCGCGCATCGCCATTGCCTCCACCGATTACGTCGCCGCCGACCGCGTGGGCATGGAAGCGATGGGCATCGATCCCTCGTGGGTCGGCTACCTGCTCTACAGTGGGCAGGTCGGACTGGGCAACTACGACCTGCAAAGGATTCAGATTCGCGGCGCGGCGCTGGACGCCGTGCGCAAAAAGTATCGCCTGCACCCCGACATTGACCGCGAGTTACAATGGATGGGGCCCATGGAAGATTTGCCGCCGAAGCTTGGATTCCGTTGGAGCGGCGAGGGCAAAAGGTATAGCTAATACACGCCGGGGAGGGGACATTCCATGGCTGCGAGCAAGAGCGTACGAACAGGTATTGCTGTTACCGCAATCCTGTTGTTTTCCGCGGCGCTTAATTACGGGCAGCAGTCTGACAAGTTACTTCAATGGGCTGTTGAGGCTTCGTCGTATTCCTACGTCCATGACATCACCTACACGCGAGCCAACGGCCAGGACGTCAAGCTGGACTTGATCCTGATTGAGCCTCGCGACCGACCGAGGCCGACGGTGCTGTTTATTCATGGCGGCGGCTGGATCAACGGCAGCAAAGACGATATGACTATGGCGCCGCTACCTTTCGTCGTCCAAGGCATGGATGCGGTTAATATCGACTACCGCTTGGCTCACGATTCCCTTGCCCCCGCTGCGGTTGAGGACTGCCGGTGCAGTTTACGGTGGATTTTCCGGCACGCCAAGCAGTACGGATTTGATAC
Source organism: uncultured Acidobacteriota bacterium (assembly GCA_963719115.1). Lineage (GTDB taxonomy): Bacteria > Acidobacteriota > Terriglobia > UBA7540 > UBA7540 > Bog-366. Next base: position 93,047 of record CAVRBF010000053.1, on the reverse strand, counting down.
CGACAAGATCCTTGTGGCGGGCGAGTCCGCCGGCGGCCACCTTGCCTTGACCACCTCCATGCTCGAACCCAGCGCGGGGTTTGATAACGGATGTCCGGCTCAGACGGATGACGTGCCGATGAAAGTGGCGGCAGTGGTGTCCTACTCTGGGCCGACGGACGTTGCGGACCTGCTGGAGGGGCCGCACCAGAAATACTTCGCCCACGAGTGGTTCGGTAGTCTGACCAATCCCCTGGAACTGGCGCGGCGGCTCTCGCCCCTGACGTACGTTCGGCCGGGACTGCCACCCATCATTATGACGCACGGTGACCATGATCCGTACGTGCCCTACGACCACGCCGTGCGCCTGCACGAGGCTCTTGATCGTGTCGGCGACCCGAATGTCTTGATTACACGTCCGGGCCCCATCCATGGCTGGGCGATGGAACGCGACGCCTCAGTTCAGGCGCAGGTTTTCAAAGCCTTGGCGGACTATGGAATTGTCCCGAGGTAAAGGAGAAACTCGTGTGTTTCATTCCGTTGGGAGAAATCTTGGCCTAGCCGGATAGGCAGTCGGAGTTTGACAGTTGAGGGAGGTGAGGCCGAAGGACCCCTCACCCGCCCGATGGATCGGGACGGCCTCTCCCCTGAGAGAGGCTGAAGATAATCTTTTGGCGCGCGACCGCGCGCCAAAGGAAACTACCAACCTCTCCGCGGGGAGAGGTCGACCGTCTGCGGACGGGCGGGTGAGGGGTCACTTGCCGGCGGTCGTGATTGGGCTCCTTTTGAGCGCTCAGCCATCATAAAATCTCCGCTTCTGCCGGACGATGGCCTCCGAGGACAATCATGAATACTGAAGCGCGTTTGTCCAGAAGTACAACCACGGCAAGAGACGTTGGCGTACGCCGTCGCGATCTTCATCGTTTGTCCGCCGTTCTTTGTCTCGTCGCCGTAACGCTCCTCTGCCGTGCGGTCCCAGTCCGCGCGCAGGAGCCGTTCAAGTCGGTCGATCTTCTGCTCGGCACGTCGGGGGGAGGGCTCACGTATCCCACCATTGGTCTGCCCTTCGCCATGACGCAGTGGACGCCGGAAACTCAGCCTACAGAGGCGAAGTGCATCCCGCCTTATCGTTTCGAGGACGGCAAGATCACCGGTTTCCGCGGCAGCCACTTTCTGAGCGGCGGCTGCACGAAGGAATACGGCAGCATGACGCTGATGCCGGTCACGGGCCCGATCAACGTCACCCCCGACGGCCGGGCCTCCGCCTTCCAGCACCGCAATGAAATCATGACGCCGGCCTACTACTCCGTGGTGCTTGACCGCTATGCCGAGCGCGTCGAGCTGACCGGCGCCACGCGTGCCGGGATGTTCCGCATTACCGCGCCGCCCGGCGCTCCCTTGAGCGTTCTGATCACCCCCAATTCCCTACCCAACGAGGGGTTCGTCAAGGTCGATGCGCAGCGGCAGGAGATCAGCGGCTACAATCCTGCTCACCGTTTTTATATGGGAGCGGGCCAGTCCGCGGGCTTCAGTGGATACTTCGTCGCCCGCTTCAATCGTCCCTTCGAAAAGCACGGCACGTGGTGTGGCGCACAGACGCATCCTGACGCTGATCAACATGACGCTGATCAACAGAACGGCGGCTGCAATGGGGTGGGAGCGTACGCCACCTTCGCCTCGACGGCTGCTCCCCTGCTGGTCAAAATCGGCACTTCGTTTACCAGTCTCGAAGAAGCGGATCGGAACCTCGACGCCGAAGTGAGCGCATGGGATTTCGACGCGCTGCAACAGAAGACCGAGGCGGTGTGGAAGGCGCGCCTGAACCGGATCGAGATTGCGGGCGGAACGCCGGAGCAGCGCCGCATCTTCTACACCACCCTCTATCGCGCCTCGCTCGCTCCCCGCATCACCAGCGACGCCGATGGCGCCTACAACGGCTTTGCCCTGGAAGGAAAGCTCCACAAAGTCGCGAGCGGCGACTACTACGATGACTTCTCGATGTGGGACACGTTTCGCGCCCTCCACCCTCTGTTGACGATCATCGACCCGGACCGCGATCAGGACATGGTGCAGTCGGTGGTACTGAAGGGTGAGCAAGGCGGCTATCTTCCCAGCTTTCCCTTATGGAACAATTACACCGCCGAGATGGTGGGCGACCACACGGTGTCGCTGATCGTCAACGCGTACATGAAAGGCTTGACCCACTTCGACGTAGCGAGGGCTTACGACCTGATCTGGAAAAGCGCCACGCAGACGCCACCCCCGGAGGAATACAACCTGGGGCGAGGGCGGCGAGCGCTCCAGAGCTATCTGAAATACGGATTCATACCTCTGGAAGACCCCGTGCGCGAGGCATTCCACCACCAGGAACAGGTGTCGCGCACGCTGGAATACGCCTACGACGATTTTCTGGTTGGCCAATTCGCCGAACGCTTGGGCAAGACCGCCGACGCTGCGATGATGGCGAAGCGGTCGGAGAACTGGCGCAACGTCGTTGACCCTACGACGGGATTCGCGCGCGGCCGCCACGCCGACGGCAGTTGGGTGGAGCCGTTTGACCCCAGCTCCCGACCGAAATACATCACCGAAGGCAACCCCTGGCAATACACGTTCTTCGTCCCCCAGAATGTGCCCGGTCTTATCGAAGTGCTGGGCGGACGGGATAAATTCATCGCCAAGCTCGACGGCCTGTTCGCGCACAATCTTTACGAGCAAGGCAATGAACCTAGCCACCACATCGCTTATCTCTATGACTACGCCCAAGCCGCGTGGAAGACCCAGCAGCACATCCGCGAGGTCTTGGGGCAGTACCACGACACGCCAGATGGCTTGCCCGGCAACGATGACGCCGGCCAGATGTCCGCCTGGTATGTTATGAGCGCCATGGGCTTCTACCCTGTTTGCCCCGGCACACCCAGCTATGACATCGGCAGCCCGCTCTTCTCCAAAGTGACCCTCCACCTGCCCAACGGCAAAACCTTCGTGATTTCGGCCAGCCACCAGAGCGCCGCGAACGTGTATATCCAAAGCCAGGAGTTGAATGGAAGAACTCTGAGCGGCTTTCTTCTGCCGCACGCGGAGATCGTTAAGGGCGGCGAACTTCAGTTTGAAATGGGACCGTCGCCGGTCGCCGCAGCCAGCCGATAGTGCAGATTGAGCTGGCCGGGGCGGATTGCCGCCCTTGCGAGTGGGCGTGAAAACTTGCCTTCCTCGTGCCGAAGGCACCTTGGACTGCGGCGGCTCGACGCCGCCTTTCGTTCCCTTCGACAGCCGCTGCGACCGCAAAACCCCGGGAAAAGGCGGTATCAAGCTGCCGCAGTCCAAGGCGCTTCGCGCAGGTGCAACGACAGCCACCCACCTGCATTTCATTTCCTGGACCGCGGAGAGTCTCCCCTTCCTGTCATCCTGAGTCCCGATGATGTTGATCGTGACGAAGGACCCTTTTCATTTGCACTTGGGAAGCACGGCGCGCCCACGCCGTCCGACTGCACTGCGGCATCCCGCAGTGCACGTGGGAAAGACGAAATACTGGGGTCCTTCGTCCCGATGTACGGCATCGGGACTCAGGATGACAGGTCACAGTTTGCATTCCAAGACATCAGGAGTCTCCAGTTTGCGATCACTTTCGTCCGACAACGTGTCGCTTTGGCGCGCCGCGTTGCCCTCGCAATGTGGAAACTCCACGGCGCGCCGTGCCTTCTGGGCAGTGTGCGCGCCGTGGACCTGTGCACCGCCGGCGCTTTTTTGCTTAAAGCCCCGGCGTGCTGCTGATGATGTTACCGATTGTCGTCGCCAGGCTTGCCAGCGGCAACGGTGTTTGTGGCGGGAAGTCGCGGGTGTTGATGACGTATGCCCAATCGAGCCCTCCCCCCAGCGAAACGGCTTCCGTCGAGGTGCCGGGCGTGCTGCCGGTGCGGCCAATCCACCAATTGCCACCCCCCGTCGGCCTGGGCCCATTGCCCCAGACCAGATTGGTGTGGATAAACTGGGTCAGCGCCGTGGCAGAGGCCGCCAATCCCGCGCATGCCGCCGCCACTTCCTTGATTTGACCATCGCCGCCGTAAACCGCCGGTATTTGCAGGTTGGAAGTGATATTGATGGGGTCAAGTCCCAACCCCTGATCTTCACAAATGGCCTCGCTCGGGTCGCGCTGTTGCGCCTCGGTGGAAGACAGCAGGACTTCCGTAATGCCCAACGGCGCCAGCACCTTTTGCTGCACATAGGTGAAGTAGGGCTGGCCGGTCACTTTCTCCACGATGGCGCTGAGCAGCAGGTATCCATAGTTCGAGTAGGCCGAGTTGGTGCCCGGCGCGTATTGCAGCGGCTGTCCATACATGTATTTGGCAACATCCAACTTCAGCACGGGACGGTTCAGCCCCAGCGCCAGCGCGATATTGCGCATGTTATAGGTGGGGTCGGGAGCGGACGGCAGTGAGGTATTGGTGCCGTCGTTGTAGCCGCCTTCGTGGTCCAGCAACTGCTGAATGGTAATGCTATCGCTGCGCGGGTCCGCGGGATGGGAGAAGCCCAGCAGCGGATACGCGGCGGTGGATGGCGTGTAGCTTTGCACCGCCACCGTACCGCCCGACAGACTCATGGTGGCGGCATTGTCACTGGCCGTGAATGTCCCCGTCACGGAAGTCAGCGTCAGCGTGTTGCCGTTGACCACGCTCACCGTCCCGACGGCGCCGGAGTGGTTGCCTTTGACCTGGTCTCCGGACCTCGGAACTTCGCTGCCATTAGGCTTTACGACCAGTGTGGGAGGCTTCAGAGCGCCGGAGTTATAGAGCGTCTGGATAGCCTGCTCGCAGAACATCTTGCTGCAACTGGCCAGCAGGAAACGGTCGGATGGCTGCGTGGTTCGGTAGCCCGGCTCAGCCCACGTGTAACCTCGCGTCAGCAGCGGCGTCCCATTCTTCGCCAGCGTAAACTTGCCGCGCGCACGGCGTTGGTCTGCATGAACTTTTGAAACGCCGTATCAAACGCCGCGAGGCTCGGGACGGCCGTGCCGGTGGCGGTCCACTGGCGGGCCGAAGGAATGTCTTGCTTGGCAAAGATCGCGGCATAGACCGCGTTGGCGGTGGTGCCTCCGCCTTGCACGCAGATGGGGTAATTGCCGGCAGCCTTCTGCTGGTTGAATTCCGTCTGGTAGCCCGAGGAAGTCATGCCATGGCGCGCCACCCAGGCACCCACCACGTCGTCCTTGAAGACGGAACAGTAGGTCTGATCGCCCGACAGTGCGACATAAGCGGGCCGATAACCGTGCAGGCCGTAGCCGGGCAACTGCGTCTCGGCGTTGAAAGTCGTCTGGTAGTTGGCGGCGGGATCGGCCGGGTGCACATGCCACTTCACATAGCCGGGATTCGAGTGCCAGACCGCAATGTAGTAGCGGTTGGTGGAGTCGCCGTAAATGGCGAACGAACGGATGTAAAGATTCTGCGCCAGGAAGGACGAATTCAGATAATTGAACGATCCGCTTTGATTCACCGGACCGGCAGGAACGCCGTGCCGCGCCTGCCACGGACCTTGTATTCCCTGCTCAAACACCGCCGCGAACACGGCATTCGAGTACGGGCCGGTGGCCGACACCAGGACGGGAACGTATCCCTTGGCCGTCCAGGTGTTGAAGAAAGTTTGATATTCCGCGGCATTGATACCATGCACGGCTTCCCATGCTGGACCGCCGCGCTGAACCCAAACCGCCGCGTATAACGGGGAGCTGGCATCTCCGTATACGCTGAGGGAAATCATGCGGTAGCCCTGTTTCGACAGATTGTTGAAATTGGTCTGGTGCTGAGCGGCAGTAACGCCGTGATACGCCTCGAAGTTCATAACACTCCTCCTCGCCGAGTCAAAAGGTTTTATTTCGCCTGCTTGTTTATTTGGAACTCTAATGCCTTGAGTGTATACCAAGTGCGTCCATTTTGTCCCTTTTTTTCTGACGAACGATGTAATTGCTTGCATTTCCGCACCAATGCTGTATAGTCAAGCCCGGCCGAAAGTCCAAGCGGGTAGTAGCAGCTTGGGCACACTCCCCCACTTCGACTTCACGAAGTCTGCTTGGAGAATCTCAACTTGGGACGATCTACGTGCTGACCGGCCAAGGTGGTTCCCATTTCTGATGGCGGCGGTACCCTGGGAAGACTGATTATGGGGTGCCTGTTTTCGCTTTGACCGCTGCCCGGACGGGAGATCCACGCGAAAGGACCTCCGAATGGTGCCCGCAGCCCGTGCGCCGCAGGAAGCAGCGCAATCGTTTCCTCCTCTCGGTAAGAAGATCAAAGCCCTTTTCGTCTGGCCGGAGTTTCCCAATTCCTTCTGGGCATTCCGCGGAATGCTGGAACTCCTTTCGGAGAAGGTCGTGATGCCGCCGCTGGGGCTCATCACGGTGGCGGCTCTCTGCCCGCCGGAGTGGACTCTGCGCCTGGTGGATGAAGCGCTCGAAGACCTGAAGGACGAGGACCTGCTTTGGGCCGACGTCGTGATGGTGGGCGGCATGGAGGTTCAGAAGGACGGGATGCGTGAGGCCCTGACGCGCGCCCGGCGATTGGGCCGGCGGACCATGGTGGGCGGCCCTTACGCCAGCAGCCAACCGGAGCGCATGCTGGCGCTGGCCGATCATGTGGTGGTGGGCGAGCCCGACGAGGTGTTTGCTCAGATCGCCGCCGACCTGGAATCCGGCACCGCGCAGCGGCTCTACGAGATTACCGAGAAACCCGACGTCACGCATTCACCCATTCCCCGTTTTGACCTGCTGAAGCTAAAGAAGTACGCCTCAATGGGGATTCAATTCTCCCGCGGCTGCCCGTTCCAGTGCGAATTCTGCGACATTATCGTCCTTTACGGGCGCAAGCCCCGCACTAAGCTGCCCCAGCAGGTTCTGGCGGAACTGGACACGCTTTTGCGCCTCGGATGGATGAAGCAGATCTTCATAGTCGATGACAACTTCATCGGCAATCACCAACGGGCCCTGGAGCTATGCCTGGAACTGGAAAAATGGCAGAAGGCGCGCGGGTTCCCGGTGATGTTTTACACCGAGGCCTCCATGGACCTGGCCTGCAAAACCGCCCTGCTGGAGGCCATGGTCAGGGCAAATTTCTTCCACGTTTTCCTGGGAATTGAAAGCCCTTCGCGCGAATCCCTTAAGGAGACGCACAAATTCCAGAATCTGGCGACCGACCCGATCACTTGCATTGACCTTCTCCACGAAAAGGGGTTGTGGGTCACGGGAGGCTTCATCGTCGGGTTCGACTCCGACACGGAAGACATTTTTGACCGGCAGATTGAATTCATTGAGCGCACCGCCATCCCCTGGGCGCTGCTGAATTCGCTGCATGCCATGCCGAACACCGCCCTCTATACGCGCATGCAGAAGGAAGGGCGCCTGCTGGAAGAGGCCCCGCACACCAGCGGCGACGGCAATCCTTCCAACTTCCGCACCAAACTCGCGCCGGCGGTTTTGCTGCGTGGCCAGGCGAAAACGCTGGCGGCGATCTACGATCCCAAAGTGTTCTACGAGCGCGCCTGGCGCTCCATGCAACGTTGGAACGTCCACGAAACGCAGCATGCGGCGCGACAACCCGGCGCCGTCGGCATCGCGGGCATTGTCCTACGCTCTGTCTGGCATCAGGGAATTAAGTCCGACTACCGGCGAGCTTATTGGAAATATGCGCTGAGGATTCTGACTCGCTATGCCCTGAATCCGGCCAAGCTCTGGATGGCCGCCACTATCCTGATCGCCGGCCATCACTTTATTCCCTACTCGCGCGAAGTGGTGGCGAAAATCCAGGGCGAAATCATTCGCGCGGAAGCCGTCCCGGAATTTGTGGCCGTGGCGGCGGCAGAGTAATTCCTCCCCCGGCAGAGCTGGCGGCTTTACGGCTGCTAGCCCCTCGAAGGGGCCTGACCGCAGCCGGTAAAAAGACCCATCACCCGCCCCGATAGATCGTGTCGGCCTCTCCCCCCGGGAGAGGCCGTTGGCTTTTCTTCGGCGCGATCGCGCCCCAAGCGCCTCAACAACCTCGCCCGAGGGGAGAGGTCGACCGTCTCCTGACGGGAGGGGGCCCTAAGTGCTGCTTGTCGTGGCGGTGAGGCGCCACGCTCGGCCGCCATTCCGGGTTTCCACAACTGTCGAATTCTTGCTGCCACCCCGGTAGAGCCGCGGGATCTCCCAACGGATTAGCGGCTCACCTGCGGCGAAAACAAGATTTGTCGGCTGCCCCGACGATTTCCGGGAACTTCCAGTTTCGTTTGGGTGCCGCTGCTCGCCGATCGACTCCCGGATTTAGTCGTGCGACGGGAATACGCCCTGCATGGCGATGCAGTACCCTATGACGCCTGCGGGAAAGGGCGACTTGGAGCGCAAATCCGGCAGGGCGAAATTCGTGCGTCCGTCGCCGCCGTACGTCGTTCCAAGCAACGAGAATAGCGCCTGATATTGTGATATAGGTAACACCGCACCATTGCATGCGGCCCATCCCCGCGGGGCAAAATTAAAAGGTAACAGCCTGATCTCACCAAGTAAAGGTTCCATGTTGACCTCCCTGTGGCGCCGCGCCCATGGTTCCGGCGGGTCGCCGCTTCCGATCCGCGACCACCGTGCCGCTTCCCGTTCGTTCCCAATCGTTGTAAGGTTCGCCCGTGTTCAAACGAATTTACCATACCGGCGGAATTGGTGTTGGGTATTCTTCCTCCTCTCCTGAACTTAATGAGCACTACATAATGAAGTTACAGGACCCCTCGCCCCCGACCCCTCGCCCCCAAGGGGGCGAGGGGAGAGGGAGATTGAAACCACACCCTCGCCCCCTTGGGGGAGAGGGTGGCGCGCAGCGACGGGTGAGGGGGTTGTTTCGTCACCTCATTAAGTAATGATCAGTAGGTGCTGCTGCTTGGGCGCATGCTCGGTCCTATCGAGGGAGGATAAACGGTCAGTCGGCTACGGAGGCACACCGCAGCCCTCGACCGCAATCCAATTGTAGGGCCGGGCAGCGCTCGGCCCGGGCCGAACGCCGTTGGGTTACTTGGGGAGATATTCCTCGAAATCCTCCAAAATCGCTCGCGCGACATTAAGGGGTTTCGGGTCGCGACGGCCGCCCTGGCGATTGTATTCGGCCTGAACCTCTGCGGCGTCGCGGCAAAGGTTGGTGTGAATCTGGACGAGTTCTGAGTCCACGATCTCTTCGCCGGGGCGAAAGTTCAGCTCGCAGGCAAAAACCTGCTCGGGTTTCTGCGGATTATAGAGTGGCATGCCGTACTTGCGGCAGATCAGCGGTCGGTATTCGTAAATCTGGCACGCGCCGTCTTCCAGCGCCGGGCAAGCCAGTCGCAACCCGGGAGCCGGCAGGCTGCCCCATGCGTCGGGGACTTGCCGTTCGGCCAGCAGTGCTTCCCTATCCTCGATATATTTTTGTGCGCGCTCCTTCATCGGCAGCAGCTTATCAGCGGGCATGCTCTTCAAACCATGGGTGATAAACGCGGCTTCGAGTTCCGTTATCGGGAAAAGGTGGTGGCAGCAGTCAGTGCAGCCGCGCTGGCATTTAATTTTAGTGCCGTGCAGTCGCTGGTTGCGCCCGAATTCCGCCTCCCAGGCGGAAGCGATTTGCAGCAGGTTCTCGAATTTCGGCATCCGTCGTTTGCTCCTCGCGGAAAACCCGCGGCTTCCGTTGCCACTAACAATTGCGACCGCGCTGACGCTCTCCGTCTAGTGCAACTTCTGCGTACGCCGCAGGCTGCAATCTATCGTGAAAATCTATCCAAGGCAATTACGGCGCCGCGTGTGCCTGATGACACCACCGCTCTTAATCCTGTTCACCCAGAGTTTGGATGTACGTTTTGCCATACGGATAGAATTGCTCCTTGCGGCCTTGCTGCCACGCCGCTTTGAGTTCGGGCGTCGTGATGTCCCAGTCCGGCCGGCATTTCTTCGTAACGGCACGCAGGTCCTGGCGCAGATCTTCCAGCGTCGGCCGACCGAAGAACCAGTAGCCGTTGTAGACCTTATAAATGACCAGCCCGGGCTCGAGCACAATGGTATGAGGAATCATGGGATTGTTGACCGGATCCGTGTATTCGGCGATGTCGAGATCCTTCTGGACGGTACGCCCCGCATCGGAAAGGAAGGGCCAGTGGGCCCCGACCCCGCTGCGATATTCATTGGTCTGGGTGATATTGTCGGTGCTAATCGTAACCAGCCGGCAATACGCGACCTCGAGCTCGCGATGGAGTGCGACCAGCCCTTCCGCCTGCCGGCGGTCTTTGGGGCAGAAACCTCCGCGGCTGAGGACAAGAACCATGGGATGTTGTCCTTGCAGTTGGGAGAGCTTCCGGCGTTTCGCCGTGTGGTCGGAAAGCTCATAGTCGGGAAAGATAGCCCCCGGAACAATATCAGCACGCATATGGAATCCTCCCTCCGATTGGATGCGCGTCGCCGGGTTACGTCGCAATGATTGAAAGCCGACTCTACATCTGCCATTTAAGCATTCGAAATGTCGCCTGCTTCCACGGGCGGGACGTCCATAATCCCCGCCACACCGCGCCTGCGTCCCCTGCGACCCTGGCGCGGAACGAGAATTTGTAGCGCGGTCATGCTTCCCAATGTCCGCGGCTTTGGGTTTGGGCGCGGCCATGCCGCCGCCAGTCAAATCGCGCCTTGTCACCCCTGCGGGGGCGGCGGAAGAAAGAGCCGCGGACATTGAACACCATGACCGCGCTACCTGCACCCCAGCGCTACCCCAACCCAGCCTCCGGGTTACCCGATTGGCACTGCCAACGCCACTCACACTTGCGTTCAACGGTGGTCAGGTGTAGATTATCGATCGGGCAAATAGTCCATAATAGAAATATCGGTTAGGAGGGAAAATGTATGGCGTTACCACCCGTCACACGACCACGGAGCAATGCACTAGCCGGGCCGTCGGATCCGCGCCGGCCCGACACGCAAAAGATGTTCCTGGCGGCACTGAACAGCGCCCGGCCCGTCGCCGATTCTCTGCGCTCGTTCCTGCAGAAGGTCTACGCTAATAAGTCGCTCATGGGCGATCCGAGCCTCCAGAAGTGGGTCAATGGAAAGGACGGCAAGCCCGTAAGTCCCAGCAGCCAAGACTTCGACGACACGCTCTCGGACAAGTTGTACGCCTTGTACACGTCGGAGGCGACCGTCCCCTCCGGCCGCACGAGGAAGGAAATGCGGGAGTTCGTCGAGAAACTGGCGGGCCTGAAGGCCAATTACCCCGGCGTTCTGGACGAGATCAAGTCGCAGAACTATGACAAGACTCCGGACGAAATGCTGAAATACCACGGTGCCGATTTCATCCAGGTCTGCAACGACTTCATCTTCTTCTACCCGGTCAATGGCGGCAACGCCGCCATCCGCGTCTACGCCAACGCCAAGTGGAACAAGCTCCTCGAGGTCATTGGTAAACTGCTCGGCTATATCAAGGCGCATCCCGCCAATCATGGAATGTCCAACTTCAAGATCGCCGGGCCCGCCATGGCCAAGCGCGCCGACATCATGGTGATCTACTGCGTCAATAGCGGAGCCGCCGATGCCATCGCCACCCTGCTGCTGAAGCTCGGCGATGCCTTCGATATGGCCGTGCCCGAGATGACCAGCCGCAAAGACGGCAGGCTGGGCATATCCACCGGCGCCGAACCCAAGTGGCAGGCAACCGGACTCGGTCCGCACATGGGCGCCAAGTACGAGAACAACCCCGCCCTGAAGGCCGAACACGGCGAGGGCAGCGCGGCCTATGCTCCGCAGAGTTTCGGCACGGTTCGCTGTCAGGCCATTGCCGCCGCCATTCTGAATTTCCAGATGAATCTCGATCAGGTGTCCGATACCTTCGAGTGGTTCTGCAAGTTCGTCTCCGTGGCCTTCACCGGACTCGGACTGGACCCCACCAACCCCGGCGATTAAGCAAGCAGGCTAGCCCGAAGGCCGCGTAGCGACGAGGTGTCCGTCAGCCCGTCAGTGGACGGGTCTGACGACCGACGGACACCTCAGCAGGGTAGCGCAGACTCTCGCATCTCAGAGAGTCTGCGGCTTTTCCCCTGCCACGACCCAGAATCTGGACTTTGATCGCCGTAGCCGCATGTCCACAAAAAGTGGACGTTTACCATGTTAAGAACCGCAGACTTTGAACGACACAAAGTCTGCGCTACCCCGCTCAATCAGACCGGCATAATAGCCGGTCTGGGAGAAAAACGGTGTCAGGAACATGTGAAGAAATTCCAGGCCACGGATTAGCACGGATCAGCGCGGATAAAAAGAGAGGGTTTATCCGTGCTGATCCGTGCTAATCCGTGGCGCCGCCCAATTTTTTCACACGTTCCACGTACCGTATTCCGCCCCCTCGAGGAAAACGGAGGGCACTTTCCGGCATCCATGAGAGAGGTGGCGTTGGAATTGACGCTTCCACCTCTCTCACCATCATGGGCCTGATGTTGCTTAGTCGTGCACGCAATCCACTCTTCCGTTATCGGGGTTCGTATGGCGGTGCTGTCCGGCGGGGCATGGTGCGGCCTTGCCTCGGTCTCCGGTTTCGCCCTTTTCTCCTGTGTTACCCGTATATCCCTGTTCGCCCGGATGTCCCCGATCACCCTTGTGTCCGGCGTCACCCATTTGTCCTGTATCACCCGTTTGTCCCTGTTGTCCGGCCACCCCCTGGTCGCCCTGTGGTCCGGCCGGTCCAGCGGGGCCCTGCGCTGCCGGTGCTGCCTGCTGTGGGGTGGTTTGGCAGCCGCTAAAAATTAGCGCCGCCGAGAGCAGCATGGCCAAGAGTAAAGCTATACCGAGTACTTTTTTCATTGGATTCTCCTTCGTGATTTTGCTCAAGCCCAAATGCCACTATCGCGGCCCCTGGTGCTTTGCTAAGCTTACAGAGTCTGCGCATTTCAGACTCTGCGGTTCTTTATATGATAAACATCCAATTGTTGTTAATGCCTGACTGGTGGGCTCGACGCTGTCTTCGTAATGCCCAGCCCATCGCGAGACCTCGCTACCGTTGCAGTTTCACCGGCTAATAGCGGTCTAGCGGCGGGGGGCTTCGACAGCCCTTGGTCCCTGACGCCCGGCGCGCCGCCATTGCGTTCGATCGGTCGGCATGCATGGCCATACTTGACCACGGCGAAGAAATAGCGCCAGACATCGTTACGGCTCCGAATCCGCATTCAGAATTCGCCTCACTAGCCTCACTTTGCGCTTGACAAAAGCCTAGTTATGTGAGTATACTCATTTTGGTGGTTCGCGCGGGGACGAAAGGTCCCGGCGGATGCCGAACATGAAAGTTGCCCTCGCCTGCCGCGCGCGGCCCGTCTGAGCCATCCCCCCATATTCAGTGTCTGCCAAGCGAGTGTCAGCTGCCCACCCAGAGGTGCGAATCAGGAATTCGAGGTCCGAAGCCGGAATGTGTATGAAAACAAAAGAGCAGTGACAAGTGACAAGTGGCGAGTGGCGAGCGAGAGAATGTCCGAAGATCAGCACCTAAAGCGTGCCATTGACTCCTAGCTCCTTACTCCTGACTCGTGTTCTTCAAGAAATGAAGGTGCAACCGGAGATGTTGATGAAAACAAAGGAGGACGAAAGGAAGGTGTCAGGTGCGAGGTGTGAGGGTGCCCATCTCGACTCACAAGCCCAGGCAGGCGGTTGCAGAGCAAAAGAACTACGTTCCAAGCCGGAATGTGTATGAAAACACTCACTAATGAAGGTGCAACCGGAGAGTGCAGTGAAGCTAGTTGATGTTCTAGCGGATGAGAGTCCCGCCAGTGCAGATTGCCCAGTTGGCACTGTAGTGATATCCGGCGGCGGCGCGGGCGACCCAACCGTCGAAAGCCCGGAAGTAAAAGCCCTCGAAGGCTGGAGGAATCTGGTCTGCTCCGACAGGAGGGCAAGCCAAGCAGCAGGTCGTAGCGCAAGCGAACCGTAGTCAAGCCGCGAAATGCACCCCTCACTAGGATCGGAGTGTGAGGATGAAGGGAATGCCGAGACGTTTCTTCGGTGTCGAAGGCCAGTGTTCCCGGCGAAGTAACTGGGCAAGGGCAGCCAGGGAGTTCCCCGCGGTCACAGAGGACGACATGTTGCGACAGAGCATCAATGAAAGCTCAGAACCACTCGTGGGCTGCCTAGGCCGAGGGTCATTTTCGGCACAGCGAGGGCATCGCGTATAAACCGCCAGGCGGCGAAGTCGGGATGCGCCGGCGAGTGGGGCGCATGGGGTCAGATAAGCGGAGAGGGCCGGGACACTATAACCCGGCCGGAGCGAGGACCCCTGGGGTAGAGCGGAATACCGCTCGCATGGAGGTGTGGTGCTGACCCACTGTCCCTGACACAGAGCAGGGAATCGCAATGGCAGCAGCCCGCACGAAGGGCGAAGGCAAACCCCGCATTGGGGGAAGGCCTCGTCCGAAATTCCAGCCTTTAAGCCGTACTGGGGAAAACCCGCCGTACGGAATTTTAGGGGAGACCATGGAAACGTCGGCATCATTCGAAGCCCGGTCCGCGCCATGGTCTTACCCGACTGTTGATGAAAACAAAGGACGGCGACAAGCGCTCCGAGCCTAAACCCACGATGTTGATGAAAACAAGCAACTTATGATTTATAATCTCTGATGTTGATGAAAAAACATGCACTTAACGATTTTTGACCCTACCGAGCTTCCGGTGTTGTCTAGTCTGGGCGCAGCGCCGCCATGTTGGCGGCTCCGGCGCCGGCTGGAAGCCGGCGTTACGACCCAACTGAACTTCCCGGCACCAGAATCGACCATGATGTATGCCCGACCCACGGGCGACGGCTTATCCCCGAGCAGGGAGAAACACCGGCGCCGGATAGGCAACGCCGTCCGCCCACAGCCGGCAGGTGTAGAGGCCGGAGGGCCGCTGCTGGGTCAGCCAGTCCACGCTGTGGATGCCCTGCCGGACGGGTCCCTCCGCCAGCACGGCCACTTGATCGCCGAACTCGTTGTAGACGTCCAACCGCGCGCGCGTCTCGTGCGGCAGGTTGAATTCCAGCGTGAACGATGTCGAGCCGCCGGAATGCGTGCGCCCCAGCACGCGGATGCTGGGCCGCTCGCCACCGCTCAGGCAGGCGGCGGTGGGTTCCGCCGGGTAGGTATAGGGCTTCGTTGCACAAATGGAAGCGCGCTTCGCCGTCACGCGGCAGATAGGGACTGGTGAGCGGCGTGCGCTTGAATTGTTCGAGGGCCGTGAGCCGGGGGCCGGCGTCCTCCCAGCGGTAAACTGGAATGTTGTGCGGGTTGAGCGCCGTGGAGACTCCACGCTCCCTGCCGATATGAAACAGGCCGAAGTTGCCGGGCTCGTGCCCGCCCAGCCAATGCCCGACGATGTCCACGCGGAACGCATCCTTGCCGAAGATCAGGACATTCGACATGAAAATTTCCGGCACGCCGCCTGCGCCCGGGCCGGTGCTGAAGCCGTCGCCGTTCTGGGCGTAAACGCCTTCAATGACATTCAGCAGAACGGACGGGCGCAGCAGCGAATACGAGTCGATGGTGCGCTGGGCCCACATCTCCATCCACCCGGCCTTGGCGCGGTCCCAACGCGGAATGCCCGCCTGCTGGTGCTTGTCCTGAAGGTCGTCCACATGCGCCTGGGCGTCGGGCTGGAAATCCTTGGCGATGGCCTTCTGGAGTCCGGCGCAGAATTGAATGTAGGGAAACTGATTCGTTCCCTGGAGATTCTTCACGCACAGGGTAAGACCCATCGAGTGGCTTTTGAATTTGGCAACATTGATCAGGTGCGTATCGGGATAATTGAACGGCCCCAGGTATTTAGTGCGGCGGAAAACCACGCCGTCGGGGCACTCGCGCGGCAGGGGCTCGCGGTTAGCGGCGTCACCGTAATGCACGCCCGTACGCCCCGCCATCTCGTGAAAGCCCACGCCGGGCTGGTCCACGTTCAAGGCATCGCGGGCATAGATGTTGCCGGGGCTCACGCCCGCCTGGCGCAGTCCGGAAATGAGGCCTTCCACCACGTCGGAGTCAGTGGTGATGGCGAACTCGCGCCCCTTGCCCAGCGTGGCGGTAATGTTGGGCTTGATGGCGAATTTGTCGGCGGGACTTTGGCCTCCGGCGTCGCGCTGGGTAAAGATTCGCCGCGCCAGTTCGAAGGCCTCGCGCCGCTTCGCCTCCGCGTCGGTCTTTACGGCAACGTGCGTCTGCCGGATGAAAACCGCCTCCGGGTGCGCCTCGATGAACGGATGCAGGCCGAAACGTGCGCCGGTCGCGCTGGCGGTTTCGTGTCCCAGCAAAGGTACCGCTCGGGAGGCTAGCCCCAGCGCCGCCGAGGTCTTTAAGAATGTCCGGCGATCCATATAAGACGGTCTCCCTCCCGCGTCTCGCAGCGGACATTTAGTCCACGCGGTCGCGCGCGAATGGTCAGCGGGCTAATATACGCGGAGAGGTTCGCGCGCACAATAGGCCGAGGAAAAAACTCGTGAGCAGCAGAGAATTAAAACAATCTCTCGCAAAGGCGCCAAGCCGCAAAGGCCGCGAAGCGCAAATCACCGGTTCTCTTTGCGACCTTTGCGGCTTGGCGCCTTTGCGAGAATATGTTTTCGCACTTCGGAGGGTTTGTTCACACCTTCGTAACATCACAGGCCCGACGCAACCTTCCACGGCTCGCAGGGTTCATAATAGTAGGTGCAGTCGCTCCCTGCGCACCGACATTGGGGAAGTGGAGCAGGTTTGTTGCCGGAATTGGATGTAGAATCAAGAGTTGAATGCCCAAGGTGCTCACAATTCGAACCGCATTGCTTGCCGGGTTTTTGCTGGCTGCGACCGGTGCCATCGTCTTCCCGGCCCGATTGCAGGCCGATCAACTGCCCAGTGAAGCGCTGGAGACTTTTCCGGCAGACACGCTCCAAGTGGCCTTTACCAATCTTGCCACGCTACGTTCCCTTCCCGTTTACCCGCAGATTCGCCAGCGAATTTTGAGCCGGCAGTTGCACGCCTTTGAGGACTTTCTGCGGCCAATGGGGATCGACCCGGAGCGCGACGTCGACGAGGTCATGCTGGGCTGGCGCGGCGAAATGGTGGGCCCTTCGGGCTTCCTGGGACTGGCGGCGGGACGCTTTCAACCCGACCTGATTCAGAAATTCTTTCAGCAAACCAACCTGCCGGTTCGCGAATACAACGGCGCCGACCTTTACGCGTTCGGCTCCGGCACCGACCCCAACGACCTCTTCTTCACGTTCTTCGACAATAGTCTCGCGGCCTTCGGCCGACTGGCAGATGTGAAGGCCATGGTTGACGCGCGCATGGGCTCCATCAACGCGCTGAATACCAATTCCGACTTTGTGAATTGGCAGGGTGAATTGGATGAGACCGCTCCCGAGTGGGGCATCCTGAACGGCAAGTCGACCAGCAACATGGCGGGATTGTGGCTGGCCCCGGGCGGCCAGACGAACGTGGATTTAAGCTCCCTGGGGCGCTCGGTGCGGGCGCTGCTCTACCGCGTGCAGTGGGATACGGGCTTCTCCGCGCAACTCACCATCGTCTGCAACACCCCGGAAAGCGCTGCGGGATTCGCCACGTTGGTCGGCCTGTTGCAGCAAGCCTCCAAGCAGCCTGCTGCGGCCGGCGGAGTAAGCCTGCCCCCCATCCTCCAAAGCATCGAAGTCCACCGCGACGGCTCGCGACTGGAACTGGACGCCGCCGGCCCGCCGGAATTGCTGGACCAGATTTTGCCCCAGGGAGGAAGCTGAGCGGCGGGACAATTCAAGAACAAGTCAAAAGGCAAAATGCAAAAGTCAAATTTCAAAACTTCTGCCGATACTCGCAGGGAGAAGTCACTTTTGCACTTTGCCTTTTGCATTTTGCCTTTTGACTTGCTGTTCCTTGCCCATCGAGGGAGTTCCGCGGCACAGAAATTCCTATGGTTTGGGCAGATTCGGATACCGTGAAAGCATCTCCACCAAATCGTTCGCACCCAGCGCTTCCGCGGCGCGGGCGTGCTTCCAGGCTTCGACATATTCGCGGCGGACGGCGTGGATGCGGCCCAGGCTCAGGTGCGCGGCGGCATCGGAGGGATTTAGTTCAATAGACTTCCGATAGTAGTGGATCGCCTGCTCAATTTCGCCCTGAAAATGGCTGAGCGTTCCCAGGGCAAAATAGGCCTGGGCATTGTTGGGATCTTTCGTCAGGATGGCGCGCTGCTCGGCGATGGCATCGTCGACCTCGTTATTGAGGGCGGGTTGAATGACTTCGTCGCGCCAGAAGTTGTCGGACATGGCAAGAAGTTCACAGCCGATAGTCTCTAAGCTTACAGCTCACAGCCGACAGCTTACAGTTCCTTCAGAGTGGGTTTGACGGCAACTGTCGGCTGTCAGCTTAAACCGGAATAAACGCCTTGATTTCCGCCTCCACCTGTTGCGGGCTCAATTTCTCGCCTTCATTCATGCGGTTCAGGATGGCGTCAATCAGTTCCTTGGCCTGGTCCTTGCGGTAGGAGCGAATGAATCCGTCGTAGAAGTGCTCGCCCGCCATGGCCCGGCTGATTTCGGTTTCCTTGTTGTGATCCTGCAACTCGGTGAAGTAGACCACGCGGTATTTGCCCGTGTAGGTGGTCTCGCGGTAAATCTCGAACATGATCTTGTCGGTTTCAAATGGCATAGAAAGGCCTCGGGACTGGGGGCTAGGGGCTGGGGACTGGGGAAAGCCGTTACCCATCCCTCCGTTACAACGCAATTTACCAGGTTAAACCGCTGCCCCGATGTCGTACATCATCATGAATAGCAGAGGCGCGGGAAGGCGTCAACCGTGGTTTTTGTACCTGCCGTGCTTGACAAGTGGCACCTGTTTTCCCTACACTCACGGTCTAGAGGAGTGAGCTCGTCAGTGGTGGCTTCATTTGGGGAAGTGAACCACCTGCGCCAGCCGTTGGTTTTAAAGGAGAGAGCCGTGCATCGAATGTCCTTCGGCTTGGTTGTGGTGTGGTTTGTCCTGGCGGCAGGCGCAGCTCAAAGTCAGCAAGCTCCACCCGCGTCGCCTTCCATTCCTGCGGCTGTGGCCTCACAAGCAGATTGCTCGGGCTTTATTTCGCCTACGGCATTGCCTCGCAGCCTGGTGGTTACAGGCGGAGAAGACAACGCCTTCCGCTCGCCGGTGCGTGAGTACGTGCAGGGCGATACGGTTTTTATCGGCCAGCGTGAAGGCGCCAGTGTTGTGGCGGGCGCCGAATACAATGTGATCCGGCCGGCGAATGATCTTTTCCTCACCATGCATTACTCGGGCGAACGCTGGGGCCTGCGGAAGCTGGGCAAGCCCTACGAAAGCGTTGGGCGGGTTCGCGTGACCCCCGTGAATCCTGGCGCGGTGGTGGGGACAACGCTCTCTTCTTCCGGTGATGTGACGCTTACCCACGCATCTGAACCCGGAGTCGTGGCGCTGGTCACATTCTCCTGTGGCGCCGTCGTTCCCGGTGACATCCTGGTTCCCTTTCAGCCGGCCGCGATCCCCGGATATACGGCCTCCAAGCCCCTTGATCCGTTCGAACCCCTCGACAGCACGAAACTGCACGGCAAGATCACCGCGAGCGGGAACAATTTCGGGTACGTGGGCGCGGAAAACATCATCTATTTGAGCCTCGGCGAAAAGCAGGGAGCGAAGCCCGGCCAGCGGTTCCGAATCTACAAGGCCCTTCCTCCCCATGCAACCGGATACCTGTATGAAGAGCCCGTGCCGCCCGAGGTGGTCGGCGAGGCCGTAGTCCTTTCCGTGCAGCCGAAATCGTGTACGGCAATGATCATCTCCAGCTACCGAGAGATATCGGCCGGCGACTTCGTGGAAGCAGAATAAGCGCCAACACACCCTCGAATTGGCCAGGGAGAAGCCGCATGGCCGTCTCCAGTCCGGCGATCAAGCTCAAGCCGGGTTATGAAACCGTCTTCACCGTCTCGGAATACTACGACGGCCCCCGCGGAGGCTTGGCCAACTTCCACGGCATCCCCCACATCTACGAGTGCGTTTTCGATCAGCAGGACGATGCGTACTCGGATTCCTTCCTCTTAATGCCCGTCGGCCCGGAAATTCTCGCCGCGGCCATGACCAACTGGAAAATCTTCCTCAAGTGGCGAGAGGCCTTCGACGCGGGCCAAACCACGCTTGCCACCCATCCCGCCCTGCCTGAAGACAAATCCCGCTACGACGAAACGTCGAAAGAGATTGGAAGCAGGCGATCGCTACTGGCAAAACCGGGGGCGATTCGCGCGCGAGCATCGTTTGAAATTTTGGGAGAAGCCACTGCCGCCCGCGATGTGCATACCAAATGGCAGGTGAAGTGGGGGTAGGTCGTAGCCACGGTCAGCGCCTTTCTGACCGTGGGCTTTTCGCTGCCACTATGACCGGCTCGTTCCTTAGCAGGTATCTTCGAGGAGCGCAACCGACGATATGCGGTCGAAGAGCCCGTCACGAACTTGCTCCACAAAGATCATAACCATCGCATCGGGGCGGCGACCGGACCGCACTTAAATGCTTGACAGGTCATCTTGCGCGACGCAGTATAGAAAAGATATGAGAAATACTATTAGAAAAGGCATGCAAATCGACGGTAGTAAAGCTATGCGGAGAACGCAGAGCTTTACTATTGATAATTCCACGCTTGAATACCTTGAGCGGACGCGGTCGCACCGCTCGCGCAGCGAACGGGTGAATGAATTGCTCCATCGAGCCATTCGGGTGGAACAGGATGAAGCGTTGGGGAAGGAGGCGGCAGAATTTTACACCGGCGCCGGAAAGCGCGAGCGGGCTGAGGCGAGGGCATTTGCGCAAGCAACCCGACGTTCTCTCTCACGGGAGTCCGACTGATGGCCCGCACGCCGCCCCCAGGTTGGTATCCACGACGCGGCGAAGTCTACCTGGTGCGGATGGACAAAAATCGACCGGCACTGGTGATCTCCGCAGATGCAATCAACCGCTTTGCGCTCGACGTCTGCGTTGTCCCCATCACCACCGTGCAGCACCGCCAGTTTTCACTGCGGGTTCCACTCAACCCTCCCGACGGCGGCATCAGCCGGCCATCGTGGGCGAAATGCGACCAGGTCATGACCCTGGAGAAAGCCACTTTCGTCTATCCGTCCCTCGGTCGGCTTCGAAATGAAACGCTTGCCCTTGTCGAGCAAGGCATCAAGCGCGCACTCCAGCTACCTTGAGCGCAGGAATTCCTTTGCGGGTTTACACTGAGCTGCGCTAAGGGAATACTTCAAATGCGGCCACGTTTCGGGGCCGGTAAAGCAGAAAGTCACGCCGGTCGAGTGTGAAAACGCGCCGCAGGTTGAGGCGCTCCGCCGCAACGACTAACGATGCGTCGGCGAAATCCATCGGTAAATTGGCATACTGCGTCATCAGTGTGCGAATGCGGACGAGATCATCGGATGGGATGTCTGCAACTTGGACCGCAGGACGCACGATCAACTCCCACAAGAAATCGCGGCTGTAGGGGTCATCCAAGAAGTAAAAAGCCTCAGTAAGAACTGGCCAAGTTGTCACCAAGTTGCCGCTGAATTGACCGAAGGCTTCCACGCACTTGCCATGTAACGCATCGAAGCGGTCCGCCATCGCCACCAGCGGACCAGTATCACAAAGTGCCTTCGTGACGCTTGGCAAGCAACTTCTCCTTTACAATGCGCTTGACATGCCGGGCCCGGTCGTGGAGCGGTTCGCCCTCCTTGGGTGCAGGCAAAAGATGATACAACTCCTGATAAATTTCCCAAGAGGTAGGGCGATTTTCCTCGTTCGTCACCGTCCAGTGGGTGCGAATGGCATCCCGCATTAACTCCGAGGTTGAGACCTTGTCGCGTTTCCGGAGTTCACGAAGCATGCGTTCGGTTTCGGAGTCCGCCCGAAATGTAATTGTCCGGCTCATGTATTACACTGTAAGACTTTGTCGTGTGAGTGTCAACCGATGTGCCGCGGGCATCACAAAGTGCCCGCTCGACGCTTGGCAAGGAGGATCTCCTTCAACACGCTTCTGGCATTTCGGGCGCGGTCATGCTTTGGACCTGGGGATGGTGCTTCAATCTGGGGGAGGAGGCGTGAGTACACCTCTCAGGCGGATGGGCGTGACTCGTCCTTGATGGTCTTTAACTCGTTGCGCAGAGCGTCCTTGATGACGGCGGACTTGGTGCTCGTTCTATGCCGTACCAACTTGCGGAGGTCGCGCCCCATTTCCGCGTCCAGCCGGATTGTGACCGTCTCTCCCATGTCTTACATCGTAAGACGTTGGTCGGTTGGTGTCAAGATGCATTGCTGTTTCGCCGACTGGCAAGTAACGCTCCAAGCTTGACAGGTCCGCGCTACTTCACGCACGGCTTGTCCGTCGGCTTCATGTCTGAGATGAAGAGCTTGCCCCCCGCCGACTTGAGCGTGAAGAGGTTTGTGCCGGCAGCTTGGAGGTCGAGGCAAAGTATTTTGCTATTGGCGCTGTCGTTGACAGTCGGTTCCTCCATCATCACCCCGAGGCTGGGGGCCTCTTGTACTATTTCTTCCGTATATTTTACGACAGCAGGAGCAGCCACATCCTCGGCCTGCCGGTGGTTGATGATGCGATAGAACAGTTCATCCACCACATCCAGTTCCGGATCTAGGCTCGTTTCGCCGAGGTCTTCGATGCCCTGAGGGGTGAGGCGGATAATCCAATCCGTCTGTCTTGCTTCGTATGGTCCGTAGGTAGAGAAAGTGCGGAAGTTCGTCTTCTCCCGAACCTTCAGCAGGTCGCCCTCCAGCCGAGTCCCGACTGCCCCATCGATCATCTCCTCGTAATCCCGGACGATCTGGGGCCGGGCCGTCTTCCCGTCCCACAACCAAAGGCTGATCTCTGCCGGGGTTGTCAAGCCGTTACACTGAAGGCAAACTCCATCAATGTAGAAACGCGCACGGTCCAACGCATCGCGAGGGAGCAATCCCAGTGCCGGCGGCACGACCGTCCAGGCACTATGTGAGGGTGCCCGATGCGTGTCTCGGGCACCTTCCCAGACACTTTCCGGGCGCCAATCAGCCAAAATCTTGGCCTGTTTCCCACTGGCTTCCTGAGGCTGCGCTGTGCTCCAGGCAAGGCGGTATTGCCCGTCTACATTTGCGACGATGAATACGTTTCCGAAGGCCGAAGGTGCAACTACAAGAAAGGCCCTTTTGCCCAATTTCAGATATGAATCCTGAGGGTCAGCCTCCCCGATCTCGCGAAGCGCCTCCGCAACAGTTTCTGATCCCGCATCGGGATGTGCATTGAGCCAGCCAGCGACCCACTGGCCCGTCAGACTCCATTGCCGAGCCAGGAGTCCGGGCGATTCCGGGGCGTTATCGATCCACCACCCATCTTGGGTGACATGTTTCCGCAGTTGCGCAGTTACCGACTCGTACTCGTGCTTCAGCTCTGCAAGGTTCGCTGGCGCTCCCACCGCAATCGACGCGGCGCTCAACCACACCGATGATAACCATACCGCGCGAAAGAGAAAGAGGATCATCGTGCGCTCGCGCCGTCGCTGGAGATATTTGCTCACAATGAATCAATACGCTTGCCCGATGTGATTGTCAATCTGACAAGGTGTCGTGATGAGGTTCAGACGGCGCCCCCTCCATCACAGAGCGCACGCGCGACGCTTGGCAACGACCGATGGCGTAACAGTTCAGCTTTGGAGTGTCGAAGACCTTGTGGTCCTATGGGAGAGTGAGAAACGAAGGCGGGAAAGGGCGGATCGATTGGATTCCCATTACATCCATTCGGGGGGGCTTATTTCTGCGCTGTTACTTCACCACACGTTCATCGAGATTCAAAAGTTGGTTCAGCTTTGTGGAAAGTTGCTCATCATCCCCAGTGCTGCACAGGACGTTTGCATGTTTGACGAAATAACACGGCTTCGAACCGTTCATGGGGCTACCGCTTGGCCACCCCTGAAAAGATGTAAGATAACGTCCATCGTTTTCCGTCTGAATAATCCTAAGTGAATCCCAGGTTTTAGGTTTCGGCAAAAACAGCGCGTCAAAATCACCTTGGTCAGTCCGGAAGAACGCTGCACCTTCCTGCCCTTCGAACCTTGACCATGATTTTGAATTTAAGACGCACTCCACAACAACTCCGTGAGCTTGCAATACCCGCGTTAGCTCGGTCGCATCGGCATACGCGGAATTTGCGGGCCGCAAAGCTGACTTTAATTCCAGTGACCCGCATCGGGTCATTTGCGCGCAGAAACCAGATGAAGAAGCTACGCACACGGTTCCCAGTAGCAGCTTCAAGGAAAATACATTTAAATGTCTTCCCATGGCGACGGTTCCCTCCATTTGGGTGGAGTTCGTAGCCACGGTCAGTGCCTTCCTAACTGTGGCCTTTCACTTGCTCTTCAGCGGATATCATCAAGGCGCGCAATCAATGATACTCCGGCCAAAGAGCCCACGGTCAGAAGGGCGCTGACCGTGGCTACGGACTTCCTCAACACCAGCAAGTGGCGAGGTAAACTCGCCGCTGCGACATCGCAGTCCTTAATTCAGCATTCAGAATTCCGACTTACTCTTCCCGCCGAATGGCATTAATGCCGACGGGCGTTTCCATTTCATACGCCGCCGGTGGCGGGCTGGGCATGACGTCCGCCATTTCCGCGCGGAGCTTAGCTTCAAACTCACGCATCTTGGCATCCACATCCGTCTGCTTATTCTTGTCGCGCACCATGTCCTCGCGGTAGCGTTTCAGGAAGTAGCTGATGGTTTCCACGCGAATCTTGATGGAGCCGGTGGGCTTATTCTCGTCGATGTCCTTGAACGAGAAGTAGGGCGTGCCGGACTTGGTGACGGTCTCTTCCACCGCCGTGTAGATGGGCGCGTCGTGGCCGCACTTGAAGCTGGAAAGCTCGAGCGCCACCAGGTTCGGATGCCGGGCCGTGTACTTGGCCGCCCAGATCTTCTGCGTGGTGTTCTCGCTATAACTGTTCTTCCACGCATCGCTGACGTCCATGGGGTCCTGGATGATTCCGGCGCGCACATCCTCACCAAAGAGTCTTTCCATGATGTCCGCATCGATGGGCAGTGAGGCCAGCGTCAGCGCGGGATAACCAATCTTCTGGAACTCTTCCATGATTTCGTGGTTAATGCCGGGATCGTTGTGGTACGGCCGGCCCAGCACTACGATGCCGATGCGGTCTTCCGCCTCGAGGCGCCTCAGGATTTCCCTGCCCTGCGCGCGCATCACCTTGTTTTCAAAATCATACTGCGCTTGCAGACCTGCCTTCACGGCGCGGTCGTTTTCCTCCCAGGAAAGGCCCAAAATATCCACAAACTGCTCGAACATCTGCTTGGTCAGCAGCGCCGGCTTGCCGGGGTTCACGAACGTATCAAGGAAAAGAACGTTGTTCTCCTTGAAGATATCCCCTTCCTTGGTAAACGCCGCCTTCACGGCCTCCGGCGTGGTGGACACCGTGGGGCACGAGCGGTGCGACTGCGCAAACTTCATGTCGCTCGGCAGATCGTCAATCATGGGGCAGAAGATGATGTCGAGCGGCTTCTTCTTGTGGTGCACCATGAGCATGTTGTGCACGTGGGGAATGCCCACCTTGGAGGGGAAGCAGGGATCGATAGCCCCGCGCTTGGCGCCTTCCTTGTAAAGCTGCTCGTTGGTGTAGTCCGAGTAGACCAGGTTCTCGGCGGGAATCCCCAACGCCTCAAAATAAGCGCTGAAAATCGGATTCACCGTGTACATGTTCAGGATGCGTGGAATGCCGATGCGCAGGCTGGCGCGCTTCTTCATCAGTTCGACGCGCTTCTTCTGTTTCGGCGTCAGGGCGAACTTGGGCAGCGGGTCTGCCACGACTTTGGGCGCGTAGGATTTGAACGCTGCCTTGGCCGCCACTTCCACCATGTTGGGATTTTCCTTCTTGGCGGCGTCCAGGCCCTTCTTGATCTCGCGCATGTCGGCGACATCTTCCACCAGGCCCTTTTCGCAACTGTTGCCCACGATCAGGCGCTTCACGCCGGGAAGAATCTTGATCTTCGACTTCTTCCACGACTCGTCGATGCCCTCGAGCTTCACGTCGATAAAGGTCCGCATGCACTTGTTCTTGCAGAAGTAGCAGCGCGTGTCCTCACTGCGATGGGTGATGTAGGAGATCTTTTCGACGGCCTCAAAGCCCACAAAGCTGGTGCGGTGGCCATTGTTATACATGCGACGTACTTCGATGGCGGAGCCGATCGCGCCCGCTTCGCCGCAGTGCTCGTGGACAATCACGTTGGGTTTTTGCCCCTTGTCCTTGAAGCGTGATTCGATAAAGTCCACCTGCGACTTCACCGCCGCCAGGTTGTGCTGCGTGCCGCCTTGCAGAATGAAGGTATTGCCCAGTGAGGCGAGGTTGGGAATTTGCGAAACGTACAGCCAGATGTTCTTGGGCAGCACGTTGGCCAGGCCGGCCATGATCTCTTCCGGCTTCCATCCCTGGCGCTGGAAATCGACAATGTCCGACTGCATAAAGACCGCGCAGCCGTATCCGAACATGGGCATGGCCTTGGCGCTGAATGCCAAGTCGGCGTACTGCATCACATCATGGCCAAAGCCCACGCACGTCGATTGCAGGAAGTAACCATTGCCGGCGGAGCACTGAGTGTTGAGCTTGAAGTCCTTGACCCGGCCATCCTGAAGAATGATCAGTTTGATGTCCTGCCCGCCCACGTCGCAGATGACGTCAGCGTCAGGATAGAAGTGCAGCGCCGCCTGCGTGTGCGCCACGGTTTCCACCAGCGCCACATCCGCGTTCAAGACTTCCTTCAAAATGTCCTTGGCGTAGCCCGTCGAGCCCACGCCTAGCAACTCCACCGTGGCGCCCTGCGATTCCACCTGTTTCTTGAGGTTGGCGAACATCTCCATGGTATCTTCCAGGGGATTGCCCTTGGAAAGCTGGTAGCACTTCACCATCACTTCGCCTTCGTGGTTCACCAGGACGGCCTTGGTGGAGGTGGAGCCGCCGTCGATGCCCATGAAGGCCTCTACGTGCTGACCGGGCTTGAAGGTGTGGGGAACGAATTTTTTAGGCTGGTAGCGCCCCTTGAACTCCGCGAGTTCCGGCTCGTTTTTGTAAAGTCCGCTGCCGCCCTTCTTCTGCTTCTCTTCCAGGCGGCCAACGTTGATGTACCACTCCAGCTTTTCGCAACCCTTGTAGATGCCGATGTTCGCATCTTCGTCCAGGGCGAAGCGCACGCAGCCCAGCGCGGCAAAGTACTGGGCGTTGTCGGGAACTTTGATCAGTTCTTCCGGATTCTTGCCCTCCGGCAGCGGGAAATTGCGCTCCTCCCAGACTTTCGGGATGTTGTACCGCCAGCAATCCTGCATGCCTTTGATGTAAGTGTTGGGGCCGCCGAGCAGCAGCACGGTGGGACGCAGCGTGTTGCCGCGCGTCAGAACCGCCAGGTTCTGCTGGATGATCGCCTCGAAAAGCGAAGCCATCAGCTCCGATGGCGGCACGCCGCTCTTTTGTAAGCCGTTGATATCGGTCTCCGCGAATACGCCGCACTTCCCTGCCACCGGGTGCAGCTTCAGGCCCAGGTAACCCATGTTGCAGAGTTCTTCCGCAGGAATGCGCACCTTGGCGTTGATCTTGTCAATCACCGCGCCGGTGCCGCCCGCGCACTTGTCGTTCATCGAGGGGATCTTCTTCTTGCGACCGGTCTCCGGGTCTTCCTTGAAGATGATGATCTTGGCATCCTGCCCGCCCAGTTCCACCACCGAACCGCATTCGGGATAGAGCTTCTCCACCGCCAGCGAAACCGCGTTCACTTCCTGCACAAACTTCGCGCCAATGTGCGCGCCCACCGGCGAGCCGCCGCTGCCGGTAATGAAGACGCGGCTTTCGCCCGCCTTGATGCCGGTCTCAGCTTCCATGCGCTTCAGGAATTCCAGACACTTCTCCGGTTGCTTGGTGTCGTGGCGCTGGTAATCGCTCCAGATGATCTGGTCTGTCGTCGCGTTAACAACCACCGATTTCACCGTGGTCGATCCGACGTCAAAACCAACGATCAAGTTCTTTGCTTCAGGCATGCGATGCTCCTCATCTTGGCTCAGTAATCGCTCTTTGATAAAAGGTGTCAGGTGTCCGGTGCGAGGTGTCAGGGCTCACACTCGCTCGTGCACTGTGACTCGCGCCGCCTGTTTTTACCATTCCCTGACACCTTAAACTCGGTAACTGACCCTTGCTTTTGTTCTTCCCTGATACCTAGCACCTGGCACCTGACACCTGCTTTTCACGCCCCCGCCGGCTTCGCCGAGTGTGCGAATAGAACGTTAGCGCGGCGTTCCATTTCCTCCGGTGCGACGTCTTCAACATGGGAAAGGAGCGCCCACGAGTGACCAAAGGGATCCTTCAGTTGTCCGTAACGATCACCCCAGAATTGGTTGGCCAGCGGCATCGTGACTTGAGCGCCGGCGGCTACCGCCTGGTTCCACAGGGCGTCCACGTCATCCACAAAGATATTCAGCACTACCGGACTGCCACCCAGCGTCTCGGCTGACTTCGGTCCCATGCCCGGAAATTCGTCTGCGAGCATCAGACGCGAATCGCCAATTTGCAGCGAGGCGTGCATCACTTTGCCGTCCGGCATCTTGTGAACAAACAGCAACTGGGCGCCGAAGGCCTTCTGATAGAATTCAATCGCCTTGGACCCATTACGTACCGCCAGATGTGCCGTAAGGGTGTGATTACCGTCGTGGCTTGTCTTGGGCTTGTCTGGCATCTCGATGCCCTCCCGTAAGAGTTTCAAACTGAAATGCCTGGCGCGCGAAAGTGGCACCGGCTAATCATTGGCCTGCAAAGCCGAGGGCTTTTCGGTACTTGCCCTCGGAAGAGCTCGACCAGCACAGCCGGAATGTGACCCCTCACCCGCCCGTCAGCAGACGGTCAACCTCTCCCCTGGGAGAGGTTGTTCGCTTCTCGTAGCGCGCGGTCGCGCGCTGGGAAAAATCCTTCAGCCTCTCCCTAGGGAGAGGCCGGCCCGATCCATCGGGACGGGTGAGGGGTCTTGTCCTTGCGAGGTCCCAGCCCCCGATCCCCAGCCCCTAGGCCCCAACGGCCACCATCTGGCGGCTCTCTGCCTTCATTCGCTCGGCAGCGTGCAGGACGAAGTTGGCCGCCACACCAATCACGCCTTTCTTGTGTCCATACTTGTACGTGGCCTGTTGCATCTCGGGATGTTCCTGCACAAAGGCGCGGACTTCCTCAAGGGTTGTGCCGGCTTCCTCCAGCACTCGGTTCATTTCGTTCTTGGCCCGCACCTTGGCTTCGCCCAGCGCCATCTGCACGCGGCTGTGGGCATTCACATCGCCTTCGCCCGAGGTTTCGACGGGGATAAAGATCATGTCCTTGTAGGTGGAAACCACCGCCGACTGCGCGCCATCGGACTGCGTGGAGGGCATGCAGCCGAAGGGCTTGAGGCTCAGCACCATGTGGGCAAGATCTTTGTTCGAGTAGTAAATGTTCTTCGCCACTTCCAGGTGGCCTTCGCCGCCGCCCGCGCGCGAGTTGTAGAAGGGGTGGCCCAGACGTTGCAATTCGTACTGATCGGTCAGGTGGTGGGCAATGCCGCCCAACGCATCGATCAGGCGGTGGTACTCGCGCTTGAAAATCCCTTCCGCTGCCGTCAGCTTGGCCAGTCTCTGCTGCGTGTCCAGATGGCTGCCGAAAAACTCCTTCAGGTTCCACTTGGGCACATTGCGCTGAATCAGGTCCAGGCCGCGCTGGTCGCGAATCTGCTGCTTGGCCTGGTGAATCATGTACATGATCCAGGTGCCGATGGGCTCCACCAGGACTTGCGCGCCTTCCTTTTCCAGGAACGTGAACATGTTGAAGTTGCCGTCGCCCTCGGTGGTCTGCGCCCAGAACTCGCCGGTGATCTTGACGACAGGCTTTACGCGCGTGCGGTCCAGCGGAATGGCATTAAAGCGGTCGCGCACTTCCTTCAGGGCGGCGGTGTAATCATCACCGTAGAGTTGGTCGAGGAATTTACCAAGGTACTCAGCGGTGCCGGAGAAGTTCGTCTTGCGCAGCAGGGAGGCCAGCTTCCCTTCCAGCGTGTAGGGGCGCTTGCGGCGCATCACCTCGTGCAGCATGTCCATGCTCGCATCAAGGACGCGGTCGGTTTCACCCGCATTCACTTCGAAGGGGCGAATCTGGTAGGCCACGTCATTGATGATGTCGCCGATGTTCATGGCGTTGAGGATGCCGAGGAAGAAATCCAGGTTCATCTCCAAGCCGGCTTCCGCTTCCGCCTGATTCAGCCCGCCCGATTGCTGGAACAAAAGTACGCGGAACCCGTCAAAGCCCGCATTGCGCAGCGCCAGGCGGTACTCGGCTTCGTACATACCGAAGCGGCAGGGCCCGCAGGCGCCGGCGGTGATGAACACGTAACGGTCGATGATCTCCTGCTTGGTCAGGCCCTTCTCTTCCAGCGACTGGGCGAATTGCACCAGGTTGCCCACGGTGAAATAGGTGGGATTGCATTGGCCGTTGTTGCCGTACTCTTTACCCAACTGGAAGGCCTTCTTGTTGGGCACCGGCACCGCCTCACACTTGTAGCCCAAGCTTTCCAGCGCGCCGTGGATCAGCTTTTCGTGCTTCCAGGTCAAGCCGCCGAATAGAATGGTGGTGTGGTCGCGCTGCGATTTGGTGAAGGGGCGCTCAATAGGTTTGTGGAACTGCTGCGTGGCTTTGCGCTCCAGCCCCGCCTCCCGTTCGAGGCGGCGCCGTTCGTCCTCGAGCCGCTGGCGGATCAGCTCTTCCTTCGACGAAATTTGAATCAAGCCCCCGTTGCCATGGGGCATTTCATTGAAAGGAGCAGTACTCATACGTCACCTCGCTTGAAATTTGAGATCTTTGAGATACACCACTGCGCATCTTGCTTGGGCGACCAACAGTCTTCCGCTCGAACCACGATTAGATGGCAAAAGATTCTTGGTAAACTTCAGGATCACCCCACGAAATGAATTACTTAGCCGAAAAGCCCCTCGATTGTGAAACAACTCTGTGTGACGGGGGACATAATGCCGCCTGACTGACCTCAAAGTACAATCTATTTCATTGAATGGCGAATTTCACCAGTTCAAAGGGCGGGCTCGTGAGTTGAAGTGTAACTGCTGATTATTCAGATTGTTAGGAGAAAACGAGGGCGAATTTCGAAAAACCCGCATTTGAAGCAGGATTTTCGTCCCTTAAGACTTTGACGAATGTCAATTCTGAGATCAAAAGGCGTTTTACCATTGAGGGGGGTAGATGGCCGTGTAGCGGAATAACCAAGGTCACGCGAAGCGCTCGAAATCCTCAGAATCGAAACTCGGCTGTGGTTCGGGTGGGTTGATCACCCCCACCAGGTTGTAGCGCAATTCGTCGGAGAGATCGGTGATCTGCATGCCGTCGGCGACCAATACTTTGCATGCCAGTACGGCCCGCGGCTTGGCATCCGGCTGACCGGCCATGGTGTAGGTGATGCGGCAAAGTTGGCATTCCTGGTTCCAACAGAAACGGCCGTAAGGGATGGTGTCGGGGCTCATGTACTGGAACGCTCGCAGGCAGGTGTTCTTCTCCGGCACCTGGAAGGATTTCCCCAGCACCGTGATGGTGACCAGCTTCTCGTACTCGCGGAATAAGGGGTTGCCCATGGTGATAATCGCGTAATCAGGTGATCGGAGGATCCTGTGAACAGAATAAGGGTCCGTGGCATGTTCGTCCGATCACCTTTTCTCTGGATCACCGAACCAATCAGCTCTCGGTCACAAACGTCGCCAATCGCCGCAGTTTCTCCTGTCTTCGCTTCAAGAGTTCCGGTGCAGGCATTTTACCAAGACGCACCAGGCACTCGCGTAGGATGGGCCGGAGAATCTCCGCGGCTTGTGCGTGGTCCATGTGCGCACCGCCCGACGGCTCCGGGACGATCTGGTCAACAATCTTCATCCGATAGAGGTCTTCCGCCGTCAGCTTCAGGGCGCGCGCCGCTTCCTGTTTGTGATCCCAGTCGCGCCACAATATAGACGAGCAACTCTCCGGCGAGATTACAGAGTAGATGGCATTCTCGTGCATCAGAATCTCGTCGCCCACGGCGATGGCCAGCGCGCCGCCGCTGCCGCCTTCGCCGTGCACCAGCACTACAATGGGAACAGCCAGCTTGCAAATCTCCTTCAGGTTATAGGCAATGGCCTCCGCTTGTCCTCGCTCCTCCGCTCCGATGCCCGGATAAGCCCCGGGCGTATCGACCAGGCAAATGATCGGCAGACCAAACTTTGCGCCCAGTTCCATCACCCGCATGGCCTTGCGGTAGCCTTCCGGATTGGCCATGCCGAAGTTGCGCAGCAGTTTCTGCTTGGTGTCGCGGCCCTTCTGGGTGCCGACCACGATGACAGGGCGGTCCTCAAACTGTGCGAAACCCGTTATCATCGCGCCGTCGTCAGCGAAGCGGCGGTCGCCGTGCAACTCCAGAAAATCGGTGAACAACAATTGGATGTAATCAAGCGTGTAGGGACGCTGTGGATGACGAGCGAGAAGAACCCGATCCCAAACGTCCTGCGCCGGCCCCGCCACCTTCGTGCGCAGGGCTGCGAGTTGCTGGCGCAGGCGCTCGACCTCTTCCTGCAAGGCGGCGGAAGTCGAGGTCCCCTCGAGCTCCGCGATTTGTTTCTCCAGTTCTTGCGCGATCGCGTGGTTGTCTTCGGGTTTGTTCATATCGTTTTCTTAGCTGATAGCCGACAGCCTGCAGCTAACAGTTACGCTCCACCACCATTAAGCTCTTGGCAGTGAGCTGTTATCTCTCGCCTGTTAGCGCTTTACTGCCGGATATCAGCGCCTAACCCACGGCCTGTTTCTCCAACCGCACCGCCTCATCGCCGCAGATTTCCCGCAGTTGCATCAATAATTCGTCTTCAGGTTTGATGCCGCGTGGCGCGCGCGACTGAATCCGTACCACAAAATCTCCTGGCCGCGCCAATTCGAACACGATCGGGCTTTCCCCCGGATAAGCAGCCAAAATGCTCGCCAGACTATCGATCCGGCCTTCTTGAATTGAGTCCAGGCTCATGCGAATCCGCAACTGCGATTTGGCGCCATTCACCGCGGCGTCCAGTGGACGGGCGTCGGTTACGGATACCCGCGGCTTCTGGTTTTCCTCATGGCGCACGTGGCCTCGAATCAGCAGCGCCGCATCGGGCTTCAGTACACTCTGCATCTGCAGGTAGGCTTTGGGAAAGACCAGCAACTCCACCGCGCCACGCAGGTCTTCAAGTTGCGCACTGGCCCACAGGTCACCCTTCTTGCTCGGTTTCACCTTCAAGCCACGAAGAATACCTGCCAGCGTCACCGGTGCGTCGTGCGCCATCTCTTCAATCGAGGACGTGTCGTGGCGTGTCAGCGCCTCCAGGCGTACCGAATACTTTTCCAGCGGGTGGCCCGTTACGTAGAACCCCAGGACTTCCTTCTCGCCGGTCAAACGCTCAGCTTCGGTCCACTCAGGGACATCGGGAAGTTCGAAGGGCGGCGGCGGTGGAGCGTCCGCACTGCCCATGAACAAGCCGTGCTGACCGCTTTCGGCTTCGCGCTGCCGCTTCTGCCCTAACTCCATGACGCGATCGAGCACCGCCAGCAACTGGGTCCGCCGCGCGCCCACTGAATCGAACGCTCCCGCTTTGATGAGGCTCTCCAATACACGCTTGTTGAGGAGGCGCAAGTCCACCTGCTCGCAGAACTCCACCAGATTTTCAAATCGGCCGAGTTTCGCACGTGCCGCCATCACAGATTCGATGGCGCTGGCGCCAACGTTTTTGATGGCCGTCAGCCCGAAACGAATGGCCTTACCATCGGGGGTGAAAACCAGGTCGCTGGCATTGACGTCGGGCGGAAGGATCTCAATCCCCATGTCCTTGCACTCCGCCAGGTAGCGGGTCAGCTTGTCCTGGTTGCCGATTTCAGCCGTCAGCAGGGCGGACATGAACTCCACCGGATAGTGCGTTTTGAGATAAACGGTGTGGTACGCCACCAGCGCGTAAGCCGCGGAGTGAGATTTGTTGAAGCCATACCCGGCGAATTGCTCCACGAGGTCCCAAAGCTTCTGTGCTTTTGCCACGGAGACGTTGTTGGCGCGGGCGCCGGCCAGGAACTTCTCCTTGTTTGCCACCATCACTTCGATCTTCTTCTTGCCCATGGCGCGGCGCACCACGTCCGCCTCGCCCAGGCTGAACCCCGCAACCTTGTTGAAGATCTGGATGACCTGTTCCTGATAAACGATGACGCCGTAGGTTTCCTGAAGGATTTCCTCAAGCTG
Source organism: uncultured Acidobacteriota bacterium (assembly GCA_963719115.1). GTDB lineage: Bacteria > Acidobacteriota > Terriglobia > UBA7540 > UBA7540 > Bog-366. The sequence continues at coordinate 58,793 of CAVRBF010000053.1, read as the reverse complement.
GGGAAGATCGTAGGTGACCTTCTTTTTGCCGCTGCGGCGGGCAACGAAGTCGTCGATCATGCCGCCCTGAATCGGTCCGGGGCGGTAAAGGGCGTTCAGTGCGGTAAGGTCGGCCAGGCGATCCGGCTTGACGCGGCGCAGGATGTCCGTCATGCCACGGCTTTCAAACTGAAATATCCCCGACGTCAAGCCCTTGCTGAGGGTCTCATAGGATACGGCATCGTCAAGCGGCAGCGATTCCAGGTCCAGTTTCTCACCGCGCGTCTTCTCGATCAGCTTCACGCAGTCATCAATGATCGTGAGCGTGGTGAGCCCGAGAAAATCCATTTTCAGCAGGCCGATTTTCTCCAGGTCGTCCATTGCGTACTGGGTCGTTATTTCGTCTTTGTTGCCCTTGTACAGCGGAACGATCTCCTGCAACGGCTGGGGTGAAATCACCACGCCGGCCGCGTGGGTGGAAGCGTGGCGGACAAAGCCTTCCAGGTGCGATGCCACCTGTAACAGGTCAGCCACGCGTTCATCGGTTTTCTGGAGCTGCGCCAACTCCGCGGATTGCGCCAGAGCTTCGTCCAGCGAAATATTAAGCGCGTTCGGAATCAGTTTGGCGATCTTGTCGGCTTCGGCATAAGGCATGTCGAGCGCGCGGGCAGCGTCGCGGATGACCGCCTTGGCGCCCATCGTACCGAAAGTGATGATCTGGCTGACGTTTTCGCGGCCGTACTTGCCGGTCACATACTCGATCACGCGGCCTCGCCCGCGCTGACAAAAGTCAATGTCGATGTCGGGGAAACTGACGCGCTCAGGGTTTAGGAAGCGCTCAAACAGCAACTCGTTTTGGAGCGGGTCCACATCGGTGATGTGCAGCGAATAAGCCACCAGGCTGCCTGCCGCCGACCCGCGGCCCGGCCCCACCGGAATACAGTGCTCGCGGGAAAAGCGAATGAAGTCCCACACGATCAGGAAGTAACCAGCGAACCGCATCTGCTTAATCAGGGCGATTTCGCGTTCCAGGCGATCTTCGTAAGCCTGCAACGGGTACTTCAACCGGCCCGCTGCCTGCAGACGGTCGAGGCGCTCGCGGCGGTGCGCAAACCCTTCACGCGTGACCTTTTCAAAATAGCTGTCGGCGTCCTCGCCCGCGGGTACTTCAAAGTGCGGGAAGACGTGCTCCTTGGTCTCCAGGTGCACGTTGCAGCGCTCGGCGATTTCCAGCGTGCGAGTGAGCGCCTCGGGGACGTCGCGGCCAAAGACCGCGGCCATCTCCTCGCAAGTCTTGAAGTAGAAATCGTTGGTGCGAAACTTCATGCGGTTGGTATCGCTCATGGTCTTGCCGGTCTGAATGCAAACCAGCACTTCCTGAGCGCGCGCGTCACCCGCGGTGAGGTAGTGGCAGTCGTTGGTCGCCACCAAGCCAATGCCCGTCTCTCTCGAAAGCCGCGCCAGTTGCGGATTGATGCGTTTCTCTTCCTCCATGCCCTGGTCCTGCATCTCCAGGAAGAAGTTTCCCTTGCCGAAGATGTCGCGCAGGTCGTAGGCGGACTGCCGGGCCACCTCGTAGCGGTCAGCCGTCAACGCCACGGCCACCTCACCGCGCAGGCAGGCGGAGAGGCCGATCAGCCCGTCGGCGTGGCGCGCCAGCAGGTCCTTATCAATGCGTGGCTTGTAGTAGAAACCCTCAATGTAGGCGGAGGAAGCAAGTTTGACCAGGTTGCGATAGCCGCGATCGTTTTCGCAGAGCAGGACAAGGTGGTTCGGTCTTTCCGAATCCGCGGCGCGGTCAAAGCGATTTGTGGACGCCACGTAAACTTCGCAGCCAATAATGGGTTTGATGTTGCGCTGTTTCGCCGCCTCGTAGAATTTCACCGCCCCAAACAGGTTTCCATGGTCGGTGATGGCCACCGCCGGCATTTTCAGGCTGGCGGCGCGGTCCATCAGCTTGCCGATTTCACAAGCTCCATCGAGAAGGCTATAGTCCGTATGAAGGTGTAGATGAACAAAATTATCAGGAGTCATTCCGCGTCAATTGTAGCAGAAAGAGCGCGCGGTGATTGGCGATTTGTGATGGCAAGTGCGCGATGGGTGTGTCACGCTGAAAGCGCGATAGTTGGGACGGGCTAATTTTCAGCCGCTCACGTTTCAGTACGCGATCCGCTGGGCCAGTTACCACTCCTGTACACTCGCCCGCCATTCGGGATCCTCCAGCACGATCCGCACCAGTTGGCTACGAGTCCTGACGCCAGTCTTTTGAAACAGTTGTTGAAGGGTAGCCTTCACTGAACTTTCCGAGACTTGAAGACGGACGCCAATTTCCTTATTGCTAAACCCTTCAAATACAGCGTGCATGACCTGTTTCTCTCTCTGTGTAAACGACCTCGTTGCCTTCGGCGGTTCGGGCCGGGCGGCGGCATCAACCAAGGCCTGAAGTGAGGATTGATCTACCCATCTCTCACCGGCGACGACCTTGCGAATTGCCTGGGCGAGCGAGGCGGGTGAACTGTGTTTGAGAAAGATGCCGCCAATGCCCAGGGTGAGGGCTCGAACTGATTCCGCGTCGCTCATTCCCGCCGTCAGCATCAGGATGCGCCCTCCAAAACCGCCGCTCCGAGCGCGCGGAATGAACTCAAAGCCCTTCTCCGTTCCCAAGTCGTAATCGAGCAATACGATATCGATGCTGCTACGGCCGAGGATCTTGAAGGCTTCATCCACGGTGCCGCACGAGCCGGCCATTTCCATATCGGGTTCGCCCTCCAGCAGCCGACGTAAACCCTCCCGAAACAGCGCGTGATCGTCCACTACCAGAATCCTGATCTTATTCATTCGTTTAGCTTTCGGGGAAGTCTCTCCCCTCCCCACCGCAAGGCGTGAGATCCAGGGCAAAGCAGCAAGCCGGGGCAGCCTCGTAGCGCAAGTCGCCTTTGGACGCACGGGCAAAAGCTCGTGAGACATACAAGCCGAGCCCCGTGCCCTCGGCGCCGTCTTGAAAAGGTTGAAACAGATGCTCAGGATGATCAACGCCGCCGGCGGTATCGCCGACCCTCACGACGACTCGCGCCCCGTTAACCGAAGCCTTGACCGTCAACTCCTTGTGCGGGCTCTTGCTGAGGGCACGCTCGCTGTTCTTGACCAGATTCAGCAGCACCTGAAATAAGCTGTGTCGGTCGCCCCAAACCTGCGGCAGGCCTTTGGGCAGTTCCCACCGCACGGCGATGCCGTTCTCGAGCAACGTGGGCTCGGTAACGATACGTAATTCTTCCACCAGTTGGTAGACATCCACCGCATTCAGTTCCTGCCGGCCACTGCTTTGCTTCAGGTCAAGAGTTGCAATGGTACTTAATCCCTCGATCAAGCTCGCCAAAGCGAAAAAGTCTTCATTCCCGGCCAAGCTTGCGTGGCGAGAGAGATTGGTGAAAACCACGGAAACGGCGCTGCAGATGTTGCGAATTTCGTGGGATACCGCGCCCATGACCAGTCGCGAACCGGATAGGAGTTGATGGAGGCTGAATTCCTCCCGATCACGAAGGTCCTCCGAACTATCGATCAGCATCGCCGCCAGCCTTGGACCAGACTTCGTGTTGTAGGTGGAAAACCAGATGTCCGCCAGGAACATCGACCCGTCCTGTCGCCGGCCGGGACACTGCATGGCGGTGCGGAAGCTTGGGCCTGCCCCGTCGGCTGCCGGGACGTTCGCCAGCGATGGCAAAAAGGAGTTGATGGACTGGCCAACCAGAGTTTCCGGCTCCAAGCCCAGCAAACGATGGGCAGCCAGGTTGGCCATCAGCACTTTCCCTGAGCCGTCCACGGTGACGACAGCCGCCGGGCTACTTTCAATGAGAATTTTGAGCTGCTGCTCGGCCTCGCGGCGCAACTCGATCTCTAACTCGATCTCCTGGGCGTGAGCCGCGGCAAGACGGCGATTCTTTGCGGATTCATAGGCAAAAAGGCCCGTCCCGAAGAAGGACCCAAACATAAAGATGTCGCGTGGCAGACCGTCGGCAACTCCCCAGGCAAATGGGGCAAATAACTCCGCCAGCACGGTGCAAAACGCCGCGATTAGTGCCACCTGCGACGGCGGCAGACAGTAGCCAACCATGAGCATGGGGAAAAGGTAGAGGAAGCCGAAGGAAACGTTCAGGTCCACGCGCCAATCAATGAGCGCGATGACAGCGATCATCGCCCCGGCGGTTAACAGAAGTTTGGAGCGGCTGAAGAATGGCTTGAATGAAAGCATTGCGATTTCGCCGACCGCACTTTCTTCGGTGGTGTAAGAACCGCAGTGAGTGATTCTACCAAAACACCGGACCGCAGGATGCGACGGTCCAAACCGGGTAGCCAAAAGATAGGGTCGCTGACCGAAAGATAAGCATAAGCCGGACACAAGATAGATGGAAGGTAAGAACCGGGGCACTTAACCTGAACTATTGCGCGATCCAAGACACCGTTAGCCGAGCGCCAAGAATAGTGGACCCGTAGTTCGGAGGATGGATGATGAAGCACCCTGCCTACTCGACAATCGCTCTAGCTTTTTGCGCCGGCCTCGCCTGCGGCTTCTTGTCGAGTTGCAACTCGCGGACTGTGAACGCTGCCTCCGAGGCACCACCTCCAGCGGAAGTGATCCACGAGCAGGAAGGAGGCTCGTTCACGGTGGATCACCCGGAGCAGTTTGCCTTGGCGACGGCCGGCGAGCACGACGCCGCTCCTGAGCTCGACGTGACGGGAACGGTGAGTCCCGACATATCCCGGAATATTCCGGTGGTTTCGATCGCCACCGGGCGGGTGGTGGACATTCGCGTACGGCTCGGCGACACGGTGACGAAAGGACAGATTCTGTTGCGCATTCAAAGCGCCGACATCGCCCAGGCCTTTTCCGACTATCGCCAGGCCGTGGCCGACGAAACCCTGGCGCACGAGCAACTTGAGCGCTCGCAGGGCCTTTACGACCATGGCGCAATCTCCCTGAACGACTTCCAGGTCGCCCAGGATGTCGAGGCTAAAGCGCGAGTCACTGTCGAAACCACGCAGAGTCGCCTGCACGTGCTCGGCGCGGACATCCACAATCCAGCCCCGATCCTGGATGTTCGCGCGCCCTCTTCCGGCGTGATAACGGACCAGCAGGTGACCAACGCGGCCGGTATCCAAGGTTTGGGCGGACCGAACCCGTTCACGATTTCCGACCTCTCCCACGTCTGGGTGATGTGCGACGTCTATGAGAACGACCTGCCCTTCATCCGTCTCGGCGAATTTGCGGACATCCATCTCACTGCCTATCCGGACCTCGCTCTGAGGGGCAAGATCGGCAACATCAGTCCCATATTGGATCCGACTCTGCGCACGGCCAAGGTCCGGTTGGAATTGCAAAACCCCGGCATGTTGCGGTTGGGAATGTTCGTCACCGCGGTCTTTTACGGCCCGAAGAAAGCCGCGCACGCCACCGTTCCGGCCAGCGCCGTACTGCACCTGCACGATCACGACTGGGTCTATGTACCCGTAGATGCAGAACATTTCCGGCGGATCGCTGTGGTTGCCGGCGACATGCTGCCAGACAGCGGAAAACAGGAGATCGATTCCGGCCTCAGTCCCGGGCAGCAGGTGGTGGCAAACGCCTTGAACCTCCAGGCGACAGTGGAACCCTGATCAGAGCGAAGGGAAGTGTGGCCGGCAGTCTCTTTGCGTGCCGCCGGTCAATCGTCCCTCGTTTCCTATTCAACAAGAACGAAAATGATCGAAGCCATCGTAGACTTTGCCTTGAACAAGCGCCTGCTGGTGGTGGCGCTGGCCGTCCTGCTTTTTGGATGGGGCATGGTTTCATTCCATCGGCTTCCCGTTGAAGCGTACCCGGACGTGGCGGACAACTACGTTGAGGTCATTACCCAATGGGCGGGAATCTCCGCTGAACAGATCGAACAACAGGTGACGATCCCGCTGGAAACGGCCATGAATGGCATCCCAGGAATCGTGCATTTGCGTTCCTTTTCCCTCTTCGGCCTGTCGGACCTCAAGCTGATTTTCAGCGACGACACGGAGAACGCCTGGAACCGGGAGAGAGTCCTCGAGCGCCTCTCCCAAGCCACCCTGCCACCGGGAGTCACGCCTCAGATGGGCACCGATTGGAGCCCCGTCGGCCAAATCTACTTTTTCACTCTGTACAACACCAACCCTCGATTCGACGTGATGGACCTGAAATCACTGGAAGATTGGGTTGTGGAAAAAAACCTGAAATCTGTCCCGGACATCGTCGATGTTGCCAGCTTCGGCGGGCCCACAAGGGAATATCAGGTGCGCATCGATCCCGACAAGCTGATCGACTACGGCCTGAGCCTTGCCCAGGTGGAACAGCAACTCGCCAACAACAACGTGAACGCGGGAGGAAGCTTCATCGAGGCGGGGTTACAGCAGGTCAACGTGCGCGAAGTTGGCCTGGTCAGAGACGTCAAGGATATCGCCAAGACTGTTATCTTCACGAAAAACGGCACGCCGATTCGAGTGAAGGACATTGCCGTAGTGGCACAGGGTCCCAAGATCCGGCTGGGCCAGTTCGGGCGAGCCATCCACCGCGAAGACGGCAAGATCATCGATAACGATGACGTGGTCTCTGCCTGGGTGCCGATGCGAAAAGGCGCTGATGCGGAAACTGCGTTGCAAGGCTTGCACCAAAAAGTGGAGGAGATGAACCACCGCATTTTGCCCGAGGGTGTGAAAATTGTTCCTTTTATTGATCGCAGCGACCTGATGCACTTCACCACGCATACCGTGCTCCACAACCTTTCCGAAGGCGTGATCCTGGTGGTGATTGTCCTTTTTCTCCTTCTTGGCAATGTCCGCGGCGCCCTGATCGTGGCCCTCACGATTCCGTTTTCGTTACTCTTCGCCGCAACGTGCCTCGATTTGCGGCGCATTCCCGCCAACCTCCTATCGCTGGGGGCGCTCGACTTCGGCATGGTGGTGGACGGCGCCGTGGTGATGGTGGAAAACATTGTCCGGCACTTGAACCGGGCGGAGGCGGCTTCCGTCGAAGAACGCATTCGGATGGCCGCGCATGAAGTTCAGCGGCCCGTGTTCTATGCCATTGCGATCATCATCACCGCCTACCTGCCGATTTTCACCTTGCAGCGCGTGGAGGGCCGTTTATTCAAGCCCATGGCCTGGACGGTTGCTTTTGCTCTGCTGGGCGCGCTGCTTTTTTCGATCGTAGTGGCTCCGGTATTAGCAAGCTTCCTTTTTCGAAAGGGCGCGAGGGAATGGCGAAACCCGGTTATGACCTTCCTTACGAGCCGATACCGGACGGCGCTTCGCTGGGCCATTCGAAAGCGAGCGCTGACGTTTGGGGTAGCCGTATTGGGGCTCGCGGGGACTATCTATCTCGCTTTTGGCGGCGTCATCGGCTCGGAGTTCTTGCCGCACCTGGATGAGGGTGACCTCTGGGTACGCGGCACCCTTCCACCCAGTACCGGTCCTACCGAAAGCATTCGGGTGGCGAATCAGGCGCGCGTGCTGCTGGCTTCGTTTCCGGAGGTTCGAGAGACAACCAGCCAGGCGGGACGGCCCGATGACGGGACCGACACCACCGGTTTCTTCAACACCGAGTACTTTGTCGGCTTGCAGCCTCCAAAAGAATGGCGCCCCGTCTTTCACGAAGATAAAGATGAACTCATTGCCGCCATGCAGCGCGCATTAGAGAAGAAACTTCCCGGTGTAGTCTGGGGTTTCTCCCAGCCCATCGAAGACAACATGGAAGAAGCGGTCAGCGGAGTCAAGGGCGAGCTGGCGACCAAAGTCTATGGCGACGACCTGAAAGTCCTCGAGGAAAAGGCAGATCAGATTACGGATATTATGCGGGGCGTCCGGGGAATTGAGGACTTGGGGGTATTTCGGGTGCTCGGCCAGCCCAATCTTAATATCACGGTCGATCGCCAGCAAGCTGCCCGCTACCAAATCAACGTCGCGGACGTGCAGGACGCCATTCAGACGGCGGTGGGAGGGAATGCGCTGACTCAGGTGCTGCAAGGCGAGGCGCGCTATGACTTGGTACTGCGCTACCTGCCGCAATATCGCAGTACCAAAGAGGCGATCAAGAAGATTCGATTGTTATCGCCTTCGGGAGAACGCGTTTCCCTCGCCCAACTCTGTGACATTCAGGAGCGGGACGGGGCTTCCGAAATCTACCGAGAACGGAACCAGCGGTATGTCGCCATCAAGTACAGCGTCCGGGGGCGCGACCTGGGCGGCACCGTGGAAGATGCCATTCGCAAGGTCAATGCGCAGGTGCAACTGCCGAGGGGATACCACATCGACTGGGAAGGCGAATATCAGAGTGAGAAGCGCGCGGAAGATCGCCTGTTTATTATCGTGCCGCTTACCGTGTTCCTGATCTTTCTGATTCTCTACTTCATGTTCAACTCCTTCAAGTGGTCGCTGGTCATTCTGATCAACGTCATGATGGCGCGCGTCGGCGGCCTGCTGGCCCTGCTGGCCACGCACACGAATTTCAGCGTGTCTTCCGGGGTTGGCTTCCTGGCGCTCTTCGGAGTCTCCGTCCAGACCGGCGTCATCATGCTCGAGTACATCAATCAACGCCGCGCGCGCGGGTTTTCCCTTGAGGATTCGGCGGTTGAAGGCGCGGTGCTGCGGCTGCGTCCCATTATCATGACCATGCTCGTGGCCACGCTGGGTCTGCTTCCGGCAGCCACGTCGCGTGCCATCGGTTCGGACTCCCAACGTCCTTTCGCGATCGTTATCGTGGGAGGCCTGATTTCGGATCTACTGATGAGTGTGTTCTTGCTGCCGACGCTCTATGTTTGGCTGGCGGGTGATGATGAAGTGCTCCCCAAAGCGGAAGACCAACACTTTGATGAGGATTGAGGGCTCGCGTGAGCGGCGGCGCCAAAGCTAAAAGGCTGCGCAACAGGTCCCATCGTTCCGTGCTTTGCGGCGCGGACCGCGCGGTTGCTGCAACGGTCGCCGTGGCCGTGGGCTTCGTGCTTGTCCTCATCGGTTTCTCCGGCACCTCGGTGGAACTGCGCTTCCCGAGCGTGGCCGGCTGGGTCTATATCGGCTTCGTCGCTGCGCTCGCTTGCGCCGTGATTGGCCGCCTCCTTCGGCTCGGTGGGGTCAACCGCCCAAGTCGCAGAGAGCCCAATAAGCAGGAATGAGAAACCACGAAGCACCTCTCCCGGACGTGGTAGCGGCCGCGGTGCAAGTTTAGGGCTTTCACGGCTGGGGAGGGCCAACCGCAGAATCGCCGGTTCGCACCCCCCGCCCGGCCTGGGTCTCAATCCTGATTCCAGCGAAGGAGCGCACCGCCTCTTCGAACCCCGACAATGACTTGGTCTGCTCCGGGTAGTTGAGCATTTGGGTTTCGAACGTAAACTCGCTGCTGGTGCGGGCGTTCGTCAGGGCTTGCTTCATGCGCTCTCTGACGCGCTCGGCGTTTGCGCACGTCACCCCCGGGAGAAGAATGCAAAACACTTGCGGAGCAAGCAGATAGATCAGGTCGTCGCGGCGCAGCTTGCGCTTAAAGGCCCCCACAATGAGGGAGATCACACGCTTGTCGGCCGCGGAGGGATCGTTGCTAGCCTGCACCGAAGCCAGGACGAGCGAAAAAGGCTGTCGGCCGAGTGCGGCCCTTTGAAACTCGGCCCGCAGCCGGGCTTGAAACAGGGGCAGGTCCGGCAAGCTGCCGAGGAGGGTTACTGCCAGGTCGCTTTGCGCCTGAATCTGGGCTTCCTGGTTTCTAAATACCTGTCTGCGGGCACGCGCCAGTACAATCTGCCGGTTTGCCAGATAAGCCAGCAGCAGGGCGCTCAACAAGCAAAAGCCGAAAAATACCCGGCGCAGTTCCAGCCCACTCACAATGAGGGGAGTCAAGAAAACCGACGGGTACATCAGCAGGACAATGGCGCAGGTAAACACCAGAAGCGTCGCCAGCACGAGCACCCAGAGATGCCACTCACGGCGTTCGAGGTCACGAGGATCAATCCGATCGAAAACCTGCATGGGCTCACTCTTCGGCCCTGACTGTATAGTTAGGAACCCTCCTAGCTAGGTCAAGCCAAACCGTCAGCGCTTCTTCCCCTTCTTACCGCCCTTGTCTGCGTGTTTGGATGTCGGAACATTCCTGACCGCCGCTTTGGTCGCTCGTCCTTTAGCCGGCTTGACCAGAGGCTTCATGACTAAGGGACGTCGTTTGTCAGCGGGCGGAGTGGGCGCGGACTTCTCCTTCTGAACACCTTTGGATGCCGGCGCCGGCGGTGCCAAAGGGGCAGGTTCCTTTCCCTTTTTCTCGGCTGGCGCCGCCGCATCGACTTTCTTTTCCCTCCCCTTCCGCGCTGGCGCAGGTGGCGGTGGAGGGGCCGGAGGCGGCTCTTTGATACCGGCGAGCTCGCGCATATCCTTGATGAGTTGCTGGTGCGACTTGATCTTTCCATCCAATTGCATGTCGAAGATCTTTGCCAGAATCTGGTCAAATTCCGGACCGGACTTCACTCCCAAGGCCTGCAATTCCGCGCGCGGCAGGCGCGAGCGAATCTCCGGATATCGGAACAGGACGTTCTTGATCTTGTTCTGAACTTTCGCGCTCTTCGTATTGGCAAGCAGATAGAGCAGCAGCGGCTGGGGCTGCGGTGAGAGCAGCGCGTAGACCTGGCTCGGCTGCTCAGCCTTGGAACTACCCAGCGCCCGTTCAAGCTTCTTGGCGTCCTGATCAAAGCTGAGGACCAGCTTGATGCTCTTATTGTCGCCGATGATCCTCTTGGCTAACCGTCCCGCGTTGTCCTGTCCCAGCTTCTCCACCAGGCCGTGGAAATTCAGCAGAAAGGCGTCGGCGCCCGGTGCGCTTTGGAGAACGTTGCGAATACGCGTGAAGCGGTCATAGGGCAGATGTACGGAAGCAAGCTTCTTGTCCAATCCGCCCAGCAACTTCTTATCGGAAAGCAGCTTGAGGATGCGGCCGGGCTGGTCCTCGTGGAGGATGGCGCCCAATTCCCGCGCCTGTTGGTCAACCGACAGGCGTTCCCACGCGCCTTCTGCCATGGCGGCGTCCAGCCAGCGCTGCGTTTTCTCATCGGGCTTGAAGTCTAGCCGCAACCCCAGCCGCAGCAACCGGTAGATGCGCAGTGGATCGTCAAGGAAGCCGCGGGATTGCAGCGCGCGAATCTCATGCCGTTCAATGTCGCCGGCGCCGTTCGTGGGGTCCAGCAACAGGCCGCGGGAATTAGGGTGCAGCGAAACCGCCATGGCGTTGATGGCGAAGTCGCGGCGCTTCAAATCCTCAAAGATGCCCGCGGGGTGCACATCAGGCGCCTGCCCGGGCCGCGAGTAAACCTCTTCCCGGCACATGCTGAGTTCGGCACGGACGCCGCTGGAAAAGACAAGATCGGCAGAGTTAAAGTGCTCGTTGAAGTTTTCGTGGTCCAGCGACAGGGGCGCGTCGGCGATCACCGCCCGTGCGCCGCGAGCGGGCTTCAAAGATTCGGTCGCGGGAAGGGCGCGGAGAATCTTGAAGGGTGAACCCTCGACAACGAAGTCGAGGTCCCGTACTACCTGCTGACCATAGGTGAGATCGCGCACTGCGCCTCCCACCAGATAGAGGCTCTGCCCGTGCTCGGCGGCGAGACGGCTGATCAGAGAGATCACGGCAAACTGTTCCGGCGATAGCCGGGTTTCCATCAGGAAGTTGTAATCGCTCATGGCTTTCCGCTTCCAGTGTTCCCCCGCGTCTCTGCTTCACGCGCGCGGGTGATGGGATTGATAAACCTGCTTCAAGCGTTCCTTTAAGACGTGCGTGTAAATCTGTGTTGTAGATATATCACTGTGTCCCAACATCAATTGAATGGACCGCAAATCCGCTCCGCGTTCCAACAGGTGCGTGGCAAAGGAGTGCCGCACCAGATGGGGCGTTAATCCGGTGGTGATACCCGCGCTTCGGCCGTGCGCCCCCAGAATCTTCCAAAAGCCCACCCGTGAAAGCGGCCCGCCGCGCCGGTTCAGGAAGAGCCACGGAGATTCCCGTTTCCCCGCCAGCGCCGCACGCCCTCGGGAAAGATAAGTCTCCACAGCGGCCAAAGCGGACTTGCCCACCGGGATTAGCCGCTCCTTGCTTCCCTTACCTAGGCAGCGAACAATGCCCAGTTCCATCTCAAAATCGGCAGCGCAGACGTGCACAAGTTCCGAAACCCTCATGCCCGTGGCGTAAAGCAGTTCCAGCATCGCCTTGTCACGCAACCCGAGGGGCGTCGAAGGATCCGGTTGGGCCAGCAGGCGATCAACCTCCTCCGCCGTCAGGTACTTGGGCAGAGACTGATCCAGTCGAGGAGCTTCGATCTCTGCTGTCGGATCGCTTGCAAGGTGACCCTCCCGCACCAGAAACCGAAACAGATTACGCAGGGATACCAGATGCCGCGCGACCGAGCGAGCTCCCAGCTTGCGATCATACAATCCTCGCAGAAAGGCGCGAATATCATCGCGTCCGACGCCAGACACAGACTTCCCGATGCGGCGTAGAAACCCTGAAAATTCAGTAAGATCACGGCGGTAGCTCAGTATGCTGTTGGCCGCCAGGCCCTTCTCGACGCGGGCGAACTCGAGAAAGAGCTGAGCTTCTGGAATCAGAGGAGCCGGGGGCGGGGCCGATGAAAGAAATGATGGCTCCGAGGGGGGGTCAGCGGCAGGCACAGAGCCACCGGCAGCGCACGTTGACGTCGGCGCTCCATGGGGGATTTCGCGACTCGGCATGTGAGCCAAATTTGGGCGAATCGTCAATTCAGTGCCACGCTGGAGCCGTCGGATGAAATGTCGGTGTCCTCCGTAGCCGGACGCACGGGTCGAACTTCTCCCCTCCATCTCCACTAAGTGTATTTTTTATCAAATGGTTAGAAGAAATTCCCAAGCGGCGCGCCCCATTCGATCGTCGAAATACTTGACAGGCCCGACTCGCGACCTATACTAGCACAAGCTATTTTCTATGGCCAAGCAGCATTTAATAGAATATTAACTTTGACCGAGAAAATTCATTCGTGAGAGACGGACTTTCATCAACCCGCAAGCGGGTGGTCATCCGCAAGCTCGACAAGGGGCTCATCAAAGGCTTCCTTGATCCCCATGGCTACCTCGCGACTGAGCTTGAGGTTCTGGACCGTGAGGGCCGATTGGTTCGTGTTCCCCTCTCTGCGGTGAAGGGTGTCTTCTTTGTGCGTGACTTTGCCGGCAATCCCGATCGGGCCGAACGGAAAATCTTCCGCAGCCGGCCCCGCCTGGCAGGACTCTGGGTGCGAATGACCTTTAAGGACAATGAGGTTCTTGAGGCTTTGCTGCCCAACAATCTGCTGGACATCGATGCCCAAGGCTTCCTCGTCACCCCCCCGGACGTCTATTCAAACAACCTGCGCATCTTCATTCCCCGCACCGCGCTGACGGAAATGGAAGTCCTGGGCGTGATCTCCGACGGCGTGGTCAGACGGATGTCCCAACGTGCTGCCCATGCCCGGATTGTGGCCGTGGGTGACCAGCAGTTTGGCTTGTTCGGTGCCGCTGCCCCCACCGACAAGAAGTGATGGAAGGCGGACAAGCCAGAACCTGACGTGTGCCAGCGGCTTCGAGACCTCTCAAACCGCCTGCAAGATAAACGATCGGGAACCGGCCCAACCGTGATCGGCTGCGGCCTTCCGTAGGGAAAGCAGATGAAAGCGGCAGAAGCCAAATTGCGTGTAGTATAGCAGCGGAATCTCTGCGATCAGCTTGAAACCATTGACAGACAAGACTTTTTTCCACTCTTCGCGGCCAAAGGAGCGGTACTCGGCCCAATGAGATGGGAATGAGCCATGAATGGGTGGCCGGACCCACCGCCGCAGAACCTGCGACAGACCCACCCGGGGATCGTCCCTCCCGGGCGGATGGGAGTGATGGTTCTGCAACTTTCGGTGCGCCTGCCATTTCTCCCAAACCCGTAATGGGTAGCCCAAAGGATTAAACACAAGGCTGGTAAGCTTCCACCAGCGCGTGGGAACAATGTGGGCCGCGTAAGCGCCCGGCCGCAACACCCGCCGCATTTCAGCGAAGGCACGCTGGCGGTCAGCAAGATGCTCGACGACACTCGATGAGATTACCAGGTCAAACGAGCCGTCGCGGAAGGGCAAAGCCTCCGCGACGCACTTCGCGAACCCGTTCGCGGCAGCCGGCGTCACCTCAGGATCAACTGCAAAGACTCTTTCAAACCGATTCTTTAGCAACTCAAGCTGAAAGCCGTCGCCAGAGCCGATCTCCAACACGGTGGATTCCCGCCCCAGGGGCACCTGCTCCATCGTACGGATGAACTCAGTCATTCGGACCTCGTGCATCCATCGCGTCCACGAATCGCCCTCGACGCTGGACGCACCACGCCCCAGATTCTGTTCCTTCCTGTGCATGCTGCCAAGATATCATGCCAAAACCGATTACTTCGATTCAAATAGTCTGTGGAGTACCGACGAAGGGATGAAGACTACGACTCCTCCGATCCGCCGCGTCCAGTCACTTTCTGTGATACCTTCCCACCCGATGGCGGTTAACGTAGTAAGATAGTCGACATGGAAAACTTCCGGTTGAAAGTCTTCCGGGCAGTTGCCAGACATCTGAATTTCCGCAAAGCCGCCGAGCAGCTTTGTTTGACGCAGCCCGCTGTCACGATGCAAATCAAGGCTCTCGAACAGTATCTCGGCGTGCAGTTGTTTGATCGCAGCCAGACGCACATCAGTCTGACGCCGGCGGGGACGAAACTGCTGCACTATGCGGAGAAGATCGAAAAGTTGGAAGCAGCAGCGCTGGCAGAGTTATCGACTTTTACCGATCATCAGCGGGGTGACCTGCGGATTGGCGCCTCGTTGACAGTTGCACAATATATCCTGCCCCATCTGCTGGGAGCGTTCCAGGTTCAGCACCCCCTTGTGCGTCCGTCGATTGTGACTTGTAACACCGAAGAGGTGGTGGAGTCACTGGTCCAAGGCAAAGTCGCGGTGGGATTCATCGAAGGCCCCAGCTTGCGCCGCGACATACGCACCGAAGCTTTTCTGGAAGATGAAATCGTGCTTATGGCGCCACCCGCCCACGAGTGGAGCGACCGCAGTTCCATCGAGCTGGAGGAATTGAAGGAGGAGCGCCTGCTGATGCGTGAGATCGGTTCGGGAACCCGCCGCGTCGTCGAAATGGCACTGCAAAAGCACGGGCTAAAGATCAAGCACCTGAACGTGGCCATGGAGATCGACTCGACGGAAGGCATTACCACGGCCGTCGAAGCTGGGCTGGGCATCGGATTTGCCTCGCTCTGGGCGATCGGGAAGGAGCTGCGCGAAGGTTCGGTACGTGCTGTGCCCATTCGCGGTGTCCGCATCACGCGTCAGCTCAGCTTCGCGTACCCACGCGGGCGCGAACTGCAAGGAATCGCTCTCGCCTTTCACTCCTTCCTGCGCTCCCGCCACCACGCCATTGCGCCTCCCGGCATCCACCGTCCAGCCTCCTGAATTCCGGCCCCGGCCTTGAACCTCAACCAACCCCGTGGTCCTGCCGTTGGTGATAAGCCTGACGCATGAGCAATAAGAATTACTGCTTGGACGCGCGGTGATCCGACCGGTGAAAATGAACCGGTATGAACACTAAGAACGTCTTCTTTGTTGGGCTGATCATCTCCGCCAGCGGCTTGATCTCAACTCCTTGGGCGCTGTTGGCCGGCCTGATCTACGGCCTCACATTCGCGCACCCCTACCACGTTGACGCCAAAAAGCTCTCGGCGTTTCTCTTGCAAGCTTCGATCGTGGCATTGGGTTTCGGCATGAACCTCCGTGAGGTGGTACACGCCGGTCGAACCGGGTTTCTGTACACCTTCGCCAGCATCAGCCTCGCCCTGGTGCTCGGCCTCGTCATCGGACGATTGTTCAAGGTGCAGCACACATCCTCGCTGTTGATCAGCGCCGGCACGGCCATCTGCGGGGGGAGTGCCATTGCCGCGGTCGGGCCCATCGCCAATGCCGGCGAGGAAGAAATGGCCGTATCGCTGGGCACCATTTTCGTCCTGAATTCGGTGGCGCTGTTCCTGTTTCCAGCCGTCGGCTATGCGCTTCACCTCACCCAATCGCAATTCGGATTGTGGTCCGCACTCGCCATCCACGACACCAGTTCAGTCGTGGGGGCGACCGCAAAGTACGGCGCCCAGGCTTTGATGATCGGGACCACGATCAAACTCACCCGCGCACTATGGATTGTGCCGGTGGCCTTCGCCGTAGCGATTTTCAAAAGGAGCAAGACTCGCATCCGCTGGCCGTGGTTCATCGCACTCTTCTGCCTGGGAGCGGTAGCAGCCACGTACCTGCCGCTTCTGCGTCCGATCGACCCGAAGATCAGCCGCTTAGGACAGGCCGGTTTGACGGTTACGCTCTATCTGATCGGCACGGGCATTTCACGCTCGACATTAAAGCAGGTCGGTTGGCGCCCAATGCTGCAAGGCATTGTGCTGTGGGCCATCGTAGCCATCTGTTCACTCACTTTGATCCGCCTCGGCATGATCGCGATCTGACCGGGCTCTTCCTGATTCGCAGGTCAGTCTCGATCTTGCAGGGGGCCGGCCCTCGCCGCCCAGACCGCCAGCCCATCGGCACCAACTCAACGAGGTTGGCATCCCCACCTTTGGAAAAGCCAGTGCCCATCACTCAGAAACTGGGCTTCGGATGTAGACTGGGAAGATCTTACGCGCTCACGGGTGGGGCGGTAAGCTGGACGGGGGGTAATTCCAGGCGTTGATGAATGGCGTAGAGGACCAGTTCCAGGCGGTCCGAGACGCCGACCTTGTCGTAGATGGTGCGGAGGTGGTTCTTAACCGTTTGCTCGGAAATGGAGAGTTGCTGGCTGATTTCCCGGTTGCGCCAGCCCTGCATGAGGTAGCTGATGACCGTCTTCTCGCGGCGGGTTAGCGTGTCAACAGGTCGGGGAGGATTCTCGGGCCGCGCTTCCAGCATCTTGGCCATGGCGGAGACGCTGCGCTTGGGAACCCACGTGTCACCTTCCGACACGCGCCGCGCGCATTTGATGAACATCTGCGGGTTGACGCTCTTCAGGATGACGCCCGCTGCGCCGCTGCGGACGTGGCGCATCGAGGCGTCGTCAGAAGCCATGGAGGATGTGACGACCACTTTGCATTTGGGAGAGGACTGCTGTATTGCCGAGATCAGATTGCCGCCGCTCTCACCCAGGATTTCCTCGTGAATGAACGCCACATCGGGGCGAAAGGTCTCGGTCCGCGCCACAACCTCGTCGGCCCTTTCTGCTTCGCCCACCACGCGGAGATCGTCCTCAACTGCAAAGAGCTTCCTGAGGCCCAAGCGGAATATGGCCTCACGGTCCGCCACCAGAACGCGTATTTTCCCCTTCGGAAGCCGGGCTGTTCCCATTCTTTGATTCCGCATCCATCGCCGAGGAAGCCCGTGCCCGGCCTCTCCGACGCGTGCGATCTGCCATCACAACTCTATTTGGAATGTCTGCTGCAAGAAATCTCACGGCGGCAGCGCTGCTCAGTTGCTCGCGTTGGAACGTTTGCTTCCCGACGAACCTTTCGACACCGGGCGCAGTTCGTACTCATCGATCACGGCGCCAAGGCCTTGCACCTGCCCTTCCTGGTTCCATCGGACCACACGTCCCTGGCACAACAACTCCAAGGGTACCTGCGTTACCTCTTTAGGAAGCAGCACTCTGATCTTGACCGACGTGGCTTGGCGCAAACGCACGGGGACTTCTATAAACAGCCCGCTGCCACTGATGTTACCGGTTTTCCCCATGGCCTGCTTCAGACTCCCGGCACGATTCTTCCATCGGATTTCAACCGGAAGTTCCATCTCCATCCGCTTGCTGGTGCGACGTTGATTCACTTTAGCCATGATTCCGCCGGGCGGGCCTCCTCGATTAGATTAACCTGTTTCCATCCGCTTCGCAAGTACTGCGTGGCGGATAATAATGGTTTGATGCCGGCACGGTCCAGGCAGTCCACACCGGGGTGGCGGGATTGGCGCTCCCCAAATGGGTCACCCCGGCATGAACTCTGACTGCCACTACCGACTAGCCCCTCTCCAGTGCGGCCGAAGAGGTTCTTGCTGGGGCGATTGGAAGGCTGACTACAGCCGACCAGAGCCCTTCGCCTTACCCGCCACTTAGAGGTAAGGCACTGTTGCAGTGACTGTAGCCGACTTGTGCCATGCGACCAAGAGAACTGGTGTACCATTACTTTGGTACTGGAAATCGATGTCAGGAGACAGAAGACAGGAGTCAGCAGCCCCAGAGGCGCCGCCAGGCGGTGGATCATAAAGGAAACGTGAATGGCCCCTGACTTCCGGTTGCTGTTTTCAATCTCACGGGAGAAACCATCATGAAGCTCGGCAACCTGGCAGCACGACTGGAATGCAAATTGGACGGAGCAGGCGATCTGGAAATCAGCGGCGTGGCCGGAATGGACGAGGCCGGGGCGGGCGAAATAACCTTCCTTTCCAACCCCAAGTACCTGCCGAAACTGCACACCACGCAAGCCGGCGCCATTATTGCGGGCGCGGACGTTGACACGTTGGGCAAGCCGGCGCTGCGTTCCGCTGACCCCTACCTGACGTTCGCCCGGGCGCTGGAGATTTTCTATCCGCCGCCACGGCCACTGCCGAGTGTTCATCCCACGGCCGTGGTGGCGCCGAGTGCCGTGGTGGGGCACAACGCCTCCGTTGGTCCCTACGTCGTGATCGAGCACGACGTTGTGATCGGTGACGATTGCGTGCTCAAGCCTTTCGTGATGATCTACGCGGGAGCGAAGATAGGCCATCGTTTCCTCGCTCACTCCCACTCCGTGGTGCGTGAAAACGTGCGCATCGGCAACGACGTGATCCTTCAGAATGGCGTGGTGATTGGCGGTGACGGCTTCGGCTTCGTTCCTCTGCCCGATGGGACCTATTACAAGATCGTGCAAGCCGGCACCGTGGTGCTTGAGGATGGCGTGGAGATTCAATCCAATAGTTGCATTGATCGCGCCGCCGTGGGCGAGACGCGCCTGCACCGCGGCGTAAAGGTTGATAACCTCGTTCAGGTGGCGCACGGCTGCGAGATTGGGGAGAATTCCCTGCTCTGTAGCCAGGTCGGAATCGCCGGCAGCGCCAAACTGGGCCGCAACGTCATTCTGACTGGGCAGGTCGGCGTGGCCGGCCACTTGACTATTGGCGATCGCGTGATTGCCACTCCCCAAACCGGCGTGCCCAGCGACGTGCGCCCCAACACCACCGTCTCCGGCTCTCCCGCCGTCGATCACGAATTGTGGCTGAAGGCGTCGGCCGCCTATCGACGTCTGCCGGAAATGTTCGCAGCCTACCGGAAAATGAAGGGTTTGTTGGAAAAGGAGAAAGCATAAGCGATGACGATCCCTGTGAAGGTTGCAAAGCTCCATCCGGCCGCCATCCTGCCCAGGTACGCGCACCACGGCCCTTATGGCGACTTGGCCGCCGACGTCTCTGCCCTGGAGCCCGCGGAATTGACGCCGGGAGAGATCAAGGCACTCCGCACCGGCCTGGCCTTCGAGTTTCCCCCGGAGTACGGTGCGCTGGTGGAAGACCGCTCCGGCCTGGCCCTGAAAGGCATCTGCACGCTGGCCGGAGTCATCGACCCCGGGTATCGCGGCGAGTTGAAGGTGGTCATGGCCAATCTCGGCAAAGAGCATTTTCAGTTCAAGGCGGGCGATCGCATTGCCCAGTTGCGCATCGTGCGGCGCCTGGAAGTGGAATTCACAGAGGTGGAATCCGTCTCCGCCACCGAACGCGACGCGCGCGGGTTTGGCAGCACGGGGTCGTGAAGACGCGCCCTGAATTGGACCGCATCAGGTATCACTGAGCGTCGTGAATCACCACGGAAGACCTACCCCCTCACCCGTCTCGCCCCGGCTGATAAAAACGCCGGTGGCGAGCCACCCTCTCCCCAAGGGGGCGAGGGATTAATGCAAACTCCCTCTCCCCTCGCCCCTTGGGTGTGAGGGTTACACGCAATTTCCCTCTCCCCTCGCCCCCTTGGGGGAGAGGGGCGGGGGTGAGGGGGTGCGCTCCGTCCAGATTCACGGGAGCGCATCAGCCCGCCCGTTGTTCTCTGCCCGAACTCGCCGACCTCTGTTAGAATCTCGCCCATGCGCTACTTTCAAACCTCTCTTCTGATGCTGATTCTTGTGATCTCCGCAGGCGCGCAGGAGCTTCCGCCCGTGGCCGAGCGCCTGGCCGCGCAGAACGCCCTGTTCGATGAGCAGTACGAGTCCGACCTGCGCAACTTCCCCGAGCGCGCCACCGCCTTCGGCGACTATCGTTACAACGATCGGCTTGCCGAGCGCTCGCTGGCGGCCCTGAAAGAGCGGAGCGATATCGACCGGAGCTTCCTCGAGCGCCTGCAAGCCCTCTCCACCAGCGGCTTTTCCGAGCAGGACCAGCTTTCCCACGACCTGCTGATCCGCGTGCTCCAGCAGCGCCTGGCCGATTTCGATCTCAAAGAGTATGAGATGCCGGTGAACCAGCAGAACGGCATCCACACCGATCTGGCCGACCTGCCGCTGGCCGTTCCCCTCGACTCGGTGAAGCACTACGTGGACTACCTTGCGCGGCTTCACCAGATTCCGCGCGTGCTCAACCAGACCACGGAGGTGCTTCGCGCCGGCATTCGAGACAACCTCATGCCCGTGCGGTTCATCATTGAGAAGCTGCCGGGCCAGTGCGAGGGCATCATTGACGCCGACCCGTTTCTGATTCCCACCCGGAAGTACCCCGCCGGCATTCCCAGCGATGAGCAGCAGCGCCTGACGCAGCAGATCACCGAAGCTGTCAATAAAGACGTCATTCCGGCCTACCGGAACTTCGCGGAGTTCTTGCGCACCGAGTACGCTCCGCACGGCCGCACCGCGTTGGCCGTCACCTCGCTGCCCAACGGCGAAGCGATCTACGCCAACGATATCTACGGGCGCACCACCACGCATATGTCGCCGAGCGAAATTCACGAATTGGGGCTCCGCGAAATAGATCGCATCGAGGCGGAAATGACCGCACTGGCGAAGAAGCAGGGTTTTGACGACCTCACTTCCTTCCGCGCCTCGCTGAGGTCCAATCCCAAATACAAGCCCACGTCGTCGGAGCAGATTCTTGACGACTATCGCCATTACATCTCCCAGATGGAGCCCAAGCTTCCCGAACTCTTTACCCTGCTCCCCAAGACACCGGTAACGGTGGAGGCCATTCCGCCCTTTCAGGCCGCAGCCGCGACCCACTACATGATCGGCACGGCGGACGGCAAGCGCCCGGGCCGCGTCGTCGTGGCCACATCGAACTTTGCCGAACGTACCCTGCTGGATGACGAGGCCACCGCCTACCACGAAGGAATTCCCGGGCACCATCTGCAGCTCTCCGTGCAGCAACAGCTCACCGGACTGCCCAAGTTCCGCCTGCACGGCCTGCGCTTCAACGCCTATATTGAAGGCTGGGCGTTGTACGCGGAGCAACTCGGCAAGGAAGTGGGCTTTTACCAGGACCCTGGGTCCGACTACGGCCGGCTGGCGTCGGAACTTTTCCGCGCCGTACGGTTGGTGGTGGACACCGGAATCCACTCGCAGGGTTGGAGCCGCGACCAGGTGGTGGAATTCATGCGCCAGTCCGGCGCCATCGACGAGCCTACCATCCAGAGCGAAACCGACCGCTACATCGCCTGGCCCGCGCAAGCTCTAAGCTACAAACTGGGCCAACTGAAGATCCTGCAACTCCGCACCCGCGCCCAAAAGGAACTTGGACCCAAGTTCGATATCCGTACTTTCCATGACGAAATCCTCGACGGCGGAACATTACCACTCGACATGCTGGAAGCCCGCACCGACGAGTGGATCGAGCAGCAGAAGCTGCGCTGAGAATCTGAGCCGTTTTGTCGCTTCCTTGTCCGGACACATTGTCATGCGATCTCACCGTGACGGTGATTTCTGTAAGCGGCTTATTTTCAGTATGTTCTCAGGTTTGGCAGGGGAAATCCGCCAGTCTTGACCTTTATCTTCAATAACTTCTCAGGTTTGGCACCGTTTCGGGCGATGGACACAAAGTCGCCATGCCTCGGGAACATTTTGGCACTGCTCTTCCGTGGGCCTCCCGGCGAGCGCTGGCGTCACAGGGCCGTAGCGCCACCTTAGTTGACGCCGAAAGGCTGGGCGGCTCCAAAATCGTCGATGGCACGGGCCGAATTCGTAGCGGCGAGTTTACCTCGCCACCGAGCGGTGCACCGCACCGCTCGGCTTTAGGGCCTCGCACAGCCAGCGTTGCCGTCCCCCCTTCTTGCGCGCGCCTGGAAATCTCAACAACCTCTCCGCGGGGAGGGGTCGGCGGCCGTGGGCCGACGGGTGAGGGGTCTCGTACCGGATGCCAGACTGCGGACCAGCCGGTACTGCCTTCACCGCCGACATCCCGTCAGCATCCTTTGTTTTCATACATATCTCCGGATGTACCTTCATTTTTTGAAGTGCGGAGTCAGGAGCCAGGGCATTGGCGAATGGCGATTTGTCATGGGTGATCGGGTTCTGGCGCACCTTTGTTTTCAGCATGTTCGCAGGATATCCCGTCACAGGCGCATGCGCGCTCCGCGCCACGGGGGCCTGCGTACCCGGGAGAAGAGAAGCCAGTGGACAGGAGTCAGGAGCCAGAGTCTGCACGCTCCGTGTCCCCGATCCTTTTTTTTCAGCAACATCTCCGGTTGCACCTTCATTTTTTGATAGCAGGAGCCTGCCCGCCGCGAGCCGCCGGTTTGGATTAATCGACTGACATCTCTCTTTCTCGCCCCTTTGTTTTCATAAACATTCCGGCTTGGAACGTCGGAATTTCGGAGCTTGCTTCCCCTTGTTCTCGCAAAGTGCTTGGTTTGGACGCCGGACCCCGGACTGGTTTTCTGTTTTCATAGACATTCCGGCTTGGAACGTACGAAATCTTCGTCTTGGTACCGCATCCGCCCGCAGCGACGCTTTCGGTTTTGGACTCCGGACTCCGGACCATTTTTTCGTTGCCTACCCCCATCAGCTATTCGTGTAGCACACAATTGGCGTATTGTCAAGTAAAATAATGCAAGGTCGGGTAATTTGGGCAGGGTTTTTTGCCGCCAAAATCTCCCGGCCTGTCGATCCCCTCAAAAAGAGCTACCCGTCGCCAGCGCCGGGCTGTTCCAGGAACGCTCGCTTTTGAATCCTTGCACCGGGCGTCAGGAAAGCGGCAAGCCGACTACGCAACCAAGTGCTCGCAAGCAGCTACGGCAGGTTCTCCGATGGGGACTCGAGGACGTTTGGTTGTGGGAAGGCGATATATCAAGGGCTATTGCATACGGTTTCTCCCCAATGGAGCACATCATCCAGACTATCCTCGGCGTGCATCTTTAGGGCAGGTTCCTGTCGTAGTGCTTCAAGGACTGTTACCGCCCGTACGAAGTCACGTAGACCGTGTACTGCTGCGGTGTTTCCGAGCACGATTGCGGCACCGCGACGAGCAGGCTCGCCGGGGTGCACCGCAAATCGGTAGCACCATCGCTCAACATCTTCAGGTGGCTCCGTGTAGAAAGCCGCAATCAGAGCGTTCAGGATACGTTCTGGGTCGTCGCTGGCAAACTCCGCTTCAAGCTCGTCGCGTGACATCTCGGGCGGTTGTCGGTAGATAAGCTTGTCTGGCATTGATTGCGATTTTACGCTTTACTATTGGTGACCGTCCATATCATTACGAACCCGGCATAGCGGTCCCGATACGGGGTTCCGGGATGTCTGGATCTGTGCCCCGCTCGTCTTGGCCGTAAACGCCCTTGCCTCCGACGTGCCGTGAAAATGCAGAAACTCCAGAGCCTCTCCCAGGGAGGTCGAACTGTGCGCTGACGGGCGGGTGAGGGGGTTCGTGCCTAGCCGGGCATTTCGGAAGCGTCTTACCGAAAGATGTTGGATGAAGAGCCGCGAACGTTGAAACGCAAGTCTACCCTACGATGCTCAGGTGAGTGTGGTTGCGGCGCAACTCTTTTCCCGTATCCCGTTATCCCGCCATCAGATCCCGCTATAGAGGCTCCACGGCTGGTCGCCGGCGTTGAAGATAGAGAGTTCGGGGTCCTTAACGGTCACGCGGCTGTAAGGCGCCACGGAGTGGGTCAGCCACACGTTGCCGCCGATGACGCTGTGATGGCCGATAAGCGTCTTCCCGCCCAGAATGGTGGCATTGGGGTAGACGGTGACATGATCTTCGATGGTGGGGTGGCGTTTGTTATCCTGCCCGCGGCGTAGCAATCCATCCGCGTCTTTGCTCAGTGGGTTGAAGGCGCCGAGGGTCACGCCGTGGTAGAGCGTCACCTTGTTGCCGATGATGGAAGTCTCGCCAATCACTACTCCCGTGCCGTGATCGATGAAAAACGACTCGCCGAGGGATGCACCGGGATGAATGTCGATTCCCGTATGGCTGTGGGCAATCTCCGTCATCATGCGGGGGATGAACGGCACACCGAGAAGGTACATTCGATGGGCGAGGCGCTGGACGGTGACGGGCTCAATGTACGGGTACGCCAGCAGGATCTCCTCCACGCTCGACGCCGCGGGATCGTTGTGGTAGGCCGCGCCAATATCCGTGGCGAGCAGCCGGGCAAGCTCCGGCAGTTGCCCGAACAGTTTCTGCTCAACATCTTCCGCGTAACGGGTGAGATCGGCAGGTGTCGGTTTGCTGCTGCGGTGGCAATCAAAGCGCACCGCGCTGCAAATCTGTTTTATCAGCAGGCTCCGGATCTTTCCCAGATGCTCCAGCGCGCGGGCGCTTAAGGCCTCCCGCTCCCCTGACAAGAAGTAGATAGGGAAAAGGATCTCCAGGTAGCGACGGCAAATCAGCGCCACGGCCTCACGCCGGGGCAATCGGCACTCGCTCTGGTCGTCCCCTTCCCGCTGCGCGTCCAAATCTGCTCGAAACTCCCGAGCCAGACATTTCAAATCATCGGCAAGCATGGCGACTCCCCAAGAACGGGACTAGGGGCTGGGGGCAAGGGGCTGGGGCCAATGAGAACAAGAGATGCTTCTGTGAGGTATGGTGCCGAGTTTCCGCGTTCATAATTCATAATTCAGAATTAGCTGCCCCCAGCCCCCAGTCCCCAGGCCCTAGCCCCTTCTCTGCACTTACCCAATCCCCTCAAACAACACTGTGGAAATATACCGCTCGCCGGAGTCAGGCAGCACGACAACAATCGTCTTGTTGGCGAATTCCGGCAATTTCGCCAGGCGGACGGCCACGGCCGCGGCGGCGCCGCACGAAATTCCGCTCAGTATACCCTCCTCACGGGTGAGGCGACGCGCGAACTCGATGGCTTCCTCATTTGTGACCTGCTCAACGCGGTCCACCATCGAGAGGTCGAGCGTTTTGGGGATAATGCCCGCGCCGATGCCCTGAATCTTGTGCGGCCCGGGCTTCAGCGGTTGCCCGGCAAGCGTCTGGGTGATCACCGGGCTTGCCGTCGGCTCGACACCCACGGAGATGATTTTCTTGCCCTTGGCGTTCTTGATGTAGCGCGAAACGCCGGTAATCGTGCCGCCCGTGCCGATGCCGGACACCAGCACGTCAACGGCGCCATCGGTATCGTTCCAGATTTCCGGCCCCGTAGTCTTTTCGTGAATCGCCGGGTTGGCGGGGTTCTCAAACTGTTGCGGAAGGAAGTAGCGCTGCGGATCCGACTGGGCGATTTCCGTGGCACGGCGGATGGCGCCGGGCATGCCCTCCGGACCGGGCGTCAGCACCAATTTGGCGCCGAATGCCGCCAGGACGCGCCGGCGTTCGAGCGACATGGTTTCCGGCATGGTCAAGGTCAGGCTGTAACCCCGCGCCGCCGACACATACGCCAGCGCGATGCCGGTGTTGCCACTGGTCGGCTCAATGATTTCCACGCCCGGTTTCAGCACGCCCCGCTGCTCAGCGTCCCACACCATGGCCGCACCGATGCGGTCTTTCACCGAATAGGCCGGGCCGCGGCCTTCAACCTTGGCCAGCACCGTAGCGCTGGAACCCTGGGCCAATCGATTCAGCCTCACCAGCGGCGTTCTGCCAATGCTCGCTGCATTATCCGTAAAGATACTTGCCATGAACTCTCCTCCTTGTAAGGTTCAGGTCGTCGCCCATCGACTTGCCGGGCGGGCGACGGATGATCACCGGTCTTCCCGTGCGGGCTTGGCTGCGTCGTCAATCCGCAGCCACCTGCGGTCAGGCCGATGGGCGGATGAATGAAACGGGGCCGCGCCTCGCACGCCGACCCCGGCTTTTCAGCATAACGGGGAAATTAACAGGGGGTTCGCCTTGGATCCCGCACACCATCAGGGGTCCAGGCTACATACAGATACAGCGAAAGTCCAACGTCCAGGGGCCGAAGTCCCGCGTCCAGAGCGCGTTCATCTTTCCCGCCGTAAGATTGCATCATTGCAATCCACTTACCACTGGCCACTGCTCTTAATACTTGGGTACAGTCGAATCCACCTGGTCCGACCACGCCAGGATGCCACCCTTCAGGTTGTGAATTTTCTGGAAGCCGGACTTCATCAGGAAATCCACGGCCTTGGCACTGCGCATTCCGGATTTGCAATGCACCACAATCTCATCCGCGGAATTCAGCTCGTTCATTCGCTTGGGGACCTCGCCCAAGGGAATGAGGACGGAACCGGGGATGCGGCAAATCTGGAACTCATGAGGCTCGCGCACATCGATCAGGACAAAGGGTTCATGCGCGTCCATCTTCTTCTTCACTTCCGCCGGGGTGATTTCAGGGATGCCGGTTTGCACAGGTACATACTCCTCGCCGCGAATGCCGCAGAACTGCTCGTAATCAATCAGCTTGGTGATCGTACGATGGGTTCCGCAGATCGGGCAATCGGGATTTTTGCGCAACTTGAGCTCGCGAAACTTCATGCCCAGTGCGTCAAACAGCAACAGACGACCGATCAGCGGCTCGCCACGGCCCAAAATCAGCTTAATCGTTTCCATGGCCTGGATGCAACCCATGATTCCGGGCAGTACACCCAGGACGCCACCTTCCGCGCAACTGGGAACCAGTCCGGGCGGCGGCGGCTCCGGGTACAAGCAGCGGTAGCACGGGCCCTGTTCGGCATAGAAGACCGAGGCCTGGCCTTCAAAGCGGAAAATGCTGGCATAAGCGTTGGGCTTGCCCAGCAGAACGCAGGCGTCGTTGACCAGATAACGCGTCGGGAAATTGTCCGTGCCATCGGCAATGACGTCGTAGTCGCGGAAGATCTCAAGCGCGTTTTCGCTGCTCAGGCGCGTCTCAAACCCTTCAATCTCCACGTTGGGATTGATCTCTTCCAGCGTCTCGCGGGCGGATTGCAGCTTGGTGCGGCCCACGTCGCTGGTGCCATGTATCACCTGCCGCTGAAGGTTGGTGAAATCGACGACGTCGAAATCCACCAGGCCCAGCTTGCCCACGCCCGCCGCGCCAAGATACAACGCCAGGGGAGAGCCCAGGCCGCCCGCGCCGATACAGAGGACTTTGGCGTTCTTCAGCTTCAACTGCCCTTCCATGCCGACTTCCGGCATGATCAGGTGGCGGCTGTAACGCAGAATCTCATCCTTGCTCAATTGCACGGGCTGTGTGGCAGTTGCTGTACTCATTTGTTGCTCCTTTGCTCGCCGGCTATCTGTCTTCACTCGCCTTTGGCCCGCCTGACAGCAGGCGGAACTACGGACTCATGGCTGAAAACTGGGAGTTGGTCAGAGGTGCCTGGGATCTGCCACCCGCGACTGCGGATGGGTGCCCAGGCTAGTTACAGGAGCAACAGCGGTCCGAGCCGCCAGCGATTGAGGGAACGATGCTGAGAACGTCGTCGTCTTTCAGGGGAGTCTGGTCCTTCTGCAAAAAGCGAATGTCTTCGTCGCCGAGATAGATGTTGACGAAGCTCCGAAGCTTGCCTTCGTCGTTGTAAAGGTGTTTGCGCAGGTCGCCGTATTGGGCAGTGACGGCGGCCAGCGCCTCACCCACGGTTTTGGCCTGTACTTCCAGCGACTCCTTCTTTTCCGCATATTGCCGCAGCGGAGTCGGAATGATTACCTTAACCGGCATTAGAGCTCCTTTTCATCAGTGATTGGCGATTGGTGACTGCCGCCAGCCTTTGCCGCTCTTGCGACTCCTGACGTACACGCTCGCGCTCCTAGACCGCCAACCACACTCCGTTGGATGCGTGGAAAATCGTAAGGGCTTAAGGTGATGGCGGCGCCATTCATTTTCTCGACGCTTCAAGCGGCCGACCGGTGCCATCAGCAGCATCAGTCCCCGACTGAAATCACCCATCACAAATCAACAATCATCAATGCTTCCGCCCCGAAGGTTGACCGATCCTCGGCTAAGAGCCAGCTTGTCAGGTCCTTGGGAACACCCTTCTCAACACTAATTATAACATACGAATACCACGGCCAGGCATGATCACGGTCATAATCCGAAGGGCGCGCGGGGTGGTCGGGATGAGAGTGATAGTAGCCGAGCACATCCAGGCCGCGCTTGCGGGCGTCCTTCTCCACGCGCAATTGGTCGAGAGGATCGATGAGGAAGCGGTTTTTCTCCGTTTCCCTGCTCTGGTCGTCCAAGGGCAGAAAACTCCTGGGCGCGCGACGGGTCGTGGCGCAGGTTGGTGAGCGGCACCACTTCCGTCAACGTCTTGCTGTCGCCATCGGCCTTGCCCAACAACATGCCGCAGCACTCGCTGGGATATTCGCGCGCCGCGTGCTGGCGGATGGATTCTACGTGCGATTTGTTCAGTTGAAGAGACATGGAGTTTATTGGGTCATCGACTCATCGGGCCATTGGATCATTCAAAAGCGGGCGATTTTCCACCGGAAGCCATTCCTTGCGAAAGGAACACGGAAATTGAACTTCAGAGCCACGGACAATTCTTAAATGGCGCAATGGCCGGATGAACAAATGACCCGATCTTCTTACTGCCCCTCGTCCCAGAAGCGTTCGCTCAGGTACTTGTCGCCGCTGTCGGGGAAAACGGTGACCACGACGCCACGCGTCAGGCGGTTGGCCACTTTGAGGGCGGCTACCATGGCAGCGCCGGAGGAGACTCCCACCAGCAGGCCCTCCTCGCGGGCCAGACGCAAGGTCATGATATGCGCGTCTTCGGTGGAAATTTCCAGGTTTTCGTCAGCGACGCTGGCATCGTAAATCCCGGGTTTGATGGCACTGGGCATGTGCTTCATGCCTTCCAGGCCGTGAAAGGGCGAATCCGGCTGGAATGACAGGCATTGAATGCGCGGGTTCAGCTCCTTCAGCCGGCGCGCCGTACCGATAAAAGTGCCACTGGTGCCTAGCCCCGCCACGTAGTGGGTGATACTTCCGTGCGTCTGCTCGAAGACCTCGGGTGCCGTGGTCCCATAGTGCGCACCCCAGTTCGCCGGGTTGTCGTATTGATTCGCGTAATAGTACAGGCCGGGGTTTTCGGCCACCATGGCGCGCACACGCCGGATCGCACCGTCCGATCCCTCCATGGGGTCGGTGTAGACGATTTCCGCACCGTAGGCCTTCAGAATGCGCTTGCGCTCCTTGCTGACGTTCGAGGGCATACACAACCGCACGCGATAGTCCCTCGCGGCGCCGATCATGGCATAGGCAATCCCGGTGTTGCCGGAGGTGGAGTCGATCAGGATTTTGTCGCGCGACATCTGACCGCCGGCTTCCGCCTCGCGAATGATGTTCATCGCCGGGCGGTCCTTTACCGAGCCGCCGGGATTCTCCCATTCGGCCTTGGCAAAGATCTCCACCGCGGGCGATTGGGGACGGATTCGGGCCAGCCGCACCAGCGAGGTGTTGCCGATCAGATCCAGCACACCTGCCGGTCCGCGCAGTGCTTGACTTGAATTTTGAATAGTAGCTGCCCTTGCGTTTTCTGCCATACCTGCAATAGACTTCTTATTCTACGGGCACGTTTGGAATTGTGTCAATCAGCGGGCTGCTGTTGACTCAGCAAGATCGCGCGGCGAGCAGAGGAGGTGGGTTCTGCCCGCGCTGCTACTCACTCCACGGCACAGGCAGGGAAAGCTTATGGCAACCGCAACCATCGCCACGAAGGACGTCCAACGGCAATTTCAGCAAGCCGGCTTCGAAGTAACCGCTGCGGAAGCGGGCAGTCTGGAAGTGAAGAAATCAGGCTGTGTGGCCTATTTGCGAAGCCGAGGCGGAGACTGGATTTACTCCGGTCCACCCTATTTCGTTGTGCATGGAATCAAGTGCGAATTGGAAGACCGCGGTTATCAGAAGTTCTGGTATTCCAAGCCTGACGGTAAACGCTTTCCGATTCGCAGGGTCGATCTCGAGGTACTCCACCGTTTCGACGAGGAAGTCCGCTACTGCCTGGGGATGACGGATCTCTACAACGAGTCCCTGGGATCTACCAACGCCCGCACCGTTTACGACCGCCTCACCGGGCGTCCTGACCGGTAAGCGCCCGCCCTACATCTCGTTTCTGTCAATCGTGCCCGTACCGCACCGGATGAATTCGCGAGACCAGCCGTGAGCCGCCGAATCATTTTGCAGCCAATTATTTATCGCACAAGATTCTAATTCGAGCCTGCGGAGTCAACATTCACGGCAGGAGGCCTGGGCGCAGTCGGACGCACCGGGCTGAGCGGCGGGCCCGGAGGCGTAAGCATAACCGGCCTGTTGGCCTTGACCGTAGGGCTCGGTGCCTGCGACGCAGGAGTCGTTGGCCCCGGCGCTGCCGACAAAGCGGCCCTCGGGGGTTGCACCGGTTGGGCGGCGGTTCGAGGGCGCAACATTGATTGCCGGCCGAAAGTGGCCGTTTCCCCCAGGTTCAGAAGTCCCCGGCCGGACAAACCGGGGCGAGCGCTCGAAGCGCCGTGGACCGGCCCCCTCGCTGCGAGGCGCCCGCAGCGCGGCTCGCACTGCAGGCCGGAACAGGATTTCGATCTGAACTTTATCTACATTCTCTGCATTCAGTTCGATGACCTGATCGAATCCTTCCTGTTGAAGGGTCGTCTGCACCTGCTCAAACGCCTGGTATTGACGCTCGATCACGGCACGTCCCACCGTGCGCTCGCGTTTTTCGTCACGTTGCAGGCAGGTTTCCAGCGGCACCTTGAAGTACATCAGAGTGGTAGGAACCTGAAATTGTTTTGCCAGCTCGAGTAATTCCTTTCGTGCTGGTAAGGTCAGTGCCGTCGAGTCCACCACGCAAAGCCGGTTGAGTAATAACCGCTGGTTGACAAGAAAGTGTACCAACGCGAAGGCCTGGGAGTTGAAGCGTTGGTCGCGGTCATCGTCGCAAACCCAGGCGCGAGCCCAATCGGAAGAGATGACCTGGGTTGGGCGGAAATGCTTTTCGGCGAACGTCGATTTACCGCACGCCGCTGGACCGCACAGTACAACGATCGACGGCCTGACGAGGCGAATCAATCTGCGCTCAACATTGTCGTTGTCTTGAATGTTTTCGGAGTCCATACCCACCTAAGACGACCTCCGTAAGCTTTGGGTTACTCCCACCATACCTAAAAACACAAATAACTCGTGCCGCCATCCCCTTCCGCGCAAAGTCCCCTTCTGTATGCGAGACTCCCGAAACCGCCAAATCGTTGCCTCTTGCAATAAAATGCCTGCAACCGCCGATTCGAACCGTCCGTGCCGGACTTGGATGAAGGCCTGACACTCAACTGGCTCCTGAGGTATATTGAGAAGGAGATGTCGGCCAACAAGCTTCAATCGTTGTGTCCGCAATGCTCGGCAGACATTCCGAGTGGGCAAGCCGTCGCCAACAGGAGGCAAGCAATTTGGTCCCAACAGTCGCGGTGCTTGTGGATGACCTGTTCTTTCTCGCCAAGATTCAGGAAACCGCCAAGGCGCTCGGCGCCAAGGTGCTAACTCTCAACGCCCGGAGCACCCCGGCGGCGGTGGCGGAAGCCCACCCGGGGGCTGTTATTATTGACCTGAACTTCCGCAGCGCTTCCCCCATTGACTCGATTCGGGCGCTCAAGGCGGATCCGGCAACCGCACCCATTCCGATCCTGGCATTTGTCTCGCACGTGCAGGAGCAACTAATCGCTGACGCGCGAGCCGCCGGTTGCGATTCGGTCCTCGCTCGCTCCGCCTTCACGCGCCAACTCCCCCAGCTTCTCGGCAGTTTTGTGAGTCAAACGGAGGCTCCAAGTTAGCGACAAAGGACGGGGCAGAATCCCCATGGGAATTGAGAAAATCCTGCCTCTCGAAGAGGCCTACGCGAAGGTCGATGAGTTGAAGAAGGAAGGCCGACGGGTGGTGCTGACCAACGGCTGCTTTGACTTGCTCCATCCCGGCCACACACGCCTGTTCACTGCCGCGCGCGAACTGGGAGACGTACTGGTAGTGGCGATGAACAGTGACCGAAGCGTCTGTGCCCTGAAGGGAAGCAACCGGGCGCTTCAGCCGGAGGCGGAACGCGCGGAAATCCTGGCGGCCGTTGCTGCCATCGACTATGTCACGATCTTCGACGATAAGTCAGTTCTCGGGGTCGTGGCTCGCATGTTGCCGCAGGTTCTGGTCAAAGGCGGACATTACACTCGGGAGAACATTGTAGGTTACGCGGAAGTGGAAGCCGCGGGCGGAAGAGTAGTGTCCATTCCCATTGTCCCGGGATACTCCACGACTGCCATTATCGAGGCAGCTCGAAAAGCCGTAGGCAGCAGGCCGTAAGCAGCAGGCAGAAACTCGCTGGCAAATCGTCCTCGCCGTGCCGTGGCAGTTCAGCACGCTGCTGCCAAGACCTCAGAAGGTAACTTTTACCGTGACGCTGGTCTTTACGGCTACACCCTTCACCGTGGGCGGATTGAACTTCCACTTCCTTGCCGCGTCCATCACGCTGGGACCAACCCCCCCGGGATCTAACAAGACAATGTCGGGAGAGACGCTTCCCTGGTCGTCGATATTGATCTTCACAGTTGCGATCGTCCCGCTCGGCACTCCTTTTACGGGAGCCATGCTCAGGTCAACCGGCTTCAACCCACCGTTAACGTTGTATTCGGGAACCAGCATGCCCTTCTGTACCGATCGCGTCCAGGCGCGGTAGGTGCCGGAGACAATCAACGACACGACGGGGTTTTTCACCGGCGCCGGAGCAGGAGCAGGCGCCGGCGGCGGGGGCTTGGGCTGATTGGCCTGGTTAATTTGTGCAATCAACGTTGGGATCTGGTTGTCGGAGAAATCGCGCGCCTGAGTGGCCGGAGCGCCGCTGCCGGAAGCGATGGCCTGGAATTGCGTTTTCAGTTGTTGCATAGCGCTTACGTCCTTGTTGTTCTTGGCCTGGTTGAATTTGCCGGACAAATTCTGCATGTCCGCCTGCTCGGCGGACTCCAGTTCATTCTTCGCCTGATTCGCATCTCCGCCGTTCTGACTCACGCTGGCGAGCAGCGCCGCGGCATCACTGTAACGCTTCTGGCTTTCCGCGTCATGCAGCTTCTTCAGGGTATCTTGCAAGGCCTTTTCCGCTTGCTGCTTCTGCTGGTTGGCGTTCTGGATTTGGTTGATCTGTTGAACGCGTGCCTGTGCCTGGTTTTGGAAGGGTCCGGGCTTCCCCGCCAGGTCCTGGAAGCGCGTGAGCGCACCGTTCAGGTCGCCATTGTTTTGCGCCGCGTCCGCCACCGCGAACTCCTGTTTGGCTTGAATGGCGGCGGTCACATCCTTCAATTGCGCCTGGGCCTTTGCCGCCAGGCTTGATCCCGGAACGTTAAGGTCAAGGACCTGCTGGAACAGAATCTTAGCCTGGGCAAAGTCCTGCTGGTTGGCCGCCGCCACCGCGCGGTCGTACTTTTCCTTCTCCAAGCTTGCGGTGCTGGCTCCGGCCTTGAACTCCTTCACGGTGGCGATGGCTTGCACCGCTTGCTCCTTCATGGGGCCGTTGAGGTCAACCACTTTCTGGTAGAGCGCGGCAGCATCGTCCCACTTCTTGGCCTGTTGCGCCTGGACGCCCTGGGCGAAGAACGACTTCTCCTGGCCTTCGGTCTCCTTTTGCTGGGTGATGCGCTGCACGGCCTGCTGCGCCTCCGCCTGGAGAGGCCCGGGGACAGCGGCCAGAGCCTGCCATTTGGCCAAAGCAGCATCGCGGCTGCCAACGTCCTGCAAGAGCTTGGCGTCGTGTTCGAGTTGTACCTGTTCGGGCGTAGCCGATGTGACTCCCACCGGCTGCGCTCGCTGATGGTAGAACCATCCGCCGATGGCCAGGATGGCGGCCAGGGCCACTCCGCCGATGACCAAGCCCATTGAACTTTTCGGCTTGGGGGGAGTCACCAACGCTGACGGACGAAGGGCCGCAGGCGGCTTGGGGGGCGACACCGCCGGCTTCTTCTCTTCCACCTTCTGGATTAAAGCCGTGACCTGAGGATCAGCCGGGTACCGGTCCTTCAGATTCGTCAGCAGCATCGTCGCTTTGGGAACATCGTCCACGGCGAGCATTTGGGTCGCCGCCGCAATCTGGCCCTCCCGCCATTTGGCTTTGTCGCCCTCCGACCCTGCCCCCGGAAACGGCGGCGGCTCTGCGGGCGCCGGCGCGTGCTGATTGATTTCCTGGAGTTTCTTGCGCACGTCCTGCGAGTTCGGAAACTCGGAAAATAGACCCGCGAGCTCGCGCTGCGCTTCTGCGAAGTTCCCTTCGGAAACCAGCTTGTCAGCCTTCCACAAGCCTTCCTTCAGTCGGAAATCCTTCTCCCGTGCTTGCCGGTCCTGCCGAATTTCCGCCAGGAGCTTGGACGCCTGGGCATGGTCCTTGTCCACCGAAAGAACCTTTTCGAGTTCCTGCTCCGCCCCGGTCAAATCTCCCTGCTTCAGGGCCTTTTGACCTGCCGACAGCGAGTCATGGACCTGCCGCTGGCGGTCCTGCTCCTTTTCCGCGCGCTCCTTCAGGTTGCGTGCTTGCGTATCGTTCGGATGAAGCTTCAGGAGGTCAGTCAGGGCGCGAATCGCCTCGGGGTACTCGCCACGCTTATACGCCCCCTCCCCTTCGGTCATCAGTTCCCGGACCCGCGGGAGCGCGGAGAGTCGGTTCAGTTCCGCGGTGATCTCAGAGCTCAGGTGCTTCGCTTCCGCCTTATTCTTGTCGAGCATCAGGATCGAGCGGATTTTTTCCTGCGCATCGTTCAGCTCGCCTTTGTCCTTCAACTGCCGGGCTTCGGTCAGCAATTCGTCCACCAGGCTGCGCTGCAGGCGATGGCTAACCGGGGCAAGATCTGCCAGTAACTCCTCGAGCGATTGGTAGCGGTCCGCGAGGTTTTTCTTCAGGCCTTTGGCGATGATGGCATCAATTTCTGGCGGCACTCCGGGACACAGCTTGCTTACCGGCTCCGGCTCCGTGGTCAGAATCTTGCTGAGTATCGCGCCAAAATTTGACGCCTCGAAGGGCTTTTTATAGGCCAGCAGTTCGTAGATGACGCACGTCACCGACCACAAATCGGAGCGCGCGTCCACACGCCCCTCATTGAGTTGTTCCGGGGAAGCATACTGAATGGTCCCCATGAACATGCCCGTTTTGGTGAGGGTGGTGGATTCAAGATGCACGATGCCGAAGTCAACGATTTTGGCGGTGCCATCGTTTTTCACCAGGATGTTGCCGGGCTTGATGTCACGATGGACAATGCCATTTTTGTGGGCGTGATCGAGCCCCAGGCAGACCTGCTCCGCCAATTTCAGCTTGGCAGCGAGGGGGATGGGAGCCTGCCGTGTGATCATGCTTTGCAAGCTCTCGCCTTCCACGAACTCCATGGCGATGTACGGATGGCCCTCATACTCCCCCAAGTCGAATACCATGACGATGTTGGGGTGTTGGAGCGCTCCGATGGACTGCGCCTCACGATAAAATCGCTGGAGAATCTCGGGTTGGGAAACGAGTTCAGGATTAACGGTCTTCAGTGCAACGAGACGCGAAATCAAAGGGTCGCGGGCCTTGTATACGACGCCCATTCCGCCCTGGCCCAACTCGCTGATGATTTCGTACTTACCAATCTTCTGCACGACCTTCTGAGCCATTAGGTTGATACCTCATCCTCGCTCATTGGTGCGAGGATAGCCCTTGCCTTTCAAAGCCTCGAAATTTCTGTGCACGTGCGGCAAAATCTATGCCCAACTCGCGCATTGTCAACCCATTCTATAGTAACTTTTGGGATTTGCAAGCCACACCATGGGAGATTTGTGGCTGCTTTTTTGTCCATCAGACTCCCTTCGAGGGCGGCCTGACAAGCTTGGCAGCGGGCGATGCGCCGCCCCCACTTGGCCTTCCTCCGGCACCCAACCGAGCGCACTTATCATCTTGGCCGTCAATCACGCCTCTCCACTGGCGACGTTCTAAATTCGCACGCAACGCCCGGCTTGAGAGGCTGCGGAAAAACGCTTCCAACACAGTCATCCTGACCTCCGTTCGTTGGAGCGAAGGATCTGCATTCGTCATCCTGAGCTCCGTTCTGTGGAGCGAAGGATCTGTAGTTCCGGTCTTTCAAGCCCATGCAGATTCTTCCTTCGTCCGTCGGCTGACGGACTCAGGACCGCATGCTGGCTCCTGAGAATGACGAGTCGGCCGAGTTTTTCCGCAGCCTGTTGAGTCAGTCAGACGACTGACACGTGTCGCCGTCAATGGCGGCGCTATCTTAACCGTCGCATTTCTGGACGCGACACCCGGAGGTCGAATGAACTTCCCATGGGCTCCCGGCGTGAACAGGCGTGAAAGAATCCTTCGAAGTACGAAAACATGTTCTCGCCAAAGCGCCAAGCCGGAAAGAACGCAAGGAAAACAGCAGATTTGCGCTTCGCGGCCTTTGCGGCTTGGCGCCTTGGCGAGAGATTGTTTTGATTTGTTCACACCTTCTGAGCCCAGGAGCTGTGTCTTTTTCGCCGCGCATCGATCCTCTCTTGAGGTCGCCGGGCAACTCCCGCGGGGTCCAAAACCGCTAAGTGTATTTGTTTTGCTAAACATCGTCGGTTAAAAATCATAAGCTGCTTGTTATCAAGCACATCACAGAACTCACATCTCAGTGCTTTTCGTCATCTTTTGTTTTCATCAACATGACAGGATATACCTGCAAAATCCAAGGGATCCCTTTTTTACCCTCGGCCTTTCGCCGACTTTATCGGCTAACTGGTTTTGATTCAGCGACGTGACGCGAATGACATTCTGCCGGTTTCACGGCTAAACATCTGTCCTTTCTTACAGATCGTGGGTTCCAAGGGAGCGTCCGCCGACTCAACCGCCTCGCTCAGTGGTGCTTTTACCACACATTCCCGGTCACCACTGCGGTCCGCGCCAAGTCGCGAGGCGGAGCTTGCCAGGCCGCCTCCGGCCTGATGCTGCCCTAATTTGGGCGTAGCGCCGCCATTCCTTCGCTTCGCTCAGGACAGGTTTTGGCGGCTCCGGTGCCGGCTGGAAGCCAGCGTTACGACCCAAGTTAGGACAGCACCTCCGGCCTCCCCACTAGCCTAAGCATATCCGATCAAGAATGTCAAGTAAAATCATTACGTAGTTGATAAAGCTTTACATCTCGATGAAGGGATCACCAAAATCGATATCGAAAATGGTGATATCGACACTTTTGTCCCCTTGCCTGCCGGCTCCCTGCCGCGCGGAGGAAGAAAGTTGGTAGCCACGGTCAGTGCAGTTCTGACCGTGGGACTTTCCCGTATGAAGTACTCCCCTCGTCGTGAAAGGAGATCGCGAGGCAATTCTAAGGTGGCACGGCATCAAGGAGAGCCCACGGTCACAAAGGCACTGACCGTGGCTACCAGCTTGCCTGCTTGCTCCCTGCCACGCGCGGAGGAAGGAAGTTGTGAAGTGTCCGGTAAATGACAGGACAATCCTAAGGCGGCCGTGCCAGCCTTGAGCCCGGCACTGGAGTTGCTGCCTTTTACGATGACAGTTCCGCGAGAAGGCGCCTGTACGTCCAGGTGCCGGGAAGGCGGTAAGCGCAACGCGACAAACATGAGTGGTCCACCGACACTTTGCCGTGAAACGGCGAAATGTGGGTCCCCGGTATGTTGGCTTGTTAATGATCTGCGACTTTTGGCCAATGCTTGACCACCAGATCAAGTAGGCCCGCTTCATGATTTCGTCATCGCCGTGGATGATGGCTTTATAACATCTGGCCGCATATTGCCTCGCAGTTTCGAGTTCACCTCGCTCGCGCTCAACTTTGGCCAAGCCATATAAGGCTGCGGGATTCTCTGGAACGAAGACAAGCGACTGCCGATAATAGTGTTCGACGAGTTCTTGGTTCCCGAGGAAGTTAGAGATTATTGCTGCATGATGGCACAAAGTGCACACCCAAGACGCTTCATTTTCTTGAATCGCTTGTGCAAGTAATTCGTCCAGCAAACTGAGCGCCTGCTGCGGGTCGTTGTGTTTCAGAAGCCTGGCGCTCTCAGTTATCCCGTCCCTGAATTTGCACCACGGCTGGTTGGTCTCAACTTCCATGATTGAACAAGCGTAACCGACAAACGGGGCCTCGTCAAAAGCGCGAACATGCTTGATAAGCGCCCTTGCCACCGACCTGGCCTCAAAATGTAGAAACTCCAGGTGGCGCATAACACTGGCGCAATGCCTTTCGAGGCTGGCCTGAGAAGCTTTGCGTCGCGCGGCCCCCGCCACCAGCCCGGCACTCGAAAAGCGCCCGCCCGATCGCATGTGCGTAACATCCGTTGCCCGCCGTGTCTCGCCCATCGGCCACCCGGTTCGACAAAAGAGGTTGCCGAGGCTTCCGCCGCGAGTTATGGTGGATAGGATACACACGTTGTGATTGCGTCCATTGCTTTGCGCGTTGCTCATCGGTACATCCCGTAATTCCATGGCGGACCTTCCATCCCTGCTACAGCCACTTCTTGACCACCCCGGCATTCGCGCGGCGCTGAAGGCGCTATCTCAGCCCGCTGCGGCGAGTCCACAGGCCCTCTCCGGTCTCACGCCCGCCGCCAAAAGCGTGGTTGTCGCTGCGCTTGCCTATCAGCTCAAACGGCCCGTCGTGGTCTTGACGCGCGACAACGAAGCGGCACAAAACTACCGGCAAACGGCGGCGACCTTTCTCGGCTGGCTGAGTCCCGGCGCAGAGAATTCGGTGCAAATTCTGCCGGCGCTCGATTGCACTCCTTACGAAGGCCGTTCGCCTCACGCGGAAATCCAGGAACAGCGTGCCGTGGCCCTTTGGAGCATGGCCCGCGGTGAAGCACGGGTGGTTTTTGCCCCGGTGGCCGCCGCC
Organism: uncultured Acidobacteriota bacterium; assembly: GCA_963719115.1. GTDB lineage: Bacteria > Acidobacteriota > Terriglobia > UBA7540 > UBA7540 > Bog-366. Next base: position 19,548 of record CAVRBF010000053.1, on the reverse strand, counting down.
CTTGGACGCTTCCGCGAGAGCGGATTCTACGCCTCGCTCGCCCTGGAATTGAAAGTCGGTGACGAGCTCAGCCTCGACGACCTGGTTGAGCACCTGCGCAGTGTGGGATATGAACCGGGCGAACCCGTTTCCGCCGTCGGCCAATACTCCCTGCGGGGTGGCATCATTGACGTTTTTCCGCCCGAGGCGGAGTGGCCGTATCGCCTGGAGTTTTTTGGCGACCAGATCGAGTCTCTGCGCGAATTCGACCCGACCACGCAGCGCTCGCGCAAACCGGCGCCGCGAGCGCTGATGCTTCCCCTTTCCGAGGCTCAACGCTCTCCTCAGTTCTTTGAACGGCTGGTGCGCGTACTCGCTTTGCGGACACGCGAGCACGCGCAACTGCGCGGAACGCCTCTTCCGCAAGGTGAACCCGAGTGGGCCGCGGAGCACTCCAATACCTTTCCCGGCTGGGAGTTCTATGTTCCCCTCGTCGAGCCGCATACCCACACGCTGTTTTCCCTTCTGCCCCACCCCGTACTGATCTGGGACGAGTTTCTCGACCGCCGCGAGGAAATAGGTCCGATCCTCGAAGGTCTGGCGGCGGGGTTTGAAGAAGTGCGCGACATCGTTCCCCCTCGGCCCGCCCCCAGCGAGGTCTATATCACAGAGGCCGAGTTCCTTCAGACCATCAAAGACGTGCCGCAAATCTCGCTGAAGGAACTGGCCATCGAGTCCCTCCCGCCCCCCGCGGCTACTCCCTCGCAGGCCGTGGTGATCGGCGGGGACCTTTACTTTCCCCCGGAGGGCGAAGATTTCGGCAAGGAAATGGCGAAGAGCAGTGGCCAGTGGCAGAAGAGCAGTGACGAGTGGCGAGTGACGAGTGACAAGCAAACTCCAGCCCCTAGCACCATGTTCCCAGCCCCCGTTCTTTATTCTCCCGATCACCCGATCACCCGATCGCCCGATCACCCGATCCTCTTGACTCAGCCTCCTCCCAAGTTTCAGGGTGGGGTCAAGGCTCTGGTGGACGACGTGCGCGCGCGGATGAAGCAGGGCGAATCGGTGGTCTTTGTGGTTCCCACCAGCGGCAAGGTTGACCGTCTGCGGGAGATCCTCAAGGATTACGAAATCCCCTTCGATCTGGTGGCCGCGAAATCGAGTGATCGAGCGACCCGGGTGACGACGGATCAGCCGCTTGCCGGCGTCTTCATCGCTCGCGGCGAGATTCGCGAAGGCTTGGCCATTCCCGAATTGAAGCAATTGTGGCTGGCGGACGCAGACCTGTTTGGCGGGTTTGACTGGGCGGCACGCGGCAGGCGCGAGCGCTCCGGGATCTCCAGTTTCATCTCCGATCTCAGCGATTTGAAGGTCGGGGACTATGTGGTGCACCTCGACCACGGCATCGGCATTTACCAGGGCCTGCGGCAACTGGCGGTGGGCACATCGCCGCGCGACTTCATGCTGCTGACGTTTCAGGATGACGCCAAGCTCTACGTGCCGCTGGAACGGCTTGACCTGGTGGAGAAATACCGCTCCCACGAAGGGGCCAAGCCACCGCTCGACCGCCTGGGCGGCGCCACCTGGGAACGCACCAAATCCCGCGTCAAACGCGCCTTGCGCGACATGGCGCAGGAACTTTTGCAGCTTTACGCCGAGCGCAAGATGCGGGGGGGCTTTGCTGCATCCGCCGACACCCCGTGGCAGCGCGAATTCGAAGATGCGTTCGCTTTTGAGGAAACGCCCGACCAACTCAGCGCCATGGCCGACATCAAACGCGACCTGGAGAGTCCGGAACCCATGGATCGCCTGCTCTGCGGTGATGTGGGTTATGGCAAAACCGAACTCGCCATGCGCGCCGCCTTCAAACTGGTTCAGGACGGCCGCCAGGTGGCGGTGCTGACTCCCACCACGGTATTGGCCTTCCAGCACTACAACACCTTTCGCCAGCGCATGGCGGCCTTCCCTGTGCGCGTGGAGATGCTCAGCCGCTTTCGCACGACGGCGGAACAGAAGAAGGTAGTGGCGGACGCCGAGGCCGGCCGCATCGACATCCTGATCGGGACCCATCGCCTGCTCTCTAAAGACGTGCACCTGCGAGACCTGGGCTTGCTGGTTGTGGATGAAGAACAGCGCTTTGGCGTGGCGGCAAAAGAAAAGCTGAAGAAATTCAAGGCGGGGGTGGATGTCCTGACCATGTCGGCCACGCCCATTCCGCGCACCCTGCACATGTCGCTGGGCGGCTTGCGCGACCTTTCGGTGATTGAAACTCCCCCGCGCGGCCGCCTGGCGATCCAAACCACGGTGGCGCCCTTCAACCAGGCGCTGATTCAGTCCGCCGTGATGCAGGAATTGCAGCGCCAGGGCCAGGTTTTCTTCGTGCACAACCGCGTGGAGTCGATCTTCCAGATGGCTTCGCTTTTGCAGCGCCTGCTGCCGACGGCCCGCCTGGGCGTGGCGCACGGCCAGATGGCGGAAAAAGAGCTCGAACGCGCCATGCTGAAATTCACGCAGGGTGAATACGATGTGCTGGTGGCCACATCGCTCATCGAAAACGGGCTGGATATTCCCCGCGCCAACACCATTATCGTGAATCACGCCGACAAGATGGGTCTGGCTGACTTGTACCAGTTGCGCGGACGTGTGGGCCGCTCGAATCGCCGCGCCTACGCCTTTTTCCTGATCGCATCGGAAGACACCCTGACCCCCATCGCCCGCCGGCGTCTGGCAGCGCTCAAGGAATTCTCCGACCTCGGCGCCGGGTTTCGCCTCGCGGCGCTGGACCTGGAGTTGCGCGGCGCGGGCAACCTGTTGGGCGCCGAACAACATGGCCACCTGAACGCCATCGGCATTGACCTCTACCTCAAGATGCTGGAGCAAACGGTGGATGAATTGAAGGGTGCCCCCGCCAAGCTGGAGGTGCGCACTTCGTTGAATCTCGGCCTGGACATCAAAATTCCCGACCCGTACATCCCCGACGAGAACCAGCGGCTGCGAATGTATAAGCGTATCTCCAGCGCCGCCACGCCGACGGATCGCACCGAGATGGAGGCGGAATTGGCAGACCGGTTTGGACCCATTCCGGAGTCGGTGAAAAATCTGCTGGATTATGCCTTGCTGAAGAGTGCCGCGGAGCACCTGCTGGTCCAAACGGTCGAGCGCAAGGGCGATGAAATCTGGATGAAGTTTCATGAGCAGGCGCCGATCGACCCGCAGCGGATCGCGCAGTTCGTGCGGCGGCGGCGTGAGGCCACCTTCCGTCCCGACCGTGTCCTGCGCTTCCGCATGCGCCAGCCGCAGGCCACATGTGCTGACGCAGGTGCAGACCGCCTTGCAGGAGTTGCACCCGAGCAACTGAGCCGATAGCTGACAGCCGACAGCTCACAGTCAACCATTGCCTGTGATACGGCATCATTCTAAATTGTCGGCGGCGTACCGTGGCCACGCCACAACGTCCAGTCAATGCGAATCGCCCACAAACGGCCGCAGTCCTGGTTTGGGTCGTAGCGCCGGATTCCAGCCGGCACCGACGCGGCCGCCGAGATGGCCGCGCTACTCCGTCAAAACAGCGCGCGAATGGGCTTGCGGGAATTGCACGCCCCGCCTTAAGATTAGATTTGCGGAGCAAGCGCCCGACCGACCGCGGGCGGAAAAGCATGACGGCTGAGCGAATAGCACCAGCAGCAGGTATTTGCCTGTTAGCTGTCGGCTGTGAGCTATCAGCCTGGAGAAATCGATGAAACGAACTGCAATCGTCGTGGCAAGCGTCCTTGTGGCGGCGACCATCGCCACGCCCCCGGCGCGAGCCGCCCACGTGGTGGAGCGCATCATCGCGCGCGTGAACAGTGAGATCATCACGCAGCGCCAGTTTGAACGGGAAAAGACCAAGCTGCACGACGAACTGTCGCAACAGTTCAATGGCGCCGACCTCGACGCCAAGATCAATGAGGAAAGCAAGAACTTGCTTGAACACCTGATTGACACTTCGCTGATGGTGCAAAAGGCTAAGGACGAGGACGTCAATGTGGAGACGGACCTCATTAAGAAGCTGGACCAGATGCGCCGCGAGGACAACCTTGCCACCATCGAAGACCTTCAGAAGGATGCCGAACAGCAGGGAGTGAATTGGGAGGACTTCAAGGAGCAGATCCGCCGGCAACTCTTGATGCAGGAAGTCATCAGCCGCGACGTCGGCTCGCGCATTGTCATTACGCGCAAAGAGGAACTGGACTATTACAACGCCCACAAGAACGATTTTAAGTCGAACGGTATGATCCACCTTGAGGACATCCTGATCTCCAGCGATAAGTACAAGCCCGACGAGGTGGAAAAACGAGCCCAGGCGGCGGAAGCGGAATTGAAGGGGGGCGCGCGCTTTTCCGACATCGTCAAGAAATACTCCGACGGCAACAACGCGGAACAGGGCGGTGACTTTGGTTACTTCAAGAGTGACACCGTTGCGCCGGTCATCGCCTCGGCCGTCAGCAAACTCGAAGTGAACGATGTCTCCGATCCCATTCGTATCAAGAACGGCCTGCTGATTCTGCGGCTGAAGGAGCGATTCAGCCCGGGCATTCCGAAATTCGAAGAGGTCGAAGCGCGTGTGCAAGAGGTCCTCTACAGCCAGCGCATGGAACCGAAGTTGCGCGAATACCTGACGCAGCTCCGCAAAGACAGCTACATCTTCCTGGCGCCCGGATACATCGACACCGGAGCAGAGACGCCGGGAGCGCTGCTTACCCCCGAAAGAACGCAATGAAACAGCTTTATGTCAAAGACCTGGCGCCGGACTCGCCGGTGCGCACGACCTTCCTTGTCCAATCCAAAGAGCGCAAGAACACCAGCACCGGGTCCGCCTATCTGGACTTGACCCTGCAGGATACGACGGGCGCCATCTCCGCCAAGCTTTGGGACTACTCGGAACGCACCACGCCGGCTTTTGAAGCTGATGACATCGTGCTGGTGGACGGGCATGTGGAAAGCTATCGCGGCTCGCTGCAACTGCGCGTGCGCAAGATTGCGCCGTGTCCGCCCGAACAGGTAGACCTGCTGGACTACCTGCCGCGCACCCGGCGGGACCCGGAGGAGATGTATGCCGCGCTGCTGGGGCGCGTGCGCAAGATGGACGAAGGGCCGCTGCGGGCTCTGCTGCTGGGTGTTTTGGAGGACCCGGTCCTGGCGGAGAAATACAAGCTGGCTCCGGCGGCGATGAGCTATCACCACGCCTTTCTGGGTGGCTTGCTGGAGCATGTTTCCTCGCTGATTGCACTGGCGGATCTGGTGGCCGATCATTACCCTTGGCTTCGACGCGACCTGATTCTGGCGGGACTTGTGCTCCACGACATCGGCAAAACCGAGGAGCTCAATTTCTCCGCCGGCTTCCGCTATTCCACGCGCGGGCAACTGATCGGCCATATCACCATGGGCCTGGAAATGGTGCAGGCGAAGATGCGCGAGATTCCGGACTTCCCTGCCGGGCTGAAAAGCGAGATCGAACACATCATCATTTCTCACCATGGTAAGCTGGAGTTTGGCTCGCCCAAGGAACCCATGTTTGCCGAAGCCCTGGTGGTGAACTTCCTGGACGAAATGGACTCCAAACTGGAAGCCGTGCGCGCCCAGTACGCCGCCGAACAGGAACGCCCCGGAGACTTTACCAGCCGCAGCCCGGTGCTGAAGCGGGAGCTGTTAAAGCCGCCGAAATAAAGGGTAAAGTTTAAAGGGTAAAAGCTAAAGGGTGAAGAGTCGAGAAGATGTGCTGGGCACCGTGCGTTTTCACTGAAGACCTCCGATTCTAACTGGATTTGGCATTTATCCTTTACCCTTTATACTTTACCCTTTACACTTTTCTTCATGTCTCATCTCTCGTCCCTCGGCATCGCTCGCGTCCTGCCCCACCGCTTCCCTTTTCTCTTTGTCGATACCGTGGCGGAGTTCGTTCCCGGCCAGCGCATTGTGGCGATAAAGCATTTTTCCATCAACGACCAGGCGGCGCGCGGGAATCCACCGGGCCTCGCCATGATCCCCACCGGCGTGATCCTGGAACTGGTGACCCAGGTGGGCGCAGTGCTGGTTATGGAGCGCCCGGAAATGGCCGGCAAGATTGCCATGATTCTGCACGTGCCGTCGGCGCGCATCATCAGGCCCATTGAGGCCGGTGACACCGTACGCGTCGAAGCCGAGGTGGTGCGCATGAAGGCGCAGTTTGGCGAGTTGCGCGGCTCCATCTTCCGCGGCGAAGAATTGGTGGCCGAGGGACAAATGCGCTTCGGCATCGCCAACGCCGAGGACGTCCTGCCGAGGTCGGGCTAACCAACCCGACAGAGGTTGTAGCGTCGATCTCCGATCGACGCGCGGCGGTCGGAGACCGCCGCTACAACGCCGCACCCCGGCCAGACTCTCCCCGTACGAATTCCAGCAGTCGCTACGCCTTTTCATTTTTCGTGATGCTCGCCCAATCTTCCGGCGTGTTGACGTTGGCGAATTCCGATTCGCTCAGGCCGGCGGCGGCCATGTCTTCCACGGTGATGGCTTGGACCTTAAGGGCTGCGAACGCGCTGATGATGCTGCGCTCGCCGGCTTCGAAAGCGTGTTGAAAGACGGCCCGGCAGCGCGCGTGATACGCGGCCGCGAGGGGTTGCCAGCCGTCAGTTGTTCTGGGTACTACGGCGTCAGCGTTCGTCGCCCGGACGCGTTGGATCAGCAACTGAATGAACCGTTCGCTTACCAACGGCAGGTCGGAGGCCAGAACGATGCTCCACCCACCGGGGGAAGCAAGCAAGGCCGTGCAGACCGCCCCCAACGGGCCCTCGCCCGGCCACTTGTCCTCGATCACAGGAAGGCCGAGCTGGCCGTACCGGTCCTTGGGCCCAAGCAGCGAAACTTGGTCCACATAGGGAGCCAGCAGGTCCGCTGCTCGCTGCGCCAGGGGCTTGCCTTCTAACTCCAGTAAGGACTTGTCCTGGCCCATGCGTCGGCTTTTGCCGCCCACCAGGACAAAGCCGTTGAACGTGATCATACCCGCCACCCAATCTGTCTTGCCGAATTGCGATCCTTTGTTTTCAATAACATCTCCGGATGCACCTTCATTTCTTGAAAAACAGGAGTCAGGAGTAAGGAGCCGGGAGTCAGAACAGACGCACCCGCCGCCTTTCTACTTCGAACTTCGGAGCTCGGACTTGGGGCACGCTCGTTTGTTTTCATACACATTCTGGCTTGGAACGTCAAAAATCTAGTCACGACCGCCGGTGGCCGTACAGATGGCCGCTGCTCTTGGCCCCGGACTTCGGACCTCGGACTTCGGACTGCCTTCGTTTGTTTTCATACACATTCCGGCTTCGAACGTCAAAAATCTAGTCACGACCGTCGCTGGCCACACAGATTGCCGTTGCTTTTGACCTCGGACCCCGGACTTCGGACTGCCCTCCTTTGTTTTCATACATATTCCGGCTTGGAACGTCACAATTTCGATTCTCTCTGACGCCACAGACCAAGGCGTTTGATCTTCACTGCGGGCTTCGGGCGATACCCCGTATCCTCCTGCCTTGGGTCGGGCCGAGGCTCGAAGTCGGACTGCCTAGTCCCGCACCCTGGCCAAGACATGTAGCATATTTTGCGGGAAATGTCAAGCGAAATCGCCGCAACGCAGGTAACCGATCACTTATGAGTGAAGAGATGAGCGATCTCGCCACCTGCAGCGCCGCGCAGGTGCATTTTGTCCGCTTGCCCCGGCATTGCATCCGGCCTCCGCACGGGCTAGGATGGCTCCGGAACTTTTTCCCTTCCCGCGATATTACAGGTTTGGAAGCGCGTGAACCAGGCGCTGCGGTGGAAAGCAGCAAAGGCAGATTGGCCCATGACCACGGACGAGCAACTGATGCTGGAGTTCCAGGGCGGATCGAAAGAAGCGTTTGCCGAGCTCTTTGGCCGCTACCGTGATCCTGTCTACGGATTCTTCCGGCGGCGCCTTGCCGACGCCGCGCGCGCGGAAGAACTCGCGCAGGAGACCTTTATCGCAGTACTGCGGGCGGTGGTCCGGTATGAGCCGCGGGCGCTGTTCCGGACTTATCTCTACGCCATCGCCGTCAGGCAGCTCACGGCGGAGCGGCGCAAGACGACTTACCGTGACTCGTGGTCGAAGCCGCTTACATCTGACCCGGGCGTGAACGATGGTGTGGAAGAGGGACTGGCCGTCCGCGAAGCGCTTGCCCAACTGGGCGCCGACGATCGCGAGGTCCTGATGTTGCGCGAGTATGAAGAATTGAGCTACGCGGAAATCGCAGGGCTCCAGCGGGTGCCGGTCAACACCGTGCGGTCGCGCCTGTTTCGGGCACGGCAGGCATTAAAGGAACTCCTGATGAACTCAGGGAAGGCCAAGTCGCCCATCGGCGAAGGAATTCGCAATGAATAATGACCAGCATCCCGTCCAACAAGTCGAACTGATGGCGTTTCTCGACGGCGAACTGCCCAGCGAGCGTGCCGCCGTCGTGGCCGCTCACTTGACGCAGTGCGGTGAGTGCCGCGTCGCCGTGGCGGAATCGCGTGACTTGGCCGAGCGGCTTTCGGCATGGCAAGTGGAGCCGGCACCTGCGAGTTTGACCGAGCACGTGAATGCCGCCGCCTCGGGCGAGGTCAAGCCCAGCGCGAAAGAAGTTCTGGCACCGCTTCGCCGACGACTCCCTCTCTTCGCCATCCCGAGATGGGCGTGGGCAGCGGCGGGCGGAGGGTGCATCATCTTCATTATTTTCGCCGCCATTTTCTTTCAGACCTTGCAACGGCCTGGGGCGCCAACCGAAGAGTTCGGTGGCGGGTTGCAGCAAGGTGTGAGAGAAGGCGTAGGCCTCCCGCCGCCGGCTGCGGCGCGGGTGAGTGCCGTCGCCAGCCTGCCTGCGAGTCAGGGGATGATGCCGGCAGTTGCCAAAGCCGAAGGCCAAGGCGGTGGTGGAACTTCGGCTCCGGGCGTATCCGGACCCATGATCGCCCGCACGGCTGCGCTGAAGCTTTTGACCAAGGACTTTGACAAGACACGCGAGGCGCTGGAAGTGGTCGTGCGGCGGCACCGCGGATACAGCGCGCAGCTCACGGTAGGAACGGAAGCGGGCAGTCCGCCGTCACTTACGGCTTCGTTCAAAGTTCCTGCCGACCAGCTTGACGCTACGATCGCGGAGATCAAGCAACTGGCGCACGTCGAGCAGGAATCGCAGGGCGGCGAAGAAGTGACCGACCAGTACGCCGACCTTCAGGCGCGACTCTCCAACGCCCGCCGGACGGAGCAGACGCTGCTCGACATCCTGCAAAAGCGCACCGGCCAACTCGCCGACGTTCTGGCCGTTGAGCAGGAACTGTCAAGCGTGCGGGAACGGATTGAGCGCATGGAAGCGGAATTAAAGGGACTGGAGAACCGCGTCGCCTTCGCCACGTTGCAGGTGGAATTGCGCGAGGAATACAAGGCGCAACTGGAAATCCCCAACTCGCTGGGCGGGCGCCTGCGGAATACGCTGGTGGAGGGCTTCCGCACCGCCACTGACAGCCTGGTGGGCGTGGTGATGTTCCTGTTGAGCATCGGCCCCTTCCTGCTGCTTTGGGCTTTGATCCTGTTCCTGCCCGCCCGCTACATCTGGCGGCGGATGCGCGCACATCAATCCAAGTAGGGGCGCTTCGCGAAGCGCCCCTACGATTTCTTCGCGACGACGGCCGGTGGGTTCGCTCGTATATTCACAAACTGCCATCCGAAGCGGCCCTTAACGCACAGATTGCCGTGGGTCACGCCGTTCTCAATCGGCGATTCAGCTTTGACAATTTGCTGGTCCTGGACGCGTAGCGTGACGGTGCAGCCCACGCCGCAGTAGGGGCAAATGGTGTCGGTGGACGTCTGCCGGGACTCGTCCCAGGCGCCGGCCTGGCGCATCCGGTACTCGCTCGCGAACATCAATGCGCCAGTGGGGCACACGCCAATGCAGTTGCCACAGTACACGCAGGCGGATTCAGGCAGGGGCACGGCATATTCGGTGGAGATGCGGGCGTCAAAGCCACGGCCGGCCACGGCGATGGCGAAGGTATTCTGCGCATCGGCACCGCACGCTTCCACGCATTTGTAGCAGAGAATGCACTTGCCGTAGTCGCGCACGTAGAGATCGTTGTCAAGTTTGGCGGGTTGCGCGACGACGGCGGCCTGCGAGCCGTCCGTCGATGCATGAACGCCCGGCCGGGCCGCGTCGCGAAGGTCGGTCGTCGGCTGGGGAGGTCCGAAGCGTTCGGGATGAGCGTCGTAGCGTTCCAGGTAAGCTTGAATCTGCGGCGATGTTGAGACATCAACCGAAGAAGCGAGAAACTCCAGAATCAGCCGGCGGCTCAGGCGAACCCTTTCAGAGTTGGTGCGCACAATCATGCCGTCTTCGGCCTTGCGCGAGCAAGCGGGAACCAGCGTCCGCGAACCTTCCAGTTCCACGACGCAGATGCGGCAAACGTTGACGGGAGTGAGCGACTCGAGGAAGCACAGAGTGGGAGTATCGATGCCGGCCGCGCGCGTGGCATCCAGCAGTGTGGCGCCTTCGGAAACGGTGATCTCATGCCCGTCGATGGTCAAGCGCACGGGACGACGCGGCGACGCCGGAGGCGCCTGCGGCACCGGACCTCGCGGCACGGGCACAAAAATGTGCTCCTGCTCTGCCGAAAGTGGAGCGGAGGCATTCTTTTCTACCTGACTCATTCAGTCTCCTCGGGACCTCTTTCAATCGCAAATCGCCAATCGAAAATCGACAAATTCCCACCCCCTCACCCGTCTCGCCCCGGCTGGTGAAAACGCCGTTGGCGAGCCACCCTCTCCCCCAAGGGGGCGAGGGCTGAAACCTCAAAGGCCCCGACCGTCTTCAATCGAAAATCCCCAATCGTCAATTACAAATCACAAATCACCAATGCTAGAACAGTCGCCACCGCCGCAGGGCGGATTCCACGGCGCTGGAGGCGGTCTGGCCCAAGCCGCAAATCGAGGCGTCGCGCATCACTTGCCCGACTTCTTTGAGCAAATTCATCTCACCATCCGCCGAGCCGAGGGGTCGGCCGTGCTGCAAGCGCTGCAGGAGTTCTTCCTGCCGAACGGTTCCGATGCGGCATGGAACGCACTGGCCGCACGACTCATCGCGAAAAAAGGCGGCGATGCGCAGAAGAATTTTGCGCAGATCCACCGTGTCGTCAAAAAGCATCACCACTCCGGAGCCCAGAGTCGCGCCGACCGCCTTGGTACCTTCGAGCGTCAACGGAGTATCCAATTCGTCCGGCGAAAGGAACGCCCCGGCAGCACCACCCAGCAAGACGCCCTGCAATCGACCGCTGCCGCCCACGCCGCCGGCAAGCTCAATGATCTCCCGCAAGGTCGAGCCAAACGGGACCTCGTACACTCCCGGTCGGACCACGTGGCCGGAGAGGCAAAAGAGCTTGGGGCCGGCAGAACCATGTGTTCCGATGGCCGCGTAGCGCTCCCCGCCCTCGTGGACAATCAAAAGCACGTTGATGAAGGTTTCGACATTGTTGACCACCGTCGGTTTGCCGAACAAGCCGGCTTGGGTGGGAAATGGCGGTTTGTTCCGCGGTTCGCCGCGCAATCCTTCAATCGAATTGAAGAGCGCCGTCTCCTCCCCGCAGATGTACGCACCCGCGCCGCGCCGGATTTCGATGTCAAAGTTGACGCCGCGGCCCATGATGTTCTTTCCCAAAAAGCCGCGCTCTCGGGCGACCTTGATGGCGTGCGCCAGCCTTTCCGTAGCCAGCGGATACTCACCGCGCACGTAAAGGTATCCGCGCTTGCAGCCAATCGAGCAGCCGGCAATGGTCATGGCCTCGATCAGCGAGAAGGGATCAGCCTCCATCACCACGCGGTCCTTAAAAGTCCCCGGCTCCGACTCGTCGGCGTTGCAGACCAGGTATTGGGGTTGATTGACGGGATCCCACTTCTTGCCGCTGGGGAAAGCGGCACCGCCACGGCCGAACAGGCGTGATACCGACACCTCGCGCACCACCCAATTTCCACCCAGGGCCAGCGCGCGGCGCAATGCCTCGTAGCCCCCGTGGGCGCGGTAATCATCAAGACTCGCGGGATTAATCCGCCCCACCCGGCCCAGCAGGCGTCAACCGGGGCGCGTCAGATTGTGTTGGTTTGGGGGACGGAGACGGCTGGCATCAAAATGGTCGGGCGGTTCGGTCGTGGAGCCACGCGCCAAGTGTCTCGAGTGCGGTCATTACCGTTTCCGCACTCGCGGGAGCCAATACTTTCTCACCGGGGTGCTCGCCCGCGACCGAGACCAGCGCGGCCGGCGCGCGCTCGCACATCCCCAGGCACGGACTTCGATACCAAGTAGCTTTTCCCTCCAGCGCGGGCGATCCCGGCGGTCCGAGTTGCTTCTCGAGGCGATCACAGAGTTCTCCCGCCCCGCGCGTCATGCACGCGATGTCGTCGCAGACGTGCAGCACGCGCGGCGGACGTGGCGTCACGGAAAACAGCCCGTAGAAGCACGCCACGCCGTAAGCATCGGCAGGGGGAACATCGAGCCGTTGACAGGCGTAATTGAGAGCGGCGGGCGTAATCCAGCCCATGCGTGACTGGATGGCATGCAATACCGGCAGCAGCAAGTGGCGTTGCGCCCCCAAGGCATGATCCCGAACCGCGGAGTGTCCATCGCGATTTGTGTTGCGCGGGCCGCCCCGCCAACCGGAATCGGGCGCGCCCAACACCGAGTCTACCGCCTGGCGTTCTGCGGGTGATGCTTCGGCTTGCGTGAAGTGAGTGTCCACTTGAGGTCCCGAACGTCAGTTATGTGCGCCGAAGGCGCCTAGCCTTTCTATACGGATCGCCGTGGCCTTGAACTCGGCCGTGCCGGATTTCGGGTCCGTGGCGTCGATAGTGAGGACGTTGGTCGCCACTTCGTCCGGAAAGTGCACGCTGAGAAATGCCAGCCCCGGCCGCAGCGAGGCATCAAACCGCACTGGCGCTTCCGCCATGCCACGCCGGGAATAGATTCGGACCCGCTCGCCCTCGGCCAGACCATAGCGCGCACCGTCCTCGGGAGACAAATCCAACATCTCGGGATGACGCAGCGGCGAGCGGTAATGCGAAGTTTGGACACCCGTGTTGTAAGACTCCAGATGGCGCCCTGTCGTGAGCCGCAGAGGATAGTTGTCGTCCAACTCATCCACCGGGGGATCAAACTCCACCACGCTAAACGGAGCCCGCGGTCCCACGATCGGCTCCTGCCACAGGCGGCCGTGCAGGAAAAGCTCGCCGGGGTGCGATTCGTCATAACACGGCCACTGGATGCCGCCCAGTGATTCCAGGCGCGCGTAGCTCATTCCCGCCACCATCGGTGTCAGGTTTCGAAGCTCGTTCCACACATCTTCCGAACTCGGCTGGCCCCAATCATGTCCCGAACGCCGCGCCAGGTCGCAGAGAATCGCCATATCGTCGCGCGCCCCGTCGGGAGGATTCATCGCTTTGCGAACCCGTTGCACGCGGCGTTCGCTGTTGGTCACGGTGCCTTCCGATTCACACCAGCCGGCGGCGGCGGGCAGAACCACGTGTGCGAGCCGGGCCGTGGCCGTGAGCAAAACATCCTGCACCACCAAAAGTTCGAGCCCCCGGAGCAGTCGCTCGCAGCGCCCCTGGTCGGCTTCCGAGTGCAGCGGGTTTTCACCAATCACGTAGAGGCCTTTGAGCTTGCCCTCATCCATGGCGTTAAACATCTCGCTCAAATGCCAACCGCGCTCAGGCGGAATTTTTACACCCCACGCGTGTTCAAACTTAGCCCGCAGTTGCTCGTTCTCGACGTGCTGGAAGCCGGGCAGGCGGTCGGGGATGGCGCCCATGTCGCCCCCGCCCTGCACATTGTTCTGGCCGCGCAGGGGATTCAGTCCCGACCCATACCGTCCCACGTGCCCCGTCAGCAATGCCAGGTTGATCAACGCCAATACATTGTCAACGCCGTTATGGTGCTCGGTAATTCCCAACGTCCAGCAAATCTCGGCACGGTCAGCACGTGCGTAAGAATGCGCCAGATCACGAATCGCATCAGCGGGCACGCCGGTGACCTGTTCCGCGAACTCCAGCGTGTACGGCTGCACCGCTTCCCGGTAGGCTTCAAACCCGCTCGTCGCATTGCGGATAAAGCGATGATTCTGCAAATCAGCGGCGATAATTTCCCGCGCCACGGCGTTCGCCAGGGCGATGTCAGAGCCCACGTCGAGCCCCAACCACACGTCCGCCCATCGCGCCGTGCTGGTGCGTCGCGGATCGACCACGTAGACTCGCGCGCCCTTGCGCACGCCCTTGAGAACGTGGTGGAAAAAGATGGGATGAGTCTCGCGCGCGTTCGACCCCCACAGAACGATGAGGTCGGTGTCCTCCATTTCGCGATACGAACTCGTCCCGCCACCTGCGCCGAAGACCGTCGCCAGACCGGCGACGCTGGGCGCGTGTCAAGTGCGGTTGCAACTATCGATGTTGTTCGTGCCCATGACCGACCGGGCGAACTTCTGGGCCAGGTAGTTCAGTTCATTCGTCGTTTTCGAACAACTGAACATGCCAAAGCCCTGGCGTCCGTCGCGATCGCGGATTTGCCGAAAGCCGTCCGCCGCCCGGGCCAGAGCCTCATCCCAACTCGCGGGACGAAGCTCGCCATTCTCCCGAACCAGCGGAGTCGTGAGACGATCCTTCATTGCGTTGTTCATAGTTCACGCTAATTTGTGTATTCAATACTCTAACCAACCCCGTAATGCAGACCGCCGCTTTTGCGGTCTGCGGATGTGCCTGCCAACGATGGCTAGTGAAGAGACGCGGACTGCAAATCCGGCGGTCCGCGCTACAGCCTCCGCACGAGTTGCTAAAGCGTCTGACATGTAAGCGCTCGCTCAGCGGGGACGCCCAGCCCCAGGCGCTCTTCACCGCAGTAAATCACAAACCGCTGCCCGCGCAGAAAGCCCACCAAAGTCTGCCCGAAGTCGCGCGACATCTGGACGGCCAGACTCGATGCGGCGGATACCGACGCCAGTAGCGGAATGCCCGCCATCAGCGCTTTCTGGATGATCTCAAAGCCGCCGCGCCCGCTCGCCAGCAGCGCGTGATTGGACAGGGGAAGAAGGCCCTGCAACAGCGCCCAGCCCACAAGTTTGTCCACGGCGTTATGACGGCCGACGTCCTCTTTCAGCGCCAGCAGCTTTCCTGATGCGTCGAACAGCGCCGCCGCGTGCAACCCGCCGGTCTTGCCAAACAGGGTTTGAGCGGAGCGGAGAGCGTCAGGAAAGCCGCAGAGAATCGCGGGATCAATGCGGAAATCGGGATTGGGCCGGGTGATGCCAGCGTTGTAGACCGATTCGAGCGATGACTTGCCGCACAAGCCGCAACTGGAGGTGGCAACAAAGTTTCGCTGGGTGTTCTGGGAGCGAGCGACAGCGGCGGGCGCAAGTTCCACGCGCACAGAGTTGTGCTCCACCGTGAAATCGTCTGCCCAGGCCAGGCTTAAGATTCCCTCGCGCGATTTGACGATGCCTTCCGTATAGAGGAAACCGGCGGCGAGTTCAAAGTCATCGCCCGGGGTCCGCATGGTGACTGTAAGCGCCCGGTCGCCGACTTGGATGAGCAGCGGCTCTTCCCCGACCAGGGAGTCGGAGAGAGACCGCACGCTCCCATCGTGCCACACCGTCACTGCGGACGACTGCACGGACCGCCGGATCGATTCTGTCCCGCTCATTCGCTGCCCCCACACTTGAAGCGAAAAGCCCACCCCATTTTCCCGAACCGGGAGCTAGATTGCAAGCGGCATTGCATGCGGAGTGTTCATGCCGCCGGGTGATCTGAACCCTTCACTCCGGCAAGCTAGGCCCGAGCGGGGCGTCACCCTGCACGGGATTAACTTTCGTCCACAGGAATGCGCCCAGGTACGTGCTGCAAATCCCCGCCACCAGCAGCGTGTTCCAGCTTCCGTGCATCTGCAAAATCAGTCCCATCAGCACTGGCGAAGCGAACGCCGCGGCATTGGAGACGGCGTTGTTCAGGCCCGCCACTGCTCCCGCCGCCGTGCCGCCGATTTCAACCGCGGAGGACCAAATGGCCCCGATATAAAGATCGGCAGTGAATGCTCCCGTGGCCATCACCATGGCGCCGGCGCGCGGGCCTGGCAGGAGGATTCCTGCCAAAACCAGCGTGGCCGTCATGCCCAGGCCTACGCAACCCACCCACAATCGTGCGCGACGCACACCCCAATGACGAGTCAGGAAATCGGTTCCGATGCCGCCCACCCACGCGCCGGCGACGCCGAAGAGAAAGGGAAGGCTGGCGTAAAATCCGGCCTCCCTGAGCGCCAACCCACGTTTCTCAATCAGATAAGTTGGAAACCAGGTGATATAGAACTGCCATAGAAATGTAGTGGTAAATGCCACTGCCAGCATGTTCCAAAGGCGGCTGGAGCGAAGTAGTGTGGCCCATGCCGTGGGTTCCGCCGCTGCCGCTTTCCGGTTGGGCGCGAGGATTTCGCCTTCGGCCCTGTTGACGGCCAGGTGCGCTTCGGGATCGTCACGAAACCAGAACAGCCAGATCAGCGCGGCCGGAATTCCCCCTAGTCCCAGAATCACAAACATTGCGCGCCAGCCAAACCGCAGCATCAGGTATACGGCGATCGGCGGCATCAGCGCGGCGCCCAGGCGGCCTCCACTGAGAAACACACCAAAGGCGGTGGAGCGCTCATTCACCGGAGTCCAGCGTGTAAATGCCACCGCCGTTGACGGCGAAAGGGCCGCTTCCAGTCCCCCAAAAGAGAAACGGATGGCCAACATGGCCGCAAAGTTTCGGGCCAGGCCGGTGAAGGTTGTAAATGCCGACCATGCCAAAATGGCGGCGGCAATGAGCCGGCGCGAACCCCAGCGATCCGCGGCGATGCCCCAGGGTGTCTGCCCGAGTGCGTAAGACAGGCTAAAGATGCCGAAGACCAGCCCCAGCCGCGCGGGCGCGAATCCCAACTCCTTTTGGAAGACCGGCGCCGCCACGGCAATCGCCGTGCGGTCCGCGTAGCAAAGCAGGTTGACGGCGGTCGCCAGGCCAACAATGGAATACCGAACGTGAGTGGGCCGCATGAGCTACGCCCAGTAACCCGGTGTCATGGGAGCTATGGAAATGTGCATTTAGAGAAGCCTCGTACGCGTCGGCTATGTTCTTCGATGCCGGAAAAATAGTCAAGCGGATGGAGCATTGCAGATGGAGCATTGCTTCAATTGTGCGCGCGCTGTATGATGCCGCGTTCGGTCTTGCAAGACTGCGCCCGGGATCATCGCGCGGCTCGCAATCGACGGGAGCACAACGAGGTGGAACGATGAAATCAATCATGAATCGCCGCAAGTTTCTGGGAACTGCCGCCGCCGGATTCACCATCGTTCCCCGGCACGCCCTGGGCGGACCGGGTGTTGTTCCTCCCAGCGACAAAATAACTTTGGCCTATATCGGATGCGGCACCCAGGGCCTGCGTGAGATGCTGGGGTTGCTGGCTATTCCTGAAATCCAGATCGTCTCGGTCTGCGACCCTTCGAAGAACGCCGTGGCCTACCGCGATTGGTCCCGCGATTCCCTGCTCAAGAACATCCGTAACGCGCTGGGCAAGCCGGATTGGCGGGCCGGCACCGAGGGCACCGTTCCGGGCGGGCGCGACGTCGCCAAGGACGTCGTTGACACTTACTACGCTGCCAACCGCCCAGGCAGCGCATCCCAAGGCTGCTCATCGTACGCGGACTTTCGCGAGTTGCTGGACAAGGAAAAGGACCTCGACGCGGTCAAGATCATGACGCCCGACCATCTGCACGGCGTCATCAGCATCGCGGCCATGAAACGCGGCAAGCACGTCATTCTGCACAAGCCCATCGCCAATCGTCTGGAAGAGGCACATCTGGTCATTGAAACCGCTCGCCAGACGCGCGTGGCCACGCACTTTGAGCCGTGGGAGTACAACGGGTCAATGGATCGGGTCATGACTTGGATCAGGAGCGGCGCGATTGGCATTCTGCGCGAGGTTCACAACTGGACGAATCGCCCGGTGTGGCCGCAATACACGGCGATTCCCTCTGATACCCCGCCCGTCCCGGAAGGATTTGATTGGGACTTGTGGCTGGGCCCGGAAGCGGCGCGGCCCTATCACCCGGATTACACTCACATGGTCTTTCGTGGATGGTATGACTTCGGCGGCGGCTCGATGGCAGACATGGGCCATTACAGCCTCTGGACCGTTTTCAAAGCGCTCGACCTGCAATCGCCCACCAGCGTCGAGCCGATGCTCAGCCACACCTGCGAGTTCAGGGACAACATCGCGGCGCGGGTGAAGAATGACTTCTCGTTCCCGACCGCCAGTTGCGTGCGCATCAAGTACCCGGCACGGGGCCACCGGTTGCCAGTGGATCTGATCTGGTACGAGGGGGGAATGCGACCGCCGACACCGCCGGAATTGGAGGAAGACAAGAAGGAACTGGCGCCTGAGGGTATGATGTTCGTGGGCTCGCGGGGCAAAATTCTGGCCGGCTTCCACGTCGATGATCCGCGGCTGATCCCGGCACGAAGGATGTACGGGGGGCCCGTCCATGCGGCGCAACCTGCACGTCCCGCGCATCCGGCGGAGGCTTCACCCAGCATGCGGCAATGGATGGCTGCCACGCGCGGCGGTCCGCAGTCACCCGGCAGTTTCCTGAATGCATGGCCGATTTCCGAGGCGGTGAATCTCTATGCCGTCGCCCTGCGCACCGGCCGCAAGCTGACGTACGACGCGGAAAGGCGAAGGATCACCAACGTCACCGAAGCGAACCAGTACCTGTCCCGAGAATACCGGCCTGGCTGGGACCCGAAATCGATTTAAGGAGAACTAACATGACACCACTTTCCAGAAGAGAGTTTTTGGGCGGGAGCGCGCTGAGCCTTGCCGCCGCGGTGACGC
This sequence comes from uncultured Acidobacteriota bacterium, assembly GCA_963719115.1. Classification (GTDB taxonomy): domain Bacteria; phylum Acidobacteriota; class Terriglobia; order UBA7540; family UBA7540; genus Bog-366. Next base: position 619 of record CAVRBF010000053.1, on the reverse strand, counting down.
AACTCAAAGCCAACCCGCTCGGCATGCCCATCGGGTGCCAGACCTATCCGCTGAAGGACTCGATCGGCAAAGACTTTCCCGGAACATTGCATCAGATCGCTGCGGGCGGATACCGCATGATTGAGATGTGCTCGCCCGCGGGGTACCAGAAGGCGGGTTTTGGTCCGCTGACGAAAATGAGCGCGGCGGAACTCCGCCACGCTATTCGGCACGCGGGACTGGGCTGCGAGAGTTGCCACGTGCAGTTTCGGGAACTCAAGGAGAGCCTGGACGAGAAAATCTCCTGGTCGCATGAATTGGGGCTGAAGCAGATCATCGTCCCGACGGTCGGCCTGCCCGAGACCGCCTCGCTCGACGACTGGGCTCGCGCCGCCGACGATTTGAACAAGATTGGCGAGCTGACGCAGAAGGCCGGCTTACAACTTGGCTTCCACAATCACAACCATGAGTTCAGGGTAATTGATGGCGTGCTGATCTATGACCACCTGATGAAGAATCTGGATGGGAATTTGGTAAAAATGCAATTCCAAGTTGCAGTCATCAGCCTGGGATATGACGCCGTCACCTATCTCAACAAGTATCCCGGCCGGTTCATCTCGCTGCACCTTGTCGATTGGCG
>CAVRBF010000052.1:0-53219 GCA_963719115.1 uncultured Acidobacteriota bacterium | reverse complement strand
AATGGCGAGTCGCTGGTCCGGCAGGGACTTTACGGCCAGGAGGTGTTTCAGCAGTTATTCGGCCGCCCGGCGGAGATTGGATACAATCCCGATGCCTTTGGGCATCCCGGCACGCTGCCGCAAATCCTCAAATTACAGGGGATGCACGCCTTTGTTTTCATGCGGCCACTCCCAACGAAAAGACGCTGCCGGGGCCTCTTTTCTGGTGGCAAAGTCCCGACGGCTCGCGTGTGCTGGCTTACCGGATTCCCATTGCCTACAATGGAGGCGCGTCTGATACCACCGTGTTCAGCCGCTTGCACGAAATCATGGCCGCCTACCCGGGGCCGTTGCAGGACCTGATGGCTTTTTATGGCGCGGGGGATCACGGTGGCGGGCCCACAAAGATTAGTATTAACTCCATTCATGATATTCAGAAGCAATCAGGCGCGCCGGTGGTTCTATTTGGCACCCCCTCCGGTTACTTTAACGAGGCCCTCAAGCTCCCGAATCTGCCGACGGTGGCGGACGAGCTCCAACATGTCGCGGTGGGCTGCTACACGGCGGAAGCGGAAATCAAGAAAAATAACCGTGCTGCCGAGGCGGCCCTGGCCACCAGCGAAAAGATGGCGGTGTTGGGGTCCCTGTTGGCGGGAGCCGATACCCCGCCGAGGAAATCGCCGCATCCTGGAAAAAAGTGCTGCGATGCATTCCACGACAGCCTGGCGGGGTCGGCGGCCCCGAGCAATACGATGTGGCGCGACAAGCGTACGGGTCGGCGCTGGAAGTGGCGGATCAGGCTATCAACCTCGCGGCGGAAAAAATTGCCTGGCAAATTCCTACCACGGACCCAACTCGGAGTACCTCGTGGTCTTCAACCCGCACGCCTGGAACGCCAAGCTGAATGTGGAGTACGATTTGGGCTTTTCCGAGGAAAACAACGGCCGATTTCCACCAGCTTGTTGGAGGATGAAGGCGGCCACTCCATTCCCCATCAATGGACCCAGGCCTCAACGATCACGGACCATCGCGTCAAACTGGTTTTCAGCGCGCCCGTGCCGGCTTTCGGGTATCGCCAGTTCCGGCTGCGAAACGTCCAGCCGCCGCCACAGCTCGCATCCGTAGTGCATGCCTCGGAAAAGGAACTCGAGAACGAACACTTGCGCATAACGTTTTCTGACGACGGGACACTGGCGATCTACGACAAGGACGCCAAGGCTGAGGTTTTCCACGGGGCGAGGAGCCCGCGCGGTGGTATTGGATGACCCCAGTGACACCTGGAGTCACGATGTGCGTGACTACTCGGTGGAGGTCGGAGCCTTCAGAAATGCCAGCTTCCGCGTGCTGGAAAATGGTCTTTTGCGAGCTGCTATCCGCGTGCGGACCCGTTACGGGTCATCCTCGCTCCAGACCGACTGGATTCTCTCTGCGGGCGCCCGGAGCCTGGAAGCGCGCGTGCTCCTGGATTGGCACGAACACATGAAGATCCTGAAGTTCTCCTTTCCGGTGGATGTGCGGAACCCGCGGCCGACTTATGAAATACCTTACGGCTATCTGGTTCGCAAGGCCGAAGGGGAAGAAGATCCCGGGCAGCGCTGGGTGGATCTTTCCGGTGAGCGCGCCGGAAGCGTGTATGGCCTCGCCATCATCAACGATGCCAAGTATGGCTACAGCGTGCAAGGAAACGACTTACGCGTTTCCATTGCGCGCGGAGCGATCTATGCGCAAGATAGTGGCCGCAAGGTGGACCCCAAAGGCGAGTATCTTTGGCAGGACCAGGGCGAGCAGACGTTTCGCATGCTGCTGATGCCGCACGCGGGGACATGGCAGGATGTGGAAGTGGTGCGGCGAGCGGAGGAGTTCACCGCGCCCGTGCCGGTCCTCTACCAGGGAATTCATGGTGGAAGCCGTCCGCACGGCGGCTTCTTATCTGTCGGTGGATGTGCCAAACGTTGTCATTTCGGTAGTCAAGAAGGCCGAAGTGGGCAATGACATCATCATCCGCGCTTACGAGACGGCAGGCCGCCCGGTCCGGGCAACGCTCGATATTGGCTTGATGAAACGCCGTTGGTCCGGGACTTTCCGGCCGCTGGAAATCAAGACCCTACGCGTGCCGGGTCAGTGAGGGAAATTCGCGAAGTCAACGTACTGGAACAGTGAGGCATGGTGTTCTGATCCACTCGAGCCATGGGACTCCCAATCCAGAGTAAAGCGATGTGTAGCCGGCTCCGCAGCTAAACGCGATGCCGTAAATAAACTCGCATCCGAATCGATCGCGATAGCCATTTATGCGGCTGCGCGATTCGAACATGCGCAAGAATTTATGACGCTGCGTTTAGAAGAGCGGAAGGTGACCGCCGGAACCGTGAAGAAATCCATCGCAACAATGGCGTCCCGGTGATTGCGAAGCCGGAACACGCTGTTTTGGGCAAAAGAGGTCCCCACCATGCAGTCGAATATGCACAAAACATTATTCATTCTTTTCGCGTTGGGCCTCCTGATCGCCGCATCTTCGGTCAGAGCCAATGCCAAGACGGCGGCGGCGATTATTCCTAAGCCCGCCAAGATGGAGGTTAAGATCGGCGCCTTCCCTTTGGCTCCGGGGACGCAGATTTTCGTGCTATCCGACGACTGCGGCGCGCGTTGGGTCGGCGAGTACCTCTCCAAGTTAGTTTCTCCCGCTGTGGGTGATCCCGTCCCCACACACATTAACCCGAACGCCGTCGTATACCCCGGCGCCATTCTCCTATCACTCCAAGCGCCGCACACGCTTGGTCCCGAAGGCTATGAATTGGCCGTAACGCCATACAACGTGCGCATCGAAGCGACAGAAGCCGCGGGGCTGTTTTATGGCGTCCAGACGCTGCGACAGTTGTTGCCAGCGGAAATCGGGTCGCACGCATTCGGTGAGGAAGCCCGATAGAAATTCCCTGCCTGGAAATTCGCGACCAACCGCGCTATTCCTGGCGAGGCCTGCCTGCTTGATTGCAGCCGTGCTTTTCTTTCCGTCGCTTATTTGCGCAGCACCACCGACCGCATGGCGCTCTACAAACTGAACATGCTTCACCTGCACCTTACTGATGATCAGGGCTGGCGGCTGGAAATCAAAAAGTACCCGGAACTCGCCACAGTGGGCGCCCACTACGCGGCACGCTACGGAGGAGGCGGAGGCTTCTATACGCAACAGGAAATGTGCGATCTCATCGCTTAGGAACAGGTGCGAATGCCAGCGTGCTCGGCTGGCAGTCAATCCCCAGATGTCATGTGGAATAAAGCAGATGCAGGATCGCTCAGTCTTTGGGAGTCCATTAAGACATCGAAGAACAAGTCGATCGAGGACCCTAACCTATTGAAAAGATGGAGCGGGAGACGGGGATCGAACCCGCGACGTCCAGCTTGGGAAGCTGGCATTCGAGAAAGGGAAAGTCAGCGGAACTCGATAGCGGGCGAGAACAGCCCAACCCACCACCTAAGCCGGATTTGGAACGATAAACGCCCAAGCCTTCCTTTTGGCCGCGTGCCCGCAAATTTCCACGGTCAACTACGATTCGCAATATGCAGGCAAGTGCGTGCGGCTCTCTGGCGTGGTCATGCAGGAAGAGTGGGCCACTCGGCCAACGGCCTATCTTCTGGCACGCGGACGACAATCCCACTTCGCCGTTGGTGGCGTCTTCGTTTGCCGTAGCGGCGGCTTTACGCCGCCATTTGGCGAGGTAAACTCAAGCTTGTCCAAATTACGAACTGATCTGCTGAGCGCGACCTGCGGCTCCGCCGCTCGCTATGCGGCAAGGCAGAGGCCTTCCCTGGAGTTTGTACATTTCGCGGCCGGTCGGCGATGACCTCCGCCCTCTCCCCCAAAGGGGCGAGGGCTCAGGCTCTTGCTGTCAACCTGCGCCTTCGTTGCATCGTTCCGGTCGTCAAAGATGTATAAACTCCAGGGAAAGGCAGAGCCTTTCCGCATAGCAACGGGCAGAGCCCCCAGAGTCTTGGCTAATTTGGACAGCCTTGAGGTGAACTCGCCGCTACGCCGCCATCTGGCGAGGTGAACTCGCCGTTCCAAATTTCAAACTGAGACACTACCTCGGCATTCGGTATGCTCACTGGACCGAGCCGTGCGAGAAGCATGGTGCGCCCTGGAGCACTAAGCGGTGCGTCTACGCACGTTGTGGCGGTTGGGCGGGAAGCTCAATCCTGAACGTCGTTCCCCGTCCAGGCTCGCTCTCGACGGAAATTCTACCGCCGTGGTCGCTGACCACCGACTGCACGATGGCCAGTCCCAGGCCGGTGCCATGCTGCTTGGTGGTGTAATACGGCGTAAACAGGCGCTCGCACTCTTCTTTGGTCAAACCCTTCCCGTTGTCGGAAATGTCCAGGCGCACGCCATCCGCGATGGCCTGCGTCCGCACGGTCAGCTTTCCTCCTGACGGCATTGCGTCCAGGGCGTTCAAAGCTAAGTTCTGCACAACGCGATGGAGCAGGTCGGGGTCGGCCTGAATCGGGCCCAGTGCATCGTCGTTTGCTAGGTTAATTTCCAGATCGATCCGCGGCCGCCCCGGAGCGTCGAGCTGTGCTTCAAATACGTCGAGTGCGCCACAAACCACATCGTTGATTTTCACGGCTTGGAGTTGGGGCACCGGCATCTTGGCGAAATCGCTGAAGCGCCCAATGATGGCTTTCATGTTGGCGAGTTCCGCCAGCAGGGTATGGCTGCTCTCGCGAAAGACCTCGTCAAACTCGGCGGGATCGACTTCGCGGGCGCGCAGCAGATTCTCCACCGTGATCTGAAGAGGGAAGAGGGGATTCTTCAGTTCGTGGGCAAGTCGCCGGGCCAGCTCACGCCATGCGGCCACGCGCTCCGACTGCACCAGGCGGTCGCGCTGCTCGATCAATTGCTGCGTCATCTGGTTGAAGGCGCGGGCGAGTTGACCCACCTCATCGTTCGAACTCGCTTCCACATGCGCGTTCCAGTTTCCTGCGGCCACCTGGCGCGACGCGGCAGCCAATTCCTCCACGGGATGGGTGACCCGCGCCGCCGTCCATACGCTCAGCCCCACGCCCAACAGGATTCCCGCCGCGGCCACCAGCAGCGCCACCACGCGAATGTGCTTCTCCAGTTCCACCAGTTCGCGAATCGAGCTGCCCACCAGGAACATGCCCAGCACTTCGTGGTTAAGGCCCGTGAGCGGGATCACGTGAAATACCACGGCGCTGCCCGGATCAGCCGTCCAATTGATCTTGGCCACGGTTTCGACCGGTTGGCTCTCCACGCGGGTGATGAGCGGCATCAGTTTGTCGGCCCACGGAAATGGACCAGTGGCGTCAATCAGTCGGCCGTCGGCTCCGCCCCGTTCAAAAGTCTGTCCACCGGCGGGTGCGGCGATGTTCTCCCCGGCTTTTTGGTACAGCAGGGCCCGCATGCCTTCCGGCAGGACGAGTGATGCCAGAAACTCCCGGTCCAGCCGTCTTCCGCCGACGATATACAGCCGCGTGTCGCCCGCCTGCACCACGCGGACCGCCATAAGCGCCAATGCCTCGCCGTCCGCCAACTCTTCGCGCTTCAGGAAGGCGCCCTGCGCTGCCCAGTCCCTGGCGGTCGTGACCCACGATTCCTTGTATCCGAAACGTGCGGGCCACTGCGCCGAGGAGATAATGGTCCCGTCGGCGGCAATGAGCTCCAGAAAATCCAGTTGGTGGGCGGTGGCGAGGCCGGTAGCGTCGTCGACGTGCAATGAGAGGTCAGGCGCTTCGCCGCTGAGTGACACGGCCGTGCGCAGCGTCTCATCGGCATGGGCAATCCCCTCCACCCGCCGGGTCACCTCGTCTTCGCGCCGAGTAAATTCGCGCTGGAATTGCGCCACCAGGGCGGTGGTTCTTTGGCTGTCAAGGCGCTCGAAAGCGTCGCGCATCAATGAGGAGACGGTCCATGCCACAAGGCCTACCGCGATGACCACGGTCAGCGTGAAGAGGACGGTGAGTTTGGCGCGGAAGCTCACGGCTTCTCCCCTCCCAGCGAGACGCATTCCAGCCGCCATGCGCCCCACGGTGTCGCGGACCAATCCATGACTCGGGGGCCGATTCCGAGAAGTTCAGGAATGTGGACTAACGGAACTACAGCCTGCGTATCGAGAAACTGCCGCTCGGCCGCGTAGTCCTGTTCAGGCCCGCCCTGCGCGTTGGCCGGTAGCCCAAGGGACATGGCTGCTTGCCGGGTGGCTTCTCCTAGTGTTGGGCCGTCGATGCGGAGGCGTTCCACTTCCAGATCGGCGTCTCCGTCGGGCACTCGGTTTGACCCTGCCGGCAGTGGCGTTACGGCCAGGGTGACACCCACATCGCGGGCGTTCACGGCCACGCGCTCGGCCGTCTGGCGGGCCAGAATGTCGCCGGCATCGTAGCCAAGCTTGAGCGCCGGCACCGCGCCGATCTCCGCTCGCAGTTGCCTCGCCTGGTCCAGATCCATCGCCGGGGGAAAGAGAAAGGTGTAACCGCTCAGCCACTGGGGAAAAATACTTACGGCCGCCTCACCATAGTTTTGCAGCAGCACCTTCTGGATGGCCGTGCGGTCAATCGCGTCGGCCAGGGCTTCGCGCAGGCGGCGATCCTGCACGGCCGCTCGCTTGGCACTGAACCGAAGGCAGAGGAGTTCGACGGTGGCGGAACTCCAGACCTTCTTACCTTCCTGCTGGACGCGGCGCGCCTCCACCGGGTCGAGTTCCACCACGTCCGCTTTGCCCAATTCCAAATCGAGTTGCGCATCGCGGCTGGCCCGGCCCATCTGGATCTCAATGGTATCGACGTAGGCTCGGCCGTCCCAGTAATCCTCGTTGGCCTGAAGCACCGCGCGGCTTCCCGCTTCCCAAGTCGTGAGTCGAAACGGCCCTGTGCCGATGGGGAGAGGCAACCCCCCGGAGGTCGTTTCAACGCGGCGAATGCAGAGATTGGCGTTGGTGGCAAGCGTGGTCAGAAGGCCGGGCGATGGACCGCGCGTGTCGATTTCGACCGCGTCCCCGCTCGCCCGAATCGACGCGTTTGGCAGCTTGCCCTCGATGGCCGTTGCGACCTCTTCCGGTGTGAGAGGCGCACCGTCCTGCCACTTCACGCCGGGGCGGATCTTGAATCGCCACATTGCTGCGGTCGCGTCATGCTCCCACGAAAGGGCGATGGCCGGTTGCGGCTGGCCCTGTGCATCCAGGCGGACCAGGTGATCGTTGATTAACTCGCGCAGCTTCTCCGCCGCTTCCGCTTGCGTGACGTCGAGCGAATCCGTGGGGTCGAGCGTGGAGAGCTTGGCGGGAATCTCCACGCGCAAAGTTCCGCCGTAGCGGGGGCGGGTGGCCGCAGTCGCTGACAGCATTAGGCTTACGGCGCTACTGGCCGCAAGAAATCGATATACGAAGCGCCTCATAAGTGTCTGTTTGGAGATCACGAACGATCGCCAGTGCCTCTGACCCGCCGGCGAGGGGCCACAATTCGGTGATGGGCCCGGGGAATTCCACCGGCGTGCTGACCGGCACCGGTTTGCGGTTCACAAGTTCATAGGCCTGGAGCGCGTCGGTTTCGTTCAGATCGCGCGACTGGGTGGCCAGCACCTGCCAGCCGCTGCCGCAGGCGCTCTGAAGAGCGACAATTTGACTGCCCCAGCCGCCCACGTTGGCCACCGCCTCGGCCGCGCTGTTGAGTAGTTGTGCCCGGCCGTCGAGTCCGGTCACCACCCAACCCGGCGGGCCAACCATGGCCGTCGGAACCCGGCCGGGCGCCGGTGGAAGTCCGGCATGAACGGCGGCGATTTCCGGAATAACCACAATCGCCAGGAACGGTGGCGCCTTTAATTCGTGATCATTGTCGAGCTTCACGCGTCCGTCGAAGAAGTTGCGGTCGGGGGTAAAGTAGGCAGCGGGTGGCGCACTCGTGGCCGATTGGACTAGGTCACCCGCAGGCGCGGCGGAAGCGATCGGCCACGGTTCATCGCTTTCGTGGCACTCGAAAGTGAGGCCGGGCTCAACGGAGCCGCCGCACTTGGCTCCGGGGAGAAAGGCATCAAACTGACTATCGGCCCGCACGATGAGGCGGCCGCGCGGATCGCGGGGCCACGGGCGAGGCTGCGTCAGCGGCGCGGACTCCATACGTTGCCACGCCCAAATACCCTTGCCGCCATCTTGCGACGCACTGACCTTTTCGTAGAGGGAAACGCTGTCGAGGCCCAAAACGAGAATGCGGGCGGCTCCCGCCGCAGGCGCGGGGGGATTCGCAGTGTCGCTCGGCAGGTTGCCCAGCACCGCGACATCCAGGATGGGCTCACGTTGTTGATAAAGCCGGGTTTTGCGAATGCTCAGCGGCTCGGCCGACGGAATTTCGTTCGAGCTTGGCCGCGAGACGGCGACCATGACCACAGAATTGGAAACGCTCCTGGCCGGGGCGGCGGGAGAAAGATGAGGGCGAATCTCCGCGATCCACAGATAGCCCTCCGTGTTCTCCGAGAGCGTCACCAGAACATCGGCCTTTGCCTGTTTGGTTGTCGTGAGTCTGGCCTTGAGGCTGCGCAGTTGGCTTCGCAGCGCGCGCCGAACCTGCGCCACGTCATCGTCTTCCAGAGACGAGCTGTTCTTCACCGTCAGCGCCAGGGCGTTTCCCGGAGGCGCGTGCTCCATGATCTTGGCGGCCAGCTCTCCGGCTGCTTCGTTCCAGATATCGGTTGAGTTGGGCGTGTGAGTTTCCGTTGCCGTACCTTGCGGGCCAACAGCAGGTGGAACAGTCGTTGCGTTGGTGGCCTGTGACGCCGGGAGCGCAAGGTTGGCGAAAGCCGCAAGTAAAATCACCAGCGCCAGAGTGGGAGCGCCGGGCAGGAAGAAGATTCGGCGGGAGCACCGCATCAGGGTCGCGTACCTTATCGCGCCGCCGATTATAACACGCCGCCCCGGGCCGCGGCGCTGGGGGAGGTTGTCTTGAATGCTGTCCGAAATTGAGCGTTCCGATTCGAGCCTGCCGTGGCTACAAGCTACCTGCTCGCAGGTGGTTCCAGGGTCTTCAGAATCGCGTCGAGGAAAAATCCTTCGGGCAGCGAGCCTTCCACATGACCCTGGCTGTTGATGATGGTGCGAGGAACGGCGAAGACGTGAAACCGCTCAGCTAGATCGGAGAACTCGGTGGCTTCGATGCCATCGGCGCGGACAAGGTCGCTCTCCATCGCGAACTGATACGCCAGGCGCACGGCCGGCGGGCAATGCGGTCAGGTGGGTGTGGTAAAGACCTGGAGGTGGAGCGGTTCGGTGAGTTGAGCGAGTTTGGCGCGGCTTTCCGGTTTCAGCCCGGAATCACCCGCCGAGACGGCCAGCACGGCATCCAGCAGCGCCGCGAACTCGTAGCCGGCAGGAAGGCCAAAGAACCGGATGCCATAATCCTTGCCATTGCGGATCACCGTGGCGGGAACCTTGTCAACCGCGTATTCGGCCACCCGCTCTTTGTCGATCTCGAAGTTGTAGGTTTCAAGAGTCAGCTTGTCGGAAATCTGCGTCAGCTCTTCCAGCAGTTGTTTGGCTTCCTGGCCGTATTCGAGATTCAATTCCTGCGTAAAATGAATCAGCTTGACCGGACTCGTCATTCCCGCGAGTCGCTCACGAATCTCTTCCACATCCGTATCCTGAAGCAATCCCATGTGTTCTCCTTGGCGCGCCTGATAATTGAGATGCCGACAGATTGAAAGAGATGCGGGCGAATCCGCATGTCGATCCGTGGATACTGCCGTCAATGCCGTCGCCGCTCGGCAGTTCCGCAATGTGCGACCGAAAACCATTTCTTTATCGCACCCACCCGCCAACACTGTCATCCTGAGTCCGTCAGCCGACGGACGAAGGACCCCGGTATTTCGTCTTACCCACGCGCACTGCGAGATGCCGCGGTGCAGTGACACGGCGCCAACCCGCCATCCTTCCTAAGCGCAAATGAAAAGGGTCCTTCGGCCTGAGAAGCGGGCCTCAGAATGACAGGATGGCGCGTTGGATCTTTTGATTTTGATATCGTACCACCCCACCGGGCAACAGATGGACGGTTGTTAAGCCGATTCTCCGGTGAGAAGGTGGAGGCCATTCGGAGAGTCCCGCAGTGCCTACGACTCCGCCTCGGCGTCGAAGCCAAACTTCTTCATCTTATAGCGCAGGGCATCGCGGGAGATATCGAGCAGCTTGGCGGCGTGGGTTTGGTTGCCCGTGGTCTGTTTGAGCGCCAAGCCCACCAGTTCCCGCTCCACTTCTTCCAGCGACGTGCCTTGCTTGGGCAGTTCCAGCACCGGAACCAGCCGCCCCGAGGCACTTGGCCGCCATGACGCGACAGTGCTGCTGACCATCAGTGGCGTGCCCCCCGAGTCGCCTTCCGGCGCGCCCACGGGCATGGGGTTCTCATAGCCGAGCGCCTGCCCGGACACCTGGATGGGCAGGTAAGTGGGGCGTATAAAGTCCGATTCCTCCAGGATCATGGCGCGCTCCACAGCATTCTTCAGCTCGCGCACGTTCCCTGGCCAATCATGCAGGAGCAGCAGGTCGCGGGTCTCCTGGGTGATGCCCTTAATCGCTTTCCGGAAGCGGAAGTTGTAGCGCTCAATGAAGAATTCGACGAGCGGAAGGATGTCTTCCTTGCGATGCCGCAAGGGCGGAATAAAAATCGGGATGATGCTGAGCCGGTAAAACAAGTCCTGGCGGAAGGTTCCTTCCTTTACGCCCTGCTCCAGGTCGCGATTGGACGCGGCAATGACGCGGATATCCACGCCAATATCCTTGACTCCGCCAATGCGGCGGATGGTCTGCTCCTCCAGCGCTCGCAGCAGTTTTGCCTGGAGGTAGGTTGAGAGCTCGCCGATTTCGTCGAGGAAAAGCGTGCCTCCGTCGGCAACTTCGAACAGACCCTTCTTCTGCGCCTTGGCATCCGTGAAGGCGCCGCGCTCGTGGCCGAAAAGTTCGGCCTCCATCAAGGTTTCAGGAATGGCCGAGCAGTTGATCGCCACGAAGGGTTTCTCGGCGCGGACGCTGTCATAATGGATAGCCTTGGCAACCAGGTCCTTACCCGTTCCGCTCTCGCCCTGGATGAGCACGGTGGAGGTTTCGCTGGCAGCCACCTTGCGAACGAAGTTCATCAGGTCCATCATGCGCGGGGATTTTCCCACCACCTCGTGGTATCCGGAGTGTTTACGAACCTCGTCGCGCAGGCTGTCCCGCTCGGAACGCAGGCGCGAGCGGTCGATGGCGTTGGCCAGCGTAATCTGCAACTCGTCGAAGTCAAGCGGCTTCTTGATGAAATCGAGCGCGCCCAGCTTGATGGCCGTCTTGATGTCATCGAGTTGGGGATCGCCGGTGATCATGATGACGGGAATGGAGAGGTTGTTCTGCTTGATCTCGCGCAGGACTTCGATGCCGCTCAAATCGGGCAGGCGGACGTCCAACAAAATGAGGTCGGGAGCTTCGCCGCGAATCTGTGCCAGCCCGCCCGTGCCGCTTTCGGCTTCAATGGCCGTATAGCCCCATTCTTCCAATTGGCGGCGCACCGACCAACGGATCAGCTTTTCGTCATCGACGATCAAAACCTTTTCATTTGCCATGCAGAGTCCTTCGTGCCGGGGGTCAAGCAATTATGAATTATGAATTGTGAATTGTGAATTGGGAATTGGTGCGTGAAGCGTTCGGCCAATATGGAATGGCGACACAAACGGTTTGGCTTCAGAATTCATAATTCATCATTCATAATTCATAATTTATTCTCGCGCTCCCGCCATTTGCGCTTCTTCTACGGCCTCGCGCATGGGCAGGCGGATGACAAAGCGGCTCCCCTTGTTGACTTCGCTTTCTGCGGTCAGCGTGCCGCCGTGCTGGCTGATGATGCGGCGGCAAAGTGAAAGCCCCAGACCCGTCCCCCCGCGCTTGGTGGTGTAGAAAGGCCGGAAAATCTTCTCGAGATGGTCGCGCGAAATTCCCCCGCCCGTGTCGCTGACGGCAATCTCAACGTAGTTGGGCCGATTCGGCGGCCCCGTGCCCGCCAGTACCCGGGCTTGGATGGTTATCTTGCCGTCCTGCTCAATCGCTTGGATGCCGTTCAGAACCAGATTCAGCAGCACCTGGTGCAGTTGCTCGGGATCCATGCGAAAACGCGGCAGGGGACTGGGAATCTGAATCGAAAACTCCACGTTCTTGCTGCCAATCTGTTGACGGGCAAACTGCAATGTATGGGCCACGGTGTCCCTCAAGTCCGCCATGCCGAATTGCGGAGCCTTGGGGCGCGCGTACGTCAGCAGGTCGTTCAGTACCTTCTCGATGCGCCGAACTTCCTGGCGAAGGTCCTCCAGAATTTCCCGGTCGGGGTGGTCCTTGGGGAAATCCTTGCTGATGATTTCGATGGCTCCGGCGATGCCTGCCAGCGGGTTGCGAATTTCATGCGCGACGCCCGCGGCGAGTTCACCCATGGTGGCCAGATGCTCCGCCTGCACCATTTCCGTGTCGTGCACCCGCTGGCAGTGATCGCAGAACTCCCGCCAATTCTCGGTGAGGGAGCGGATTTCTTTTTCCAGCGCCACGGTGCTGTTGGGAGGAGGCGCGATCTGCACCAGGGAAGTGTAGCCGGGAGCGATCTTACTGATGGCAGCGCGTAACTCGGCCAGAAGCGTCCACGATTGCCGCTCCTGGTAGATGAGCATCCCCGTCGCTGCCGAAAGGGCTGCCCATAGCGCCACCGCCAGCCCCACCCGGATGGTCAACCCGTGCTGATAAACTTCAGCGCCCGCCAGCAGGATGATTCCGGCGAGCGAGGTGACCAGCACGACCAGATTCTGCCGGAAGGTGGGCGGGAACCGCAAAAGACGTTTTAGGCGCGCCCAGTCCAATGGTATGATGTTTCCTTCTCAGTTGTTACCAATGTTTAATTTTACCACAGGCCCAACAGCGTGACCAGAAAGCCCGAAACGTTCTTCGAGGAAATGCGGCGGTACGTCGGCTTCGACGACGAGGACGCCCGCCTGCTGCAAGCCGTGGGGGAGCGGATTAGCCCCCACCTGCCAGGCATGTCGGAACGCTTCTACGATCAGATTCCCCTCCACCCCGAAGCGGCCAAGATTTTTACCGGCGGCCAGGAGCAGATTGACCGCCTGAAGCGCACCCTTCAGGTATGGGCAAAGCGCTTGTTTTGTGGACCTTACGATGAGGACTATGCCGCCGAACGCTACAAGATCGGCGTTCGCCACGTGCTGATCGGGTTGCCACAGCGCTACATGATCAGCGCCATGGGCGTGGTCCGCAGTTATCTTCAGGAAAGATTGAGTGAAGTGGTTGCGCCCGACCAGCTTGAGCCCACGCGCCTCGCTTTGGACAAAATCCTGAATATCGACTTGAATATGATCTGCGAGTCGTATTTCCAGGAGAGCATTCGCTACCTGCGCGAACTGAACCGGCGACTGGAACGGGCCAACTTTGAACTGGCGGAACTGAGCCACGTCAAGACCGAGTTTCTGGGCACCACCTCGCACGAACTGCGTACGCCGCTCAATTCCATCCTGGGTTTTACGCGCCTGATTCTGGACGGGCTTTGCGACAGCCGGGATGAGGAGCGAGAACTGCTTCGCGATGTTTACTCCAGCGCCGAGCACCTGCTTTCCATCGTCAACGATCTGCTGGACGTGGCTAAGATCGAGGCCGGCAAGCTGCGCTTGGCGCCCGACGTCGTCAACCTCAAGCGCGTGATCGCTGAAGCCAAGGCCGTAGTGAATGTCCAGGCCGTGGCCAAGCATCTGACCCTGATTGATGAGACCGAGGCATCGCCGCTGCCCCTGGTGGTGGCGGACCCGGCGCGCGCTAAACAGATTCTGATCAACGTCCTGAGTAATGCCGTGAAATTCACGGAACAGGGTTGGATCACCTTGCGGGGACGCGCCCTTGTCAACCGTGGTTTTGTGGAATTGGAAGTTCAGGATACCGGCATCGGCATCGCACCCAGCAAGCAGCAGCACCTGTTCGAAAAGTTCCAACAGTTGGATAGCACCTTTACCCGCCAACAGGGCGGCAGCGGCCTGGGACTCTCGATTTGCCGCAGCCTGGTGGAAATGATGGGCGGGCGCATCAAGGTGTGGAGCGCGGGCCTGGGTTGCGGCACCACCGTCACGTTTTCGCTGCCCCTCCATCGGGAAGAGGAAGACTCTGTGCACGTTCGGGGCAAGGAGGCTTTGCCGGCCGCCGGCGATGAGAACGGCGCCAGGGTGCTGGTGGTTGACAACGACGCGGACTTCCGCCGCTTCCTGAAAACACTGCTGACCAAGCATGGCTATTACGTTCTGACTGCGGCCACCGCCGACGACGCCCTCGACGGCGCGCGGCGCTTTCACCCGCGGGTGGTGATCGTGGACCTGGCTCTGCCCCAGCGGCCGGGAGCGGAACTCGGTGACGGCGCCGACCTGGTGGCGCAGATCCAACTTGGCTCTATGATCCGTGAGATTTACTGCTTTGTTGTGACCGGCTACGAACCGGCGGACGTCCGCGAGCGGCTCGCTCTTCTGCGAATCACCCCGGAAATTTGGCAAAAGCCCCTGGATGCCGGTCAATTCTTGCCGCGGCTTGAGGCCGTGCTGGCGGGTTCGAAGCCGGCTGGCCCGGAAGAGTCGAGCGCGCCGGCCGCGGAAAAAAGCCACGGGGAGTAGGCGCACGACAGAAGGCAGTAGGCATCTTGAATTTTGAATCTTGAATCGCACTCAACATGCTTCGCATACTCGTGGTGGAAGATAATCCCCTGGTCGCCAAGTTCTACCGCTTGGCTCTGGAACGTGCGGGCGGCTTCCAGGTGAGTTTTAACGAAGACGTGGACGGCATCCTGGCGCAAGTCGCCAACGGCGAATATGACGCCCTGGTGCTGGACGTGTCGCTGCGCAATTGCCGCTATCGCGGGCGCCCCCTGGACGGGCTGGAGCTGGCGCAGTTGATCCGTCAGGTCCCGGAGGGCAAGAAATTGCCCATCCTTCTGGCCACTGCCCACGCCATGGAGGGCGACCGCCAACGCCTTCTCGCTGCCTCTGGCGCCAATGGCTACCTGGAAAAACCCATCTACGATCCCCAGGTGCTGATCAACAAGATCCACGATATCGTGGGACATCCCTAGCCGGAAGTTCTTGCTGTTTGCGGCCCGAGGCCGCCATTTGGCGAGATAAACTCGCCGCTACAAATCAAACTGTACCTCGACGATTCGCAAAAAATCGCTGAAAATCCCCATCAAACGCTGATATGATTCTATCCCTCTATTTCTTGCCGGAGGGTCTATGCCCCGCAATATCCGTTGTTCTTTGATCCAGGCGTCCAACGTCGCGCCGCCCGAGGCCTCACTGGCCGACACCAAACACGCCATGATTGAAAAACACCTGGGCATGATCGCGCAGGCGGCACGAGCCGGGGCGCAGATCATTTGCCTGCAGGAGATCTTCTACGGCCCCTATTTCTGCGCGGAGCAAACTACCAAGTGGTACGACATGACGGAGCCGGTGCCCGATGGCCCCACCATCCGCCTGATGCAGGAGGAAGCGCGCCGCCATCATGTGGCCCTGGTCATTCCCATCTACGAGCGCGAGCAAGAAGGCGTTTACTACAACACTGCGGCGGTCGTCAACAACGATGGAGCCTACTTGGGTAAATACCGCAAATCGCACATCCCTCACGTCGCCCCCGGCTTCTGGGAGAAGTTCTACTTCCGGCCCGGCAACCTGGGGTTCCCGGTGTTTGATCTGGGCTTTGCCAAAATCGGCGTTTACATCTGCTACGACCGGCACTTTCCCGAGGGCGCCCGCGCCTTGGGACTGAACGGCGCGGAGATTGTCTTCAATCCTTCCGCCACCGTGGCCGGCCTCAGTGAATACCTGTGGAAGCTGGAGCAACCCGCGCACGCCGTCGCCAACGGATACTTCATCGGCGCCATCAATCGCGTGGGCACCGAGCCGCCGTGGAATATCGGCGAGTTCTACGGTTCCAGTTATTTCTGCGACCCGCGCGGACGCATCTTTGCCCAAGCTTCCCGCGACAAAGATGAGGTTCTGACCGCCGACCTCGACCTCGATATGATTGGCGAAGTGCGCAAGACCTGGCAATTCTTCCGCGACCGGCGGCCCGATATGTACGAACCGCTGGTCAAAGCGTAAGGGCTGGAAAAATGGTGAATGGTGAATAGTGAATGGTGAATGAAAACCCCGTCGCATGCGGCGGGAATCGCCAAAAAGCAGAAAGGCTTTTCAGCATTCACTATTTGCTATTCACCATTCACCATTAATGCAGAACTAAAAAGACACTTATGGCGACAGACGAATCCCTAACCCCGAGCCCGGAATCCCGAGCCCCAAATCCCGCTTCCCGCTTTGGAGAGATCCATCCGCCGCTCGACCCGCACGCGGCGGCGATTGAAGCGAACCGCTGCCTCTACTGCTATGACGCGCCGTGTACGGCGGCTTGCCCCACCCACATTGACGTACCGCGCTTCATCAAGAAAATCGCCACCGGCAACCTGCGCGGCTCGGCACTAACCATCCTGAGTTCCAACGTGCTGGGCCTGAGTTGCTCGCGCGTCTGTCCGGTGGACGTGCTGTGCGAGGGCGCGTGCGTGATGGTGCGCGACAACTACAAGCCCATTGAAATCGGCCGCCTCCAGCGCTTCGCCATGGACCGGTTTTACGAAAAGCCCGACCCGCACTGGACCACCGCATCGCCCATCATCCAGCCGGAGAAAGTGGGCTGCGTGGGTGGCGGGCCCGCGTCGCTGGCCTGCGCAGCAGAATTGCGCCGCCGGGGTTTTGCCGTCACCGTGATTGACAACCGCCCGCATCCCGGTGGACTGAACACCTATGGCGTGGCCGAGTACAAGCTGCGCCCGCAAGACAGCCTGCGCGAAGTGGAAATGATCCGCGCGCTGGGCGTGGAATTTCGCCAGGCGCTGGTGGGCGAGGCCGTGGGCCTGGAAGAAACGGAGAAGGAATTCGCGCTCATCTTCCTGGGCATGGGTCTGGGCACCATGCAGCGCCTGGGCATTCCCGGCGAATCGCTGCACGGGGTGATTGATGCTCTGCGCTTCATCGAGCGCTACAAGACGTCGCCGGACTTTCGCGTGAGCCGGGCGCGTGGTGGTGATCGGCGGCGGCAACACGGCCATCGACGCTGCCAATGCGGCCCGGCGGCTGGGCGCGGAAGACGTTCACATTTTCTACCGCCGCTCCGAGCGCGAGATGCCCGCGTTCAGGTCCGAGTACGACCGCTCCAAGGTGGAAGGCGTGCGTTTCCACTGGCTGGCGCAGCCCATGGAGATCATCGGGTTTGAAGGGCGCGCCGCGGCCGTGCGGTTCCAGCAGACGCGTTTGGGCGCTCCCGACCAGAACGGGCGTTGCGCGGTGATTCCCGTGCCGGGTTCGCACTATGAGTTCGCCTGCGACATGGTGATTCCCGCCATCGGGCAGGAACGGTTGACCTCGCTGCTGGAAAACACGCGGGGCATTGCGGTGAAAAATGGTTTGGTCGTGGTGGACCGCCCCACCGGCCGCACCACCAACCCGCGCTACTTTGCCGGCGGCGACTGCGTAAACGGCGGGCGCGAAGTCGTGGACGCCGTCGCCGACGGCAAGCGCGCCGCCCTCGCCATGGCAGCACAACTTCGTGGCTAGTGGGGAGTGGCTGGTGGTTAGTGGACAGTTGACGGTGAACAGTGAACAGAGCGCGTGAAGCGCGCGGTGGATAGTTGACCGGCGAGCAGTTTTGAACTCCCAACCCTCGCCCCTCAGGGGGAGAGGGTGGACCGCAACCGGCGCTTTTATCAGCCGGGGCGGGCCGGGTGAGGGGGTCCGGCCATTGCCGATTGTCGATGGCCGATTTTCGATTGAAAACCGTCGTTGATTCTGAATTATCCTCCCTCGTCCCCCGAAGAGGCGTGGGAAAAATAGAAGTCCGAACGGTGAATACCATGGCTGATCTTTCCACGAACTTTGCCGGCATTCGATGTCCGAATCCCTTCTGGCTGGCGTCCGGCCCGCCCACCAATTGCGGCGACCAGGTGATGCGCGCCTTTGACGCGGGCTGGGGCGGCGCCGTGTGGAAGACCATCGGCGAACCCATCGTCAATACCACCTCGCGCTACTCCTCGGTGGATTGGAATAACCAGCGCATGATGGGCTTCAACAACATCGAGCTGATCTCCGACCGGTCGATTGAAGTGAACCTGCGCGAGATCACGGAAGTCAAAAAGCGCTATCCCGCAAAACGCCGTCATTGCCTCGCTGATGGTCGAGTCCAAGCGCGAGACCTGGCACGACATCGTGAAGCGCGCGGAGGACGCCGGCGCCGACGGCCTGGAACTGAACTTCGGCTGCCCCCACGGCATGAGCGAGCGCGGCATGGGCTCCGCGGTCGGCCAGGTGCCCGATTATTCCTGCATGATCACCGAATGGGTGAAGGAAGTGGCGCGCACGCCCGTGCTGGTGAAGCTGACGCCCAATATCACCGACATTCGCATGGTGGCGCGGGCGGCCAAGCGCGGCGGCGCCGATGCGCTTTCCGCCATCAACACCATCAACTCGATTACCGGAATCGATCTTGACACGCTGACGCCGCGGCCCGATGTGGGCGGCCTCTCCTCCCACGGCGGCTACTGTGGTCCGGCGGTAAAGCCCATCGCCCTCCACCTGGTGCAGCAGATTGCCTCCGACCCGGAAGTGGGCATTCCCATCTCCGGCATCGGCGGCATCGGGGGATGGCGGGAGGCGGCGGAGTTCTTCCTGCTTGGCTGCGGCACCGTACAGGTGTGTACCGCCGCCATGCACTACGGCTATCGCATCGTCGAGGACATGATCGACGGCCTCTCGAACTGGATGGACGAAAAGGGTTTCGCCTCCCTTGACAGCTTCCGCGGCCTGTCCGTCCCACGCGTGATCGAGTGGAAGCGCCTGGATTTGAATTACCGCATTGTGGCGCGCATTCATCCCGAAAAGTGCATTGGCTGCGACCTCTGCTACATCGCCTGCTGGGATGGCGCCCACCAATGCATCCATCGCGATGGCTACGCCAAGCCGGAAGCGGCCGTGGCGGCCACACGCGCCAGCATTGCCGTTACGCCCATCGCCAAGCTCGATTCGCACGCTATCACTTCTTTGAATTCCAGCCCTCTCCCTTGGGGAGAGGGAGGCCATAGGCCGGATGAGGGGTCACTTGAGCCTCTAGCGGAACGGACACCGCCCGAGAGAATCCCCCACGTCGATGAGGACGAATGCGTGGGCTGCAACCTCTGCTGGCTGGTGTGCCCGGTTCCGGGCTGCATTACGATGGAGAAAGTGGAAACGGGGAGACCGTTTGAGTCGTGGGAGCAGCGCAGCGCACGGACGTGATGCTTTGCGCCTTAGCGCCT
The DNA here is from genome assembly GCA_963719115.1 of uncultured Acidobacteriota bacterium. GTDB lineage: Bacteria > Acidobacteriota > Terriglobia > UBA7540 > UBA7540 > Bog-366. The sequence continues at coordinate 33,860 of CAVRBF010000052.1, read as the reverse complement.
TTGCGTGAGGATGTTTTCCCGTGCTGGCGGCAGAAAAACAAAACAATTTCACGCCAAGGCGCTGAGGCGCAAAGAAAGGACAACTTCAGAGGTTGTGCAGTCTCGTAAGCAGGGTGGAGGAGTTGTGACTAGGCCTTCAGATTATGTGACGGCAGAGGAGATAGCCAAAGAGCACAAGATCAATCCCAAAAGGTATCGGGCGGCACTTCGCGGCGAAAAGAGATTTGCCTGGCACGAGCGATACGCTCGGTGGAAGGTCTTGCGTCACAGTCCGCGGCATGACGACATGCTCGACGTAGCGCGTCGAATCTCTAATTAAGAAGTTGCTCGGGTCTGCATGACGTTGAGCGACATTCGTTCGGCTCAGGGAAATCATGAACGTACTAATTCGAAATGGAACGGTAGTTTCCTCAACAGAAACCCACAAGGCTGACGTCTTGATTGAAGGTCAGCGGATCAGCCAGGTGGGGCTGGGGTTCGCCGCGCCCGCCGACGCGAAAGTCATCGACGCTTCGGGCATGTTCGTCATCCCCGGCGGCATCGACGCGCACACGCATCTCGATATGCCGTTTGGCGGCACGATGTCCAGCGACGACTTTGAGACGGGCACGCGCGCGGCGGCGTTCGGCGGCACCACCTCGATTGTCGACTTCGCCATCCAGGCGCGCGGCACCCGCATGCGCGACGCGCTCGACGTCTGGATGAAGAAGGCCGAGGGCCGCGCCACCATCGATTACGGCCTGCACATGATCGTGACCGACCTCGCCGGTGCGGGCTTGGAAGATATGGACGAGATGGTGCGCGAGGGCGTGGCCAGCTTCAAGCTTTTCATGGCCTATCCCAACGTGCTGATGGTGGACGACGGCACAATTTTCAAGGCCCTTTCGCAAACAGCCAAAAACGGCGCGCTGATCTGTATGCACGCGGAAAACGGCAGCGTGATTGACGTCATCGTGGCGCGCGCCGTGGCCGAGGGCAAGAAGGCGCCCATCTATCACGCCCTCACGCGGCCGCCGCGCGCCGAGGCGGAGGCCGTGCACCGCGCCATCGCCATGGCGGAAATCGCCGGCGTGCCGGTTTACATCGTGCACCTCTCATCCGAGGACGCTCTTAACGAAGTGCGCGAGGCGCGCGACCGCGGCCTGCCCGCCTTCGCCGAGACCTGCCCGCAGTATCTGCTGCTTTCCATCGACGAACTGGCGCGCCCCGGCTTCGAAGGCGCGAAGTACGTGTTCACTCCGCCGCTGCGTCCCAAGGAGCATCAGCCCAAGCTGTGGGACGGACTGAAGCACGACCACCTGCAAGTTGTTTCCACCGACCACTGCCCGTTCTGCTTCGCCGACCAGAAAATTCTGGGCAAGGACGACTTCACCAAGATTCCCAACGGCGGCCCGGGCATCGAAAATCGCCTGCAATTGATTTATCACCACGGCGTGAATGCGGGGAAGATTACGCTCAACCGGTTTGTCGAGATCACCTCCACCACGCCCGCGAGGATTTTCGGCATGTACCCGCGCAAAGGCGAAATCGCCGCCGGTAGCGACGCCGATGTGGTGATTTGGGATCCGGAAGTCGTGCACACCCTGAGCGCCAAGACGCATCACATGCGCGTGGACTATTCCATGTTCGAGGGCTTCGAGATCAAGGGCAACGCCCGCACGGTGATTTCCCGAGGCGAAGTCATCGTGGACAACGGCGTGTTCTACGGCAGACCCGGCCGCGGGCAATATCTGAAACGGGCCGCGCGCGGGGGCGCGTGGAAGTAGTTTGAACCACCAAGACACCAAGTCACCAAGAAAGCCAAGAGGGAGGAAGAGCAGCGGGCTTTCCAAATTAACTTCCTGTCTCTTTTGGATTTCTTTGTGACTTGGCGCCTTGGTGGTAATCATCCTTTTTCATGACAAACGACCCATCTTTGTACAACTCGGACCTGGCCCCCATTCCGCCGGAGCGCCGCAGTTGGGGTTTGTACAACTACGCCTCGCTATGGGTGGCGATGTCCGTGTGCATTCCCACTTACATGCTGGCCTCGGGCCTGATTGCCGGCGGCATGAGCTGGTGGCAGGCCGTCGGCACGATCCTGCTCGGCAACCTGATCGTGCTGGTGCCGATGCTGCTGAACGCGCACGCCGGGGCGAAGTATGGAATTCCGTTCCCGGTTTTCGTGCGCGCTTCGTTCGGAGTGCGAGGCGCTAATATTCCCGCGGTCCTGCGCGCGCTGGTGGCCTGCGGATGGTTCGGCATTCAGACGTGGATTGGCGGGCAGGCGATTTACTCGATGCTGCGGATTTTCTGGCCCGCCGCGGCGCATTTTGCTGGCGGCGTGTGGGTCTGCTTCTTTGCGTTCTGGGCGCTGAACATGGTGGTGATCTGGCGCGGCATTGAGACCATCAAGTTTCTGGAAGGCATTGGCGCGCCCTTCATGCTGGGAATCGGCCTGCTGCTTTTGTGGTGGATCACCCGGCAAGCCGGGGGCCTTGGTCCGGTGCTGAGCACGCCGAGCCGGTTTCATTCCGCCGGTGAGTTCTTTCGCTTCTTCATCCCCTCGCTCACCGGCATGGTGGGCTTCTGGGCCACGGTGGCGCTGAATATTCCTGACTTTACCCGCTACGCCAAATCGCAGAAGGCGCAGATGCTGGGCCAAGCGCTCGGACTGCCCACGGCGATGACGCTTTATGCTTTCATCGGCGTGGCCGTCACGTCAGCCTCCGTTGTGCTCTTTGGCGAGGCCATTTGGGATCCGGTACAACTGCTTGGCCGCTTCAATCACCCCATGGTGGCCGTGATCGCGCTGATTGCGCTCGTTGTCGCGACGCTGAACACCAACGTGGCGGCCAACGTGGTTTCGCCTTCGAACGACTTTTCCAATTTGCGGCCGAGCCTGATCTCTTTTCGCACCGGCGGCCTGATTACCGGTGTCGTCGGCGTCTGCATGATGCCGTGGAAGCTCTTGAGCGACTTCAGCGCCTACATCTTCGGCTGGCTGGTGGGGTATTCCGGACTCTTGGGCCCGGTGGCCGGCGTGATGATCGCCGATTATTTCATTCTGCGCCGCGCGCGGCTGCAGTTGGACGACCTTTACACTCGCCATGGCGCGTACGAATACGATGGCGGAGTGAACTGGCGCGCCGTCATCGCCTTGGGCCTGGGGATCGCTGTAGCGCTGCTGGGCCTGGTGGTGGCGCCGCTGCGGTTTCTGTACAATTACGCGTGGTTCGTGGGATTCGCCGTGTCCGGTGGCGTTTATCTGTTCCTGATGCAACGCTCGGCCGAGTCCGTCGACCTGCCGGAGTTGGAGGGCGAGGGGTGAATGAAAGAAACTCACCACAGAGGCACAGAGACACAGAGAACTGAAAAGGAAAATCCGAGGTGTTTTTCTCTGTGTCTCTGTGCCTCTGTGGTGAATTCCTTTGGGGAGGTAGCAAGATGATTACCACTGAATCTGCCGTGGGCTCGGTTGGCTTTTATATCAACGGCGCGTGGGAGAAGCCGCAGGGTCGCAACACTTATCCGATCACCAACCCGGCCACGGGCGCCGTGTTGGCCGAGGTGGCGTACGCGAGCGAGGCGGAGGTTGACCGCGCCGTTCGCACCGCGCACGAAGCGTACCTGAAGTGGCGCGATGTGCCCGTGGTGGACCGCGTCCAGGTGCTCTATCGCTTCAAGACCTTACTGGAGCAGCATGCCGTGGAGGTCGCCGCCATCCTGACGCGCGAGAACGGCAAGACGGCCGACGACGCCAGGATGGAAGTCCGTCGCGCCATCCAGATGGTGGAAGTGTCGTGCGGCATGCCCAGCCTGATGATGGGCGATTCGCTGAACGACGTGGCGCGCGAAATCGACTGCAAAACCATCCGCCAACCCATCGGCGTCTGCGTGGGCATCACACCGTTCAATTTCCCCGCCATGGTGCCGCTCTGGATGTATCCGTTTGCTATCGCCTGCGGCAACGCGTTCGTGATGAAGCCCTCGGAGAAAGTTCCGCTCACTCCGACGCGCATGATCGAACTTCTGGCGGAAGCCGGCTTGCCCGCGGGGGTATTAAACCTGATTCATGGCGGCAAGGATACGGTGGACGCCCTGCTGCACCATCCCCTGGTGAAGAGCGTGTCATTCGTGGGATCGACGCCGGTGGCCAAATACATCTACTCCACGTCGGCAGCGCAAGGGAAGCGTGTGCAGGCGCTCGGCGGCGCGAAGAATCATCTGGTCGTCATGCCCGATGCCGACATGGCCAAGACCGTCGAGGCCATCATCGGCTCGGCTTTTGGCGCGGCGGGCGAACGATGCCTGGCCGGCAGTGTGCTGGTGCCCGTGGGTGAAGCCGCCGCCCCGCTGCTCGATTTGCTGACCAAGCGAACAGAAGCGCTGGCTGTGGGTGACGGTTCGCAAGCGGGAATCGAGATGGGACCGCTGGTGACCTCCGACCATTGCAAGCGCGTGGCGGGATATATCGACAAGGGAATTACCGAAGGCGCCACCCCGCTGTGCGATGGCCGCCGCCTGAAATCGCCGAGCGGCGGATTTTTCCTTGGCCCGACGATCTTCGACCACGTCACGCCGGACATGACCATCGCCAAGGAGGAGATTTTCGGCCCCGTGCTTTCCGTCATTCGCGTCAAGACGCTGGACGAGGCCATTCAACTGGTGAACCGTTCGCCCTTCGGCAACGCCACTTCGATTTTCACCAGCAACGGTAAGTCGGCGCGCGAGTATTCATCGCGAATCGAAGTCGGCATGGTAGGGATCAACGTGGGTGTGGCCGCACCCATGGCGTTCTTCCCCTTTGCCGGCTGGAAGAACTCGTTCTTTGGCGACCTGCACGCCCACGGTAGAGACGCGGTGGCGTTTTACACCGAGCAGAAGGTCGTTATGAGCCGGTGGTTCTGACGATTTTGGATTTTGGATTGCCGATTTTGGATTGATGCGGGCCACGGGGTTAGTGCGTGACGCGCCCGACGTACCATGGCCATCCTGGCGATGCCCCGGCTGACGGACGGGCAGGATGCCCGTGGTACGATGAATTCGTGCCTGCTCGATTGCCGGTAGGAATTGACATTACTCGGCCGCACAGGTAGAAATATATGTTCCCTTTGTCGGGGGATTTGAGCCCGGCAGGGACGCTCGCATTTTGTGGTCTGCAAGCGTAGCTCTGCTCGCCACTGCGATGGACTGAGAGTCGCGGGGGTGCTTCCGGTTTCGTTCACATCGCGTGAACCGATCACACCTCTTCAGGATGGCGCACACGGGGGGCGGCTTGTGTTGCTCACCTCACCCCGGCGGCGTGGTGCGAATTCGGAGAGGCACGAGGCAGCGTTTGGGGGAGATTCATCATCTTTCCCTTGAGGCCTTGAGATACCCAAAGACTTTGCGGTTGTGCTACGTTAGAGGGAAGGCATACAGAGAATGAAGAAGCTCGGTTTGGCACTCGCGATGGTGGGGTCGATGTTGATGTGTGGTTGCAGCGCCAACCAACCCCTTGCCTCCCTCATTCAAGTGGGGATTAATCCCGCCACGCCCCCCAATATCGACCAGGGCCAGGCCATGCAGTTCACCGCGGGCTTGTTCAACGATACGTTGAACAAGGGAGTTACCTGGAGCCTTTCCGGTCCTGGTTGCTCGGGAGCCGCGTGCGGAACGCTATCCAACGTCACCTCGAGTGCCGTCACTTATCACGCTCCCACGCCCGTGTCCGGACCTTTAAGCGTCACCGTCACGGCAACGTCGGTGGCCGCGCCGACGCAGAATAACACCGTAACCTTCCTGGTTATGCCGCCGCCGAGTATCGTCACCACCAATCTGCCCGTCGCGACGCCGAACCAGTTGTATAACGCCACACTTCAGGCGAGTGGCGGCGTCCTGCCCCTGAATTGGAGCGTGGCCAGCGGATCGCTTCCCGCTGGCCTGTCGCTGAACAGCGCCGGAGTCATTTATGGAATGCCCACCACCGGAGGCACCTCCAATTTCACCATTAAGGTAACAGATTCCGCAGGAGTGGCACTTAATGCGCAGCAGCCGTTGGGGATCACGGTGGCGGGAATACTTACCATACCACCCGCCAACCTGCCGACCGGCGTCGTGGGGGCTGCTTATAGCACTACCCTGACCGCGACGGGCGGCGTTCCCCCACTGAGCTGGAGTATTTACAGCGGCAGTTTGCCGACGGGACTGGTATTGCAACAAAATACCGGCGTCATTTCCGGTACACCCGCGGAATCGGGCACCTACTCCTTTATCCTTTACATCGTGGATTCCAGTCCGATTCAGCAGTACTTTTACAGCTCGACATTCAGCATTACGATCAGTCCTTCGGGACCGCTGACGATCACTTCCAAGGCGCTGGCGGACGCCACCGTGGGCGCGTCCTACCAGGCGCAACTGGTGGCCACGGGCGGCACTTTGCCCTTGAGCTGGTCGGTCTCCTCGGGTACGTTGCCGGCCGGGCTGACGCTGAGCTCCACTACCGGGGCGATTTCCGGCACTCCCACGGCCTCCGCCGGGACCTATTCCTTCAGCGTGACCGTGTTGGATTCCAGTTCCCCGCAGCAGACTTACACGCAAGCGCTCAGTATCACGGTTGAGGGATCGGCGCCGACCTGCTCGAGTTCGGGTAACAATGGCGTGCTCGTCGGCCAATATGCCTTCAGCTTGAGCGGCTACAACAGCGCCGGGTTCCTTGCCGTCGTGGGTTCCTTCACGGCGGACGGCAGCGGCCACATCACCGCCGGAGAAGCGGATACCAACGGCGTCCTGGGCGCCCAAAACGGCAACCTGATCGCCAGTGCCAGTTCCTACTCCGTGGGCCCGGACAGCCGTGGATGCGCCACCCTGGCTACTCCGTTCGGAACCTTCTTCACCCGCTTCGCCGTGGGCGCCGTATCCGCGGGGGTCGCCACGCAGGGCCGGATCATTGAATTTGATAATCCCGACGCCTCGGCTTACATTGCCTCCGGCCAACTGCTCCAGCAAACGGCCACGGCCTTTCTCACTCCCCTCACCGGGACCTATTACCTCAAGACCTCCGGATGGGATTCCACCACCGCCGGCCGCGTGGCATGCGTGGGACTGCTCACCGGCAGCGCTTTCAAGTTCAGTTATCTTCAGCAGGATTGTAATGATGATGGAACGGTTACCAGTACCGTGACCACCAGCACCGGATCAACGGGCACCACGCTGAATACCTATACGGCCGCGGACACCAACGGCCGCGCCACGGGAGTGATTTCCGTTGTCGGCAACGCTTCCGACATTACTTATTATTGGGTCAATATCGGTCAACTTCTGATGCTCAATGCGGACGCCAGCCCCACCTACAGCGGAACCTGGACGCTGCAAAATGTGCCGGCCGGCAACAGTGGGTTTAATCAAGGCGGATTCAGCGCCAATCTGGCCGGCTACTGGAGCGGCGTCCAGCCCTCCGGGGTCGGCGGAGACACGTCTGTTGCTTATGTAGTGTCCGATGGCATCAGTTCCGAAACGACGCAGGTGTACCGCGACTTCGCCAGCACGTGGCAGCCCGCCAGCACTACGTGCAACTACTCCGTGGTGGCCATCGGCCGGATCACCCTGAGCGGCGGCAAATGCGGCAACTACCCGCCCATCCCGTATCTGAACGCCGTCGATGCGGCCTCCGTGCTCGGCACAGACTCCACGGTGGAGGTCGGTTCGTTTGAGCCTCAGACGGCGGGCCTGACCAACGCCTCCCTCGCCGGAACATATTACGTAGGTACTTCGGAAGTGGTCAACCAGGGATCGGCAGCGGAAGTCGGCACCATTACTCTTACCAGTTCGGGCGTCTTGACCAGCACCATCGATTCCGCCTCCACGCTCAACCAGACCGCAGGAGTTGCCGGGTTCGATACATTTACGTTGAACTCGAACGGCACATTGAACTTGGCTTCCGCCGGCGCGAACGTCGTGGGCGTTGCCATCTCCGGCAATAAGTTTGTCCTCATCGGCGACCCCACCCTGACCTTTCCCATCCTCGAAATCGGACAGCGATAGCGCTTCCGGCAAATTCCCTCATCTCCGCTCGTTGATCCACCGATAACCAATCATGAGGAAATTCTAATGAGAGGTCGGTGGCATGAAAAGGCTCAGCCTTGCGGTTTGTGGGTTGGTGGTCATGAGCGCCTGCGGCGGAGGTGGCGGCGGGGGCGGTGGCACGTACACACCTCCTGCCCTGGTGGTGGTCATATCGCCCTCGACCCAGACCAGTATTGATGCGGGGCAAACGGTCAAGTTCACCGCCACGGTGGAAAACGACTCCAGCGGCAAGGGCGTGACTTGGAGCGTCTCCGCCGCTGGCGTCACGGGCGCGGCGGGCGGCACGATGTCGAGCACCACGACCACCTCCGCTACCTACAACGCTCCAGCCGCCGTTGCCGCCAATCTCAACGTGACGGTCACGGCCACCGCCGTTGCGGATTCCTCCACCACCAGTTCCGCCGCCGTCGTGGTTGCTCCCACGCCGGGTGTAACTCCGGCCACGCTGACGGATGCCACTCCCAATGCCAATTACAGCGCGACCCTGCAAGCCACGGGCGGTGTCGGAACGCTCACATGGAGCTTGACCAGCGGCGCTCTGCCTGCGGGCTTGTCGCTAAGCAGTACGGGATCCATCTCCGGCGTTCCGACCGTATCCGGCATCTCGACCTTTACCGTGCAGGTGGCGGATTCGTCGCCCGCGTCCTCGGGTGGGCCCGCAACGGCACAAGGGCAGTTCGCCTTGACTGTCGTCACCGTCGTCAGCATTGTCACCTCGGCTCTGCCTTCTGGATCGGCAGGCGTCGCTTATCTTGAGGGAGTCGGCGCCACCGGCGGAACCCCTCCCTACGCCTGGAGCCTGACGAGTGGCAATCTGCCGGCGGGCCTCACGATGCAGCCCAGTTCGGGCGTGATTTCCGGAACGCCCACGGCGCAGAGTAGCAGTACCTTTACGGTCAGCGCCCAGGACTCGAGCCCAACGAAGCAATCCCAAAGCGCGACGCTGACGCTGGTCGTTGGTGCGCCCGGCCCGTTGGCCATCATGACCGTGGCGCTGCCGGATGGGGCGGTGAGTTCGCCCTATACGGCGGCGCTGGCAGCCACGGGCGGCACGCCTCCGTACACCTGGAAAGTGACCGCGGGAGCATTGGCTGCGGGCGTCTCCCTGAATGCCACGACGGGCGCTTTCACGGGAACGCCCCTCTCAACGGGGACGGCGAACTTCACCGTCACGGTTACGGACGCGAGTGCGTTGCCACAGAGCCAGACGCAAGCGCTCAGCCTGACGGTTGGCGGTCCTGCTCAAACCTGCGCCAGTGCCGGCAACAATGTCGTACTCAGTGGGCCTTACGCTTTCAGCCTCAGCGGCTTCAATGATGTGGGATTTCTGACCGTGGTGGGCTCGTTCACCGCCGATAGCACGGGCAAAATCACTGCGGGCGAGGCGGACACGAACGGCGTCTTCGGCGCGCAACACGGCTCGATCATTGCCTCGGCGAGTTCGTATTCGGTGGGGACGGACAACCGCGGTTGCGCCACCTTGGCCACGCCCTTCGGCACCTTTAACACGCATTTCACGCTCGGCTCCGTGACGTCCAACGTTGCCGCCAGCGGGCGCATGGTCGAGTGGGACAATCCCAGCGCCGGCGCCTTTGTGGCCGCGGGGCAGTTTCTGCTTCAGAATTCCAGCAGCTTTGCCGGCGGCTTGGCGGGCAGCTACGTCTTCCACACCGTTGGTTGGGATCCATCTCCCTCCGGCCGCGACGTCTGTGTGGGTGTGCTGAACGCCAGCGGGAACACCTTTTATGACCTCGACCAGGACTGCAACGACACCATGATCATGACCAATCTGACCGCCCCCGCCGCCGCCGGGACCTACACCACGCTCAACGCGAATGGCCGCGGCACGGCCGTCATTACGCTGGGCGACACCAATTCCAACCTGACGTTTTACGCGGTGTCCGGCTCGCAAGTGTTGGCGGTGAATGCCGACGCCGGTCCCTGGGCGAGCGGCGAGTGGGACCAGCAGACGCGTGCCCGCGGGCGGCTCCGGGTTTACCCAGGCTTCCCTGAACGGGAACTTCGTGTTCTACCTGAACGGCATGAGCCTTGATGCTACGGCGTCCGCGGCCTCTATGGAAACCGCCTCTGCCGACGGCACCAGCACGCTGACCATCATGTTTTACGAAGATCGCGCCGGCACCATGCAGGTTTCCAGTCTGCTCACCTGCACTTACTCCGTAGCGCCCGACGGGCGCGTCACGCTGAGTAGCGACACGTACGGTTGCGGCGGCACGCCACCAGTGTTTTACCTCACCGCGGCGAACACGGGCTACATTGTGGACTTCTCCCCCGGCGTCGATACGGGAGTTTTCGAACCGCAGTCGGCAGGTCCTTTCAGCAACGCCGCTTTATCCGGAAGCTTTTTCGGGGGGACAGCGGAGGTGGCCCTTCAAAGCGCACAGCCGGAGGTGGACGCCCTCGCTCCCAACGGCAGCGGAAGCATTACCGGCACCACCGACCTCACTTCCACCAGCGCGCAGGACACCAAGCTGACGTTTCTGCCCAGCACCTACGTCGTCAATGCCGACGGCACGTTCAGCGTCAACACCTCGGCCGGCGCGGTGGCGGGCGTGGTCGTGTCCAACTCGAAATTCGTGATGTTCAGCCCGTCAACGTCCTCGACGAGCTACCCGACGTTGCTGGTGATGCAGAAATAGCGTACCGAAATCACCTGCCCTCGCCCCCTTGGGGGAGAGGGTGGCGCGCCACCGGCGCCTTCGTCAGCCGGGGCGCGACGGGTGAGGGGGTCAACACCTCGCCTCCCCATTCAGCCTTGCCCGGTGGCGCGATGACCAGGTTCGCGGGCGCCGCCTCACGCCTGCGTCCACCCCGAGCGCTCGCGCAGTCCGGTGATGTGGGCCACGTGGTGCTTCCCGTGCCAGGCGTACATGGCCAGATACTTTTCCAGCTTTACCGGACCGAGTTCTGGATGCTTGATGCCGCGGGCAAAGTCCTCCGGCTTCATCGAGCGCAGCAGCATGACCCATCGCTGGTGCAGACCCTCAAGAAGGGTCAGGGAAACTTCGGGCGGCGCGGTGACGGCGTCGCTTAACGTTGCCCAGAGCTTCTCCTCGTAGGGCTTGATGGTGGGCTCGTCCTCGGTGAGCGCCAGGCGAAAGCGCACGTAGGCGTTCATGTGACTGTCGGCCATGTGATGCACCACCTGGCGCACCGTCCATCCGCCGGGACGATAAGGCGTGTCGAGTTGCGCGTCCGTCAGCCCCGCCACCGCCGCCCGCAGCCGCGCCGGTGTATCTTGAATGGCGCTCACCCACTCCTGGCGCTCTGCCTCACTGGCCAGCAGCCCTTCACCGGTACGATTCCATGTGAACTTCCCTACGGGATATTGCAGGTCCATGTGCTCCTCCTTGTCGCAGTAGAGGGTAGAAAGTAGGCAGAAGGCAGTAGGCAGTAGGCAGAAGGCAGCCCAGCCGCCGGCCCGGGACCGGATTGAAAACTCTGTGACTTGGCGGAAGTCACAGGCCAGTAGGCAGTAAACAGAAGGCAGCAGGCAGTAGACGGTCGGCGGCAGACGCTAAGCGAGAGGTGAAGCAACGGCAGGTTGCAAGTGCGATGCGAGACATCGCGTGGGGGTTTGCTCCTACGTAGCCGTCCGCCACGGCCCATCCCTCTGTTACCTTGACCTGCCGCCTACCGTCTACAGCCGTTTACTGTCTACCGAGTGCTGTCTTCTGATTGCTGCCTACTGCCTCCTGCCTCCTGCCTACTGCGTTCTGCCTTCTGCCTACCCTTAACTGCCCTTTACGGCAACGAGTAGCTGCCCCCCGCCCGAGCCGCGGAAGAGTTCGATGTGCTCTTTGGGCACGCCGGCCTTGCGCGCCAAGGGCTCATAGTCGGGCCGTTCCATGTGGACCTCGGCGAACCCCGCTTTTCGCGCCAGATACTCGAGTTCGTTATCTTCGTAAAAGTGCAGGCGCGACGCCATGGGCTCCGGCGCGGCGGGCGTGCCTTTGAGCTGTTTCGATCCCGTGAATAGTACAAAGCGCCCTTCCGGCTTGAGGACGCGGCAAATTTCCGATAGTGCTTTCAGTGGTTCAGAAATGAAACCGAAAACTCCCGTCATCACGGCACAGGTAAAGGTCTGATCGGCGTAGGGCAGGGAAGTTGCCTCGCCTTCGCGAATTTCCAGCCGGTTCTGATCGATGGCCTGGCGGTTGAGCTCGCGCGCCACACGGACCATATCGGGACTGTGGTCGATGCCGGCGGCCTTGCACCCGCTTTTCAGCGCATCGTGCAGGAACGCCCCGCCGCCGCAGCCCACCTCGAGCAGATAGTCGTCGGGCCGTAGTTTTAGCAAGTCGAGAATGGCGAGAAAGTTGGGCCGGTGGTAGATCGGGTCGCGATACTGGACGCGCGATTGTGGTCCCGTCGGTCGGCGCGCCCGGCGGTCGGTAATCCAATCGCCCAGCCGTGTGGGCGCCATGGCGTGGAAAAGCGGAGTAATCGCTTCACTGGCGAACCAGCCTGCCAAATCGTATCCCGTGTCCACCAGATTATTGCCCCAGGCGCGATTCTCCAGCACCACGTGCGTGCCTTTGCCATCGGGCTCGAATCGCAGTTCCATTACCGTGGCGTCTTCCGGTCTCCAGTTGGCCGCGTGCCATTCCAGCACGATCTCTTTGGGCGGATCCCAACGCGTGACCCGCCCCACGGTAAAGCTGCCCTCCGTCACGCACCCGCCCGCCCCCGGCTGGAACTGCAACCCCATGCGCGCCAGCGAAGTGGATAACCCCTCCACGATGGCCTGAAAGGCCGAAGGTGGGTCGAGGTTCAAGTGAACAGAGGCTTGCACGCCCATATCGCCACCTCACAGAAAGCGTTGCGATGATGTCCGGTGTTCGCGACCCAGTTTCATCATAAGCCGCCCCGCGGCTGGGAGGCAACCCGACCGATTGCACCATCGACTCATCGGGCCATCTGGTCATTTGCGATGGGTGATTTGTGATTGGGGATTGATGTAACGCTCAACGAACTGTAAGGGCGCCCCCCGCGGGCGGGCGGGCACCCCGGCCGATTGCCGGAGTGCCCGTTGGGCGTTGGTAACTGTACATCTCGGGACTTGCTGATCGGTAGGGATCTCGTGAAGGATCGTCTCGCGGAGAATCATCCGTCCGATCAATTATGATGGGGCCGACGTGCATAGCGGGAAGCCTCCGCGATTATAAGACCCATAACTTATTACCTCAACCGTACTCTGTCTGTCCAAAATTGCTCACTTTTGCATTATAAAGCGACGCTTATTGCCGAGGGGCGACTGAATGGAGGGAGCGTCAACGCGCAGAAAGCGCTTTGGACTGCGGAAGCAGCAGCTACCGCTTTGGTATTTCAACCTTTTGGGGGCCAGGAAACGCGGAGACACTGCTTTCCATGAAATGACCGCCATCTTCAACTTGCACCACCAACAAACCTGACTGTCATCCTGAGCTCCGTACTTCAGAGCGAAGGACCCCCGCATTTCGTCTTACCCAAGTGCGCCGCGGGAATGCGGCGTGCAAGCACGGGGCGCTCCCGCCCGGCGTTTCCTACGTACAATGAAAAGGGTCCCTCGCCCTGAACTGCGGCCTCAGGATGACAGCGCCATGAGTGTGCATCGACACTACGATTACCGCGAACGGCAACGAAAACCTTCGTTTGAGATGTCGAAACTCCAGTGCGGTAGCAGCAGCGATCGCTTTTTCCCCCGGCCAATTACCGTATGAACCCCAGACGGAAGGCGGTGGCTGCTGCTACCGCAGTCCAAAGCGCTGCGCGCAGCTCCGCATCTTACGACGCGTTTTCACCGGTCCCACAGCGGCTCTTCCGTTGTGGCGCCGGGCCAACGGACGTGCACAGCCGTTCCCCCCATCGGCGTGCTGCGATTCATCAAGGGCGTGTAGGTTTCGGTTATGTCGGTGCCATCGGCCAAATGGATGGTGGCGGAAAAGTAGCAGGACTGCTCTATTCCATATCCGACGCGATGCTCCTGGCAGTAAAAGCCGCCCGGATGAGCGGGGTCGGGTGTGACTATTATACGGGCGCCGCTCAGCCAGCGGAGGATTGAACCTTCCGCGATGGGCCAACGCTGTGCATTAGCCACATCATCGCCCGTAAGTTGCAGCGGTTCGGTCGGATGTAGTTTCGCTGCACTGGGAAGTCTTTTCTCGACCGCATGGCTGGTCACGGCGATGAGGTACGGTGCCTGCGATCCGGCGCGCCACCAGAACGCGTCCAGCGCCGTCCAGGAAAACCCGCACAGAAAGACGAGCGAGGCCAACGGCAGCAGGTTTCGCGCGACCGACCGAGAGTTGCCCCGGTTCTGGGCGCCAAACAGCCGGTAACTCTGGACCATTGCGAGGATCACCGCTGGCACCCCCACAAGCGCTGCGTAGAATGAACATGGGCTGTTCGAGAGGAAACTCCAGTCGGCGGTGACCGTAGGAAACACTCGCAACCCACCAGTCAAATCGAAGATTCCCGAATAGTTTGAACGCTAGATGGCGATGGGGGACAACACGCGCGATCAACCAGGGCAATCCAAGGCTTTCAAAGGGGCTAGCCCGCCACATAGGAAGGACAAGGCCGTACGCCCACAGTCTGGCGAAAAAGTTGGCGCCAATGAGAATAGCTACTACCGGAACGGCCCAAAGCACCGCGGACACCGTCCCGTCCACGGCGCACGCGCACCAGAAGGCGGCGAACGTTAGTAGTAACACCACGAGCAGACAGCGTGTTCCCAAATTCAGATCGAACAGCATATGAGGAAGTCTGCCCACGGTCAGCATGGGGAGCAGTCCCGCACCCACGAAGCCTGCGAACAGTGCCACCGACAGCTTGACGCCCCACTGGAGGCGAGCCGAAACCGGCAGCGTCAGGTTCCAGGCGTGCGTGCCGGAGGTTTTCTCCTCCCCCAGTGACAAGGCTTCCGGCGAGAATGGCGATCATCAGCGTGCTGATCACTCCCACGATGACCACCGCGGTTTCGAAGTTCCGGGAATATCCCCGCTCGTACAACAGTCCGAACAGAGTCAAGCAAGCCCATCCGACCGCCGCCAACAGGCTGATCAGCCACACCGGCCGCAGCAAGCGCAGTTCCTTGCGGATCAAGTTGAGCACCGCTCCAGTGGGGCGGCAGCGCAACCAATCCGCCAAGGCTCCCGGCATCACGTCCGGGCCGGCGGTCAGCAGGTCGTCGCCGGCCATGCCGCCCGTCACTTGAAACCGCACCAGGCTCCGCCCGCTCAGCCAGAGCATCACGCCCGCGTAGCCGGCGATGATGACGCTTGGAATTACGATGATGTTTACCGGTGAGAGATATCCCCGGGCACGAAGCCGTTCCGCCAGGCTTGCCCACGGAATCATAATGATGAGGATGGATTGGACCACAAGGTTCACCGCGACGCCGCCCACCGATGATCGCGTGAATAGCGTCCAAAACGTGGCGGAAGCGGTGATGGCCACGATCCATGCTGCGGCAAAAATCAATTCCTGCCGGTCGGGACTAAACGCCGTCGCCCGCAAGGCGAGGGAGAACAGCAGAACTGCCGACACGATCGCCACGACCGTTACGCTCAACTTCTCGCTCCAGATTCTCATCCGCCCAACGGGTTGAGAAAGCAGCAGGGCAAGCGTGCCGTGTTGGAATTCATCGCCCAGAGAAAGCGTGGCCATCACCGGAACGACGAAGAACCCAATGAGATACATCAGCGGCGTCCAGCTCATCGGGTAAACCAGCGGCAGCGCGCCCGCCAGCGCCACCGCGCACCAGGGCCAGATCAGCGGTCGGGCTTCCTTCAGCATTCGCGTGGCTTGAGCGGTCATGCGTGTCTCCTCATGACGAAATTCGAAGTTCGAAACTCGAAACTCGAAACTCGGCACTCGCGAATCGGGCACCGACTTCACGCTTGCTGCGCCGAAGGCGCCTTGGAGTGCGATAGCAGCAGCTACCGCCTTCCGGTCTTGGTCCATACGCCAACCGCGCGTGTGCTTGGGCGAGAAAGGTGGGAGGTGCTGCCCCCGCACTCCAAAGCGCTGCACGCAACCTGCACCACCCCCGCGCTAGCGCGCGGCCCCTCCTCATCAAGAGGGAGCCTCCACGAACTCCCTCCTGGTTCAGAGTCTGTCCTGCGGCCTTCCGGAACCAACCTTCGAGTTTCGACTTTCAAGTTTCGAATTTCCGTCTTCACGCCTTCAGCGTGGCCACAAAGATCTCTTCCAGCGTCAGCGACTCGCTGGTGAGCGCTTCGGGGTTGAGCTGGCGCAGGCGCTCGAGCAATTCCGGCCCGCCGCCATTGACGATCAATTCCACTTCGCGTCCATCGCGACGCACGCGCAGCGCGGCTTTGAAATCCGATTCCGGCGGCGGTTGGGCAAAACGCGCGTGAATTTTCTGGTAGCGTTCGCGCGCCTGGTCGGCGTCGAGCGTCAGCACTTCGCGCCCGCGGTCGATGATGGTGAACTCGTCGATCAAGCCCTCGAATTCGGTGATCAGGTGCGTGGAAACCAGAATAGTGCGCTGGCCCGGAATGCCTTGCTGGTACGCGCCGATCACGGCTTCAATGAATTCGCGGCGCACGATGGGATCAAGGCCGGAGGTGGGCTCGTCGAGCACCAGCAGGTCGGTCTCCGGACAGACGGCGGAGACCAGCGCCACCTGCGTTCGCTGCCCCTTGGAGAGATTGCCGGTGCGCTGCGTGGCGTCCAAGCCGAAGCGCTCGAGCAGTTCCTCTTCGATCTTGCGGTTCCAGTTCGGGCGGAACGATGCCAGGTAATCCAGCGTCTCGCGAATGCTCATCCACGGATAGAACGCCACTTGGTCGGGCACGTAGCTGAGCGAGCGCTTCACTTCCACCTCGTGCCGGGCCGGGTCGAGCCCGAACACGCGCACCTGCCCGCACTGTGGCCGCAGCAGGTTCAGCAGGCACTTCATGGTGGTGGTCTTTCCCGCGCCGTTGCGCCCGAACAGGCCATAGCAGCGGCCCGGCCGCACCTTGATGCTCAAATCGTGCACTGCCTCCGCGCGCCCGTAGGCGTAAGTGAGATTCTCAATCTGGATAGGCGGCGTGTTCGTCATAGAAGATCCTTCCCTCCGCTACTGTGAAAAGCGAAGTCAAAAGGCAAAATGCAAAATGCAAAAATTGAGTCCCCGCCGGTGGTTGCGGTGCTGGGCATCGGTGTTCCAGGGACTAGCGTTTCCACTTTTGCATTTTGCACTTTGCCTTTTGCATTTTGCCTTTGTTCGGCCCCGTGTCCCGTCTTCAATCGAAAATCGGCAATCGAAAATCGACAATTACGGTGTCCCGAGGCTGCGAGTTCATCCCTCATGAGCCCGCCGCTTGTCGTCCAGCGCGTCAAGCCGCTCGCGCACCAGCTTGAGAAACTCGTCGTGGTCCACCTGCAAGTGGTGCGCCTGCACGATGGCCCGGTCGATGTCGTCCGTCAGCAGTTTGCGCCGCGCGTCCTTGCGCAAGGCCGAGTGGTTTTCTTTCAGGAAGCATCCGCGTCCCGGCAGCGTTTCGATGACGCCCAGGTTTTCCAGTTCGGAATACGCCTTGGCCACGGTGTTGCGGTTCACCCGCAGTTCTTCCGCCAGGGGGCGGATGCTGGGCAGCACTTCGCCCGCTTGAACCGCCCCGGAAGCCGCGGCCGCCTTGATCTGCTCCACAATCTGGAGGTAGATGGGCAGGCCCGACTTGAAATTGATCTGAAGTAACATGTTCGGCTCTCTGTCATATGACACTATGACAGTTGACGGCGCTTGTCAAGAAGAATCTTTGGGTGCCCGGGGGAGAACAAAAACAGTCACCACCAAGACACCAAGGCACCAAATAGAGGCATCTGCCTTTCTTGGTGCCTTCGTGTCTTGGTGGTGTTTCTTGCATTTGAGTTTGGACTGTCAACTGGAGACGCTTGGTCCCGCCGCGAAGCTTGATTTTTCACGGAACTGAGAGGATATTAACGGTCCTACGGTGGATGGGACCGAGTAGGAGTGGAAAGATCACCCCGGCCCTCGTCCCGACCTTTAACGAACCGATATGAATTGGATCATCGGGCTCCTCTTCACGCTCGTCGATATGCTTCTGGCATTGTTCCTCGCCACTTTTTGGGGCGTCAGGGCCGGGCCCCGGTTGTTCCCGTATTTCGAACTCGGTTATCTGATCGTCGCGTTAGGCGTTTGGTGGTGGCTGTGTTTCTTCCTTCCCCGCCGCAAGGTCAAGTTCACCGCGTTGGTGCTCAGCCTGTGCGGAGTGGGCATCGCCATGTTGTTGGTGCTGGTGTCGTATGCCAGTCTCGATCCATTGCTCCGGCGGGAGATGACTCAGGCGCAGGAACTCGCCGACGCCACCCAGGTTTTCAATGTGCAGGATCAGCCCTTGCTGATTGCCGAGGGCGCGCCGATTGGGGTCCGCCTGAAGTACTCGATACGTTTTCCCGACAGCAACAATTTCCGGCAGACGCCGTTCCTTTATGCGCAGAACAACCCGCCCCACATCATCGGATGGAGCGCTGTGGGGCAGACCCTCGAGCCGCCGATGCAGACAAAGTCCGGCAGTGAGGACGCGCTGCTCCGTGAGATCGCCCACGTCCCTTCCGCCGCCCGCCGCTACGTGCAGGGGACGGTTTACACCATCACGATTGATCTGATCCCGGATTTCCTGGTCCTCAGCGCCGATCGCAGCAAGGTCTGCGTTAACCCCTACGCGATCTCACCCGAGATCCTGCAGAAACTCCTCACCACCGATAGCGACACCACTTACCTGATCACCGTGGCCGAAACCAACTACCGCGTCCCAACCCAAAATCGCTACAGCCTCAAAACCTTCTACGACTCCGCCCTCCAAGCCGGCGCCTCCCCGTGCCAGTACCGCGACGGAACGATTTGGTTCCCGTAGCGTCGGCCTTGAGGTCGGCACTACAAATTGCGTTATCTGTGGCGCGCTAGCGACGGGATGGTGAAAGCTTTTGGAGTTCAGGCCGGGCCGCGCGCGAGCGCGGGGCCACCAGTGAGCCTTACCACTTTACCTGCCTGTTGATTGCGGGGGCTTTGCCTTTTGGCTCGACTTAGCTACTCTCTACCCTACTATCTTCCGTCCGCCGAACACACGCACGACCGAAATCAGCAACTGGAAACCGGACAATCGAAAATCGCCCTGCGACCCAAAACCGTCTTCGGGCGACGGGGTCGGCAATCGCAACCCATCGGCCGAAACTCGAAAACCACCTCCCAGGCTCGCGCCTGCAAATCGACAATCGGCAATCGAAAATCGACAATGCCGTACACCGTATCCCGATTCCCCAGCCCCTAGTCCCTAGCGCCTAATCCCGATTACAATGAACCCGCCATGGCTGAACTCAAATCGACGCGAACACACACCGATCCCTTCTCCCGCGACGTGCTGGAGTTTCCGGCGGTGGTGGAACTGCTGCATCCTTATCTATCCGGGCCCATCAGTGAGCCGAGGCTGGCGCGGGTGGCTCCGCACACCGACCTCGGCCGGATTCGGCGCGACCTGGAACTGGCGAGGGAGGCGCGAGAGTACCTGCGCGAGGGCACGCGGCCAGGACTGGCCGGGCTGATTGAGCCCAGCCCCCTGCTGGAGCAACTGCGCGTGGAGGGCGTGGCGCTGGAGGCGCTCGAAATCCTGGCCCTGGTGCAACTGGCGCGCGCCGCGCTCGACGTGTACCGCACGTTTGCGCCTTCGGCCAGCCAGGCTTCACACGGCGCGGCGATGCCCTATCCATCTGATTCCAAAGGCGCTCCGACCACGCCGCGACTCGATGAACTGGCCCGCTCGCTGCCCGATTTCCGCAGCCTGGTCGGCAGCCTCAGCGGCAAAATCAACCCCGACGGCACCGTGGAGTCCTCCGCCAGCGCCGAACTGGGCCGCCTCCGTCGCAACATCGAGCGCGCCAAGGCGGAAATCCAGTCCAGCCTCGACCGCCTGCTGCGGCGCTTCTCCCAGGATGGCGTGGTGCAGGACGCCGTCGTGACCATCCGCAATGACCGCTTCGTCATCCCCGTCCGCGCCGAGGAGAAGCGACGCGTGCAGGGCGTCGTCCACGGAGCCAGCTCCTCGGGCGCCACGGTTTACGTCGAGCCCCTTGAAACCCTGACTCTGAATAATGATTTGGTGGAGCTGCAAGACCGGGAGTTCGCCGAAATCCAGCGCCTGCTGGGTGAGTTCACGCGGCAATTGCAGGAACGCCGCGAGGACTTGGCGCGCGCTTCGGATATTTTGTCTGAAGTTGACTGGGCTTTCGCCAAAGGCGCGTTCAGCAAAGAGCTCGACTGCTGCATTCCGGAGATCCACCAGGAGCGGGCAATTTGCCTGAGCGGGTTCGTCCACCCGCTGCTCCGTCAGGCCGTGCGGACCTCCCCGGACCTGAAACCGGTCCCTTTAAGCCTTGAAATTTTGCCGCCCAAAACGCTCATGGTCATCAGCGGTCCCAACACCGGCGGTAAGACCATCACCCTGAAAGCCGTTGGCATCGCGGTCTTGATGGCGCAGGCGGGAATCCCCGTGCCCGCCGCCGAGGTCAAGCTTCCGCTGTTCACGAGCGTCCTGGCGGACATCGGCGACCAGCAGTCCATTGAGGCGAACCTGAGCACCTTTTCCGCCCACGTGTTGAACATAAGCGGAATGTCCATGGTGGCTGGACCGAACGACCTGGTTCTGCTCGACGAAATTGGCGCCAGCACCGAGCCCAACGAGGGCGCGGCCCTGGCCGTGGCGATCCTCGAACACTTCCGCCAGCGCGGCGCCATAACCATTGTCACCACTCACCATTCGCGCCTCAAGGCCTACGCCGCCGAAACCGCCGAGGCCATGAACGCCGCGATGGAGTTCGACGAAGCCTCACTCCAGCCCACCTACCGCCTGCTCGTGGGATTGCCCGGGAAGTCGAGCGCTCTCGACATCGCCGCGAGGCTGGGGCTCGAGTCCGGCATCGTGCAGAAGGCGCGGTCGCTACTGGGTCCCGCCGATGCCGAAGCCACCGCGCTGATTGCGGAACTGCACCAACAGCGCACTGAAATGGAGCGCCAACTGGAAGCACTCGCAATCCAAAAGCAGGAGCAGGAGAAACGCGGCGAACAACTCGAACGCCAGTTCCAGCAGGATCGACGCGTCAAACTAAAGGAACTCGACTCGCGCCTGGACGAGACCTTGCGCCAGTACGCAAAGACTTGGGAGCAATCGATTGACGAACTCCGCAAACAGGCGGCTCCTGCCAAGGTTGTGAATCGGGGCGAACGAAGAGCGACGGGCCTGGTGCGCGAAGCCCGCGAAGAATGGAACACACAGGTGCTTGAGGCGCTGGGTGAGCCCGCTGCGGTACCGCATGCGCTGCCGGTCGCCAAGCCTCCTGCTGTTGGTGATCGGGTGGAGGTATTGAGCGTTTCAACAGCCGGCACCATCTTTGCCCTTCTGCCGAATGGTCAACTGGAAGTGGTTGTGGGGAGCATGAAAATGCGGGTCGATCCGGACGAGGTCAGGCCTTTGAGCCCCGCGGGCGCCGTAGCTCCGCTTCGTCCGGCACCTGCATCACGAAGCGACGATGTGCCGGAAGAGCTCAACGTGATCGGCAATACGGCGGAAGAGGCCCTCGAGCGCGTGGACAAATTCCTCGACCAGGCGTTTCTTGCGGGGCGCCCACGAGTGCGCATCGTTCATGGCCACGGCAAAGGGATTCTGCGCAGGGCTCTCCACCAGATGTTTACCAGTCACCCGCAGGTGGAGAAATTCGACTTAGCACCACCCTCACAAGGCGGTGCCGGAGCGACAGTTGTTGAATTGAAATCGTGAGGCCTCGAAGCGCAGTTCGGGGCGGTTCAGACTCCCGCTTCGGCTTCTATCGGTGGGACGCCTCTGCTCTCCAAGAGGCGAAGCATCGCAGGAAATGTCCGGCGGGACTTGAAGCGGATTCGCGGCGGGCATCATCACACCCAGTGCCGTGGGTCTTCGCGCAGAGTCTGCGGGAGGAACCACAATCGGGCGGCAGGAACAGGCTTCAAGGGGCAGACCTTTGGGCGTCGTTGGGGTGCTTTGAATTCCGACGGTGATTCACCTTGCGCAGGCAATTGTGGACAACCGGTACCAACTCATCGGACTTAATGGGTTTGTTCAGATACTCCGTGGCCCCTGCATTCATGGCTTCCAAATAAGTATCCACTTCACCATAAGCTGTGAGGATGATGACAGGGATTTCGTTTCCGCCACTGCGAATTGCTTGCAGCAGGTTGAGTCCGTCGCAATCCGGCATGCGCAAATCGCAAATGATCAAATCAAAACTGCCGGAACGCAGAAGCCCAACAGCTTCGCAGGGATTGGACGTCGCCGTGACAGCGAATTTCTCGCCCGATAATATTCGCTGCAACACGCGCAGGAAATGCGGGTCGTCGTCAATAATCAGGATCCGGCCGCGGATCCCTTCTCCGCCACGCTCCACGGCGCCCGCGTTTCCGTCCTGCTCGGAATGTCCGACTGCGCTCGACATTACAGACGCACCTGCCCGCCATACTCCATGTCACGTCCAAGTTCAAACATTAGTGAAGCACGTAGGACGCCAATTTTGAGGAGACCTCAGGCCGCCGTCACGCGGCCCTCGGTTAATGACAAGGTGTCAGCCCCTCACCCGGATCTTTGACTAGAAAGATCCGGGCGGTAGTTCCTGACAGTAAAATGCGAGGGAGTGCCCTTCTCGAGAATCGAAGTTTGGGCCGTGTATATGAAAGTTAAAGGATATTAGGCCGCTCGAGAACTGGCTCCGGCCCCATCTTTCTTGCCCAAGCGACGACGGATCGTCCGAGGGTTGATCTGCAGCATTTGTGCCGCGCGCAGACGATTGTTTCGCGTGTACTGCAAGACCGTGCGGATCACCGTATCGTGAATTTCCCGCATGGTAGTTCCAACCGAGAAAGTCAGCGTAAAGGTCGGCTGCATTTCCATGGGAGTAACCTCCTTAAAGGGAGTTACTGGCCTTGGACCAGCAACGAATTCCTTCACGTCGGCTGGACCACGAACAGTAGTAAAAGATTTCATAACCGCCTCCTAAGATATGAAAGCTGGTTTCACACCTGCCCTTTTGTCTGCATTTTGAGTTCCTTTTCGTCCGCATCGAAGTCATTCAAAGTAAATAGCCGGTGAAGCGCCGGGGTCGAAAAGCGGACAAATTGCGCACTCGCACCCAATTTCATGTGGCTTTTGCCCCAAAAGTCGATTTTCGCGGAACTCTAACCTTACCGGAAATCAAATCCGCACCAAATTGAACCCCATTTTCAAGGGATTATGGCGGACGGACATTTTCTCCGAGCTGGCAATCGAGATGCCGACAAGCATGCCTTTAAGGCAATGGACTCGTAGGCGCCCTTAATACCAGGAGTTTTTCATGCCCAGCCGTCAATCCGAACTCGACAAACTTCTCCATTTCTTCAGTTCGCTGAAATGCGGGCTCCTTCTCTTGGCGCTGCTTGGAGTGGCTACGATCTTGGGTACCTTCATTTTGCAGAGGCCCATGGCGCAGGAAGGCCAAATCGAGCAGATTTACGCTCCCCAGATTGTCAGCCTGTTAAATGCCCTGGGGCTGTTCGATGTTTTTCACACGTGGTGGTTCGTGCTTCTTCTGGGTCTGCTCGGCGCCAACATCACCCTGGCCTCCATCGAACGGTTTCCGCAAGTGTGGCGATTGTACGCGCGGCCTCATTATCTTGCCGATGTGGCTTTCATCCGGGCGCTGCCCTTTCAGCGCGAAATCCCCTTGGGCTCACACAGCGAGCAGGAAGGACTGGCGCTGGCTTCGTCAACGCTCAAGGACCTCGGCTACCCGCCGCGAGCGGACGTCCTTCCGCAGGGTACGCTTTACATGGAGAAACATCGGCTGGTGCGACTGGCTCCCTACGTCGTGCATGCGAGCTTACTGATCATCTTTGCCGGAACCATTATTGATGGAACGCGCGGCTACCGCGGCTTCGTCACCTTGCGGCAGGGCGGGAGTACTGATGTTGTTGAGCCGCTTACCACGCCCGGCGCTACACACCACCTCGGATTCACTTTGCGCTGCGATGCGACGGGCATGGACGCATATCCCGATGGGTCGCCGCGCCAATACTGGAGCCAGCTCACGGTTTTGGAGGGTGCCCGTGAGGTCGCCCACCAGAAGATCTACGTCAATGATCCTCTGACCTACAAGGGAGTGCGCTTTTACCAAGCCTCATACGTTCCGTCGTCGGGCACGCCGAGCAAGCTCGTCATGGAAGCCCGTTGGCAGGAGGGTGTTGCGGACAAGCACCAGACGCTGACCTTGGTTCCAGGCGTGCCGTCTCCACTGGGCGAACAGGGCGCAACGGTCGCGCTGGCGGATTTCATTCCTGACTATGTCTTGCAGGGTAATCAAATCTCCTCGCGCTCCGATGAGCCGCGGAACCCCGCGATTCGGCTTCAGGTGACGCGCCCCGGCAGCCAGCCCACCGATGCCTGGGTGCTGCCCAAGGCGCCAGAGTCGAATCCGCCCAACGACACTGGTATCAACTTCCGGTTCGTGAGCGTGGAGATGGCGCCGGTGACGGGCCTACAGGTGGCGCGCGAGCCGGGGCAGTGGATGATCTGGGGCGGGTGCCTGCTGCTGACCACCGGTTTGATGATGGCGCTGTACCTCTCGCACATTCGCATCTGGGGAGTCGTCGGGAAGGATCGCCAAGGGCGCCCGGCGCTGTTGTTGGGTGGCCAACCCAGCAAGTATCGCGAGAACTTTGAGCACCGGTTTAACGAGTTGGCGGGCAAGGTGGAAGCGGCTTTGGCGCCGGCGGCGGAAGAGTCGACAATTGACGCCCCGGCGGCCTAGGTGGCACTGTGGTTATTCCGCTACTTTGCGGCAAAGCCGGCCATTGGGGCGAAGGTCAGCCAAGCAGTTGATGGACATAATGTCCGAATCGAGTGCCCCGCACTCGGGCATCTTGTTGAATTGATCAGGAGGAGCAGTTATGGCGAAAGCGATTACCCACACTACCGAGCGCAGCCAGTTCAGTGCTGCCAGTTGGATCATGCTGGTGGTGAGCGTGGGCTGTTTTACGGTGTTGGCGATCTCCGTCCCCCATTTGGTTACCGACGAGGGCTGGTTCGGAGGCGTGCACGCCGGGGAAAAATTCCTCTACGTGGCGCTGATCGCCTACCTGGGAGCCTCGATCTTATACGGTTCTTCGTTGGCCCTGCGGCAGCAGGACTTGTTTTCCGGCGCGGTGACGCTCACGCGCGGCGGGTTGTTGTTGCACAGCATTGCCATCGGGGCGCGTTGGGCCAGTTCCGGGCACGCACCGCTTTCCGACATTTATGAAATGGTCATGGTCTTCGCGTGGGCGGTGGTGGTTGCGCATGTCCTAGTAGAATGGAGACTTAAGCTCACTTTCCTGGGTGTCATCACGCTGCCTATCGCCACCTTGGCGCTGATTCTGATGCAGGTGCTGCCAGGAGAAATCCGCCCGCTGGTGCCCGCGCTGCAATCCACCTGGCTGCAGATTCACGTCACGCTGGCCATGCTGAGCTACGCGGGGTTCACGCTCTCCTTTGCCGTGGCGCTCCTTTACCTGATCAAGGACGGCGTGACGCCGCGCAGTTTCCTGAGCTGGACTTCGGCGCTGCTGGTGGGCATTTACGGAACGGTGGTAGCCACCTGCGTGAAAAGCGGCATGTCGCTGACGCTGGCGGCTTTTGACCCCGTCACGCGCGAAAAAATCATGCTGGCCCCCAAGACGCCGCTGACGGTGCCGCTGGCGTCCGTGGGTTGGCCATTTGTCATCGTCCTGGTGCTGGCCGCCGGCACGCTGATTCTGAACCTGGTGGGCGGGTATTCCGCCCGGCCCGAGAGCTGGGAGAAGCCCGTCCGCATGGTCTTTTGGACGGCGCTCGCCGCCCAGGCCGTGGCCCTGGCGCTGCTGCTCGCCAAGGTGAGCGACGGACCTTATTACCTGCCGGAATACGCGCAAGGCTTTGCAGTGCGGCTGGTTGACAGCCCCTTCCTGTTGGCGGGGGTGGCCTCCGCCCTGTTTGCCAGCGCCGCATGGCTGATGCTCGATTGGAAATTCGACTCGATTTCCGGCTACCTGCCCAGCCGCGACATGCTGGATAATTTGATTTACAAGACGGTGGCGATTTCCTTCCCCCTGCTCACCTTCATGATCATCGCCGGCGCCTACTGGGCCAACCGCACCTGGGGATCGTATTGGAGCTGGGACCCCAAGGAAGATTGGGCCCTGATCACCTGGCTGACCTACGCGGGCTACCTGCACATGCGGCTCACCCGTGGCTGGCGCGGGCGCCGCTCGGCCTATTTTGCCATCATCGGCTTCGGCATCGTCATGTTCACGTTCTTCGGCGTGACGTACCTGCTGCCTGGCCTGCACGCCTACGCGTGAGCTTTGGAGTGCGGGAGCCGCAGCTCCCGCCTTCCCTTTGCCTGCCATAATCGCACCACCAAGACACCAAGGCACCAAGAAAGGCTTATCGGATTCCTTGGTGTCTTTGTGTCTTGGTGGTGCAATTTCCCGCCCCGCGCGTCTTGAATGGTTGGCATCAAAAAAACATATTGGACCTGCCGAAGCGGGGTTGTTAGCCTCAAGAGAGATCTCAAGGTATTGTGGGCGAGGGGTCTGCGACGGACACGGACTCGATAGGCAGGTGGAGCTTGGCGGCGGGAGTGACATCATTCTCCGGCGGCGTACCAGTCAGGGTGTCGCCGTTCGTGGTGCGGCGATATGCGCTGGCGTTGCTGCTGGTGGGTTTGGCGCTGGCGGCGACGTTGCTGGTGCACCAACTGTTTTCCTATCCGTTCCTGTTTCTGTTTTTCGCCGCCGTAATCCTGAGCGCGTGGCAGGGAGGAACGGGCGCGGGTCTATTCGCCGTTCTACTCTCCACGGTGGCGGTGGAATACTTCTTTCTTCCGCCATTCTTTTCTTTCACCATTCGCCCCGCCGACGTGGCGTATCTGATGGCGTTCACGGCCTCCGCCCTGGCGGGCAGTTGGGTCAGTTCCGCGCAGCGCGAGGACCGGGAAGCCCTTCGCCGCGCGCACAATGAACTGGAATTGCGCGTGGCGGAGCGCACGGCCGAGTTGCAGCAGGCGAACACCGAACTACGCGACCGCCAGCGCCAGCTTCGCTTGCTGACGGAGGTGATCCCGCAACAGATTTGGAGCGCGGCGCCTGACGGCGCCATTGACTATTGCAACCAGCGTCTGCTGGATTATGTAGGCCGCATGATCGACGCGACGCGGGGCGAACTTTTCGTGTCCACGCTGCACGCGGACGATCGTGAGAACTTTCGCGACTGCTGGCAGAAATCGCTCGCCGGCGGAAGGCCGCTGGAGGGTGAATGGCGAATCCGCGGCGCCGACGGACAATACCGCTGGTTCTTCACCCGCGCCGTTCCGCTACGGGGCGCGTCGGGCGAGATCGTCCGCTGGTACGGCACCAGCACCGATATTGAAGAGCGCAAGCGCAGCGAGCAGGCGTTGATGACCATGCAGGGCGAAATTTCCCATCTTTCGCGAGTGCTCACCATGGGAGAGCTGGCCACTTCGATTGCCCATGAAGTGAACCAGCCTCTGGCGGCCGTGGTGACCTACGGCCACGCCTGCCTGGAATGGCTGGCGCAGGACCCGCCCAACCTGGAGGAAGCGCGCCACACGGCCGAGCGCATCATCAAAGATGGCTCGCGCGCTGGGGCGGTGATCGGGCGCATGCGCGCGCTGGTCAAGAAAGAGCCGGCGGCGAAAGGGCGAATCGACTTCAACGAGCTGGCGCGCGATTTGCTGACCTTTCTTCACGACGAAGCGATGCGCCACGGGATTACCGTGCTGACGGAGTACGCCGCGATCCTGCCGCCGGTGGAGGGCGACCGAGTGCAATTGCAGCAGGTTCTGCTGAACCTGATCGTGAACAGCATGGACGCTTTGCGGCGCTCGGCAGAGCACGGCAGGGAAATTCTGTTGGCCACCGCAGCGAACGGCACGGACAAGATTGCCGTTCGCGTGGAAGACTCGGGCGCAGGCCTGAGGGCGGACGACGCCGAAAAGATTTTTGCGCCGTTCTTTACCACTAAACCGCAAGGGATCGGCATGGGCCTGGCGATCAGCCGCTCGATTGTGGAGTCGCACGGCGGCCGGCTATGGGCCGCGCCGCGCCCCGCGGGCGGTGTGGTTTTTCAGTTTACCCTCCCGGCTCTTCCCATTGAACCGCATGAATGACCGCGACGCCACCATCTTCGTGATCGATGACGATGAGTCGATTCGCGACTCGATCGGAAGCCTGCTGCGCTCCGTGGGGCTGCACGTGGAGGCGTTTGCATCATGTGAGGGTTTTCTGCGCGTCACGCGGCGCGACACGGCCAGTTGCCTGGTGCTGGACGTGCGCCTGCCGGGAGAGAACGGACTGGACCTTCAGACGCGCCTTAAACAAGCGGGAATGGAGATCCCCATTATCTTCATCACGGCACACGGAGACATTCCCATGACTTCGCGGGCCTTCAAGGCCGGGGCCGTGGAATTCCTACCCAAACCGTTTCAAAAGGACGAGCTGCTGAGTGCCATCCACGATGCGCTGACCCGCGACCGCGCGCGGCGACGGGAGGAAGCCAAATCCTGCGTCCTGCGCCGGCGCTTTGCCGAACTGACCCCCCGCGAACGCGAAGTGATGCAGTGGGTGGTGGAAGGTCTCACCAACAAGCAAGTGGCGGCCAAGCTCGGCGTCACGGAAATCACCGTGAAAGTCCACCGCGGCCATGCCATGCAGAAAATGCAGGCACAATCGCTGCCGGAATTGGTGCGGATGACGGAAGAACTCAACCGGCTGCGGGGGAACGGGTAGCCGCGCCGCGAGTATTCACGCGAACCCCACGCCCCGTCATCCTAAGCCCGCCGTTCAGAGCGAAGAACCTGCATTTGCCCTTTCCTCATGCACGCACGAAATGCAGGTCCTTCGGCCCGACAAAAGGCGTCGGTCCTCAGGATGACGTTAAGGGAAGGATGGCCGACGAAAGCGATTCCTTAATCCTCAGTATGGCAACGGTGTGGGTTGCGTGAAGTGATTTTGAATGGGTGCTTCACCTTTGCCTCCCGCATGGCCACCTATACCAAAGGATAATTGTCCGCTCGCTTCCGGCTTGGTACCCTAAGGTACGGGCGAATCCGGTAACCAAGTTTGGAGCTGATGAGCGAAGTCCTTCTCATGAACGCGCGCAGCGAACGCGTCGGTCCGGAGCCGGCGGAGGGCATTGATATTGCTCTTTTGAGCAAAATTGCCCGCCGCCTATCGGCCGCGGCGCCGCTGGAGGTGGTGCTGCTTGACGTCGTCGAAGTGGTCACTGCCGCGGTGCGGTGCGACTCCTGCTTTGTCTACCTGCTGGAAGACGGCCAACTGGTGCTGCGCGCTTCCAAGAACCCCCACCCGGAGCTGGTGAACCGGCTAAAACTCAAGCTGGGTCAGGGAATCACGGGCTGGGTGGCGGAAAATCGCGAGCCCGTCGCGGTCTCTCGCCACGCGGCGGACGATCCGCGCTTCAAGATGTTTCATGACTTGCCGGAAGACCGCTATGAGTCATTCCTCTCGGTTCCCATGGGGAGTGGAGGCAGGCTGCTGGGCGTGATCAACCTCCAGAATCTCGCCCCCTACCACTACGGCGCGAGTGAAATCGGCCTGGTGGCGACGGTGGGATTCATGATTGGTGGGGAAATTGAGCGGGCGCGGCTCGAGAGCGAAAACTCCGAACTCTCCCTGCGTCTGGAATCGCGCAAAGTCGTAGAGCGCGCCAAAGGTATCCTCCAGCGGGAATTGAATCTCAGCGAGGAGGACGCTTATCGCGCCATGCAGCGCGAGAGCCAGCAAAGACGCAAGTCCATGCGGGAGATTGCTGATGCGGTGCTTCTTCTCGAAAGCATGAAACGCCGGCCGAAACAGGCAAGCTCGGGTGATACCGAGCCCCGGCTCACGACGGCCCCAACCGCGCGGATTCCAAATCACGGCGATTAAAAATTTGAATTTGACTGTCTTTCCCGAACTCTTCTACAGTGGACGTGTAACCGGCAAAATCGTAAGGTGAGGTTTTTAACCCCGGCTTCGCAGAAGAGGCCGCGGGACCACAAACCGAATGCCGGACCACCAGAGTCATTACGGACACGACGCAGTGTCCATCCCATAGTCACATTCTACGTAGCGAAGCAGCGACGAAGGATTCTCCTTCCGGCTCGTGCCGGACGCGTGTCCAAGCAGGTGCGTCCGCACCTTGGGAGTCCCTTGGGTACGGGACGAGGTGACTGCGCGGTGCCTCAAAACTGCCAAAAGTTCAAAGTTCGCGGGTGGCATGGTTGGGAAATCAGGTTGGGGATCTGGCGGGAGAGCACTTTAGGCCATCGGTGGGCCGTACGTAACTTAATCGTGTCCGGCGCGGCAGCCAAGTGCCGACGGCGACGAGGAGTGGGGGGACTGGGAAAAATGAATGAGCGCATGGCATTGCTGGAGTTGTTACTGGCCGGATTTTTCTCCGTGGCTTGCATCAAGTGTTGGGGGCAGTTCGACCCTGACGAAAAGGCCGGCTTCGCCCGGCTCTTGCGATTTCCGGATCGCTGGGAGAGGTTGCACCGCTCGCGCTGGCAGTGGTTCTCCATGGTGCTGTTGCTGCTGGTGCTTCGCCTGCAGAGCCAGCTTCCCCTGATCCTTGAAGTCACGGCCGGGTTTGAGTTCTTGTTGTTCATGGCGCTGCCCGCGGGCAACCCTCTGGTCAAGGGAACGCGGGGGCAGGGAAGTGCGGGAAGTCTGAAACCGCGTTGAGCATCTCCATTCGGACGGTGTGTTTCAACCTTTGTATGATCGATGTCTGGCAATATCCAATTCGTAAACCGTTGACCCTTGCGGTCAGGAAGGGAGTTCGTGCATGGCAGCAAACAAGCAACAAGGTAGCTATCTAGTCCTGTTTTGGACGGGGGTCACGGTGTTGTGCGCCGGCTTGGCGTACCTCGCCGAAGGCTTTGGCAAACTGGTGCTGGTGCTGGGTCTCGTGGCCGTGGTCATCAGCCTGGTGGGATTTCTGAAGATGAAACCCATGGAAGGGAAGACGCGCGGGTGTGGAGGGCAACGCAATCTCTGAAGCTGTTGGGACTGGCCGTGGCTTTGGGAGGATGGTTTATCACCATCGCCGGCCTGCACATCACCACCAGTGTCGGCGGCCGCATGACATTCGCCTTGGTCGGCATCGCCGTAAGCCTGATCGGGGTCCTGGGAGTCTTGCCGGTGGCCTTCGGCAAGAATATGGCCGGAAAATCCGCGTCGACAAAGCTCGTGGTAGCCAAATCCACTGTGGAGGAGACCCTATGAAGAAGTTTGTTCTCGGCAGTTGCCTCAGCTTATTGCTCTCCGGTCTGGGCCTGGGGATGAATGCCCTGACCTACGCCCAGGCGCCGGCCGCACCCGCCACGGCGGCTGCTCCGGCGGCGCTTCCTCCGGCGGATTCCGAACTCAAGGATGCCGCGGGTAAAGCGCCCACTCCGACGGACATGGCCAAAGGAGATCCCGGCGGGACGATCACCGGGACCATCAATGACGTCCCGGCTGCGGATTCCAAGGCTGGCGTGACCCTACCCGATGTCGCCAATCAAGTTGGCCAAAACAAGATTGCGGCCAACTTCATTTGGACGCTGGTCACAGGCTTCCTGGTCATGTTTATGCAGGCCGGATTTGCCATGGTTGAATCGGGCCTGTGCCGGGCGAAGAATGCCAACCACACTTACATGATGAATTTCTTCGTGTACACGTGCGGTTTGTTTGCCTACTGGATCCTGGGGTTTGCCATTCAAATGGGTGGGGCCGCCGGGAATGGAAACCTCGGTGGCCTCGCGACTCTAACCGGAGAGCACAGTCTCACCTTATTTGGGAAGACTTGGGGCCTTTTTGCCACGGCGGGCATGTTTCTGAGTGGCCACACTTATGACGTTGGGGTCATGGTGATTTTCCTATTCGAAATGGTGTTCATGGATACCGCCCTGACGATTGTGACCGGTGCCTGTGCGGAGCGCTGGAAATTCCTGGCGTTTACGGTATCGTCCCTGTTCATGGGCGCGATCACTTACCCACTCTATGGCAACTGGGCATGGGGCGGTGGATGGCTTTCCCAGCTCGGTACCAACGTCGGTCTGGGCAAAGGCTACTGCGACTTTGCCGGATCGGGGGTGGTCCACGCAGTGGGCGGAATCACGGCGCTCGCCGTGGGTATGATCATTGGCCCGCGCATCGGCAAATACAACAAGGACGGCTCCAGCAACCCCATCCTCGGACATGATGTGGGGGCCGTCATGATTGGCTGCTTCATTCTGGCCTTCGGCTGGTTCGGCTTCAACCCCGGGAGCACCCTGGGCGCGTCCGCGGCCGGCAACCTGCGAATTGGAACCATCGCGGTTGACACCATGCTGGCCGGGTGCACGGGAACCATAGGAGCCATCCTCTACATGTGGGCCTTAAAGGGCAAGCCGGACGCTTCCATGGCGGGGAACGGGCTTCTTGCGGGGTTGGTGGCCATCACCGCGCCCAGCGGTTTTGTCAACACCACCGGTGCGTGCATCATCGGTTTCGTCGCCGGCATCCTGGTGTGCCTGAGCTGCTCCTTCCTCGAAAACTATGCCAAAGTTGACGACCCCGTTGGCGCCATCTCGGTGCATGGAACCTGTGGACTGTGGGGCGTGATCTCGGTAGGGTTGCTCGCCGACGGGACGAGCAACTACGGGGGAAGCTGGAACGGCATCACCGGCAGCGTCACCGGCCTGTTCTACGGCGATGCCAGCCAACTGGTGGCCCAGCTTGTGGGTGTCTCCACGCTGATCGGCTCTTTGCGCCGCTTGCGCGGACGTCAAAATTTGCAGAGTCGATCGGCGCGAAGTTGGCGGCGATCGCCGGCCGTGGGCATTGGCTGATTGGCGGCCGCGCGCTCGAACGTGCGATCAACGAGACGCAGCGATTCCTGGTGCGCGCGCTCGGCCAGGACTTGCTGCTGCTCTATCCCGAAGAATGGAAAAACGATCCAGGCGATTAGCAGGCGGTTCGAAGAGCGAGAGAATGCATGACAGGTGAAAACCGATGGCAAATGAAAACGCGCACAAGAATCTGATCGTCGAGGAAGAAGCCGGGCTGGTCACGTTACGATGAATCGTCCCGAGAGCGGCGTACGCGCTCTCGACCGCGATGATGACCGAACTGACAGCCGAGCTTCGCGCGATCGGGAAACGGGTCGATGCGCGCGCGGGCTCCTCGGGTAGGCATGAGCGTTGGTTCTTCGGTCGGGGACGTAACCGGCTCCATGGTCGGTTCTGCGGTCGTTCCCCCTGCCACCTGTGCCCTGATGACCGGGATGCCTGCTTCTGGCGCGGATCTTGCCCCGCCGGGCTCGGTAACCCCGGTGTTTGCCGGATTGCTGTCCGTCACGCGGGTATCTCCTGCCACGGCGGCCAGGCATACCAGGCAGAGCACAAGGGTCAGGATAACCAGGATAACGTCTCTCTTCATAACACCTCTCCTGCTACGGATAGTCTGGCACCCCTGCCTATATATTCAGCGATGAGTTCCCGGATACAGGCTGATACTCTGTCAGTGCACGGTTATGGCGGGTCTGGCAATCCGGCCAGTCCTGTAACCGGGCCCGGCGGAGCCGGGCCCTTTTTCTTATCGGTTCTGTCCGCTGTAACCACGAAAGGTGGTCCAAGAGGAAATATGACCGGACCCTCTCTAAAAAAGAAAACATGACGGTAGCCCGCGAGGGAACATGACCGGTTGTTCGGGAGGAACC
>CAVRBF010000051.1:0-25852 GCA_963719115.1 uncultured Acidobacteriota bacterium | reverse complement strand
CCCGGAGTCAGGAGCCGGAAGTCAGGAGCTAGAGGAATCAACCCTAATCCCCAACCCCGAAACCCGAACCCCGCAATGTTTGCAGATTCGCCTTTCTTCCACTGCCCGGATCCAATCCCGGACAGTCGCAGTCATCAGCTTTTAGTCGCCACCCCCGGCACAGCTTTCAACCGCACCAAGAGCCAGCCACCTATCACTGACAACTGCCTTCTAGGTAGACGCCACACTATTCAGTTTTCAAAGAGCTTCGAGTACCCAAGGCCGACTCGCGTCTCCCTAGGCCTCTACCTGTCATCTCTGCGCCCGTCATGCGACGGGACTGCTGGGATGCTGGGGTTGATTCCCTCCGGCGATGCCGGACTGAAACCAAGCTCAACAACCTCGCCACTCTTCTCCGCGTACTGCTTCGAGGCGCAAAAGCATCTGGCGCGCCTTCACAGGCCGCTGAGTTCGATTGCCTTAAGCTTCGGGGATTGAAACAGGCGGGAGGGTTTCTTACCGGGGACCCACTTGCTTCAAGCCCTTATCCGAAAGCCTTGCGCGTATCGACCTCCGAAGAGTCTCAACCGAGTCGATGTGGAGCCTTAAAACTAGCTCGGCTGAAACATTGGATCAACCGTGCCCTTGCTACTTCGTCCACCTTCGTGCTGGCAATCAGGAATATTACAGAAAGGTTTCTCCAAATGCAAGGTTTTTTTTGCGACCTATAATAAATTTTCGTAGTGCCTCTTGCCATCCACATAAACCCAATCCCCTCAACGTTCCAGAGTATGGATGGCAAGTTACAATCCAAGCCTGTATTATGACGTAGCCTTCGCTGCAAAGCAAGAAGGGAGCCGCACGGATATTCGGCCTGATTTGGAAGTTCACTGTCGCCACGACGAAGCGCAAAAGGTTTCGTGATGGCATAGCGAGGACGCCGTGTTCAGGAAAACTCTTGCGACACTCGTTTGGACCGCAATTCTATTGGCTTCTCATGCCGCCCGTACTTCCGGCGCGCCGCCACAAACTGCGCCGAGTAACACCAGCAGCGGGCCGGTCATCTGCAGCGTGATGGAGACCTTTGACGACACGAAACTCGGCGTGCGCGCTGTCATCTTCCACCAGCGCGACAAGGCTGATGGCCCGCGCCTCGGATCGCTGCTGTTGGCACATACGGGTGAGGAGATGGAACTGCAAACAACTTCAGGCCAGCGTTATCGCGCCACGGTATTCCGCGTGAAAAGCGCCTTTGGCCGCGGGTTGGTGCTCATCCCGCCAGGCAAATTCAAACTGGCGGCGCACGATCAGTTCACGTTGCGCGTGCCGGGAAAGAACTGACCTGCCGATCGCTTGGGTGGATGCCACGGGAGAACACGCTGTGACAGCAAACTCCGCGGCCGGCAGCGAAATGCAGCTCGCGCAAGCTGAAGTCTTGGATTAAGAATCCAGGCGAGGCGATTCGATTGCCGGCCCGTATTCCGCGGCCAAAATTTCGATTCGCCAGGGCGCATCCGATCATCAAACCGAATAGGGGAGATCACAAATGGTCGTCGGTGTTCCAAGGGAAAGCTTTCCCGGCGAGCGGCGCGTGGCGCTGGTTCCGGTGGTAGTACCCACTCTGGTGAAGGCGGGATTCCAAGTCCTGGTGCAGGCTGGCGCGGGGATCAGCGCCGGGTATCCCGACGGCGACTACGTGGAGAAGGGCGCCACGCTCGCAGCCGCGCGCGCTGAGGTGTTCCAGTCCGCGGACGTTATCGCGCAAGTGCTTAGCTTCGGGTCGAATGACGTGACGGGCAGGGAAGACCTACCGCTCTTCCGACGCGATCAAACGGTCATTGGATTTCATCGCCCCTTCGGCTCCATTGATTCGACGCAACAACTTGCCGCCACGGGCGTCACGTCGTTTTCCGTTGAATTGATGCCGCGCATCACCCGCGCGCAGAGCATGGACGCGCTCTCCTCCATGGCTACCATCTGCGGCTACAAGGCCGTGCTGCTGGCGGCCGACCGCCTGCCGCGCATGTTTCCCATGCTCACCACGGCAGCGGGAACGATCACGCCGGCGCGCGTCTTCATCATCGGCGCAGGCGTCGCCGGCTTGCAGGCCATTTCGACGGCGCGGCGCCTGGGCGCGGTGGCCTCCGCTTATGACCTGCGTCCGGCGGCGAAAGAGCAGGTGCAGAGCCTGGGCGGGCGCTTTATCGAATTGCCCATCGAAGCCAAGGACGCACAGGATGCGCGCGGCTATGCGAAGCAGCAGGACGAAACGTTCTTCCAGCGGCAGCGCGAATTGCTGGGTAACACCGTGCAGGACAGCGACGTGGTGATCTCCGCCGCCGTTGTTCCCGGCAAGAAGCCGCCGGTGTTGATCACTGCCGACATGGTCAAGCGCATGGCGCCCGGCTCGGTGATCGTGG
The DNA here is from genome assembly GCA_963719115.1 of uncultured Acidobacteriota bacterium. GTDB lineage: Bacteria > Acidobacteriota > Terriglobia > UBA7540 > UBA7540 > Bog-366. Next base: position 23,453 of record CAVRBF010000051.1, on the reverse strand, counting down.
ACCTGGCCTCCGAGCGCGGCGGCAACTGCGAGCTGACCAGGCCCGGCGAGCGCATTGTGGAACACGGAGTGACCATCATCGGTTACATCAACGTGGCCAGCGCGGTGCCGTATCATGCCAGCATGATGTACGCGAAGAATCTCACTTCCTTCATTTTGCACTTGGGGAAGGGCGGCAAGCTGCAATTGAATCTGGAAGACGAGATCACTCGCGACACGCTGCTGACGCGGGGCGGAGAAGTGGTGAACGCTCGCGTGCGGGAGTTCTTTAAAATGCCAGAGGGACTCGGGGCTGGGGGCTAGGGGCTGGGGCAAGGACGGAACGGCAAATTCGGATCTCAAAATCAGGTACTTGGCTTGCGATTTTCGAATTGCGATTTTCGAGTTTCAACCTTTCTCAACACTTGGCATTTGAAACCACATCAGGAGGTACCTGTGACTTTCGACCTCATCAACTGCCTGTATGTATTCGTGCTGGCGGGCTTTATCGGATTTGAAGTGATCCGCCGGGTCTCGCCGCTGCTGCATACGCCGCTGATGTCGCTGACCAACGCGCTGGACGCCATTGTGGTGGTGGCGGCGATCATCATTGCCGGCCGGCACGAGAGCACGCTTTCCACCGTTCTGGGAGCGGTGGCCGTGGCGGCGGCCTTCAGCAACATGATCGGCGGATTCCTGATCACCGACCGCATGTTGCGCATGTTCAAACTCAGCAAGTCCAAGAAGCCATGATGAACCGCGCGCGCGACGGCGCGTTAGCGCTGACAGTTCCCGTAGCGGCGGGTTTACCCCGCGACTTTAAGATCGACCTCAGCAGGTGCAGGAAACCATGAACCATCTCCTCCAGCAGCAACTCATTGATGTTGCTTATATCGTTGCGGTGGCGCTGTTCGTGTTGGCGCTCAAGTGGCTCAGTTCGCCGGCCACGGCCAAGCACGGCGTGCTGGCGGGCGAGTTCGGAGCGTTCCTGGCAGTCACCGCCACGCTGTGCAACTACGAGATCATCGAATACAAGTGGATCATCGTGGCGCTGGTGGTGGGCGCCATTGTGGGCATCCCGCTGGGCCTGGTGCCCATGACCGCCGTGCCCCAGCGGACCGCCATGAGCCACGCGTTTGGAGCGCTGGCGGCGGCCATGATCGGCATTGCCGAATATTACGTGCGCGTGCCCCACCTGACCAAGTTCGACATGGTGGAAATCGCCATGGAAGTCATCATCGGCTCGCTGACCTTCACCGGCAGCCTGATCGCGGCCGGCAAGTTGCAGGAATGGCTGCCGCAGCGGCCCATCACCTATCGCGGGCAGAATTTCGTGAGCCTGTCGGTGCTGGCGGCGGCCGTGGGGATCGCGGTCTGGTTGATGTTTCACCCCGAGCAGCAGCAGATCTTCCCGGCCATGGTGGTGGTCTCGTTGATTTTCGGCGTGTTGCTGGTCACCCCCATCGGCGGGGCCGACATGCCCACGGTGATCTCGCTGCTGAATTCCTACGCCGGACTTTCCGCGGCGCTGCTGGGCTTTGTGCTCAACAACAAAGTGCTGGTCGTGGCGGGCGCGCTGGACGGCTCGTCGGGCTTCATCCTGTCCGTCATCATGTGCAAGGCCATGAACCGGTCGTTCACCAACGTCATGTTCGGAGCCTTCGGCCAGGTGCAGGCCTCGTCGGGCGCGGTGAAGGAAGAGCGCACGGTGCGCAGCGCCACGGCGGAGGAGGCCGCGGCCATTCTGGGAGCCGCCAACACCGTGGCCATCGTGCCCGGCTACGGCATGGCGGTGGCGCAGGCGCAGCACAAGGTGCGCGAACTGTTCGACACGCTGACCAAGAAGGGCGTGGACGTGAAGTTCGGCATCCATCCCGTCGCCGGACGCATGCCCGGCCACATGAACGTGCTGCTGGCCGAGGCCGACATCCCCTACGACCGCATGCTGGAAATGGATCAGATCAACCCCGACTTTCCCCAGACCGACGTGGCGCTGATCATCGGCGCCAACGACGTCACCAACCCCGCCGCCAAGACCGACCAGGGCAGCCCCATCTACGGCATGCCCATCCTCGAGGTCGACAAGGCCCGCACCGTTATGGTGATCAAGCGCAGCATGAACCCCGGCTTCGCCGGCATTGACAACCCGCTCTACTACCTGGATAAAACCCTGATGCTCTTCGGCGACGCCAAAAGCTTTGTGGGCGACATCGTGCGCGAATTGGCGGGCGGCGCTCACTAGCGATTTCGGATTTTAGATTTTGAATGGCTTCTAGCTCAGCTATACTGGCAGTAGCGGGAGGAGCTATGACCAAGAGCATCGAGGCAGTTTTCGACGGCGTGACGCTTCGTCCCGACGAACCGCTGGAGCTTCCTCCCAACACGCGCGTACGTCTGACTATTGAAAGCCTGCCGGCATCCGGGGAGCCAGAGTCGTTTCTTCGCACTGCCCGCAGCTTAGGACTAACCGGCCCCGCCGATTGGTCAGCCAACCTTGAGACCTATCTCTATGGCGATAAGCCTGACTCCGGGAAGTAGCGTATTCTTGGATACGGCATACGCCGTCGCGCTTGCTTCGACTCACCGACGAATATCACCGTCCCGCACTGGATTTAGCTGAAGAGTTGGAAGGAAAAGGGACTCGCTTGGTGACGACCTGGGGCGTACTGCTGGAAATCGGCAACGCTTTATCCAAGGTTCAGTATCGACAAGCGGCTCTGCAATTGCTTTCTTCCCTTCAGCGCGACGCAAGCGTGGAAATTGTACCGCTGTCAGAGCCGCTGCTTCAGCGGGCGGTGATGCTCTACGCGGAACGCCCCGACAAGGAATGGGGTCTTACCGATTGCATCTCCTTCGTTGTTATGGAGGAACGAGGCATCCGGGATGCCCTTACCGCCGACGAACATTTCAGGCAGGCGGGGTTCCGACCCCTCTTGCGCGAAGCCGTGTGAGGGCAATGCTGGACCGTTCTCGCGTGTGGTCGCCCGCTTTCGTTGTTTACATAATAAGCTCACTGCTCGGTCCGCCGACGGGTTGGCGTCGCCGGTTTGGGAAAATTGATTAGGGGTAGGACATATCCATGATCAACAAGCACGTAGCCACGGTCAGTGCTTTCCTGGCCGTGGGTTTTTCTCTGCACCCACGATGAACTGGGAGGGCTTGCGTGCACCCAGTTTTGGCCCCCTGGCCCATTGGGCTTCAACTTAAAGGAAAGAACCCACGGTCAGGAAAGCACTGACCGTGGCTACACGCTCTAATCCTCATAAATCGTGCTTCGATGCCCTACGGCCACCACCAGCACCATCAACCGCTTCTGTTGTAGTTCACAAATGATGCGGTAATCCCGCACCCGATACCGCCACAATCCAAATTTGCTGGCACGGAGAGGCTTGCCGAAGTCGCGCGGGTCTTTGGCCTTGGCGACACGCTCGTCCATGTAATCGAGGATCTCGCGCTGAATTGTCCGGTCGAGCTTCTTGAGGTCTTTTAAGGCGCGGGGGTCGTACTCAATCGTCCAGGCCAAGTTCTTTCCTCACTTGCCGGCTGGTAAGCGACGGGCGGCGCTTCTCCAGGCGCGCCTCCGCCAAGTAGCGATCTTCGAGGTCTTCGAGGTTCCCCTCGATGAGTTCGCGAGCGTAATAGGACTTCGTTCGCCCCGTGCGTTGGGCCAATGCGGACAGTCGCCTCTCAATGTCAGGGTCGAGCCGGATCGAAAGCATGGAATTCTCCTTCGTATGACGCGTCATATAGATCATACACCCATATTTGACCATTGACGATTGGCGGGCGTCCGGCTAATTTTAGTTTGCCGATCGGAGGAAGGGGGCAGACAAGCAGTATTCCCCGCAGTATTCCCCGCCATTGACAACCCGTCACCCGCGACCTACACTCCAACCATGGATATATCTCTTGCTCCCGATGTGCAATCGAAGCTTGAGCGTCTTGCTGCCGAGCGAGGACAGGACCCGGAGTCCCTGGCCCGCGAGGTAATCGAGCGGTTTGTTGACTATGACGCGTGGTTCGTTCGGGAAGTGGAAAAAGGCCTCGACCAAATCGCCCACGGAGAGGCACTGAGCCACGAGCAAGTGGGCGCCCGCCTGGAAAAGCTGCTGAGCGAAAAACAGCCGCGCACATGAAACTGCAACTGCGGTGGAGAGGGGAAGAATCACCACGGTGCGTCGACGCTCGTTCAGTACGCTGGTTCCCAGGATAATGCACGGGCGGGTTTTGTTGATTTCCGAACCCAGGGTTGGATCCAGATTGACCCACCAGATTTCACCGCGACGAGGATTTATGCCGTGGCTCCTTCGCCGTGCTTCCCGTTGACCCGGAGGTTGGATTCACTTATATTCGTTCTGAATACACTTGCAGGAGAAGCGCATGGCCAAAACGCTGACGATGCGGTTGGATGACGAAACCTATTGGACTTTTGTCCGAGCGGCGGAAGCGGAGCGACGGTCACTGTCGAATCTGGTAGAGACCGCGGCACTACGTGGCATTTTGGCGAACAGTTTCGTGGACGATGTGGAAATGGCGGAGATCAGCTCGCGACCGGAGCTGGTAAAGCGGCTTCAGAGGGGTTCCCGGAATGCACGAAAGCGCCAAGGTCGGTACGTCCCCGCCATTTAGAATTTTCGAGACGCGGCAGTTCTCCAAGGATCTCGCGGGTTTTGGGCCGGCTGTTCGGAACCGTATCGAATCCAAACTCCAGGCTTACGTCTACCCCATCCTGCGCCAGAATCCTTACCTGGGGCCAAACATCAAACGCCTGAAAAACTGGGATCCCCCTACGTGGCGCTTTCGCGTCGGCGAGTGGAGATTCTTCTATGAAATCGACGAGGCTGACCGAAGCGTGCTTATGATCTCCGCCGACCACCGCAAGCAAGCCTACCGGTAGCAAGTTCCTCCACCCGCGTCGGGCGCATGTTTATTAGTACGACAAATCCCAGATGTTCTTTGGCGACGCCAAGGGCTTGCTGCCCTGCGGGTGCGCGGTTTCTGATTACGCCTCAAGTCTCCTGGTGGTAGGCATACAGAAGGTGCGAGGCGGGGGGAGGTCCGTCGTCGAGGTGGAAGGACTGTGCGCCTTCCAGGATTTGGATATCGGCGACCGTGGCGCGCTCGTGCTGGCGTAGGTGTTCGCCCCAGGACTCAACCATGAAGGTTTCCAGGTAGCGGCCGGGTTTGGCCACGTCCTCGAAAAGTCCCCAGTCCACGGCTCCGTCACGGCGGCGAAAGCGGCGGAGTTCCAGCATGGCGGCGGCGAACTCCGCGGCGCGTCCGGGGTCAATCCGGTACTCCACGGTGATCAGCACGGGACCTTGCTCCGCCTCCGGTTCATTCACCACATCCAGTAGCGGCCGGGATGAGGGTTCGAGGTTGATCCCTTCCCCGAATACGACCGGATAGCGGGCCACCGCGGTGAGGGTGAGCGCCAGCGCCAGGGCGGCAACCAGCAGCGTCCGTGGAATGCCCACCCGCTCCGCCACCGAGCCCCAGAAGGCACTGCCCCCGCCCAGCGCGGCGAAATAGAGAAGTTGATAGAATGCCATCGCCCGGCCGCGTACCCAGGCGGCGGTATTAAGTTGAACGCTGGTGTTCAAGGTGGAGAAGTTGGTGGTCCAGGCAAACCCGGCGGCGAAAGCGGCCGCGCAAGCCACCGGGTAATAGCGCAACAGCGACATCAGCAGGAATGCCCCCACGTTGAGCGAGGTGGCGGAGATCAGCAGACGCTTGATGCCCAGCCGCCGCTGCAAGTGCGGCAGGATCGATCCGGCCAGCACCGCACCCGATCCGAAAAATCCCAGCAGGACGCCGTAGCCGGCGGCTCCGCGCCCCAGTTGCTGACGGGCGTAAAGCGGCACCAGTCCCCAGAAGGCGCTGGCGCCCAGCGTGAACAGCGCGGTGCGCACCAGCGTGGAGCGGATCGATGGCGCGTGAGCCACATAGCGCCAACCCGCGCGCATGGCCCCCATCACGCGCTCGGCCGGCAGAACGCTTTTGCGCGGTTTGCGGTGCCAGCGGTAGAACACCACGATCACGCCAAGGAAGGAAGCGGCGTTGAGCAGAAAGACCGGGCCGGAACCGGCGGCGGCCACCACCAGTCCGCCCAGCGCCGGGCCCGCCGCACGCGCCACGTTGTAGCCAACGGAGTTGATGGAGACGGCTGCACCCACCTCGGCGCGCGGAACCAGTTCCGGCACAATCGCGTTCCAAACCGGTCCGGTCAAGGCATTGCCAAAGCCCAGCAGAAAAGTAAGTGCCAGCAGGATGCCCGGCGAGGTGAGGTGAAAGACGGTCAGGAAGCCCAGCGCGGCGGCCGCCACCATCATCCAACTCTGGCTGAAAATCAGCAGCCGGCGGCGGTCCACGATGTCGGCCAGAGCGCCGGCAGCAAACGACAAGAGAAGCACCGGCAAGGCGCCCGCCGTCTGAATCAGCGCCACCATTAACGGCGAAGGCGCAATCTCCGTCATCAGCCAGCTTGCCCCCACCTCCTGCATCATCGTGCCGATGTTGGAGGCGACCGAGGCAATCCACAGGGCGCGGAAAAGTTCATGCTGGAGCGTGGCCCAGGAAGAAGAGATGGCTGTCTCGTGCCCGGCGCCGCTTGGCTTCGCCAGGTTCAGACTTGCAGGGGTTTTCTCTCCGACTTTGGAGTCAGCCATCTTAGTTCAAGAATACAACATGCGGGTGCGCTTCGCGACCTGTGCGGCGGAAGACCTCGTAAGTGCTGTAGTTTAGAAGGGCAGCGGTTCGCTGAAAAAGGTGTGCACTTGCGGCAGGGACGTGGGCTTGCGACCTTATTCAGGCCGAGGGCGGTCGCGCGCGGCGCGCATAACATCCAGGGCGTGTCGGATGGCGGCTTCAATGCGGGGGCCGCGCCGGCTGAAGCCCAATTCCGGGATCATCAGCTCGATGATTTCTTCGTCGGTCCGCAGGCAGCCATCGGAATTGATCCAGTCGATCAGGCCTGCTATCTCCTGCGGGTGGTAATCCGTTATGCTGTCCTTCTGCACGATGACGGGCCGCGGTTTGCGCCGAGGGCTCTGCGCGCCGGAGACTTGTGGATCCGATTCAGGACAGTCAGCTTCCGAGTTCGACTCCGGCGCAACCGGATCATCTCCCTTTGACTCGGTCGCGTTCTGGCCCTTACTGGCGTCTTCCTGGTCGGCGATGGTGACGGCATTCTGATACGCTTTCCACGCGTTCTCGATCTCTTCCGCCTTGCGCATGAACCAGTCGGTGGACCAGATTCGGTGGAACTTCCAGCCCAGTGCCGCCAAATGCTGCTGGCGCAGCCGGTCGCGATCGCGCGCGGTGGGGGCGGAGTGATACGTCGCGCCGTCACACTCGATGGCCAGCACCAGTCTGCCAGGCTTGTTGGGATGCTTCGCCGCAAAGTCGATGCGGTAGCTGGACGCTCCCACCTGCGGAATCAGCGGAATGCCTTTGGCCGTCAAGGCATCAAGGATATCCGATTCGAATTCGTTTAACGGGTAAGCGGTGGCCGTGCCATCACCCAGTTGCTTGCCCCGCGTGGCCGCGTACTGAAGATAGAATCGAAGAAGTTCCACTCCGGTGCCGGGACGGATTTTGGCCAAATCCATGTCCAGGTGGCTGAAAGAGGAGACCACGGTCATGCGGTTCCGCGAGCGAGTGACCGCAACGTTCAAGCGGCGGCGCCCGCCTTCGTTGAGCAGCGGCCCAAATCGAAACGGGAGTTTTCCGCCGCGGTCCTTTCCATAACCAATCGTCAGGATGATGGCGTCACGTTCGTCGCCCTGAACACGCTCCAAATTCTTCACAAAGAATCTGTGGGGACGATTCAGGTCAAAAAACTCCTCCAAGTCAGGGCGTTTCTCCAGCGCCTGGTCCAGCGCCGCTTCCACCCGCCGCGCGTGTTTGATTCCCATGGCGATCACGCCCAGCGTTTCGCTCGGACGCTCGGCGGCGTGGCGAAGAACGAGATCCACAACCTTTCGCACTTCAGCGGTAGAGCTCTCCTCCTCGCCGTCCTTTCCGGATTCCTGCTGCACCAGCACGTGCGACACAGCCGGAACCGCTCTCGGACCGGGAAAGGTGACGAGACGGTCCTGATAAATGTAGTGATTGGAGAAAGCAATCAGCGACTCGTCGCGGCTGCGATAGTGCCATTCGAGCGGCCACGGCGGCAGAAAGGAATTCATCAGGTCCAGCAAGCTCTCAAAACCTTCCGACGCGAGCAGCTCTTCCTCCTCGTTACCATCATCATCGTCATTCCCGGAGCTAAAAAAGGTTGTGGGAGGCAACTGGTTCTGATCGCCGGCCACCACCACCCTGGCCCCGCGAAGGATCGAAGGCACGGCGTCTTCCGGAAGAATCTGGCTGGCTTCATCGAAAATCACGAAATCAAAATACTGGCGCTCGGCGTCAAGAATCTGGCTGACGGAGAGCGGGCTGGCCATCCAGCAGGGACAGATGGACGTGAGCACGTCGGGAGCCTGCGCCACCAGTTTCCGCAGAGGCAGGATTCGTCTCTTCTTCTCCACCTCGCGCCGGATCAGAAACTGCTGGTCCTCATGCGCGTTCAGCGCCTGGATGGCGCGTTCCGCGTGAGCACGCCGCACCCGGGCGGAAGCAATTTCCAACCGTTCGCGGTCAAGCTGGCAGAAGCTCTCGACGAAACGGTTGTGTGCCTTGCCGTTAAATCCGGAGATCAGCGGGTCTTCCGCACAGGCCGCGTCGAAGCACGAACAGAGCCAGGCGGAGTCAAACAAGCGGGGCCATGCCGACGGCTCCGGGTCAGAACGCTGGATTTCCGAGATAATTTCCCTTGCACCAAGCTTTTCGATCTCGCGCTCGATCTGGAGGAGCCGCGGAATTCTGCCTGGGGTTTGCACGTCCTCCGACAGGGCGGCCAGCAGATTCTCCAATTCGGCCAAAAGGGTTTTGCCAAGTTCGCGCTTCGGGAAAAAGGCGGCTAACCCCGCGACCCTCGAGATGGCGGCATCGAAACGACTCTTGTGAAGCTCCAGTTGCGAGAGAGGCCGCAGCAGCGAATTGATGTCTGAGCTCTGCCGCCAGGCCTGAACCTGGGCGATGGCGGCGTCAATCTCGCGCGCCAATTGAAGCGCAGACGCCGGGTTCTTCCGCAACCCCAACAGAACGCGTCGCGCCTGGCGAAAGCCGGCGTTGAAACAGAAAGCCCAGACGGTCGCGAGCCTGCCTTGGCGAACCGGCGCGAGCGCGGCGCGGATGGCATCGAGTTTCTGCTGATAAATCTCCGGAGAGTATGTTTCCAGTGTCAGATTGACTCCGGTAAAGAGCGCCAATTGTTCGCGAACGTTCTCGAGCGAGTCCGGCGGCTTCAGCCCACTTTCCTGCGCGATGGTCGCCAGACTTTCCCGCAACGCGGGCCAGTGCTTTCCGTGCAACTCTGCCACAAGGTCCATCGCCCGGTGAACGGCTGCACCATCCATCAACTGCGCGTCATTCCAGGGTGACGAAGAATGCCGGGTGAACAGCTTCTCGAAGCCGCCCGCCTCCACCAGGAGGTCACGAATCTTCGCCGCACTCTCCGTAGTGATTTGCGCAAGGGCCGCGCCTCGCCAGCGTGTTTGCGCCTGGCAGACTTGCTTCAACGCGAGAAGCTTGCCTTGAATTTGGAAGAGGCTGGTTCCGGCCGGGACCCGGCGTCTGTGCACCCTGTCCACGTGAGCATCCAGCCGCGACCGCCGGTTGACGAATTGTTGGTGCGTCGCGGCAGGATCCACGGCGGCGGAATGATGAACCACGCCGAGTGCTTTCCCAATCTGCTGCATCACCTCGCGGGGCGCGACATCCGCGCCATGAAGGTCGAGGGTAAGATGCCCCAGACCCACCTCCTCCAAGCGGCGCAGCACGACCTCCAGAGCCGCGCGCTTTTCCGCGACAAACAGCACGCGCTTTCCGGTCGCCGCCAACGAAACGATGAGATTGGCGATGGTCTGGCTTTTGCCCGTGCCGGGTGGCCCAAAGATGACCCCATTCTGGTCCGACATCACCGAGACAATCGCTTTTTGCTGGCTGGAGTCGGCATCGAGGACACAGAACTCGCTCTCCGGCGGTATTTTGTCGAGGTCTTCAGCGCGAACCTCGCTGATCTGGCGCGAAACCGCCCCTCGGGCGGCCGCGTCACCGGCAATGGCGGCGATGATGTCGTTTCCCGCAAGCTCGTCCTCGCGTTCCCGCAGGTCTTTGACCATCGCCATTTTCTGAAAGGCGAAATTGCCCAGCACGATTCGCGGCTTGATCTCGAAACCCTTGACCTCTCGGGCCGCCTGCGAGATCGCCGCGTACACGGGCGAGGCGTCAAACTTCTCGCCCTCGTTGTCTCCCTGCAAGAGTGGGATCAGCTCTTCGTCCGTCAGTCGAATCCCATGCTCGGATTCGAGCACGTGCAGCAGCACCAGATTGATCTGGATTTCGCCCTTCCGGATCAGGCTGGGACCGTTTCCGTGTGCGCCGCGCGGTTCAATGGCGACGGGAACGAGCACGACGGGCGAATCGGCAGGGCGCCCCTCGTCCGGCGCGTCCCAGGTTGCCATACCCAGCGCCACGAACAGCGTTTGCAGGCCTTTTTCTTCCTCGTTCGCTTTCGCCCGGCGGCGAATCTCGAGCAGGCGCGCAACTTGTCTTTCGTCGTCGGTTCGGCCCAATAGTTTGGCCAGGCTCACGTCCTCACCGGAGAGCAACTCCGCCAACACCTCCGGGGCTGCGGTCGACAGGTCCAGCGTGCCCGTCTTCAGGTCGCGGAAATAGAGGAGATTGTTGCGGCGCGAAAGGTCGATCAGGCGTTTGATCCACGATTGGCGAGATCGTTCCACAACCTCTCGCCTTTCAGCACTGATGGGTTTGGCAGGATTCTTCCCTTGCAGGGGATCGGTATCGGAATAAGTTTGGTCAGGTGACACGCCCGCAGTCTACTTGCTTCCGGCGGACGGTTCAACCTTCGGATTCAGATGGTGCCGACGCGCCGGATTTCAATGTCGTGCCAAGTCCAGGGCCAATAAGCCTTTCGCCGAGGCGGCGGCCCATTTCGAACCCCCTTCGCCCGGGACGAATAGTACCTGCGTGCTATTGCAGCCGGAGCCCTCGTGGAACATCTTGGCGTCATGGACACGCAAGACTCTCCCAATTTGGCGCTCAGGCTGACGGCGCTCGCCTTCCTCTACGGCCTTGGACTGGTGGGGTTAGTTGCGGCGCTGAACGCACTGGTCAGCTAAGCACCCCGGGGTAGACCCCCGGGAACGATAGCGGACCCATGTCAGGGGTGGTTACTACCGCACCGCCTGCAACTGCGTCCAGTTTCCATTCAGGCTGCTATTGGGATTGAAGCTCGGGTCATCGCTCATGACATACTCGTTCGCCCCGTTCAGCCAAGCGTGGTCAAATTGGTTACTGAGCTCGAACGTCGCGCCCGTCGAAGGATCGCGGAAAGTCTGCACGCCGCGGATGATCTGACTCTCGCCATAAACCGCATGGTTGGCGCCGGCCTGACTGTTCGCGACGACGCCGTTGATGGTTTGCGCGACGTGGTTCTGAAACTCGATGATCATCGTCGATTGCTTCGCCAGCTCCGCCTGCTTCTTTTGATAGAGAGTGGCGATAAACTGATTGCTCACCTTCTGCCATTCCGGTTCAGGGCGGATGGTGCTGGCCATCAGTTTGAAGAGCCGGTCGTTGGCATCGAGCTTGCCCTTGGGCGCGCGGTAAAACATCGTCATGACGGCGTGCCAGTCATAGGCTGCACCGCGCCCGCCGGTGGGGATGGCGCGCACGACCATGGCCGCCGCGATCCATTCCTCCACGGGTTGACCTTTGTCGTCGTTGTAGGCGAGTCGCGCGCGGGCGGCATCGACACGAATCCCCTTCGCGCTGCCACCGGCAGCATCCGGGGGCAACCCCAGCCGGTATCGGACGATTTGGTCAAGTTCCGGAAAAGGATCAATGGAAACGACCGTCTTGTCCTTGCGGTATTTCGCAATAAGATCCTGACGGATGAACTCCGCCGCCGGGATCGGCGCCCGCACCGGGCAAGGCTTCATCCCGAACTGCGCGTCCTTCCGGTTCTGCATCTGCATCTGTTGCTGCCCGGCGGGATCATCCATGTACTGCCACGTGTACTGGGGAAGCATCTGGAACTCAATGGAGTCGTCAGCGTTTTTTGCGTCTCCGATCGTGGCGAACATATCCGCGAAACACCCACCCTCGGCGCTGCCGAGAGCTATCCAGCCTTTGAATTGCCATGTCGTCGGGATCATCAGATCGTAGGCCGGCATTTCTTTACCCATACTCTTGTTGACGATCTTGACCTGCTTCATCAGGTAGTAGCGGTCCCCAGGCCCCGATGGAGCGGTGGGTGGGTGGCTCTGACGCACAACCGCCGGACTCGCCGGGACGCTCCCCGTTGAACCGGTGTCGGGCTGCGCGGCCGGCGCTGGCGCGGGAGCTGAAGTAGGAGCGGCGGGCGCAGCGGGGCCAGGCGTGGCGACAGCGCCGGAACCGGTGCCTCCCCTCGACTGCTGCATCGCGTTGGCAATCGCCTGCTTGCAGCCCTGCGAAACTTGCTGTTGGTTCTGCTTCAGGCAGGCGACGAGCCGTCCCCCGCCGGGCTGTACACCCGCGCAGAGTCTCTGCACGTCGCCGGCGCAAGCATTCCGCACTTCGGCGCGGGATTTGCCCGGACGCCGCCTGCGCGAACAACGCTGAGGGTTGTGGTTGCTCGCCGACAATTGCTATAAGAGTGGCGACGACGCACAGAACGGATACTTTTATTGACTTCGACATCATGAGCCTCCCCTCCCCCTGCACGGGATAAACTCATCCGCCCCCGACGAAAGCCAACTCAAGCCGAATCAGCCCCATCGTAGACCCGCCTCGCACGCTCGCTGTCGCGTCCCTGACATGACGAAGGGTGCCGCTCAGCGGGTGGTCGGAGCCGGAATTGTTTGCTTGATCCCGTTGCTGCTGCCATTATACCGCAGGTTGCCCAACTATCCGCCTCCGCAATCTTCCTGGTGCCTGCGCAACTGGGCTTGGCCGCCAGCGGAGTTTCGAAAATTTCCGGCACGTCGCAAACGCATTCGGAGCAGAAATGCCACGGCGGGTATCGGTCGCCGGGTTTCCCGCAAAGTCTGCGCTATCCCCGTCGCAAGGTCTTCATGCTACGATTGACCGATGCCCCCCGAGATCCTGACGAAGTATGAGAGGCTGGCCGCAGGCTTCGCCGCGCGCTAGGAGAAGGCGGATGAAATTTAATGACGAGTGGAGAATCATTGAATCCCAACGAAAGTCCTGCGCTGTTGTGCTTTCAGCATGTCTCAGTGATGCGGGGCAGCAAACGGGTGCTGCACGACGTCACGCTCGCGATCGGGGCTGGTGAGCACGTCGCGATCCTGGGACCGAATGGCTGTGGCAAATCGACGCTGATCAAGACCATCACTCGTGAATGCTATCCGCTGGTGGAGCCCGAATCGTCACTGACCATCCTGGGACGCGACACGTGGAACGTGTTCGAATTGCGCCCATTGTTGGGAATTGTTTCGAACGAGTTGGTGTGGCGCTGCACGCGCAGGATCACCGGCCACGAGGTGGTGCTCTCCGGGTTTTTCAGCAGCATCGGGCTTCAGCCTTACCACGATGTGACTGCGGCCATGATGGAAAAGACCCATCAGGTACTGGAACTCCTGGAAGCGGAACACCTGGCCGATCGGGAGATGACGGAGATGTCCTCAGGCGAGGCGCATCGCCTGCTCATCGGCCGCGCCCTGGTGCACGATCCGGTGGCACTGCTGCTGGATGAGCCGAGCAACAGCCTGGATCTTCGTGCCGCTCTGGAACTCCGCAACATTTTGCGCGCGCTGGCGCAGGCCGGCACCGGGGTCCTGATGGTGACGCACCATCTGCCCGACATTCTTCCGGAAATTGACCGCGTGATTCTGCTGCGCGAAGGCCGCGTTTTTGCCGACGGTGCTAAAAGCGAGATCCTCACGACCGAACGTCTTACCCAACTGTTCGGTCTTCCCGTGGAACTGGCTCGGCGCGACGGGTATTATCACCTTTGGTGATTCGACAGGCGGGAGTAGCGGCAATTGTCGGCACAGCTATTGAAACGACTTCACCTCTTCGCCGGCCGGCCGGAGCACTTCCTGGACTTCTTCCCGCTCCCGCCGCCCGAAGGTGCGGTGCGGCGGCGTTTCGCGCCTCCACCCAAACGAGCGTTTTTCGCCACCACGCCGCGGCCCTTGTTTTTGTCTTCTTCGCGCTCAGCCTGCCAGTATTGGTGGATCGCCTTGACGGCTTCGGGCAGGATCGCGACGAGCGCCTGGCGTACTTCATCGGCATCGCGCCCGGAGGTGACCTCTTCCCACGCCGGTTGATAGGAGAAGGCCACAATGGGTGCGAGCAATTCGGAGAACTCCGGGTCTTCCATCAGCGGCTGCCACGCCTTGGTTCGCATGTGGACGCCCAGGCTGAAGCCAATGCACCACTCCTCAGCGGAGGTTTTCTGCTTGCCATCCTCCTCATAATCGTACAACAGCGGCAGGAAATCGTCGGGGTTGTCCTCAAAGATCAGAGCGATCTGGTTATAGAAGCGCATGATCAAGTCGGTGACGCGCTTCGCTTCCGCAAGAGAACTGAAGCAGGGTTCCTCCGACTGGCCATAGACTCGGGGCAGCCACTCGCTCGGCAGAACAAGCTCCGGAGCGATGACGACACAGGTCAGGAAGCCATCGAGCGTCCCCATATCCATCGCGTCAAAAGGAACGGCGTCCGAATCGAGGAAATCCCCAAGCTCTTGCAGTTCCGTATCAGAAAGCGGCCGGTTTAACTTCACGCCGCCAGTCTAGCCGGTCCAAGAGAGGGATTCAACCCTCCACGAATGATTTCAATCGTGCGAGTGTGTGGTCCCACTGCGCGGAGACGAATTCGAGATACTGCTTCATCTCTTCCATCGGCTGCGGGTCGAATTGGTAACGGGTCTCGCGGCCGGCACGGACGCTGTGTACGATTCTGGCCTTCTCCAGCACGCGGAGATGCTTGGTGATGGCTTGCCGGGTCAACCGCGAACCATGGGTGAGCTGCGAGATGGAACGCGGCTCCCCGCCGCAGAGCCTGGCCACGAGGAGCAATCGCGTTTCATCGCCCAGCGCCGCAAAAACCCGCGCGCGGCCGCGAGGTTGGTTGCCGATGCGACTAGGGTTTTTGGGCAACATAGCTCTCAATATTCTTCATCTGTTCAGTCCAGCCGCCGTCATTCTGGCGGAACGCCTGCTCACGACGGTCGCTGGGGATGTTCTCGAAGCCGGACTCGGTGACCATCAGCAACGCACCGGTGGGGGTCTTCTCTAAGCGAAACTCCACCAGGGTGGTCGGCTCCCCGGAGTAGTCCGGCGAGTAGTTCTCCTTTGCAAGAGATTTGGGATGCGCCCAGGTGAAGGAGAAAAGCCGCTCGGGCTCCATCTTCTCGATCATGGCCTCCCATTTGACGTGCTCGTACCCGGGATATGTGATATAGCCGCGCGAGACTTGGCCCGCTACGAAGGGCCCCTCCAGCTTCACCTTAAACCACTCGCCAAATTCGCGGTAGTCGGTCAGGGCGCGCCACACCCGCGAAACGGACGCCTTCAGCTCAATGCGCTTCTCAATGCGATGCTCCATATTATGCAACCTCCGGGTTGCAGATTAGCGCGACGGGGCCGGAAATGCAACCGATTTGTTGCATTACTTGGGGCCGCCTCGTCGCCGCCGATCATCGCCGGCAGGCTTATCGCTGACGCCTCTCGGTCGCGCAGCGACACCTAACCCACAACCCCTGCCGGCTTCTCAACATCCAACGAGCAGCGGTGCTGAGCTTCTGGCACCGCCGCTTGCGGTTCGTCCGCGATCATGTCACGATGGCAGGGAAGGGGTTGGCGATGTCCGTGGATAGCAAGTTGATGAAGACTGCGAATCAACCGGTCGTGATCGACACCGGGCGTGAGATTGTGGCCGCCAAGCGTCCCTCGCGCGTCAGGTTTGCCATCGCGTTTGGAGTGGCTGCCATCTCCGATTTCCTGTCCATGTGGACCGACTTTGTCCCACCGATTCAGTGGGCGATCGACTTGGGAACGGCTGCGGCGCTGTTCCTGGTGCTTGGCCGCCGCTGGGCCCTTCTGCCCGGACTGCTCGTGGAAGCCATTCCGGGAATGGGCGTCTTTCCGGTTTGGGTTCTCGTCGTCATATCGATCATCCTCTACGACGAAATCAGAACGCACAAGAAGTAGGCCCCGCTTCCGCTTCCCAATCCCCAACTGCAAGAAGCTCACCACAGAGAGCACGATTTTCGTACCACGGCCTTCCAGGCCGTGCTCGGGCACGGGCAGGAGAACGTGTGAAAAAATAAACAATCTCACGCAAAGGCGCGAAGGCGCAAAGACGCGCAACGATAACCGCCTTGTTTTCTTTGCGGGCTTGGCGTCTTTGCGCCTTTGCGTGAAATGCTTTTGCTTTCTCCCGATTTTTTCACAGGTTCGGATGCCCGTGGTACGAGTCTGGCTGCGACTCCACCGCGCTGTGGTCTCCGTGCTCCCTGTGGTGAGGCCTCCTGCGGGTTTCACTCAGCCCAAAGGAAGTGCAGCAGCTCTTCGTTGAATTGTTTCGGATCCTGCAGAAATGCGAAGTGGCTGGTGCGCGGCAGAATCAGTTCGCCGGCGCCGGGAATGAGGCTGGCCATGCGGTCGGTGTCCTCGCGCTTGATGATCTCATCGCGGTCGCCGTCAACGATCCACGTGGGTACGGTGATGCTGCGGAGTTGGGCGTCGGAAAAATCCGGTTCGTGGGTCCACATCCTGTCCAACTGCTCAAGAAAGGCGCCAAACTTCAAGGGCTGAGGAGAAAGCTTCTGGTACTCGGCGCGGGTTCGGCTCTTGTATTCGGCGAAGCGGGCACTGCCTTCGGAACTCCTCGCGCCGGCGAGGTTGGAATTTGCTGCGAAGGCGAAGAGGCGGGTCAGCCGCTCGGGATGATGGATCGCAAGGTCGAGACCAATGATGGCGCCGTCGCTCCAACCCACCACCGCGGCTTTGGGTACGTTTAACGCATCCATCAGCGCGACCACGTCCGAGGCCATCAAATGGTAGCTGATCGGGCCGCCATCCCAAGTGCTGCGGCCGTGTCCGCGGCTGTCAATTGCGATCACTTCAAAGTGCGCTGAAAGCGCGGGAATCTGAAGTCCCCAATAATTGGAGTTGGCCAGGCCGCCGTGCAGAAGAACCACTGGCGCGCCGTGGCCGTAAATCGCGTACCACAAGCGGATGCCATTCACCGGTGCTGTGCCGCTGCTCTCAGGCTTGGGCAAGGCAGGCGTCGGCGGCAGGCGCTCCCAAGGGTTCTGCGCGCGGGCCGGAAGCAATCCGACAAGCGTCCAGGTGAGGAGAGTTAAAGTGCAGATGCTGCCGATCGAATGCTCCCGTTTGGAGTTCATGCGTTTCTCCGCAGAGGGCCTAATGGCGCAACATGAGGGTACGATTCGCCAGACCGACCAGGGCGTCCTGCCACGCGTGCGCCATCATTCCCGGGCGCAGGCTTTGCCGTGCGTAGGCAAGGATACCCAACATAGCGCCGAAGGCCGCGAGCAGAACGGTGCGCCGGGCGCCCTGGTACGCGTGGCCTCCGCCAAAAACCAACGCCGAAAGGATGATTCCAAGGGCCGGCTTGCCCGACCACGCTATGAACTGGCGTTGGAGGTAGCCCCGAAATATGATCTCTTCGCAAAAGCCCGCCGTCATCGAGTTGAGCACCCATAGGGCAAGCTCCAGGCGGCTTAAGGGCGTGAAGAAACGAGCGGGATTGGCACCATGGTTGATGCGCAGAACCAAGGCGAGCGGCGCCATACAGATTATCGATCCGATCCAGAAGCCAATTGCCAGCAATACGTCACGCCCGAAATCCTCCACTCGTGTCCATCGTCCCCCAATGAGCTGGCCCAGGGACCCGCCGTGACGCCGTACTCCCCACACCACATAGGCTAGAATCAAACATTGCTGAATCATGATCTCCAAATAAATGATGCCCAGGTGGTGCGAGCGGCCGGCACCGTGTTTCGCCACACTGTATGCTCCGCCCCAGGTCAAAATAGCGATGATGGCAAGCAAGCCGATGGTGTGATTTCTACTCGCTATCGGCGGGAATGTACTGCCCTGTGGTTCGCTCATGGAAGTCCGGTCTCAAACCTCCGCCACGCGGCCGGCGGGCAGCAAAGCTTAACACGCCCTCGTGACGGAAGTCATCGCCCGCTTCCTGCATCTTTGCTCTTGGTGCGTTGGCGCTGGGCTGGTTTATTCTAGGATGGGTGACCGGCCACTCCTATGACAAGGCCGGCCACGTGGCGGACGGCGAATGGGAAGTACGGACGCAGACAATCGAGGCGCGTCGGTAGCTACGCACCGGGCAAAATCCGCGCCGTGGCTCGTCTTGCTGACAGTCGTCACCATGGCGGCGTTGGCAAGACCGGCCGTTGGCGCGGACACAGCCCAAAGTCAAAACTCCGGAGATCGTAAAGATCTGGTGAGCGCCATCAAGCGGGTGGAAAGGAAGCTGGGCTTCCGCCGGACGAAGAGCTTCCACGAGGAGTCGTCGGAAGCCGCCCTTTCCTATCGCTGCTACTACACGGGCAAGCTGGAATTGCCTGATTCCTACGAGAAACTTCAACTTCTGATAGGCACCAAGACGGGCTGCCCTTTGGATCCCAAGAAATTCGACGTTTTCTTCTACCCCGTGGAGGCCGTCGGCAACGGCAAATCGCCGGTTTCGGCTTACCTGGCCCAGGAGTCGGTGGAGCGATTTCTGTTCGTCGTCCCCCATGAGGATTTTCACGTCAGCAAGGAGTTGCGCAAACTGCCGGCGACGTGGAGTGAAGCGTCGGCCACGCTGGTGGGAATGCTGACGGCTGCCGAGGTGGCGCGGCAGAAGTTCGGCGAGAATTCGGATGCGTACCAGAATCTCCGGCGTGAGCCTGAACTCTTTAACCGCAAAGCGGAGCTGGTGAATCGCTATTTCGCCGAGTTGAGCCGCGTGTATGCCGCCGCGCACGCCGGTCAAATGACTGAGCACGACGCGCTGGCGCAAAAACAGCAGGCGTTCGAAGAGATTCGTCAGGCTTGCTCAGCCATCGACCCCAACCCGAAGACCTTCAAGCGCTGCCTGGCGGCCGACAACAACGCCGGCCTGGCGTTCGACGAGACTTACGCCAAATACTATTCCCTGATGTATCGGCTCTATTTGGCGAAAGACCGCGCGCTGAAACCTACGGTGGACGCGCTCAACCGCGTCATGAAGGCCAAGACCGACGAGGAAGCGGCGCGCAACCTTAAGACGGAAGTGATGAAGTGAAGAGTGATGGGATTGTCGATTGTCGATTGACGATTTTCGATTGAACAGGCAACCTTGAGGCGGTTCGCAAATCGGCTAGGTTTGTTCTTCCCAATCGAAAATCGACAATCGTCAATCGACAATTCCTTTGATTGCCTGGACCAGAATCGTCGCCCATCTCTTCTTCCGCTCAGGGCCAGTGGATTCCCTTTCATGCTGCTGGCTTTGGCGGCTTCGGCAATGAGTGTGGGCACGTCTCGTTCTCCGATGCCATACGACTTGAGCGGCGGGATGCCAAAATCCTGGCAGGTGTCCTTGACCCAGCAGATTCCATCCTCGGCGGTGGCGCCGGGGCGGCCAGTGAGCAGGCGGCCGATCTCCTGGTAGCGGCGCACTGCGATGCTCTGCGGGTCGCGGTCGCGCAGTGCACGCAGGTTGATTTCCATGGCGTGGGGCAGGATCGCCGCGCAAATCGCTCCATGCGGCGCGGGAAACTTGCCGCCGATGGGCCCGGCAAATCCGTGTACAGCTCCCAAGCCGGCGTTGGCGAGGGCCAGGCCGCTCAGCAGCGCCGCCAGTGACATGTCGTGCCGTGCTTCCGGTTCGCGGCCATGGTGAAACGCCCGCCGAATCGCTCGTGCACCCAGCGGAATCCCCTGCCGGCAGAACCCGTCGGTCACGGGGTTGGAACGAATCGAAACATACGCTTCAATCAACTGCGTCAGTGCGTCCAGACCGGTGCTGGCTGTAACCGCGGGGGGCAGACCGAGCGTAAGTTCCGGGTCCACGATCGCGAGCCGAGGCAGCAGGAACGGACTGCGCAGGCTTACTTTGACCCGCTGGCCGGGCACACCGAGCACGGCATTGCGCGTCACTTCCGACCCTGTCCCTGCGGTGGTGGGCACGGCGATGAATGGCGCGGCAGGATGCTGAAGCGGTTGGCCCTTGCCGACGACTTCCAAATAGTCCAATACGTCGCCGGGATTGGTCAGCAGGCCCGCGATGGCTTTGCCGGTGTCAATCGCGCTGCCTCCGCCGAAGGCGACTACCACGTCGCACTGCTCGTCGCGTGCCTGCTCCAACCCTTGGGCGACCAAGTCCACGGTGGGTTCGCCCTTGACGATAAACGGGAAGCAACGGGCGCGGGCGGCAACCAGCTCGGCGCGCAATCCGTCCGTGCGATTCTGCGCTCGCCCGGTGACCAGCAGAATCCGGCTGCCCCACTGCAAGGCCGCCCGGGCCACCTGCTGCGCGGCGCCTTCCCCGAAGATGATGCGCGTGGCTGTTGCGAATTCGAAGAACATAGGTGTCAGGTGCCAGGAGTCAGGTGCGCGGTGCCAGAGTTTGCCTTTGCGCCAAGGTCCAGATTTACGCGGTACGCTGACACCTGGCACCTGAAACCTGACACCTGCGTTTCTTACCACGCCTCGTCGCTGGGAAAGACTCCCGAGTACTTCACGCTATAACGCGGCTCGGCCATCAGAGTCTCCATCGTGTCCCGCCAAGCCGCATAGTGCGGAGTGGCCTTGTGCGCCGCCGTGGCCTCCGTGCTGCGATAAGCTTCAATCAGGACAAAGCGCGTAGGATCATCCGCCTGCTGCATCAAGTCGAAGCGCGCGATGCCCGGCTCCTTGAGGCTTTCGGTCGCGTTCTTAATGCTGGCTTCCTTAAATGTTTCGATGCAGTCGGGCTTAACCTTAATATGGACGTGAACGATGAGCATGGTCTCCCCCTTCAGTCGTTCCCTTAGTTCAAACCGAAGCGCGCCACGCGCCGCCATTTCATCGGGTCGTCCTGCGTCTGGTAGAGGTGGATGCTCCGAACTTTGAATTGGAGATCGAGCCGCGGCCCGATTTCGGTAATAATTTCGCGCTTCAGGCTCAGCGGATAGCTTCCGTAAAGCAAACTGAGGTGAGGCATGAAGGCCGCCCTCCGCCCGCAATTGAAGGCTCGACAGGCCGCCTGGTGTGCACGTCTCAGCGGTGCGGAAAGCGCTGTCCGGACGAACAGGCAGCGGTAGTATTCCTCGAGGAAGTCAAGCTCGCCCAGCCGAATGGTGAACCGCCGAATGGAAGCGGCGACCTCCTGACATTGGCAAGTCATTTCGTGGCGCCGGCCGGCAAGGCTCCCCAACAGCGTCACGTGGGGCAGAAATTCGGGCGCGCCGTACCGCGAGCTGAGGTGCCGAATGAGGTTAGTGAGCCGCGCGTACACCTCTCCGGCCGGCATGAACCACAACGAGAACGTTTCCGCTGAAGGCGGCATGGTCACAATTAAAGTGTAAAGGGTAAAGTGTAAAGGGTAAAAGTACGGCACGTCCCCCGCGCACGCTCGCACTTCCGTTTACCCTTCATCCTTCACTCTTCATCCTTCAGCTTTTAGACTTTATCCTTTACCCTTTATCCTTAATTTACTCCCCCTCTTGCAGTTCGCGCAGCCAGAGGTTGCGATACCGCACCGGGTGGTGGTGATCCTGCAATCGGAGCGGCAACTTTTCCGGCATCGGCTTGTAGTGCGGACGCTCATGGTTCGCGGTGGGGCCGGTGAGTTCCACATGGTCGTGGACCAAGACGCCATTAAAGAACACGGTGACGTTGGCGCGCCGCTTCAGATGGCCCGCGGCATCGAAACGCGCCTCGTGAAAAACGATGTCGTACATCTGCCACTCGCCGGGTTTGCGCGCAGCGTTGACAAGGGGAGGATACTGGCCGTAAACGGCGGCGGCCTCACCGTCGGCGTAAGTCACGTTATCGAAGGAATCAAGGACCTGAATCTCATAAAGTCCGTGCAGAAACACCCCGCTGTTGCCGCGGTCCTGATCGGTGCCGTGGGGCGGGTTGGGTGCGGACCACTCGACGTGCAACTGGCAATCGCCGTAGGACTCCTTAGTCTGAATATCCCCGGTGTTCGGCGCCGTCGCGAAGTAGCCATCGCCCACGGTCCACTGCGCGGGTCCACCTCCTTTCACCTCTTCCCAATTCGACAGGTCTTTACCATTGAAAAGGATGATGGCATCCGAGGGCGGACGCCCGGCTGTGTCCTGCGTGCTCTCCGTGCCTGGCGTGATGATCACCGGCTCCGGTCGATGGCGTTCATTGGGCCCCCAATTGAGCAAATCCGGCAGTGACGAATCCCACGTCTGTGGGGTACCGATGACGGTGAAAAGCAGGGTGAGCGCCAAGCTGGCTCCCACGAATAACAGTACCTTGCGCATAGTTACTTCTCCCTTCCGACGGATTAGGTTTTCGTTAGCGGCGATATTGTACTCTGCAATGGAGGCTTGTGTTGCGGGTTTTTTGGCGCGAGGCGAGGCCCTCGACCGGGGCGGATATCCCTGCGGCGGCGGGAAGTTTCAGCATAGCCACGAGTGCAGTCGCTGACGGCGCGATCAGGAACGCAGCTTGTTAAAGAGCTCGGTGAGTCCCTCGACCGTTTGAGATTCTCTCCCGATGGGTTTTGTTACTTGATGTGGCAGCTTGCCTGGCCGCGCTTTTCCAGATATTGCTGGTGGTAGTCTTCCGCCCGCCAGAAGTCGGAAGCTAGAGTGATCTCGGTGACGATCTTCCGGCTATACTTCCCCGAGCGGTCCAACTCGTCCTTTGAGGCGCGGGCCGCGGCTTCCTGCTCGGGCGAGTGGAAGAAGATGGCGGAGCGGTATTGCTTGCCGTAGTCAGGGCCCTGACGGTTGAACTGCGTTGGGTCGTGGGAATCCCAGAAGACCTTCAGCAGATCCTGGTAGGAAACCTGCGCCGGGTCAAAAGTGACCTCGACGACTTCCGCGTGACCGGTCTGGTCCGTGCAGACGTCGCGGTAAGTCGGATTCTTCATGTCCCCGCCCATGTAACCCACCGCGGTGGAGATGACGCCGGGAACCTGCCGGAACGCCACCTCTACACCCCAGAAACAACCCGCCCCGAAAGTCGCCTTTTCCGTTGCCATGCGCTTCCGCCTCCCGCTCTTGCTCCTGCGCTCCCGACACGTTTTGACAAGCTCGCTGCCCCGAGCGGAGTTCCAAAATTCTACAGAGGTGATGGGACTATCATACACCCGCCCGGGGCCTTCGGTCCCGAGAGATGCGGGGCCGCCGCCGTACTTTGAGAC
>CAVRBF010000050.1:0-45522 GCA_963719115.1 uncultured Acidobacteriota bacterium | reverse complement strand
AGAAATCAATAGCGCCTCGCTGATTTTCATGGACAACGCCTCCAACACCCCGCAGTCGGTGAGCTTGACAGGTACGGGCATTGCCCCGGTCGCCGGCGTCTCCCCGCCCAGCCTGACGTTCGGCAGCCAGAACCTGGGGACCACCAGCACGTCGCAGCCGGTCACCCTGAGCAACACGACGGGTACCGCGGCGCTCACCATCGCCAGCATCAGCGTTAGCGCCAACTTCGGCGAGTCCGACAACTGCAATGGCAGTGTCGCGATCGGTGGTTCCTGCACGATCAACGTGACCTTTTCACCCTCGCTCACGGCGACCCCCGGCACGCTCAATGGCACGCTGACCATCACCGACAACAGCAATGGGGTGGCGGGCAGCATGCAGACGGTCCCGCTTTCCGGCACGGCAACCAGTTCAGGAGGTGGTGGCCCGTCCCCAGTGAGTGTTACGGACAATGAAACGATCACCGTGACGGACACACCCCTCGTCGTGACCATGCCTCCCCTGCTCACCGATGCAGATCCGGTGGCGTACTACTCGGTTGGGGAGTCTCGGTTTCGGGGGGCAGTCGGGAACGCTGCCGTTGACCGTTTCCAATCTTGGAGAGGCGAATCTTTCCCTTAATGCTGTGACTTCTCCCGCTTCGCCCTTCAGTATTGCGCGATTGCCTGCACCAATGGGGCAACATCCTTGCCCACAACCCTCCCGGCCGCGGGGGCTTGCGTTTTTTCGGTCTCCTACGTAGCGCCGCCCTCGGGCACGCCCACCGGTAGCATCACGTTTACCGACAACGCGGCTATGAGCAACCTCACCAGCACGCCAGTGGCGTCGAATTTCACCCAAGCCGTTCCGCTCAGTGGTGCGGGAACGAGCACGGCGCCGGCAGCACCGCCGCAAGCGGCCCCTTCCGTAAATGAAACCATCACAGCGCAGGACATCCCCCTTGTTGTGGCCATGCCTGCCCTGCTCACCGATGCTGATCCCGTGGCGTATTATTCCGTTGGCAGTCTTGGTTTCGGCGGGCAGTCGCAAATGCTGCCCTTAACCGTTTCCAACCTTGGGCAGGCGAATCTTTCCCTCGATTCGGTGGCTTCTCTAGCATCGCCGTTCAGTATTGCGCAGATTGCCTGCACGAACGGCGCATCATCCCTGCCAACGACTCTCCCGCCCGCGGGGGCCTGCATTTTTTCCATCTCTTACGCCGCGCCACCCTCCGGCACGCCGACCGGTACCATTACGTTTACCGACAACGCGGCCCTGAGCAATGTCACCAGCACGGCAGCGGCGTCGAATTTCACCCAGTCCATTCCGCTCAGTGGTGCGGGAACGAGCACGCCACCGCCGGCGCCGCCGCAAGCAACCGCTTCCGTAAACGAAACCATCACGGCGACGGACACCCCCATCGTCGCGGCCATGCCTGCCCTGCTGACGATTACTGCGCCGGTAGCGGACTACTCGGTCGGGAGTCTTGGTTTCGGAGGGCAGTCGCAGACGCTGCCGTTGACCGTTTCCAACCTTGGGCAGGCGAATCTTTCCCTGATCGCCGTGACTTCTCCAGCATCGCCCTTCAGCATTGCGCAGGTCGAGTGCACCGAATGGGGCAACGTCCTTGCCCACAACCCTCCCTGCCGCGGGGGCCTGCGTATTTTCGATCTCTTACGTCGCGCCAACCTCGGGTACGCCGACCGGGACCCTAACGTTTACCGACAACGCGGCCCTGAGCAATCTCACCAGCACGGCAGCGGGTTCAAACTTCACCCAGACAATTCCGCTCAGTGGTGCGGGAACGAGCACGGCGCCGCCCTCGCCGCCCCCAACGCACCGTGTCTGTTTCCTCGAACGAAATCATCACAGTGACCGATACCGAGACGATCTCCCTGCCAGGGCCGGAAGTTAGCTTGGCACCTTCTTCACTTACCTTCCCCGCCCAATTCGTAGGAGTGAGCAGCATCGCGCAAACCGTCACCGCTGACCAACACGGGCAACGCTCGCTCACCATCTCCAGTATCTCGGCCAGCGGGGATTTCTCCCAGACCAACACTTGTGGGACCACTGTGAACGCAGGCGCCAACTGCACGATCTCGGTCACCTTTAAGCCGACAGCGGGTGGGACGCGGACCGGCAGCCTCAGCATT
Source organism: uncultured Acidobacteriota bacterium (assembly GCA_963719115.1). GTDB lineage: Bacteria > Acidobacteriota > Terriglobia > UBA7540 > UBA7540 > Bog-366. The sequence continues at coordinate 43,389 of CAVRBF010000050.1, read as the reverse complement.
TCTGACAATATTGCCGACAGCCCGCAAACTGCCGCCCTTACCGGGACGGGGCTGGACTTTACCTTCACCACATCCTCCGGTTCTACCACCTCGGTCACCGTCGCGCCCGGCCAACCCGCAATCTTCAGTTTAAGTACCGGCGGTCTGGGTGGATTGTCCGGAACGGTGGCCTTCTCCTGCTCGGGGAATCCCGCCGAATCAAGTTGCTCAGTTTCGCCGAACCCGGCAACGGTGGGGAGTTCTCCGACCACCATCACCGTCACCGTGCCTACCACCGCCCCTTCGGCCGGCGCGCCGCGCTCTCGACCTCTTCCTCCGGTCCGACCGCTATCGCCAGGCCTGAGGGGAATCCTGCTGCTCGCGCTGCTTCTTGCGGCAACGGTTTTGGCCGTGGCGCGCTGGAACCGATCCGGCTTAAGCCGGTGGCAGCCCGCACCGGTCGCACTCGCCACGGGATTGCTGCTTGCGCTCATGCTGGCGATGGCTGGATGTCGTACTCCCGCGCTCAACCCCGGAACACCTCCCGGAACCTACACGCTGACGGTGACTGGCGCCACAGGCTCGGGTTCTTCCGCCTTGAGCCACAGCGTGTCGCTCACATTGACCGTGAAATAGTGGAAGCAAGACGCGGCATTCTGAATCCCTGCGCTCACCACGCGCTCAGAAGCGGCATGTATCAACTCTCCGACACGCTCAGAGCCGGCGCTAAAGGTCGGGGCTACCGAATGTCGCATCGGCTCGTGTGGTTGCGGAATACCTCGCCAACACCGTCATGCTGCGTGGGGATGGGCGCGGATGCCTACCCAGAGAGGTGAAAATCGGACGACTTTCGCCGGAGCCCTTCCCGCGACTGTCATCCTGAGTCCGTCCTGCCACCGTCATCCCGAGCTCTTCCCACGACCGTCATCCTGAGTCCCGCTTTTTGGGGCGAAGGACCCGCATTTCGTGCTTTCCAGCCCATGCACATTCTTCCTTCGTGATGCTCAGGGCCCCCTGCTGGCACCTCAGACTGACGACTTTGCGGCGTTTTTCCTCAATCAAGCCGATTCGAGAATGACGATGAATGTGTGCCCCGAGTATTTTGATGACCTTGGATAATTTGATGGTTCGCCGAGGCGAGCGATTCTCTCGACTGGAGTTTCTCCATTCTCAGGGCACATCGGCGGCCAGGGCGTGAGACCTCCAAGTGGAACCCAATTGACGGGTAGCCGACTTTTAAGGCCGGGTCGCTAAGACGGAGTCGAACCGACTGTGCGGCAGCACCTGACGGTGGTGCAGGCGAATAAACCTCGCCACGAACATTGGGAACTAACTTCTGAGTTGGCAGCGATCGGAGCCACCTAGCGAGGGTTGCCGATTCCGCGAGAGCGCCTAGCGGTGTGCCAGCGATTCCGCGGACTTTTGGGGGTGAGAGCGATGCCGTTCTCGGGGATAAGCGGGCGGCCTCGTTTCGACTTTCACAGACCGATGACGATAATCGATGGTGAGAACATACGGGAGCAATGCCGGGAATCCAAGGACGCCAACAACCTCAACCCCGTAGTGGTGGCTCAGGTTCGAAAGATCCAGGGCGACGACTCGATCGGGGACGAGTTGCCGACCCCCAAGTTCGAAGCGCACCGCGGAAGAGACCGGTGAACCGGAGGCGGCGCCTGTCCCCGTTGCAATGGGCAAATCCGCAAGAAAATCGGAGCCTCCCGATGCGCCTGCCACCTGGCGGGAGATCGCACTACAGAAGGCGCCCGTATCCAGGATGACATAGCCGTCGTGCTTTTGGTTCAGCCGTGTTCTGACCATCAGCAAGTTGCCTTCGGCGGTCGCCGGGCGCTGCTGGTCCGAATAGGGGGCGAGTGCGAGAGTCCTATCGGGCAGATCGAGTCGCATCAGGAAGTTTGAAAACATCGACAGCGGAATCACCCCGTCGGCTCCCTCCACGACTTCGCCGTCGATGAGATCAATGCGGCAATTCCGGAAGGAAAGAGGTCCGACCTCGACGCTCTCGACCGTAGAGGTCCATGCCAATCTCGTTCTCAGGCCGACCAGATCGATTGCTGTCCCGCTCGAAAGGCCCAGCGAGTGCGCGGCTCTGGCGTCAATCACGATGGACTCGGCCCCACTGTCGAGGACCAAACGCAGAGGCCGGCTACCGTTGATACGCACGCGCAGGAGAACGCCGGCGAACCGGAAGGGGACCGGAAAGAACGGTTGCAATTTCAGTTCGTAAGGCTGGTAGGGGCCGACAAGATCAGGATGGGCATCGGTGGCAGAGACCGGATTCGCTGCTCTGACGCGGAGGGACACCAGCAGCAGGCCAGTGACAAGAAATGTCGTAATCCTTTGGATCCGCATAGAGCGAACTCCAGGTTGCAGCAATGTGACGACTATATTACATGTCGGTTAAAAGACAAAGCGGCGGGAGGTCAAATTTTGACCCTCGCGGATGGCTGTGCGCGATTAGGGCGGAAAAACGGTTTGGCGACGCCGGCGATCTCCAATTAGCGATGCCCAAACTGGCAGGCGAACACGGTGCTTAATGGGAGAATGTTACGAACCTTTAAACGAAACTTCACATTACCCCCAATTTCCGTAACCAGCCACGCCCCGCGTTTACCGTAGATTCATCCAGCTTGTACGTGGATTTAATAAACGCCCGCTACTCTCTTCCTTGCGCCCACGAGCGGGTAGGTGGGTACCCACAAGTGATGTCACGTTTCACGGAAATCTAAGCCGACTTGGTTGGAACAGTCGGAAAGCTCTGGCGTGCTCTCAGCGACCGTCGGCCCGTGGAATTGAACAGGCGAATTGCCAATAGTGAAATGAGAGGAGAGTGACATGAGTAGAATCATGGTGAGAATTGCGGTTGGTCTCTGCTTGCTACTGTTCAGCTTGGCGGTTCCAGGATGGTCCCAGGTGCAAAACGCCAGCCTGACCGGGTTGGTTAGCGATCCCAGTGGCGCGAGAGTGGCCGCCGCCACGGTGACGGCCAGGAATAACGCCACCAACGTGACGTACAAAACCAAGACCGATGCCTCCGGGTATTACCTTCTGGGCGGTTTGAACATCGGCACCTACACCGTGACGGTGGAGATGTCTGGGTTCAAGAAGGCAATCCACGACAACGTTGCTCTGGGTGTCGGAGATAGTGGACGCGATGACTTTGTGCTCACTCTCGGCGAACTTACCCAGACGGTTGAGGTAAAGACGGCGACGACCGTGCTCCAAACCGAATCCGCCCAGACCGGCGCCGACATCTCCAACACCGAGGTTCTTGATCTTCCCTTGGGCCGACGCAATTGGGATGACTTATTACTGTTGTCGTCGGGTGTGAGCGGCGACCGCTATAGCGAACAGGGCAGTTCGACCGCCAGCGGACGCACGGCCATTGTGGATGTGCATGGTGTGCGCTCGCTGCAAAACAACTTCCTGCTGGATGGGGTGGACAATAACTCGACCTCCGAGAACGTCCTGGAACTCAGTGCGGAAACCGTCCACGAATCGGTGGATGCCATCCAGGAGTTCAGGTTGATCACCGACCCGTATTCGGCTGAATACGGACGCAGCCCGGGGGCAGCCATCGTCGTCGCCACCAAGAGCGGCACCGACAAGTTCCATGGCACCGGTTGGGAGTTTGTGCGCAACAACAAATTCGATTCCACGGACTTCTTCACCAACCGCTCCGGAAGGACAATCAGCAAGTACGACCTGAACCAGTTCGGGGGCAACATTGGGGGGCCGATCAAGAAGGACAAAGCCTTCTTCTTCTTCAACTATGAGGGCCAGCGCCTGGCGCAGGGAATACCGCTTTTGAGCAATGTTCCCACGGCCAGTGAGCGCATCGGCAATTTCTCCGCCGCGGCGGCCACCCTCAACCGGACAACGTACAAAACCATCTCCGACCCCGTGGGAGATTGCAAGGCGAAGGATCCCGCGGCCATCAATGCCAACAACACCTTCGTCAACAACGTCATTCCGACCGTTTGCCTGGACACGGAATCGCAGAATTTCATCACTTACCTTCCCTCTTCCAACCTGACTCCCGCATCCGGCCCGCTCAACGCCAACGACTTTTATAATTCCCCGCCCTTGCTTGACAACAGTAACTCGTACAACTCTCGCGTTGACGTCGAGATCAAGTCCAACAACCACGCTGTTCGCGCGCTATAGCATATTGCCTCGATATCGGGATGCCCCAGGCGCCTTCTACCCCGCCCTCATTGACGGCGCCAGCTCATCATCGATCGGAAAGTATTACCTTCATTCCCAGGGAGCGGCGGTGGGCGATGACTGGATCATCAGCCCGACGATGATTAACGAGGTCCGCCTGGGCTGGAACCGCGCTCATTCCCTGGAGACACAGAACCCGTTTGGAGAGAACACCTTGTCGTCCCTCGGCTGGAAGGGTGTTCCCGATAGCCCTGCTTACGACGGCGGCCTGCCGGGCATGACCGTAAGCGGAGGGGGCGGCATTTCGGCGCCGGGGGCAGGTGGCGCCAGGGCTCGTATGGGTTCGCCCGACTATACGCCCAAATATCAGTACACCAATTCGCTCGAAGAGAGCGACACGTTGGGCATTACCCGGGGCACACACCAGTTCAAACTCGGGGCGGACTTTCACATGCCGATGCGGAATATCTATTTGGATGTTCCCGGCGTGCGTGGCTCCATGAGCTTCAACGGGCAATACACCGGAATTCCCTGGGCGGACTTTCTGATGGGCTATCCCTATAATGGCGAGTACGCTAATCAAACCACCGTCGATTCGCGTGACTGGATGATGTCCTATTTCTTCCAGGACGACTGGAAGGCTACCCCCAAACTGAGCATTAACTACGGCGTGCGCTATGATTATGCGCCCTGGGAGTACGATGCGGCGAATTACATGAGCAATTTCGACCCGGTGAACGGATCGTTATTTTTCCCCTCGAACTCACCCTACGGCCGCGGCTTGGTAAAGAACGACAAAGCCAACTGGGCGCCGCGCCTGGGGCTGGTGTACCACCTCAAACCCAACTGGGTGATCCGCACCGGCTACGGCCGCTTCTATCAGTTGTTTGAGCGGCAAGGAAGCGAAGACCAAATGTATCTGGATCTGCCCTGGCATGTCACCAACTCGGGCAGCACTTCCAGCACCACCAGTACCTTTAACAATATGCGGGTCGCGACGGGGATCAATCTTTCGATCAACCCGAGCCTCGTCAGTCCCACCACGGTCAATACCCACATTGTGGACCCGAACTCGCGGACGCCCAGCATCGATCAATGGAACTTTGGCATCCAGCGCATGTTCGCCGGCAACATGGTTCTGACCGTCGATTACGTGGGCACGAAGGGGACTCACCTCTCCTACCTGACCAACCTGAATCAGAATCCCTTCGTCAACGGCATCCCCACCGGGGTCGCTCCTTACCCGAACTTTGGCACGCTCGAGTTACGGGAGAACGGGGGGAACTCGACGTATCAGGGCCTTGAAGCCACCCTGGAGAAGAAGTTGAGCCACGGGTTGCTGTTCCGCGCCAACTGGACTTGGTCGCACTCGATTGACTGGGATTGCGACGACCTCAATATCCTCGGCAGTCCTGTCGACCCGGATGACCATTACGCCTACAAGCAAATCAACCGGGGCAACAGCGACTTCGACTATCGGCACGTGGTGTCCGTCAGCTACGTCTACCAGATTCCGGAAATCCGCTCGCTGCGCGACTCGACGGGCGGGGGATCGCGAGCGCTGCGCCAGGTACTGCAGGACTGGCGCTTCAGCGGGATCACCACCAGGCCGCACGGGGGAACCGTTTAGCATCGAGGACGGCAACCTCAGCTCCAAGCTCGAAGGTCCACGCGGCGGACTGGAAACTGCGTACGCCAATTGCTTGGGGAACGGCGCTCTCTCGGCCGGCCCCAATCGATCCATCTACCACTGGTTCAATACCGCCGACTATGCGGCGCCACCCATCGTGGAATTGCCCAACTGCGGTCGTAACACTCTGTTCGGGCCGGACCTGATCCAGTTCGATATGAGCCTGGACCGGAGCATCAAATTCGGCGAGAGCCGTTCGGTCGAACTGCGCTGGGATGCCCTCAATTCGTTCAACAACACGCACTTCGGATACCCGGACCGCGGTGTCACCGACAGCGCATTCGGGCAGATCAGCAGCCTTTCGGGCGACCCGCGAGTCATGCAATTTGCACTGAAGCTTTACTTTTAGTCTGCATTTGACTAGGAGTCTCAGCGCAACACTTCCAATTCCCTCGCCTCCAAAGGGGGCGAGGGAACCAGTTTCCGACTCATCTCCTTTCGTTTTGGAGAAGGCTAAGTATGGCTAAACCCCATCCGCACTCCCCTGCGCACTTGCTTTGGTCATTGGCGATAATCTCCTGCCTGGCCGCTGCCGCTTGCTTCGGTGCCCTCACGCTTGGCAGCGCGCAGGAAGCGCCCCGCCAGAAAACCGTGCCGCTGCCGTCGAGTAAATTGCTTCTCAATCCCCTTCCGGGCGAGCCCCAATCGACCAATAGCTTTCCCACGGCGATGGCGCTCAGCCCGGACGGGCGTTACCTGGCGCTGCTCAACAATGGCCGGGGAACGGCGGAGTCGGGCTATCAGACAATCCATCGCCGTCCTGGATTTGCAGACGAATCGCCTTTCCGATTACCCCGACTCCCGACTTCAAAGTCGGACGCCAAGCAAACGTATTTCCTGGGGCTGGCTTTCAGCGGCGACGGGAAGCGGCTCTACGCCTCGGTTGCTTCTCTGACTGATCCTGCCGGCGAGACTCAAGGGCGACACCGGGAATGGGATCGCCGTCTATGCCTTCTCCGACGGACGCGTGACGCCGCAGTCGTTTCTGAAAATCCCTCTCCAGCCGCTCGGCTCGGGCAAGCGGGGAACGCACATGGACCCCGCCCATACCCGCAGGGAAGGCCGTTCCCTATCCCGCCGGTCTGGCCGTGATCGACCAGGGTGAGTCGGAAAAAATCCTCGTGGCCGACAACCTCTCGGATGATGTTTTGCTGGTCGATGCCGCGAGCGGCGCCATTCTCCGGCGTTTCGACTCTGAGCACCCGAGAATTTGTTCCCGCTTCTTATCCCTACGCAGTCGTGGCAACGCGGGACGGCAAGAGCGCCTACTGTAGTTTGTGGAACGCCTCGCGGGTGGCCGAGCTTGATTTGCAGCAAGGGAAAATCGTGCGCTGGATACCCCTGCTCGCTCCCCACTCGCCCACTGCGGCGGGATCGCACCCCAGCGCACTGTTGCTGAGCCCGGACGAACGGCAACTCTACGTGACGCTCGCGAACGCCGACGCGGTGGCGGTGATCGACACGGCCACCGGTCAACTTGCGGGCAGGCTTTCCACGCTCTTGCCCGGGCAGCAGCACGCCGGCACCTACCCCAACGCCCTGGCCCAGACCCCTGATGGCGCGCGGTTTGTTTGTTGCCGACGCTTCTCTGGACGCGGTGGCGGTGTTCGCGAGGGGCGTCGCCGGCTCTGCGCCTTCCCAGCAGCCGATGGGATTCATTCCCACGGAATGGTACCCCACGGCTCTGGCGGTCCGGGAAGGTGAGTTGTTCGTGGCTTCGGGCAAGGGCCAGGGGACAGGTCCGAACCCAGGCCCGCTGCCTTCCGACTCTCCGGATCGGACGTATGGTGAGGCGCGGGAAAAGCACCCTTACATCGCGACCCTGATCCGAGGGTCCATCGCGCGCCTGAATATTTCGGAGGCGGAGCAGCGCCTCGAGCAATTAACGGATGAAGTGCTCGCCAGCAATCTGTTCCGCGGCCACGGCGATACCCTTCCGTTCCAGGCGGGCAAGAATCCCATCAAGCACGTCATCTATATCATCAAAGAGAATCGTACCTATGACCAGGTTTTTGGCGACCTAAAACCGGGCGATGGCGATCCGGCGCTGTGCATGTACGGGGAAGCCATTACGCCCAACCAGCATCAACTGGCTCGCCAGTTCGGCGTTCTGGACAACTTCTATGACAGCGGCGAGGTTTCCGGAGATGGGCACGTTTGGTCGATGGCTGCCATCACCAGCGACTACACCGAAAAGACCTGGCAGATCGGCTATCGCGGCGATGAGCATACGTACGATTACGAGGGTGTCGTGGGGGAAGGCATTCCCTTGGAGGAGGGCCAACCCGACGTCAATGAGCCAGGCACCGGGTACCTTTGGGCCAATGCGGACCGGCACGGACTGACCCACCGCAACTACGGTGAATTCGTGATCACCGAATGGTGCGATTCTCCCTGGAAGGGCACGTCGCCTGCTCCCAGCCCGACCTGCCCGCAGAAGGTCGTACGTCCGGGCGAGCCGCTGCCGGTGAATGTCGGCGAGCCGCACGGTGCGCCCAGCCCCTGGCCTTGGCCGATTCCGCTCATGGCGCGCGATGTCCCGACCAAACCGGAACTCAAGGACCACTTCGACCCGCAGTTATCCCGACTTCCGGATCGAGTATCCCGACCAATTGCGGGTGGATGAGTTTCTGAATGAATTCGACCGAGTTCGTGAAGGCGCGCCAGCAGCGGCGAAGGAAACGAATTGCCGCAATTTGTGATCCTGCGCCTGGGCAACGACCACACCGCTGGGACGCAGCCCGGGCATGCCAACACCGGAGGCGTCTGTGGCGGATAATGACTTGGCGGTGGGCCGGGTGGTGGAAGCGCTTTCGCACAGCCCCTACTGGGACGACACGGCCATCTTCGTTCTGGAGGACGATGCGCAGGACGGCGGCGATCACGTCGACGCGCACCGCAGCACGGCGCTCGAGATCAGCAAGTATTCCCCCAGTTCGCCAGACCACCCGATGGTGGACCACAACTTTTACACGACCGTCAACATGGTCCACACCATGGAAGTGCTGCTGGGATTGCCGCCCATGAACCAGAATGACGCCCAGGCGGCGGCGATGGCGCCCTTATTTTCAGGCCCGGGCAATCAACCGCCTTTCACGGCTGACCGGACGAACCTGCGGAGCGGCGCTCTCTACCAAATGAACTCTCCCCACGCACCGGGCGCCAAGGAATCGGCCAAAATGGATTTTTCCCACGCCGACGCTGCCGACAGCGCCACGCTGAATCTGATACTTTGGCGCGATCGAAAAGGCGATGTCCCCATGCCGCCCACTCAACACAAGGTGTTTCCCAACGAAAATTGATGCTTCTGGCTCGGGATCGCCCCACTCCGTAGACCACGCGTCCACCCTCGCTTCCTCCGCCAGCCACCTCGTTCAGGCGCCGTAGCATTGAGGGCGCAGAATTCACTTGCGCCTTGGCAACACCATGGCGCCCACCTTCGTCTGCTCGCTTCTCCTGTGTAACGCACTGGGAAATCACGGTGATTGGGCACTCCCGTAGAAAGGGAACGAAAAGCGCCCTTCCATGATCCTGGGGAGGCTCACAACATCCCAGGTCGCCTTGACAGTTTGTCGCCTTCTCACTCCGGTGGCGGGGCGTTGTACGGCCGAATCGGGAAGAATTTCGCCAGAAATGCACGAACTCGAGTTATTTGGAAGGCACCATACGGATCCCTTCCGGGTCCAAACCCTCGCCGCGCAGTTGCACTCCCAGCACCACCGGCACGGGCCGGGCGATTTCGATGACGACTTCACGGTGCTCGCCCGGTTGAAGGTCAAAGGAAATCGCCGCCGGAGTGTGCAGGGTGGTCAGGCCATCAGGATCGATCCAGACGTCAAACGTTCCGGAGGCGGGGCCGCGCCCCTGGTTCTCGATGGTGAGTTTAGCGGTGGTGCTGCTGAGGCGAGTCAAGCGGCGGACGATCACCGGCGTATCGATATCGAGGCCCATTCCCTTCACCCAACCGGGATCCCACGGGGCCGGCGGAGCGCTTACCGTGTTGCCGGTGAGGGTCAGGTCTCGTTCCGTGCGGTGGTCGTAGTAGGCTATCCATTTCGGGCACCAGGACTGGTTGTCGCGAACCACGTTGCCCCGGGGAACCGCCGGGTCGTCCTGCGCCAGCGTCAATAACTGCGGGTAGCGGCTGCGCCACGGCTCCTCTTGATAGGGCATGGCCTTGAGGCGGTCGAACAGCGTGGTGTCCGTTCCGTCAAACCACGTGTGCGCCCAGCCCAGGCCCCGGGCGTCAAAATGAATCCCGATGTCGCAGTCCAGGAACTTGTTGCCGGCAATCAGGTTGTCCCGCCCGCCGCCGATCATCACGCCGCGATGGGCCTGCCGGATGACGTTGTTCACAATGATCGAACCACTGGCGCAATCGTCCAGGTAGACGGCATTCACGTCGCCCGTGCCCAGGTTGTGGAAGTAGTTCCCGCGAACCGTGTTGCCCCGCTCCGTCCAATCGCGGCCCAGGTAATATGCGCCCACGTCGCCCGTTTCCATCGCCACGGTGTGGATGTCATTGCCTTCAATCAGATGGTCGTTGCCATTCACCAGGATGGCGTTGTGCGGCGCATGATCGATGGTGTTCCCAATGGCGCGATTGCCGACTCCCTGCATCAGAATGGCAGGAGTGTAAGTGCGGGTCCAGCGGCTGAAGTCGTGAATATGATTGCGGACAGCAAAATTCCCGGCGGGCGTCAGAGTCTTCCGGTCGCCGCCCTCAAGCAGAATGGCGCCATCGCCCGTGTCGCGAATTTCGGAATCTTCAACTCCATTCTGCGAACCGCCGGAAATGGAGACCGCGCGATTCCCGATATTGGCGATCCGGCAATGCGAAATCACATCGTGCGTGCCGCCGGTGATGACAATACAATCCCCCCGTGTTACTTCAAAGTCAAGGTCTCGGAACTCCAGGTACGACGCCCCATGAATGGAAAGCAGCGGAATATCCAAGGTTGAGACCCAGGTCTCCGCCGAGCCGATGGGAGCGGGAGGCCAGAAGTACAAGATCCCCCTCGCGCGATCGAGATACCACTCGCCAGGTTCGTCCAACTCCTCCAGAACGTTCACGACCCGCCAACGCTGCCCGGCTTTGTAACCGTACGACGGCGCCGGTGAATCGGTTCGGATCGTGTGCGTCAGCGGATCGATGGACGCCACGTGCTCATAACTGTCGGCCCAGTCGTAGGTCCAGTAGCCGTACACCCAAGCGTCCGGGGAATTCACCCAACGCGCCGGGCGGTCACCTTCAAAGGCAAAGCGGTCCGTGGACTTCGCAGGGGTTGCCGCCCCGACGTGCGCCCAGCCGCGGTTCGGCCAACGCGCCAGAGTCATCGGACGTCCGTCGAAAAAGAGTTCGAGTCCGGCCGCGTGAGTGCGGCTGAAGCCGCGTGAACTCATCGCTCCGAAGTCGGATACTCCCTGACGAGGCAAGTTAATCTGAAGAATCGAACCGCGCCACTTCTTGAAACCGCGAATCGCCTTGCCGCCGAAGATGCGCGCGGTCTCTCCAGGGACTGAACGGTAGACCACCGGGGCCGTCGCGGTGCCGCCGTCTTCAGCATTCAAGGTGAAGGCGTTCGTGAGCGCGTAGGTTCCACCCCGTAGCCAGATCGTGACGCCACCTTCACGCTTGGCGACGCGAGCCGCATCGCGAGCGTGCTCCAGCGTGGCAAAAGGCTTTTGCCTGGTGCCGGGATTACGATCGGAGCCTTTGGGGGACACGTAAAAGTCAGTGCCGAGGAGAGTGGCAACGGAAAGCAAGAACAAGAGCGCAAAGATAAGTCCAATTCTCAATTGGGTCATAGAGCTGTCCTATCGCGAAATGTGAACGAAGGGAGAGCAGTGTCTGCGACCTTCGGCGGGCTGTCGGCGCTACCAAACCGCGACATGAATTTGAACTCCATTTCACGCCTGCCTTCGCAATTCGGCCAAGCCACCGCGAGGAATCGGCAGGTCGAACGCATAAGCGCTCTTGGCCACTTCCAACGAGGTCATCGATCCGTTCTCCAAATAGCAGTTTCGCAAGATCACCTGCCATCGGCCCGGGCGCATCGCGTCAAGATGGACGGCAACGCGCTCCGCATCAGAGGCATTAACCAGGTAAAGGGTATCGCAACCGGCCACGTCGGTAGGCGCTGTGGCGGAGGAGCCTATGTAAACGAAAGTCGCGGCACTTCCCTGGATCCGAAATTGGGGAGACAGGTGACCGAAGCCGACAGGCTGGAAACGCCCCTGGCACAACTCGCGTTGGTGTTCGCGATAGAATTGCATCCACGCCCCTACCACGCGCAGGTGCGACGCCGGGAGGAGGCGGAAGTCGACGCCGAATACCGGCACGCCGGTGAGCGTAGTGGTGGCGCAGCACACGCCGACGTTTTCATCCGATTCGCGAATATGCCATTGAACCGGATCGATCTTGCACGCCAAGCCATGAGCGGAGGCCCGCACCACCGTCCCCAGGCTGCGATTCAGGTCGAGATCGAAAGGCATGTCGATGGTTTCCATCACGTTGTAGAACTGCTTGCCATTCAGGTTCGCCATCGGCATGCGAGTTTCCATGAGGAAGCCCGGCTTGAACTTCACCAGCGCATCGCGAACCGCACCGAGGCAGGCGTTGTATCCCTCCCCGGGCGAAGAAGTGGAGTGCGGGTGTGAACTTCGGCAGGGAGTGTGAGTGCCGTCCATGAAGTCCAGCCAAAAACCATCAAGGTCGTAGTCGCGCGCCAGCCTTAGGAATGTTTGCGCCAAATAGGAAGGAGTATCCGGGTGGCAGGGGCAAAGATAGCTTCGGTCCTTGCCGGCAACATCCTGCCTTAGCATCCCGCGCACCTGCTTGTAGGCGGCGGTCTCCTTCCCCACAATGAAGAGCGCAACCCAAACCGTGGCAAGCTGACCGTGCCGGTGGATTTCGTCCACCAGTTTGCGGAAATCTGGAAATTTCCCGGGGTACGCAGCCCAGTCTCCAGTGCAGTCCTCAAAGTGCGCAAAATCCTGCTCCGTCCCCAAGCCACCGGTAATCTGTTCCTGATAGCCGGCGTCAATCGAGATGTTTTTGATCCCGAGTTCCTGGCAGATCGAGGCGTTTTTCGCAATGATCTCTTGCGTGATATTGAAACCGAATGGGTACCAGGAGTTCCAGATCGGCGCAAACGCGGCTTCGGGAGGCGTGCGAACAGCAATCTTTCCCCTGCGCTCTGCCCACTCACCGTATTCGCGCAAGATCTCAAACCACGATTCCCCTCGCGTATCGATATACGCACCGTCGATGAGGTCGGTGCGTTGCAGCGTATATCCGACGGGCTTTTGGAACTCGAACTCATAGTTCAGCCCCTCGCCTCTGTCGGAGAGCCCGAGGGAATAAGTCTTGATGCGCAAGCCAGCGGCCTCAACCTGGTCCAGCGGTCCGAAGGCAAAGCGCACCTGCCCTTCCCGGTTGGCGCAGATGGCGATGGGGATTCCGGTGTTCGCCGCATAAGTGCGAGCGAAGTGTTCGCCCGACGCCAAGTCGCGCGTGTAAACGTTGAATTCGCCTGCGATTTCCGATGAGCCCTGCCGGTCGTTCCAGAATTGGTAAATATCCGTAAAGACCTTCCGGGCTTTGAGCGAATAGGAATGGACCACGAACGAGCGGCCGTCATCGCGTCTCAGGCGAAAGCTGAAGGTGACAAGCTGGGGGTGCGGGTGCGCGAACTCGATGGCAAGGTGGTAGCCGCCACCCCGGAAGATCAGTCGATCCTTGTCGTCGGCAGGCTGCGACTGCCACGTGTCCACCGGTGGGTCCAGCACGAAACCGAGTTGCCCGGCCCAATCGGAGAGAGGTTCGAGCGAAATGAATGTCTCAGGAGCAAGAGTTGCGGGGTTCGGGGATACGGGAAGCGCCGCTTCCGGCCGGAGGCAAAGGCCCAAAAGTGAAGTTGTTCCAAGAAAACTGCGACGGTCCATTGCGGACATGTCAGTCCTGTGACCTCAATAGGAATGGAAAAGATTCGCTGCTCACAGATATTTCAACAACTCGTCCAAAGTTCTCTGGATGCCCGCGTAGGGATCGCCGGGACCCTCAAATTCAATCGAGTAGATTCCGCGGAAGCCCGCCTTTCTTGCGATTTCCACGGCCTGAGGGAAGTCGTATTCCGTCTCCGCGCCCACTGCGTCAAACCGCAGACCCTTGGCGTGGCAAACGGTTTGGGCATAGGGAAACAGCATCTTCAGTCCCCGCTCGCGCGTGGCCGGGTCGGAAAAGTTGGCGAAGTCCGGCAGCGCGCCGATACGCCAGGCGCCAACCAACTTGAAGAGCTTCACCAAATTCTCGGGATCCTTGGTGCCGAAGTTGCCGTGATTCTCCACAATCACGCGGACACCTTTGGCCTGCGCGTAAGTCGCCAGGGCTTTGTAAGCCTCTACGGTGGGCTGCAAGTCTTCGGGGTCCGCCTTGCCAGGGCCCACACGCACCGATCGCGCTCCCAGGGTGTGAGCGATATCGACCCATAGCTTCACGGCTTCAAGTGCCTCGGCGCGCACTTTGCGGTCAGGATCGGAGAACGTCCCGTTCCGTCCGCACTCCTTAATGTCCACGGGCATGTTAATGACGGTCGAACCGGTCCGCATCAGCGCGTACTTGAGTTCCATCACATAGACCGGCTCCGTGGAAGCAAAGTGGGTGGTGCAAAACTCGAAGTGGTGCACCTTGTATTTCTCAACGATCATCTCCGGAAAATCAAGCAGCGCCAGCATGGGGCCCGGCTGGTCGAAATCACTTCGTCGCGTCGCGGGGAAGAAATTATGAAGACTCCAGGTGGAAATGGCGATGCGGTCCAGCTTCGGCACGGCGCTGGGAACTGTGTGCCGTGGCTCCACGGTGGCAAAGGAACACACGCCGCTTCGAACGGCCTCAGCAGCGGTCCCCGTCAACAAGCCGAGAAAATCACGACGTAACATAGCGGTCTCTATAACCGGTTGGGAAAGGCAAATACAAGGCGCAATAAATGCCTCCTGCCTATTGCCTTCTGCCCAGTGCCTACTGGCCTTCCGCCTACCGTCTACCGCCTACTGCCTACCGCTTTTCGCGGACCACGCGAAACCCGTAGTCCGCGTATTGAAAGGTAGGGGGAATGCTGGACCTGGCGGCCACGCGGCTGACCCGCACGTGGTGACGCCACGATCCTCCTCGCGAGGCACGACGCTCGCCCGCTGCCGGCCCGCGAGGATTGTTCACGGGCGATTGAGCATAGTAATCCGCCCGGTACCAATCCGCGCACCACTCGTGGACATTCTCGCAAAGATCGTAAATACCGTAAGCGTTGGGCGCACCGCGTCCCACGGATAGCGGTCCGTTCACTTCCCCGCCCCAGCGCTGCTGGTATTCGGCGCGAGTTTGTGGTGGTTCGTCACCCCAAGGATAAAGCCACTCTGCGTTGCCGCCGCGGGCCGCGCGCTCCCACTCCGCCTCCGTAGGCAAACGGTACCCGTGGCCCGTCATGGTCCCGAGCCACTGGCAGTACTTCTGCGCTTCCAACCAACTGACCGACACAACAGGATGCTCAGGCTCGTCGAATCCTGGTTGGCCCCAATTCGGCGGTGCGGGGTGGCTGGTGGCCTGCATGAAGGCGCCGAAATCCCGGTTTCGCACCTGGTAAATGGCCATTTCAAATGCATCGACTGAAACTCGATGGGCAGGGCGCTCCTCATCGCGGCCCTGGCCACAACCCATGAGAAATTCTCCGGCAGGAACTGTGACACACACCGGTTCGATGAATCCTTCGGAAGTTTGCTGGCGAGGTGCGGCGCTCTGGGTGTCGGGCGTTGGAACCACGGGGCGGTCTTGTTCCTTCACGGCGCTGAACGAAGGTCCATTCTAGTCGAACCGCCGCGCCGGGGAGAAGAGCCTGTTTGGCAATCAGGCTCTCCGGGGTGAATCAGAAAGGATGCTGGGGCAACGGAGGCTAAAGCGCGCTCATTTGTCCAAGGCGCAGCATCGCAGCACGAGCCGAAGCTATTCCACCGAGTAGGAGGCCAGGTATTGCCTCATCCCGGCGTCGTTAAGCTTCAGCTTGCCCGATCGGACGAACTGCTCTTTCAGGTTCGTCTGGTAGATTTCAAACTGAAGATCGCGTTTCTGATCGAGCAGTTCTTCGCGAATCTGGTCGCGCTGCGAGGCAAAATCCGCTTCGTTGGCAGGCGTGTGGGAAACCACTTTGAACAGCACCTGGTTGGTTCCGGCGGAGATGACGTCGCTCAACTGCCCCGGATTTAGTGTGAATGCGGAACTCAATTGCGAGCCGTTGCCCACGCCTTCCACGTATTCGTTCTGGCTGAAGTCGTTGCTCTCTTTGGGAGTTAATCCCAGGGACTTGGCCGCTTTGTCAAAGTCCTGGGTCTTGGCCAAATCGGCGAGCTTCCTGGCCTTGTCCTGCGCCAGTTCAATGGACTGTTCGTGACGATAGTCTTCTTCCACCTGGGCACGGACCTCATCCAGCGTGGGGATGTGTTCGGGCACGATCTGCACCAGTTGGATAATCGCTTCACCCTTGGGAACTGTGACCGGCGTACCGACTTCGTTCAGGCGGAGCTGGAACGCGAGGTTTTCAAAGGCATCCGTCTTGCCCAGGTCAGCCACCGGCTCATTGAACTTGAAAAGCGGAGACAGCTTGGCTTCCAGTCCCGCTTTGCGGGCAATGTCTTCAAACTGCTGTGGGTTGGCTTTAAGCCGTGTCTCCAAGCTGGCGGCGAGTTGCGCTTGCGCGTCCTCCATTCGCCCCTTCTCCATGTCGGCGCGGATGGAGTCCTTGACCTCGTCGAAGGTCTGCAAGTGGGCCGTCTGCTTGTCTTCAACCTTGATGATGTGAATACCGTACATGGTCTTGACTAAACCACTCACCTCGCCGGGCTTCAAAGAGAATGCGGTGGAGTCAAACTCCGGTACAGTTTGGCCGTGAACCAGCCAGCCCAGTTCACCACCGGCCTGAGCGGTGCTGTCTTCCGAGTATTTCCTGGCCAAGTCGCCAAAATTGCCGCCCGCCCGAATCTGGTTCAATACATCGGCGGCCGTCTTTTCAATCGTCGCCACTTCCGCGGGAGTCTTGCCCGTCGTCTTGAAGAGAATGTGAGCCGCCTTCACGCGGTCGGGCACGCGGTAGTCGGAAAGATGCTGGGCGTAATACTGGTGCAGTTCGGCGTCGGCCACTTTCACCTGCGCCCGCACGACGTCCGGATCGATCATGACGTAACGGACTTGGCGCTGCTCGGAGAGTTTGTAGTGGGCGGGATCCTTCTTGAAGAATGTTTCCAAACCTTCCGGCGTCACTTTCACATCTTTTATGAACTGGCTGGGGTCAAAGAGCACGTAGTCGATTTTGGCTTTGCTGTTACGCTGGCGGAATTGCTCCAGCACTTCGTCCGGCGAGACCTGAACGTCATCGGTGACCACGCTGCGGACTTTTTCCACAATGAGGCTTTCGCGGAGCATCGCTTCAAATTGCGGGAGCGTCTTGCCGGTGTATTGCGGGACCAGATTTGCCGCTTGCTCGGCGCCTACAAAGTTCCCGTCCGGATAGAGCCAAGGCATGTTTTGAAACGCCCGGAGTACTTCCTGGTCGGAAACTTCCAATCCCATCTTTTCGGCTTGCTGCACCAGGATGTGATCCACCACCATCTGGTCAAGCACTCGCGGCGCCACCAGCGGCACCATGCGGCGGTCAAAGCCCATGGGTGAGTTCTTGAAGCGGTCGCGAATGCTCTGATCGAGGTCGTTGACCGTAATCTGGTACCCGCCGATGGAGGCCAGGGCGTTGCCCTCGGGACGGCTTGAATCGCCACTCGGCATGGGCGCCATGACCACCACCATGCTGAGGGACACGATGCCAAGGAAGAAAATGAGAAGATACCGCTTTACCGCCTCTTTGTTTTTCCGAAAGAAAAGAAACATGATTGCTCCTGCGATTTGGCCAAAACCTATTTATTATAGAAGAGTTGCGCCAATGGCGGCAAGATTTCGTTGGTGATCGATATGGTAGCCTTCCAACCCCTGCTGCAACGTATTCTCGATCGTTCACACTCACCGCTCGCGTGGCCACCGCTGAAAATCGGCCACCGCGGTGCTGCCGGTGAAGCTCCCGAGAACACGATGGCGTCATTCGACCTCGCCTGGCGACAGGGGGTGGACGGAATTGAATTTGACGTTCAACTCTCCTCCGATGACGTACCGGTCGTGATCCACGATGCGCATCTGCGCCGCACGACCTCCGGCAGTGGTTGGGTGCACGAACATCGGGCCAGCGTCTTACGCCGCCTGGATGCGGGGTCGTGGTTCAATCGTCGCCATCGTCTGCGCGCGCGTGAACGCTATGCCGGAGCACGGATTCCCCTGCTGGCAGAAGTGCTGCAATGGGCTAAGACCCGGCATTGCCTGGCATTCATCGAAATCAAAGACTTCCGGCCGGGTGCAGCGGCCCGGGTGATTCGGGAGATTGAGCGGGCGGACGCTTGGCATCTGGTCCGGGTCGTGTCGTTCGATGAGCCTTCCCTAAAGCTGGTGAGGGAATTGCATGGCGAAGCGCGCCTTGGGTTGGATTTTTCCGGCCGCCTGCTCCCGGTTCGCCGAGCTTTGACGCTTGGCGCGGAGGCGCTGCTGCCCCACTGGGCCATCGCTTCGCGTGGACTCATTCGTCGCGCCCACGAGGCGGGCTTGCAAGTTTTTCCCTGGACTGTCAATTACCCCTCCCACATGCGCCGCAAAATCCTGGACGGCGTCGATGGCCTCATCACTAACTACCCTGCCCGGCTCACACAAGTACTTGCGCGCATGGAACAGGACGAATGTATGAAGAGATTGAAGTATCAAGGATCAATTAGTGAAGGATGAAGGTGAAGTATGAAACAAAAATCCCGGCGGCCGGGCAAGTGGCCGGATGGACCTGTCGCTTCATCTTTCAGCCTTCATCCTTTACCCTTCACCCTTCATACTTGATCCTTGATCCTTGATCCTTCATCCTTCATCCTTCAGCCTTCACACTTCATCCTTCATACTTCGTACTTGCTCCTTGCCACTTCCTCCTTTACGCTTTTGGTCTATGGCCGCGCCGGTTCCTAAAATTGCCAAAAAGTATCTGATCACGGGACGTGTGCAGGGAGTCGGATACCGGTACTTCGCGGATCGTTGGGCCACGCAACTCGGCATTTGCGGGTACGTCACGAATCTCTGGGATGGCAACGTGGAGGTTTATGCCATTGGCGATGCCGTCGCGTTGGAAGAATTGAAGCGCCATCTTGCCGAAGGCCCGCGCAGCGCGCGCGTGGGCTCCGTGGATGAATCGGACGCAGTCGTAGACAAGCGCTATAATCACTTCCGCATTGAGGGAGGCTGGTGAAATATAGGGGCTAGGGGCTAGGGGCTGGGGACTGGGGAAAACCCAAAAGCCAGACTTGGTAGCCAGAGCCCAACAATCGTAACCCGAACCTAGCAACAAGAACCATCCGGAGGAAATGTGATCGATTTGAAAAAGCTGATTCGCGAGATCCCCGATTATCCCAAACCGGGCATTCTCTTTTACGACATCACGACGCTGCTCAAGGATCCCGTGGGTCTGCACTGGGCCGTCGACGTGCTTGCCAACACTTTTTTGGCGCAGAAAATTGACCGGGTCATCGGCATTGAGGCGCGGGGCTTCATCTTCGCGCCCATGGTGGCTTACCGCCTGAACGCAGGATTTGTGCCGGCGCGCAAGCCCAACAAGTTGCCCGCCGAGCGCGCCAGCATGTCCTACAGCCTTGAATACGGCAAGGACGCCATTGAGATTCACCGCGACGCCATCTCTGCCGGACAGGAGGTCCTGATCATCGATGACCTGCTGGCCACAGGGGGAACGGCTGCGGCCACCGCCCGCCTGGTTGAGTCCCTGGGTGGACGCGTCGCCGGAATCGGCTTCGTCATTGAACTGGAAGAGTTGAAAGGCCGCGAGAAGCTGAGTCAGTACTCCGTCCATTCGATTTTGAAATATTGAAGCGCCGGGTTCCATGGGTGCTTACGGGCTGCCCGCGTTCTGACCGGTGCTGGTGCGGGCGAAGAGCACGACAACCGACCGGGGCGCGGCAGGATACGTTGTTCTGGTGATCCGGGGCGCGGCTTGCCATTCCGCGATGTCGTCCGGTGACGCCAAGGCGGTATCGATCCATCGGCGCCAGCCGCCTTGATTGCGGTCACAGTGGGGCAGTTCAAAATCGAGCGGCTTCCAGTAGGCGTTCAGAATGACATGGACAATCCGGCCCGCATCCGGGGACTGCGCGGTGAAGGCCAGACTGTGCGAGTAGAAGCTCCAGTCCGGTTGACCAAGTTTTACCCCGTTCCAGGTTCGCCGAGCTTCGCGAAGTAATTGGTTTAGACTTAACCGTCGCTCCTCCGGCTCGCGATCGTTCAAGAGCCGATGCGCGCTGAGCAAGGATACGAACCGATGCACATCGGCATGTTGAGTGAGCAGCGTCCAATCCAGCCAACTGGTTTCGTTATCCTGGCAGTAGGCGTTATTGTTCCCGCGCTGCGTGCGCCGCACTTCGTCGCCCATCAGGATCATGGGCATCCCCAGTGAAAGCATGGTGACCGTGACCAGGTTCTTCACCTGCCGGTTGCGCAGTGCCTCAATCGCCGGGTCGTTTGTGGGGCCTTCAACACCGCAATTCCAACTCCGATTGTCGTTCAGACCGTCGCGGTTGTCTTCACCGTTCGCTTCATTATGCTTTTGGTTATAGGAAACCAGATCGTTAATCGTAAATCCGTCATGACAGGTCACGAAGTTGATGCTTCCCTCTGCCTGTTGTTCCTTGTGACCGTAAAGCTGCGGGCTGCCCTCGAGCCGGTCGGCGAGAAGTCCAACGCAACCGTCGTCGCCGCGGAAGAAACTGCGCACATCGTCGCGGAATCGCCCATTCCACTCGCGCCAACTGTCGCCGATGAATGAGCCCACCTGGTACAGGCCCGATGCATCCCATGGTTCGGCGATGAGCTTGACGCCGGCCAGGGCCGGGTCCGATTCGATATCCCAAAGCACGGGTGGGGTGGGCATCACATTCCCCGCTTCGTCGCGCTCGAGGATGGATGCCAAATCGAAGCGGAAGCCGTCCACATGCATCCCTTCCACCCAGTAGCGCAGGCTGTCGAGAATCATCCGGCGGACGATGGGCTGATTGGCGTTCAGCGAGTTTCCCGTGCCGCTGAAGTTGGCATAGCGTGAGCGGTCCCGCTCAAGAATGTAATACGTGGTGTTATCAAGGCCGCGGAAATTGAGCGTGGGCCCATCGTCCCCGCCTTCGGCGCTGTGATTGAAGACGACGTCGAGAATCACTTCAATATCCGCCCGATGCAGCGCCTTGACCATGTCACGAAACTCGTCAACGGGGCCCAGTGAATCCTGACGGGAACTATACGCCCGGTGCGGGGCAAAAAACGAAACGGGTGAGTATCCCCAATAGTTGATTCGACCCAGGGGAGCATCGTGAATGTCGAACTGGAATACGGGCAGCAGTTCAACGGCGGTGATGCCAAGTTCGTGGAGATACGGAATCTTCTCGATGAGTCCCGCATAGGTGCCGCGCCGTTCCTCGGACAAGCCGGAACTGGGGTGGCGAGTGAGTCCGCGTACGTGCATCTCGTAAATTACGGTGCTTGAGGGTGGATGATGAAGCAGTTGGTCGCCTTCCCAGTCGTAGCCGTGAAGATCCACCACCACGCTTTTCATTGCCGTCGCGGCATTGTCGCCTGGGCGGCACGCGGCTCGGCGGTCGTAATTCCGCGGAACCACCACCCCGCGGCTGTAGGGGTCAAGCAAAACCTTCGCGGGGTCAAAGCGCATTCCACTGGCAGGATCAAACGGCCCGTACACGCGATAGCCGTAAAGCTGCCCTCGCTTCACGCCTGGTACAAAGACATGCCAGTAATGGTAAGTGCGGTTCTTGACGGGATCGATGGGAATGACTTGCTCGGGCCGCGCGTCGTCTTCGCGGTCGAAGAGAAGCAGCTCCATGCCGGTGGCGTTCCGCGAATAGATGCTGAAATTCACTCCACCGGGAAACACGGTGGCGCCAAGCGGCGCGCTTCGTCCGGTGCTCGCCAGATCCGTACGAGCGTCGAGTTTATCGACGCTTCCCTTTATAGTCGTGTGCATCGTCGGAAAACCCCATCATACTCCTAATGCGATCCCTTGTTTTCAACAACATCTCCGAATGCACCTTTGTTTTTTGATAGCGGGAGCCCTTCCCTTGCGACCCACCGCTCGGGACTATTCGACTAACCGCTGCCTTTCACACCCCTTTGTTTTCATAAACATTCCGGCTTGGAACGTAAATGTTCTTGGGACTCCGGACTTCGGACTGCACACTGTGCTTCCTGACACCTGACACCCTGCACCTGACACCTTGTTCTCTTTGTTTTCATACACATTCCGGCTTGGAACGTCGTTTTTTCGCGCCGCACGTCCACTTGTTCTCGCAAGGTGCTTGGTTGGGACTCCGGACTCCAGACCCCGGACTCCAGACTTTCCGTTGTCGGTGACAAAGACCGGGGGGGGCGGTTTAGTTCTCCTGGCCACGCCATGCGCAGAATCCTTGGACCCAAGCATTTCGATATCATATCTTATCGTAAATGTCAATACAAATCTATAACTTATTGATAAATCGGCACAGCCGGGTTACGGCTTCACCAAAATCGATATCGAAAATGAGGATGCGGACGCATTTTGCCCGAATCAATCCGTTCCGGTGGACCGCGCGTTACGAGCATTCACCACTAAGAGCACACCACGGCAGAGCCGCAACCCAAGCAAAGGCTCCACCACAGAGGCCACAGAGTACACGGAGAGAAAGGCCCCGGATTCTTCTCTGTGATGCTCTGTGCCCTCGGTGGTAAATCCTTCTTATGCCACGCTCTCCATGCACTCCATAGTGAGATTTGCAGGCGGCGCTCCGAAGGAACTTCCGTCGGTTTCTCCGAGTAGAAATTGCCGGAGAAATTTAGGTCACATGCACAACAACCCGGTCGAGCGCCGGCGGGGCAACTCCCCGAGCGAGTGGCCGTGGTCAAGCTGGACAATCCAAGAAATGGTCAATACAATCGCGGTTTCATCAGCATCATTTCGAACTTTCTCTCGGCGAATGGAGGTCCCTATGTACGAGTACATAGAAGTTAATGCGCAGTTGAATCAGATGACCGTACTGGTGAACGAGAAAGCGAAAGAGGGGTGGCGCGTTGTGGGCTTTTCGGCCGGCGGCACCAACGGCTACCAGATGTTTGCTCTTCTCGAACGTCCGGTGAAGAGCTAGCGTCCTGACCCATTTATCTTTTGACAGTGGCACAGGCACTCCTGCCTCTGCCACCGTAAGGGGAAAGCTCGTAGCCGCGGTCGCACTGCCGCGAACAGCGATCGAAGTGTCGTGCGGCGCGCTAACCCGCTGTCATCCTGAGCCTTGCTTTTCAAGGCGAAGGACCCCTTGCATTTCGTCTTACCCCGGTGCGCCGTCACGGCGCCATGCAGCTACACAGGCGCTGTCACGCCCTGCTTCCTGTGGGCAATGAAAAGGGTCCTTCGCCCTGAAAACAGGACTCAGGATGACAGTTCAGCGGGTTGGCGCAGGGCGAGCGCAGCCCTGCGATTGGAAAAATGATCAAGTCAGCCGGGCTCAAGAGGACATCCGCCGATGACCACGCATAGAAAATCTGTCCACGCAGCGAGGCTCACGAGCCGCATGGCTGTGCTCGCCATGCGCCAGCCAGCCGTGGGCTTTTCTATTGCCCATCGCCAACCCGATTTTTTTCGGAGCGTGTTTTCGTGCGTATATTCTGGGAAGAGCCCACGGTCAGAAAATCACTGACCGTGGCTACGAACTCCATCAACTGTGCCCCGAGGAAGCAGGCGCACGGTGATGAAGAAATATCGGCCCGAAAGAAAAGGACGCCGCAATCTTGGCACGGCGCTGCACTACAACAGTTTGTAACATCACGACGAGCGAAAAGACGCTCTGCTCGCGACGGTCGCACTGCCGCGAACAACGATCGAAGTGTCTTGCGGAGCGCTAACACGCTGTCATCCTGAGCCTTGCTTTTCAAGGCGAAGGACCTCGGTATTTCGTCTTACCCATGTGCGCGGCACGCCGCGCGCTTCAGCACGGCGCGCCCGCGCCGTGCCTCCTAAGTACAATGAAAAGGGTCCTTCGTCCTGAAAACCGGACTCAGGATGACAGTTCAGCGCGTTGGTGGTGCAAATTGGAGATGGTGGTCAGTTCACGGAAAGCCGTGTTTCCGCGCTCCGTGGCCCCAACAATGTTGAAACCCCAGTCGCAGAACCTTGTTCTGTGCAGCCAGGCTCGTAGCCACGGTCAGTGATTTCCTGACCGTGGGCTTTTCTATTGCCCATCGCCAACCCGATTTTTTTCGGAGCGTGTTTTCGTGCGTATATTATGGGAAGAGCCCACGGTCAGAAAATCACTGACCGTGGCTACAAGCGCTGCGGGTGCACCGTAATGTTTCTCACTTCTTCGCCGCTTTTTCCAAGTGTCCGCCGAAACCGTAGCGCATCGCGGAGAGCAGCCGGTCCTGGTAGTCCGCTTCCCCGCGGGAGGCGAAGCGCTGGTAAAGCGCGGCGGAAAGCACGGGGACCGGCACGGCCTCATCAATGGCAGCCTTGATGGTCCAGCGGCCCTCGCCTGAGTCGGAGACGTGTCCGGCAAATTGGGTAACATCGGGATCCTTCACCAATGCGCCGGCCGTAAGATCAAGCAGCCAGGAAGCGATGACGCTCCCGCGCCGCCACACTTCCGTGATGTCACGTATATTGAGATCGAACTGGTAGTTCTCGGGGTGGCGCAGCGGAGTCGTCTCGGCGTTGACGGAGTGATGATCTTTTCCAACGTTCGCATCACGCAAGACGCCTAACCCTTCCGCGTACGCCGCCATGATTCCGTACTCGATGCCGTTATGAACCATCTTTACAAAGTGCCCGGCGCCATTGGGTCCGCAGTGCAGATAACCCTGCTCGGCGGTGCCGTCGCCGCTCGGGCGCCCCGGCGTGCGTGCCAGGTTCCCCGCACCCGGCGCCAGCGTGGCGAAGATGGGATCGAGGTGCTCGACCACGTCCTTCTCGCCGCCGATCATCATGCAGTAACCGCGCTCAAGGCCCCACACGCCGCCACTGGTTCCCACGTTGACGTAGTGAATCTGCCGAGGCTTGAGTTCACGGGCGCGGCGGATATCGTCCACGTAATAGGAATTGCCGCCGTCGATCAGGATGTCGCCCGCCTCCAGAAGAGGGAGAAGTTCAGCGATGGATTGATCCACGGCCGCCGCCGGAACCATCAACCAGATGGCTCGGGGCTTCTCCAGCTTCGCCACGAAATCTTGCAGCGAAGAACTGCCATCCGCCTTCTCCTGAACCAATTCGCTGACGGCCTTGGCGGACTTGTCAAAAACCACGCATCGATGACCTCCGCGCAAAAGCCTCCGCACCATGTTGGCGCCCATTCTTCCCAGTCCGATCATTCCCAGTTGCATAATTCACTCCTATGTTTTGATTTTCCGGTAACGGCGGATCAGGTTGTTGGTGGATGTGTCGTGGCCAAGTGCGGGCTCAGTCGGACTCTCGAGTTCCGGCACGATGCGCTGAGCCAAAACCTTGCCGAGTTCCACTCCCCATTGGTCGAAAGAGTTAATGCTCCAGATGGTCCCCTGGGTGAAAACGATGTGCTCGTAGAGGGCCACCAGCTTGCCGAGCGTCTCCGGCGTAAGCTTGTCCGCAAGGAGGGTGTTTGACGGGCGGTTGCCCTCGAAGACCCGGTGCGGCACCAGCCAGTCGGGGGTGCCCTCGGCCTTGACTTGCTCCGGCGTCTTGCCGAATGCCAGCGCCTCGCTTTGGGCGAAGACGTTCGCCATCAGCAAATCGTGGTGGCGACCGACCGGATTGAGCGCCTGCCCGAAGGCAATGAAGTCACAAGGGATGAGCCGCGTGCCCTGATGGATCAATTGATAGAACGAATGCTGCCCGTTGGTTCCCGGCTCACCCCAGTACACCGGCCCCGTCGCGTAATTCACTTCGGCGCCTTCCAGCGTGACGTGCTTGCCGTTGCTCTCCATGGTCAGTTGTTGGAGATAGGCCGGGAAGCGCTTCAGGTACTGCTCATAAGGCAGCACCGCCACGGTCTCAGCGCCGAAGAAGTCGGTGTACCAAATTCCCAGCAGACCCATGAGGACCGGCAGATTGTGCTCAAGCGGAGCGCTGCGGAAATGCTCATCCATCTGGTGGAACCCGTCGAGCATGGCGCGGAATGGGTCCGCACCGATAGCCAGCATGGTGGAAAGTCCAATGGCCGAGTCCATGGAGTAGCGCCCGCCCACCCAGTCCCAGAAGCCGAACATGTTGGCGGTGTCGATTCCAAACTTCGCCACTTCCGCGGCGTTGGTGGACACGGCGACAAAGTGCTTGGCCACGGAACTTTCGTCGCCGCCCAGGCCGCTTAGCGACCACGTGCGCGCCGAATGGGCGTTGGTCATGGTTTCCAGCGTGGTAAAAGTCTTGGAGGAAACAATGAACAAGGTTTCGGACGCATCGAGGTCGCGCACGGCTTCCGCAAAGTCCGTGCCATCGACGTTGGAAACGAAGCGGAACACCAGTTCGCGGTCGCTGTAGTGCCGCAGCGCCTCATAAGCCATGACCGGGCCAAGGTCGGAGCCGCCAATGCCGATGTTGATTACGTTACGAATGCGCTTGCCGGTGTGTCCCTTCCATTCACCGCTTCGCACGCGCTGGGAAAAAGCCGCCATCTTATCCAGCACCGCATGGACCCCCGGAACAACGTTCTCACCGTCGACTTCGATCGTGGTCCCCTGCGGAGCGCGCAAGGCCACGTGCAGCACCGCGCGCTTTTCCGTAACGTTGATCTTCTCTCCCCGAAACATGGCGTCAATGCGCGCCCGCAAGCCGGACTCCTCGGCAAGCGCGAAAAGCAGTTGCAGGGTTTCGTCGGAAATGCGGTTTTTGGAGTAGTCCAGAAACAGGCCCACAGCCTGGGCAGTCATGCGCTCGCCGCGCTGGGCGTCATCCGCAAAGAGACTGCGCAGGTGCAACGCGCGCACCTGCTTATAGTGAGCCTGGAGGGCCTTCCACGCCTTGCGCTTCGTCAGGGGTTTGGGACCCGCGCTTTTCGCAGTTGCCGCTGCCTGTGTTGCCATCGGTGTGTTCCTTTCGTATCGAAATCTTACGGAGAATTGGGACCCCCACTAGGCCTGTCGAGAGAAAAACTCTCAAACGCCCTTGCGGGAGTGCTCAGATTTTCAACTGTCGGCCCTTCCCATCGTTTGATGCTTTCATTACAAATCGGGTGCGTTGGCATGAATTTTCCATGGCTTGCTGCCGTCGGCGCAGTGATGCCCGCATATTTGCATCATGCTAGCGTTGCCACACTGTCAGCCCGGCGAGGCAATCAGGATATCGTTAACGGCGTTGTGCAATCAAGGGGTTGATACCCAAGCCCTTCTTGCGCTGCGCCCATGATGAGCGTAGGATTCAGCGCAACGTTTCAGCAAAATTTACAGTTCCTGGAACGACCACAGGAGGCATCATGAAACTCCGGCTACTGAGTTTGCTTCTCGTTGTAGCCACTTTAGGTATGGCGCAGGCTCCCCCTTCATCGCCGAAACCTCTCGACCAGGAGGAGATCCTGGAATTGCTCCGCAATTACGTTCCCAGCCAACGGATGACGGCATTGGTGCAGCAGAATGGAATTAACTTCGCGCCGACGGAGGACTTCTATAAGGAAGTCCGCCAGGCAGGAGGCGAGGATGAGCTCATCACAGCCTTGCGGGCCGCCCAACCCAAGCGTGTCGTCAATGCGTCCCCCACGGCGGGCGCCAGCGCCGTTCAGCTTAAGCAACTTTTGACACGAGCCGGCGAAGCCCGAAAGGACAAGCAATACCCCGCGGCCGAGGAGGCTTATCGCGCCGCCCTCAAGCTCGCTCCCGATCGGGCGGACATCCATCTGTCCCTCGGCATTGTCTTGCTGGAAGAGAAGCGCCTGGACGCCGCCATCCAGGAAGATCGCGAGGCGCTGCGGCTGAGGCCGGAAATGGCAGCCGCGCATAACAACCTGGGCGTGGCGCTCTATCGCCAGGGCGATTGGGCAGGAGCCAAGACCGAATACGGCGAAGCATTGCACATCCGGCCCAAGTATGCGCTGGCCCACCATAACCTCGGCGAGGCCCTGGTAAAGACCGGCGAGATGCCGGCGGCCGCACGCGAATTTCGCGCCGCCTGTCGGCTTGAGCCCGACAATGCCAAATACCGGGCTTCCTGCGAGAAGTTTCGAGATCAGTAGGCAAGCGCCACCGCATCGGCGCGCATCTCGCTTCCGGCCGCATAAACTCGATCCTGGCCCTGCATCCGGCGTTCGATGCACTCGTAACGGCCAAAGAAGCCCGTGTCAAGCGGGCCGATCGTCCAGCCGAGCGCCGCGAGTGCCTGGCGGGTGGCGGTGGGAACGCCGGACTCAAGGTGCAGAACCCCCTTGGGGCCAAGGCCGGCATGGTCTTCGCCCATGGTCTGCGACGAGCCTTCATGGTACCAGCGCGGGCTGTCAGCCGCGGCCTGCACATCCAATCCGTAATCGACGCGATTGACGATGATCTGCGTCTGGCCCTGCGGCTGCATGTCGCCACCCATCACGCCAAAGGCAAGCCAAGGGACTCCGTCTTTGGCGGCGAAGCCGGGAATAATGGTCTGGAATGGCCGCTTGCCGGGGGCATAGATGTTGGGATGGCCTTCCTGCAAGGAGAAGAGTTCGCCGCGGTCCTGGAACATGAAGCCGAGCCGGTCGGCCACCAGCCCCGATCCCATGCCGCGAAAGTTGGACTGGATCATGGAAACCATCATGCCGTCCCGGTCGGCGGTAGTGAAGTACGTGGTGTCACCATGGCCCGGGGCCTGACCGGGATGGACGGATTCAAGGACGCGATCCGTCTGGATGAGCTTCGCGCGTTGCTTGGCGTAGTCTTTCGAATTGAGCCACTCGATGGGAATCTTGGCGAAGTGCGGATCAGCGTAATAGCGGGCGCGGTCCTCAAAGGCCAGGCGTTTGGCTTCCACCTGGACGTGCACGGACTCCGGCGATTGGAAGCCATAGCCGCGCAGGTCGAACTGCTCGAGGATATTCAGGATCTGAAGAGTGGCCAGTCCCTGGGTGTTGGCAGGCATGCCGTAGACACTGACGCCGCGGTACTGCGTGACAAGGGGCTCCACCCACTCGGCGTGGTGTTCGTGCAGATCCTGCGCGGAGAGCCACCCGCCGATGCGCTTGAAGTAAGCGTCAATAGTCTGCGCGATGGGGCCGTCGTAGAAGGCGTCGCGTCCGCCCGCGGCAATCAGGCGGTAGGTGTGGGCGAGGTCGGGATTGCGGCGGACGTCATATTCATTGGGCGCGACGCCGCCGGGCATGTACGTGGCAACGGCGTTAGCGGTTTCCTCCACGCCGGCGTTGGGCCGAAGGAACACCGCCATGTTGTGCTTGATCGCGGGAGCAATAATCTGCGGAGCGGGATCGCCGGCTTCGCAGTAGTGGATGGCAGGATCGAAAAGTTCGGCCCACTTCAGCTTGCCATAGCGCTGGTGCAGGACCCACCACCCGTCGAGCGCGCCCGGGGTGGAGACGCTGATGGCCCCCAGCGCGGGAATAACGCCGTGAACCGCGCGCGAGCGCACCGTGGCCAGCGAGAGCGACTGGGGCGAGCGGCCGGAGCTGGCCATACCTGCGAGCTTGCCGGCTTTCGGGTCCCAGACGAAAGCGAAGCAGTCACCGCCCAGGCCGGAACTGACCGGCTCGACGAATCCCAGCACGGCGTTGGCGGCCACCGCGGCATCCACGGCGGACCCGCCGCGCTTGAGCATCTCAATGGCCGTCTGCGTGGCCAGCGGGTGCGCCGTGCCGGCTGCTCCCGAACAGCCCAGCGCCGGCGAGCGCGTGGCAAAGCTGGCGCCGGAGGGCCGGTCGCCCGCATGCACGTCGCGCCGGATAAAGCGCTCAGCCCCTGCGGGCTGAAACTTGGCAGGGGCAGGCGAGTCGCCACCATCGGAATTGCGCGGGGCTGGATCCGCTCCGCCGCTTTGCGTGGGAATAGCCGTTCCCGCGGCAGCAAGAGGTAAAGTCTGAATGAATGTGCGGCGGTGCATCGCGGCCTCCTTCGAAATACTGTTTTCCGGGTTTTTCGTTTTACGTCCCCGTTTGGAAGTAATATACCTCGCTTCGGCCCCGCGGGAAATGAGCGCGCAACGAAGAATTCCATCATACCCGGGGCACCGAACGAGGGGCCGCGCGGTCACGTAACGCAAAAACACTCGCAGGAAGCCGAATTCGCTTGAGGGGAAAACATGAAACGACGGGTCGGGATGCTGTTGGCAGCAGTAGCAATGATGGTCATTGCCGGGGACGGGGCACAGCGTGTGCCGGTAAAAGTCCCATTCGAACAAACGCTCGATTACCAGTGGCTGCGCAAGCCGGTGCTGGCGCAACGTTTGCTCGATGACATGGAAGCCCTCGATCATTGGACGCTCACGGGGCAAAGGCGAAATGGCCTTGGCCACGGAACCCGCGAAGCACGGCGCCCATTCCCTGCGCTTGAGTGTGATGACGCGCACGCCGGAAGATCCCACGCCGCCCGGTTCGCGCAATTACGGGTATGTGCAGGTCACGCGCGCATTCGACCACGAGGACTGGACCGGCTTCAACCGGCTGAGCGTCTGGGTGTGGCCCGATCTGCCCGGATGGTACACCATCAACCTGCGGATGACGCTGCTGAATGATGGCGCGGAAAAATCGCCGGACCCGGTGGACCACAACGGCGAGAATGCCATCCTCATCCCGCGCAATCACGCCTGGAACCACGTGGTGTGGGAAATCCCCGGCATCCCGCGCGACAAGGTGGTGGGCGTGGCGTTCTCCGTGCGGCGCCAGGGCAACGAACCGGAAGCCTCGAACCACATCGCGTTCTATCTCGATCACCTGACGCTGGAGCGCGTGCAGGAAGATCACTACGAAGGCTGGGACGTCGCGCCGGGCCAGATCGCTTACAGCCAAAGCGGCTATCGCACCGACTCCACCAAGACGGCCATCGCGTCCAGTTCCGGCGCGCGCACCTTCAGCCTGGTCCGCACCGAAACCGGTGAGGCGGTGCTGACCAAGCCGGTGGAAAAACGCCACACTTCACTCGGCGACTTTGAAGTGATGGACTTCACCGAGGTGAAAACGCCCGGCAGCTACTGGATTCGCGCCGGCCCACTTTCCACGCCTCCCTTCCCCATTGGCGACGACATCTGGCGGCCGAGTCTTTGGAAGGCGCTCAACTTTTTCTACGGCGAGCGCTGCGGCACGGCGATCCCCGGAATCCATCGCGAGTGCCATCGCGACTGGCAGTGCGAGCACAACGGACTGAAGCTTCTCGTCAACGGCGGCTGGCACGATGCCGGCGATCTTTCGCAAGGCACGGTGAATACCGCCGAGGCTGCTTACACCATGTTCACCGCGGCGGAGCGGTTCGATTCCGACCCTGCCACGCGCGCTCTGGCCGCGCGCTTTCGCGAAGAGGGCACGTGGGGGCTCGACTGGCTGCTCAAGACCAGCTTCGGCGACGGCTTTCGCCCGGACTTCTCCGTCATGGGGTTGTGGACCGACGGCATTCTGGGTAACAACGATGATATAACCTCGCATGCTGCCAACAATCCTTATAACAACTTCCTGGCAGCCGCGGCGGAGGCGGTTGGTTCCCGCGTCCTTGCCCACGACGATCCCGACCGCGCCGAGCACAGCCGCAAAGTGGCCGAGGCCGACTGGCGATTCGCGGTGGCGGCGCTGGAACAGACGCCGGCGCAAGGCAAGGAAGTGGTGATGGCTTCGTCCGGCGTTCTGGCTTCGGTGGAACTCTGGAAGCTCACAGGCGACACGCGTTACCGCGACAAGGCCTTCGCTTTTGCCGCTGACATTGTGAACTCGCAGCAGAAGAGCTTGATGCCGTGGAAGCCGCCCTTGACCGGCTTCTTCTACACCAATCCGGAGAAGAAAGAGGTCCTGCGCTTTTTCCATCGCGGCCACGAGCAGGCTCCTGTGGTGGCGCTTGGCCCGGCTGTGCGAGGAGTTTCCCGGCGACGCGCATTGGATGGATTGGTATTCCACGGTGGCGCTGCACTCCGAGTACCTGAAAGCGCTGGCGAGCTACTCGGAGCCCTATCACCTGCTGCCAGCGTCCATCTATCGCGAAACGGACGCGGACCGCGCTCCGGAGAATCAGCGCGAGTCTTTCCGCCGCCAGGTGCGAAATGGCATGGCGCTCGGCGACGGCTATTACCTGCGGCACTTCCCCGTGTGGTTCGACTTTCGCGGCAACTACGGCGTGATGCTTTCGCAAACGCTCGCCCTGGCCACAGCGGCGCAGTTGCGCGGCGATGCGGCGGCGGCGCGACTGGCGGAGGAGCAATTGCAGTGGGTGGTGGGACGCAATCCGTTTGGGCAGAGCACGATGTATGGCGAGGGCCGTCTTTACTGTTCGCTCTACAGCGCCATGTGCGGCCAGATCGCCGGCGCGCTGCCCGTGGGCGTCGAAACGCGCGGTGATCGTGACATTCCCTACTGGCCCGCTTCCAACTTCCCCAATTGGAAAGAGGTTTGGGTGCACCCGGTGGCGCGCTGGATGGGCATCGTCAGCAACCTGGAATCGCTCTCCGCCCGCGGGAGCAGTGCAGTCTCTCTGACGGCAAGCCGACGTGCGGATGGAACGCTGCTGATCCACACCAGCGGGGCTGGCAAGATACAGCTTTCCTCGTGGAATCTGGAAATCACTCCCACCCGGCAAGCCTCGGAGTATACGGCGAGAATCCTTTCGGCCAACACGCCATGGATTATCGTCGCGATTCCTGACGGCCAATTCGCGCAGCGCGAGGAGTTATCGGGCGGATTCCGGTGAGCGACAATCTGTCCGCATCTTATTGATGGCATTTGACAAACTACTGCCGTTGGTCTTATACCGAGCGACATAAATGATCACGAGTTCGAAGGTAGCGCCGGGCTTTAGTATTCGAACGTAGCGCCGGGCTTTAGCCCGGCATGCCGCCCTCAAGGGCGGCGCTACAATTCATGTCGCTCTGCATCGATGTGCCCGGTTGAATTCTTGTAGCGCATCCACGCCGCATGCCAGCAACTTGGCGACGCAATCCGTTGGTTAACAATCAACTCATCGTAGCGCGCAGTTCAATTAACGCTGGGAGGAAATGATTATGGCCACAAAACCCAAGAAAAAGGCAAAAAAGAAGGCCGCCATGAAGAGAGTTTGCAAGCCGACCGCAGCCCCCGTGGAAGTGACGGCTGTGGCCCCTGTCGAACGTGAAGGCCGTGGCTGCCGGAGGAGAGGACGCCTGCCCCTCCACGGCTCGAAGCCCCCAAGGCCGCCTGAGCTTTTATAGCGCCCGAAATCCGCTGGAACCGAGCAACATGAACGAGGCTGCGGCCCCGAAAGGGTTGGTGTGCCTCAAGCTCGTATTGAGAATCCTCACCAAGGATGTTATATTGAAATATAACCGGAAGGAGTGGGTATGCACACAACCCATCTGCGCAAGGTCGGGGGCTCGGTCATGCTGGCCGTCCCGCGCGCCGTGCTCGACATCCTGGGCTTGCGGGCGGGGGCTAAGGTCGGCATGGCCATCGAACGCGGCAGGTTGGTGGTGGAGCCGCCCAAACGGCCCCGCTACACCCTGGACGAACTGCTGGCCCAATGCGACCGCAAGGCCCGCCGCACGAAAGAGGATCGGGAATGGCTCGATAGCAAGCCGGTAGGCCGGGAGCTGATCTGATGAGGCGTGGCGAAATCTGGCTGGTCGGACTTGATCCCGCGGAAGGACACGAGCAAAAGGGCCGGCGCCCTGTACTGATCATCTCCCCCGATGCCTTTAACCAGGTCACCAAGGTGCCCGTGGTCCTCCCCATCACCAGTGGGGGCAATTTCGCGCGAACGGCGGGATTTGCGGTATCTCTCTCCGGCGCGGGGACGAAAACCACCGGCGTTATCCGCTGCCACCAGCCGCGTGCGCTCGATCTCGGCGCGCGCCAGGGTAGAAAGTTGGAAAACGTGCCCGCTCCGATCTTGGACGAAGTTCTGGCAAGGGTAGGGACCATTCTTGAGTGAATCAGAGCTGCGGATTCAATAAGCTTGGGAATAGGCCGATTCCGGATACCGTCTTCGCGCCGCCGAGGAGCGCCTAAACCGCGCGCCAAGGCGCTACCTGCTTCTCTGGCCAGGGCCCACTGCCCGCACGAGGGCAGAAAGGCCGTTTTGCGGCGAGGTTGACATTTGGTAGCCACAGTCAGTGCCGTTCTGACTGTGGGCACTTCTCAAGCCTGCCGCGGGCGAAGGTGTGCTGATTCCAATTTTGTGGAGAAGGGAAGGAAAAGCCCACAGTCAGGAAACCACTGACTGTGGCTACCCGCCCAAAGACGGCTTTGGGTCGCAGGGCGATCAACGGCGGCGATCGGAGACCACCTGGGAGTTTCTACATTGTGGCCGATCCGCACACGATTCGAACTACACCGTTCCAATGAGGGTTTTGTCGAGAATTTCGTCGAGCCTGCGAATTTGGCGTCCCCGCCCCGGTGCGAGGAGTGCGCTCGTGTCATCACTTACAGGAGGGCGGCGCCACCGGCGGAGGCTGGTTCGCCATCGTAAAGAGGTACCAACTCGCCCCGTTGATCAGATCCTGAAGACTTTGGTTGCACGGGGCCCCATCGTCCGAACTCGATGCCGGATTCGTTTGCGCCCACACGATATCCGTGTAGTCGATTTCCACCCACTGCATCGGCCCCGTCGCTGGAGTATCGCTTGGCCAACCGTAATCGTGGCCGAATTCCGTCCCGTAGAAGAAGACTCTCAGCGTGTTGTATGCGGCCAACTCGGGACTGATATCCTTGCATTCCTTGGCCATCCTCTCCGCACTCGTACATCCCTGTTCCTCTCGAGTAGCGAGAATATTGGTCGAGACGGACTTGTCGAATTCTGCGCCGCCAAGAATGGGCGGGAATTTCGATAAGGGCCCCGTGAGCAACTTCACGCCGCCAACACCAATGCCAGTATCCCCAGCCTCAGGAGTTAACGCGCTTGAGGCAGTCATCCCACCCACCTGCGTGGCGAGTTGACGACCGTCTTCGGTTGCGAGGAAATACTTCAGAACGTCCGTCTTCGCCTTGCAGGACATGGGATAATCGGCGGCGGTCGAGCAGTCGTCCTTGAACAGCCAACCCTGGTTCTCGATGGGGTTGGTGTTGAACTCGGGAAAGTCGTCGCCGGAGTCAGGGCTCAGGAACAGGGTGACGTCCTTGAAGATCCCTTCGTAGGTGTCGATGGCTGTCTTCCACTGCTTAACAAATATCTGGTCGGAGTGCTGGTAGTCGCTGGTCGAATGTGGAAAGGAATTTCCAATCAGCATGCTCCACGCATCATCCGCTTGCCATGCCGGGCTCTGAAACGAGCGGTTGGCGGTGGTGGGCAGAATCATTTCGGTGGAAGCGCAGATGGGCCCGGCAATGGCGATGGCGACGAAATCCTTGTGGTCCTTATACCGGTCGTTGACTTCGGAGAGGAACCGCCCCCACCAGAATTGATAAATTGGGCTCCAGGGCAGCGGCATCACGTGGCCGTCAGCGTGCTTTTTCTCGGGAAAGACGGAAAAAGTCACCTTTCCGCAATCGGGCACCGGGCCAGTATCCGCGGTGCCGAATATCGAGTCGCAGGAGGGCCGAAGTCTGTCGAACAGCCATAGTGGGGAATCGACGCCCGGCGTAAGGATCAACTGCACGTGTTTGCCCGTCGCCTGGGTCTCCG
This sequence comes from uncultured Acidobacteriota bacterium, assembly GCA_963719115.1. GTDB lineage: Bacteria > Acidobacteriota > Terriglobia > UBA7540 > UBA7540 > Bog-366. The sequence continues at coordinate 7,654 of CAVRBF010000050.1, read as the reverse complement.
TGAACACGTCGTCCAGGTAGCTCCAGTCGTTGCCGTTTTCATCGGTGCCGGGCACACAGTTGTGATAAAAGGCGCAGTCCGGATCGTTTTTCTGGATGCGGTCCCAGTAAATTCCAAAGGTGATCCCGGCGACGCCCGGGTTGTTATACAGCATGTCGTAGTAGAGATTGCGGAGGTAGGTGTGTTCGTCCTCCCCATTCCACTCCTTGGAATGCCGGTATTTTTCGTAAGCTTTGATGGCGTTGTCGACGTTGACATGAGCGTAGACTCCCAGCGGTTGGCGAATCGTCTGCGCGTCCGTGCGAGACGGAACCGCGCACACCAGTAGCGCGATTGAGCAGGCACTAGTGCCAATAATCTTTCGGAACATGGTTGACCTCCATTCGGGGATGCCACGCCGTTCAGGAGTGGCAGCGACGAGACTATTTACACAATCCGGATTTCCGCTCCAGCACCAGTCTCCGTTGTGCCTTTTTGGAAAGGCATTTCCACAGTTATCGTTATGTATTTACGACACTTCTATAATTTAGCCTCAGCGGCTTCTGGCACCTCGCACATCCACAAAGGTAAATCTGTGGGAGAAGATTATGGCTCAGGCCCTCACCTGTTAAGGCGAAGAATCCGGGGGAAAAGTTGCGCAGGGGGAGAGATTTTCTGGGGCAATCGCCGCCGGATACCGCGGACGGGGTGTTTGGGTGGCAATCAGGTGCGCGCCCTTTGCGCTCCTCAGCGGCACTTCCATTCGCCGTTTTCGCCCGGTCGTATCTTCCTCAGGTCGGCTTTGGCGGATCGCAACGGACGCAGGCGCGACGTGGCGGGCATTATCGACCGCGCGCTCACGGATGCCCGCGTCAATTCGAATGCTTCGATTCCAACCGACCTGTCGGTTTCTTGCTGCCCAAAATATTCGACCGCCGTCTGGAAGGAGCGGAGCGAGAAGAGACGCGGACCGCAAAGGCGGCGGTTCCGCGCTACGAACTTTTCTGACGCCGGGTGCAAGGGTTGAAAAGCGAGCGTTGCGGGATGGGCCCGGAGATAGCGGCGGGGCGCCACTCTTATGGATCCCCATGCCGGGACATTTTGAGCGCAAAAAATATCGCCCAAATTGCCCGAACTGGCATTATTTTACTTGACAACTAGCCCGTTTTATGCTACACGAATAGCTGATGAGTGTAGGCAATGAAAGTCAGGTGTCAGGTGTCAGGTGTCAGGTGTCAGGTGTCAGGTGTCAGGTGTCAGGTGTCAGGTGTCAGGTGTCAGGTGTCAGGTGTCAGGTGTCAGGTGTCAGGTGTCAGGTGTCAGGTGTCAGGTGGGTGGTGTCAGGTGTCAGGTGTCAGGAGTCGGGAGTCGGGAGGAAGAAGTCCGCCTGCGATCCAGAGCCCTCCTCGCCCTGCGACCCGAAGTCGTCGTCGGGCGACAGTTCGGGAGGCGGACCGAAGTCCAAAGCCGCAGGCGTTCAGACCGGCTGAGGCGGTGGCACGATGAAGATTTTGTACGTTCAAAGCCGGAATGTTCATGAAAACAAAAGAACAAGCTGTCACTTGCAAAGCGTCAGGGAACCAATCTCCACTCCAAGGTCCAGACCGACGGATTCGATAGTGCTGGGAGCAAACCGCCAAAGAACTACGTTCCAAGCCGGAATGTGCATGAAAACAAAGAACACAGTCGAGGTCTGAAGTCCGAAATCGAGCGGCTCCCGCGGCCGGCGCGGCCATCCTGCCCCCCGGCTCCCAGCTCCTGACGTCTGACTCCTGCCTTTCAAGAAATGAAGGTGCAACCGGAGATGTTATTGAAAACACACGATCGGCAACGCGGGACACGGGAGTACGGGACACGGGGCGCGCAGGTGTTGGTGACGGGATATCCTGGGAACATGCTGAAAACACAGGCACGCCAGAACCCAATCACAAATCGCCATTCGCCAATGCCCTGACTCCTGGCTTCTGACTTCTGACTTCTGCTCTCCAAAAATGAAGGTTCATCCGGCTATATATATGAAAACAAATGGAGGATGAAATCGTATATCACGGAATCGACAAAGCAAGTCCGAGTTCGCAAGTCCGATGCCGGAACTCAAAAGTCCGTGGCACTTCCCCGCTTGATTCCGGCTCCTGGCTTCTGACTTCTGACTTCTGCTCTCCAAAAATGAAGGTTCATCCGGCTATATATATGAAAACACATGCGCGATGATAGAATGTCACCCACCAAAATCGGAGGTGACGCATACGGCGGGAACATGTTTTCGCACTTCGGAAGGGACCCCTCGTCCGTCAGTGGGCGGATCTGCGGCCCGCCCGTCTGGGGACGCTCGACTTCTTCCCCCGGGAGAGGTTGGTTGGTCTTCGCCACGCGCGATCGTTCGCCCGCCGCGCACATGCTGCACGCCCGTCGTGTGATTGTGTATGATGAGGCTGTTCGCAAATAACTTTCGCAGGAAGAAGTGTGATGATGAGCCGTAAGAACTGTATGGCGTTCGTACTGTGCCTGGCCTGCTGCGGAGTGGGCAACCCACTCGCGCGGGCGGAACAACCGGCATGCGCGAAACTGAACAACCTGAAGATCGGCAAGACCACCATCACCTCCGCGGAACTGGTGCCGGCGGGATCGTTCTCGGCGGACTCGCGCGGGAAGGGCTTTTCCGCGACTGATTTGCCCGAGTTCTGTCGCGTGCAAGCCACGGCAAAGCCCACGCCCGATTCCGAGATCAGGTTGGAAGTCTGGCTGCCCACCTCCACGTGGAATGGGAGGTTTGAGCAGATGGGCAATGGAGGATACGCCGGAGGCATCGCCTACACCTTCATGGCGCCCGAACTGAAGCCGCGGATTTGCCACGGCGTCAACCGACGATGGCCATCGGGGCGAGAGCGGTAACGCGTGGATGATCGGCCATCCTGAAAAGGTCATCGATTTCGGCTATCGCGCCGTGCATGAAACCCGGCTGAAGGCCGCGCCCATCCTGGAAGCCTTCTACGGCAAGCAGCCGGCGTTTTTGTACTTCAACGGCTGCTCGGATGGCGGCCGCGAGGCGCTGATGGAAGCCCAGCGTTTTCCCGACGACTTCAACGGCATCATTGCCGGCGCTCCGGCCAACTACTGGACTCACCTCATGACGGGATTCGTGTGGGATGAACAAGCATTGCTCGACGACCCCGCCAGCTACATCCCGGCAGGCAAGTTGCCTGCCCTGCAAAACGCCGCGCTGGCTGCCTGTGATGAACTCGATGGAGTGAAGGATGGCCTCCTGGAAGATCCCAGCCGCTGCCACTTCGATCCGGCGACGTTGGAATGCAAGGGTGCGGATGGTCCCGCCTGCCTGACGGCAGCGCAGGTGGAGACGGCGAAGAAAATCTACGCGGGGCCGAAGAATCCCCGCACGGGCAGGCAGATCTTTCCCGGCTATGCGCCCGGAACCGAGGCCGTGGGCGGCAACTGGCCGGCATGGATTATCGGTAAAGGGCCGAGCGGCGGATTTCAATTCTCATTCGGTAATACCTTTTTTGCTGATATGGTATTTGCAAAGCCCCAGTGGGATTTCCGCACACTTAACTTTGACGCCGACGTCACCACTGCTGACGCCAAGCTGGCCGCAATCCTGAACTCGACCAATCCCGATCTGCGCCGCTTCCAGGCACACGGAGGAAAGCTGATTCAATACCACGGCTGGGCGGACGCCGCCATCGCCCCGCAGAACAGCATCAACTATTACCAAAGCGTGCTGAGCACCATGGGCGGAGCGAAAAAGACCAGCGGCTTTTACCGGCTCTATATGGTTCCCGCCATGTCGCACTGTGCCGGAGGCCCCGGCCCCAACAGCTTTGGCGCCATCCTCCAGCCCCGGCCGCCGCAAGCGGGCGCAGAGAATGACGTGGTTGACGCGCTGAAAAAATGGGTGGAATCAGGCGTGGCCCCGGGCCGCATCATCGCCACGAAATACCAGGACGACGATCCCAAGAAGGGCGTGGTAATGACGCGGCCGCTCTGTCCACATCCGCAGCACGCCAGATGGACCGGCAAAGGAAGCACGTTCGACGCCGCCAATTTTGTGTGCGAATAACTTTGCATCCCGCGACCGGTGGGCAATGAAGAAGGCCTCAGGATGACGCTAGCGGGAAGGCGTCCGAATGATGGTTGCAGATGTTTGCTGAGTCTGCGGCCCATTCCGTCATATGCCACCAGTTCGACTCGGAGTATAATGCGCCGCGGCCCGGCGTCATGACGTCGTACAGAAACCGAGCTATGCTCGCGCCGGCCGACAAAAAGAACGATCTTCTGAACTCCGCTTCGAAAGCTGGACAGGTGACCACACTTCCCGGAAGGACTCAATCGGTTTCGCCATTCCTGACGTCGAGAACCCACTCTTGGGATACTGCGCCGCAATCATCTAACTCCGTACTGAATCCGGCCGGGAACACCTCAAGGAAACGCGGCGAAGCGGCGTCCGGCAATTCATCAGCATGAGGAGGAATTATGAGACGCAGAGACTTTCTAAGTTTCATCACGACAGCAGCAGCGGCACCGACCGTTATGGCGGGCGCTGCGCGAGGACTCCGGGCAGCACCTCCGCCGAGCGATCGCATCGCCATGGGTTTCATTGGAGTAGGCGTACGGGGCGGCGACGGACTGGTCACGCAATTTCTGAAACTGGCGGATTGCCAGTGCGTCGCCACCTGCGACCCTTTTAAGTGGCGGCGCGAGGCCTGGGCAAAGAGAATCGATGCCACTTACGCCGAGAGGGCCGGCACCGATTCGTACCATTCCTGCGACACGTACGATGACTTCCGGGAACTGCTCCAGCGCAAGGACATCGACGCCGTCGGCATTGCCACGCCCGACCATTGGCACGTGCCTATTGCCCTTGCCGCGGTCGCTGCCGGCAAGGACGTATACGTGGAAAAGCCGCTGGGTCTCTCCGTAAATCAGAATCGCGCCTTGCGCGCGGCCATCAACCGGACGCAGCGGGTATTTCAGTACGGCACTCAGCAGCGCTCCGTGCAGCACGTGCGGTTCGGGTGCGAGTTGGTGCGGAACGGGCGGATCGGCAAGGTCCACACGGTGGAAGTGCTCGCACCTGCGGGCAGGCGGGGGGATCGACGGAGCCCATGCCGGTCCCTAAAGGGTTCAACTACGATCTGTGGCTGGGACCTGCGCCGGTAAAACCCTACACGCAAGACCGCTGCGTCGGGTCGGGGCGCTACTTCATCTACGACTATTCGCTCGGATTCGTCGCCGGTTGGGGTGCGCACCCGCTGGATGTGCTGCAATGGGGCCTCGGCACCGATGGGACCAGTCCGGTCGAATACCAGGGCGTGGGCAGCATTCCGCATGAGGGCCTGTTCGACACCATCACGCGATGGACCGTCCGCGCCAAATACGCCAACGGCGTGGTGCTGGACTTCTTTGACGATCACCACGATCTGACGAAGTTCATCGGCACCGAAGGCTGGATCGCGATTTCTCGCAAGGAGATCGACGCTGAACCGGCATCACTGCTGAAGTCGGAGATTGGCCCCGGGGAAGTCCACTTGCACGAGAGCGACAACCACTACCAGGATTTCCTCGACAGTATTCGGAGCCGCAAACCGACCGTGAACCCCATCGAATCCGCGGTGCGTTCTGACACCATCAGCCAACTCCTTCGGCGCTCGCCAGAATTGACCCGCTTCTGCTAATCAAAAGTTACCCACCGAGTTTCAAGCTGAGTTCCCACTGACCCCACTCACGGCACGGTGATGATAGTCACCATGCCTGATCATCGAAAAAGACCCTGCTGCATCTGCCGCCATTGGTTCCGCCCCGATCCGCGAGTGGGGGTACGACAGCGGGCTTGCCCTCAAGCGGAGTGCCAAGCCGCACGCCGGCGCCAGACCCAAGCCACTTGGCGAGCGCGGAATCCCGATTACTTTATCGCCCGTCGGATCCAAGAGCGTGGGGGGCTTGCCCAGCCGCCCGAACCCCTGCGTTTACCCGCTCCTTTGCGCCAACTTCCCTGGGACCTCGCGCAAGACCAGTTCGGGGTCCAAGGTGCGGATTTCATAGGGGTTATGGGAGCACTTCTGGTACGGGCCACGCAAGACCAGTTACGGGCTTACCGCGTTGATTCCAAGCTAGTTGCGGACACACTTTGCCCCCCAGGCAAACAAGACCCGATACCGCTTCGTCCAGACTAACCCTGGCCGTCGTAAGGGAGCGGGCGAATGCGCTTGGAGTTTCACCAACTCGACCGACGCTGGGAGCATTTACGGGTTCGCCACCCTGCTCGGCAACGGCAGTTGCTGGCCTCGCTGGCGGAAGTGGGGCAGCAGACGCCCATCGTGGTGGTGGCGCTCGAAGGCCAACCGGACCGGTACCTGGTCATTGATGGCTACAAGCGCCTGGCGGCCCTGCAACAATTGGGCCGGGACACGGTGGAAGCGGTGGTCTGGCCGCTGCGCGAAGCCGAGGCCCTGATGCTGGACCGTTCGCTGCGCTTCTCCACCCACGAGACGGCGCTGGAAGAAGGTTGGCTGTTGGCGGAGTTGGAGCAGCGCTACGGCTATGGACAGGAGGAGTTGGCGCGCCGCTTTGATCGCAGCCTCAGTTGGGTGTCGCGGCGCCTGGCCCTGGTGGATCTGCTGCCGGAGGGCATCCAGCAGCAAGTACGCGAGGGACAGCTCTCCGCCCACCTGGCCATGAAGTTTCTGGTGCCGGTGGCGCGCGTCAGCCTGGACGACTGCCAGCGCATGGCCGCGGTGTTCGCTCAGCATCACTGCAATACGCGGCAAGCCGGGCAACTGTATGCCGCCTGGCGCGACGCCTCGCCCCTGACCCGCCAGCGTCTTCTCGACCAACCCGAGTTGTTTTTCAAAACCCAGCCGCCCGCCGAACCGCAGACTCCCCCCGCCGGGGCCGCCGCCCTGCAGCGCGATCTGGACATGGCGACCGCGATTTTGAACCGCGCCCGGAGGCGACTGGCCGGGGCGGGAGCCGCCGAGATGGATCGGCCGCAACGCCAGGCCGTACGCGGGCAGATCGAACACCTCCGCCAGCAACTGAACCGCTTGGCGGAGCGCATCCCCGAGGAGGAAGAACCCGATGTTGAGCCCATCCCAACGGACCACCATTCTGGAACTGAACACCCAAGGAGTGAGCAAGCGCCAGATCGCGCGGGTGCTGGGCCTCTCCCGTCTCTCGGTCCGCAAGGTTCTGCGTTCGAATTCCCCCAGGTGCCGGAACTCCGCCGCCCCGAGAAAGCCCAACCCTACCGGCAGCAGATCCTGGAGTTGTTCGCCAGTTGCAAGGGGAATCTGGTGCGAGTCCATGAAGAGCTCCTCGCCAGCGGAGCCCAGCTCTCTTACCAGGCCTTGACCGCCTTCTGTCGCCGGCAGGGCATCGGGCAAGCGCCCCCCGTGCCGGCGGGCCAGTACCACTTCGAGCCCGGTGAGGAGATGCAGCACGACACCTCTCCCCACGAGTTGGAACTGGCGGGCAAGAAGCGCAAGGTGCAGACCGCCTCGGCAGTACTGTGCTACTCGCGCCTGTTGTTCTTCCAGTGCTACCCGACCTTTCAGCGTTTCGACTGCAAGGTGTTTCTCACCGCCGCTCTGCGTTACTTCGCGGGTGCCCCGGGCCGCGTGATGATCGACAACACCCATGTGGTGGTGCTGCGCGGCACCGG
>CAVRBF010000049.1:0-92406 GCA_963719115.1 uncultured Acidobacteriota bacterium | reverse complement strand
AGCCGGAGTGGCGGGCTGGCTAGGTGCTTGCCCGAGCAGATACGCTGCCGCAGGCTGAGCGAGGAGAGCACGCAGAAAGCAGCGGCGATTCATTCGACTCGGCATGATATCGGTCATCAGATATTAGCTAAGCACGTCGGCGTCCATTCGGGTAGGCCGAAGCGACTCAATGCCCGTTCCTTTCGTCGGAATCTTCGACCTGAGTCTCTCGGATCCGTGGATGGCTAGAGCGCTTCATACCACAGAGCGGCGGAGGCGCAGCCAAAATCGTGGCCATGGGCGTCCTGCCCATCCTCGGTTACGGGCGGGAACGCCCGTGCCACAGAAGTTGTGCGGAGTTGCCCTCGGGCATGACGATGCAGCGTCCTGACGGAGAACCAAGTCGCCCCTGCCCCCGGGCGGGGAGCAGGGGCGGCTTGGTTCAAATCACACTGCGGTAAGTGGTCAGAAGAACAGCTTGAGGGTTATATAAACGGCCCTTGGGGCATTCGCGGCGCCCGAAATGACCCCGAAGCCGCCATTAACCGTACTGCTTGAAGACCCGCAGCCCGAGGCCGCGTCCACAAGGACCTCGACCCTGAGATTCGCGCCCGCCCTGTCACTATGGCTGGCAAAACCAATTCGCAGTCAACGATATGGACTGGGCAGGCATCGTAAACTGACCGCTCCCACCCGTACTGTTAACGTAGCCGCTGACGCCCCTGTAAACCCAATGGCCATTCCCCCCCATGCAGGATCCACCCAACGGTCCCGTAGCAATCCATGACACATTGGTACCCGATGTGATGTATGCCACATTTTGGCCAGAGCTTGTGCCGTTGTTCCTGGCGCATACTCCGTTGGCGCACAAGGAGACTGCAGGAAAACCGTAGAGGGCCCCAAGCTTGACTCCTAATGTGAGGTCGTATGTCGGTGGGAGCGAGTTGATCAGGCCGGCCCCGTTCGGACTGCCCCAGCCGGTCACCAAGTCGTAGCCTGCGACTGCGTTGTACCACACCGTTTGGCCGCAGCAATCGTTGTTTCCGGGCGGGACAATATCGTGGAAGGCGGCGCTATAGCCTGACCCCACGCCAATCGGGTAAATCTGCGAATTAATGAAGCCGAACGGACCATTACCGTTCGCAGCTTCCTGTTCATCGGCCAAAGCCATATAGCCAGCCCATCGGGGCGCCGCGAAACTGGTTCCACCCCAGCCTCCCGAGCAAGTGCCGTTAACGCACGTGAAATTGTCCCAGTTCGCTTCGGCCGCGACGTCTGGGACGTTCCGATAGGTCGTCGATCCGCCATTGCTTGAATTGATCACGCCCGAGATCTGTTGCCATGAGGGGATCGGAATGTTGTCAGGAGAAATGCCGCCCCCGCTGTAGGGCCAAGCGGTTTCCGAAACCCAGGAGCCGGCTGGGCCGCTTGTCACCAGGACCGTGCCGCCCACAGCCGTGACGTAGTAATCCTCAGCCGGGTAGTAATACCCAGACGAGTTGGGGTAGGCGCCATCGTCGCCCGAAGCCACGAACAAACTCTGCCCCTGCGCCGCGAACTCTAGGAAAATCGGGTCGTCAGTGGCCGGGTCGTCTGGCGTCCACGTCCACGAGCAACTGAGCTGCTTTGCGATATTGTCGCTTGCCATCCTGTTAAATATGACGCTGTCGGACGTCCCGTTCTCGTAGAAGAGAACTTGGCTTAAGCCAGGAGCCATACCAATTGCATTGACGATGTCAAGAATCGGCTCTGAGTCGTCGCAGACCGGGTTATTTGGCCCGGGGTTACAAGCGCCGTTGTACCCGTTCACCAGCACGTTGTTCACCGGAACGGAGGACGTCATATTGTAGGTCTGGAAATAGAGTGTCAGGTCGCTACTGAGGTAACCGTTAAGCGAGAATATTCCCACCGACTGGCCGGAGCCTGTTAGACTGCCATTGCCGTAATAGGCGGCCCTCATATCAATTGGAAGGTAACCGCCGCCCGGGCCCGAGCCGGCATCGGGATTTGCGATCTCCTCGACGGAGTTCCTTCTCAGGCTAGCGGGCCGCGGTATCGAGTAGTTATCCAGGCCCGCCACGTGCCACACTGGTACGCTCAGATCTACGGACGGCTCGCGATCCGGTGCATAAAACGTGCGATTCTCGGTGGGGTGTTGATACACGCCCATGCTGAGATGAAAGGCATTCTCAATGTTTGCCACCGATGCCCTGACGCTGACGACCAAACGATTGGGAGCGAGGTCCGTCACGGTCATGCCGTTCGCTTTGGCGAAACCAACCACCGCGTCATAATCCTGCTGGGTGGGCCCAAACCGCGCGGTAAACTCCGGCACAGAAAGAAACTGCCGGTAGGAGGGGCTGGAAGGATCGTAGACCTCCCGCAAGAATACTTCCAATCCGGCCTGGTCTCGGAGCGGCAAAATAATATCGATGGCCAAGGTCTGGAATTGGGGCAGCCGGTGCAAGAACTGCGCCTGACCACTGATAACGGCTTGGCGCACGTGGTGTGTAGGCAGGGACGCTCCCTTTGCCGGGGCCGCCGTGGCGAGTCCCAGGACAGCGGAACACACGACGACATACAGTCCCGGTGAAATTCTACAGCCGTTTCCTAACATGGTTATCTCCTTTCCGATTTGCATTTAGGACAATCACATTTCCTTGATATCCCGGCGCATCTGTTACTGCGCCCCCGCTCCCGCTGGGGAACGAGGGCGCCTCAGTAATGCGAGACCCCCCGAGATCGAACGCTGCAAACTCGGCGCCCTTCAGGCAACGCCCTCCAACTGTTTCGGGACGGCGTCAGTCGTTCAACTCCGAAGACTTATGGGACCGCCGGTCACACAAGACAGCCCCGTGAGCCAAATCATCTAAGGCTCGCAGTAGCCGTTGCTACAGACGAAACCTAAGCAGCACTGACAGTTCGAACTGCAACCGGAGCCTATACTGGTGCACGGGGCACACTGAATACTCCCCTCGTAGCCCGTGCACTGGTACTGCTGACCTCCTGCGTCGATATCGGCCCTACCCTATTTCGTGATGGCCTCGCACACCGTCGAGATTGCCTCAGCCTAGTAGAGACAAACCTGTACGCCCCATCCTGGCGAGACAGACTCGCCGACATCCATTCAGCCTGGCACGCTGTCGAGAGCTTACGGGCCTTTGTCTTGCCGTAACTCTACCGGCACTATTACTAGGCTGTCAATTCCAATTCGTTGTCTTGTTCAGCTATTATTCGTCCGAATGCGCTACGGCGGTAATCCGAGGGTGTTTTGCCCGACCGCCTTCGGAAGGCCTTACCGAAACTGGCGGTACTTGCATACCCGCAGAGGCTAGCTACTTCCTTGATCCGGCGTCGCGAATCCGCCAGGAGAGCGGTGGCCTTGGCCAGCCGAAGTTCCGTAAGGACTCCCCGGAAAGACGCCCCAGTCTGTTCCCGAAACAGGTGCTCAAAACGACAGCGGCTGAGCCCGACCTGTGCCGCCATGCCGCTAGCCGTCAGGGGCTCGCCGCAGTTGGAACGCATCGCCTTGAGCACATTCTGGATTCTGGGGTCCATTTCCAAAGGACCCCGTTGGCGTGTCGGGTTCTCTTGCTCTAGCGACCTGGAGGGTGCGGTTCTGGCAAAACGAGGACCGACAATATTTTTGCAGTTCTTCCGAGAGTATCGCTCGTCGTCCGAGGTCATGTTTCGACCGCTAGCTCGAGCTGGATTTCAGCCGCCGGCGTCTTCCGCTCACACGCGAAGGTTTGGGACAAGAGGTCGCGCGGAAAAACCGGAACACGAGGTGAGTGTCCCCTCCGCCAAGGCGCCCTGCTCCCCGTCGTGGGAGCAAGGGCGCCTCAGCTCAAATCACATCGCGGTTAGTTGATCAGAAGAATATTTTAACAGCTACCTGCGCATACCTCGGCGAGTTCGCCATACTGGAGATGGCACCGAAGCCGCCGCTGCCCCACATCGTGTTGGGATACCCGAAAATGGGGTGGTTGGTAATGTTAGTTACTTGGCCAAGAAGCTGCAGATAACGGGTTTTGGACTCGGAGAAGTAGAACGACTTCATGATAGACATATCTGCCTGTCGCCATCCGGGCGCGCGCGCATCATTCAGGGTCCGGGGCGCCGTGCCAAAGGTGTAAGGCGGAGGTGCGGAAAACGCGTTTGGATTCAGGTACGAATTGAGCCTACTCTCAATGGAGCCCGAGGAATTGACCGGATTGCCCACCAGGTTGGGACGTTGCACAGCGCCCACGCCGGGGTCACCCAAATCTCCGTTGGTCCAATTGATAGTCAGGGGCGCACCGGATTGCAGCGTGAGGACCCCACTAACTTTCCATCCGCCGGCCACTCCATCCAACACACGGTTCCACTGAGCGCCGAACGAGCGACTGCGGCCGAAGGGTAACTCGTATACCCAGTCCGCCACGAGCCGGTTAGTGATGTCGTTTAGACTGACTGACTTCTCCAGCCCCAAGTTTGCCCAATCCTGGATATGGACACCAGTCCCGTTCTGCGCACAGGCATTGGCAATGCAATTGATCCAGTCATCGTTGCCATCGTTGGCCGTGGTGCTGTTGTCGAGGGACTTGGACCAAGTGTAGTGGGCAGTCATTTCCAAACCCTTAGCCATGTGATGCGTGAAGCGTACAAACCCGGCATCGTACCAGGACTTGCCCATGGGCGGACCCGGGACGACGCCGACGGACGCGTACTGCGGGTAGGGTGAAAGAGCTTGCCAGAGGGGTATGGTGGGAGTGTCTGCGGACGACCCCGGGGCAAGAAGATTGAGGGCCTGGTAGTAGGGATTGGCGACTTGGCCGTTGGTCACCACCATGCCGTTGGGGCCGGTGCCACTACAAGTGTCTAATAGGCACCCATACTTATACATGTCGGTCACCGGGATGGCGTTAACGAGGCCCGTGGCATCGCCCAGTCCCTGGTGATAGGCGTGGCTGCCCGAGTACCCTAGCTCAATCACCGAGTTGCCTTTCAATTGGTGCTCAATCGAGATGCTCCATTGTTCGATCCTCGGTGTGAGTTTATACCCAGGATACGGTCCAGAGAGAGCCTGACCCAGATTTTCCGCGGCTCCCAGCGCGTTGCCGGTTACCGGGACGATCCCGTTGGGAAATGGGTTGTCGAAGGGCGAAGCCAGATGCGCGCCGTTGTCCAGGGACCAAAGGTAGTTCGTGGCGGACGTGTATCCGGAGGCAACGAAGTTCGTGACTTGATTGTCGCTCGGGCCGTAGAAGAGTCCATAGCCCCCACGCGCCACCCATTGGGGTTTGAATTGCCAGGCAAAGCCAAAGCGTGGCGCAAAGTCGTGCAAGTCCTCATCGTACACGTGGCGTTGATAGGGAGTGGTGTAGACATAGCCGCCCTGGAGCAGGGTAGTAGACCCTTGGGCTTGGAGGTAGGTGTTGAGGGGTGATGCCATGTAGGGATCGACATAGGCCATCCGGTTCCAGCGCTCGCTAAACGGCCAGTTCAGCTCGTAGCGGAGACCCAGGCTGAGGGTCAGCTTGGAGTTCACGCGGAAATCGTCAGCGGCAAACACAGCGCTCTGCCGGCCGCCGGTGTCAACCCCGACGCTGGTGCCCATGCAACCCCCGCTGGTTGAACCAAAGCAATTAAACTCGCCCATCATCTCGTCCCCGCCCCAACCGGCCAGCATGGTGGCAATCGCGTCCCCTTGGAACTGGCCCTGCGGAGGCAATCCCGTGGGAAGCATCGCGGTTCCCTTCTGGTCCGAATCGAAGCCGGCGGTGTTCAGGCCGGGCGAGCTTTCATTGTTAAACATGAAGCGTTCTTCTAAGCCGAACTTGAAGGTATGCTTGCCCTTCACCTTGGTCAACGTGCCGGCGATCTGGTCCTGCGTTTCGGCATAGTTGGTGGTCCCTGCGTTGCCAGCCCACACATCGGGTCCGAGCGTCGAATATGATTCATCCATCCAGTAGACCGGCGGACGGGTTAGGCCTAAGTTGTTGGCGTAGCCCCATTTGGTCGCGTCCCAATTCGAGGGCTCGCCTATGAGACCCCCTGTAGTGTACCAATAGGTAGTCCCCCCCTGAATGTTCAAAATCGTGGTCGGAGAGATAACATAGGTGTAGTTGAGCATTCCCTGCGACGGCCTGGTTATGCTTTCACTGTAGCCAGCCGTGTAGGCAGCCATGTAGTTTCCCGCTCCCCAAGGATCGGCCGAGGGCAGGGAAGAAGCAGGGGTCCGGCTATACCGAAACGAGAACCGCTGGTTGGAACTGATGTTTTCGTCGAATTTGAGGTCTTCCTGGTCCCAGGGGCTTCCCATCGTTCCTGCCCAGTAGTAATTGCCGATGTGCGCGGCACTACTTCCGGCCCCTGTGGGGTTCGGGTAAAAGGGAAGAGCGTGAGCGCCAACGGAATCCCACTTGCTCTGGGGAATTACGTTGGGCGTACTATAGGACGATCGCAACCCGCACACTTGCTGCGGCCCGTTGCCGAAGTTGAACGTGCCGCAAGCGTTGGCGTTGTACGTCGTGGGGTCGAAGATCTGCACCGGAACGCCCGCGGCGCTTTCCACTGCGGTGAAGTCGCCCTGCTTCTCGGCCGCGGTGGGGACAGTATCGACATCAGTTTTAAGGGCGGTACCCTGCCCGATTTTCTCGTAGTGATAAAAGAAGAACGTCTTGTTCCGCCCGTTGTAGAGGTGGGGGATCACTACTGGACCACCCGCCACAATGCCAAACTCGTTGTGACGCATAACAGGCTTCTGGGTACTGCCATATCCCCCCTGGTTGGTGAACCAATTATTGGCCTCAAAATGCTGGGTGTAGTTGTATTCGTAGACGTCGCCGTGAAACGCGTTGGTGCCGGAGCGCGACACCATGGTGACGATGGCGTTGCCGCTCAGGCCGTACTCGGCGCTGAAGGTGTTGGTTTGCACCTTCATTTCCTGAATCAAGTCAATCGTCGGGGTGTACCGATTGTCGAGGACTCCACCCAGCCCATCCTGAATGTTGATCGAGATCCCATCCATCAGAACATCGGTCGTGCCCAGCCGGCCGCCGTTGAAGGAAGCAGTCAATCCCGCGTCGGGATGGCCGCCCCCGCCCGTCACGTTGGGAGAGAGTTCGATAAAGCTAAGCGGGCTGCGACTAAAACTGTCGGGGGTGGGAAGGTCCTGCATCTCTTGTTGGGTGACCGCATGACTCTGGCTCGCGTCCGCGGTATCGAGACGCGGGGCCTCTCCCCTGACCTCGACTCTCGTCGTGACTGCGCCCGGCTTCAAGGCCACGTCCACGCGCGCTTTCTGCTGTGTTTCCAGGGTCATGGCCGAACGCTCGTAGGTCTCAAACCCTTTCATGGTCACTGTCAGCCGGTAGCTGGCCGGCGGCAGAAAATCGAAGAAGTAGTAACCGCGTGGATCGGTTTTCCTGATCTGTTGAACGTTGGTCGCTTCGTTGACCAACACCACATTTGCCCCGGGGATGACGGCCCCGGAAGGGTCGGTTACCAAGCCTTCCAGGGTTGCCATCGAGGTTTGCGCTTTGAGCGCAGTAGGAATGCTGAGGACAAGCCCAAACAACAGACAAGCCGTGACGGAACAAAGACATCGGTATTGATTGCTTGTCATAAAGACCTCCTCCTTGGAAAGGTCTCAAACTGCTATAAGGGCTCTCGAACGTGGCTGCCGGGTGTTCCTTTACGCAACAGAACTCAGGCAGACAACTGAACAACCCCGCATTCGAGGCCGCCTTGGGATGAATGCTTGGACCCGGACGCTAACATTAAGCGATCAATAGCCCACTGTCGCCAGTGGGACAGAAGTGCTGAATTCGCGAGGCACACGGAAACATACCTCTTGAACGGCGCAGAGTAAGGGCTGGCCAAGTGGAAGTCAAGATACCAAAATGCGGCGACGATACTCGGTTATTTTGCGTCACTCTGACGAATGACATTTTGGCGCCGCCTCGCATGTACATCCTGCGGCGCGTCACGCCTCTGGTGTGAGGCGAGGGATGATCCGCAAAGGCAGGGCAGCGGTGGGCAGGACGGCGCCCGATCTGTTATCTCAACTGACACTCATCAACAAGGGGGCGTATCTATATCAGTAATATTGATTCTTCGCGGTTGCCGGGGCTTCTCCCGCAGTCCGCGCCTTCCCCGTCGCGGCGCTTCTGCGCCGATCTTTTGTAGCCTCCCAACCTTAATAATTTCGCTTGACATCGACCATCGACTTGGGCTAGTATTCGGCGTGAAGGGTACGCTCGCGATGTCGCTGCTGCTGTTCGCCATCCCAACTCCCGCCTCGCCGGCTCGCGGCATGAATCGAATGGCCCCCCTCGGGAATGTCTGCCAGCCTGCAACCATGCCTGTGAATCGGACAAAAAGAACAAAATCAATTTTTTTGCTACGACCGAAGCCGGAATGTCATTGAAAAAAAAGACCCGTTGAACCCCCAATTCCGAGGGAACCCGATGAGTTATTGAAAAGAATACAGTTATCTCAATTTATGGGGCATTTATCTGCATGTGATTGATTAAACAGCTACTTACATGAATTTTAGGGCCGCCATCCGCAGGCGCTTGCGTGAAAAACGCGAGATATTCGGCAAAAATCGGTCGTTTTTCGGGGTGATCGAGGGGTTCAAATCTTCGCGCGGCGGAAGGGGAATTGGGCTTTGGCGATCGGCGTTCCCACCACTTCGATCTGCCGCAGATCGCGAGTGCCCACGCCCAACTGTTCCGCCAGCCGCAACGTGCTGTCGCTGGTTTCAAAGGGCGGCGTGCCACGGTCAGCCATGGGGTCGAATCCCATCAGCGCCATGCCCACGGCGTCCGTGCTCACGCAGTTGGTGCCGGCAATCAGCAGACCGGGTCTGACCACTCGACATGCCGGCGCCCACGGACCTTCGCCGCCGGTGATCGTCTGGATTCCATCAATGATGCCGAGATGCACGGGCCGGGCCGTCACCAGGTCCGCCACCACGCGCGGCACGCGGTAGCCACCCTCCTTGGAGCCGCTGCGGTCAACCTGCGGCGGTGCGCTCTTCGCCGGCAAGCGGTTCCCGGAGTGGAAGGGGCCGCGGCCTCCCGCCGGAAGCTGGCCCGGCTCGTCGGCCGGAGATCCATCCCCATAAATCGTGCACGGCGTAATACCGAAGCAGTTCTTCATCGTCAGGGTCACGCCGGCCGTGAGGTGCTCTTTCAGTTTCGCCAGGGAAACGAAGACGTCGCAATCCTCGTAGGAGTGATTCAAGTCGTAGCCCTTGAACATCAGGCCGCCGCCCGGAACCATGAAGCGGGAGTACTTCTTTCCCCATCCCAGATAGTTGGTGTTCTCAAACTCCACGCGGGACGCGGCGGAGAGAAACTGGCGCGGTTCCCAGCCGGCCCGCAGCAGGAATTCTTCCAGCGGCTCTGCCGTGCACGAGGGACTCTCCAGCAACCTGATCCGATGGGCTCCCGCCTTGGCAAGCAGATGGACGGTGGCGCCCACCACATCAGGGTGAACCCAATGAGTAATACCTTGGGGAAGATATCGCAATCGCTCAAAAGCATTTCCGGTAAGATTAAGCTTTATAGCAACGGTCTTGCCCCGGACCAGACGTTCCATCCCACCGAGCTGGTCGAACAGCTTCGCCATGGCCGTGACCACGGACGGGCCGTACTCCGGGCACAGCCCCACCGCAACCCGGTTGGCCGAAGCAGGGTGAGCAAAGAACATCGCGGGGCGCGCCAGCCACATCCCCGCCGTCGCACCGGCCACGTTCAGGAATTTGCGCCGCGAACAGGTCGTTTTCTTCATGCTTTGAGTCCCTAAACTTCTAAGCAAAAATCGGGCGTTTAAACCTGCTGTTTACGGGTGTCACTTGCCCGCTGCTTGCCGTTGACAGCGGCTCGATTCACACTTCGGCGGCATGTTCTTGTTTGGCGTTGCGGCGAAAGACCGTGGGAGGAATGCGCTCCCCGCGGCGGAAGATGCGGTTCAGCATCCGAGTGTTGGCGAATCCAGACCTCAGTGGCAACCCGATAAACGGGGAGATCGGTCTCCTGGAGCAGGCACTTCGCGCGGTCCAGCCGGTTCTGGTTGACCTGCTCCAAAATCGATTTTCCCGTGGCACGGGAGAACCGGCGCTCCAGCGTCCGTCTCGAAACACCAATTTCGCTGACGATATCCGGAACGCCGATGCCGCGCCCCGCATGGTCCTCGATGAAGCAGAGGGTCTTGGCAACCAACGGATCGTACTTATCCACGACGCGGGTGGAGCCGCGGCCTACGATGCCAATCGGTTCAACCGCGATCACGCGCTCACGGTCAGGCGCGCTGCCGGACATCAGCTCATCAAGCAGATGTGCCGCCTTGAAGCCCGAGGTCTCGACATCCAGGGCAACGCTCGAAAGTGTGGGGTCGGAAGACTCGCACACCAACTCGTCATTGTCCACACCAACGACGGCAACGTGCTCCGGCACTTGCACCTCTGCCTGTCGGCAAGCTTCCAGGACCTGTCGTCCGCACAGGTCGCTACAGACCATCACGCCCGTCCGCCGCGGCAAAGACTTCACCCACCCGGCCAACTGGACCTGTTCCCTGCCCCATGCGCGAACCACGTCTCCTTCCCTTTGCCAATTCCGCACGTCCATGCGGTAGGTCGAACACAGTTGGCCCGTCTCGCTTGCCTGCCGGCAGAATGCTTGTTCCCGTTCGAGTGACCACGTGCAGTTTTCGAATCCGCAAAAAGCGAAGCACGTCAGCCCGCGATCGGAGAAGTGGTCAACCGCCATCTTGGCGATCGCTCGCCCGTTGGTCACAATCTTGCGAAAGCACGAGTAAGCTCCCGGCGCCGCCAGCTCTTCCACGGCAGCTTCCCCCACTACGGCAGGAAGTCCCGTGGCCTTGATGAACTTCAGTTCCCGAAGTGAATAACCTTCTGCGATGATGCCGGAGAACTCAACCTTCTTCGGCAAACCGACCTCGAAGTCCCGGCCGCAAATGTATAAGGACCATGGTCCGTGCAGGCGCGAGTAGCGGACGCACCCGCGCAGTATCCCGCTCCCGAAAGGAGAGGAGCGTTCCCACATTAATGCGACCTTGGGTACCGAAGCCATACCACACTTCCTTTTACGCACCTGGCTGTAAGGCTCGTGAGCCGGGGCCACACGGTGCGAGCGGCGTGGCCGGCCGTTTCTCGCGCGCGAGATGCGCGCATCGTGATTCTACTGGCTAGAACAAACTTCCAAAGCGCTGAACGTTCTATACACGAGAGAAACTGTCACGTCAAGTTAAATTGCGGAGAAACAGACACAGTGCCAGCCGAATCGACATTCTACTGCATAGAATTCAGCTCAAAAAAAACTTCCCTTTGCATCTGCAGATTTGATACACTGCCGCGCGTTATGCCAGCCAACAATTACATTTCGGTGCTTGAAAAGACCTTGCGTGTCCTAGAAGCCTTCCACGGAGAGCGGGAGGTAGCGTTGCATGAATTAGCGGTTCGGACCGGGCTGGTGAAGAGCAGCATCTTTCGGATTCTCTTTACCCTGGGGCGTCTGGGCTATATCGAGAAGACCGACGGCGGCCGGTACAGCGTAAGTTCACGGTTTGCGCGGCTCGCCGGCAACGCACCGCCCGCCTTCGACTTGAGCAGTCTGGCAGCCCCGTTTATGGCGAAACTTGTGCAGCGGTTTCAGGAAACCATCAACCTGGGAGTACTGGAGGGCGCTGAGGTCCTATACATCCACGTGCTCGAATGCTCCCATCCCTTTCGTCTGGCTGCGCACGCGGGGATGCGCAGTCCGGTCCATTCCACTGCCCTCGGCAAATGCCTGCTCTGCCACATGCGCCACGACGATATCGAAGGCATATTGAAGATTCATCCCTTGCAGAAATTGACCGCCCGAACCATCCGGGAACCCTCGGCGTTCTTTCGTGCCCTGGATAAAGTTCGCGCCCGTGGATATGCCATCGACGACGGTGAGGACTCCCCTGGGGCACGGTGCATCGCTGCCCCCATTCTGGACCCTGACGGTCACGTTCGTGCCGCCCTCAGCTTATCGGGGCCGGCGGCTCGAATCCAGCCTGGCGGGGATGCCGAGAAAGTGAAGGCCTTGACGGACGCGTGCCGTGAGATTTCTACTCTCCTCGGCTATACCAAAGGTTTCGCCGAACGGAGGAGTAAGGGAGGGCACTAGCATGGAATTGGCGCTGTTAGGGGGCTCGCCAGTGCGGCAGAAGCCCTTGCCGGACTGGCCGATCTTCGGACCAGAGGAGGAAGCTTCACTTCAGGAAGTCCTTCGCAGCCCGGCCTGGGGCGGTTACAGCCGAAAGGTCGCGGAATTTGAAACTGCCTTCGCCGGTCTCCACGGCGTTCAGCACGCTATTTGCTGTTGCAACGGCACAGTCGCATTGGAATTGGCGTTGCGCGCCCTCGATCTCGAGTGCGGCGACGAGGTGATTGTACCGCCCATCAGCTTTGTCTCCACGGCAACAGCCGTCTTGATCTGCCATGGCGTCCCGGTGTTCGCCGACGTCGACGCTTGCAGTCTTAACCTGCTCCCGTCAGCCGTGGAAGCCGCGATTACACCCCGGACTCGCGCCGTAATCGCCGTTCACTTTGGTGGCCACCCGGCCGATCTGGATGCCTTAACCGCCATTACCTCACGCCACGGCTTGGCCCTGATCGAAGACGCGGCTCATGCCCATGGAGCCGCGTGGCGAGGCACGCCGGTCGGCAACTTTGGCGCCGCCGCCGCCTTCAGCTTCCAAGCCTTCAAGCTGATGACGGCGGGCGAAGGCGGGGTGGTACTTACCAACTCTTCCGATGTCGCCGAAAAGGTCTGGCGTTACTGCAACCTGGGACGGCACAAAGATGCGGGATGGTTTGAGCACTTTACGTTAGGCAGCAATTATCGCTTGAGCGGATTTCAGGCTGCCCTGCTGTGCGCGCAGCTCCAGAGGCTGCCGGAGCAGAATCGCCTCCGCGCGGTGAATGTACAATACTTCCGCGAGCAGATACGCCCGCTCCGCGGCATCGATCTTCCTGAAGATGATATTCGCGTAACCAGCCATCCGTATTACTTGATTACTTTGCGGTACAAGCCGGTGGAGTTCGACGGGGTGGAGCGCGATCTGTTTATACGCGCGTTGCAGGCGGAAGGAATTCCGGCCAAGGCGGCCTACCCTTATCCTCTTTATCGCAATCCAGTCTTTCATTCCCTTCCTCCCTGCGGGTGCGGAAAGTGGCGATCTCCGCAAGACTACAAGTCGCTCTTTTTGCCGGAGAGCGAGCGCGTTTGCAAAGACGGCATCTGGATCGACCACTTCATGTTTCTGGGATCTCGACACGAAGTTGACGACATCATTGCCGCGGTAGAAAAGATTCAACAGCAAGCGGGCTCACTTTTGCGGCTTCAGGAGCGACCCCAGGAATTACGGGCATGATTCCACTAAAGCGCTTTGCCCTACCCGCCCTTGCCCTATGGGCGGCAATGTGCGCGCCTACCTATCTGGAACCCTCTCCTGCGACGGCGCTGCCCGGCGGACCTCGCTTGGCTCGTTGGAAGTTTCGAGAGAACTTCAGCAAAGGAATCTCGGGCTGGATGAGTTTTCCGTTGTCGCAGGACGTGGGGTACGACCCGTCGATCTACACTACGCAAACTGGCGGCTCACCAGCGCTGATCCGGGATGTCACCTCCTACGGTCAACGAACGCTGCGGGTTGGCTTGGTGCGACCGCTCAGTTTTCATTCCGACCCGTCCTCTTCCTTTAGGATTGCCTACAATATTGAGGCCTGTGGCCAAACACAAGATTTCCACCTGACCCTCGGAAGCGAAGAGGGAAAGAGGTTCAGCCGCGCGCTTTCGAGCGCGCCGGGGCCCCACGACGTGCAGGTCGTTGGAGGCGAACTGGGCATCCCCGGCATCGGCGTCAACATCGCAGTAGTCGTCCTTGAAGCCGTGTTTGCAGCGCCTCCTGTAGGGTGCCACAGCCGGCTCACCCTTCGGGCCTTGGAAATTCAAGCCGAGAAGCCGGAGAGCATCATTATTCATCTGCCTGCTCTGGACCGCTCTGCCGTTGACGATACCGCGGTGGCGCGGGAAGTGGTCACTGCAGGGAACTCGTTGAGAATTGAACTGGAAGCCGGCTCCGCCGCGAGCGTGACCCTTAGCAATGATGCCAACGAGTTGGTCCGCACACCAGACATACCAGCCGCGGGGGCGCGAGTTGCGGATATCGCGGTTCCCGGCAAGCCGGGTCTTTATCGGGTGGAAATAGCGAGCACCGAGGGAAGATCGGACTTTCGCTTCTTGGCTCTAAACGCCGCCACCGCTCATCCCCGTGTCCTGCTGACGTCTGAGCGCCTGGAAGAGCTGCGATCGGCACCGTACTCACGAGAACTGTTGGCCGCCGTGCGTCGGCGGGCTCACGATCTGAGCGAACCACTTGCTTACAATCCCGACGCGGGCCGGAATATTTCGCTTCTTCCCGATGTCTCCGTACACCCCGGCCTCCCTGAATACTTCTCTCTGCTGGATAATTACGGCAATTCCATAGCATTCAACGCTCTCGAATTTCGCCTGACGCGGGACCGCGCACCCTTGGAGGCCGCCCGGCGCGCGCTGCTGACGGTGGCAGCATGGTCCACGTGGACGCCTCCGTGGTTCGCTGCTCATGGTCTCCACACTTACTATCAAGTTGGAGTTTTCACGCAGCGGGTGGCATTTGGCTATGATCTGGTGGCGGATGAACTTTCGTTGGAAGACAAGGGAAAGATCGCCGAGGCCCTCTGGAAGAACTCCATCAGCCCGACCCTGGACGACTACTTCGCGCAGGATCGGCTTCCGATCGCGGCCAGTAATCATGAGGCCCAGTCGGTTGGCGGGGCGATCGAAGCTTGCGTAGCTCTTTATGGCGACGCCCCAGATTGGGCCGCTAAATTTGGGCCTGCTCTGGCAAAGCTCGTCGTGATCTATGAGCGCTTGCTGGAAGGCCTGTTCCCTGTTGATGGCAGCGGCGCTGAACCGGAAACCTATGCGCATTTCTCGATGGAAGGAATGTCTTGGGGAATGGCCGCATTGCACGCTTTGGAGGTTCGCCCCCATGGATACGATCGGATGATGCGAGTGTTCTGGTGGACTCGCTATGCGAAGGTGCAACCAAGCCTGGTGCTTGACACGGGCGACTCCGGCACAGAGATGAAGGTCCTTTCAGGATTTGCCTGGGGAGCTGAGTACGCGGGCGACCCGGCGTTGCGAGCGTATTACGATGCCGCGACAGAAAAGAGTCTTCGGGGAATCTTCGCCGCTCCACGTCCGCCAGGATCCGTCGAATCGGACACTCCCGGCCTGTTGGACCTTGCCTGCTGCTCGCATCCCCTGGAAGCAACTACCGAACCGAAACTATCGAGGATCTTTTCCGAACGCGGCAGTGCGCTCATGCGCAGCGGTTGGCGGCCTGAGGATACAGTGATCTCAGTGCGAGCCGGCGCATGGTTCAATCACGAGCACCATGACCAGGGAAGCTTCCTTGTGGCGGCTTTCGGCGAACAGTTGGTTGCGGAGGCAGGCGGGTCGAGTTACTACACCGACCCTCATTATCCGGATTTTTTCACCCAGGCTCCTGCGCACAACACCGTCCTGGTAGACAACGACGCCTTCAGCCAGGAAGATTACGATGGACGCTACTGGGCGGCATTCCGCGACTTTCCGAGATTTGTGCGGCACGCGTTTTCGCCCGGCATCGATTATCTCACCGCCGACCTTACCCCCGCCTATCGCGACACCGGCGGAATCCGCCGCTTGCAGCGCGACTACCTCTTCATCAAGCCCGACACTCTCATCATCCGCGACGACATTCAGGCCGACACGCCACATCTTTATTCGTGGTTCGTGCACCCTCCTTCAGGAGCGAGCACTGACATCACTTCCGCCGCCGCGCTGATCCGTGGTAAAGATGCGTATACCGTGCTCTCGGCGGCCGGAGAAAACCGCCACTGGGCGATCGAACGGCAGCCGGTGCCCACTCCGGCATACACTGATCTCGACCGGACGCCGGTCGTCCCCCGCGTCGCCCTGCGGCTTGATTCATCTCAACGAAAGCTGGCCAAGTTTCTCGTCGCCATGCATTTCCAAAAAGCCGCGGAAGCCGCCGTGCCCATCGAGCCTTTTCAAACCCCCTCAGCGGAAGGTTTCAGATCCCATGACGCTACCGGAACTACAACCGTTCTCTTTCGCCGCGGGAGCGGCCCTTTGATGGCTGGAGATATCGTTGCGGACGGAGCCGGCCTGGTGGTCGTCGAAAGGACGGATGCCGAAGAGTTGCTTGCTATCCAAGTGCGATCATTGCGGCGGGGCCCACAAACATTGATGTCTGCCAGTGCCCCCATCGAGGCGGTGCTCGAACATCAGCCTTCTTTCAGCAACCTCTTCCTGACCTGTGCGAGTGGGACGGACTTGCGCTTGTTCCCGGAAAAGCAGCCCGTCGCGGTCACCGTCGACGGCGCATCCACCACTGTGGGAATGACAGAGAAATTCATTTCGCTCGCGCATCTCGCGAAAGGAGAGCATGTCCTCAGAATCACTTATTGAGTCTGCCTTCAGCGAAGTCGCTGCGTGGGACGTGTTTGACGCCAACGTGCGGCTGGGCCCTTCCGCATTGCATGGAGATCTCGCGCTCGATGGTGCTGGGCTTTTGGCCGAGTTGAACAGATTTGGCATCAAGCAGGCTTTGGTCTCGCACTTCGCGGCGGAGGAATACGACGCGGAACTGGGCAATCGGGCCCTGGCACGGGATCTTCCCCCGCAATTTACTCCCGCGTGGGCAGCGTTGCCGGATCAGAGGTTCATCGAACACCTCTGGGCTCGAAACCCTGTGGCCGTTCGCCTGTATTTTGGCGAAAAGAAGCACAACTTCTCCCCCGCCCGGTGGTGCTGCGGCGAGCTTTGCGAAAGCCTTCAGGCACGCTCCATCCTCACCGTGATGGCGCGAGAGGATATCGGATGGGATGCGCTTGAGGCGCTCCTCGGCAATTTCCCCCGCCTCCCCATTTTGCTGATGGAAACGGGATATCGGGCTGACCGCTATCTTTACCCGCTGATCGCTCGCCACTCGAATTTGTACATCGATACATCGACCCTTCTGGCTCACCGCCAGCTTGAGAGTTTTGTCAATCAGCTCGGTCCGTCGCGGCTGGTTTTCGGCAGCCGGTTGCCCCTCTATACGCCCGGAGCGGCGCTCGCGGTGTTGGCGACGGCGAGAATTCCGGACGAGGCCAGGCTGGCCATCGCTGGCGGAACGCTGCGCCAGCTCCTGCGGAGGGCACAAGCATGAGATCTCCGATCCCCATCTATGACTGCCACGGCCACCTGGGCTCGCATCCGGACTTCCCTTCTGTCCAAGACACGGCGGAAGAAATGATTCCGGTGATGGATCTGCTGCACATCAAGGTCCTTGCCATCACCTCAAGTCTGGCTTGCTGCAGCGACTGTCCCCGCGGCAATGCCGAAGTGGCTGAGGTGCTGAAGAAGTACCCCGACAGGTTTCGCGGCTACGTCACCGTCAATCCTAATCTGCGAAGGTGAGGCGCTACGCGAGTTGGACCGGTGGAGTTTCTTCCATCGGCCTCCGCTGATCAAGCTTCATCCCGACCTGCACAAGTACCCGGTGCATGGACCACGGTACCGGCCGGTGTGGGACTATGCTAACCAGACGCGAGCGGTCGTCTTGGTGCATACATGGGATTCTGATGTCAATTGTGGGCCGCTACTGCTCGCTCCGATCGCCCGCGAGTTTCCCCACGCAACCATTCTTCTCGGACACTCCGGAGTGACGTGGCGCGGTTACGGCCAAGCTTTGGAAGTAGCGAAGGCCGTCCCCAACACTTTTCTGGACATTACCGGTTCCCAAAGCCACCGCACCATCATTGAGCGTATCGTGGCTTCGGTGGGGGCTGGTCGCGTGTTATTCGGGTCGGACATGCCCTTCCTGGAGGGCGCCGTGTCAGTCGGGCGCATCCTGTCAGCCAGGATCACGGATGCCGAGAAGGAACAAATCTTGAGTACGAATTTCCGCCGTCTCCTTCAAGAAGACGGATTCTGAAGAAGTGCAATCTTATCGCCTCAGCAGAGCCGAATCCTCGGAGGTCAAAGATGGAACGTACGCGAATCGGCATCATCGGTCTCGGAATCATGGGCAATAGTTACGCGAAGATCTACGCCGCGCACCCACTCGCCCAAGTCGCCGCCGTCTGTTCATTGCGGCAGGATCAGATTGATAAAGTCCGGTCACTTTACGGCATTCAGGACGGGTACACGGATTATCGAAAGATGCTGGAGCGGAAAGACCTGGACGCGGTTGTGGTCGCCACGCCCGACCGGCACCATTTTGAGCCTGCGCGCGCGGTGCTGGAATCGGGCCGGCACGCGCTGGTGGAGAAACCCTTCACCACCAGCACTGCCGAGGCGGACGAACTGATCCGCATTTCCCAGCGTGTGGGGAAATCGATCCAGGTTGCCTTCAACCACCGCTGGCTCTCGCCCTACAACCAAGCGAAGGTGGCCATCGAGTCCGGACAAATCGGAGCGCCCCTGGCCGGTTACGCCCGGAAGAACGATACGATCTTTGTTCCGACCGACTACATTGCCTGGGCCGGCGAAACTACCTGTGCATGGTTTCTCTCCTCCCACGATATCGACCTGATGCGGTGGTGGCTGGCCTCCGAACCTGTCGAGGCGCGCGCCTGGGGCCGCAAAGAGGTTCTGGCCGCGAGAGGCATCCCGACGTACGACGTGATCCAGGCCCAGGTGAAATTCGCCTCCGGTGCCTTTGTCACCTTTGAGTCGGCTTGGGTCTACCCCAAAACTTTTCCCGCCATCGTCGAGTCCTTTATGGAGGTGATCGGCGCCGCCGGCCACATCCACATGGATCGAAAATGCGAGTCCATGGAAATCAGCACTGCGGAGAAGTACTCATACCCGAAACTCTTCTTGAACTCGGAGGTATTTGGACGCTCCCGCGGCGCATTTCCCGCGTGCCTGGAGGATTTTCTCTTCGCGGTGCGGGAGGGAACCGAGCCGCATGTGACGGGTGCTGATGGCCGGCAAGTCACGGCGGTCCTGGAAGCGATTCACCGTTCCCTCGAAACTGGGGAAACGGAGAAGATCACTCCTCCACCCCCAGCGATAGGAGCGCGATATGCGCGGCCCTGACTTGGTCATCGTGGTCGTTTATTTCGTGACCATGGTCGCCATCGGCTTGGTTTATTCGCGCCAGATGAAATCGCTGGATATGTATTTCGCCGGCGGGAAGCAAGTGTCCTGGTGGCTGGGCGGCGTTTCGTTCGTGATGGCGTATGTCAGCGCGCTCTCCATCGTGGTGTACGCGGGACTCGGTTATCAATACGGGCTGGTGGCCCTCACGATTTACTGGACAACTGTGCCGGCGACCCTCGTGGTGACGTGGCTTTTCGCCCGCCGCTGGCGTCGCGCTGGCGTGTTGACGCCCGTCGAGTTCCTGGAAACACGATTTTCGTCCGCCGTCCGCCAGGTCTTTGTGTGGTCTGGCATTCCGCTGAAAGTGATCGACGAAGGCCTGAAGATTGTTGCCATCGGAATCTTTGTCTCCGCCGGTACCGGAATTTCTCCCTTTTGGGCCATGGCAGCCGTCGGGATCATCACCCTGATCTACACCGTGCTGGGCGGCCTCTGGGCAGTCGTCATCACCGATTTTGTCCAATTCGTGCTCGTCACTACTGGAATCCTGCTGCTTCTCCCTCTTACGTATCGTGCCGTGGGCGGCTGGCACCGATTTGTGGCGGCTGTGCCCGCAGACTTCTTCCGCCCGGTACACACGCCCTATCATTGGACCCAAGTCGGCGCGTTCATGGTTCTCACTGCGCTCTCGCTGGCGGGCAATTGGTCGCTGATTCAGAAGTTCTATTCCGCCCGAAGCGACCGCGAATGCCGCGGCATCGGTTGGCTCGCCAGCCTTCTTTTCTTCCTGCTCCCACCCGTGTGGATTTTCACCGGGATGCTGGCCCGCGCTTTCACTCAACTCCAAATCTCGGATCCGCAAAGCGTGTACGCGCGCGTGAGTTCTGCTTTGTTGCCGCCTGGGATGATGGGATTGATGATTGCGGCGCTCTTCGCCGCCACCATGTCGGTGCTTTCTTCTGGTTACAATGTCGTCGCCGCAGTCCTGACTGTGGACGTCCACCAGCGCTTGATCCGTCCCAACGCCTCCCAGAGAGAGTTGGTCATCGTGGGTCGACTTTTGACGTCGGTCGTAGCGGTCGCGGCTCTGGGCGTGGCGCTGGCGGTTACGCATTTTCACTGGACGATCTTTGATACCATGATCGCGGCGTTTGGCTTTTTCCTGCCTCCCACGGTTCTGCCCGTTTTGGGAGGATTGCTGAGCCGCCGACTGTCCGCAGGTGGGGCGCTGGCGGGTTTCTTTGTCGGGATTGGCGTCGGCCTGGCTTTCCTCCTCTACAAGTTGATTTTCAAGCCTGCGAACTTCGCTGCCTTCCAGGCCGCCAGCATCGCGGTCCCGGCAGGAATCACGGCGCTCACGTTGGTCGTTGCGGCCTATGCGTTTCCGGCGAAGGGCGAAGCCGCCGGGCGCGCGTCGCAGTTTATGACGCGCTTGCAGCGCACCGCTGTCGCATCCGAGGGTCAGGTCAGCCCAGGCCCCGTCGCCGGCCTTGTCATCGCCATCATGGGTCTTGTCCTCGTGGTGACAGGCGCGGGGGTTGCGACCGTCCCGCCCAATCGTGTGACCCTTGGCGCCGGCATCATGCTTGGACTCGTCGGCTTGCTCCTGGCCAAATCCGGTGGGGCACTTCGACGTCTACAGCCGGCGACCGAGAAACCCTCCTCATAGGAGCGGTCGCACTCCTGGCCGCGACGTCAAGCAAGGCGTGCTTAATTCCGTACTCGATTACGGAGAACTCCGGGCAGGATAAGCCTTTAGCTTCATCAGGCGAAGTCATCTAAGATCACAGCGCAGTCCAACCACCGTCCACCATCAAGTTAGTCCCCGTTACGTATTCCGAGGCGTCGGACGCCAGAAACACTACCGCGCCCTTGATGTCTTCATTACCAAGCATCCTGCCGAGGGGAACACGCTGGCAATAACGGTCAACGAAGGGCGCGGGCTGGTTGTTGAAATATCCACCCGGCGAAATGCAGTTGGCCCGGACGCCTTTCCTGCCATAGTAATTGGCGATATAACGCGTGAAATTGATCATTCCGGCCTTTATGAAAGTGTAGTGTGGGGGCTGGAGCATTTCCGTTCCCTCGTAGAGATAGGGATCGTTGGCAACGACTCCGTAAATGCTCGCGATGTTGATAATCGAGCCTTTCCCCTGATAAGCCATGTCCGCGACGAACGCTTTACACAGGGCGAACAGGCCCGCCATATCTCCTCTCGCGCTTTGAAGCCAATCGTCCGGTGATTCGAGATCAAAGCCTTTCGCAATCTGAATGACCGAACTGTTAACAAGGACATCCAAGCGGCTAAATCGATGGATGACCTCATCATGGAGACGAGAAATGGTGCTCGGGTCACAGGTATCGACCTGCATTCCGTATGCGTCGAACCCCTGCTGCCGCAGTTTCTCGGCGAACGCCAGGTTTCTCTCCAGCGATCGGGAGGCGGTGACCAGAGTCGCCCCCGCCTCGACAAGAGCCTCAGAGATACTGCTCCCGAAAAGAGGGCCGGCTCCACCGATCACCAACGCAACTTTTCCCTTTAACGAAAACCGCTCTAGAATTGCCATTCGAGGTTTTCCTTTCGTGCTCAGAGCTCAAAGAAGGCGATGGTTTTCTTCAAGGCTTCCGTCTTCCGATGCGCTTCCTCCAAATCATAGTAATTGGTTTTAAATTGCAGCAGCGTTGGCTGCAACGCTTCTGCGACTGGGCATAACCCTTCAGCGTAGGTTTGCGTCTGCTGCGATGTCAACTTCTTGTTGCGAAACGCCGGCTCAAGGTACGTGAGAAGCCATGCGCCGTACATCGGGTCGCCACCGAACTCAAGATATTTCGCGCGGAAGTCGTGCCATTTAATTTTCTCGTTCTCCAAACGCAGCACGTAGGTCCAATAAGAGTGCTTGAATCCAGGCGGAACGTGCTGCGGTATGAGCCAGCGGCAGTTGCCCAATGCCTCGGCAAACAACTCGGCCACGCGGATCCGGAGGTTGACCAATTCTTCTTTCGATCGACTGCGGGTCGATAGTCCAGGTTTGCGGATCAATGTCAGCAAATACCGGCGTAGCTCCCGCGTGTAGAACAGCAATCGAGGTAGACGCCATCGTCAAGGGCGGGACAATGACTTCGTCACCCTCTCCAATTCCCATGGCCGCCAAAACTGCGTGCATGGTAGCCGTTCCATTGCTGAAGCTCAGGGCAAACCCGACATGGAATTTCTCGGCGAACAGCTTCTCCAGACGCGAAGTCATTAGGACACTATAGGGACCGCGAAACTGCCCTTCCATCAGTTCCAGCACATAAGCTCTCTCTTTTTCACCGATGCGTGCAAACTGGGTCATGAAGTGCCTCCTCTTACTTTCTCTCAACTTCAATGGGTAATACGAAGACACGCGAAAGGTCCTCTGGTCCGGCCGGCGCAGCCTCCGGATCCCGATCGTAAACCATCAGCAGGCGATTTGGCGCCACTTCCGCGAGCCCGGTATAAGAAGAGGTTTGCCACCGCGTGCGACCATGAATTTCGGTCGAGAGAATGCGCGTGTTGGGGTCGGTTGCCCAACGGTTATGGTACGCCACGATGTCAATATCCTGCCATGTTGCTCCCCGCGAGTCAGACGAAAGCCACAGGTGAATGCCCGGTCGGCCCGTCGAGAGAGCGATAGTGCCGTTCGCGATCCGGTTCAATTCAGGCGAGACGCTCCATGCCGGGAGAACGTCGGGCTTTGTCCACGTATGGCCTCCATCATGGCTATACGCGCGTTGCAGGTGCCAGCGTTCACCTCTACCGTCATCGGAAACCGCTTATTTGTCCTGGGCGGTTACACGGGCACGAAAGTCAATCGGACCATCTACACCCTGGCAAAGGTATCCGGGCAATACCGATGGAGCGAGTTCGGCATCGTCCTGTTTTCCGGCACATGGGTTTGGGCCGCGCATCTGGCAGCGGCCGTGCGCGATTACGCCGCTACCGGAAAGCGCATCATTCTCTGGACCCATCCCGGCTCGCAGGGCTGGAGGCCGGTGGGGGGACTGGTGATGCACGGCGGGCTGAAGGAAATCGGCGTGCCGCACACGTGGGTCTACGGCCAGGCCGATGACGCGGCGGACGTGGGTCGCATCGCCGCCGCGGTTTGCGCCTCGGCCATGAAATGCCGCCTGAATTCCAGCACCTTTGGCGCCCTGGGCGGCCGGGGCATGGGGCAAACCTGCGGTGTGGCGGACCCGGCGCAATGGATGCGAATGTTCGGCGTGGACCTGGACTCCCGCGATACGACGGAGCTGTTGAACGTGGCCAAGGCCGTGAGCGCGGCGGAACTCGCAACGGCACGTGAGGCCATTCAGCCGCTCTTCGCCGAGCCCATCCCAACCGGCGAAACGGCTGACCGGTCGATCCGCCTCTACCTCGCCCTCAAAAGGATCATGGCAAAGGAAGGCTGGAACGGATACACAATCCAATCATTTCCCGGCCTGGGCGATGAGTACAGCGCCACCTGTTTCGCCCAAAGCCTGGTGCTGAATGATCGCGTTGCCACCTCGACGCTTTCCGACTTCAACACGCTCATGACCGTAAAACTGCTCAACGACCTGGGGGATGAACCCGTCTATTACGGCGACCTTCAGCACATCGACAAGAAGCATCGGGAGATCAAGATCATTGGCGACGGTGCGTGTCCTCCCTCGCTGGCGGGAAACGCCGGCCCGGCCGGCTTCGCGGAGCATGGAATCCCCACGGAAGGGCAGGCGGGCGGGCTTTCGGTGAAGCTTGTCTGCAAGCCGGGACGCGGCGTACTGGCGCGCCTTGGCCGCGAGAACGGCCAGTTTGAATTGGTCATTGCTCGCTGCGAGATATTCGAGCCTGCCGTACAGGATTTGAAAAACCGCCAGTTGGAATGCGGAATTCCCTTCTGGCCCCACGCCTTTCTGCGTGTGGACGCTGATATGGAAGCGCTGCTGCAAGCCTGGAACAACGAATACGCGTGCCTGGGTTACGGCGAGCACCTTTATGGCGAGTTGCAGGCATTTGCGGAACAAACCGGCATACGCGCTGTGCGATCCCGGCGCGCCGTTTTCCCGCCTGCGGGTTCTGGTGCATCTCGACCACATCCAGTGGGACACCGACGCGGAATTATGGAATGGCGATCTATCGGAATTCTCGTCGATCATGTTCGATGCGTCGAATCTGCCTTTGGATGAGAATATCCGGCTGACGGCGAAGTTTGTCGCCGCGCGCGGCCGGGACATCGTGATCGAAGGCGCCTGCGACGAAATCAAGGAGGCCAACGAGCAAAACGGTGGCGAACTGACCAGTCCGGAACTGGCGGAGCGCTTTAAGCGCGAGACGGGAGTGGACATTCTGGTGGCCAACCTGGGAACCGAACATCGCGCCAGCCGGGCCGATTTGCGCTATCACGGCGACTTGGCACGCGCGATCCGCGAACGCCTGGGAACTTGCCTCTGCCTGCACGGCACCTCGTCCGTTCCGCCGGACCACCTGCGATCGTTGTTCGACGACGGCATCATGAAGGTCAACCTTTGGACGGCGCTTGAGCGTGACAGCGCACCCGCTCTGCTGGAAGACATGGCGCGGAATGCGGGGCGCGTGGGCCGACGGCGGCTACACCATCGGTCAGGGCGATATCGAGGAGTTTTACAGGAATGTGGCCCCGTATGCCCGCCGGTTTTACGGATTCACCACGGCCACGTTCGCGCAATCCGCGGACACGCCGCTATACACCGACGTGGACGGCTTCGTCGAGAAAACCCTCGTGCTGCTGCGCCAGCATGTGCAGCGAGGCGCACGCGGCCTGAAGATTCTAAAAGAGCTCGGCCTGCGCTACCGCGACGGGAACGGCGATTTGGTAAAGGTGGATGACCCCAAGCTTGCGCCCATCTGGGACGAATGCGGAAAGCTCGGAGTGCCGGTGCTCATCCACCAGTCCGACCCCGTCGGGTTCTTCGAGGAGAACACGCCTGAGAATGAACACCATGACTCGCTGTTGAAGTACCCAACCTGGGGCTTTTCCGACCCGAAGTTTCCCCGCAAGCAGGAACTGCTGGACCGGCGCAACAAACTGCTCCGGCAGCATCGCCACACCACCTTCATGCTGCCACATGTGGCGAACTTCCCCGAAGACCTCGGCAGCGTCGCGACCCTGCTCGATGAAAATCCCAACGTCTATATCGATTTTTCCGCGCGCATTGATGAACTGGGACGCCAGCCGTACACAGCACGCGAATTCATCATTCGCTACCAGGATCGAATTTATTTTGGCTCGGACATGCCGGCTTCCCTCGAGATGTACCGGTGCTATTTCCGGTTCCTCGAAACCTATGACGAGTACTTCTTTCCGCCCGACTACGACGGCACCTTCGGCCGGCATCGCTGGCCCATCTACGGACTGGGTTTGCCCAGCAAGGTGCTGGCCAAGATCTACTATAAGAACGCCCTCAAGATTGTCCCTGGGCTAAGGGAACAGTTGAAAGGCATCGTTGAATGATCAGAGGTGGATTTGCGGTCTAAGCCTAAAGCCGGAAGGCACACCATTCTTACGCGAGGCCGGATTCGTCACAAGGAGACACACGGCGACGCTATGAAGTCGGCGATTCTCGCGATCGCAGCAGCCGCAACATTAGTGACACCTGTCGCTCAGCACGCCGCATGCGCGGCAACCCCCAAACAGCAACCTAACGTTCTGACGGAGACTGAATTCGCCGGGACCGCGCTGCCGCCGGGATGGAGATTCTCCGGAACGCCGTGGGTCATTAGCAACGGCGCATACTCACCCACGCTCGGGGACTACGGCACCATCATTTCCTACGCGGGCGGCGGAAGCGGTGCCTCGACCCTCGACCAGGAAACCCTCCGCGCCCGAGTCGAGCTGACGTCCAGAGACAGCATCTTCGCTCTGTGCACACAAGGACAGTACGGAACCATCGCGGAAGTCGATGGCGTGCACAACGTGTTGCGCTACTACCTGAGCTGGAGCGGGGGTGACCCGGTTGGGACGCTGGGAACCATTCATATTCCCTTCACCCTCAAGGCGGGGCGTGAGTACTGGATTATGCTCACTAAAACACTCGGGTCAAACCATGGCGCCGTCGAGCATCGCTACACCTTTAACCTGACCGATGCCCAGACCAGGGCGAGCGTCGACGACACGGCGTTTTTCGCCGGTGATGCGAACCACTGGCCGGGACACATGTGGGGAGCGCCGGGCGTGATGTTCAGGTCAGGTAGAGTCAAGGTTTGCGAGTTCATCTGGTCCACACCTTTTCCGCGGAGCCCTCGCCTTTGGATCGGTGGAGATTCCTTCGTGGAGGGCGATTCGATATACGCCAGCAAGGACAAGCGTTTCGCCCAACAACTTTACATGGCGCTGCATGGCAATGTGGTCGTCAGCGGTGGGGGCGGAGCGACCTCGGCGGATCTGCTTGCACGGCTGCTCTTGGACCTCGGCCCATTCCGTCCGGAGTTCTGCTTGATACTGATCGGCGCCAACGACAACAACTTCGATCAATGGCGCGAAAACGTGGTGAAAATCGTCGCTTATGTACAATCAAAGGGAGCCACCCCCATTCTGGGCACGTTGGCGCCGCGGAAGCCTCGCCAGGCATTTCTGAATCGGGCCAATTCCTGGATCGTGTCAAGTGGCTATACTTACGTGGATTTTGCCGCGGCGCTCACCGAAAATCGTGACAGGCTGACCTGGAATCCAGCCTTGGCGCTCGGCGACGGCGTTCATCCCAACGTGGCGGGGCATGCGGCAATGGTCGCCCAAATGCGTCTGGACGCGCCGTTTCTTTTTGAAGACGGCCGCGACGACGGCTCAGCAGCCAGGCACTGAGTTGGAGAAAGACGTTGCTGCCCGGAAAACGAGAACATTTCGCATCAAGCTTCTCGGCAGTAGAGTGCATGGCGGGATTTGTCACCAACGCCATCAAGCAATTGATGGCTTTCGGGGTATTGGGAGGTTGAAGTGGCCAACATCTACGAGCGGTTGGGCGTGCGCACCCGTATCAATGCCAAGGGAACTTACACGCATCTTACCGGGTCCTTGATGTTTCCGGAAGTTGCGCGGGCCATGGAGGAAGCTTCCCAGCACTTTGTCGATTTGGTGGAACTCCAAGAGGCGGTGGGCGGGAAGATCGCGCAAATGCTGGCGGTGGAGGCGGCTATGGTCACTTCCGGCGCCGCGAGTGCGATCATGTTGGGCACTGCCGCCTGCCTCACCGGCAAGGATGCAAAGAAGATCTCGCAGTTGCCCGTTCTCAGCGGCATGAAGAGCGAGGTGCTTATCCAGAGGACGCATCGCAATCCCTTCGATCACGCGATTCGCAACACGGGAGTACGACTGGTGGAAGTGGAAACCTTCGAGCAACTTGAAAACGCGGTCAACGAGAAGACCGCGATGATGTATTTCCTGAATGCCGCGCAGAATCGGGGGAAGATTGGATTGCAAGCATGGGTCGAAGTGGGCAGGCGACACGGGATTCCCACCTTCAACGACGCGGCTGCGGATGTGCCTCCGGTCTCGCATTTGAGCGCCTATAACCGCCTGGGCTTTGATCTGGTGGCCTTCAGCGGCGGCAAAGGGTTGCGGGGTCCGCAGTGCGCGGGTCTGCTGCTGGGGCGAAGCGACCTCATCGAAGCGGCGCGCCTGAACGGCAACCCTCATGAAGACACTCTCGGGAGGCCCTGCAAGGTCGGAAAGGAGGAAATAGCCGGCATGCTCGCCGCCGTGACCCGCTACCTGGCAATCGACCACGAGGCGGAGTGGAAAGACTGGGAACAAAGGCTCGACCGGATCGAGTGCATCCTCGCGTCAATTCCCGGCGTAACCACGGGCCGCTTCGTCCCCGACGTCGCCAACCACGTTCCACACCTGTTCTTGGTTTGGGACGAGAAAGAGCTCGGCATCACCCGAGTTCAATGTGGCAATGAGCTGCGTGAAGGTGAACCTAGCATCGAGGTCCTTGTCGATGAGTACCCCCAGGGAATGGCGCTTACTCCCTTCATGATGAAGCCCGACGAGGACCGGAACGTGGCGGAGCGAATAACAGCCGTATTGACTTGCCCGCAAGCTGGGCGACGAGGAATTCCTTTATGACCTACCGCGCCAGGGATGTTGCAGGAAGAACAGTTGCACCGAAGACAGTTAATGCGTATATTAATAGAGGATGAAGCCATCACTGAACTTCAGCGCTGTGGAGTCCCGCTGGACCAGGGAAAAGGCCAGTCCGAAAACTTTTCATTGGCAAAGCTAAGACTGCATCGGATCGGGGAATAATCCTGCACCGCCTCGAAACGAGGGATTGGTCGCGACCATTATATGGATATAATGTCTGTTTTTGCCGCTACACGACCTCACCGCCCGGCGAGCACGGCCTGCCAAGCCCGGCCGACACTTTCCGTTCAGACCTTCCATGGGAGAAGTTGCCAGTGCAAGCAGTTCGTCGGGGTTCTCCTCCTGATGGCACTCGTGAGCGGCGGATGGGCCAGCCCAACCCCCGGAGAGCCGCCGGAGCGCCTCACGCAATTGAGCTTGGAACAACTGAGCAACATCAAAGTAACCTCGGTTTCCAAGGAACCGGAAAAGTTGTCGAAGACTCCCGCCGCCATTTACGTCATCACCCAGGAGGACATTCGGCGGTCCGGCGCCACCAGCATTCCGGAGGTTCTGCGCCTGGCGCCGGGCGTGGAAGTCGCGCGCGTCGATTCCGACCACTGGTCGGTAGGAGTTCGCGGTTTTGGCGGCGTCTTAGCGAGCAAGCTGCTGGTATTGATCGACGGACGAAGCGTTTACGCTCCCCTCTATGCCGGCGTCTATTGGGAGGTGCAAAACGTTATGTTGGAAGACGTTGAGCGGATCGAAATCATCCGTGGGCCGGGAGGAACCATTTGGGGGGCTAATGCGGTCGACGGTGTCATCAACATTATCACCAAAAGCGCTGCGGAAACCCAGGGCGCATTGGTGAGGGTGGGTGGTGGAAACGTTGACGAAGGCACCGCAGCCGTTCGTTATGGCGGCACTGCGGGTGGGGTCAACTACAGGATTTACGGAATGGGCTTTGACGACGGGCCGGAGTTCCACTCCAATGGGAACAACTTTGATGAATGGCGCATGGGGCAGGTGGGTTTTCGAACCGATTGGACTTCCCGAAAACACGATGAGTTCACCTTTCAGGGTGATCTTTACGACGAGAAAGCCGGCGAAGTTTCGCAGCTTGGGAGTTACTCGCCTCCCTCTCAACTCAC
Organism: uncultured Acidobacteriota bacterium; assembly: GCA_963719115.1. GTDB lineage: Bacteria > Acidobacteriota > Terriglobia > UBA7540 > UBA7540 > Bog-366. The sequence goes on along the minus strand of CAVRBF010000049.1, from coordinate 62,994 downwards.
TCTCTTCGGGCGAGGACAGTTTTCGGGGGGAAATCTGGTGGGCCGGTGGAAGCGGGCGCTTCAGGACGGCTCGGACGTGCAACTACAGGCCTACTACGATCACACCAACCACTTCGAACCACAATTCGGCGAGACGCGCGACACATTTGACGTTGACTTTATCCACCACCTGACGCTCCCCAAACAACAGGACTTCATTTGGGGCCTGGGAGCGCGAGTCAGCCCCGGGGATTTCAGCCAGCTTGTCCCCACTCTCGATTTTAGCCCTCACCATCAGACAGACGAGATCTACAGCAGCTTTGTCCAGGACGAAATCCCCTTGGCAAAGGACGCCGTGGAACTGACCCTGGGGACGAAGCTCGAACACAACAACTATACGGGATTCGAGGCGCAGCCCAGCGCGCGCCTCCTATGGACGCCCAACCGGCGGCAGACGTTTTGGGTGTCGATTGCCCGCGCCGTGCGTACCCCATCGCGGCTGGAGGAATCCCTCCGCCTTACGGATTTCCTGGCCCCCGTCCCCTTGATTTATCTTCAAATCAGCGGGAGCCGAAACTTTGTCGCCGAGCGAATGATTGGAGTCGAAGCCGGTTATCGGAGCCTTTTGGTCTCAAAGCTCTATCTGGATGTTGCACTCTTCCGCAACGGCTATGACGATCTCTATGGGTATGGCACGGCGACGGCGGCCGCGGCCGCCACTCCGCCTCCCGCACACTTGAATTTCAATGTTCCCATCGCCAATGAGGAGAAAGGCTTCACGGACGGATTTGAGTTGGGGCCGGATTGGCAGCCCACCCATTGGTGGACTCTGAAGGGGTCATACTCGTACCTGCACCTCAATCTGGAAAGCAAGGCGAGTAATCCTAACGCCCTCGAAGCCCTGAATATCGTGACCGTCGAGGGGTCAAGTCCCCACCATCAGATTCTGGGACAATCCTTGATCAACCTGCCCAAGCACTTTGAATTTGACCAGACTTACCGCTATGTGAGCGGCCTCTCGGCTCAGGCGGTAGGTGGGTACAATACGGCGGATGTTCGCCTGGGGTGGCATATTTCCCGGCAATTCGAACTCTCCATCGATGGCGACAACTTGCTTCAACCGCATCACGTGGAATTCGGAGGGGATGCCGGGATGTTTGTCGGCATCCGGCGCAGTGTGTACGCGAAGTTAAGCTGGGAAAGTCAGGGCAAGTAAACTCCACGGCAAACTCCTGGCGTGCACTGATGCTGCGTGCCGTTCGTCCTGATGGAAGAGCGTGTGCGATTTGAAGTCAACCTGGCAGCGGCCCAACAGGCGCGCCTGAGGTTAAGCTCCGAGTTGCTCAAAGTCGCCGCCGACGTCAGAGGCAGGTCCCGGCGACGGACCTGATGCGCCATGCTGAGGATTCGAGATTATTCCATCACGCGAAAGCTGACCTGGATGAACATGTTGGTCAGTGGCGCCGCTTTGCTGCTGGCCTGTGGAGCGCTCATCTCCTACGAACGATTTTCTTACCGCCGGGCGATGGTGCAACAACCTTTCCGTCCAGGCACAGATCATTGGAGAGAATTGCATCTCCGCACTGCTCTTCAATGACAGCCGCTCCGCCGAAACAACTCTGGGAGCGCTGCGAGCTTCGCCACACGTTACGTCGGCATGGATCTACGCCCCCGACGGCCAGGCTTTTGCAGGCTATCAACGAGACCGAACGACGGCCCCGCCACTCTACCCGGGCGTGCCCAAGGACCAAGCGGAAACTCATTGGTTTACGAACGAGCGATTGATGTCTGGTCCGCGCGATCATGTTCCAAGGGAAATTGGCGGCTGCTGTTTACATAGATCCGACCTCGCCGGCATGTACGCCGAGTTGAATCGGCAGATTGAAATCGGTGGAGCCGTCTTGCTCGCCTCCCTGCTCGCCGCCTTCCTGGTTTCCTGGGTCGCCCGGCAGGTTGTCGCGCGGCCGGTCCAAGCGCTCTCGGAAACAGCTCATATCGTCTCCCGCGACAAGAACTACGCGATCCGGGCGACGCCGACGGCTGGCCGGGATGAAATCTCTGTTCTGATCGACGCCTTCAACGAAATGCTGTCTCAGATTCAAGAGCGCGACGAGATTCTCCGCAAGACTCAAGACCAACTCAACCTCGCGCTGACATCGGCCGAGGTGGGCACCTGGACGCTGGACATCCCCCGGCTGGTCGTCACCTTGCACGATTCCGCTTACAGAATATTTGGATTGAGCCCGGGTGCCTTTTCCGGCACGCAGGAAGAGCTGAAAAAACTGGTACACCGGGACGACTGGGAAGCCCTCGCTCTTAAAATGACCATGCCGCCGAGCCAGGACACTTTTGAAACGGAGTTTCGGGTCATCTGGCCGGACGGTTCGGTCCACACCCTGGCCACGCGGAGCCGAGTGTACCGCGACGCCACCGGAAAACCGGTCCAACGCGCGGGAGTGATCTGGGATATCACCAAGAGCAAGCAGGCGGAGAAGGCGCTGAGTGAGTCGGAAGAGCGCTACCGGTTCCTGTTCGAAGCCAATCCCCACCCGATGTGGATTTACGATTCCCGGACGCTCGCCTTCCTGGCCGTCAATGACACCGCCGTGGCGCACTATGGATACTCACGCGAGGAATTTCTCAAGATGAAGATCACGAACATTCGGCCACCCGAGGATGTTCCGGAGCTTCTGGAGGAGGTCTCCAGTAAGTTATCCGTCGTCCAGGAAAGCGGCCAATGGCGGCACAGGAAGAAAGACGGAACCATCATCCATGTCGAGATATCCTCGCACGCCTTGCCGTTCGGATCCGGCAATACCAGGCTCGTGCTGGTGTCGGATGTTACCGAACGCAAGAAGCTTGAGGAGCAGCTACGCCAGGCACAAAAGATGGAAGCGATTGGACGGCTGGCAGGCGGGGTGGCGCACGATTTCAACAATCTGCTGACCATCATTTCCGGCTACGGGCAACTGGTTCGGGAGCGTCTCGGCTCGGATGATCCCGCGAGCGGATTCATGACGGAGGTTCTCAAGGCCAGCGAACGCGCCGCAGCCCTGACTCGCCAACTGCTGGCTTTCAGTCGCCAGCAAGTTTTGACTCCATCGCTGGTAGATTTCAACGGACTGGTGGGGAACACGGAAAAAATGCTGAGGAGGCTGATCGGCGAGGACATTGAACTGGTCACGATTTTGAAGCCTGGACTCGGTCAAGTAAAGGCCGACCCCGGCCAGATCGAACAAGTCATCATGAACCTGGCCTTGAATTCACGTGACGCCATGCCCAAGGGTGGCAGGCTCACCATCGAAACGGCCAACGTCAATCTCGACGACGGCTATGTGCGCGACCACCCGGAAGTCCAGCCCGGCCCCTACGTGCTGCTGGCGGTCAGCGACACGGGAATCGGCATGGACGCCGAAACCCAAAAGCGCATTTTCGAACCGTTCTTCACCACCAAGGAAAAAGGCAAAGGCACCGGGTTGGGACTGGCCATGGTCTATGGAATCGTCAGGCAGAGCGGTGGCCACATCTGGGTGTACAGCGAACTCAATGTGGGAACGGTGTTCAAGCTCTACTTTCCTCGGAGTCAGGAAACCCATGCGGCGTCGCACACACCGGTCCAACAACCTCGCAGCGTGCGAGGCTCTGAAACCATTTTGTTGGTTGAGGATGAAGAATCACTCCGGAAACTGGTCAAGAGCATTCTCCAGCGGAAAGGATATGCGGTTCTTGCACCAGAGGACGTCATGGAAGCCCTCGATATCGCGCAAAAGCACGCGGGACCCATTCATCTTTTGCTTACCGATGTCATCATGCCCAAGATGAGCGGGAGAGACTTGGCGGAGCAGGTGGTCTCCTTCCATAAAGAGACGAGGGTGGTCTACATGTCGGGCTATACGGATGATGCCATTGTCCAGCATGGGGTGCTGGACTCGGGCGTATCCTTCGTTCAGAAGCCGTTTTCCCCTGATGCCATCGCGCGCAAAGTGCGAGAGGTCCTGGATGCAAGCAAGGCCTCGTCGCCCAAAGAGGATTCATAGATTTCGGTCAGTGCACTACTGAGTTCTAACGGTATAATGCCGCAGATGTGCCCCGGGGCCGGCACATTTCCCGGCAAGCCGAGTTCTTCATCGATGCCGACCGCTTGCGTCAGGTACGTCAGGTGGAATCTCGGGCCATGCAGGGATCTTCATCGGCATCCGGCGAAATCTCAGAGCGAAGGTAGGCTTGGGAAAACGAAGTAATTAGACCCCAAGGCGAGCTCTTGGCTTGTACCTATGTTACGTCCAATTCCTTGCCCGTCCAGACGCGGCCCTGCACCCTGCCCGCGATGGCGGGGCGATGTGCTGTGCTTCGCCTTGCTTGCAGCGCTGCTGCTGTTCGGCCGTCCTGCCCATCAATTCTCCGCCCCCAGTCCCACCGAATACGAAGTGAAGGCGGCTTACCTCTACAATTTCGGCAGGTTCGTCGAATGGCCGTCCAGTGCTCCCGCGGTCCAAGCGAGCGAATTCAACATCTGTGTCCTGGGCCACGACCCATTCGGCAGCGTGCTCGACAGCACCATCGCCGGGGAGAAGATCGACGGCAAGAATGTGGTGGCAAGGCGAATCGCCAAAGCGGGTGAAGCCACTGGCTGCCGCGTGCTGTTCATCAGCTCTTCCGAAAACAAACAGCTCCACGAAATCCTTGCCGACGTTGGCAAGTTAGGCGTCCTCACCGTCAGCGACATGCCCCAATTTGTGCAGCAGGGCGGAATCGTGCAGTTCGTCCTGGCACAGGAGCGAGTGCGGTTTGATATCAACCTGACAGCGGCGCAACAAGCCGGCCTCAGTTTAAGCTCCGAACTGCTTAAGGTTGCTGCCGAGGTTAAAGGGAAAGCCCGGTCCGGGAACTGAGGAGCCATGCCCAGGTTCTACGACTACTCTATCACACGCAAGCTGACGTGGATGAACATGCTGGTCAGCGGCGCGGCCCTGTTCGTGGCCAGCGGAGCCTTCATCGCGTATGAGACGGTCCTTTATCGTCAAACGATGGTGCGCGACCTCTCGGTGCAGGCTCAAATCATCGGCGAAAACAGCGTCTCCGCCCTGCTGTTTAACGACCCCCACTCGGCAGAGACCACTCTGGCAGCGCTGCGGGCTGCCCCGCATGTCATCTCGGCGTGGATCTACAGCCCCGACGGGCAGCCCTTCGCCGGATATGAGCGGGACGGGAGCGCCACCGCGCCGCCGCTGCCGCCAGCCGCAGGCAATTCGCAGGAACAGTATTGGTTCCGGAACGGGCGCTTGATCCTTCTGCGTCCTGTCCTCTTCCATCAGAAGTTGACCGCCATTGTTTATATCCAATCGGACCTGGAAGGATTGCGCGACCGCTTGGTGCGTTTTGCGGAAATCGGCATTGGGGTGTTGCTCATCTCACTTCTGGCCGCCTTTGGGCTCTCGTGGATCTTCCGGCAGTCGGTGGCCAAACCGATCGTGGACCTGTCGGAGACGGCGCGGGTGGTGACGCGCGAAAAGAACTACTCGGTGCGTGCCGCCCCGACGCGCAGCCGGGACGAGATCGCCACTCTGATCGAAGCCTTCAACGGCATGCTGGCGCAAATTCAGCAGCGGGACGACGCCTTGCAGAAGGCGCTGGAGAGCCTGCGCGCCATGGGCCAGCAGGTACGGAAGAGCGTGGACATCCTGGCCGCCAGCGCCGGGGAGATTCTGGCGGCGACCGCGGAGGTGGCCTCGGGCGCCACCGACACGGCCACGGCCATCGGCGAGACCACCCGCACCGTCGGACAAGTCAAGCAGACCGCCCAGCTTTCCACCCAGAAGGCCCAGTACGTTTCGAACAGCGCACAAAAGTCGGCGCAAGTATCCGAAGCCGGGCAGATGGCGGCCAGCGACACCATCCAAGGCATGAACCGCATCCAGGAGCAGATGGAATCTATTGGCGAAAGCATCGTGCGCCTTAGCGAACAGGGCCAGGCGATCGGGGAGATCGTCGCCACCGTCAACGACCTTGCCGACCAGTTGCAGCTTCTGGCCGTGAATGCCGCAATTCAAGCCGCCAAGGCGGGCGAGCACGGCAAGGGGTTTGCCGTTGTGGCGCAGGAAATCAGAAACCTGGCAGAGCAATCCAAGCGTGCCACCGCCCAGGTTCGCGCGATCCTGGGCGACGTGCAAAAATCCACGGGCGTCGTGGCCATGGCCGCCGAGCGTGGGAGCAAAACCGTGGAGGCGGGCGTCCGGCAGTCTGCCCACACCGGTGAGGCAGTGCAAAAGCTCGCCGGCAGCATCGCCGACGCCGCCCTGGCCGCCCAGCAGATCGCCGTCTCCGCCCAGCAGCAATTGGCGGGCATGGATGAAGTCGCCCTGGCCATGGCCAAGATCCAAAGAGCCAGTGACCAGTATGTCGCCAACACTCAACGTTCTGAAGCCGCAGCTCGAAACATGAACGAATTGGGTCAACGGCTGCAACAACTGGTGGAGGAGTATAAGATCTGATCGGCGTCAGCCAACGTGGCCATCACGGAGGCCTCTACTTGATTCCGATCACCATCGAATCCGGCCCCACCAGGTGCTCGACGCGAGCTTCGCGGAAGCCGACCTCCTTCATACAGCGATCCCCGCTCGACGATGCTGACAACTCGCTGCAAGCAGCATAGACTTGTCTGGTATCCTCCGACTTCGCCGTTCCAACAAGGAGATCCGCTTGAAGATCACGGACGTCAAGACCGTACTGTTGACCGGACCCAGCACTAACGACCGCTTTCTCCGCGAAGCCCGCAAGCGCCGCAGCGCCGCGTTCATTGAGGTTCACACGGACACGGAACTGATAGGCTTGGGCGAAACCTACGCCGGCTACTTCTGCCCCGAGGTCGTGCCGGAGATCGTTGCGTTCTTCCGGCCGATCCTGGTGGGGCAGAGCGTTGATAACATCGCGGAGCTGTGGAACCGCATGTACCACTGCGGGAACTTCTGGTGCCGCGTCGGCGTGGGGGCGGCGGTTTTGAGCGGCATGGAAGCGGCACTGTGGGACTTGAAAGGTAAAATGACCGGCCTGCCCGTCTACGAGTTGCTGGGAGGACGGAAGCACGACTCGCTTTTGTGCTACGCCTCGGGCGGGCCCAGCAATTATCCCCAGGAAAAGCTGGCGGCGAAGATGGACTACTATCTCTCGCTCGGCTTCCGCGCCTTCAAGCTGGGCGTGGGGAGTTACTCTGAGCCGGGCGGGCAGCACCTTGCCACTGCGCCGGCGGAGGCCGCTGAGTTTGAAGCGGACAAGCTGCGCTTTGTGCGCGCGCATGCCGGCAAGGAAGTCAAAGTGATGCTGGACGGCCACATGGGCAACTCGTCGGAAGGCACGTGGAGTCTGGCCACCGCGCAGGCCGTGATGCGAGCGGTGGAACCGTACGACCTGTTCTTCTTTGAGGAGCCGCTGCATTACACCGACCCCTGGGGTTATAGCGAACTCTGCCAGCAAACTCCCATCGCCATTGCGGGCGGTGAGTGCCTGACGGCAGCTTATGAATGGCGTGTCTTTGTGGAGCGCGACTCGTTCGATATCGGCCAGCCCGACGCTGCCTTCACCGGCGGCCTGGGCGAGTTCATGAAAGTCGCGGCCATGTTTGAAAGCCGCGGACGCAAGATCGCCACGCACTCGTGGGGAGCGGGCGGCGGATTCATGCAGAATATTCACTGCGGCTTTGCCTGTGCCAACACCGTCATTTTGGAAATCGCTCCCGACTACGGCCCGCTGCACAGCGAAATCATGGGCGATTCGTTTACGATGGAAAACGGCGTGGCGCTGCCCCCAGCCGGACCGGGCCTCGGCATCACGCTGACGGACGAAATCAAAAACCGTTTTCCCTTCGTCCCCGACAGCGGGGAATTCAACAGCGTTCCGGGCAAGCGCCTGACCGATTGATGGGAAGAGATGAAGAACATACTGATTGATATGCCGGTGGATGCAGGCGCGCTGGAGCGCTTGCAATCGATGCAGCGCGTTCGCGTGCGATTGATCGAACCCGTGGAAGACGCCCGCCCGCTGCCGGCCGCGCTGATTGGCGATATCCACATTCTGTTCTGCGCCTTTCCGCCTGAGAACTTTGCGGAGATGAAGTGCGTGGAACTGATCCAGATCTATAGCGTTGGTTGCAGCCAGTTGCACGCGCTGGGGCTGCCGCCAAAGGGCGTGCGCGCCTGCAATGCGCAGGGCGTCTATGATGTGCCGATCGCGGAATGGAACATCGCGATGATGGTCAACCTGGCGCGCAATCTTCGCGGCATGCTCCGCAATCAGGATGCTGGCGTTTGGGATCGGGCGGCGGAATTCCAGCGCGAGATTCGCGACATGACCGTCGGCATCTGGGGCTACGGAGGCATTGGCCGCGAAACGGCTCGCCTGGCGAAAGCCCTGGGTATGGTCGTGCATGTGCTGTCGCGCCATGGTGTCGGACCGCGCATCAACACTTACGCCGTTGCCGGAACGGGTGATCCCGACGGCGTGCTGCCCGACCGAGTTTTTGCTTCCGGCCAGGAGTTGGAGTTTCTCGCGCACTTGGATTTTCTGGTTCTCGCCATGCCGCTGACCACGAACAACGCCGGGATCGTGGGCGAGCGCGAATTGCGAGCCCTGCCTGCGACCGCCTATGTCCTGAATCCCGCGCGCGGCCCGCTGATCGCGGAAGAGGTGCTGCTGAAGGCCCTGCGCGAGGGTTGGATCGCTGGCGCCGCGCTGGATACGCATTACCAATATCCCATGCCGCCAGACCATCCCCTGTGGCGTCTGCCCAATGTCATCATGACGCCGCACATTTCTGGTTCCAGCCTCAGCCCTCACACGACCATGCGCACGTGGGGTATCTTTGTGCAGAACGTCGAGCGCTACCTGAGCGGCAGGCCGCTGCTGAACCAGTTGAGCGCCTCGCAATTGAACGGAGAATAAGAGCTCCGACGCGGAAACGTCGAGAAGCGATCCGTCACCATTCGGCCGCGCTGTTGTTGATGCTCGGTGTTTGGCTCGCGCTTCCATGGTCCTTTTCATCGGGCCTTGCGGCGGCGCAACGCGGTCAGGACAGTGTTGACCAGGAGATGTCGCAGGGCGGCGCTGCTCGGTAAGGGCGATCTGGCGGGTGCGGAAGCCGCCTTCAAAAAGGCTGCGCAACTCAATCCCAAGCTGGCCGAGGCGCACAACCTGTTGGGCGTTGTCTACAGCCGCGCCGGACGCTCCGCCGATGCGATTCGCGAATTTGAAGCGGCGAAGCAACGTGACCCGAGTTCTGCTGAGATTGCCAACAACCTGGCGCTGGCGTACTTCAACGCCGACCTGGGTGATCGCGCGGTGGCCGCGCTTAAGGCCATGCCGCCGCAGGCGCCGCGCACTGCTGATTTCTATCGCTTGCTGGGCGATGCCGAGGTGAAGAGCGGCCAGATTCCGGAGGGCATTCGCGACCTTCGCAAGGCCCTTGCGGCCGATGCTTCCTCGCCCGGCATCTTCTACGACCTGGGCCTTGCGCTGCTCAAGAACGGTGCGCCCACCGACGCGCTGCCGGTGCTCAAGCAGGGCGCGGCGAAGTTTCCCGAAGCCTCCGATATTCGCCTGGCTCTCGGCATTGCGCTGTACATGAACGGCGCGAATCAGGAGGCGGAAAGATCCTTCCAGCAGGCCGCCCAATTCGACAAGACTCCCGCCGTCTCCTACTTCACCCTCGGTGAGTTTTACCTGGGCTTGGGCCGCGATGCCGACGCGATCGCCGCCTACCGCAAGGCCATCGCACTCGATCCCACGGATGCGGGAGCCCTGTATCGGTGCGGCCAGGCGCTGGCGCGCGAACGCCAATTTGATGAAGCCACTTCCCTGCTCCGGAAAGCCATTCAACTCAGCCCGGAGTTCGCCGAACCTCACTTCGAACTCGGGAAGATTCTGCTGAAGTCCGCCAAGCTTGCCGAGGCGCAAGCCGAGTTTGAAACGGCCATTCGCCTCAGCCCGTACTATCCCGATCCCTACTATCAGCTCGCGCTGGTGCTGCGGCGGCAGGGCAAGACGCAGGAAGCGGACGCCGCCATGCGGAACTGGAAACGCCTCGACCCTTCCCAGGCGCCGGCGCCGGGCGCGACCGGTCAACCCCCGTCCGCTTCCGGCTCGCGGCCATAGCTGGGCTTCCTGAAGGGTGTGCCCACAACTGCTGCCCGCGCCCGGTCTGTTTACTTGCAAATGCATCATGCTGGTTGCCCCGTCCGGCGCCGAAATGGCGTTATTGTCCGCAAGACGCAAGTCCCATCGAGCCAAAATGCCCGGCAAGAAGCATTCAATGGGCTATAATGTCCGTCTTTTTCTGGACACATTGTCAATCGGTCCTTTGTTTTCATACATATAGCGGCTTCGGACGTAAATTTTTTGTTTGCCTCCCTGGGCCTGTAGTCTCGTAGGTGTTTTTTTGATAGGAGTAAACCGCCACAGCGGGCGAAGGGGCGCAGGCTTCCATGCTCAGTATCCGCAGGAACGTCATGTTCCCGGGCGGACCTCATTGCAACATATACTACATTTGCAGGCTTTTGTCAAGCAAAAAGTGAGGCTAGCCGCATGGAATCAACTACCGGCCCCGCGGATTGAATGCCGCGGGGGATGATCGCAACGCTTCCGGCGTGGCAGGGGCGCCACCTTACCGCTGCTGCGCTGGCGCAAAGCGCTGGGAGGGCGCCTCACACGCCGAGAGACTCCGCCAAGACACAACCCGCCAAGAGTTCTTGACATGGCTCAACGGCGGTGCTATTTCTTGCAGACCAAATCAGTCGTTCGGGTTGAATGTTTCGTCCAACGTGGATGTGAGCTGTTTCTGGGGGCAGAGCGGGGCGGGCGAGTGGCAAGCGCCGGAACAGAGAAGCGCGTGGGTGTCGCCGGGCCGCCGCCGGCGACTGTCGGGCCATTCACGAACTCGTGATGGGGAGGATAACTCACGGATGTTTCAAATGAATTCGAACATACACGGCATCGGGCTGCGCGGTCGTCATTGCGCTGCCATTTTCGTGAGTGCCGTGCTCTTTTGCGCCGGCGCGGTGGCTGCATGGGCGGCCGATCGCGCGACCGCCCGCGCCGACGTTCCTACCAAGCTGATAACGATTGCCGACGATGGCCGGCTAACCTTCACCATGCATCCACCGGTGGTCATCATGGACAACGGCGGGTGGCAGCCTAACTTGTTTTTGACCGCGGGCGGCGCGCTCTTCGACCAGTCGCAGTTGCACGCTCCGCCCTTCAACACCAAGGGCAAGATGGTCTACCACGTGCGCATCGGCAGCGCCATATCCCGCGACGGCGGCGCCACGTGGACGCGCTGGACGCACCAGGAAAATCACGACGACGTTTACATTGAAGGCGGCGCGGCGCAACTCGCGGACGGCACGATTTTGATGCTGGACACCTACGTGATGCCCGGCAGCCAGCCGGACCACGGCGTGGGTGAGTTGTGGAAGTCGCACGACGATCTGCGCACGCTGGAAGGCCCCTTCAACGTTGACTTCTATCTTCCCCACATCAATTGGTCAGGCTCTTCCGACGATATGGGTCGGCCGCACAACGCTGCACGCCTGCATCGCTCGATCATCGAGATGCCGGACCACGACCTGGTCACCACCATGTACACGTGGTTTGGTGACGACCATGCTCCCTGCCCCTATATGCCCAAGATGATGAAGACCCGTACCGTGGTGGTGCGTTCGCGCGACCACGGACAAACGTGGGCATACCTCGCCACAGTGGCTGTTGACGGCGCTGTGGGCACGGAGGGCTTCGGCGAGCCGGTGCTGGTGAGGGTTTCGCAGGGCGAGCATTCCGGGCGGCTGCTTTGCCTGATGCGCACGGGCCGCGATCTGTACGAGGCGCATTCCGATGACGACGGCCAAACTTGGAGCCGGCCAGTACCCGTGCACTTCCCCGGCATCGACATCTACGACACGGCGAAGTGGGAGCGCCTCTTTGTGGACCCCACCGCGCCTGGTTACATGCCCAGTGACCGCTTGCTGGGCGCCGAGGTCGACCCCGATTTGATCGAAATGCACAATGGCGTGCTGGTCTGTGCCGTCGGGGTGCGCACTCCGGAGAAGGATTTCACGGACGATTGGCACTCACCGATGAACGGCGACTACCTGGCCTTCAGCTTCGACGGCGGCGACACCTGGAGCACGGTGGTGCAGTTCCTGCGTGGAATGCCCACCACGCAATACATCGGCATCCGCGAGCTCAAGCCCGGCGTGCTTTACGTCGCGTACGACGACACCATTTTTGCGCCTGTCGGGAGAACGATGGGGTTTCAGCTTGAGGTGAATGGAAAATAGCAAGATGACTGACAGTTTGTCATCATTATTTGTTTTCATACAGATAGCCGGATGAACCTTCATTTTTTGAAGTGCTGGAGTCGGGAGACTGGAGCCAGGAGGCAGAATGCTCGCGCCGGTTGAGGGGGTCCGAACCGTGGAGGCGCCCTGTGTCTTTTTCGCAACAGCCATCGATCCCTCTCCGCATCCGCCGGGCAGCTTTTGTGGGTCAAAAACAGCTAAGTCCATCTGTTTTCATCAACATCGTGGGTTAGAAATCATAAGTTGCTTGTTTTCATACATATCGTGGGTTCAGCCTCGCAGCGCCGATCACGATCCTTTTTTTTCATCAACATCGTGGGTTCAGCCGCAAAAATCAATTCCCCTTTTTTCGCCGGACTCTCTCCAGTTCGGCAGGCGATCTTGCTTCGATTCAGCAACTTAGCGCGAGAGACATTCTGTCGTAATTAAGGCTAACTATCTTTTGTTTCTTACACATCGTTGGTTCCATGGGAAGGTTTCCAGCCTGGACCCAGCCTAGCGCTGTGGCTTATTGTGCACATTCCAGCTTGGAACGTACCCAATCTTCGTCGTGCCAGCGCGCAAACCTGTTCGGACGGTTTCGGGATTCGGGACTCGGGACTTGGGATTCGGGATTCGGGATTCGGGATTCGGACATCGCACTCCTGCCTACCGCCTACTGCCTTCTGCCTTCTGCCATCTGCCTCCTGCCTTTCGTTGCCTACCACCATCAGCTACCCTTGTAGCATAATACGCGTCTATTGCCAAGTAAAATATTAGCAGTTCGGGCAATTTGGGCGATATTTTTTGCGCTCAAAATGTCCCGGCACGCCGGTCCCTAGAGCCGGAAGCCACGTCGCCAACTCCGGCTGCTCCGGGAACGCGCGCTTTTGAATCCTTGCCCTCGGCGCGGGAAAAGCGGCAAGCCGACGAGAACGTCAAAGTGAGTACCCGTGTTGTTTCCGAGTGACCGACTATACGTCCGGTGGCGCCTTGTAGGACGTCCCAGGGAATTCCTCAGCGTTCTTCGATGCCCAGGGAGGGAACAATGTTCACCTCAACATCTGGGAGCCACGCCATGTCCATCGCATCCTCGTCTCGCGCGCCTGGTGTTCATGACGACCTCATCAACCCAATGTTTACGACTGTGGGTCCGCGAGGCGCAACGCGGCAATAGGGGCGCAGACCTCCACCCCAATGTCTGCGCCACCCTCGAGTTGCTGTCGGCGGTCTGAAACCGTACTCGCCGCCGCTGAAAGGCACGCCTGATACTCTCTTCTATGCATCCCGGGACTCCTCCCGCCGCTATGCCGTGCTCTGGGCGGCGAACCCGATGGGCCTCCTGCGTTTGGCGGGCGGTTTCATCAACTGCCGGATGGCTGCGAACAGCGCCGTGATATTCTCATCATGCCCTTCAATCCGCGCCTCCAGTTCCGCCAGTTTTGCGGCCAATTGCTTGTGCGTTCCCAACATTTGGCGCAAGCGCACAAACGCCCGCACCACCTGAATGCTGGCCTCTACGGCGATTTTGCTGTTCAGAACGCTGGCCAGCATCACCGCCCCGTGCTCGGTGAAGGCGTGAGGCAAGACGGGAGAAAATTTGAGCTTGGCAAGGTGGTCGCATTTTGCGACCACCTCGGCCTTTTCCCCGGCCGTAAGCCTAAACACGAAATCAGCAGGAAATTTGATACGGTTCCGCGCCATCTCAAGCACGATCCGGGACCCATTTGACAGAATAGGCTGAACCGAAGCTGGACGCAGCCCGTCATATTACTGCGAACGCCGGGACCTCCCCATTGCCCGCTGTTTCCGAGGCCGCTTCCGCCTCACGTCGTAGAAGTGCTGGGGTGCCGGCGATGGGGACCGCTGTTTCTGGCCCGTCGCTCTGCAAAAATGCGACAATTCCGGGGCCGAACGGAGTTGGGCCCAGGAGTCTCTACACTTCAGGAGGCGTTTTTCCGCGCCGTTTACCGCGATCGTGGTCTTTCTGCGACCACCCACCCCTGTCATCCTGAGACCCGTTTTGTGGGGCGAAGGACCTCGGTATTTCGTGAGCCGCGACCGGAGTGAGCCCTGCGATACGTGCTCGCGCACGGCGTTTCCTACGAGCAATGACAAGGGTCCTTCGCCCCGATGAACGACCTCGGAGCTCAGGATGACAGTGCAGCGATTAGAGCTGGAAGGCATTGGGCAGCGCAAAACTCCCGAAAAACCAACGGCCCGCACCGGTCGTTTGCAGCGCAGTAGCTTCTCAAATGTGGTAACTCCGGGGCCGAACGCCGTTCGGCGTGGGGCGAGGCGGAACTCGCCAGCACGCCCTGCCGGCGGGCCGATTCCGTCAGCCGACGGATTCGGCCGGTGCCGACCTCAAGGTTGGCGCTACGTTGCGGGTGGCGGCGCCACCGCCATTGTAGGGCCCAGCAGCGCTGGGCCGGGGCCGAACGCCGTTCGGCCCTACGTAGGGGCACGCCATGGCGTGCCCCTACCGACATCGCGCCACGCTGGGGTGTGCGCGTAGCGTCACCACGCCGCTGGGCACAGCCAAGAGTGACTGTGCCACCCGCCCCCTCGCCCTCGGACACAGAGCTGTCTTCGCCCTGCGACCCAAAGCCGCCTTCGGGCGACGGGTCGTCGGTCCCTCGACGCCAGGGGAGAACTTGGCAGGGGAGATGTGGCGGCGACTTTATCCGCCAGCCCGTCAGTGGACGGGTCGGCGACCAACGGACCATAGCTCCCATCGTTGCAACGCTGGGGTGGCGGGGTAAACCCGCCCGCTTTTTTCGTTGACAGGCTCATCGCAATCAACTATTCACTGAGCTGTCCGCGTAGTCGTAAGTGTTGGAGTGACTTCTCCCATGGTGCCTACACATGAAACCCCTGCCTCTTGCGGTATTCCATTCGCTCGCCGTACTGATCGCCCTCTCAGCCGTTGCGGCCCTGGCCGCGCCCAGTGACGCGCCAGCGCCAAACCAGCCCGTCATCAAAGTCGTTCCCAGCCCTGAACAAACCGATTACCTCCAGTGCCGCCGGATGTTGGTCGGTCCGGGCGTCAATCAACCCAAGCCCTATCCCGGTTATGGAGGCTTTGTGGGATGGGCAGCGATTGCCCGCACCAGGACCGGCGCGCTCATAGTGACCTTCTCTTCCGGATACTGGCACGCATCGCCACCCACCGAGCCGGAATCGCCTACCGCAGAGTTCGCGGAGACTTTCAAGAAGCTTGCCGGCGTAGACATTTCCACCATCCACGCGCCGCGTGGCGGCCGGGCGGAGATCATTCGTTCCGAGGACGGCGGCCTGACGTGGTCGTCACCCGAGGTGATGCTCGATACACCGTGGGACGATCGCTCTCCGTCGGCAGTCGGCTTGTCGGATGGCTCCCTGGTGGCAAGCCTCTTCACGTACGATTGGAAAGCCGCTCGCACCGCCATCATCCGTTCGTTCGACGACGGCAAGACGTGGGAGCAAACGCCGCACTATCCCGAGGTTCCGTTCCAGTACTCGGCCACCGACGGTCCACCGCTCGAACTACCGGACAAATCCCTCCTGCTCGCCGTCTACGGCGGCGATGATCGAACCAATCACCAGCCCGAGCAGAATGCCATACTGCAATCGCGCGATGGAGGAGCCACCTGGCAGAGCCTCGGCACTATCAAGGCCCCTTACGAACTCTCGGAATCAAGCGTCGCCCGCTTGCGCGACGGCCGTCTGATCCTGATCACCCGCCCCGAAGGCGCCGTCTCGTGGTCAAGTGACGGGGGCCACACATGGACCGAGCCCGTTCGTCTTCCCGTCCGCATGGCCGACCCCTGGCTGCTGACCCTGCGGGATAGCACGTTGTTGTGCGTTCACCTGTCGTACAACAAGGAGAAGCGGGGTCTGCGCGCGATTACCAGCCGGGATGGGGGCAAGACCTGGCTTGCCGCAGGTCCGGACTACGGGTTCCCCATCGACCCCAGCGTTTACGGCTACTCGCGCGGGATCGAGCTGCCCGATGGCTCCATCCTGGTCGTCTATCAGGGAACCGGCGGGCACAAATGGGACGACGCACGCCATATGTCCATCTACGCACTGCGCTTTCGCGTCCGCAAAGGGGGGCGCGGAATTGACTTGCTCCCGGCGCCCGGATCGCCTGCCGCAGGCACCAAGGGTCAGTAAGCTCGGCAAACGTTCGACGGATCGGTCATAATAGCGATTCCATTTCATGGCAACGGCAAATCAGCAGAACGGTACTGACGCGCAGCACGTTAATCCGGGGGGCATCAGCACCAAGTGGGTCCTGGTGGGAGTGCTGTTCGTCATCGGGATGGTCAACTACGGCGTGCGAACCTCCGTCGCCGCGGTTTTCCCGCTTCTCAAGACGAATCTGGGCTTCACCGATGTGGGCCTCGGAGCCATTGGATCGTTCTTCCTCTGGAGTTACGCGCTGGCCTCTCCCCTCGCCGGGCATCTGGGCGACCGCTTCGATCGCGGCCGCGTCGTTCTGTGGAGCCTGGTGGGCTGGAGCGCGGTCACCGTGGCCTGCGGCCTGGTGCACACTCGCTGGGAACTCCTGACGTTGCGCGTGTTGCTGGGCATCATTGAGTCCTTGTTCCTGCCGGCCGGGATGGCCCTGGTGGCGGACTATCACCCCGAGAAGACGCGGGGCACCGCCCTCGGCATCATGAGCGTCGGGCAATACGTGGGACTGATCGGCGGCGCCACCTTGGTCGGCTTTCTGGCGGATCGCTGGGGTTGGCGGCCTTCGTTCTGGGTGCTGGGTGTTGCCGGACTGATCATCGCGGTGCCGTCGTATTTCCTGCTGCGACGGAAGCACCAGGGGCCAACGACAAAGCCCTCCGCGGCTTCCACTGCCGACGCCAAGCCCCGGGAACCCTTCCTCACCGCGATTATGCATTTGGTTAAGATTCCGTCGTTTCTCGTCATCGCCACGGCCGGAACTCTGACCGCCATCGGCGTCTGGATATTCCTCAACTGGCTTCCACTCTACTTCAAGGAGGCCTTTTCGCTTTCCCTCGCCAGCGCCGGATTCCTGGGTGCGACGCCGGTGAATATCGGCGGGGTGGGAGGGCAGGTGATCGGCGGCCTCGCGTCTGACCGCGTGGCCCGTAAAGGCACCCACTACCGCCTGCTGTTGCAAGCAGTGTTGATCCTCGCCTCTGCGCCTATCCTGCTGGTCTTCGTGTGGAGCAAGAGCCTGATGATCATCGTGGCGGCGCTGACGCTGAATTCGGTCCTGCGCGTTGCCGGCGACTTAAACATGCTGCCGTTGCTCTGCGACCTGGCCGGCCCCGAAAGGTTCGCCATCGCCTTCGGCGTGACCAACATGGTCAACTGCCTGGCGGGTGGAATGGGCATCTTCGTGGCCGGCGCGCTGAAATCCAGCCACGGTTTGGTGGGAACCTTTGCGGGCATTTTCGGTATCCTGATGCTCGACGCCGTGATCCTCCTGATCGGCTACGGGCTGTTCCTCAAACGCGACTTGCGCGATGCGGCGATTCGCGACGGCGTCGTGGCGGCGACGGCAACGGTGGCGTAACTTTTCCAGGCAATCAGAGTCACCGGGGTCGCGATCTCTTCCACAGGCGGGAAGAAACCCCTCACCCGCCCGTCCGCAGACGGTCAACCTCTCCCCTCGGAGAGGTTGGTAACCTGTTTTGGCGCGCGATCGCGCGCCCCAAAACATCTTCAGCCTCTCCCCGGGAGAGGCCGTCCCGATCCATCGGGACAGGTGAGGAGACTTGCCTCCAGCTTCACGTTGCGGAATTGCCTGCGTTTTCCTGCCTCCGCGTCAGGGCCGAATGATAACCTACAACAGTAGCCCATTTAATGCCGTAAGCTAGCGCGCTCCGGCGCCAACCAGCTTCGCCGTAAACGTCCACGGCGAGCGGCGGCGCGGCCCCTCGGGCAGACTCTCTCCCCCGGCGCCGACGATTTGCCGGTCCAGCCAGAAGAACCGGTCGACAGCCACCGATTGCCCCTTGGGCGTGGTTTCCGCGTATCGACCCGTGCGGGGGTCAAAGCGCCAGACCTTGGTGTGGTTGGTAAAGATCAGGATCTGGTTCTCCACGCTCAGCGATGACAGCGGCTGCGATTGCGCTACGTCGGCGGGCAGAGCGGGCATGGTGGTCCACTTGCATTCACTGGATGTCGTACCGCAGGACTTCGTCAAACTTCTCGATGGGAGCCTTCTGTGCCGATGAAAAAAGGCCCCCCATCAACCAGATCGATTTGCCGTCCGTGGTGACGGCCGGAAGCCATCGGGCTTTGCCGGGGTAGGAAGATAACTGCCGCCAGCCGCTGGAGGGATGATCAACGTTATACACCAGCAGTGTTCTGGTGGCCGTTTTGCTCGTGCAGCACGTGCCGATGGCGTCAAAGGCTTCGAAAGCTCTTGTTCCTCCCACCACGTAGATCGTATGTCCCACCGCGACGCCGGAGGCGAACACGCGGTCCACGCCTATGTCTCCGAAAACACTCCAGGCGTAATGGCCGCCGCTCTTTTGCAGTTCGAAGATCTTGCGGCTGACGCCGGCATCGGAATAACCGCCCATCACGAATAATCTGTTCCCGACCGTGGCGGTGGCGGCGTAACCGAGCGGAGCGGGCAAGTCCGGAAGTTTTTCCCATCGCTGGGTTGCCGGGTCGTAGGCGTGCGTGCTGGTCGAGTACCGCTTTTTGGTCCAGTGGCCCGCGGTCCCATCCCAGTAAGTCCCGCCGGCAATCACCAGTCTTCCGTCCAGCACGTCGCCCGAGTAGCCCGACCGCGGCTCAGGGAAAGAATCCGACTGCTGCCATTGCAGCGAAAACGGTGACGTCGCTTGTTCAGCCACGATCATTGTCCCTCCCAGAAACGCGAAGCAGATAACCGCTATCGCCTGAATTCGTAAAGAGAACTGCGCGTGCGTTGCCATAAATAACCAACCTCCGGTCTTCCGTGTTCGTGATGGACGCAAATGTCCGAAACTTCCGTGCTACTCGTGCCAGAATGTCCGCATTTTCACAGACATTTTGTCATAATTTCCTTTGTTTTCATACACATTCCGGCTTTGTTCAGCTAAAAAAAGAATTCTTTTTTCGCGCTCCTCCGGTTTGGGTGATTTTTGGTTGAAGAAGAAGACGACCCGGGCCGCCGGGTGAAGGTTGGAAACGTTCATGTTCGGCATCCGCCGCAGCTTCTTTCCGTCCCAGGCGCGGACTCAAAGTCGCAGTATGCACACATTGCTAGGCTTTGTCAATAGAAAAATGAGGCTACACAGATGTTCAGGGCTCGGTGAACGTCACGATCTGGTTGGCCTTCATCCCGCCGAGGTGTTGCGCCTGGCGGCTGGGCCAGTGGATTTCCACGGAATCAATGTGGTCCCTTGCTCCGAGGCCGAAATTGAGCCGCGGATCGTGTGAGGAAAGATAACTGCCCCCGCTCTTCACCTGCTGCGTCCTGGACCAGATCGCCTGCCGCCACGGTGACGGTAGCGCCGATGGCGTCGCGGTTGCTCCTGGTGCCCACCAGCTTGAATTTGATCCAGTGATTGCGGTTGCCGCCGACCATCGCGCCGTATTGAGATGGGATGTCATCTTATAACCCCTGCAATTTTATTTGCTAAGTCGCGGGCCGTAGGGATATCGAAATCGATTTCTCCCCATGTCACTTACAAAGTCGAGCAGTTCAAAGCGGAAACAAGTGGTATACCGAATTCCCGGGAGCACTTACATGCACGAAATTCACAGGCAGTCTCAGCAGTGAGCATGAAGTGGTCAAAGGCGATTGACCCGGTATTGCCCGGCGCATTCGAGGGAGCAATCGCTCGCGCCGGGACGGCTGCGCCTCATTCCTCCGCGCCGGGATACTCGGCGTCAGCCTCAAGCGGATAGAGCGAGCGCGGCCGGCGCCGATAGGGAAGGGCGGAGGGATTGGCAGTGGTCGATCCGGCGGTGTCCACGATAATCATGAGGCGCGCGATCGGCTCATAGGCAGCGCGGGGGGCGATGACGCCTTTAACCACCAAGATTTGCTTCTCCTCCGGCTTGATGCCCAAACAAAGAATCTGCTGCAAGCTGAAGGGCGGCATGCGCTCACTGGTCAGGATGATCGTATGGTGGGCTTCTGTTTCCAGCACCGCGGTCACGCCCTGATCGTATTTCCCCCACGCACCGTGCCGGATTCCCGTTTCGGCGAAGATGCCATCGGAGATCAAGCGCACCCGTCCGTGCACTTTCACGGGGCTTCCATGGAGATTGTCGGTCTTGCCTCCCACCACGAGTTCCACTTCACTGCGAACACCCGCGGCCACACAGGCGGTGACGGCTTGCGGGTCGTATAAAACGACGAGGGCGTTGGGAACGCGCTGGTCCAGGATCTCCTGAAAGAGCAGCGTGGAATCCGCCGGGCTGCCGCCGCCCACGTTGTCGCCGACGTCCAGCAAAACCACCGGGCCCTTCGGGGCGGCCGCTGCCTGCCGCACGGCCTCTGCGGGACTGACGAGGTCGCCCAAGAATTCATGCCGGCGCGCCCAGGCACGATCGGCCATCCAGCGCGCGGCCCGCTTGGCCAAATCCCGGTCGCCATCTGCAACGGCGACGAAGGACGTACCCATTTCCTCGACATCGGCATAGTAAAAGCCCAAGGCCACGCTGGCGGAGACCACTCCGGGCCATTTCGCAACCGTGTTCGCATCTTCATACAGGCCCGACGCGGGCGGACGGGCGGTGTACTGCTTGGACATGTTGATGAGCATCGGCGGGTTCTCCATCGCCTGGACGGGATGGATTTCGCCGCGCAAAGTCCGCGACATGATCTCGGCGGCCTCCAAACCTCGCTCCTTTTGATCCAGGTGCGGGTTGGAGGCGTAACAAATCGTTGCATCGGTGTTGGCGACCATGCGCCGGGAAATGTTGGCGTGAAGATCGAGCGTCATGATCACGGGGACGTTCGGACCCACGACTTCGCGAATGCGCGCCGCCAGTTCTCCGTCGGCGTCGGGGAAGTTCTCGGCCACCGCCGCACCGTGCAATGCCAACAGCAGGCCGTCCAGCGGAAGCGCCTGCTTCAACTCAGCGATAATCTCATCCGCGAGCCGGCTGAAGGTTTGGGCTTCGATGGGCCCGCCGGGAACCGGACAGGTGGCGAGCAGCGGCACGGTAGAGAATTGGAACCTTAGTGCCCCTTCAAAAAAGCCTCCCAGTTCATGGGTCGTATTCTGCCAACGCGCGGCAAAGGCGTCCCCGCGAGTTATGCCCGCTTGCTCGAAATTTTTGTACGTGGTCACCAGGGGAGAAAACGAATTTGACTCGTGAAGAAAACCGATCAGGCCAACGTGTTTCAAGGCGGGGCTCCGGTTGAAGTCTCAGGCGCTAGATCTCTTGCAAAAACTCCGGCAGATTTTGTGCACACCATTCGCGGCACTCATCGACGTCTTTCTGCGTAGCGGAGTCATAGGGCGGGCGGCTGTAAAGCAGTGAGCCCGCGAGAAAGCCGGTCATGGCGGCGAAGGTGCGGTCCAGGGCCGTGTCAAACAAGCCCCGTTGGATTCGCGGAATGATGTACTCTGACGCGAAACGTTCCAATCGAGCCGCAATCGCCTGGGCTTCGGGGCTCTCCTCCTCGCAAAGCCGGAAGTAGCGCAGCATCAATTTGGGACAAGCATAGATGAATGAACTGTACGTGCCGCGGGCTCCGTGCTTCCAGTAGCTTGCCAGGAGGCCCTCACCCACAAAGAACTTGATCTTTGGACCCACCTCCCATAGAGCCTGCAACTCGTCTGCGCTGCGAACCGACTTACATCCGATAATCGGAATCTGCGCATCCAACAGGCGCTTGAGCAGATCGACGGTGAGCGGTTTCTTGGCTCTTCCCGTGTTGTAAATGATGATGGGCATGCCGGGAACAGCACTGCTAACCTCGCGCAAGAACCGCTCGGCCTGGGCGTCAGTCAACTCCATCCAAAACGGAAAGGCGATCTGCACGCCATCGGTCCCCGCCCTTTGGGCGTAAACAGCCCGGCGAATGACTTCACCGGTCCACAAGGCCGTACATCCGACTTGCGTGGGAACGCCAAACGGCTTGCTTTCGGCAATGGTTGCGTCCACCACGCGCGCCCATTCTTCCGGGCTCTGGACGTAGAACTCACCCGTTGTGCCGTGGGTGTAAACACCATGCGCGCCGCTCCGGCAGACCCGGCGGACGTTCTCCCGCAAAGCCGCTTCATCGATTTCATCCTGCGCGGTCCAAGGCACCGGCAAACCCGCCCACATCCCCTTCAGTGTATCGGACGTTAGTGGCATCGCACTATTTCTCCTGTGCTTCCAAGTTGGAGAATCTAAGGCTTGGCAAATCCGTACTGCACCAGCAGTTCGAGGACCTTGGCGCGCTTCGCGGCGGCGGCTACTCCGGGCTCCCGAAGGTGTTCGTGAGCTTCCCGTTCGAAGGCATACATGCGCCGGGCGTGGCCAGCCAGTTCACCCAGGCAGGAATTGGGAATCTTGATCACTCCCTCGGCGTTGGCGTGGATCACGTCGCCCGTGCGCACAGTGATTCCCCCCACCTCGACGGGTTCATTCATCGCCCGGAAGCGCAGCACGCAATGGTGTATGGTTGTTCCTTTTGAATAGGCCGCAAAGGGCACCGTCAGCAGTCCGGTGACGTCGCGAACTCCGCCATCGGTTACGGCGCCAACGCAACCCGCCGAGAATAGGTCCTTGGCCATGCCATCGCCCAAGACGCATTCATGGTCGGGCCGGCTGCCCACGGTCTTGACCACCCAGACCACCGGTTCGTCCGTGGCCGCAATCTGGTCCACTTGCCGGAGGTAACCGTCCAGTTCCGCTTTACCGCCGGGAGTGCTGCTGTCAAGTTCACACGTCACCGCCACGCCGACCGTAGGGCCAAGTGATGGCGTGACGGATTGGATGGAGCCGCCCATGTAGTACTCATGAGCGGGCGTGGGATCGATATAGCCGATGGTGTTGGCCAGGAGTGCGGTATCAAATTCGCGCAAGCCATTCAGAACAGAACGTAAAGACATTGATAGACCTCAAAGGGTAGATTGTTAGTGCAAGTCATGAGTATACAGGAAGCGCCGCCGGAACTTGGGACCGTCTGGCTGGGGCGCTCCCGGAACAATCAATTCTGAGGCTTCAAGCCGGTGACCAGAAACATGATGTTGTCGGGTTCAACGACCGGGAACTCGCGAATCATTCCCACAATGCCGTCCGACGGAGCATGGTAGGTCTCAATCGTGCCGCCATGTAAATCGACGAGTTTTCCCAATTCCTGTCCCTTTTGCACCTTTTCCAGCAGCGCCACGGAAGGGATCAGGAATCCGCCGCGGGTGGCACGCAGAGATAACTCCGTGTTCCCATCCCCCCACAGGTGGCAGTCCACGGGCTGAGCGGCGGGCTCTCCCGGCAAGATTGCAAGGTGCTTCAGTAAGTTGACGACGCCTTGCTTAAACACGCGGAGGTCCTCCGGTTCGATTCGTCCCGCACCGTGGGCCTCCGTATACAACGAAGGAATTCCATGATCCTTGGCGAAGGAGACGGTTCGCCCCGGAGGCGTGGTGGGGTGTCCCCAAATGATCCTCGCTCCGAAGGCGCGGGCGGCAGCGTAGGAACGCGGGTCGGTGGCGTCATAGCCGACCATGGTCGGCATGGAATACTTCACGCCCCCACTGTGCAGGTCGATGAACAAATCCGCCCGGGCAATGATCGCTCTGCCGAGATGGTAGGCGATGGCGCATGTCGTACTCGAGGTCGGGTCGCCGGGAAACACCCGGGCCAGGTCGCGCCCGTCCAGTGGACTTGTGCGCGTTCCCGCCCAGAACGCCGGGGGATGAGAGACAGGAACGGCGATCAAATCCCCAGCCATTTCCGCCGGGTCGAGCGTCGCGCAAAGGTCGAGAATCGTGCGCGGCCCCTCGTATTCATCTCCATGAACACCCGACACAGCCACCAGCACCTTGCCTTCGCGCTGCCCTCGCAGCACGAAGACCGGGATAGCAATCGGGTGATTCCCTACCTCGAACTCAAGGTCCAATTCGTGCCTGCGGCCGCGGCCAAGTTGCGTGGGATCGAAACTGTCGGGGTGCACAATACTCCTTTTGAACAACCTCAATAGGAAAGCAATCCTCTAACGAATCAACTGTGAAATCGCGTCTTTCAAATTCTCGACACCCACGGTGGTGGCCGGGCACTGCGAGGCAGCCGCCTGGATGGATTCGGGGTCTTTGAAACCATTTCCGGTCACGAGACACACCGTGGTCTCATCTCGTCGCACGATCCCCTGCCCGAGCGCCTTTCGCAGACCCGCGAGCGCCGTCGCCCCGGCGGGTTCCGAGTAGATGCCTTCTTCGCGCAGCAACATCCGCTGGGTTTCGTAAACGGATTCGTCACTTACGGCAAAGGCCCGCCCGCCGACTTTGCGAAGATAGCTCAATGCCAACCCGGCGTCGATGTCGAGCGGCACGGAAAGTCCGCTGATGCGTGTGGTGCTTTCGAGGGGAGGAATCGTGTCGTCGCCGCGCTCGAATGCCGCCGCCACCGTCGCACAGCCTTCCGGTTGCACAGCGTGGATGAACGGCCCTGCACCCGGGCCTTTCTCAAACCCGCGGCACACGGCCGTGAACAACCCTCCCCCGCCCACGGGAACAAAGACATGTCGGATCTCGGTAGAAGACTGCTCCATCAACTCGCGCGACAGCGGTTCCACGCCTGCCATGCCGGAAGGACAGAAACGATAGGCGGAAACGACCAGTGCCAAGTCCAGTTCTGCCGCCGTCGCCTTCAAGGCGTCAAAAGCCCTTTGCACCACCGAGGGAGAGGAGAGGAGGTCGGGCACGCGCAGTACCCGAGCCCCGTGGGCCTGCATTTGCGCCAGCTTTCCTGCCGGCGTCGTGGTCCCCACGATGATGACACAGGGCAGGCCGTAGCGGGCGCAATAGGCCGCCAGCGCCGAACCCGTGTTCCCCGACGAGGTGGCCAGACAGCCCTTTCCCCCTGAGGCAAGAACGCGGGCCACTTCCGCCGCTGCAAATCGGTCTTTGTAGGAACCTGAAGGGTTGGTGTTCTCCAGCTTGAAAAAGAGGCGATCCAGCCCCAGTTCGGGACCCACGTGAACACTCTCCACCAGCGGGGTGTGTCCCTCACCCAGCGTGACAGTCAGCATGTGGCGATCAGTCCTCCTTGAACGTTTCGTTCCGCGGTCATCTTCGTGCGCTGTGTTCTGAAACTAAGACGTCCCCGTCTTCTCGGGCGATGGAAATTCTGACTGATGCATGCCTATGGAAAGAGCATCGTAGCAGACAATTAAGTTAAGATGCCGGTGCTGGTTGTACCGATTAGGCATCACGCGGCGGTGCTCGACCAGCCCAAGATTCCGATAGCACATACCAGAATGGCCAGTCCGACGATCATCCAGCGGCGTGCCGCGGCCCGCGCAAGTTTCCATTCCCCCGCCAGGAGGCCGCAGAAATTGGCGGTCAGAAGGCCAGCGGTCAGACTGATGGGCCAGCCAATCGCCGGGCCCAGTTTTCCCAGTTTCGGCGCGGCCGCGCCGTAAACAAAGATGCTCCCGCCCCACAGAAGACCCATCAAGATCGCCAGCCCGTAAAGTGGCGTGACTCCGGGTCGGAAGAAATTTGACCAGCTCCGATTCTTCCGGAAAAGGTACCCGCAAAAACTCAGATTGGAGACGGCGCCGCTAGACAGGACCAGGAGCCAAATGACGTTGGAACCCGCAAAAGGTCCGTTACCCATGCGAACAGCACTGGTGATAATTCCCTGCGAGAAACTGTACCCGATGTTGAATAGCGCGGAAAGCAGTCCCGCCCCGGAACACAGCAGCAACCCCGCCCACAGGGGGCGCGCCGTTCCGACCATCTCACGCGGGGCATTTTGTTCGTTTCGCTCGCTCCGCTCCCGAAGTAATCCAGCATAGCCGCAACATGCGATGCCCGCCATGGCCACGGCAGTGCCGAGCATAATGAATTCACCTTGAGGCTGCCGTAGCCGCTCAGGAGCGAGAATCAGGATAGGCAGGAAAGAGCCCAACGACGCGCTGATGGCCAACACCAGCGTGTTGCCCATCGAGATCCCAAGAGCACTTACCCCTTGCCCAAACATGACGGCACCGAATCCCCAAGCGAACCCCGTGCCCACAGCGATCCACTCAGCGCGGGCAGGTGCGGCGGACAGGACTGCAAACGGTCGGGCGACCGTCGCGAAGAAAATCACCACGGGCATCACCAGGCACGCGACCACTACGAAGACCGTCCAAACATTTTCCCACGACCATTTGCCGAGATAACGCATGGGAAGTGTAAAAGTGCCATTCATGAGACCGGAAAGGACCGCCAGCGCGATCCCCAAAGTGACAAGCGAAGAGTTCATGATGTCCCTTTTCCCAAAGTGTGCCTTGGCGCCGCGGGCCAGGATGCTGACAGTTCCTAGGTGGCGACAACTGGCAAACACGTGTTGCTGTGAAAGATGGCATTAAATTCTTATGTAATAGTAAATAATCCAGTAAGCACAGCGAAGGGTTTGACAACCGCCAAGCAAGCGGCTACTATCGGCCACTCAACGAAATTTTCATCTTTTTGCATATCGGATAAGCGTACTGGACTCGTTATGAATGAGATTGAGCGGCGCTTTTCGAATTTCTTTCTGCTGCGTGGTGTCCTTTCCATCCTGGTTGTGACACTTCTCTTTTATCACCACCAGCACAGCTCGGCAAGCTTGTGGCTGCTCGGGATCCTGTTCCTTGCTTCGAACCTGGTACTGCGCACTCTTCCTGCCAGCCGATTTGCAAACCCCGCTATCGAGTATGGACTGTTTTTCGTTGACATCGGCATTCTCACCGTCGTCCTGTATTCGCTCTATGGAACCAGCCCTTCCTGGCTGCTGCTGTTTTACCTGACGATCCTGATGGCGACGCTGAGCGAAAACGTCTCCAAGAGTACGGCCATTGGCTTCGGGATTTCTGCCCTCTATGTCGGGTTCCTGGCGGACGGTGGACATCACCTTCTGTACGATCATGAGGCACTGCTGCCGATCCCATTGTTTCTAATCACCGCCGTCCTGTGCGGCTACCTCGCCAAGGAAGTTCGTCAATACAAAGGTCAGGTGCGTAGCTTAACGGATATTCAAAGGACCCTGGAACTGAAGATCGGCAAGTCATCGGAGGATCTTGCCCAGAGCGAAGACTTGCGGATCGCTGCCCAGGAACTGGCCCATCGGTTCCGTAATCTCGTGGAAGATCTCAACGCCGGCATCTGGGAAATGGAGGTGCCAAGCCTCAAGATCACGTTTGTGAGTCATGAGATGGAAGCCATCCTGGGATTCCCGATGGAAAGGTGGCTGCAGGAGGCAGACTTCTGGGTTCGGCACGTTCATCCGGAGGACCGAGAACACGTCAGCGAGCGGTGCCGGAAGGCTATTGCCGAGAGGAGGGATTACAGCTTCCGCTACCGGGCGATTGCGGCGAGCGGCAAGACGATCTGGATTCAGGACATCGTCCGGGTGGTCAGGGATGAAACCGGCAGGATCCGCCAACTTCGCGGCGTCATGGTAGACGTCACCGAGCACCAGCAACTTGAAGAGGAATTCCGCCAGTCACAGAAAATGGAGGCGGTGGGACGCCTGGCGGGTGGCGTGGCCCACGATTTCAACAACCTGCTGACCATTATCTCCGGGTACGCGCAATTGGCCCAGGATTTTCTCGCCCCAGATCATCTGCTTCGCCCCTACATTGATGAGATTCTAAAGGCCGGCGATCGCGCCAGCGCTCTGGTGCGCCGGCTCCTGGCATTTACCCGCCGGCAGTCCATGGAACCTCAAATCTTGGACCTGAACAGCGTGATCAAGGGCACAGAGAAGATGCTGCGCCGGCTGATCGGCGAGGACATCGAGGTGGAGACCGTGCTGCCGGCCGATTTAGGAACGGTAAGGTCCGACCCGGCACAACTCGAACAGGTGCTCATCAACTTATCCGTGAATGCCCGCGACGCCATGCCGAATGGCGGAAAGCTGTTGATCGAAACGGGCAACGTTGAGCTGGATGAAAGCTACGCGCAGATTCATGCCGCCGTGACGCCCGGACTTTACGTGATGCTGGCCGTCAGCGATACCGGACTCGGGATGGACGCGCATACCCGCGCGCACATGTTTGAGCCCTTCTTCACGACCAAGGAAAAGGGCAAGGGGACAGGCCTGGGCTTGGCCACCGTATACGGAATCATCAAGCAAAGCGGTGGAAATATCTGGGTTTATAGTGAGCCCGGAATGGGCACGACCTTCAAGATTTACCTGCCGCGCGTGGTCGCCGCGGTGGAGGCCCCGCCGCCCATGCTCATTCGCACCTCCCAACCCCACGGGTCTGAGACCATCCTGCTCGTCGAGGATGAGGATGGCATCCGCTCGCTGGTGTTGGGAATCCTTCGCGGGCGCGGATACACCGTGCTGGAAGCCGGCCGCCCCATGGAAGCGCTGGAGATCAGCAAGAAGTTCGAGGGGCACATCCACCTGCTGTTCACGGACGTAGTCATGCCCCAGATGAGCGGGCGGGAAGTGGCTGCAAAAATCAGCGCGGCGCGTCCCCATACGAAGGTCCTCTACATGTCGGGTTACACCGACCATGCCATCGCCCATCACGGCGTATTGAATCCGGGCGTACCCTTCCTGCAAAAGCCCTTTACCCCTGACGCGCTTACGCAAAAGGTACGAGAAGTGCTCGATTTGGTTCCCTCCGCACCCCGATAGGCGAGTCTCCGGGGTTTGTGTGACACAATACGAATCCTGACCCTCCGCCAAGACGACTGCCCACCCCGTCGACCCCGCAGCGCTCTGGTAGTGTTTGGTGTTATCCTGATTACTCTCCCATTCTTGTCTCTAGGCTGCTGGGTGCAAGGATCAGAAAATTGTGGGCCGGTGCCATGACTCCTCATGCTTCCGCTTTTGCCGCACTAAACTGGGCGCATCCCGTTGTGCAGGAGTGGTTCGCCTCGCGGCTTGGCCCCCCCACCGAGCCGCAGGAACAAGGCTGGCCGCACATCCTGGCGGGAAGACCCACCTTGATTTCCGCGCCGACGGGCTCCGGCAAAACTCTGGCCGCCTTCCTGGTGTGCATTGATCGGCTGGTCAAGCGGGCATTTGCCGGAGAACTCCGCGACGAAACCCAAGTACTTTACGTTTCACCTCTCAAAGCGCTTGGAAATGACATTCAGAAGAACCTGCAAACTCCCCTCGGGGAAATCCTGAAATTAGCGGCGGCGCGCGGGCTGGCGTTGCCGGAGATTCGGGCCGCTCGTGCGGACGGGCGATACCTTGATGCACGAGCGACGGGCCATGCTGAAGCGCCCGCCGCACATTCTGGTGACGACTCCGGAATCGCTTTACATCTTGCTCACGGCGGAAAAAAGCCGACAGAACCTGAAGACCGTCGAGACGGTGATCGTGGATGAAATTCACGCCGTTGCGGATGATAAGCGCGGCGCGCACCTGGCCCTCTCCCTCGAGCGACTCGAAGCGCTTACGCACCGCCCGCCCCTGCGCATCGGGCTTTCGGCCACGCAGAAACCCATTGAACTTGTCGCGCACTTTCTAACCGGAAGCGCCCGCCCGGACCCCGCCATTGTGCAGATCGGCCACCAGCGCGAAGTGGACCTTGCCGTGGAAGTGCCCGCCAGTGAGTTAGGCGCGGTGGCCACCCATGAAATGTGGGACGAAATCTATGACCGGGTTGCTGCGCTCGTCAGGGAGCACCGCTCGACGCTGGTGTTTGTGAACACGCGCCGTCTGGCTGAGCGGGTGGCACATCACCTGGCGGAGCGACTTACTCCCGCCGCCGTGGCCACCCATCACGGAAGTCTGGCGCGGAAACTTCGCCTCGATGCGGAGAGAAGGTTGAAGGCCGGAGAGATTCAGGTACTGGTGGCTACCGCCTCACTGGAGCTTGGCATCGACATTGGCGCGGTGGAACTGGTTTGCCAGATCGGAACTACGCGTTCGATCTCGGCAGCCTGGCAGCGCATCGGCCGCGCGGGCCATTGGCGCGGAGCCATTCCCAAAGGGCGCATCTTCGCCACCACCCGCGACGAACTGATCGAGTGCGCGGCGCTGGTGCGCGGCATGCTCCACGGCGACCTGGATCAACTGCAAATCCCCAACGCCCCGATGGACATCATGGCACAGCAAATTGTCGCAATGTGCGCGGCGGAGGAATGGAAAGAAGACGATCTCTTCGCGCTGGTGCGGCGAGCCTTCCCGTATCGAGACCTTTCGCGCAGCGATTTTGATGAGATTGTCGAAATGCTGTCGGAGGGAATCAATGCACGCCGCGGTCGGCAGGGGGCACACCTCCACCGCGATCGCGTGCACCACCGTCTGCTGGGACGCCGCGGCAGCCGCCTTACCGCCATCACCAACGGCGGCGCGATTCCCGATAATGCCCTCTACACGGTGCTGGCGGAACCCGAGGGCAATACCGTCGGCACGGTGGACGAAGACTTTGCGGTCGAAAGCCTGGCGCGGCGATGTCTTCCTGCTGGGCAACACCTCCTGGCGAATTCGCCGCGTCCAGGCAGGGCGGGTTCTTGTGGAAGATGCGCATGGTGCCGCGCCGAACGTGCCCTTCTGGCGCGGCGAAGCGCCGGCGCGCACGGCAGAACTCTCGGAGCAGGTTGCCGCCTTGCGCGCGAGGGTTGGCCAGACGACTCCGACCGTGACGCCGGGAATGACTCTGAATGACTCGGCGGAGGCCCAGGCCGCCATCGCCTGGCTCAAGCAGGGAATGCGGGCTTGATGACGCCGGCGCCGAGCAGATCGTGGAGCACATCGTCGCCGGCCGCGCGATCCTGGGCGCGGTTCCGACCCAAACCACCATCATCGCCGAACGCTTCTTCGACGAAAGCGGCGGGATGCAACTGGTCATCCACGCGCCCTTCGGCGGGCGAATCAACAAGGCGTGGGGACTCGCGCTGCGCAAACGATTCTGCCGCTCGTTCAACCTGGAATTGCAAGCGGCGGCGACGGAAGACGGCATCAACATCTCGCTGGCGGAACAACACAGCTTCCCGCTGGCCGACGTCTTCCGGTTTCTGCATCCGGCATCCGTGGAGCAGGTATTGGAACAGGCGGTGCTGGCGTCCCCCATCTTCACCGCGCGCTGGCGATGGGACGCTTCACGCGCCTTGATACTGGCCCGCTTCCAGGGTGGAAGAAGAGTTCCGCCGCAGATTCAACGCATGCGCGCCGATGATCTGCTGGCGTCCGTGTTCCCCGACGCCGCGGCATGCCCGGAAAATCTCGACGGCGAGATGCAGATTCCCGACCACCCGCTGGTGCGCGAAGTGATGAAGGATGCGCTGTCCGAGGCGATGGATGTCGAGGGATTAAGGCAGGTGCTGGCGCGCATCCTCGAGGGCAGCATCAAGTGTCTGAGCGTGGACACTCCCATTCCGTCCCAGTTCGCGCATGAGATATTGAACGCCAATCCCTACGCCTACCTCGACGACGCTCCGCTGGAGGAGCGACGCGCGCGGGCAGTGGAAATGCGCCGCGCTTTGCCGGACACGCTGGCTTCCGACATTGGGCGGTTGGATCCCGCGGCCATCGCCGAAGTTCGCGCGGAGGTCTGGCCGGATGTTCGCGACGCGGAGGATTTGCACGACGCGCTTGAAAGCTTGATTGCCCTTCCCCATTTGAGCCCGTCAGCCAACTTGAGTGACCTGGGTGAAGATCTCGCTTACCTTCACCATTCGCTTCGCGAATCGCTGGCGAAGTGGCAAAGGTACCTTGACGAATTGGTATCAAAGCAACGCCTCGGCCGCGCCGAACTTGGCAGCCGGTCGTACTGGGTAACGGCGGAGAAGGTGAATGTGTTTCGTCAGGCGTTTCCAGAGGCTCGCTTCACCACAACCTTGGCGCACTTGGATAGTCACATCCCGACTCGAGAAGATGCGGTACGTGCCCTCGTGCACGGCTGGATTGAGCATTCCGGCCCCGTCCGTGCCGAATCGCTCTCCCGACTGCTCGGCGTGCCCACCGCCGAGATTGATGGAGCTATGTTGGCACTCGAGGCGAGCGGCACGGTGCTGCGCGGCAAATTCTCTGCACCCGCCGCGGAAGGAACGGAGTGGTGCCATCGCCGGCTTTTGGCCCGCATACATCGGCTGACGCTGGGCAGGTTACGCAAGGAAATTGAACCGGTCAGCGCGGCGCAGTTCATGGACTGGCTGCTTGGCTGGCAACACGTTGCGCCCGGCACACAACTCACGGGCGAGTTCGGAACGTTGGAAGTTCTGCGCCAACTGCAAGGATACGAAGCACCCGCTAATGCGTGGGAACGGCAGATTCTGCCGTGTCGTATCGCTCGCTACGATCCTGAGGTTCTTGACCGGCTCTGCCTCACCGGTTCACTGGGCTGGGGCAGGCTCTCCCCTCACCCTGCGGTACTGCGCGACGCCGGCTGAATCAAGCCAGCGCGTGGTGCCCACCAGCGTTGCGCCGATCACCTTCTTCGCGCGCGACGACGCGGACTGGATGCTTTCGCGCCACAATGCAAGGGCCCAGGCGAAGACCTGAAGGGCCTGAGCGAAGCTTCGAAAACAGTGCTGGAACTTCTCCGGACGCGTGGCGCCTCGTTCTTCGCCGACATCGTTCGCGGCACTCGCAAGTTGAAATCTGAGGTGGAGGGCGCGCTGTGGGAATTGGTGGCGGCAGGCTTGATCACCGCCGACGGATTTGATAATCTGCGCGCCCTTATCGACCCGAAGCGACGTGCCGGCGAGGGTCGCGGACGCACCGCGCGCCCACGAGACAGCTCGGGACGCTGGTCGCTGCTTTTCTCCGGCGAAGGGGAAAACCGCGAGGCGGCCATTGAATCAACCTGCTGGATGCTGCTCAGGCGCTACGGCGTGGTGTTCCGCGAGGTGTTGCTGCGCGAATCGATTCTTCCCCGCTGGCGCGAAGTCCTCATCGCGCTGCGGCGGCTTGAAGCTCGCGGCGAAATTCGCGGAGGAAGGTTTGTAGCCGGTTTTCTGGGGGAACAATTCGCGCTGCCGGCAGCCGTGGAGTCCCTCCGCGCCGCGCGCAACCATCCTCCGACCGGAGAAATCGTCGCAGTGTCGGCGGCCGATCCGCTGAACCTGGTCGGCATCGTTGTGCCGGGCGAGAGAGTTCCCGCCAATTCCGGCCGATTCGTGAGCTACCGTGACGGCGTGGCAGTGGAACTGCCCCAATTTCATTCTGCCCTTGAGACTTCGCAAAGCGCCGTATAGCCGTCCGCCTGATCATTCCCTTAATTCATTCCAAATGGGCGGCGAATTGCTCGCCCTTTTGTGCGTTCTGGAAGTCGCGCGAATTGACGCACACGCGGCGCGAAACGAGGTTCGACGTAACGCGGGCATCTTGCCCGGGCACGGACTGGACCTGATGGTTTGAACAGGGAAGGCCGTGGGACATGACTGGCGCCAAGAGATTCCACCCACGGTCAGTGCCGTCCCGTGGGTTCCTGTTGCCGTGATCAGCTACAACAATTTGGCTTTGGGCAAGACAACAGTGGCGGCACGCCCCATTCAGATCGGCTACATATACATAAAATCGCCCTTGGGATATCACGACGGAGAAAAGCCCGCGGACAGGATTGCACTGTCCGTGGCTACCATCTCCAGACGCAAGAAAAATGACGTTCCAAGCCGGAATGTTTATGAAAACAAAAGAACAGTGACAAGTGGCGAGTGGCGAGTGGCGAGCGAGACAATGTCCGAAGGTCAGCGCCTAAACCGCGCTATTGATTCCAGCTCCTGACTGCCGGCTCCTCAAAAATTGAAGGTGCAACCGGAGATATGTATGAAAACAAAGGCTGCGGACGGACTGTTGGCGGTGAAGGCAGTGCCATCATGAAAAGAAGACGATTTCTGAAGACCGCACTGGTTCCCGCTGCATCACTCTCTGTCGGTCCCCTGCTGCGAAGTATCACGCTGGAGCAGGCAACAGTAGCCAGCGGCGAACTGAAAGCAATGCTTGACGCCGACGGCATGCCGACGCGCATCGAGTCCGGATCGGGAACGGCACGGCGCATGTGGATGACTTCCCCCGCCTTTGTCAGCGTATGCAACGAGGCCTCCCAGGTCTCCGCCAGCCCTCATGGCGGACTCATTTCCGCGCTGGATCTGAATTGCACTTCGCGATGGTCGTCAACTCCTCATGGATTGGCGTGGGATCTCCAATTTGACGGCACGGGTAAGCGCGCCGGACACGAGGTCACTATCGACTTGCCGGTGCTCGCGAACGGGCTGAAGATTTTTACTCCCTCCAACAATCCGGAGGCCGATGTCAGCGCGCAACCAACCTATCGACCGGTGCCCTATGGGACCATGGGCTGGACTCCCGGCGTTGCTTATGTTCTGCCACTTGTCACCGTTCTTGATCCTGCGACGGATCAGGCGCTTACCGTGGCGCTGCCACCCGACGTGAACATCCCACATCTGCAAGTGGAATGGATTGCGGGGCGCACGCTGCGGCTCACGCTGGCGCATCGGGGCATGGGCGGCAGCAAGCCATCGCCGCTTCGCATCCTGTTCTACTCGCATCCCGCCGACTATCGCTGCGCACTGAAGGCGTATAGCGACCAATTCCCGGAGTACTTTGAACCTCCCTTGCCACGCGGTCCTGCGGAGGGCGTGTTCTGGTATCACCACATTCAGGATCATCCGGATTTCGCGGAAATGGCGCGGCAGCACGTGCGCTACATGTGGTCGAGCTTCTGGTTCACCTACCTCGGCGACTACATGCCCGACGGCCCCGAGTGGGCGCCCTTCACTTATGGCCATCATTGGAAACTGGGCCAGATGATGAGCGACGAGAAGATCAAGGCGTTCGTCGCTGAAATGAAAGCGCACGGAATCGGCGTTTACGGTTACTTCAACGTCACGGAATTCGGCGGAGTCGGGGCAGCCGCGGACGACAGCACCGCGATCCCCACGCACCTTCTGCAAACCCGTTTCGCCGACGCCCTCCTGAAAGACGCCCAGGGACGAGCGGTGCCGTCGTGGGAAGGTTCGAGTGACATGAACCCACGGCTTGACGGTTCCTTCTGGCCGTGGCTCAAGATGCAGTGCGAGCGCTATTTCCAAAGGTTGCCGGAACTGGCCGGGCTGATCATCGACCGCCTCGACTGGGCCAGCCGCTTCGATTACGGTCATGACGACGGTTTCAGCATGATCGGCAACCAGTCCGTCGAGAACATGGCGATGCCGGTGGCGGCCGCGGTACGGGAAGTCTGCCGCATCGCTCACGCCGCTCGCCGTCGCGTCTTCGTAAACCAGTTCTGGCGCGTTGAGGTGCTTCGCGACGTTGACGGCTATTGCCATGAGTGCGACTATGTACCGGCGCTCGCCTACGTGGCGCCCTTCCGCCCGCTCTCTGCGTGGGAAGAGCGCGCGAAGTATGACGGCGATCTGCTGGCATTCGAAAAGCAAATGAAACTGCGGCTCCAATGGGCGTGCTTCCCGCAGATGATCGCCCACGAGTTCCCCATTTCCCAGCAGAAGCCCAACCCGCACGCCGCCGATTTTCTTGAAACGTATGCGCCGCTGTTCGAACCCCTGATGGGCAAACGGCAAGTGCTGCTGCCGCATTGTGTGGCGGCCACGGGTGACAACGACGTGAATCTTTTCCTCAACGGCAAAGGTGAATATGTCGCACCGCTAACTTCACGAACGCGCCACCGCGCGCGTAATGCCGCCGGCGTGGAAGAAGTTACGGTGACATTAAGAGTTCCGGACGCCGCGAACCTGCACTCGGCGAAGGTGTACTCAGCCGATGGGCCCGCTTACGCCGCGGACATTGCTCGCTCGGACGGTATGGCCACCATTCATGTGAAAAAGCACGGCACCGCATCGGTGGTCGTTGCGGGTAAATAGATGCATTAGGAGGATTCCTATGAACCTGTCCCGGAGAACCTTCATTCTCAGCGCCGGAGTTGGTGCCAGTGGTTTCTTGCTCGCCAAGGCCAGTCCCAGCAACCGCGTCACGGTGGGCGTCATCGGTATTGGACGCCAGACCTTACATACCAATCTCCCCCAGTTCTTCTCCATGCCCGACGTGCAGGTGACGGCCCTCTGCGATGTGGATGCGTGGCGCCTGGCCAACGCCAAGAAGCAAGTTGAGGACGCCTACGCTCAACAGTTCGACCTCCGGCACATTCAAGGGCGTGACGACCTACCAGGACTATCACGAATTGCTCGCCAATCCGACGCTCGATGCGGTGTTCATCGGCGGGCCCGACCACTGGCACGTACAGATGTCGATGGACGCCATCAAGGCCGGCAAGGACGTCTCCTGCGAGAAGCCCATCACGCGGTGCATCGCTGACGGCCGCGCCTTGAGTGACCTCGTGAAAAAACACGCGCGCGTGTTCCGTACCGATAGCGAGTTTCGCTCGCTCGAGAATTTCCATCGCGCCGTCACCCTGGTGCGCAACGGACGGATTGGCAAACTGCACACCATTCGCACCGGCGTGCCAGGAACGGATGTTGGCTGCCCGGCGCAACCGAAAATGCCCGTTCCTCCCGAACTCGACTACGAGCGGTGGCAAGGCCCGGCGATTCACGCGCCATACACGGAGAAGCGCGTGCACACGCCAAAGTCCTACGACCGCCCCGGCTGGATGCGGCATCGCTATTACTGTGACGGCATGATCACCAACTGGGGAGCCCACCTGAACGACATCGCGCAATGGGGCAACGGCACCGATCGCTCCGGTCCCGTCGAGGTCGAAGCGCACGGTACCTACCCGCCCGCGGACAGCTTCTGGAACGTCCTGCTGAACTTCCAGGCCGAGTATCGATATGCCAGCGGCGTGCGCCTCTTCTACCGCACCGATGAGAAGATCTATGTCCGCTTTGAAGGCTCGGAGGGTTGGATCTTCGCCGAGTACCAGAAGCCTCTGCAAGCCGAGCCGGCTTCCATTCTCGGTTCCAAGATCGGCGATAACGAGATTCACTTCCCGTTCAAAAGTGATAAACAGGACTTCATCGATGCGGTCAAGACGCGCGGCGACACCTTGGAAGACGCCGAAGTGGGGCATCGCACAACCTCACTCTGTCACTTGGCCAACATCGCGATCCAAGTGGGCAAAAAGCTGGAGTGGGACCCGGCTACCGAGCGGTTCACCAACAGTCCCTCCGCTAATGATTGGGTCGGCAAGTGGATTCAGGCGCCGCAACGCAGTGATTAGCGAAGCATCTCTAAAGGGAGATCCCGCATGAAACTCATTTCGTTCCTCGTGACCGCAATCCTATTGGTGCCAAGTTGGCTGCCGGCCGCTTCCCCTCTCAACAACCCCTTTTTCGTTTTCGACAACGGCACAGGCCGCGACGAGCATGTGCCGCTGGACGAGCAGGCGGAACTGGTGAAGCGCACCGGTTACGCGGGCATGGGATTTACCGGCACCAAGAACATTCCCGAGATGCTTCAAGCGCTTGAAAGCCGCGGCCTGAAAATGTTCAGCATCTATGTGGCGGCGCGCATCGACGGTGACAAGCCCAGTTACGATCCCGGCCTGCCGGAAGCCATTAAGCAGTTGCAGGGACATGGAACGGTCATTTGGCTCACCGTGAACGGCACCGCGCCGGACGCCGACGCGCGCGCCACGGCGGTCGTCCGGGAAGTGGCTGACATGGCCGCTGCATCCGGGCTGCGGGTAGCCCTGTACCCGCACTGGGGCTTGTACGTCGCGCGTATTGAAGACGCACTACGCCTGGTGAAAAGCGTGGATCGGCCCAACGTCGGCGTCACTTTCAACCTGGCGCATTTCCTGGCGGCAAAGGACGAGCCCAATCTTGACACGCGCCTTCACGATGCGCTGCCCTATCTCTACTTGGTTAGCATCAATGGCGCGGAACACGAAGGCGGCTGGGATCGCTTGATTCAGCCTCTCGATCACGGTGAGTTTGATGTTTACGGGCTGCTGAAAAAACTGGTGGCGCTGGGTTACAACGGCCCCATCGGACTCCAGTGCTACCACGTCCCAGGCGATCGCGAAGAGAACCTGACCCGTTCCATGGCGGCGTGGCGGAAATTGCGCGCTCGCATGGCGGAAGAGAAGTGACGTGATATACTGCACTTTCGGAAAAGAAATGTTCTTCAGCAGATGGCGCGCCATCGAGTTGTATTCACTCGACTACCGCGTTCCCCGCTCTGCGGTTTGACCCTCAGGCTGGTAACCCATCGATTCGGAGGCAGGATTGGTATCATCAA
The DNA here is from genome assembly GCA_963719115.1 of uncultured Acidobacteriota bacterium. GTDB lineage: Bacteria > Acidobacteriota > Terriglobia > UBA7540 > UBA7540 > Bog-366. The sequence goes on along the minus strand of CAVRBF010000049.1, from coordinate 24,442 downwards.
GCCGTCGTCAGTTGTTCTTGTTAATCGCTCTGGTCGTCTTCATCGGAATCAGCACTCCGCGCGCGCCGACGGCGCAGCAGCCGACGGGGCCTTTTATCCCACCGGACGTCAAGGGCAGCACGCCACCGCACAAAGCCGCCGCCTCCGGCCATCGCCCGGTCACTGACGACACTCCGGTGCGCAGCGTTCCCGATCCGGGAATCATTCCCAGCCGGCAGGACATTACCCCGGCGGGCATTCAGGCCGTCTTTGAAAGCAGGGTGTTCGGTGTGACGTTCGGAGCGACCAGCGCGGAGATTTACGCACTCACAGCGCCCCGCCGCGCCCTCGAAATCTTCAAGATGGATTGGCAGGCCAACAAGGTGCTTGAACGCGTGAGCGTTCAGGGCACACCGGGCAAGCAGGGCATCGCTTTCGATCTGGTGACCAACCAGCCGCTGATCGCCGCCGCGAGCACGGAGAAGATTGAGGGCAAAGTCCGAGGTTCGGTACGCCTGCTTGCCGTGTCGAACGGCGCCGCGAAGGTCATCGGGCACTCGCTTGGGACCACCAACGCCGGGACCGTAGCCGTGCCGGCGCCCTCACACGATAGCTCCACGCCGCGCTACGCGATTATCCCCCTGACCTTTGACGACGTGGCGGCCATCGTCGATTTGAGCAACGGCGAACTGAAGTATTCGGTCAAGACCGGCATCGCTCCTTTTGGGGCGGCCATCAACGCCGCGAGCACCGTGGCTTATGTCAGCAACTGGGGCGGGCGGTTTCCCCGTACGCAGGATCTAACTGCACCGACCGGCTCCATCAAGGGCGCTGACCTTGCCGTGGTGGACCAGCGTGGCATCGCCGCCAGCGGCACGGTGAGCCGCATCGACATCGCCAGCGGAAAAGTAACGAACACGGTCGAGGTTGGCCTGCACCCCACATCTCTCGCCTGGGATGAAGCGCATCACCGCCTGTTCGTTTCCAACAGCAACAGCGACACGGTCTCCGTGATTGACACCAGCGCGAACAAAGTGGTGGAAACCATTTCCGTGCAGCCTTTCGAGCGCAAGGTGGCAGGCGTGGCGCCGGAGGCCGTGGTGGTCTCCCGTGATGGGTCGCGGCTTTACGTGGCCTGCGCAGGCATCAACGCCGTCGCGGTAATCGATGTCAGTGCCAGCCCGCAGCGTGCCTCCAGGATGCTGGGATTGATTCCCACCGACTGGTATCCCGCCGACATCGCCCTCAGTCCCGACGGAGCGTACCTGGCCGTCTCGTCGCTGCTGGGCGTGGGCGCAGGATGGAAGATGGCGCCCATTGCGAATTTCTCCAGGGAACTGAGATTGGATCTGGAACCGGGACCGACGCGGCGCTACGTTCACTCCGACCGCGGAACCGTGCAGGTGATTCCTGTTCCCGATGCCAGCGAATTGCCCGCGTATACAACCGCCGTGGCGGAAAATAATCATTTGCGACTGCGCAACGCAGGCAGCGGATTCGTTTCCGAGGCGTAAAGCCGTCTGCTGCTCACGCCGATTCCGGTTCCGGTGCATGCCGGTGAGCCTTCGCCGATTCAACACATCGTCTACATCATCAAAGAAAACCGGCCATACGACGAAATTCTGGGCGGAATCGGCAAGGGCAACGGCGATCCCACGCTCCAGGCCTATGGCGACGATGTGGCGCCCAACACGCGCGAATTGACGCGCCAGTTCGTTCTGCTCGACAACTTCTACGCCTCCGGCGGAAACAGCGGCGACGGGCACCAGTGGGTGACGCAAGCGAGCGAGACCGATTACACCATGTGGCCTGGATACGAGGGGCGCAGTTACCCCAAGAACGGCGACGACCCCATGGCCTTCGCCGATAGCGGATTCATCTGGGACAACGCCCACCGAGGCCAAAAAGACCATCGCAGATTTTGGCGAATTCGTCGGGGGTATTCATAAGCCGGATGTCGCAAACCGAATTTCTGTCTTAAAGGAATACAGGGAGGGCAGTGACTTTCACGACCGCTTTCACACTGTCGCGCCCATTGCCCCTCTCAATCGCTTTGTGGTCAAGGATTATCCGGCGTATGGTTTGCAGGTGGCCGACGTGGTGCGGGCGCGCATCTTTCTGCAACATCTGAAGCAGTGGGAAGCGCAGGGCAACATGCCGAACCTGGTGTTGGTGCAACTGCCCTCCGACCACACCGCCGGGACAAGCCCCGGCTTTTCCACTCCCAAGGCGTGCATTGCCGACAATGATTGGGCCGTCGGCCAGATCGTCGAAGGCATCTCGCACTCGCAATTCTGGCGGTCGGCGTTGATTTTCGTTGTCGAAGATGACGCGCAGGACGGCTTGGACCACGTGGACGGCCACCGCACCGTGGCGCTGGCGGTAAGTCCCTACATCCGCCGCGGATCAATTGATTCCACGTTCTATTCCCAATGCAGCATGGTCAAGACCATCGAGATGATCCTGGGCCTGCCGCCCATGTCGCTGTTTGACCTCATCGCCCACGACATGCGCAACAGCTTCCAAGCCAAGCCGGACTTCACGCCTTACCTGGCCACCGAACCTCGTCAGTCGATCTACGAGGTAAACCCGCCGCTCTCGGCTTTGCAGGGAGCGGCTCGCGAGGCTGCCATTGCCTCGATGCACATGAATTTCGAGGAACCCGATGATGTGCCCACGCAGGTGCTGAACGCCATCCTGTGGCACGACGCGAAAGGGTGGAACACTCCCATACCGCAGGTGAGAACAGTGGCGTTCACGCCGCGATAAACGCTATTCCGTTGTCTTTGATGGTTTGAGCTTGCGCTGTAATTCCGCCACGAGCTGCTCGGCGCGCTGAAGCTGGCGCTCGACCTGCTTGGGAGCGGTGCCGCCCGTCACATTGCGGCGCGCCACGGAGCGCTCCATGGAAAGGGCCACGTCCTGAAGGTCAGAGTCCCAGCCAGGAACGAACTGCTCGGCTTCCTCCGCGGATAGGTCTTGAAAGGTCTTGCCCTCGTCGGCGCAGTGGCGAACCAACTTTCCCACCTGCTCGTGCGCATCGGCAAACGGCACGCCGCGCCGCACCAGTTCGTCGGCAACGTCAGTAGCGGTCAGGAATCCGAGTTCCGTCATAGCCGTCATACGCTGAGGACGAATGCGCAGAGTGCCGGTCTACGCGCGCGGCAATCTCCACCGCCCCGAGAGTGGTTTCGACGCCGGAAAACATCGCGGTCTTGTCTTCCTGAAGGTCGCGATCATAGGCAAGCGGCAGGCCCTTCATGACCGCCAGCATGGCCATAAGCTTTCCCAACAGGATGCCCGACCGACCGCGAATCAGTTCGAGGGAGTCGGGATTCTTCTTCTGCGGCATGATGCTGCTGCCGGTGGAATAAGCGTCGGCAAGCTCGACGTAACCGAACCCGGGCGAGGAATAGATGATCAAATCCTCCGCCCAGCGACTCAGGTGCAGCATGCATAGCGAGCAGGCGAAAAGCAATTCCGCCACGGGATCGCGGTCGGAGGTCACGTCAATGCTGTTGCGGGCCACGCGCGCGAATCCCAACTCCTTCGCCAGGCGCTCGCGGTTGATGGCAAACGTGGTTCCCGCCAGGGCTCCCGCACCCATGGGAAGTTCGTCGGCGCGCACGCGGCAATCGCGCAGGCGGCTGCCGTCGCGGCAGAACATTTCGAAATACGCCAGCAGGTAGTGAGCGAAAAGAACGGGCTGCGCGGGTTGAAGGTGGGTGTAACCGGGCAGTACGACTCGTGCATGGCGCCGCGCCTGGCCGACCAGCGCCGACAGCAGATCGGTGAGGGCGCGTTCCAACTGAAGGGTCGCGTCCTTCACGTACAGGCGCATCTCAGTGGCGACCAAGTCATTGCGACTGCGGCCGGTGCGCAGCTTGCGAGCCACTTCCCCGGCAATCCGCTCGAGTTCGCCCTCCACCCAGGTGTGAACATCTTCCGCCGCCTGCCCCTGCGCCCAACTCGCGTTGCGCTCGACTTTGCGGCGCAGGGCTACCAGTCCGGCGGCAATCTGCCGGGCTTCGCGGGGCTTCAACACTTCCGCCTCCGCCAGCGCCTTTACGTAAGCCAGGTTGACGCGCAGGTCGTACAGAATGAACCGTTGATCGAGGGAAAATGACTCGGAAAACTTTTCGAACAGCGGATCACGCCGGCCGCTGAAGCGTCCGCCCCAAAGCTTCATCCCTTCTTCCCTTTCCCGGCGGCTGCCCGCTTCTTGCGCAGCGCGGATTCAATCCGCAATGGCAAGCCCAGAATGTTGATGAAGCCTTCCGCGTCCTTCTGGTTGTAGTCCGCGCCCATCACGAAGCTGCCGATGCTGGTGTCGTAGAGCGAAGTGGGGGATTGCCGGTCCAGGATGCGAACATGCCCGCGATAAAGGCCCAGCGTGACTTTGCCGGTTACGTTGCGCTGCGTGGAATCAACAAAGGCGTCCAGCGCCTCGCGCAGCGGGGTGAACCACTGCCCGTAGTAGACCAGCTCGGCGTATCGCAAGGCGATATGCTGTTTGTAGTGGAGCGTCTCCCGGTCAAGGCACAGAGCTTCCAGCTCATGGTGAGCGGCATAAATCAGCGTCCCGCCGGGCGTCTCGTAAGCGCCGTGCGATTTCATTCCCACCAGCCGGTTCTCCACCAGATCGGTGCGGCCCACACCGTAGCGGCCGCCGATTTCGTTCAGCTTTTCGACCAGTTTGACAGGACCGAGCCGCCTTCCATCGACGGCAACGGGCACGCCAGCTTCAAAGGCAATGGAGACCGTGCCTTCCTCCGCCGGAGCTTTCTGCGGGCTCGTGGTCAGTTTCCACGCATCTTCGGGCGGCTCGCCCAATTTGGTTTCCAGCGGCCCGCCCTCATGGCTCAGGTGCCACAGGTTCTGGTCGCGGCTGTAGAGATCTTTCTTGGTAACGGGCACCGGAACGCCGTGAGCCTCCGCATACTGCAAGGCGTCTTCGCGCGATTTGATGGACCATTCGCGCCACGGAGCGATGACGCGCAGATGGGGCGCCAGCGCCTTGTAGGTCAACTCGAAGCGCACCTGGTCATTGCCCTTCCCCGTGCAGCCATGCGCCACGGCGTCGGCGCCGGTTGCCAAAGCAACCTTTACTTGCGCCTTGGCGAGCACCGGCCGCGCGAGAGATGTGCCCAGAAGATATTTGCCTTCATAAACCGTGCCGGCTTTGACGGCCTTCCACAGATGGCCGGTCACAAACTCCTCGCGCAGGTCCTCGACGAACACCTTGCTGGCGCCGCTGGCCAAAGCCTTCTTGCGCACGGCGGCATAGTCATCGCCTTGACCGACGTTCCCCACCATGGCAATGACTTCGCACCCGTAATTCTCACGCAACCAGGGAATAATGATGGAGGTGTCGAGTCCCCCCGAATAAGCCAGAACCACACGTTTCACTTGCGTTGAATTGGACATGAGTTTGATTCCCGATTTTCTATTGATGTAGGGCCGAGCATTCGGCCCGTGGCCGGTGCCGCCGGCCCCCAGCGCCTAACTCGCCGCCAGGGCCCGAATCTTCTTCCGAATCGCCTCCGCCTGTCGCGAACTGGGAGTAGCGACGAAGATGGTGTCGTCACCGGCGATGGTTCCCACCACATCCTGCCACGGGTTGGCGTCGAGCGCCGCCGCCACCGAGTGGGCATTCCCGGGCCGGGTCCGGAGAACCACCAGGTTCGCTGCCTGGCGCACGTCCGTCAGGAATTCCTTCAGCACCATGACCAGCTTAGGCTCAAGCGACGGCAGGGGTTCGGATGCGGCCGCTCCCGGCAGGCGGTACCCATCGCGCGTCTTGATCAGCCCCAGGTCTTCAATGTCGCGCGACACCGTCGCCTGCGTGACGTGAATGCCCCGGCGCGCCAACTTGCGGCGAAGGTCATCCTGCGTCTCCACCTCCTCGGTGCGCAGGAGGTCCACAATCTGCGTGCGTCGATAGACCTTATCCATGCAATTTTATGCAAACTACGCATAAATATACCATAGGGCAGGTGGCACGGCAAGTTGGGCGCTTCTCGGGAGGGGGCAGCTATGGCGTGGGCATGAGCGGTCTGAGGGTTTGCCGTCCGCCGCGGGCCGGCGACTCCGGCCCGCGCGGCGGCGAAAGGAAGGTCAGAGAGTTACTGCTGCGGCATTCCGGGGAAATTCATCTTCTGCGGTTCGCCATTGATGTGCGAGGTCTCGCCCGACAGGACTTTCTTCAAAACCATGGAGACATCGGGGCCTGTCATTTTCACCAGGGCGTAGGGAGTGACCTGCGTCGAGATCCACAGGTCGGTGGTTCCCCGCTGATCCGTTTTGCGATAGTGCTGGCAGCTAAATGTGCCGGCCGGGACGGTCACCGATTCCGTGCCCACCAACTCACCGGTGCCGCCCGGCCCACCCTCGCCCTTAGTGGTCATCGGAGTTTGGTGCTGCTGCATCATGCTCATCATCATGGTGGGCATCTCCATGGGAGGCTGCCCGGGCCGCTGGATGATCATCCGTTTCACGCCCGCCTGGCTGGCCGACGCCACCACGAGACTCTTCATGACCATCTCGCCACCGAGATCCTGGTTGGTCATGCGAGTTTCCATCCAGTAGCCGGTTTCACCGGCCACATCCTCCTTGCCCAGGGCAACAACGGACATATCCATGTCCTTGCCCTTGGTGGTCAGGAGGTACTCCGAGCCCGAACCTGCCGTGGGGTTTTGCAGGCCAAAGCTTGGCACGCCACCAAAGGGATTCATGCCACCGCCGGGCCGTTGCGCCCACAGCGCTCCGGTCACGGCAAGTCCCAACATAAGTATCATTCCGGTTTTTTTCAGCAAACGCATAAGCGCTACCCTCCGCATTTTGACTGGCCCGGGAACGCCATTGCGCTTCCCTTCAGGGCCAGAATTTTTCACCCGTCTACCTGTAACGGCGTCTGTGCGACCACCCAGCAATGTCAATGAAACCAATATCTGGCGCCCAGTATAGCAGAAAACGGGCAAAGAAGCTGACAGCGTACAGCAAACAGTTCGCAGCTTACAGCCGACAGCTTAAAGCAGAATTCGGCTGCCGCCGGACGGTCGCGACGGCCGCTGGCGCGGAACCCACTCGGCGTCCCGTGCTTTGTGACTGTGAGCTGTTAGCTGTCGGCTGTAAGCGGTCGGCGGTCGGCGGTCGGCTGTAAGCTGTTGGCTTCGTGCGCTACTCACCGCGCGCACCGTAAACCATGAAGCGCTCTTTCTGGAATCGTTCCCACTCGGCAGGCTGATATTGGTCTTTGGGGACAAAGACTTTGTGGAGAAAGGCGATGCCCACGTTGGTTTCGTCAATTTCCGCGCCCTTCTGCGGAAGAAAGTCGAACACACTCCGGTTCGATCCGTAATAGGCGCAGAGCCAAACGCCCTCGGCGTTTTCCACCGCGTACAGCGCACAGGCGAGCGGCAGCGGGCGCGTTGCGTCCACGGAGGTCTTTACCACCGCGTCGATGATCTTACCGGCCACGTGCTGCGGCGCGGTGGTGGGACAAGCGGATGCTGAAGCCATGACGAACCTCACGATCAAATCGCAAAATCAGGGCGCTGGATGGTGTGCGTGCCCTGCCGCAAAACATACATCGGGGGCTGGAAAGCGTCAACCCATTTTGGATTTCAGATTTTGGATTTTGGATTGGATGCGGCTGGCCTCGGCAGCAAGTCGCCGGTGGCTCGCCGGCGCTTGGGCGGAGTTTAAGCACTCAAGAAAGGCGGGCAAGGGGCCGGCGATCATGCTGCCGAATCCAAAATCCAAAATCGAAAATCCAAAATCAACTACAGGCCTGCGGACGCCTTCAGTTCCACCACCAGCAACTGCCCGTCGGTCTTCCAGGTGCCGCCGGTGGCGGTTTTTCCTTCGGTAAGAGGATTGGGACGGCTCACCAGTCGTTCCGCGGCGGCCAACCCGCTCGCCATCAGGTCGGCGCCCACTTTACTGCGCTCCGCGTCCAGGTCGGAGTCGATTTCATGGGAGACGACTCCGGGATGCACGTCCAAGCCGATATCATGCGTGGAAGCACCGATCCAGATTTCACTGCCGCCGGGTCCGCTGACGTCGGTGCGCCACAGTCGCAGGTGATGGCGCTTCAAAAAGGTGTCGAGCATTTTTTCAAACGCCAGATCCTCGACGCGGCCAAAGAGATACAGTTGGGAAACGGGGGCCTGGCCAAAGCCTTGGTCGTTGGCCATGGCCTTCACCGTGCCCACGGCCGAGCGCGCGCCCAATTTCTTGGCCTCGCTCCAGCCGGCTTCCTTGAAGGCGTTGAGTATCAGTTGGGAATTGCCCACCAGAATCAAATTGAGCGGGTCGCCGGGCTTTTTCGACTTGCTTTCCACGCGATTCGGCGCTTCGACCAGCAATCTTTGGATGGCGTCCGTCAAGCCCGCAGTGAGTTGGCTCGCGGACGCGGGCCGCGGGACGGGCTCAATCGCGAAAGGTTGGTCAACGGTCAACACCATGTCCGTGCCCGGCGGGAAATCAATCGACGTATCCACTTTGCCGACCGCCTTGCCTCCCATCTCTTCCATCTTCTCGCCTGCCGAGCCCAACTTGTCCAGCATGGTGTCCACACGCCCCACGGCCGCGTCTTTCTCCAAAACGCCCTGGATCGTCCCGTCAGGAAGGATCGTCTCCCGGGCGTTCTCCACTTCCGTCAGATGGGCACTCAAGGGCACAGAGGCTTGATGCGGCAGCACCAAGTGGTCAAAGCGAATCAGCATGCGCGCGTGGTCCGTTGGATCGGATGCTGGGATCAGCTTCACGATTTTCCCCGTCACTTCCGCCCCGATCGGAACCAGCAACCCCTGGTCGCTGGTCACCTCCCGCACCACTCGCGCGCTGATCGCCTGATTAAGGTGTGACGTTTTGGTGCACGCGGCGGCCTCCAGCCGAACATAAAGTTTGGCGCCGACGGCCACCGCGCCGGACCCGTTGGCGAGCGCCGCTTCCTGCCCTGGGCCCAATACGGCGAACCCCAGCATCACTGCGCAAGAGATGATACTTGCGTAAAAAGACCGCGTGTGCGCTTCCCTTCCCCAATGGGGTCGGGAAGTTGGTAAGGATTGGGAAGCAGCGCGCGCCGTACGGGTTCTCACGGTCCACCTCAATGCATGGAGTCTCGCCGTCTCACCGGGCACCGATCCCGGCCACGGCATGGAACGCATCGTAGAATGAATTAACGCTGCGATTAGAGCACCCGAACCGGTGGCAACGCAAGATGGAAGTTGGCTCGCGACGCTCCAATTCGGGCCGTCCCGCCAGCTTCCAGCCGGTTCGCGTGTGCGGGGCGAATCCGTCAGCTCACGGATTCGACCGGTGCCGACCTTTCGCCGGGCTCAGGGCATGCTCTCCAGGTCGGCCCTACCTCGTACGGGCACGCCATGGCGTGCCCTCCAGCGGCACGGGCAGGAGAACGTGTGAAAAAATAAACAATCTCACGCAAAGGCGCGAAGGCGCAAAGACGCGCAACGATAACCGCCTTGTTTTCTTTGCGGGCTTGGCGTCTTTGCGCCTTTGCGTGAAATGCTTTTGCTTTCTCCCGATTTTTTCACAGGTTCGGATGCCCGTGGTACGGCAGGCCAAGCGCTCGCGCCACGATCGGCTCGGTACCGGCGAACGCCCCAAACGCCTCGGACATTAGGTCTCTTTCGCCCTCTACATCGGCAAAATAGCGCGACCTTCCAGGATGCAAATATCCCTCTTTGCGTTACAATTGTGCTCCCTAAGGAGGGGGCAAATTCATATGGCAAAAAAGAACGACCAAAAGGCAATTGAACCGCAGAAGCGGCTGCGAGGTGCTCTGCCCAAGATCGGGATTCGCCCGGCCATCGATGGACGGCGGCGCGGTGTGCGCGAATCGATCGAAGCCCAAACCATGGGCATGGCGAAAGCCGCGGCGGATTTCCTGCAGAAGAGTCTGCGGCATCCGAACGGCATGCCGGTGGAATGTGTCATCGCCGATAGCTGCATTGGCGGCGTAGCGGAAGCAGCCGACTGCGCTGACAAGTTCGCGCATGCCGGCGTGGGCGTGTCGCTGACGGTGTCGCCTTGTTGGTGCTACGGTTCCGAGACCATGGACATGGACCCGCTGATTCCCAAAGCGGTGTGGGGCTTTAACGGCACGGAGCGCCCGGGCGCGGTTTATCTGGCGGCGGTACTGGCCGGACACAATCAAAAGGGATTGCCGGCGTTCGGCATCTACGGCCACGACGTTCAGGACGCCACCGACACCACGATTCCCGAGGACGTGCAGGAGAAGCTGCTGCAATTCGCCAAGGCCGGTCTGGCCGTGGCGGAGATGCGGGGCAAGTCCTACCTCTCGCTGGGCTCGGTCTCCATGGGAATCGCCGGTTCGATGGTCAATGCGGATTTCTTCCAGAATTACCTGGGCATGCGCACGGAGTATGTGGACATGTCGGAATTCGTCCGGCGCATGGACGAGAAGATTTATGACGCTGAGGAATTTGACCGCGCGATGGCGTGGGTAAAGGGCAATTGTCCCGAGGGTAAGGATTGGAATCCGGCCAAACTCCAGAAGTCCCGCGCGGCCAAGGACGCCGATTGGGAGACGTCGGTAAAGATGGCCATCATCGGGCGCGACCTGATGGTGGGCAATCCGCGGCTGGAGGAAATGAGCTACGCCGAAGAGGCCATGGGCCACAACGCCATCCTCGGGGGCTTTCAGGGCCAGCGGCAGTGGACCGACCACTTCCCCAACGGTGACTTCATGGAAGCCATTCTGAACACCTCCTTTGACTGGAACGGCATCCGCGAGCCCTTTGTTTTCGCCACGGAAAACGACAGCCTGAACGGCGCCACCATGCTTCTGGGCCACCTGCTGACCGACACGGCGCAGATCTTTGCCGACGTGCGCACCTATTGGAGCCCGGCGGCGGTAAAGCGCGTCACCGGCTACAAACTGATGGGCAAGGCGAGCCAGGGAATCGTCCACCTGATCAACTCCGGCGCCGCTACGCTGGATGCCACCGGCCGCCAGACTCGCGGCGGCAAATCGGTGATGAAGCCTTACTGGGAAATCACCAACGAGGAAGTTGAGGCCTGCCTGGAGGCCACGCAGTGGGGTCCGGGCATGCTGGAATACTTCCGCGGCGGCGGCTATTCCTCGCAGTTCCTCACTTGCTGCGAAATGCCCGCCACCATGGCGCGCATCAACTGGATCCACGGCCAGGGACCGGTGCTGCAACTGGTGGAAGGCCACACCGTCGCCCTGCCGGCGAAGGTCAACAAGGTGCTGGATGAGCGCACCAATCCCACCTGGCCCACCACCTGGTTCGCGCCCATCCTGTCGGGCAGCGGACCCTTCCGCGATGTTTACTCCGTCATGAACAATTGGGGAGCCAACCACGGCGCCATCAGCTACGGCCACATCGGCGACAAGCTGCTCAGCGTGGCGGCTATGCTGCGCATCCCCGTGTGCATGCATAACGTCAGTGAAGAACGCATCTTCCGCCCCACCGCCTGGACCCACTTCGGCACCCACAATCCCGAGGGCGGCGACTATCGCGCCTGCGCCAACTACGGGCCGGTGTACGGAAGGAAGTAGGCAGGAGGCAGTAGGAAGTAGGCAGGATGCAGTACGCGGAAGGCAGACGGGAAACGCGAATCAGCCATCAGGAGTCAGTGGTCGGAGGATCGACCGCTGGCTCCTGACTTGTTTGGATGACAATGCGTTAGGACGCCGCAGCTAACTTCCATGGCCGTTCATGGCCGTTCGACGCAGGCACGGAAACACGGCTTTCTGTGCGCGAGGCACCATCTGAATGTTGCACAACCAACGAACCAAACTGTCATCCTGAGTCCGGCTTTTCACGACGAAGGACCCTTTTCATTGTACGTGGGAAGTGGGGCGCGGGAGCGCCAAGTAGCCGCGCGGCGCCGTGACCGCGCACTTGGGTAAGACGAAATGCAAGGGGTCCTTCGCCCTGAAAAGCCGGCCTCAGGATGACAATGCGTTAGCGCTCCGCACGAAACTTCCATGGCCGTTCATGACCGCGCGACGGAGGCGCGGTCGAGCGTCGCAGCCTTTCACGCCCAGCCGCCAAGCCCGCGGCATAGGTTTCGATATGTAGCCTCACATTGCACTTGACAAAAGCCTAGCAATGTGCGTATACTGTAACTGGCACAGAAAGCCCGCGCTAAGGTGCGGGCTCGCCAGCCGCTGCGGACGACGCATGCCACCTCTCTGCCTCGCCATCTCGCTCCACCCAACCGTTTTTCCACCCCTGCCCAGTCCCGTCACTAGACTATTCGGCAGTTCGGCCGGCACGGGAGATGGGGACATCCCGTCGGCTTTGAGGGCGGGAAGGGGCCGGAAAATTAAAATTACTACGACCGAAGCCGCTATGTGTATGAAAACACAGAGAGCATGGACAACCTATCCCAGAAAAAACAGACATCTTGTACTTAATGATACGCGACCTGCGCGACATTTTATGCACATTGTGAGCTCACTTGCCGAAAGCAACGCCCTATGTGCGTATTCCGCAAGGAATCCGCACGATGTGGCGCGTTCGCAAACCACGGCCGTGTAGCCGCCGCGGCTAGTGGAAGAACATGCTCGCCGCGTCCCGCAGCATCGCGGTGGCCTCCCGCAAGCCGGGGCGATCGCAGGCGCGTCGCGACTCCGAGTCGCGCGCCGGCTGGGCAGCACGCGCTCAAGCAACAGCCGCTTCCAGGTACGGGCTTCAACGGGCGGCGTACTTGCCGGGGCTCCCGTCATGTGCTCCGTAACGCCGGCTTCCAGCCGGCACTGGAGCCGCTAAAGCCTGCCCTGGGCGACGCGAAGGAATGGCGGCGCTATGCCGAGAGGGGGGTAGAGCGCACTTGCTTCTTCCCTTCATCCAATTTTTGTGGGACTATTGAATTTGTGGGTTCGCCCTCCGGTCTGTCCCTCTCAATCGGCTTGGCAAGGCGCGCAGACGGGGCGAGGGAGAGTTCGCTCTTGGCGTCCGTAAAGAATTTAACCTTTAAGGAAGTACTGGACCTGGTCCGGCCGGACCTGTTGCAGGTGGAGGAGGAGTTTGTTGTTCAAACCACCACCGGCATCCGTCCCATTTCCGAAATCGGCCAGTACTTGCAGGAAGGCGGCGGCAAACGGCTGCGGCCGGCGCTGGTGCTGCTCGCAGAGCGACTCTGCGGCCACCAGGGAGCGGCGGGCATCCGTCTGGGCGCGGTGGTGGAGATGATCCACACCGCCACGCTGGTGCATGACGACGTCATTGACCAGGCCGACACGCGCCGCGGCCGGCCCTCCACCAACTCCCGCTGGGGCAATCCCATGAGCGTGCTGGCGGGCGACTGGCTTTACATGCAGGCCTTCAACATCGCCCTGAACGAACGCAACTTCCGCATTCTCGACGTGCTCATCCGCCTGACGCAGGTGATGGTGGAGGGCGAGTTGCTCCAACTGACGTGCCTGCGCAGGCCCTCGGTTATGGAAGAAGAGTACCTGGAGTTGGCGTATCGCAAGACGGCGTGCCTGTTCTCCGCCTGCATGCGCCTGGGGGCTCTGCTGGGCGGCAAGAACGAAGAAGAGGAAGCGCGGCTGGGCCAGTACGGCATCAACCTGGGCCTGGCATTCCAACTGATTGACGACGTCCTGGACTTCACCTCATCCGAGGAAGTGCTGGGCAAGCCCATCGGCAATGACGTGCGCGAAGGCAAGATGACGCTGCCCCTGATTTACTTGGTGCAACGCTGCTCGCCACAGGAAGCTCGCAAAGTGTCGCGGGTGCTGGAAGAAGACGGATTCCAGTCGGTGCAGTTCGCGGAAATTCTCGAGCTGATCGACCACTACGGCACGCTGCAAGCGGCGCGGGAAAAGGCGCAGGATTTTGCCGACAAGGCCCGCGGCTTTCTCGATGGCTATCCCGATTCGCCCTACAGGGACGCGCTGCTCTCACTGCCGGACTTCATTCTCGAACGCGAATCCTGAATCGGCCCACCCCTGCCGAAATGAAACATCGCCACGAAACCGAGATCAAGCTCGCCGTCAAGGATCCCAAGGAACTCCGCTGGCGGCTGACGGAATTGGGGTTTCGACCCGTTCTGGCGCGGCACTTTGAGAGCAACTACCTTTACGATTTTCCCGACCAGCGGCTGCGCAAGGCGCGCTGCCTCATCCGCCTGCGCTTCGCCGGCGACAAAGGTTTGCTGACCTACAAGGGTGCGCCGGTGCAGTCGCGCGATTACAAGATTCGGCGCGAAATCGAGACACACGTGGAAGATGGCCACCGCCTGGGCGAGATCCTGCTGCTGCTCGGCCTCCACGAGGTCTTCAGCTACGAGAAGTTCCGCACCATCTACGCGCCGCGGGGCAAGCGCGAAGCGGCCGACGCGCCGCACGTGGTGTATGACGAAACGCCCATTGGCAATTACCTGGAACTGGAAGGGCCGCAGCGCTGGATTGACGAGGTGGCGCGCCAACTTGGCTACTCACGGCGGGAATACATCAAGGACAGCTATGCCACGCTGTACCGGAAGAAATGCCAGGCCGACGGCAAGACCCCGGGGAACATGATTTTCCCCCCGCGCGAATCGTGATTGGGTTCTGGCCCCGGCTGGGCTATAATGCGTTCGAGTGTTCTGTCCGTCAACTGGCGGAACGCTAAGGAGAATAAACATGGAAGGCTTGCTGCAACCAACACATCTGTTCTTCATTTTGCTCATCGTCCTCATCATCTTCGGACCGGGAAAGCTGCCGGAACTGGGCAAGGGCCTGGGAAAAGGCATTAAAGAGTTTAAGGACGCCATGCGCAGCGGAATCGACGGCGGCGCCGAAAAGAAGTAGGCGGCTGCGCGACGGGTTAGGAGAATGACCCATGGAAGGGTTGTTACAACCAACTCACCTGTTCTTCATCCTGCTGATCGTGCTGATCATCTTCGGGCCAGGCAAGCTGCCGGAACTCGGTAAAGGACTGGGCAAAGGCATCCGCGAATTCAAGGATGCCATGCGCGGCGGCATGTCGGGCTCGTCGGACAAGGAAGAAGAGAAGAAGGCCGAGGACGATAAGAAGTCCTGACCGCGCACTCCGCTACGACCGCCACCGAGCCGCGTACTGCTTCTCCTCGCCGATCGACCCACGACGCATACCCATGAGACGGGGCAAAGGATTCCGATGAAATCCTCAGGCAGAGTATCGGGAAGGACATCGCGCCGCGGCTTTTTGCAAGGCGCTGCGGGCGTTGCGATGATGGCTCCGGCTTTGGCGCGCGCCGGTCAAAGCGGCGCCATGCCGGCGACGCGTCGCGTGCTGCTGTGCGTGGGCACGTACAGCTCACCGCAAGGCCCGGAGGGATCCAAGGGCCGCGGCCAGGGCATCTGCGTGTTCGAAATGAATCCCGCTACCGGCGTACTTACGCAACGCGAAGTCATTCCCAGTGACGCGAACCCGGCCTGCCTCGCGCTTCATCCCACCGGCAAATACTTGTATTCGGCGAATGAAGTCGCCAACTTCGGCGGCGCCAATTCCGGCTCGGTCAGCGCCTACACCGTTGACCGCGCATCCGGGCACTTGACCTTGCTGAACACCGTTAGTTCAGAAGGCGCCGGCCCCGCGCACATGAGCGTTCACCCTTCCGGCAAGTTCGCGCTGGTGGCCAATTACGGTGGCGGGACGGAAGCCGTTCTGCCCATCCACGCGGGTGGCGAACTGGGCCCCGCCACGGATGTGATTCACAACCAGGGTACGTTGGGGCCGGAACAGCCCCACAGCGCGCCTGTAGGAAGCTATGCCTTCAGCGGACATGACAAGCCCCACGCGCACATGATTCAGGCCGACGCCTCGGGGCGCTTCGTGTTTGCCGCCGATCTGGGCCTGGACCACATTCTGATTTGGAAGATCGACCTCGAAAACGGCAAGCTCACGCCCAACGATCCGCCTTTCGTCGCGCTGCCGCCCGGTGACGGCCCACGCCACTTCGTGTTCCATCCCAACGGCCGTTGGTTCTACTCGCTCCAGGAAGAAGGCTCTACACTGGTGGCGTTCGACTACGATTCGCGGCAGGGACGATTGCACGAGAAGCAGACACTCTCCAGTCTGCCCAAGGGCTTCGTGGGGACGAACTTCACCTCTGAAGTTCGCATCAGTCCCGACGGCAAGTTTCTGTACGCCGCCAACCGCCTGCACGATAGCATCGCGTGGTTCTCCATCAACGGCAGCGGACTGCTCGCGTTCGCTGGCGAGGAATGGACGCGCGGCGATTATCCCCGCAGTTTCACCATCGATCCCACGGGCAATTTCCTGTACTGCTGCAATCAACGCGGCGACGCCATCACCACCTTTCGCGTCAATCGCAGCAGCGGCGCGCTGAGCTTCACGGGACACTACACGCCCATCGGCACGCCCGCCAACGTCGTGTTCCTGACGTAACTGGAGTCGCTCCGATCTGCAAATCTACCTGCCGGTCCCGGCGTCGTTCCAGTTTCGTGCGCGGCTCCACGATGGGTCTTCAAGGAAAATTCCCAGTTGCCATTGCCACCACAATCCGCTATGATGCTTGTGCGGGGTGGAGCAGTCTGGTAGCTCGTTGGGCTCATAACCCAAAGGTCCCGGGTTCAAATCCCGGCCCCGCAACCAACCCTTTCATACAGTTACGGGGAATTCAGAAAGACGACAAACCCCCAAAAACCCCCAATAAGAAGAAATCGCTCAGGGAGCCGCCGCAAGCGGCTCCCTTTTTTCTTTCGCCAACGCCATGCTAACGACCTTGCTGTTCGCTTCGCGCTTGATACTCGGCATTGCCTTTCCATAGACATTCATCGTGGTCGTGATGCTGGCGTGGCGCATCAACTCCTGCTGCACTTTAAGCGGAGCGCCCGATGCGCATCGAGCCACGAACGATAGGTGTGTCGGAACGTGTGCCAGCCTATCTCTGGCCCGATGCCGGCAGCAATCGCTGCCTTCTTCAGATGCTTCTTTTGAATTTCCTCTTGATGGTAAGGCTTGCCCGTTCGCGGGTTCGCAAACAACCAATCCGCTTCCCCTTTGAACGGGGCTCGCTGCCGCCAGTCCTTCAACACCAAAACCAATTGAGGATCAAGTGGAACGAGGTCGCGAGAGTATTCCGTCTTCACGTCTCCTATTCGACCGTGAACGATGCTGCGTTGAACTAGGAGGGTTAAGTTTTGAAAATCAAAATCACCCCACTTCAATGCCACGATCTCGCTGACTCGCAGACCGAGACACTGGGCGACGATGACCATCGTTCGATAGGGCTCTTTGAGGTGTGGAAGCAGCGCGCAATACTCTTTCACCGTCAGCACGCGAGGAGTTGTGAGACGCTTGGAACAATCCTTAACGCGCACGAGCGCGATGGGGTTCTTTCCCATCTCGATCAGTTCCCACCGCTCGGCGCACTTGAAGACCGAATACATCAGACTTCGTATGTTGGCCCTGGATTTCGGCGCCAACGGCAATTGTCGTAACCACTCTTCAACCGCCATCGGCTTAACCTTGTCCAAGGGAAAGTCGGCCCACTTTGACCGGATGTGCGAGTTCACCATCGACAGATAAGAGATTCGCGTCGAGAACCGCTCTGGCAACTCCTCCTCGACGTACCTGTCAATAAGCGCAGCGAACGTCACTGCTCCGATATGTGGAGCCTCCGAGTTAAGTTTTAGAAGAAGGGCTGCAACAGCCTGCCGCGCGGCAGCCTCGTTTCGATACTGTTCGACGGTCCCGACCGTCGTACTCCTGCGATTTCGGGATCCGCCGACGGTCTCGTAATACCGAAACTCCCATGCGTCTGGCCCTTTCGCTCTCTTCTTCTTCCGCAAACTTCCGTACTGGTATCGTGTCCGCGTAAACAAAGGTCATCTCCTTTCGTTTTCGCGGCACGAGTGGCAGTTCGAGATTACCTTGGAACGAAGCCACCCGTCCAGATCGGAGATGCGGAACTTCCAAAGCTTTCCGATCCGATACCCAGGCACATCCGCCGTTGCGCGCCATTTTCTGCAAAGTCTTCGGGTTGATGTTGAGAAACCTGGCCGCTTCTTCGCTGTCAACCACGGGCTCAAGCGGAGCTGTGGGCTCGAAGCCGACGACTCCGGAATCCGATGCTTGTGGTAATCGTGTCCCCGTTTGCTGGCCCAATGTTGGATAAGGACCGCTACTCATAAATGCACCTCACCTCGGTTCCCCGCACAATCACCCACCCCGGGAGCGCTAGAGCCAGCCTTCTGTGTTTCAAACGTGCCGGCTACGACCGTAAAGCTTCCGGTGTTCGCTGGCCTGTGTGTTGTGGTGCTGCTCTGAGAGGGCAGGTGGCGAGGAATCCCTGGTCCATAAATAGAACAGAGTTTCTTCCCCGTCAAATGAGGACCGCGTTAGGACAGCCGGGGCTTGCAAGCACCTGAAAGATCATCACTTAACTAACCAGAGGCGCCGGCATTTGAGTGATTATCGCCAATCAACGCTGAACGTGAGATTCGTCGGGCGAAAGGATTTCGCCCGATTTGGGTGAGAACAACTAGGCTTATCAACCTTCGGCCTCAAAGGGCGAAGGCAATCCTTCATTCAAGGGGGACCCGAAGTGGTTCACCAAAAGGTGCGGGTCGGCCCTCAACTTCGCCAAGGCAGGATCGATCAGCGCCCCGGCAGGAAGCACGAAACCGTTTCCGAGCTGTATAGGAGATAGGCCCGCCCGCAACAGCATTCCCGAGTTCTGGATCGCGGTCGCCGCGCCGCAGGCGCTAATCGTCAAGAGCCGCTTTCGCCGTTGGGTTTCCGCTGAGACAAGCGTGAAGGGACGCGCGGGCAACCCTAATATTCCTCGGGCAGAAGCAGCGTGGTTGCGGACCGGTCCGCTTCGGTAATCACCCACAGCTTTTCGCCGGCCGCCGTGGCGTAACTGCTCAAAATGCGAAAACCATGCTCAAGGCTGAATTCGTTCTCGACCCTGTCTTCATCCGGGAGATCTCCCCAGTCACCGTTCATATGCCGGTTTAGAAAATTGTGTACGTCCTGGTTGGCACGTATCAAAGCATCTATTGCCCCCGGCGTGAAAAGAATCCGGCCGAGAGGAAATGGCGGCCTCGCAGTTTTCATCGAAGTGCTCCGTTCTTTTTCTGACAACTCGCCCACTTCAGAAGTCGAACGTTTCGTTAAAGCAAAACGCAACCGGGCAGGAAGATCATCGTCAGTCCTGCCCGTGAGCGGATACTGTCAGAAGCTCTGTTTGAATCGAGTGTCGAGAAAGCTACCCAGTTTCGCGGTTGCCTTGAATTGTGGGATCGGTTCGAGGTCTTTAAAGGCTGAAGTGAAGGCGTTCGACAGGCTCCAGACCGTACGAGCTTTGAATTCCTCGTACTGGGGCTCGAAGTACAAATCGTGGACCCGCCGCGCCAAGTGCTTGGGCACATCAAGTTCGCCTTCGATGAAGGCATCGTAGATGATCAACTTGGCGGTGACCTCCGTTAATTGAGTTTGGCGCCACGTTTCCACCTGCTTTCGCATGGGCTCGAAATTTCTCTGCATGCGATCCACGCCGACAGAGATGGCATCCAGTAACGAGAAGGACTTCGAGTGCTTTGCCAGGACCGGCGTGAAGTCTCCGCTGAATGCCATGTTCGAGCAGACGAACACGCGATAACCGACGGTCAGCGCTAGCCGCATGCTCTTGTCGTGGCTGTTGCGCAGACCGATCGAAAACCGGCATCCCTCGATCTCGGTTTCGAGATCCAAGGCGCCGAATAGCTTCATTCCGTCCGGAGACACTGCGTACTCATCGTGCACGATGCCGATGTGTCGAAACCCGAGGGTTTCGACGAGCGCCTGAATAACCTCGTGATGAGGAATGGGGCGGTGGGTTTCTGTTGCTGGGGGTGTGGGAACGAGGACGAGCGCTTCCCGGGGGATAGTCCTACCCTCGTAGCCAATGAGCGTACTGGTTTCTGACATGGTTTTTCCTCCTGAAATGAATTGGGGATTTGCAGGAAGACTCCGGACGATTTTGATTGGCCGGGATGTCCTGCCTTGGTTCTTGCTTGGAAACGACGCGTGCTAAACGGCGAGTAGAAGGGACTGGGGCACGCGACCTCTCCTCACACTCCGAATCATGGAGAGCTATAGTAGGAAGCCGCGTCCGACCCTTTAATACGGGTTGGTTCTCTAGTTTCTCGACCGGTGAAAAAAAGTTGGCATGTGATGTGCTCAGGACCGCTATGGGTGGTTTCGGGGGCGGCCTACAGCATCGCAGCTGATGGGATCTCACACATAGGGGGAGTGCACAAGTTGAGATGTGATCGGTTGTGACAGCACCGGCTCGTAGTATTTGGTGGGGTCCGTGGCACCGGTCCCTGCATCGCAGACAAACCCGCGCTGTATCAATAGTTTGAGATGGCGCTGGAGGGTCCGGTCCCTCAAGCCCCCCACCTTCTCACGGTCCAGTTGTGTCCCGGAACACAAAATGTGCGTTGACGCATAAGATGAGAATCGACGCACTGAAGAATCAAGGACTTACGCTGCGTGAGACCCCATAACGTGAGACTCGAAGCCCCCATAACGTGTGACTGTCGCCACGAATTTACGCATAAGGTGCGAATACCGCTTAAACGGAGGCACTTCCCCTGAACCATGCGGCAGCGCTAAATTCGGTTTGTTTAACATGATTTCTTCATCGCATGCTCAGACATGACCCGCCCATTATCAATCCCAGTCGCATTTTATGGGGGCTCCAGTCGCACGTTATGGGGGCTCAGTCGCACGTTATGCGTTCACCCACAACAAAACAGGGGCCTTTGCGATGTAACTACGAGCACCCACTCGTGCTTCCGCAATTCAGGCAGCGATAGCACGAGCCGTTGCGCACCATGATCGCGCCGCACTGCTGGCAGGCCGGTCCATCGCCGTTATGCCCGGTTAGTGCCAAGTCCACCTGGGGCACCAGACCTGCAGACGGCGCCAGTTCATGCCCGCCTTCACCCGCCCCGCTCATGTCTGCGACCGCCATTTCTTCCCTCGGCAAGAACTTGATGGCGAGCCAACGGAAGATGTAATCCATTAAGGATTTTGCGTAGCCGATTTCCTTCACTCCCGACCATCCGCTGGGCTCGAACCGTGTGTGGCTGAACTTCCCGCACAGCACGGAAAGTGGTACGCCAAACTGCAAAGCCAGCGATACGGCCGTGGCAAAACAATCCATGAGCCCCGAGACGGTTGACCCTTCTTTGGCCATCCGGATGAAAATTTCGCCAGGGACGCCATCTTCGTACAAACCGACGGTTAGATAGCCCTCCTGCCCTCCTACGGAGAAATGATGGACAACGGCGTTCCTTACGTCCGGAAGCCTTCGCCGATAGGCTTTCGCTCCTTCAACGATCTCCGGTGCCGTAGGTCGCACGCTGGAAGTATCGCTTGAAACTTCCGACTCACGCATCTCAGGCATCCTCCTTCCATCTCCCGTGCTCAGCGGCTGGGTTCGCTTGCAGCCGTCCCGGTAAACCGCTACCGCCTTGAGGCCCAAACGCCAAGCCTCCATAAATACTTCCATAATGTTGTCGGCTGTCGTTTCATTGGGCAAATTAACCGTCTTGGAGATTGCGCCGGAAAGAAAGGGCTGCACCGCGGCCATCATTCGCATGTGGCCCATGTAGTGGATCGAGCGCTGGCCGTTCACAGGCGTGAGCGAGCAGTCGAAAACCGGAAGATGCTCCGCCTTGAGGTTCGGCGCGCCTTCGATCGTTTCGTTCTCCTTGATGTAATTGCCGATCTCGCTGGTCTGCTCTTCGCTGTAGCCCAGCCTTATGAGCGCCGCGTGCACGACGTTCGTTACGAGCTTGATCAGCCCGCCCCCCACCAGCTTTTTGTACTTCACGAGGGCCAAGTCAGGTTCAATGCCCGTGGTGTCGCAGTCCATCATGAACCCGATGGTGCCGGTCGGAGCGAGCACTGTCACCTGGGCATTGCGATAGCCGTGCTGGGCGCCCGAGGCCACACACTCCTTCCACACTTCCTGGTTCGCGTACCAGAGGCTTGGTGGCACGTCGCATCCGGTGACATCCTCCAACGCCTTGCGGTGCATCCCGATGACCTCCAGGAACGCATCGCGGTTTTCGCTGAAGCCCGCAAACGGCCCCACCACCTCGGCGATTCGCGACGACATCAGGTAAGCTTCTCCCTGCATCAGGGCTGTGATCGCGGCGGCGTAGCTCCGTGCCCCTTCTGAGTCGTAAGGCAGGCCTCTCGCCATCAGCAGCGCGCCCAGATTGGCATAGCCAAGGCCCAGCGGGCGGAAGTCGTGCGAGTTCTGAGCAATCTTCTCGGCCGGATAGCTTGCGTTATCGACGAGGATTTCCTGCGCCGTGATCATCACATCGACGGCCTGGCAGAAGGCGTCAGTATCGAATCTCCCATCCGGCAGGAGAAACTTCATCAGATTCAGCGAAGCCAGGTTGCAGGCCGAATCATCCAGGAACATGTACTCGCTGCAAGGGTTCGAAGCGTTGATCCGGCCCGTCGCCTTGCAGGTGTGCCACTTGTTGATGGTGGTGTCGAACTGCACCCCAGGATCGCCACACTGCCAAGCGGCTTCCGCGATCTTGCGCATCAGGTCGCGTGCCCGGTAGGTCTTTGCCGGCTCGCCGGTCGTGACGTTCCGGGTAGCCCACTCCTGGTCCTCAGCCACAGCCCTCATGAACTCGTCTGTGACGCGCACGCTGTTGTTGGCGTTTTGGAAGAAAATCGAAGCGTATGCCTCCCCATCGAGCGAGGAATCGTAGCCGGCATCAATCAGCGCCCAGGCCTTTCGCTCCTCCTTGGCCTTGCACTCGATGAAATCGACGACGTCGGGGTGGTCGATGTTGAGGATCACCATCTTCGCCGCGCGCCGCGTCTTGCCTCCGGACTTGATGACGCCGGCAAAGGCGTCAAAACCTTTCATGAAAGACAGAGGACCCGAGGCCATGCCACCACCCGAGAGCCCTTCCAGGGAGGATCGAAGAGGCGAGAGGTTCGTGCCTGTGCCCGAACCATACTTGAAGAGCATCCCCTCGGTCTTCGCCAGATTCGAGGATGCTGGGGAGGTTATCTTGGACGGAGTTGATAAAGCAGGCGGAGCACTGCGGGTGACGGTAGGCCTCGGTCTCCTGTTTCACGCTGCCTGTGGCGGGGTCCCAGTACCAGCCGCCACCATCAGAATGACGGCCATCCTTCTGCCACAGACCGCAATTGAACCAGACGGGCGAATTGAAAGCCGCCTTCTGGCGAACTAAAAGGTGCGTCAGTTCATCTTGAAAACACTCGGCGTCTTCCTGGGAACGAAAATAGCCGCCCTCCACGCCCCATTGGGCGATCGTGTCCGTAACACGACTGATAAGCTGGCGGACGCTCGACTCGCGCTCCACCGTCCCAAGTTTCCCGTGGAAGTATTTCGAGGCCACAATATTCGTGGCGGTCATTGACCACTCTCTCGGCACTTCCACGTAGGCCTGCTCGAAAATCACTTGGCCCTTTTCGTTCTGGATTGAGGCGGTACGCAACTCCCAATCAATTTCATCGAAAGGATGCTGGCCCGCCTTCGTAAAGAAGCGCTTGAAGGTCAAGCCTCGCTGGACGGGCGCGCCAGGGGATTCTGAGTCATGACCGTTGATTACGGCATTTCTTACGTTCGATTCTGACATCTCGACCTCCTGAAAACTTTTTCAAGGCGATGGCGGGTTCGGGCCACTTTTTTCACGAGATAAGCCCCTCCCGGCTACGCCTTTTTGAGTCGCTAATAGAGCCTGATCCAACCGCTGTGCACCCCTGCGTTAAGGTTGAAGAGATTGACCGCCATCCACACTTCTTGTGGGACTGAGAGTTCCCCCCTCCGAGTTCGTTGCAGCAAGACCTGCTGCCGCCGGTGGGGCCAAGCAATGACGGTGATTGCAACCCACGCAAAGGACTCCCCTGGTTACCGCTTCCACTGCTGCTCGAAACGCTCCGGGGATCTCCAATGGCTCACCACCGCGGGAGTAGAAGACCGGCAGGCGCGAATTCGTCGCTTCTTTGCGCTTTTCTCCGGGTTCGATTTCGAGGTACCCATGAACTCCTCGAAACAACAGACTCGATTCGAGAGCGGGCCTTTTGCCAGCCGCTGAATCGCCAGGCCCGTGTTTGGTGATGAGCAGCTCGCAAGTACGCCCTGCCCGGAACATCTCCACGCGCACTAACACCGGCGCCACCACCACCGCGTGAAGACCGTTGACTCCGACTGCGTCTATGGGGTGAAGGTAAGTCAATGGCTCCCCCTGATCGCCGGCGAAAGACACGTAACGGCCGATCTCTTCGATTGCGCCGCCGGACTCCACACCCCGGATCACGTAGCGCCGCGCCAAATGCTGGTGTTCGAGACTCACGTCGGGCTTGGCGAAAATGCCGACCTGGGCCAAACGGCGGACCGCTCGACGGGGCAGGCTGAGCCCACGACGAAGCGCTATCTCTGGTTCTACTGGCAT
>CAVRBF010000048.1:0-22862 GCA_963719115.1 uncultured Acidobacteriota bacterium | reverse complement strand
GTGGCGTAGAGAGTCATCAACAGAACCTGATCGAAGGGGTTGCGGGCAGAGTTAATCAGCTGGGCGACTTCTTCCTGACTGAGGACCAGGGGCAGGCGACGCACCGGTTTGGGGTAGGGCGTCTCGGCCACGCTCCAAGGCTTCCTGAGCGTCTTAATGAAAAGGAAGCGCAGAGCTGCGAGCTTCTGCGTCACAGTGCTCGGATCCAGTTTCCGTTCGCGGAACAGATACGCTTGGTATTCCCGAATGTGCTGGGGGCGCAACTGGTCCGGAGAACGGTGGAAGTAGCGGGCAAAATCCGCGACCGCACGCAGGTAACAGCGAATGGTACCGGGGGAGTAATTGCGACGCTGGAGTTCCTCCAGCATCATTTGGCGTAGACGGGTCATAGGGAACCTCCTTATGACCCGACGATACCTTGATTAAGACAGTCCGCCTGGCATCACGCACGCGTAGCGTCCGCCGCACGGGCGGCTTCGTTCAAGTCGCCTTCCTGGATGCGATCATGAAACCGGAGTTTCATCGCACGTATCCTGTACACGACTTGGTTGCAACCGATAAGTCATTATTGGACAGTTTGATAGCTGGTGCGAAAGAGGGGACTCGAACCCCCACCCCTTGCAGGACCGGATTCCTAAGTCTGGCGCGTCTGCCAATTCCGCCACTTTCGCACGATGACCAGAGCGATTATGGCACAGGGATTTGAGCGCCGACAACGGGTGTGTTCCAGCCCAACCCCGATGGCAATAAGAGGAGATGCCCTAAAATGCAGGTTAAGCAAGACCATTGTCGAGTGGGGAGACCGCCGCCGCCGCTGTTACAA
The DNA here is from genome assembly GCA_963719115.1 of uncultured Acidobacteriota bacterium. GTDB lineage: Bacteria > Acidobacteriota > Terriglobia > UBA7540 > UBA7540 > Bog-366. The sequence continues at coordinate 22,039 of CAVRBF010000048.1, read as the reverse complement.
AAACGTGCCGCCGCGAGGAGGCATCTGCTGCTAAATTAGCTCTCGCATGCGATTCTCCCTCAAGACGCCGCTGGCTCTTGCCGCCACCTTCACCGCGTTAATCCTTTTGCACCTGCCCCTATTGCGGCTGCCATACTTTTGGGACGAAGCCGGATACTACATCCCCTCGGCGTTGGACTTTTACAACTCTTGGCTGCTGATACCGCAAACGACCCTGCCGGAAGGCCACCCGCCGCTGGTCATGGTTTACCTCGCCCTCGCGTGGCGCCTGCTGGGGTTTTCGCCGTGGGTGGCACGCGCGGCGATGACGCTGTTTGCCTCGGTCACGGTGGCCGCGCTTTACGCTTTGGCGCGCGCGCTGGCCACGCGCGAGATAGCCGCCTGGAGCGCGCTGCTGCTGGCACTTTCTCCCCTCTTCTTTGCCCAATCGACGCTCGTCCACCTCGACCTTGCCGCCTCCCTGTTCACCACGTGTGGCCATTCTCTTCTTGCTCCGCGAACGGCCGTGGCCTTTCGCGCTGGCCGCGTCGCTGGCTGTATTGAGCAAGGAGACCGCCGTGGTCCTGCTCCCCGTCGTGTGGCTCTATGCGTGGCGCAAGCACCGAACGAGCCGGCCATCGCGTACCGAGGTGCTATCCACGTGGCTTGCCCTGCTGACGCCACTCGTGTCGCTGGCCGTTTGGTCCCTCTACTATCACCACGCCTCCGGCTTCTGGATTGGCAACCGCGGTTACCTGAGTTACAACGTGTATTCCACGCTCTCGCCGATGCGGATGTTCTGGAGCCTGTTGCGCCGCGGCTACGAGCTGTTTGTCGGCGGGTTCAACTGGCTGCTTACCGTGGGCGCAGTGGCGGGACTCCTTTGGGGACGAAGACACGGGATGCGGGACCCGGGATACGGGACACGGGAAAAGGCCCCCGCAACTTCGCCAGGCTCCGGACCTTCCGCTCGCGTAAGAGCCGCTGTGGAGAAAACGCTCCACTCTTTCTCTGCTGCGGGGATGATCGTCGTCTATCTGCTGCTGCTGAGTGTGGTGGGCGGACGATTCGCCGCGAAATCGACTTCCCGTCATGCCGCTGTTTTACCTCGCAACCGTGGCCATGGTCACACGCCTGCCGCGGTTTCCCTCCCGGGCGATTCTTATCGCGACCGCAGCCTGCTTTGTTTGGGCGTGGTTCATTAATCCGCCCTATCCCTTCCCGTTTGAAGACAATCTGGCATACGCGGACTATATCCGATTGCACCAGCAAGCCGCACATTACCTGGAATTGCAACCGGGACAGCCGCGGATTCTGACGGCCTGGCCCGCCTCGGATGAGCCTACGAAGCCCGAACTCGGTTACGTGCATGAGTCCGTGCGCGTTGTCGCTCTCCAGGGCTTTACACCGGGGGAACTCGGAACCGCGACTCCGGGGTCATTCGACATGCTCTACCTTTATTCCCGGCGGTGGGAGCCACCCGACAATTGGCTGACGCGCTTTCCCGCCTGGCTGCGCATGCAGGAAAAGTACTTTGACTATCACCCGCAGAGCGCCGCCCCCGACGTCGCCGCGCACTTTCACCTGCGGCTTGTCAAGGAGATTGAGCATCGCGGCCAATGGGTCAGAATCTATTCCCACTAGCGCGGACGATTCACCCGTTTAAGGATTTTAGGCAACCAATCCGCGCATTCGCATCGGCACCACGAGGGTCAGTTTGATTGTTGCTCGCTCAGCACTCAAACCTTAGGAAGCTTAAATGTTCAACGTTGTCTGCCCCGAAGCCGCTCGCCGGGTGTAAAGTAGAGCGCACCAAATTTAATGAATGAGGCTTCATGCCATGAAAACACTTTCGCGAAGAAATTTTATGAAGCAGGGGGCGCTGGGCACTGCGGCGATATCGCTGGCGACCGGGTGGGCCCCGCAAGCCCATGCCGATCCGCTGAACGTGCCCGTGGGCCTGCAACTCTATTCGGTTCGACAGGTGATGCCGGACAAATTCGATGCGACACTCAACCAGGTGGGAGAGATCGGCTACAAGGAAGTGGAGATGGCCGGCTTCTATTCCAAAACCGCGCCGCAAATTCTCAGCGCGATGAAGACAGCAGGTCTGCGACTGATCAGCGCCCACTATGGATTGGACGAGTTGCGGCAGAATCTCAACGAGAAGATTGATTTTGCCCGGCAGCTTGGGTTGCAATACCTGATCTGCCCCGGCACGTCCTATCCGCACCCGCTCTCTCCCGGGCAAAAGCGCCCCGCGATGTCCCTCGACGACTGGAAATGGAATGCCGACCAGTTCAACCAGGTGGGTGAGCAAATCAAGAAGGCGGGCATGCAATTCGGGTATCACAATCACTACAACGAGTTCAAACCCGTGGACGGCAAGATACCCTTTGACGAGTTGCTCAAGTGGTGTGACCCGGAACTGGTGAAGATTGAGATCGACGTGGGCTGGATGGTCTATGCCGGGTTCGACCCCGTGGAGTACATGACGAAGCATCCCGGCCGCTTCCCGCAATTGCACGTCAAGGAAATGAGAATCGGTACGAAGCCTTGGGCCGACCTGCACGTGGAGCACGGCCTGCCCACCACCGAAATCGGCCGCGGTCAGATCGACTGGAAGCGGGTGTTCGCGGCCGCGCGCAAAGGCGGCATGAAGCACTTCTACGTCGAGCAGGAAACGTTCCCCGATATGCCCATGATGGAGGCTCTAAAGGCGGATTACGAGTATCTGCACAGTTTGAAAGTCTGAAAAGAGCCCTCGACTTTATCCCAAGCAACCGGCGTGCCCGTGCTATACTCGCCATTCAATCTTGAGGAAGTACGGCATTGTGTGGGCGGGCTGCCGGTTGTAACTTCGCTTTTCCGGTTTAAATCCCCATCTTCCATAAGCGGCCTTCTCCCCTGACGGCTCCGGGAACCCCCGGAAGCGCGGCTTGGGGTTGCGGTGAATAATGAGGTTTTGCGTGTTGCTGATGAAACCCGGAAGGCGCAGAGCGGGACGTTGACGCGCTCATCTCTTGCATGGGCGCAAGTTCGCTTTGTTGGCGGGGACGATTGCCTGGGCTCTATCGTTCTCGCCTCGAAATCTGCAAGCCCAGCAGGGCAGTCCCCAGGTGACGAAGCCGAAGGAAACCGTGGTCGTCACGGGCGTCTATGAACCTCTGCCGCTCGGTGAAGTCGACCGCTCGGTGGTGCAGTTTGATGTGCGCGGCAACGACCTGGTCTCCAACTCGCTGGAAGATTTTCTTCGACAGGATGCCTCCGTCGACTTGCAGGAGCGCGGAGCGAACAGCACCCAGGCGGACGTGGCCATGCGCGGGGGAACGTTTGAGCAAACCTTGATCCTGGTGGACGGCTTCCGCATGAACGACCTGCAAACCGGACATCACGACATGGACCTGCCGTTCCCCGTGGACTCGTTTTCCGACGTGGAAATTCTGCATGGCGCCGGTTCCACTCTTTACGGTTCCGACGCCGTGGGCGGGGCCATCGACTTCATTACCCAACCACCCCGCGTGACGGAACTGCGCGTGCGTGCGGGCTTTGGCAATTTCGGGGTGAACCAGGAAAGCGCCACAGGAAGTTTGGTGGACGGCCGCCTGGCCGAGCAACTGATCTTCGCGCGCGACTACTCTTCCGGATTCATGCCCGACCGCGATTATCGCGACCTCGCTCTCACGTCCCTTACCGACTTCTCCAGCGCGCTGGGCAATTCCGAACTGATTCTCGCGCACAACGACCGTCCGTTTGGCGCCAACCAGTTTTACGGCCCGTACGACTCGTGGGAGCACACGAACACCTACTTTGTGGGCGCGAAGCAGGACCTGGGAAAATCCACGCAGGTTTCGTTCGCCTATCGCCATCATCGCGACCGCTTCGTGCTCTTCCGCGAAGACCCTCTTTATTACCAAAACCTGCACGCGCTTCAGAGCTTGCAAGCGGCCGTGCGGCGGCGGCAGGGGCTCAACCGCAACACGCATTTCTTTTATGGTGCGGAAGGGTACAACGACAGCATCCACAGCACCAATTTGGGCGACCACACGCGCGGGCGAGTGGCGGTGTACGCCGCTCTCGACACGCGGGCGCTGAATCGCTTCTCGTTCAACCTGGGCGCGCGCGAGGAGTTTTATCGCTCCGTGCAGGGCCAGTTCAGTCCCAGCGCCAGCGCCGGCTACTGGCTGAACTCGCACTTCAAACTTCGCGGCAACGTCAGCCACGCCTTCCGCGTGCCCACCATGACCGACCTCTATTACCACGACCCCACCAGCGTGGGTAATCCCAATCTGCGGCCTGAGCGCGCCTGGGACTACGAGACAGGGCTGGAGTGGAACGGTCCGCGGCATCTGCACGGTGATGCCACGTTGTTTGATCTCAGCGAGCGGGACGTGATCGACTACATGCGCAGCAGCCCCACGGCCGTGTGGCAGGCCACGAACATTGACCAGCTTGTTTTCCGCGGCGCCGAGGCTTCTCTCCATGCTCCCCTCACGCACTCTCAGGAGCTCGACTTCAGCTACACGGTCATGCACGGATTCCACCAGGCGATGCCGGGGATTCAATCCGAGTATGCCTTCTGGTATCCGGCACAGTCTGGCGTATTTTCCTGGCGCGCGCAGTTGCCACACGGCCTGCTGGCGCGGTCCAGAGTCGGAGTCCTTGACCGCTACGCATACAAGACCTACGGCGTGTGGGATGTCTACCTGGCACGTTCAGCGGGGAGGATCCATCCCTTTGTCCAACTCACCAACCTGACCAACACCTCCTACCAGGAAGTCCAGATGGTCGCCATGCCGGGCCGTGCGGTGGTCGCGGGCGTGGAGGTTTCCGTGTTTTCCGGCAAGAAGTGAAGGCAACACAATTTTTCTGTCGATCAGCAAGGAGGGTTCCGGCGCGGAGTGTCCGCCGAAGCGCAGGGCCGCTCGGTGTGCCCGGAGCGAGAAGCGGGGAGGCAGGAGTATCGCCAGGGGTTCGACGAGCACCGTCAGGTGACGAGCTTCGGAACTCTGGTCTTGCGCGTTGCCCGGCGGCGCATCTTCAATGGCCTCAATCAAAACCCGATATGGAAAAACCGCACCCTCCGGCTCTTTCCACCAGCAGCTCGACATCGTCGTCTATTCGTCGCGCACGGCGCCTGCGGCTTGCGGGCAACTGCGAAAACCGATATCCTACCTTCTGCCCGAGTCACCCGCTGGCTCTGCCCATCGCCGCCGCGGATTGAGAAGTCAGCAATGAAGCGCGTCCTGATTCTTCACTACCACGAAATCTGGCTGAAAGGTGGGAACAAGAACTACTTCCTCAGCCGGCTGCGCGACGCCATTCGCCAGAGCGTGGCGGATTTGCCCCTCGAATCGCTTCAGAGCGTCTCGGAGCGCTTGATCCTCACTCCTGCTGATGAGGCGATGCTTCCCCGTTTCATTGAACGTTTGCGTCGGGTGTTTGGCCTTGCTTACATTGCCTTGGCGCGCGAGGTGCCAAGCGGGCTTGAAAGCCTGGGACCGGCGGCATGCGAAATGATGGCGGAGGCGAAGCCGCGGAACTTTGCCGTGCGCGTGAAGATGGCGGACTCCGGCTACGGCATGAACTCCATGGCGTTGGAGGTTGCGCTGGGTCGCATTGTCCTGGATCACCTGCGCGCGCGCGATGCCGGCGTCAAGGTCAAACTCAACAACCCCGAAGTGACCTGCCAGGTGGAGGTTGTACCCGGCAAGGCGATGATCTACGCCCAGCGCGTGGAAGCTCCCGGCGGCCTGCCCGCGGTGACCAGCGGGCGACTGGTGGCGCTGCTTTCCGGCGGCTTTGATTCCGCCGTGGCCGCGTACAAAATGATGCGCCGCGGCAGCCACGTGACCTTCGCCCATTTCTACGGAACCCCGTCTCCATCGCGCAATTCCTCTACGAGCGTTGCGGAAGACCTTGTCCGCACGCTGACGCCGTACCAATTCACGTCGCGCTTGTACTTAATTCCCTTTGACGCGGTGCAACGCCAGATCGTGGCGGGCGCGCATGACAGTTACCGCGTGCTGCTCTACCGCCGCATGATGGCGCGCATCGCCCGGGAAATCGCCCGGGGGGAACGCGCCCTTGGTCTCATCACCGGCGATAGCGTCTCCCAGGTGGCCTCGCAGACGCTGCATAACCTCATGGCGATTGATCAGGGCATTGATCTGCCCGTTTATCGCCCGCTTGCCGGTGACGACAAAGCGGAAATCCTGCGTCTGGCGCGGCAAATCGGCACGTACAGAATTTCCTGCGAACCCTTTGAAGACTGTTGTCCGCGATTCATGCCGCGCGCACCGGCAATATTCGCGCGCCCGCAGGAGTTGGCCGACGCGGAACGCCGCCTCGATATCGACGCACTGATGCATCTGGGTCTGGATGGCGCCTCCTGCATCGATTACAAGTTTGAACGAGGGGAAATCATCGAGCGCCAGGGTTCCATGACCCGCATCGAGAAGCATCTGGCTGGAAAGAAGGCTGCCGAAGGGCAACCAGCCCCGCATGAGACGGCTTCCAAACAATGACCGCGGCGAAGTTTTGCACGGCGCCCGCTTCCCGCTAATTTGGACCACTCCACCGGGCGCATAGGTTGTAGCGTCGATCTCCGATCGACGGCGGCGGTCGGAGACCGCCGCTACAAATACGCAAGCCGGTAGTTCGTTGACGGCTCTGCTGGCACTTCTTATAATTGTTGGCTGTAAGCGGAGTTATTTTATGGCGAAGCGAATTCTAGCCACGGTCCTTGTGCTTTGCGCCCTGGCGGGATGGCTGGCGGCGCAGGGGGACAAGCCCGGCACGCCCGCTAAGCCGTCGGATACGACTACCTCGAAACCTATTCCGGCTCAAAACCCACCGGAAATCACTACAAGTCCCGGTCGGATTACGACTACCGTCAACCTGGTCAACGTGCCGCTGACGGTTACGGACAAGAGGAATCGCCTGGTCATCATGATGACCAAGGACGACTTCAACCTCTTCGAAGACGGCAAGCAGCAAAATATTGAGTATTTCAGCCGTGAAACGGACTTGGCCCTGCGCATCGGCATGCTGATTGATACCAGCAACAGCATCCGCGACCGGCTGGACTTTGAGCAGCAGGCGGCCATTGATTTTCTCAGTGACACGATCCGAAGGGGGAAGGATTCGGCGTTTATTGAGAGTTTTGATATCGAGCCGACGATTGTCCAGGACTACACGGATAACGTGGAATTACTTGCGAAAGCCCTTCGCGGCTTGCGCGCCGGTGGCGTGACCAGCCTGTACGACGCAATTTATTATGCCTGCAAGGACAAGCTGTACTTCTTCCCCCCTCCGGAACCCTATCTGCGCCGAATGATGATCGTCATCAGCGACGGCGAAGACAACCGAAGTGAGCATACCCGCGACGAAGCACTTTCCATGGCGCAACGCGCGGAAGTGACGATTTTCTGCATCAGCACGAACCGCAGCGGGGCCGAGCAACGGGGTGACAAGGTGCTGAAGTTTCTTGCCGAAAACACCGGTGGCCACGCCTTTTACCCGTTCGAGCCCGCCGATTTGGCACAGGCCTTTCGAGGAATCGCGACCGATTTGCGTACCCAATTCCTGCTGAGCTACATTTCGACAAATGCCGCACGGGACGGGACGTTCCGCAACATTTCCATCCTGCCCGTTGACCGGAGCCTGCACGTCCACGCCAAATCCGGCTACTTTGCCCTTTCCCAATAACCGGACGAAGGCCGTTCTTCTCCCTTGAGCTTCCCTCTAGCTTTCCGGCGCGTAGTATCCGCGGCGCGCATTCACCTTGGCGCTCCCGGTGCGGAGCTTCACTTCGATCCTGCGGAAGGTTCCATCCAGTTTGGTATTGGTGGGCGTATATCCCAATAGGTATTGGGTGCGGAGTTCGTTGGCGATCTGTTGGAAGGCTTCTGATGTGCCTTTGCCGCTGTTCACCTGGATGACCCTGCCACCAGTGGAGTCGGAGAACTTGTGCAGCACCGAGTCGCCGCTGTAACCCATCCCTGCATGGCTGTAGAATCCGCGGTCGTGAATATCGACCGAATAGATGATGATGTCGGACTTCTGCGCTGCCTCCAGTGCCGCCTCCAATTTGACTTTGCTTCCCTGGTCCTCCCCGTCCGTGAGCATGATGAGAACTTTGCGGCCAACTTCGTTCTTCAGCAGCTCACGTGCGGAGAGCCAGACGGCATCGTAAAGGTGCGTGGCGCCCCCGGAATCACCGGTCGGAAAGGTTCCCGGCGTCCGGACGCCGCCGCCGTTGATCTCGCACTCGTCAATCGCCTTATCCAACATGTGCAAGTCAGCGGTGAAGTCCTGAAGCAGTGTCACGTCCACATCAAAGTTCAGGACGAAGGTGAGATCCTTGGGCCGCATCACTTCGCGCAGGAAGGCTTCCGCCTCAGACTTTTCCTCTTCCAGCACACGGCCCTGGCTGGGGCTGGTGTCAACCAGAATACCCATGGTCAGCGGGGTATCCGCTTCGCGGGAGAAGTATTTGATCTCTTGCGGTTGTTGATCCTCTTCCAGGACAAAGTCGTCCTTGTTGAGGTTGGGAATCAAATGGCCGTTCTTCTCGCGCACGACCGCATACACGTTCACCACCTCGGTGGTGACCTTGAGCGTTCCTCCCTGCGTCGGGATCTCTTTGTTCTCTTGTGCGGCGGCGTAACAGGCTGCCATCGCAAGAACAGCGAGTATTAACGCGGTTTTGCGTGTCATTGCGGAACCCCGTCGGGAAGATGCGTCTGTGTTTTGCATGGCTGTCTTTAGGCGACCTTGGCCCTTCTGCTTTTGATGCAAACTAAAGCCTGCGCGTCGGACGTGATATCACGCTCAACCCATCTGAGCGATGCCTTTCGTCTCGCTGCTGAGAGTACAGTTTACCTTGAATTCATGTCGATGAGACTCGAAACCGCTCGGATAGCTCTTTGCGGTGTGATCTCAGCGTCAGGTTCCCGACTCAACCACGGCGCAATCCACCGTGAAATTTTCGGCGACGAACCCAACTTTTCACTCATTCTTCACTTTTTCGTCGTCAACAATCACTTTCCTCTTGACAAGATAATTCTATTACTCTAAACATGATGAATGAATACGCGCTCCGCCAGTTATGCTGGCGGAAAATTTCAAAAAGTTCGGAGGAGAATAGAATGGCAGCGAAAAAGAAAGCAAAAAAGAAGAGGTAAGATCCTTCAGCAGAATCGAAAGTAACCGACGGGGGTGCAGCAATGCACCCCCTAAGTTTTTTTGGGGGAGAAGACTTATGGGTGTCGGCTGTTCGATTCCGGGTGCTCGCCCGCCGCGTCCAGTTCCTGCTCCGGCGCCACCAGAGCGCGTGGCGCCTGATCGATTGGCTCCGCCTCTGCAATCTCCTCGCCCGGAGCGGCTCCCAACTCTTTGAACCTCCGCGCTGAAACCAGGACGCGGCTTTCCATTGAACCCACTGCCTTGTTGTAGGACTCCACTGCGCGTCCCATCGCCGACCCAAGAGTCTGGAAATGGCCGAGGAAGGTTCTCAGGCGATCGTAGACCTCCCTGCCCAGTTCGCTGATCTCCTTGGCATTCTCCGTGATTTTTTCCTGCTGCCAGAGATATGCGGCGGAGCGCAGAAGCGCGATAAGCGTGGTGGGTGTGGCCAGGACCACCTTCTTTTGCATCCCATCGTCAATCAACTGCCGATCCTGCTCAAGTGCAGCGCTGAAGAATGATTCGCCCGGCAGGAAGAGCACCACCAACTCCAGTTCCGGCCCCACCTGCTCCCAGTATCGGCGTTCTGCAAGCTGATTCATGTGCCCGCGCACCAACTCCCCATGACGGGCCAGCGCCTTGGCTCGGTCCTCCTCCGATCGCTCGGGATTGATGGCGTCAAGGAAAGCTTGCAACGGAACCTTGGCGTCAACCGCGATGCGGCGATTGCCGGGAAGATTCACGATCATGTCCGGGCGCTGGCGTCCGGATTCGGTGGCGATGGTCTCCTGCTCGGTGAAATCGCAATGTTCTGACATCCCGGCCAGCTCCACGACTCTTCGCAGGGTTAACTCACCCCAGCGTCCGCGAGCCTTTAATGGCGAACTCAAGGCGCTCGCCAAATGCTTGGTTTCTTCCTCCAGGCGCTTGTTGGCTTCAGCCAGACTGCGCAATTGCTCATCCAACGTACCGTAGGCCTTCTGCCGGGTCTTCTCCATCTCCAGAATTTGCTGCTCGTAGCGGCCCAGAGATTCCTTCAGGGGGCTCACAAGGCCGTCAATGGCCTTCTGCCGCGTTTCCAGGTCGCCCTTGGCCTGAGCTTGCAGGAGTTCAAACTGGCTGCGCGCCAGGGCAATGAATGACTGGTTGTTGCTCTTGAGCGCTTCGGCGGACAGCGCCTGGAAGGTCTCTGTCAGATGTTTCTTTGCCTCCTCCAACAGCTTTCTCTGGGCCTCGATGTTCACCTGGGCCTCACGCAGGCTCGTTTCCGCCGCTACGCGCAATTCTCCTTCGCGCTTCAGGCGTTCGCGCAGTTGATTGGCATCCTCGGCGGAAATCTTGGCATTTGCCAGTTCGGTTTGCGCCTTGACCTTCTGGTCACTTTCCCCTCGGAGCTTCTGCTGAAGCTCACGCAGTTCGTTCTCGCGGCCCTCCAGCGCGGTTTGGAGCGTCCCAACGCGCGCGCGGACCTCGGTCAGCGTGCCTTCGGCGGCTTTTACGCGGCCTTCGGCATCCACCTGGGACCTGACTAATTCCGACCGGATGCGGGCGGCCGCTACCAGCCAACCGATCACCGCACCCAGCGCCACTCCGAGCAAAATCAGCAATATTGCGTTCATGGGCGACTTTCCTCAATCCAAAATCGAAAATCAGTAGGTTTCTTCGTATGCCGGGCAAATCAGCTCGTAGTCGCAGTACTTGCAGGCAAAGCCGGGTCTGGGCGGAAACGATTGCTGTCGGATCTGTGCCGCCACTTCGCGAACCTCACCGAGCACCGCATCCAGTTCCTTGCCCGTGCGTACGGTACGTACCGGCTCGTTATTCGTCAGGCTATAGAATGTAAGCCTTGTGGGGTTCAAATGCATCTGGTCACGCGCCGCCAGGGCATACACCGAGAGTTGCAGGCTCTTATCCGCATCCTTCTGGGAGGGTGGGCGGCCCGTCTTGTAATCGACCAACTCCACGGATTGGTCGGGAAGGGGGTTGATCTGGTCGATGCGCCCCTCCAAGACCACGTCACCAAGGTCGAGGGCAAAGTGCGCCTCCGCCGCCAGGGGAAGCGTGGCCACGGTTTCATGCCCGCTCACAAAGCCCCGCAATTGCTCCAGTCCTGCCTTCTTGTAAGCCTGTTCCTGGTAATCATCCTCGAAGCCGGCGCCCTTCCAGACCTGCTCGAAATACGCTTCCAGTTGTTCCAATTTCACCGGGCCCTGCCGGCGGAGCTCAAAATAGCGGCGCGCGCACTGATGCATGATATTCCCGAAGGTCAGCGCGGGCTGCGGCCCCGTCGGAATTTTGAGGCAGTGGCTGAACATGAATTTTTGCGGACACGTTTCATAGGTCTCAAGCGCTGAAGCGCTAAGCTGGAGCTTTTCCCCGGCGGCCACTACTGAGGCGCCGCTTGCCCATTGCGCAATGGGGGGGTAAATGCCCGCCGCGCCCGTCGCCTCACCAAACAAGTTGCCCTGCGGCTTGGATTCAGGCGGTGGATCGCGCCGCGCACCTTCCGCCCGCGGACCCTCTGCTTTCTCGGCGGGAGCTTCCGGAATCAGGATCCGTTCGATGTCGCGCGCCTCCACCGTGGGGTCGGAGGTGAGATCGCTGATGAAGATCGAAGGCTTCTTCCCCTGTTTCGCGACGCTGGAGACGTACAGGCGGTCTTGCGCGCGCGTCAGGCCCACGTACAGCAGTCGCCGCTCCTCTTGTTCATGGATATTCGCAGGCGGAGGAGGCCCTTTGCGCAAAGCGTCCGGAAACTCGATCACCGGTTTCTGCTCGCTATGGGGAAAGCGCCGCGGCGCAACGCTCAGAATGAACACCACCGGGAACTCCAAACCCTTGGCCGCATGCACCGACATCATTTGCACAGCGCGGGCGCTATCTTCCGGCTCCGGCGCTTCGATGGCGCCACCTGCCTCGCGGAAGTAGCCGAAATACTCCAGGAATGAACTGAGCGTCCAGGTTTCGCTTTTGCCCTGCCACTTCTCCAGGAATTTGCGGAAGGTTTCGACGTAGCCACCATCGGGATCCTGCGGCAGGAAGTTTAATTCGAGCCGCCCGAGCAACCGCTGGAGCAGCGCCGTGATGGACGTGTACTCGGCATATTTGTGCAGATCGTGCAAAAAGCGGCTCAATTCCGGCCAGCCGGTGCCGTTCAGGCGGTTCGCGTCACCCGACTTTTCCCATGATTCCAGCACGTCGTAGAGCGAGCAGCGGTCGCGCAGAGCTTGTTTGCGAGCCTCCAGCGACAACGCTTCCGGGACGTTCCAGCGCGGCGTCAGCAGCACGCGCGTCAAGCTGATGTTGTCGTGCGGAGAGTGGATGATATTCAGGTACGCGATCAGGTCTCGCAGGATGACCGTGGAGAGAATGGAAAGGCCACGGATGGAAAAAGGTATCTTCCACCGGCGGAATTGCTCCACCAACGGGTCGCGATAGCCGTGTGCGCGATAGAGCACGGCGATATCGCCCGGCGCCGTCCCTTTCTTGATCAACCGCGCCACTTCATCCGCAATCCAAGCCGCTTCGCTGAGGAAATCCGGCGATTGCAGGAGATAAACCGCTGATCCCTCTTCGCGGCTCGTCCGTAGCTTCGGTTTTGCTTCATAACGATCATTCTTCCTGATCAGGACGTCCGCCACGCGCACAATGCGTTGAGTGGAGCGGAAATTGGTGTCGAGAAAAACGGTTTCGTGGCCGGGAAAGGCCTCGTCAAACATCTTGAAGGCGCCGTGCGAGGCGCCACGGAAGCGGTAAATGGCCTGGTCATCGTCACCCACGGCAGTGATATTAAACGGGGGCTTCACCAGGCGCTTGAGTAACTCCACCTGGGCGTAGTTGGTGTCTTGGAATTCATCCACCAGCACATAGCGAAATTGCCGGCGATAGGTCTCCAGAACCTCCGGCTCGCTGTCGAAGAGACGAACCGTCTCGGGAATCAGGCTGCCGAGGCTTGAGCTGCCGGCTTCCTCCAGCAATTTCCGGCTGTTGCGGAAGACGCGCGCCAGTTCCAGCTTTTTTTCGGTCTCTTGGGAGAGCAAGGTGCGCTCGGCCGCGTCCAGCGAAGCAGCCATTGCCTGGAAATCTTGCTCCATCGCCGCCGCATAGCGTTCAAAATCCGCAGGCTCGATCAGCTCATCCTGGCAGCGCGAGAAGAACTCGTTGAGTGAATGGAGAAACGCTCCGGGCTCCGCGAGCTTCTGGTAGAACTTGAGCCCAAGACTTTCCATCCGCTGGCGGAGGAAAATCCACACATCCACCTTGTCGAGCAGCGTGCGCGCAAAATGCCGTTTGCGGAGCACGTCGTAGCAGAAGGCATGAAACGTGGAAATCTGCGGAAGAGTTTCAAGATGGGGCAGGCTTTGGCGAACGCGGCGCTGCATTTCCCTCGCCGCCTTCTCGGTAAAGGTCAAGGCCAGGATGTTTTCCGGCTGAGCGCCGGCCGCGCCCCAGTCACTGCTTGAGTGCTGCGCCAATGTTGCGTCGGAGAACAATGGGGGTTCCGCGGCGGCGGTAGGAGCACCGGTCAGCAGGTGAACGATTCTCTGAGTGATCACCCGCGTCTTGCCGCTGCCCGGCCCGGCAATGATCAGCAGTGGGCCTTCCCCGTGCTCGACCGCTCTCGACTGTTCGGGATTCAGCTTGAACGCTGAGCTCATCGGGACATTATTCCGCGAAGCGGGACAGGGAAGCAAGCGAGGGAAATTGAGCCATTGGGCCATGGAGCCATCGGGCCATTGAATCATCGGGTCATCGGGACAATTGGCCATTGAAAGACATGTGATTGGATGGCTCGCCAGGCTTTCAGCGGTGGATTACACAGCACCAAATCGTCAAATGACCCAATGATTCAATGACCAAATGGCTCGATGGCCCGATCAATCGGCCCCATTTGTTGGCTTGCAGCTCTGCCGCTGCTCGGTTAGACTCGGGCTTAACCATGCGCGCCATGCTGCTGGAAAAACCTCGGCCGGCGGAAGAGAATCCCCTCCGGCTCGCCGAAGTGCCGTTGCCTATCCCTGCCGCGGGCGAGATTCGCCTTCGGATTCGCGCCTGCGGGGTTTGCCATACGGATTTGCACGTTGTTGAAGGGGATTTGCCGTTGCCTAAGCTTCCCTTGGCTCCCGGCCATCAGATTGTGGGCACCGTGGACGCACTGGGCGAGGGCGTGGCCGAATTTCACGAGGGCGATCGGGTGGGCGTTCCCTGGCTCTATTCCACCGACGGGACGTGCAGCTATTGCCGCAAGGGCCTGGAGAACCTCTGCGACGGGGCGCGGTTCACCGGCTATGACGTTGATGGCGGGTATGCCGAGGCGATGGTAGTTCCCGCTGCCTTTGCCTATTCACTGCCGGGAGTCTTCGCCGATGTGGATGTGGCGCCGTTGCTTTGCGGCGGCGTCATTGGCTACCGGGCGCTCAAGCTGTCAAACCTCCAACCGGGAGAGCGTTTGGGTCTTTACGGCTTCGGGGCTTCGGCGCACATCGTTCTGCAAATTGCCCGCTACTGGAATTGCGAGGTGTATGTGTTCACGCGGGCGGAGGTGCATCGCGAATTGGCGCGCCGTCTGGGCGCCGCGTGGACCGGCGCAGCGGGAGACCCCGTCCCGGCGCCGCTCGATTCCGCCATTATTTTTGCGCCTGCGGGCAAGCTGGTCCTGGATGCGCTGCGCGCGTTGCGCAAAGGCGGCACCCTGGCGCTGGCGGGGATCACCATGTCCGCCATTCCCGAAATGGAGTACCGACTCCTCTACCATGAGCGTACCGTGCGCAGCGTGGCCAACAGCACGCGCGAAGATGTGCGATCCCTGCTCAGCCTTGCTGCGGAGATTCCCGTGCGCACGGAAATCGAAACCTACCAACTCCCCGAAGCAAATCGCGCCCTGCAAGACCTCAAAAGTAGTAGAATCCACGGCGCCGGCGTGCTGGTGATCTGACGATTCATGGCTTGTCCGGCCTGCGTGGCAGTGCCGTCTGCTACCCAACAAATTCCCATATGATCCGAAAACTGACCATCATTCTTGCGTTCTTCTCCTGCCTAACCGCCTCGCCGGCCGCGGCGGCCCCGGCAAGCCCTTTCTGCAACGATTGCGCAGCAACGCGTGCCAACCTGCGTGACCTTTGCGATTACATCGTAAACAACAAGCGCGATATGCCCACGATCTTCGTGGCGGGTTACTACATGCGCACGCTCGTTGCCGGCTACCAAATCCTCGGCGACCGGCGCTACCTGGACGTTGCCCTGGCGCACGGCGACGCCCTGCTGAAGAAGCAGATGCCCAACGGCTACTGGGGCACCGGATACGGTCCCATTTACTTGGCCGACACCGCCAATGCTCTGGGTGAAATCCTTTCCTTGCAGAGGTTCGCCGACCCCGTGCGTCGCGCCAACTACGCCGAGGCGCTGAAGCGCTTCGTCGCCGCCATTGAGAGAGACCACCTGGTTCTGCCCTCGGGAGCGTTGGGAACCGGTTTTCGCCGCCAGCCTGACGGCGCCATCACCAGGCGCTATGACGATGCCTACACCGTTTCCTCCGCCCTCGTCGGCGGAGAGACTTTCATGTGGATGTACAAGCAGTCGGGTGAAGCGAAGTATGAGCAAATGGCTTACAACGCCTTGCAGTGGGTGCTGAACACCATCCGCAAAGACGGCGTGATTCCGTATATTCTGCCCGGGGAGTATGCCGATCCGAACGTGAAGGGCGACGCCGAAAACGACTTCAACCTGTGGGACCGCCTGCGCTACACCAACGTGACCTATGTCGGCGAAGGCGTCATCAGCTTCGATTTGCACTGCGACAATCCCGACTGGCGGGAGGAAGTTCGCAGAAAATTCAAACCGGTCATCGAATTCGTACTGCGCACGCAAAACCCCGACGGGAGTTGGGGCAATCCGAATCCGGTGTTGCGGCCGGCGACCAACCGGAGTCCGTGGAACCCGCGGCCATACTCCGATCGGCGGCGCTCGGCGGGCGCGGTGAACGTGCTCACGTGGTGGTACCTGCACGTTGACAAGGACCCGCGCGCCCTGACCGCTGTGCGCAGGTTCGACCAGTTCATCGACGATCCGAAGAAGGCTGCGGAATTCAGCATGCTGCACCGGACGCCTGATCCGGATGCGAACGCCGTCGGCCCCAAGCGCCCCCACACGGACGCCGACGTGGCCACCGCGCTCACCGGAAAGGCCATCGCCGACATTCTGGATCCTGGCATCGACTCGCAATGGTAAGGCCACTCGTGGACGTCGTTCTGACGGCGATTTAGTCCCGAATAATCCTCTGTACTTGCCAAAGGTGCTCGTATGAATAAACCATCCCGCCGAGACTTGCTTAAACAGTTGGGAACCGCCGGCGTTTCCGCCGCATTGGCGGCGCCATTGGCTTCCGGCGCACAGCCTAACGTTGTGGGAGCTTGCCCCGACCTTGCGACGGCGGTTGTTCCCTTGGAGCGTTGGTCGTTCGCGCTCGATCCCGATAACCGGGGAGAATCGCAAGAATGGTTCAGGTCCACCAGGAAAAGGCCGAGCGCCGTCACGCAGGTTATGGTTCCCCATACGTGGCAAGTTTCCCCTGAAAGCGCCAACTACATGGGGATTGGTTGGTACTGGACAGAATTTGATGCCCCGGCGCGTTGGGCCGAACTGTGGGTGCGCCTCGAGTTTGAGGCCGTCTACCACACCGCGCGGGTCTGGCTGAACGGCCAATTCCTGGGGGAGCATTCGCGTGACGGCTATACCGCGTTCACGTTGGACGCCACGCCCGCCCTGCGATTTGACGGTCCGAATTTTCTCGCTGTGCAGGTTGACAACTCCTTTCGCGATGACATGCTTCCGCGCAACGACTCTTACGATTGGGCTCAGGACGGAGGCCTCACCCGTCCGGTAAGCCTGCTGGTGACGCCGCGCATGTTCATCCATCACCTGGGCGTTCAGGCGGTGCCGGACCTCGACTCCGGTCAAACCAGCGTGAACATCTCGGCCGGGCGCTGCGCTGGTGCCGGTGTGCCGGTGCAGCCGGTGACCATCAGTTACTCGATTGCAGAGGAAGGCTCGGAACTTGCCTTGGCAACTTTGGAAAAACCCCCATTCTTTGGTGTGGACAAAATCGGCCACGGCTGGATGCGACTTTCCCCCCTCCACTTGCCGCTGAAACTCTGGCATTTTGATCATCCACACTTATATCGGGCGGTCGTCACCATCATGGCGGGCGATAAGCCCGTGCACAGTTGCTCGGCTGTCTTCGGCTCGCGTAAATTCGAGGTGAAAGGCACGGCTTTCTATCTGAACGGCGAGCGCGTTCGTTTGATGGGCGTAGAGCGAATGGCGGGAAGCAATCCCGACTATGGCATGGCGGAACCCTCTTCCTGGATTACCCACGACCACGACGATTTGAAGGAGCTCAACTGCGTGTTCACGCGCGTCCACTGGCAACAGGACAAGCGCGTGCTCGATTACTGCGACCGTCACGGCATTCTGATTCAGGAGGAGGTGCCTTCCTGGGGAGGCGCGACGTTCAACGGGATGACGAACGAGCCCTCGCCGGTGATCATGGAGAACGGCCTGACGCAGTTGCGCGAGATGATCATGCGTGATGGCAACCACCCGTGCATCGTCTCCTGGGGGCTTTGCAACGAGGTCAATGGACACAACCCGGTGTCGCGCGCTTTCATTCAGCAGATGGCCGCGGAGGCGCGGCGGCAGGATCCGCACCGCCCGCTGTCTTACGCCTCCAACTCGCTGCAAAAGACGCCGGGTGAGGATGCCGCCGGGCTGCTCGACTTCATCGAGTGGAATCAATACTACGGAAGCTGGTACGCGGGCGACGCCGATTCCGTCCGGCGCAATTTACAGGACATTCACGCGGCATTCCCTGACAAGCCGGTGGTGATTTCCGAGTACGGCTACTGCGAGTGCAAGCCCGACCGCGTGGGGGGCGACGAGCGCCGCATCGAAATCATGCGCAGCCAGACGCAGGCCTGCCGCGAGTTCGATTTTGTGGCGGGAACCATCTTTTTCGATTACAACGACTACCGCACGCACATCGGCGACAAGGGCGTTGGCCCGCTGAAGCAGCGCGTGCACGGCGTCGTGGACCTTTACGGGAACCGCAAGCCCTCGTTTGAGGCGCTTCGCCAGGAAGCGAGCCCGGTGGAAAGCCTGCTGCTCGCGACGGGCCAGGGCTCTCTGACCGCCACCGTGACAACGCGCCAGACACTGCCGGCTTACACGCTGGAAGGCTATACGTTGCGCTGGTTGGTCTTCGGTTTTGACGACCTTCCGATGGAAGAGGGTTCTGCGGCGCTGCCCAAGCTCTCTCCCGGTCAGCAATTCGCCCACCGATTCGAGTTTCAAGAGAAGCAACCGAAGCGGGTGCGCGTCAACGTGGTTCGCCCGACCGGTTTTTCCGCCGCCACCGCGTGGTGGAGGAGCAGCCAATAATGACCCGATGATTAAATGGCCAAATACCTTCGCGCGAGCGGACTAAGCTCCCTCGCCCTCCGCCGGCCCCTTGGTCTTGCGGCGGCTTGAAGGCCGACGCTTTGTGCCCTTCGCACCAGCTTTGGCAGCCCGCGGCTTGCGAGCCTTGGGCGCAGGGGCAGGTTCCGCCGCAACCGCCGTCACAACCTCCTCCGTCACCACCGCTAGTGGAGCGGGCGGCGGGGGCAGTGTCTCGGGTTCGGGAAACTCTTCCACCGGCTCGTGAGCATCCCAGTTCACGTCGGTTTCGACGGAGAGTTGGAGATCCGCTTCGATGTCGGGTTCGATCCCAGGTTCCAGATCGGGCTCCAGTTCGGGCGGCGCCCCGATGGCAGTTTCCGCCGGAGCGGTGGGAGCCAGCGCCGGCAAGGCGGCAGCGGCGAACACGCGCCACACGCCCTTGCGATCGCGATGCAGGCGCAGCCAGCCTTCCCGCTGCGCCTGGTGGAGAAGATCCAGCAGGCCGCGGAAGCCCGCGCGCTCATCGAAGACGCCTCCTCCTGCGCGTAGAAGCTGACGAATCTGCCGCAGGTAGACGGGGCGATTGGGGGCCTTTTCAAACTGGCCCTGTAATCCCTGGCGTAGCGCGGTGAGGGAATCCTCCGCGCTGAGAGCAGCGGGCGCTGGTGCGGGTGGAACCGGCGCCGCTGTTGCCGGTGCTGTCGCCGCGCCATTGGTGACGGGAGCTTCGTTGGACGCAACTTCAGCAGGTGCAGCGTCGCCGTTCGTGCCCTCCGCCACCGCGGGCTCGGTCTCGACCGGCGCGACGGTTTCCGCCACGGCCTCCGGCGCAGCCTCGCGCGCCGCTTCGCCTTCCAGCACTTCCACCAGATAGCCCTGGTCGGTCCGGCGCATTTCCACCAGGCCGGCCTTGCGCAGCTTCTGGATGAACTCCAGGAACGAACCGGCGCCGTAGTCGCGCTCGCTGAACGTGGCGTCCAGTTGCAGCAGCGTGCTCTTCAGCAGGCCAAGCTGCGGCGCCACCTCGCGGTCCGCCAGAATCTGCAGCGCGCGCTGGATGTTGGGCATGGCGCTGGGCAGCGATCGGCCTTCCGCGCTGCGCACGCCGGTGCGCTGGGTGCGCGCAACGCGTCCGCCGTCACTGCCGCTCTTCAGCAGGTTCTCATAGGAAATGAACTCGTGGCAATTCCTCTGCAGAATGCCGCTGGTGAACTGGCGTCCGCCCACCACGAAAATGCGCCGGTCGTATTGCTTCAGCTTTTCCACCAGCGCAATGAAGTCGCTGTCACCGCCCACAATCACAAAAGTGTTGATGTGGTTGTGGGTAAACGCCATTTCCAGCGCGTCGAGCGCCAGGTTGATGTCCGCGCCGTTCTTGTCGCCGCGCGGCGTCACACTGCGCTGCACCATGTGGACGGCGTGCTGCGTCATCTGGCGGCTGTACTCGCCCGCCCGCGGCCAGTCGCCATACGCCACCTTGCTCACCACCTCGCCGCGCTCCTTCAGCGCCTCGAGGACAATCGATACGTCAAAATCTTTACCCAGAGTCTCCTTCACGCCGATCTGGATGTTGTCAAAGTCAATAAATACTGCAATCTTCAGCCTATCTTCAGCCACAATCCTTCTTTCACCTCGTCACCGCCACGGCTCCTGCCCGGCGGGAATTCTTTTGGGAGGTTTCTAAGCCCCCAACTATCATACTCCCTTCCGCCGAATCTTGACACGGGCAGAATTGGGGCTGTCCAAAAAACGGAGCAGTTACGCTCCACTTCAGGGGTATGATGACCCACCGATTACCTGTTATGCCGGATACACCTGAGGAAAAAGCGCGAAAGACCGTTGACGAGCTTGAAATGCAGGTTGAGGCCAACCTGAAGCGGGCCGAGCGGCTGCGCCAAGCCATCCTGAAGCGCGCCTTCGAGGGCAAGTTGGTGCCCCGGGACCCCAACGACGAGCCGGCCAGCGCGCTGCTGGAGCGCATTAAGAGTGCAAAAAGCACAGGCAAGAGTGCCTGTGCCACCAGTGACACAGCCACTCCTGGCTGTGCAGGAGCCAGTGGCCCAGCCACTCACGACCGTGCAGGAAAACGCTCGAAGAGCAAGAAAGCACAGGCAGGAGTGCCTGTGCCACAGAAATGACCTTATGAGTTTCTACCGCCGCGATCTACCGCATTGGCATCCTGAGGGCAAGGCCATTTTCATTACGTGGCGGCTGTTCGGATCACTGCCCAAAGGTGTGGCGCCAGGGAGGAACCATTGGGCCGCGAGAAAGCAAAGTGACACAGCCACTCCTGGCTGTGGCAAGCAGGACACAGGCAGGAGTGCCTGTGTCACTAAAACCAAGACCGCAGGCTGGGAATTTCGCCGGATGGATGCCGAGCTTGATAAGGCGGCCACCGGCCCCCTTTGGCTTCGTGAGCCGAAGATAGCTGAATATGTTGAGGCTGCCATCTTTCGCGGCGAAGAAATGAAACAATACGAGCTTGACACTTACGTGGTGATGCCCAATCACGTGCACGCGCTCCTCTGGCCGTGGATTGCGATGGAACGCATCACCGGCGGCATCAAGGGCGTTTCCGCGCGAGATGCCAACGCCACTCTGGGACGCACGGGGCGGCATTTCTGGGAAGACGAGTCATTCGATCATTGGGTGCGGAACGACGTGGAGTTAAGGCGCATCCGAATCTACATCGAGCGAAACCCCGTTACGGCCGGCTTGGTGGCTCGACCCGAGGACTGGCCGTGGTCAAGTGCGGCAAAACAAAGTGACACAGCCACTCCTGGCTGTGTCAAATAGGGCACAGGCAGGAGTGCCTGTGCCACAGCCGCCGAACCCATCAAAGGTGGTAAACAGCAAACGCCCTAGTCAACGCAGGGAACACGCGGTTTCTGAGTACAATATCGTCGGCTCACTTTCCAGGTGAAGAATGAAATACCGCCGCCAAAATACGACCAGACGTTCGCCGCAATCCCGCCTAGTGCGCGTGACGGGAGTACTGGACGTGGTGCGGCACAGCACGCGGTCATTTCTCCTAAAGCTGGAGGACGGTACAGAAGTTCGCGGGGTGGTCAAAACGCGTGGTCAAACAGAAGAACTCAAGCAGTTCCTTGGCAAAAAGCTGCTCGTGCTCGGTCGGGCGGTATATGGGGCTTCGGGCAAGTTGCTTCGGATCGATGCAGAAGGATTTGAAACAGGCGAAGAACAGCCACGCCTGTTCGCCAAGGTACCGAAAGCAAGGGAAGTCCGGCCCGCGCCTGTACGGATAAATCCGGATTTGCACCAACAGCAAGGTGTTCCCACCTTCTTCGGCACGTGGCCGGGTGAGGAGACGGACGAGGACTTTGAACGGATGCTGGCGGAGTTGCGCGGATGACCAGTGACACAGCCACTCTTGGCTGTGTTAAAGAAAGCACAGGCAGGAGTGCCTGTGCCACTC
>CAVRBF010000047.1:0-68978 GCA_963719115.1 uncultured Acidobacteriota bacterium | reverse complement strand
GCGACCGCTGATGCACGGCGGGCACCACGAGCGCGACCGCCGCCCGGGCACGGAAAACGTGGCCGGCATCGTAGGCCTGGGCGCCGCCGCGGAAATTGCCCGT
Source organism: uncultured Acidobacteriota bacterium (assembly GCA_963719115.1). GTDB lineage: Bacteria > Acidobacteriota > Terriglobia > UBA7540 > UBA7540 > Bog-366. The sequence continues at coordinate 68,875 of CAVRBF010000047.1, read as the reverse complement.
GCACATCTGGCGGATGAGGCCACGCGCGTGGCGGCCTTGCGTGACCGGCTGGAATCCGGAATCCTGGCCGGGGTTCCTTTCGCGACGGTGAACGGCGACCGCGCGCGCCGCGTTCCCACCACCACCAACCTGACGTTCGACTATCTCGAGGGCGAAGGGTTTGTGATTGCCATGGACCTGCGCGGCATCGCCTGTTCCACCGGCTCGGCCTGCTCTTCCGGATCGCTGGAACCGTCGCACGTGCTCTCGGCCATCGGACTCAGGCCTGAGCAGGCACGCGCCAGCATTCGCTTCAGCCTGGGCCGCTTCAATACCGATGAGGACGTTGACGCCGCTCTCAAGATCCTGCCGGGGGTAGTGGAACAACTGCGCACGGTGTCGCCGCACTATCGGGGTACGGTGGCGAAAGCCGGTTGATAGTCGATAGTCGAGAGTTACAGTCGATAGTTGATAGTCGATAGTTGATAGCCGGCAATCGAGAGTTGCGGACCATAGTTGCTAGTCAATAGTTGATGGTCGGCAGTCGAGAGTTACAGTCCATAGTTGATAGTCAACAGTTGATAGCCGGCAGTCGAGAGTTCAAGACCAATAGCCAACTCCGCTCGCCAGTTAGCAGGGTCCTATGGACTATCGACTATCAACTATCGACCTTTCTCGGAGTCACGAGGATCATGCCGATCGCAGTCGCCATGAGCGGCGGAGTGGATAGTTCCACGGCCGCGGCTCTGCTGGCGGAGAGAAATTCGACGAACGCTTCCGGCTCATCACCGGCCGTGGTGGGGCTGACTATGCAGCTTTGGAATCAGCGCCGCCTGCCGCAACTGCTGGGCGAGGAAGCGGGCGAGGGCGGCCACGCCAGCGGGCGCTGCTGCTCGCTGGACGACGTCTACGACGCGCGCGCTGTTGCCAACTTTCTCAACATTCCCTACTACGTGGTCAATCTGGAAAAGCAGTTTGAAGCCGCGGTGGTGCGCCCTTTCGTGGAAGGCTACCTGGCCGGCGAAACGCCCATCCCGTGCAGCCTGTGCAACACGGAGATCAAGTTCGCGCAGTTCCTGACCACGGCGCAGCAGATCGGCGCGGAACGCATCGCCACCGGCCATTACGCGCGCGTCCGCCGCGATCCCGGGACCGGCCGCTACCAACTGCTGCGCGGCGTCGATCGCACCAAAGACCAGGCCTACTTCCTGTTCGGCTTGTCGCAGGAACAGTTGGCGCACTCGGAATTTCCGCTGGGCGAGATGACCAAGCAGGAAGTTCGCGCCCTCGCGCGTTCCCATCGTCTGCCCGTGGCGGACAAGCCCGACAGCCAGGAAATTTGCTTTGTGCCCACCGGCAGCTATCGCCAGTTTATCGACGCTTACTTGGCCGAGCAGCAGCGCGAAATGAAATCATCGGCCGGCGAGGTGATCACCACCGACGGGCGCGTGCTGGGCGAACACGCGGGCATTCAGAACTTCACCGTGGGCCAGCGCAAGGGCATCGGCACGGCGGTGGGCACGCCGCTCTACGTGATTTCCCTCGAGCCCGCCGCGAATCGCGTGGTGGTGGGAGAGGATCGCGATCTGTTTCGCCGCCGCTTCCGCGTGCGCGAGGTGAATTGGATTCGCCCACTGGCCGCGGGCGACGCGCTGAACGCGCACGTCAAGATTCGCCACAACCATCCCGGCGCGGCCGCGCGCGTGGAAGCCGACGCGAACAGCGAGGCGCTGGTGGAGTTTGCCGAGCCACAGCGCGCCATCACGCCCGGCCAGGCCGCCGTCTTTTACGACGGTGATGAGGTTGTAGGCGGGGGATGGATTGCGAAGGTGCTGTAAAGGAAGCTGGATCTCGAAATCGGGCAACGCGTAATAGCGAGCATGTATGCAAAGATGAGCGTCCGCCAACGCTGGCTATCCGTCGCGCGCGACGTCGCAGAGTTGTCGAACGTTGATCCCGGCCCGAACACACTCTCTCCCCAACGGACCGTCCACGGTTAGCAAAAGCGGGCCGCGCCCGGCGTTCCTGCGTGCAATGTCGAGTAAACTCACATCCATCGGTCCTAACCGAGTTACAAGTTCGATATTCATTTCCAAAAGCTTCACGACTTCCTCGTCCATGCCCATCTCGCGAAATTCTTCGTAGGTCCGCTTCCAGAGCTTCTCCTGTCCTGTACGCTCCGTGTCTCTGATCCAGTGATGCAGCTCAGCGACCACGGAGGCACTCGTTGTTTTCCTGCGGAAGGACCCGATAAATTTCGTGCACCGAACATACCGATCGTGATCGATTATGCAAGTCAGCTTCCTCCTCAGCCTTTCGAACCCGAGCTGCTCCACGGCGTGGAATAAGACCAACTCTCGAATCGGGCCGGAATCGAGGATCAGCAAGGGCCGTCCATGTTCCTGCTCAAACGATGAAGGCATCGAAACTATGGCTCTTGTCCGTCGGGATAGGTGCAGCGGGAATATCGTATTTCCGGCATAACAACTGTTGGTGAGTCTCTAATTCGATCAGTAGATTGTGAGAAACTGTCTTGAGCTCTTCTGTGGATTCCTTTACCGGCTGAAATGACGGACGGTCGCGGTAAATCTCAAACTTATTCTTGTACAACTCCCAGAACTTATGGGTTCCCCAATGATCCGGCAGACTGTCCATCCGGTTGACGAGTAGCGCCGCCACCGCTCGAGCGCGGCTCCCGCTGGGAGTGTCGTCAAGGTAGGGATAAAGTGGATTGTTCCGGGCAAGCGACTGGTATTCCTCTAAATAGTCCCTGACTCGCGTCTGAAATTCATCGCTCTGGGTGAGATCTTCGGCGAAAGCACCAGCGCTCGATTCCGCCGCAAACAACGCACTGTCATGGCCTTCGAACTTCTTGGCGAATTCGAAGTTCTGCGAGTCGGTCAGGAAATCCTTATAATTCGGCCACTGCGAATGGGCAAGGTATTCACGGATCGGCCGAATGTACTCACACTTCTTCGTATCACTCTGCCAGGTGAGGTTTCCCTTGGCAAGGAAATAGGTTTCGCGCTGGAGGCTTTCAATGAGGGGATTCAGAACGGCGTAGACCCAAGCCTGGACACGCTTGGAGTGGAGCGGTGGTGTCTCAACTTCCGGAGTCATAACGCCACAAGCTTAGCATAAAGTCGGCAGTCGTCGCACCGGTCTTTAAACCTACTGCGGATGCACACTTCCCAACAGGGAATTGAAGTCGCCCTCGGATGACGCCACGGTGTTCAGCGGGCCGGTCATCTTGAAAAAGACCAGGCCCTGCGGCGCCTCGACGATCGCTCCCAGCATGCGGTAGTTCGGCTTCTTCGCTTCGTGCTGGCCCATCATCATGCCTGATCCCAGATAGGTTCCGGAAACGCTGATGGTTGAAACCTTCAAGCCCGCAACGGTTTTCGTTTCCATCTTGGCGGGCTGGGCCGGGGTCTGTCCATCGGGCCCGGTGAACTGGTCCGTCCAGCGTTTGAGGTTGGCTTCTACGGACCCGCCCTGTCCCGAGCCGAAGAAGTAGACGGCGCACTCGGCATCTTCCGGATCGCCGGCAATGGCGTGAATCCGATAGGTGGCAATGCGCATCTGGCGGGGAGGCCCGGCTTCCCAACCAGAGGGGATTGTCCACGCGATGCCCGCGGCCTGGTTGGGCGGCGTGCCCATCTCCGGCATGGCGGCAGGACCGGAGGGCAGGACCGGCGGTTGTTGCGGCGCGGCCTTCTCCTCGGGCGGAGCGCCGGTGTTTTGCTTGCAGGCCACAAGTACGCCGATCGCACTCATCAGCGCGATGGTGCAAACTATCGAGATATATCGATTCTTGGTATGCATGGCGTTATAACCGGCAGGCGGCACTTTTCGTCGGGATAGGTAACCTCCCCGGGGCAGAGACAGTTCCACGGCTTGTGGGAGAGGGACAAAAGAGGGCTCGACGCCGTGCCGCCGGCGTTCGGTGCGCCCTTCAGATAAAGAGTTGCTCGTCCTGCGTCGCCTCGCTGACGTTGATCACGCGGCGGTGCTTGAACAGGAACTCCAGACCCGAACGTACGCCCTTGAAAACGGCGGAGACCTCGCTTACGGGAGCCAGCACGCCCTTCTGGACGGCGTCGGCCGTGGTTTCGACCTTCTCCACCAGTTCCGTGACCATCTTGTCCACACGCACCATCTGCGCCCGGCTCTTGTCCAACAGCTCGGCGGCCACTTCGTCGGCGCCCGCAGTGCGATTGCGAAGGATGGTGCTGATCTCCGCCAGATTCGCACTGATGGTCCGCAGGGGCTCGCGCGAATTGTTGACAATCTCCATCACCGATTGCGCCAGCGGGTCGATGCGCGCTTTGACGTCCGACCGGACGCTTTCCACCTGCCCGGGAAGTTTGCGGATGGAGAGCCAAATCCCCAGCATGGCCCCCGCCTGCATCAGCACCGCGATCGCTACCAGAATGAGCGCCACGGTCAGCTCAGTGTTTTGCGCCATGATTCTCTCACAGGAGGCTGTGCCGCCTCCGCGACTTATTTCGCCTTCACTTTTTCGTCCTGGTACGCCTGCTTACCCGCTTCCAACGCGGCCGAGAGCAGATCCTTCTGCTTGTTCACCAGATCCTTGCCCTTTTCCACCGCGTCTTCCGCCTGCTTGCGCAATTCCTCGCTCTTCGACTTGACAAAGTCCTTGCCCTCTTCCGTCTTCTGAACGATGAACTCCCGTGTCTCTTTTCCGGAACGAGGGGCAAAGAGCAGAGCGACAACTGCCCCAATACCCAACCCGGCGAGGAAAATGCCAACCTTCGAAGCACCATTATCTTCGCTCATCGTAATCCTCCCGAACGCTAGCGCGTAAAAGTCTCGCGCGCCGCTTGTTTGCCTGACTCCAAGGCATCCGCGAACCGCGCCTTCTGCTTGCTCACCAGGTCCTTACCCTGGTCAACCAGATCTTCCGCCTGTTTGCGAATCTCGCGGCCCTTGGCGGTCATGAAGTCTTTTCCGTCCTGGGCCTTCTCCGCAATACGCTTTCTGGTCTCTTCCCCGGACTGGGGAGCGAAGAGCAGGGCGATCGCGGCCCCAATGCCCAGACCTGCCACAAAGAACGAAACTTTGGTTCCAACGTCACAGCTCGCCATATAACGCCTCCCTTCTCCGAGCCCCTAATGTAGCACCAGGAAAAATCCCAGCGCAAGGGAATTCCAGCTTTTTCTTATGATTATATTTTAGACCGTCCAGACTGATTATCATTCCTTAGCGCTTTCCGCCGCCAGATACTCAACCACCCGCTTGGCCTGAGACTTCGATACCACCTGCGCCAATTCCTCCAAAGACACCTTCCGCAAACCACTCAAACTCCCAAACTGCGTCAAGAGTTTGCTGGAGGTCTTCTTCCCGACTCCCGGAATCTGCAACAGCTCCGTAGTGATTTCGCGTTTGGCGCGGCGGGCTCGGTGGAAAGTAACGGCAAAGCGGTGCGCCTCATCCCGAATCTGCTGAATCAAGTGCAGGGTTGGTGAATGGTGGTCGAGAACGACGGGTTCGCTCTCGCGGCCCAGCACGTACAGGATTTCCTCCCGCTTGGCAATGCTGGCGACGGACTGGTTGATCACGCCCAATTCTTCCAGCGCTGCGGCTGCCGCGTGGAGCTGACCCAATCCTCCGTCGATCAGCACGAGGTCCGGGAAAGGCTTCTTCTCCTCCTGCAATCGCCGATAGCGTCGGCCCACCACCTCCTTCATGCTGGCAAAGTCGTTGTTCTGTGGCACGCTCTTGATAATGAATTTGCGGTAGTCGGACTTCTTCATCTTGCCGTCTTCCCAAACCACCAGGGACGCCACGATATCAGTGCCTTGGATGTGGGAAACGTCGAATGCCTCGATGCGTTTGGGGGGCTTGGGGAGGTCCAGCGCCTCCGTCAGGCTGTCGAGCACCTCCCGCATTTGCGGCTTCATGATGCGGAACCGGCGCTCGAACGAGTGCCGGGCATTGCGCGCCACCAGTTCCAGCATTTCGCGCTTGCGCCCGGCTTGCGGAGTGAAGATATGGACGGGATGGCCGCGCCGCTGCGAAAGGATTTCCTCCAACGCTTCCCGATCGTCGAAGTCCGCGGGCGCGTGAATCTCACCCGGCAGATACTGCTGGTCCAGATAGAGCTGCTTGAGCAGAGAGGAGAAAAACTCGGGGGGATTGAACTCCTCGAGATCTTCCCAAAAGAATTCGCGCCGGTCCAGCACGCGACCGCCGCGCAAGTGAAAAAGGTCGACCGCCACCAGCGGCCCTTCCTGGTGGAAGCCCAGGATGTCCGCTTCCTCGCCGGAGTTTGCCGCCATCTTCTGCCGTTCGCGCAGTTCCTCCACGGTGCGAATCTGGTCGCGATAGCGTGCCGCGTCCTCAAACTTCAGCAGATCCGAGGAATTCTCCATGCGGCTGTGCAGGCTCCGCACCAGATCGCTTTCGCGGCCCTCCAGCAGCATCCGCGCGTCCCGAGCGGCCTCTGCATACTGCTCCGTCGTGGTCAACTTCTCCACGCACGGGCCCAGGCAGCGTTTGATGTAAAACTGCAGGCATGGCCGCGGGTGAAATCGCGTCAGATCGACGTAACAGGACGGCACCCGGAAGTGGCGGTGAATAAAATCCACGATGCGATACGCGAGGTTGGCGGGAAAGTATGGACCATAGTAAATCGACCCGTCCTTCTTCACCCGGCGCGTCACGTAGACCCGCGGAAAGCGCTCAGCAGCCGTATACTTGATGTAGGGATACGATTTATCGTCGCGCAGCAGGATGTTGTAGCGCGGCTTGTACTGCTTGATGAGGTTGTTCTCCAGCGCCATCGCTTCGTGCTCGTTGTCCACGAGGATGGTCGCCAGGTCGTGAGCCGCCTCCAACATCAGGTCGCGCTTATCGTCGGTAGCGCGCGACTCGAGGAAATACGAACGCACACGCGCGCGCAGTGATTTCGCCTTTCCGACATAGATGGGCTTGCCCGCCTCGTCCTTGAAGACGTAGACGCCGGGTTGCGCCGGCAACGCTTCGGCTTTTTCGCGCAATTGGGGATTCAAGTGGACCTCAATATGTCATTATCGCCCCTGACGCCGGGATTTGCATCCAAGTCGGAGAGTTCGGTGGCGCCTCGGATTGACGTAGCGGCGGCTTTACGCCGCCACGCCGCCAGTGGCGGCAGCAAGAAGGTGGCGGGGTAAACCCGCCGCTACAAATTCAAACTGAGACACCGCCGAGAGCTTCGGACAGCGGTGTCGCGGTTTAAGGAGTTCTCCCAGATCTCAAGATTGACACTCGCTGTCCGTACGGAGGAAAATATCGGCGATGTCAGGATTTTCAAAAGCCGCATGGTTTGGAGCAATGGCCATGATGGTGATGGCGCCGTTGCTGTGCGCGCAGGTGCCGGAAAAGATTCCCTCCCCGCCGATTGACCCGGATTGGAACTACACCAGTCCCGGACCCGCGAAGTGCGTGGAAATCGGAAACGTTTACCTGCACAAGGGAGACCTTAAAGGCGCGCTCAGCCGCTTTCAGGAAGCGGTGGCGGACAATTCCAGCTATGCACCCGCCTATCTGGGATTAGGCAAAGTGTACGAGCGGATGCAGCAGAAAAAGAAGGCGCTGGACGCCTACCAGCGTTATCTGGCAGAGCTTTCGTCCACCAAGAAGGCCGCCGAAGCCAAAGAAGCCCAGCGAGCCGTGGCACGTCTGCAAAAAGAAGTGGGGCCGGGCAAGAGTAGTGACAAGTGACGAGTGACAAGTGGCGAGTTGTAGCGGCGGTCTCTGACCGCCGGCGTCGATCAGAGATCGACGCTACAATTTATTTCGCGCAGTATAGAACTCAGGCCCTCCGAATCTATTTTGCTTCATCAGCCTCGTCATCCGGCGGGGCGGGGACGTCAGCGTCAAGGTAATCGTGCAGCACGCGCTGCGCCCGTTCCAATTCCTCCTCGCGCACGAGCAAGGGAACATCGAGAACAGGAAGTAGCTCCGCGGAGTTTTCACCCTGGACCAGCGAGGGAATGCGCTGGGACCGCAGGATATTGCGCGCCAAGTCGGCGTCCATCTGCGCGGTGCCGCCCGAAAACACGCGCACCGGCACCATCTTGGCGTTCCTATCCTCACTGAGATCCTCGAGCGGCGGCCCCTCCGGCGGCGAACCCGGCAGCAAAACCGCACCGCAATCTTCGCACTCCGTCGTGCCGTCCACGTATTCAATTAAACAGTCGGAGCAATAGGGCATGGCGTCACCTCGAACTTCCAGCCCTAGTATAGACCTTCCGAGCGGCGCCGCGGCCGGCATTTCTGCGTTGGGGCGCAAGTGAGGGGTTATAATGCCGAGCGCGCTATTGTACGCTTCGACGGCAGCGAACTGGACGAAGAACCCGATTTCGCAAGGAGGCATATATGCGGCGTGTTCCTGATGTGTTGGTCGGTCTGGCGTCGGCAGGCATACTCATAGGCCTGTGCGTTCGCCTGGTCAAAAGCGGTGGCGGGTTTCTTGGCGATCCCGTCTTCTTCTGGCGAGGTTCCATAGCCCTGCTGGCCGTTGCCATCGCCATCACCTTGATACAGATTCGCAACAAGTAGGACGTGGACACAACCACGGCTGGCGCTCCGTTGAACACTCGTGGAGGCCAGGCCTGAAATCGACGCGATTCTCGGGCTGCTGTGGCGTGATACGCGCGTAATTCCCCTCGCTGTCATCCTGAGCTCCGATGCCTTTCATCGGAGCGAAGGACCCTTTTCATTTGTCTGCAGGAAGCATGGCGCGAAAGCGCCGTGCCGAAGCGCGCGGTATGCCGCGCGCACACGGGTAAGACGAAATACGGGGGTCCTTCGTCCGTCCGCTGACCGACTCAGGATGACAGCACCTTGTGCTGAACTTCTGATATTGGACTCAAGCGGACCGAAAGCAGCTAACACTGAAACTTACCCGATCACCGCGCAGCAGGAGTAAAGATCACCGCCGCTCCGCCGCCCGGCGCAAGGTGCAGCGAGAGCGTGTCACCGGCCTTCAAGTGCGTCTTGCTGATGGCCAGGCTCGTGGCCACGCGATCCGCGTCCTTGCCGTCGGCGAAAATCTGCGCCTCAAACTCCCCGGCACCGAGGAAACCTAACGGGATTTCCAGGTCGCGCGCGTCCCAATTGGTCATAGCTCCCAGAAACCAGTCGTGACCGTGGCGGCGGGCGATGGTGACGTACTGCGCGGGTTCGCCGTTCAAAACCTTGGTTTCATCCCAAACCGTGGGCACCTTCTCCAGGAATTCCATTCCCGGGCTGTGGTCGTAGATTTCGGGATAATCCGACAACATCACCAACTCGCTCTCATAAACGACGTACATGGCCAGTTGATTGGCGCGCGTGCCTTGGCACATGGGATTGACTTGCCGCGGCTTGAATTGCTCGCGGGTGGCGTTGTTGAAGCAACCGGGCGTGTAATCCATGGGGCCGGCCAGCATGCGGGTAAAGGGAATGGTAACGTCATGCTCCGGTGTGACGCGATCGCTCCACTTGCTGTATTCCATTCCCATCACGCCTTCACGCGTAAGCAGATTGGGATAAGTGCGGCGCAGACCGGTGGGCTTGTAGGCGCCGTGCAGGTCAACCACGAGATGGCGTTCCGCCGCCTTGCTGACCAGGCGCTCGTAGAAGTTCACCATCTGCTGGTCGTCGTGTTCCATGAAATCCACTTTGATGCCGGCAGCGCCCCACTTGGCGTAAAGGTCCAGCGCCGCGTCCATTTGCTTGTCAATCGCTTCCCAAAGAACCCAAAGCAGCACTTTCACGCCCCGCTGTTTTCCGTAGGCAATGATTTCCGGAACGTTCACCTCGGGGACATAGGTCAGGATGTCTCCCGCGTCCAGGTAGTTTTTCGACGGGTACCAGCCGGCGTCCACCAACATGTATTGAAGATGGTGCTCGGCGGCGAAGTCGATGTAGTGCTCCATGGTGGCGGTGTTCATTCCGGGCTTGAAGCTGACGTTCTCATCGTAATCGCCCGACCACCAATCCCACGCCGACTTGCCGGGCTCGATCCAGGACGTATCACTCAGCACCGAGGGTGCGCTGAGATCGAGAATGAGGTAATCCGATTCGATCAGGCCACCCGGACGGTTGTTGATCAACAGCACGCGCCAGGGCGTCGCTTTGGGCGTGGTGCCGATTACCACTTGATCCATGCGCTCGCGCGTGGGTGAGAGCTTGCTGACCAACGCATTCTCGAACCCCGCAACGCCGCCGAGGTACATGCCGGCGTAATCGGTCAGGTCGGCCTCCAGCAAACCGACCCAGGGGCCGGCGGGAGTCTCCACCAGCAGCGGCAGGTTAATGATGAATTCCGGCTTGATAGTCTTCAACGCCGTCAGGCGATACTCGCCCTCATTGCTGGTGTTGAAGCGGCCCATGTTCAGCGCAAAAGCGGAGGCGTCACGCGCAAAGTAGAAGCCCGTGTTCTCCGCCATGAGGGTGAACTTCTCCATGGCGTTCTGCTGCGGCAGGAAATAGCGAAAGGCCACGCCCTCGTTGTAGGCACGAAAGATGACGTCCACGCGCCGGGCCGGGGCTTGCTTCTCGCGCAGCGAAACCCGCAGTTGGTTGTAATGGTCGGGCACACTGCGCTGCACGCCGAAGAGGTTTGTCCAGGTATCGTTGCGCGAGTGGCGATCGGTCCCGACAATTTCGAAGTCGTGATCAAGCGTGGCGGCGCCGGCGAAATCCAATCCGAGAGGGGAATCGGTCAGCAGCGGCGCACCGCCGTAGCTCACCTGGTAATAGGCGCGCTCGCCGGGCAGGTAGGGCTGCGGCAGGGACTTGAGAGCAAAAGAGACTACCACTTTGCCGTCAGGCGAGGCGAGCGTCAGATCATCCGCGGCTTGAGCGGAGCGAACCGAGAGCAGGCTAAGAAGCAGCGTGGCAATGGTGAGCGAGCGGATCGTGATGTTGGGCATGGAACCATCCTCCCTGCCGCACCCTCACCGGGACGAAAATCAGCCGCAAAGGTGTTTGATGTGCCGGCAGGCCAATTCGTATTGCGGGAATTTCTTCTCGGCCTCGCGAAACTCGCGGGAGTGAATCACTCGTCGCTGGCCGCGCCGTTCCACCGGGAACCGGATGTGCAGCATCTCGTGGTAAACGACGTATTCTACCAGATAGCAAGGGACGGAAGCAGAATCGAGTTCGCGGCTGATCATGATGGTGCCGTGGCCGGAGTCGTAATGGCCCAGGATGCGGTGGGAATGGTTGCGACTCCAGCCGAGGCGAGCGGGAGGAATCTGGCCGTCGAACAAGCGGCGGTTCAAGTCGTGAAAAATCTTTTCCAGGTCGTGATGGCTCCCACGTGCGGGCAGCAAGCGTTTGGAACCACGTTCGCGGCGTGCGGCATCGATCCGCCGGCGAATGACCGGCTGGAAAGTGTAGGCGAGATAGCACTCCCGGGCTTCGCGCGAGGGACGCCGCCGGAAAATCCGTGCCAGCAGGATTTCCGCCAGCGCCTCGAGCACCAGCGGTGACGCCTCAGCCAGCACGTCGGAAACGCGGACGCGCACCGCCGCGTTGCGGACGGTAATGGTGCTGCGTAATCCGGCGAAGGGATGGAATCGCGCTTCAATGCTGGCGACTGGCGACTTGATCCGCAGCCGCCCCCAGACCCGCCGGAAGACTTCCGAGAGGTCCGGCGGCGGACGCAGCGGCAGGAGTAATTGTTCCATAAGATCAGTGGTCAGAGGTCAGTGGTTAGTGGCTAGTGGACGGTAATAAGCACCGGCATCATTGCAAACCGATCGATCGGAAAAGTTCCACAATAGCCACTGGCCACTATCCACTAACCACTGCTTCTCAATCTTCGTCCCGATCCATGGGGGGGCCTTTTTCGTGCTCTTTCTTCCTCAGTTTGCCTTCATCCTTGCTGCGCTTCTTTTCCTCTTTCTCGCGGTCTTTGATGGTTTGGGCGTCGGCTTTTTCTTCGCGCTTCAGCTCTCCAAACAGCTTCGATTGCTCGGAGAGCGCTTTGGTGGCGCCATCGACAGCGTCGGTGAAATCGTCAATGGCGTCTTCCAGCGACTTGTGATAACTGGGGGTATACGCATCCGGCGATTGCTCAATGCGCCGCAGGATGCCCAGTTGGTGCGGGCCCTCTTCCAGCATTTTCTTCAGGCCGGCGCGCATGTCGTCGCGGTGGTCGAAGTGTTCTTCAATCCAATCCTTAAGGGCATCGGTGATGCGAATGTACTCGTCCAGTTCGGTTTCCAGGTACCCGGGAATATCGTAATTCGGGTCCCGCCGATTGCGATACTCATCGAATCGTTCCAGGCGGTTTTGGGCAAACTCCAGATACTTCTCAATCCGCGCGGAAGGATCCTGGGCTTCGCGCAATTGGTCCGTTTCGTTATCATTCAGGAAGTCGCCCTTGTCCGCGCCCCACGCCACGCTGACCGAAACCGCGAGCAACAGCGCCGAGATCGTAAATTTGCGCATACGGCCATCATTGCTGATCGGAAATGCCGCCAGAGCCTTGGGTCGTGGGCGGAGCGGCCGCATTCTTGATGGTCTTAGGGTTGCCGCCGGGGAACTGAGCGCGAAGAACATCATCACGCATGTGATCCAATTGCTCCGCCGCATTCAACAACGGTCCCCGGTCGAAGTAACTCACGCTCCGCGCCAAATCTTGCAGCAAACGCACATCCTCGCGCAGCGAGATCTCCAATTCCCGAAAGCCCTCGGGTTGTTTCCACGCCTTCCGTCCGGAGTCCTGAAGAAGCTTCCAGGAGCTCTTCATATCACCCATGAAGGTACCCAGAACCTTCGCACCGGCGTCAGCGCGACCCTCTGTGTATTCTTCACGGACTTGAGTAAACCGCACACTGGCGAGCTTGATTTCGTCCTTGGCTTTCTTGACCGGATTCGGTTCTTGCTCGATGCGTTGAAGCAGTTGGTCTTCGGTTTCACGGCACGGTGCGGGCGCACTAGCCATCACAATCCCCAGCACAGCCAACCAGACCGAAATACCTTTCCAACGTCCCGGTGCCATACCTTAGATTATAACTATTTTGAGAGGACTCGGCGGAGAAGCTTTGCGCGCTGGGTGGCCTGCCATACCTGGTCGGGATATTTACCCTGGGCAGCTTGCAGGAAACGCTCGTAATTGGCCAGAGCTTCCTTGCGCGCCATAAGGTGATCGTAACACGTGGCGAGAACAAAAAAAGTAAAGGGTGGTGCGTCCGGCGCCTTCGTCAACAACTCCAAAATGGGAATGGCTTCGGAATAGCGATTCTGGAGGTCGAGGCTTGACGCCAATCCAATGGCGGAGTCGCGGTCGTGCGGGTTCAATTTCAACGCCGTTCTGAACTCCCGTTCCGCGTCCGTATACTTTTGGTCGTCCAGAAGGGCTTGGCCAAAAGCGCGATGAAGATCGCCGGCGTTCGGCTGGGCAGCCACGGCCAGGCGATAGTACTTTTCTGCCTCCGGCAATCTTTTCAGGCGCGCGTTGACATCTCCGAGAGCGGCCGTGAGCCCGGGCAAATCCGGCTTAGCGCGATATACGGTTTCCAGAGCCGTATGGGCCTTCTCATTTTGGTTCTGCGCCAGGTAGATGCGTGCCAGATGGAACTGTGTCTCCACGTCATCCGGCCGCGTTGCCGCATACTTTTCCAGATAGCTCTGCGCTAGGGCGTTGTCCTTCACGGCTTCGGCGGCCAGGGCTGCACCTAACTCCGCCGGCGCGAAAGTGGGATCCACCGCCAGCACTTTCTGAAATGCGGCCAGCGCTTCCGCCGGGTGCTTCTGCTGGAGTTCCACCGTGCCCAGTTCGTACTCGACGGTATTCAAGTGCGGATCGAGGCGCAATGCTTCTTGAAATTCCTTGATCGCCGCATCCGGTTGGCCGGTCTGAGCGAGGGCACGGGCATAGTACAAGTGGGCTCGCGCGTGGTCGGGCTTCAAAACCGTGGCCTTCTGCAAATGCTCCAGCGCCGCCTGGGGCTGTTTGTTTTCCATCAGCAGAATCCCCAGGTTCAGTCGCGCCGGAAACAGATCGGGAGACAGTTCCAAGGTTTTCTGATAAGCCTTCACTGCCTCTTCCGGCTCGCGCAAACCCGTGTAGGCGTACGCCAGGTTGAACCATACCTCGGGCATGGCAGGTTGGCTGGCCGCGACGGCTTTCAGCGATTTGACGGCTTCGGCAAAGTCCTTCCGTCCCAGTGCCTCATTGGCCTTTTGCATGAGCGCCGCGGTTTCCGCGTCGCCGGACGGACCGGCAGCCTGCGCTGGAGCAGCCTGAGCGCTCAGCTTTTTCAACAATTGCATCAGCCGCTCGGGCGCCCCCGCCTTGCGCAACTCGCGCTCAAGCTCTGGCGTAACCTTAAAGTCGATGCCGTCTTTGCGGGCGAAGGCTTCGATCTGCTGGGAGGGAACTCCGGCCTGAAGCATATTCAAAGCTTGTTCCTGCGAAAGGGGCGCTTCCTTCTCCTGGCAGGCTGCTAACGCCGGAAATAGTAAATAGTGAACGGTGAATAGTAATTCTATGATTGCCAGTGTGCCGGCAAGGAAGGCTCGGGAACGTTCTGTTTCAACCTTCGGCATCGACTTTCAGCCATCTCACTTCGGCGGGCGAACGTGGGGAAGATATTTCGCCAGGAACTTCCCGGTCAGTGACAGGCGGTTGGTCACCAGGCTTTCGGGCGGGCCCGCCGCCACCACGTATCCGCCGGAATCGCCGCCCTCGGGACCAAGGTCAATGATCCAATCGGCGGCCTTCAGGACGTCCATGTTGTGTTCGATGATCAATACTGTTGAGCCGGTGTCCAGCAGGCGGTGAAAGGCCGTCAGCAATTTGCTGATGTCATCGAAGTGCAGCCCCGTGGTCGGCTCGTCGAAAACAAAAAGGTTGTTCGCCTCGGCCTTGTGCGCCAGATGAGCCGCCAGGCGCACGCGTTGCGCCTCGCCGCCGGAAAGCGTAGTGGCCGATTGCCCTAAACGCAGATAACCCAGGCCAACCTCTTCCAACACGCGAATCTTGCTCGTCAGCTTGGGGACATTGGAAAAGAAGGTCAGGGCTTCCTTCACCGTGATCTGCAGGACGTCGTAGATATTCTTACCCTTGTACTGAATCTCCAATATCGCCGGCTTAAAGCGACGGCCGCGGCACTCTTCGCAAACCAGGTCCACGTCGGCGAGGAATTGCATTTCCATCGTCACCGTGCCGTCGCCCTGGCACGTTTCGCAACGCCCGCCGGGAATGTTGAATGAGAAGTGCCCCGGCGTGTACCCGCGCTTGCGAGCCTCCGGCGTCGAGGCAAAAACATCACGGATAACGTCAAAAGCCTTGATGTAAGTAACGGGATTGGAGCGTGGCGTACGGCCCAGCGGCGACTGATCGACCAGGATGATTTCGGAGAACTGCTGGTCACCTTCAATGCGCTCACATTCCGCCCGAGGCGCCGGCAGTCCACGCCGTGAAATGAGTGCGTTGTACAGCACATCGTGAACCAGGGTGGACTTTCCCGAACCGGAGACGCCGCTGACGCACACCATAAGCCCCAGCGGAATGTCCACGTCGATGGACTTCAAATTGTGCTGGCGCGCGCCGCGAATCCGCAGCCAGGACTTGCCGGGCTTGCGTCTTTCTTCCGGAATGGGAATCTGTAGATCGCCCGAGAGATATCGCCCCGTCAGCGAATGCGGGTCGGCCAGGATACCGTTGAAATCTCCGGAGTAAATGATGCGGCCGCCGTGCTCGCCGGCGCCGGGGCCAAGATCCAGTAGCTTGTCCGCCTCGCGCATCATCTCGGGATCGTGCTCCACCACCAGCACCGTGTTCCCCAAATCGCGGAGGGTCTTCATGATTTCAATGAGTCGGCTCGTGTCACGAGGATGCAGGCCGATGGAAGGCTCATCCAAAACATACAGGGCGCCCACCAGATTCGAGCCAAGCGCGGTGGCCAATTGAATACGTTGCGACTCGCCCCCGGACAAGGTGGAAGCCAGCCGGTCCAGCGTCAGGTATTCCAGTCCGACCCGATAGAGGAATTTTAAGCGAGAGCGAACTTCTTCCAGAATCTTTTCCGCAATGATCCGCTGCGCGGGCGACAAGCGCAGTTCATTGAAGAAGTCGTACGCATCCTGAATCGAGAGACGGCAGACTTCCGTGATGCTCTTCTGCTGGACTAGCACGTTCAAGGCTTCACGGCGCAGGCGCCCGCCCTGGCATTCCGGACACAGCGTGTAACCGCGATAACGGCTGAGGAAAACACGCACGTGGAGCTTGTACTTCTTTCGCTCCAGGTATTCGAAAAACCCGCGGATGCCGGAAAAGTCGTCGTCGCCCTCCACCAGCCAGCGGCGCTGGTCGGCATTGAGCTTGTAATAAGGGATGTCGAGGGGAATCCCTTTGGCGCGGGCGGCACGGCGCATTTCATTTTGTGGCACACGGTAGCGCGGCTTGGTCCAAGGTTCCACCGCACCATCGGCCAGCGACTTGTTCTTGTTGGGAATCACCAGGTCGAGGTCGAAGTCGATGGTGTTGCCGAAGCCCTGACACCGCGGGCACGCACCGTAGGGATTATTGAACGAAAACAGGCTGGGTTCCGGATCTTGATAAATGATCTTGCAGGTCTTGCACTCAAAGCGTTCGTTGAAGAGCCATCGCTCCGGCGGTGCGGAGGGGTCAGGCGAAACGAATTCCAGGATTGCCTCACCCGATTCGCGATAGCAAAGCTCCACCGAATCGATGACGCGCTGGCGAATGTCCGGCCCAACCGCCAGGCGGTCAACCAGCACATAGACAGGCTGCGCGAAGTCAACATCGAGCAACGATTCCGGGGTGGAGAATTCGAACACGCGGCCGTTCTGGTACAGACGGTTGTAACCTCGTTGCCGCAGGGCGAAGAGCCGGGGCTTCAACTCTTCGCTGGGCGGCGCGGGGCCAGACGCGGGCGGCGCTATGTTCACGCCACCATCGGCCACAGGCAGCTTGCGCTTTGCTGGGGTCCGCCGCTTCTTCGGCGCAGTGGAAGAGGCTTCCGCGGCCTCTTCAGCAGGTGGAACGGCGGTGTTGGGCCCAGGTGAAGCGACGGGATTGACCTGGAACAAGACGTAAAACCTGCGTCCTGGTTCCAGTGTCAAGATGCGTTCTGCGATGGCGTCCACATGGTCGCGCTGCACCACCTGGCCGCAGCGATAGCACATGGTTACGCCGATGCGTGCAAACAACAGCCGCAGGTAATCATAGATCTCGGTCGCTGTCGCCACGGTTGAACGGGGGTTGCGCGTCGTATTTTTCTGCCGAATTGCCACCGGCGGGGCGATGCCGGAAATCTCATCCACGTCCGGCTTTTCCATGCGCTCCAGAAACTGCCGTGCGTAAGCCGAGAGCGATTCCACGTAGCGGCGCTGGCCCTCGGCATAGAGCGTGTCAAAGGCCAGGCTCGATTTTCCGGAGCCTGAAAGCCCGGTCACCACGGTGAGTTTGTTGTGAGGAATGGTGCAGTTGATGTTCTTCAGATTGTGGACGCGCGCCCCACGGACTACGATCTCGTCCCCTAGAGAGCTTGCGCGGCGGGCTCCGGAAGTTGTCGTTTGGGCAGGCCCGTCCGGCAACCGACCGCCGGCGCCCAAACTCTCAACGAGCGTATCTGAACTCAAGGATGGATTGTCGCCTGTACTCAATGTTCGCCCGCCCACTGCCTTGGAATCGCAGAACCTCGCTCCTCAAACAAAGAGAGCCCAACACGGAGAGTTCCGCGCCCCAAAGCCTAAACACACAATTATATGTCGCGGGGAAACAATGTGCAAAACGAAGGGCAGGAATTCATCGCAGCCACTGCCGTGCGTTCGGATCTCACGAGACAAAAAGAGCGGCGAGCGTCCTGCCGCAATCAGACTTATTCAGGACGCCCGCCGCCCACTACGCGGATCTCGGTGGACCGATATCAGCAAGACAGAAGCTGTCAATCCACCGGTGCACCAGCGGCATTACGTACGTGACGCCGCTACTGCGATGGCGTGGGTGTCGGTTTCGGAGCTGCTCCCGGTGCGCCACCGGGATGGCCACCCCATCCACCCGGTCCACCACGACGCTCCATCCCAGGTCGGTGCTCCATGCCCGCGCCGCGATTCTCCCTGAAGGTCTTGATCTTCTTGAGTTGGTCAGCCGTCAGCACGCCCCGAGCCGAGAGCATGGTTTCCACGCGCTGCTTTTCCATCTTGCCGCGCAGGGCGTTCACCTCATCGAGCTTCTGCATGATGGCATCGTGATCGGGATTATCCGCCCGCATCAACTCGCCCAATTCGATGTGGCGCAGTTCCATGTCCGCGCGCGTCTGTACGGAAGCTTTCCGCGCGTCCAGGCTGATGGCGTGCAGGCGGCTTACCTGCTCGTCAGTCAAACCGAGATATTGGCGCACGCGGGGATTTTCCGCCATCCGCATAAGCCCGCCACCTTCGCCAAAGCCACCCCGGCCATGGCCCTGCCAGCCCATTTGATGCTCGCCCGGGCCACCCATCCGGCGATGCTCGCCGAATTGGCCTCCACCATCTTGCCCGAACCGGTGCTGACCCTCACCCCACTGGTGCTGGCCCTGCTCGGGAGGAGGTCCCTGTGGTGCGCCGTCCTCCGCCCAACATACAAACGCCGTTCCCGCCACTACCATCAAACTCAGAATTCCTAGTGCAATTTTTCGTCGCATATGTCTAATTCCTCCGTCACTCCATTGGACGGAGTATACACCGGGGTTGTTACCATCCGCACCCCTCTCCGTGCACATTTAACAAGAGTTAACAAGTCATCCCCTGCACTTAACAAAGTTAACAACTTGCCGTCCGTCCACGGATGCAAACACACGCCCGCACGCAAAGTTCCGGAGACTCTTTGTCCACAGCGACTCGGCTACTTTGGGTCGCGCATCGCCTCATCGATCAGCTTGTAGAATTCCTTGGCATCTGGTGCGCCAACCAAGCTTCGCCCGTTGATAAAGCTGGTGGGAGTTTGTCCCACCCCCAGGGCGTCGCCTTCCTGTATGTTCGTTTCGACGCGGGAGAGGCTCTGCTTGGCGTCGATGCAAGCGGCAAGTTTCATGTTGTTGACGCCGGCTTCGGCGCCGAAGTGTAGCAGCATGTCACGGGCGTTGTCACCGGTCACGGTCGTCTGGTCCTTATACACAGCGGAGCGGAAGGCCACGTATTTGGAAGGGTCGATTTGATAAACACACTGCGCGGCAATGGCCCCGTTCAATGCCCAATCGTGGATGCTGACGAGCGGGTATTCTTTGAACACCACGCGCAGCTTATCGCCGTACTTGGGAACGATCTCGGTCTCCAACTCTTCCTGCAATTTTGCGCAGACCGGGCACTCCAGGTCCGAGTACTCCACCAGGGTCACCGGGGCGGTGGCAGGGCCCTGCGCAGACTGGTCCTTAAGCGAAATCAACCGCACAATGTCTTCGCGAGGATCGCCGCCCAGGTTGAAGATGCTGCCTTCGACCATGTACCGCCCGTTCTTTGATATGAAAAGCGGCTGTGAGCGTTTGTCTTTCCCGTCGTCGAGCGTCACCGTCGTTTCCCAAAAGTCCGGGTAAGCGGTGGCGCGCAAGTCCGTCATGGTCAATTTCACCGTGTCAGGAATGCTGAAGCGCTCGCGAACGTAATGAAGAATCTTGTCGTGGTCCGCCGTCCGGGCGGAGGCTTGCGGGAACGCGGAGGGGGCCGCGATCGCCAGCAAGCCCAGCAGTGCCCAACATCGAAGTGGAAGTCGGCTCATCGAGAAACAGAACTCCTTTCGCTCAACCCTTGGTGCAGCGCAGTGAGAATGGGAAATACGTGATTCTAACTGCCGTGTGCGGTAAATGCAAAAGCAAGAAAGGTAGGCGGTAGGTGGTAGACGGTAGACGGGGAACATCTGACCGGATGAGCGGCGCCCTTGAATTGCTTCCCTGCCTACCGTCTACTGTCTATCTACTGCCTACCTGTTCTCGTCTACCTTCTGCCATCACCTTCTCAATATCCTCCGCCATCCGCGGCAGGCGCCCGCTGAGAACCTCATGGCCAGACGGCGTGATCAGCACATCATCTTCAATCCGGACGCCGATCTTCTCTTCCGGAAGGTAAATTCCCGGCTCCACGGTAATCACCATGCCCGGTTCGAGTGCCCGATTGTAATCCAGGGGGTCGTGCACGTTCAGGCCCACGGAATGGCTGACCCCGTGGATGAAGTACTGCCCCAGCGGCTGGCCGTGCAGATCCTTGCCATGCGTATTGATGTAATCGTAGGCAATCTGGTTCAGGCCGCCGGCGCCGCGGGTGCTGATGAAAGCTCCAGGCTTTGCAGCCGCGAGGGCGGCGTTCTGAGCGCCCAGCACGATATCGTAAATCTCGTGCTGGCGCGGCGTGAAGTGTCCGTTGACGGGTACCGTGCGGGTGATGTCACTGGCGTAGCCGCTGTATGAGCCGGCCACGTCCATCAGCACCACGTCGCCGTCCTGCAACTGGTTCGTGTCGTCGTCATAGTGGAGAATGGTGGAGAAAAATCCGGAACCCACGATGGGGGGATAAGCGGGCCACTCGCAGCCCCGGCGCTCGAACTCGTACTTCATCAATGCCGCCACCTGGTATTCCCACATGCCCGGCTTGATGGCCTTCATGGCGGCAAGGTGCGCCTCCACAGAGGCGTTTACGGCCTTGCGAATCAGCTCAATTTCGCCGGGAGTCTTCACCGCCCGCATGCGCCCGATGGCGGCCCGCGCGTCCTCAATCGTGGCCTTCGGCGCGATCGTATGCAGCTTGTTTACGATGTCCGCTTCAAAGTAGTCTTCCCCGCTTTCGGGCTGGGGCGTGAGTTCGGTGTAAATCTTCGGGAAGTGCTTCAGGATTTCGCGGAGTTCGTCGGGGAATTGCTCGTTATTCCGTACTTCGGAGAAGCCGGTATGGGCGCGAGCGTCGGGATCGTCCGGCCCCAACTTCGGGCCTGTCCATTTCTCTTCCGCGCGGTCGTGGGGCGGAAGATACAAGATCTCCTTGTCCAGTTCCGCCTCCGTTTCCAGTCCGTGACGTTTGGGCACCAGCAGCATGACGGCGTCCGGCTGGTTCCAGCCGGTCAGGTAATAGAACTGCTCATTCTGTCGGAAGGAGGTGATGCTGGCCGCCACGTCGGCGTCCCGGTAGCCGTACAGAACAATCACACCATCGCCGCCCGTATCGCGGACCAATCGGGCCCGCCGTTGGTGAAACACCGCCAGCGGCTCACGCTGCCAGGCCCGCGCCGGCAACACCGTGGCCGCAACCGCCGCCACTGCCAGCAGCATTACTAGAAAGTTTCCAAGCCGTATCTGCATACGCACCCCTTCGGGAAAATAAACTCATAGCATAACCCAGGATTCCCGAAGGGGCCGAACCCTTTAGCTGATGGTAGGGGTGCCAGGAGTCGATGCGAAGTACCCCCTCACCCGTCTCGTCGCGGCTGATGAAAACGCCGCGGCGATCCACCCTCTCCCCCAAAGGGGCGAGGGCGCGAATTCAATTCACCTCTGCGTTAAGGGGCAGGGGCGTGAATTCAATTTACCTTTCCCCTCGCCCCCTTGAGGGGAGAGGGGTGGGGGCGAGGGGGTTGTGTCACTTCATGGTGTAATGCTCATTAGCTTACCGTGTGGTCGGCAAGATTGATGGTCACAACATCGTCGGGCGTCTTGGTAGTCCCGCCATCCGACTGGGGGTGGAATTCAATGGAAATCGTTTGAGCATTGACAACCACCCGCAGGTAGCCGTAGTCGGTGTCGTCGTAGCTTTCCAGCGTCAGCGTGCTGTCAATCGGATAGGGAGTGCGGTAGGTGGAACGCATCCGGCTAAGCGGCGCATGGCCGCCGCCTCCCGCCACCACATACGGGATCTGAAGGCTGTTGACGGTGCGCGTGAAGCGCTGATAGTTGTGCGCGTGGCCGGAAAACACCGCATGCGGCCATACGCCCGCAGCCTGGCAAGCATCATCAATTTCCTGAAGCATCACGGGGCTGCCTCCGTGGTCGGAAGCTCCGGTGTACGGCGGGTGATGGGTGGCAATGATCACCGCGCCGGTAAAGTTGTCGGACTTAACGCGAGCCAGCGCCGTCTTCAAAAAGGTAAGCTGACGCTCGTCGAGAGTGGAATAGGTGCCGTTCTGATCCGAGATCACGCCCGGATCTTCCAGCACGTTGCTGTATACGCCCAAAATGCGCACAAACGGCGCTTCCAACGTGAAGTAGACGCCCGGCTGGATCATCGTGGTCCGCACCAAACCGCCCGCGTCAGGCGAGGGAACGGGCGCCGCCGAGCAGAAGTTCCGCAGAAAGCCTTGCAGCGTCGGAGCCGGATCGCCGGGGTACACGATGCCGTCGTGGTTACCGGGAATCGCGATGATAGGCGCCGGGTACGACCGGTAGGGCTCATAGAACTGGTCGTAGTAATAGGTTGCCTCGCCAAAATAGTAGACCACGTCTCCCAGATGGAAAAAGAACGAGGGCACGTCGGCAGCATCGGCTTCCGTGAAGTCGGAAACCATCTTGTCCGCCACCAGCGACTGGGTCTTGGGCCCCTCGGCGCTGCCCGTATCACCCACGCAGTGAAAGACGATCTGGCCCGACTGTTGAATGGCTTGGGTGCGAGTCTCGCCCTGGCTGCCGTAAACCGCCGCGAGGATAAGGATCGGCTCGACGGCGGACCCCGCCGGCTGCGGAACCGGCTGCACGCCGGCGACGTCGGTATCCTTCTTGTCGGTGACGGGATTCTTGAACCCTGACGGATCGGGCGAAGGCGTGGGCTGGGCAAAGACGGGCTCGCCACTCGCCGAAGCGGAGGACTTCCCCCGCGCCGGGTGAATGCCACCCGACGACGCTTTGCTTCCCTTGCCACCCGGTTTGGGACCGGCCGCTCGTTGCGGCGATTTCGCCTTGGACTGAGGCTTTACCCGTTTGGCCATTGGCTACCTCCTACTGATGTATAATCGTATCAGTATCGCATTACATTATTGTGAAACTAGCTAGGCGATTTCGGCCCTGTCGTGCGCGGCGATCGAAGTTTCGTGCAAAGCCCTAACGCGCTGTCATGAACGGCGATCGCGGTTTCGTGCGACGCGCTAACGCGCTGTCATGGACGGCGATCGCGGTTTCGTGCAAAACCCTAACGCGCGGTCATCCTGAGTCCGCTTTTCAGGACGAAGGACCCCGGTATTTCGTCTTACCCGCGTGCACCGCGGCATGCGGTGCAGTAGCACGGCGCCAGCGCGCCGTGCCTCCTACGTACAATGAAAAGGGTCCTTCGTCCTGAAAAGCGGTCCTCAGGATGACAGTTGGTTAGTGGGTACTGCAAATTGAAGATGTTGCTCGTTTCACGGAAAGCAGGGGCAGTGCGCTTTGTTCGCCGCCGATGCCCCGCACCCGCTAACCCAGTTGCGCGACCAGTTTCTCCAAATAGACTTTCTCCGCCTTGATATCTTCGAATTGCTGCGGTCCGCTGATTTCCCGCTCGATGGTCAGAGGGCCGGGGTACCCCAATTGCTTCAGCCGGGGAATCAACTTGGGGAAGTTCGCTTTGCCTTTCCCGATGGGCACTTCTTCGCCCAATTTCTTGGGATTGGTGGGGAACAAGCCGTCTTTGGCGTGGGTGCCGCGCACCAGGTGCCCGACCACGTCCAGCGCATCCAGCGGATTACCTTTGCCATAAAGAATCAGGTTGGCGCAATCGAGGTTCACAAACAGGTTGTCAACGCCCGCATCGGTAATCGCGCGTAGCATGGTGATGGGAGTTTCCTGGCCGGTTTCCATCAGCACCATCTGGCCATTGCCCTTGATGTGCGTGGCCACGTCGCGCAGCGCCCCCACGGTGCCCTCGTACTCCGAATCATTGGGATTTTCCGGAATGAAGCCGAAATGCGAATGAATTGCCGGCACGCCCAGGCGCTTGGCGAAGTCAGACGCCTTCTTGTAGTTGTCCACGCGCTGCTGGCGGTATTTCGGCGGAACCACGCCAATCGTCATCGGGCCTTCGTAAAAAGTGTACATGTTGGGAGGGCCACCGGAAGTGTTGACGGCCGTAATCTCAATTGCGTACTTTTCGCTCGCAGCTTTCAGGGCGGCGTAGACACGGTCGGAGAAGTCATCGGTTTGGGCCTGGCAGGTGGGAACGCCAAATTCATGGACGCGCTTGAGGGCAGCCTCCGGATCCTTGGCTACGCCAATAATGATTCCCAGGCGGAAGGGCTTGCCTGGCGATATGACGGGCGCCGCCGCACCGGAAAGAAGTCCCGCCGTACCTGCCGCCGCCGATACTTGTAGAAAACGACGTCGATTAAGATAATCCATTTCTTGGTCCCCTTTATCATAAGAGTGCCGCTGGGCCACTTGTATCTCAGTTCGAATCCTTGGCGGAGAGATCCCATCGCCAAGTGGCCGTGTGACGCCAGTTCGACCTGCAACTGAGACACTACCGCACGGCTCATCGCATTGACAACCTTTTGTCGTAAAGCATAGTATCGAATTTCCGGCAGAATTACCTGTCGAGAATTGAGGACGGGGTGGAAAGCGCGATCGAGGCTTTGCGGACGAGTCTGCAAACCGGCCAGATCGTGGCGTTCACGGGCGCAGGCATCTCGGCGGAGAGCCGCGTGCCGACTTTTCGCGGTACCGATGGGCTGTGGCGAAACTACTCGCCGGAGCGTTTGGCGACTGCGGAAGCCTTCTGGGAAGACCCGCACCTGGTTTGGGAATGGTATGACTGGCTGCGCGGCCTGATTCATGCCGCACAACCGAATCCCGGCCATCTGGCTTTGGCAGAGTTGCAGCGGAGAGAACCGGACCGATTCACGCTGGTGACCCAGAATATGGACGGCCTGCACGAGCTTGCGGGCAGCCACGATGTGGTGAAATTGCACGGTGACATCTGGATTCTGCGCTGCACGCAGTGCGGCCGCCAAGGACGGAACAGGCAGGTGCCGTTGGATCTCTTGCCGCCGCTTTGCCGCTGCGGAGGGCTTCTGCGGCCCGCCATTGTGTGGTTCGGTGAGATGCTCCCCGAGGACCAGTGGGAGCGCGCCGTGCACGCCGCGCAAAACGCCGACACTTTTATTACCGTCGGGACCTCCGCGCTCGTCTATCCTGCCGCCGGTTTGGTGCAGGTCGCGCGTCGTTCGGGCGCCCGTGTGGCTATTGTAAATCCTGATCCCACTCCCGCCGATGAGCTGGCCGAATGGATTCTGCGCGGCCCGGCGGGAGAGGTTCTACCGAGGCTGCTATGAGAAAAGCGTACCTGGATTGCTCCGCCGGCATCAGCGGCGACATGTTTCTGGCCGCGCTGATCGACGCCGGAGTTGCGGTAGACAAGCTGTTTGGCGAGTTGAAGAAGCTCACGCTGGGTTTCTATGAATTCAAACGGACACGCGCGCTGCGCGGCGGTCTGATGGGTACGCGGGTCGATATCCGCGTTCCCGGTGAACAGCCACACCGCCACCTTACTGACATCCAGGGCTTGATTGAGAAAGCGGCCTTGCCGCCGAAGGCGGCGGATCTGGCCCTGAAGGCCTTTAACCGCCTCGCCGAGGTGGAAGGTAAGCTGCACAACGTTCCCGCCGACGAAGTGCACTTCCACGAAGTGGGCGCGGTGGATGCCATCCTCGACATCGTGGGCACCTGCGTGGGCATGGAACTGCTCGGTATTTCCGAGCTGATCTGCTCGCCCTTGAACGTGGGCAGCGGTCGGGTGAACGCGGCCCACGGAAGCCTGCCCGTTCCCGCTCCGGCCACCGCCGAACTGCTGAAGGACATCCCCCTGTATTCCTCCGGCGTGGAGGGGGAATTGGTCACTCCCACGGGGGCTGTGCTGGTCGCCACCCTGGCCAGCGGATTCGGCCCGTTGCCGGCCATGAAAGTCGCCAAGATCGGGTATGGCGCGGGGGAAAAGGAGTTTCCGGATCACCCCAACATCGCCCGCCTCCTGATCGGCGAAGCGATTGAACCCATCAGCGCTCAGCCAGGCTCGCCGGGCGACGAATTGGCCTCCGTGGTTGAGGCCATGGTGGACGAAATGAGCCCGCAGGTTTACAGCAGCTTTGTGGAACAGCTTCGCGCCGCGGGTGCGCTGGACGTCGCTTCGAGCCCCATCCGGTTGAACAGTAATCGCCCCGGCATCGCGGTTCGCATTCTCTGCGCGACCGAGAAGAGTGGTGATGTTTCTCAGTTCCTGCTTGAGCAAACTCGCGCCGCTGACGTCCGCATTGCGGAGGTGCGGCGAAAGGTAACCGCGCGCGAGCAGCCCGCGGCGGAAGCTCCACGCACCGACGAGATCGTTAACGTGGTGGAAGCTACCGTGGACGAAATGAGCTTTGAGCAGCTTGCGGCCCTCCTGGAACAGGCGAAGGCTGCGGGCGCCATTGACGTCACATGCAGCGCTGCGCGATTGAAACCCAACCGGCCCGGCATTGCCTTATCCCTGGTGTGCGAGCCGGACAAGACGGAGGCGCTTTCCCAACTGCTGTTCGAAAAGACCTCGGCCGGCGGCGTGCGCGTATCCGAGGCGCGGCGCAAGGTTACCCAGCGTGAGCAACCGGCAGTGCAACCGGATGCCGGGGACGAATTGGTCTCCATCATCGAAGCCAGCGTGGATGATATGAGTCCGCAACTTTACGGCTACTTTCTCGAACAGGCTTTGGCGGCCGGCGCGCTGGACGTCACGTGCAGCTCCGCGCAAATGAAGAAGAACCGGCCCGGGCTGACCATCAGCATTCTCTGCGAGCCGTGCAAGAACGATGCGCTCTCGCAGTTGCTCTTCGAGCAGACCACCACCATCGGCGTGCGCATCCACGAAGCCCGGCGCAAGGTGCTGGAGCGCGAACAGGTAACGGTGGAGACTGCGTACGGCACCGTGCAGGTCAAGGTGGCGCGACGCGACGGGAAGGTGCTGAACGCGGCCCCCGAGTTCGACGACTGCCGCCGCCTGGCCACGGAGAAGTCCGTGCCCCTGAAGCAGGTGATCGCCGCCGCCGAAGCCGCATATTTGCAGCAAAAAAGCAAAGCCGCTTCCGCGTGACGAGGTCAATGCTGTCATCCTGAGCGTGGCTTTTCAAGGCGAAGGACCCCGGTATCTCGTCTTACCCCGGCACAGCGCAGCGCGCTGGCGCAAGGTGCTTTCGCACCCGGCTTCGCACGTGCAAATGAAAAGGGTCCTTCGTCCCGATCAACACCATCGGGACTCAGGATGACATCCTAAGCATGAAGAAAACGTTCTTCCTTACCACTCCGATTTACTACCCCAACGCCCGGCCGCACGTGGGCTCGGCCTACACCACCATCGTCTGCGATGTGCTGGCGCGCTACAAGCGCATGTGCGGCTACGACGTGGCCTTTCTCACCGGCACCGACGAGCACGGTGAGAAACTGGAACGCGCCGCCGCCGCGGCCGGCATGACTCCGCCCGCGTTCGTGGCGGAGAAACGCAAGCTGTTCGTGGCGCTTTGGGAAAAGCTCGGCATTCCGGTAAAAGTCTATCCGCAAGCCGATCGAGACTCGCTGCGATTCATCTACACGGACCATCCCGACCACGTGATTTCCGTTCAGCGCATGCTGATTCGCGCCCGCGACAATGGCTTTATCTATACAAAACGTTACGAGGGCCGCTACTGCATCTGGGATGAGCGCTACGTTTCTGACAACACGGACCCGATTGACTGCGATGTCTGCGGCCGCCCGGCGGAATTGATCAGCGAGGACAACTACTTCTTCAAGCTGTCGGCCTTCGAGGACCGCCTGATGGCGCTCTACGACCAGCACCCCGACTTCGTGCGCCCCGACTACCGGCGCAACGAAGTCATCAGCTTCGTGAAGAGCGGCTTGCGTGACATCTCCGTGAGCCGCAAACGCCTGAAGTGGGGCATTCCGTGGCCCGATGATCCCGGGCAGGTCTTCTACGTCTGGTACGACGCGCTGACCAGTTACATGACCGGCATCGGCTACGCCCTGGGCGAGAACGGCAACGCGGAATTCCAGAAGTACTGGCGGAATGTTCCGGGCGAGTCCGAACTGGTCCACATGATCGGCAAGGACATCCTGCGCTTTCACGCCGTCTACTGGCCGGCCTTCATCATGGCTGCCTACCCCGACCGGCCGGAGATGCTGCCCAGCATGATCTTCGCGCACGGCTGGATCTACTACGAGCAGGATAAGATGTCGAAGTCGAAAGGCAACGTCGTCTACCCGGAGCCGATCGTCGAAGCGCTGGATTCCTTCGGCGCTCCCGGCAACGACGCGCTGCGCTACTACCTGCTGCGCGAAGCGCCCTTCGGCCAGGACACCAGCTTCTCCTACGAGGGGTTGGTTCAACGCTACAACTCCGATTTGGCGAATGGCTTGGGAAATCTTTCCAGCCGCGTTCTGGCCATGGTGCACCAGTATTTCGAATCGCGGGTACCGCAGCCATCCGCCGGTCACGTGGACGACCCGGCAAGCACTCTGCGCACCGCGGCCAGGCCGAACATCTGGGCGGCGGTGGGAAACGAGGCTGCCGGCGAAACCGGACAGTACAACGAATTCAAGCTCTCGGACGCAGCACAGACCATCTGGAAGCTCATTTCCCACGTGGATGCCTACCTGGTGCAGCGCAAGCCGTGGGCACTGGCCAAGAACCCGGACAACAAGCAGGAGTTGGCCAACGTTCTCTACGACGCGTGCGAGGCGCTGCGCGTGACGCTGGTTCTGGCCCATCCCATCATGCCCAGCGCGACTGCGCACATCTGGAAGTTGCTGGGCCAGGCTTCGCCGCTGGGCGAGCAGCGCATCGACCTGCTCGACTGGGGACAACTCGCTCCCGGCACAGTTCTTCCGCCAGTTGACCGCGTATTCCCCCGGCTCGAAATGGCGGAAACTCTGGCCAAGCTCGACGAGTTCAGCGAGGCCGACCGCAACCGCGACAAACCCGTAGGGGCGCTTCGCGAAGCACCCCTACACGCCGGCGTTGCCGGCGTCGATGGCCGGCAAAGTGAATCCAAGGAGGCACCGAAACCCGTGCTAACAGACAAACCCACCGAAGCGGCGCCCAGTTCTGCGCCCCAATCCGATAGTGGCACGGGCTTCCAGCCCGTGAAAGAGGACACGGCCAAGATGGCCGTGCCACAGGTCCCCAGTCCCCAGCCCCCAGTCCCTAGCCCCGAGTCCCGGGTCCCGACTCCCGAAGTCCGAATCACGATCGACGACTTCGCCAAGGTCGAGATGCGGACGGGTGAGATCAAGGCGGCGGAGCGCATTCCCGGCGCCACCAAGCTCCTCAAGCTGCAAGTCGACATCGGCACGGAAGTGCGCCAGGTCTGCGCCGGCATTGCCGAATACTACGAGCCCGAAAAGCTGGTCGGCATGAAGGTGGTTGTCGTCGTCAACCTCCAACCCCGCAAGATGCGCGGCGTGGAATCGAACGGCATGATCGTCGCCGCCTCGGTCGGTGAAGGCGGCCGGCCCGTTCTTGCCACCTTCGGCGAAGACGTGCCGAACGGGGCGAGACTGAAGTAAGCGGGAGATCGAGTGTTGCCAGTTGTCCGTTGTCCGTAGTCCGTTATCCCTTGCATCCAGCGGCGTTCTGTCATGGCAGAGAGGACCAGCTTCGAGAACCTACAGGTGTACAAGCTAGCCGAGAAGCTTGCGGACGCTGTATGGACACTCGTCATGGGCTGGGAGTCATTCGCCAAGAGCACGGTCGGAAGGCAGATAGTCTGTGCAGCCGACAGCGTTGGAGCCAACATCGCTGAAGGCACAGGGAGGGGAAGCTTCCAAGACAATCGAAGATTTGTGAAAGTTGCGCGCGGCTCGCTAAACGAGACGAAGCACTGGCTGAGGCGCGCGTACCAGCGAGGTTTGCTCGGTGCAGAAGATGTAGAGAGGATCAGACCCATAATCGACGAACTCGCGCCCAAGCTGAACGCGTACCTTCAATCTATTGGAAACCTGCCGGGGACTACCCGAACCGATGAGCAGAGAGCAACTGGCAACTGACAACGGACAACTGACATCTTTCGTCGATTCCCACGCCCACGTTGACGACACCGATTTCGACGTGGACCGCGACGCGGTGATCGAGCGCGCGCAGGCCGCCGGGCTTCGCTACATCCTGATCGCGGGCGGAGGCGGCAGCGCCGACCGCCTGGACTCGCCCTTGGCCGTCGCCGAACGATACGATTGGATCTATGCCTCGGTGGGAGTGCACCCGCACGAGGCCCGCAACTTCACTGACTCCATCGCCGATAGGATTCGCCAGCTCGCCCGGCATCCCAAAATCGTGGCGCTGGGCGAGATGGGCCTTGACTACTACTACGACCATTCACCGCGCGACATCCAGCAACAAGTCCTGATCCGGCAAATGGAGTTGGCGCGCGAGCTCAAGCTCCCCATCATCATTCACTGTCGCGACGGGTGGGCTGACCTGCGCGTCGTCGCCGCCGAGCACTGGAAGTCCGCGGGCCTCGGCGGAATCCTGCATTGCTTCTCCGGAAGCAGCGACGACGCTCGCACTTTCCTGGAATGGGGCTTTTTGATCTCCTTTGCCGGCAATCTGACCTTCAAAAAGGCTGAGAACCTGCGCGACGTGGCACGGCTGGTTCCGCCTGGCCGCCTGCTGACCGAAACCGACTCCCCCTATCTCGCTCCGGTGCCCTACCGCGGCAAGCGCAACGAGCCGGCCTACGTGCGAGGTGTCACGCAGGAACTCGCCCGCCTGCTCGCCATGCCGGAGGAAGATCTGGCGCGCCAGGTGCTCGCGAACTTCGAGAAGTTCCTGCCCCACCTCCACGACGGCACGCCATCTGCTACTTACTGACCATTACTTAATGTGGTGACGGACGAACCCCCTCACCCGTCGCTGCGCGCCGCCCTCTCCCCAAGGGGGCGAGGGCATGAATTCAATCTACCTCTCCCCTCGCCCCCTTGGGGGAGAGGGGACGGGGGTGAGGGGGTCGTGTCACTTCATTGCGTGATACTCATTAAGCCCTAACCCATGCTGGCGGTCAGCCCGGAATCAGTGCCCGAGGGCGGTGGCGGAACCATCGGCACGTCCGCTCTGTCATCGTCGCGGGCCTGGCGTGCCCAGGTTTCCAGAGCGGCCCGCAGCCGCTGGACTTCGTGGTCCAGAACGCCGAGCGCCTGGGAGGCTTGGCTCAGGTCTCCGTCGCGGCCGATTTTCTCCAGCCGCAAGGCGGCTTCCCCGGCGGGCGGGGCGGCAAAGTTTCCCAAGGAAGCCTTCAAGCGATGGGCGTGGCGCTCTAAGTCCTTACCTTGCAATTCCTTAGCAGCCTTGTGAAGGTCATCCATTTGCCCCGGCAGTTCCTCCAGGAACAAGCGCGCCAGCTCGCTCATCAGTTCTCGATCGCCTTCCATGTTGGCCCACATTGCTTGCCAGTCGATGCACGGGGCTTCGGCGGGGAGGGGCGGAATAACCGGGGTGGTCTCCGGGGGCCGGAGGTACGGCGCAATGCCGGCGTACAATTCCGCCGGCCGGATGGGTTTGGCAATGTAGCCATCCATGCCCGCCGCCAGGCATCGTTCCCGGTCGCCCTTCATGGCGTGTGCGGTCATGGCAATGATGGGAATGTGCTTGCTGGTCGTCTTTTCCTTCTCGCGGATGACGCGCGTGGCCTCAATCCCGTCCATGTTCGGCATCTGCACATCCATCAGCACCAGGTCAAAGTCCTGATCGTCCAGCATCAGGACGGCGTCGCGGCCATTCCCAACTACCATTACCGTGTGTCCGATCTTCTGCAAAAGGCGGACGGCAACCACCTGGTTCACGGTATTGTCCTCCGCCAGGAGGATGCGCAGGTGCCGCGGCTCCTGGCGCGGCGAGTGGCGGGTGATGGGAACGGGCGGCCCATCAAGGCACGGCGACTTGTGCCCCAGAACGGTGAGGGTGGCTTCGAGCAGTTCGGCCTCCCGAATCGGTTTGACCAGGCAAGCAGCAATCCGCAGGTCGAGGCACCGCGCGGCATCGTCGCGCTGGCTCCCGGAGGTCAGCATCATGATGATGGCGCCACGGAAGCGCAAATCATCTTTCACGCGCCGGGCAAAGGTAAACCCATCCATTTCCGGCATCTGGCAATCGAGAAGGATCAAAGCTATGGGCGTTCCCGTCGCGCTGGCGCTTTCCAAGGCTTCGAGTCCGCGCCTGCCACTTTCGGCCAGTGTCGGTTTCATACCCCAATGCTTGAGCATTTCTTCCAGAATCTTGCGGTTAGTGGATAATTGTCGTCGACCACCAGCGCGGTCACGCCGTGGAGCACGTCAGGACAGGGCAACGAGTTTGCCTCCGCCGCCTGCCCCGCCAGGCGAAAGTTCACTGTGAAGTGGAACGTGCTTCCCTTGCCCACTTCGCTTTCCACCCAGACGCGCCCGCCCATCATCGCCACGAGCCTGGACGAAATCGCGAGGCCCAGCCCCGTACCTCCGTAACGACGGAAAGTGGAATGGTCCGCCTGCGTAAAAGCCTCAAATATGACCTTTTTCTTGTCCGGCGATACGCCAATTCCCGTGTCGGCAACGGCAAAGTGAACCACGATCCCGTCATCGGCCTGGGATTCCAGGCTGGCACGCACTTCCACTTCTCCCTTGTCCGTAAACTTAATGGAGTTCCCCACGAGATTAAGAATGATCTGACGCAAGCGAACAGGATCACCACGTACACGGTCGGGCAATTCGGGAGGGACGCGCAGCGCAAGTTCCAAATCCTTCCCATGAGCACGTATGGAGAGCGTTTTGAGCGCTTCACCCAGGCAATCGCGCAAGCTGAAGTCGATTTCATCCAGATCCAGCTTGCCGGCTTGAATCTTGGAGATATCCAGAATGTCGTTGATCACCGTCAACAGGGATTCCGCCGAAGACTTCACCATCTCGAGGTATTCCCGGCGCGTGGGATCAGTGTCGGTATCAAGGGCGAGTTCCGTCATCCCTAGGATAGCGTTCATGGGCGTGCGAATCTCGTGGCTCATATTGGCGAGAAATTCGCTCTTGGAACGGCAATCATGTTCCGCGGCCTCCTTTTCTGCGCGCAGTTGGGTCAGCCGCAAATGAAACTCCGCCGTATGATCGGCGATCAGCGAGTCGAAGTCCTGGCGAAGCCTGCTCAGTCGTTGATCGCGCTCGATGATTTGGGCGCCCATTCTCCGGATTCGTTCCTGGAGTTCGTTCAGCTCGTTCCTACCTCGACCAGCCAGTGGCGGGGGATCGCTCTCCTCCCCCACCGGCAGGCGGCACGCTTGGACCAGGTCCGCAATTGGGCCGGAAATCAGGCGTTCGAGGCGATACGCGACGACCCAAGTGGTCCCTCCGGCCGCCATTACCGAAAAGCACACCCACAGCCCATCCCGCCACAACAGATGGCGAGGGGTGAACGCCTCGCACACTACCAGCACCAGGCACGCCATCGCCAAGGCAACGCCGCTGGTGACCATGAGCATAGCCAGCAGCTTGCTGCGCATTGACCGCTCACGGAACGCTTTCACTCGGTCTTCCTCCGTGCTCGTCCTCGCCATGGCACGAGACGCTCTGTCATCGATCGAGGCAACGCCCCAGGCCACTGTCCTCAAGTCAAGGCCTTCCCCGACCTATGCCAACAGAGACCGGCGCCGGAGTCGTCAGACGCAGCACCATAGCGGGATTGGTCCAGAACTCGGGGCAATCGAGATCCTTCACTCCTAATCTTCGGCTGAAACGCCATCGGACTTGAACGCAAAATGGGCGTAGGATCTCCACCGAGGCGGCGCGTTCGCTGGCATGGGCTGAGAGGCAATTCATGGCGGGCCGATCCGGCCCTCTGGCGGTTTGCAAGCATCTTGAAATCCAATCGGATACGTTCCCTCGCAGCATCTGGAAGAAGCACCTGCAAATCGTGGTAATATGCGCCTTGGCAGAGCTTTTCGGAGGCTGCTGAGACTTCATCCTTATGGCTCATCCCTGGCGTTACCGATTCGGACTGGCCGTCACGCTTCTTTGCGTTGTGGCTGCTGCACCGCCACGCAAGCCCCCCCTCGCCGCCTTCCAAGCGGCGGCAACGGCGGAGCTACCGGTTGCCAGCCCGCCGCGCTATGAATACCGTGCGGCTCACGATCCGAACGGAACCGGGAAGTTCTACATGGGCCGGGAGATCGCCCAGGTGATGGGGCCGGGCGGCCTCGCCTGGCTTGATCGCCCGGAACGCGAGGGCCAAGAACGTCCGGAAGTGGTGCTGGACGCCATGGATCTCCACGCGGGGGACGTGGTTGCCGACCTGGGCGCGGGATCGGGCTACTTCACCTTCCGCATGGCGGCCCGCGTGGGCAAGCGCGGCAAGGTTCTGGCGGTTGACATCCAGGATGAGATGCTGGCCACCATCCGGCAGCGCGCGGCGGCACAGGGAGTTACCAACGTGGAGGAGGTGAAATCCACGCAGACCGATCCCCGGCTGCCTGCCGCCGGCGTGGATGCGGTGCTCATGGTTGACGTGTATCACGAACTAGCCTATCCATTTGAGGTGATGACCAGGGTCAGCGCCGCGCTGAAGCCCGGCGGGCGCGTGGTGTTTGTCGAGTACCGGAAGGAAGACCCCTCCGTTCCGATCAAAGAAGTGCACAAGATGAGCGTGGACCAGCTCACGAAAGAGATGGACGCCGTGGGCCTGGCGCGCGTGCGGACCGTGGAGTCACTGCCCTCGCAGCATATTGTCATCTTTCAGAGGCCAGTGGTTAGCCACTAGTGGTTAGTGGCTAGTGGTGAGTGGTCAGTGGTCAGTGGTTAGTGGTCAGCCAAAACCGGCGAACCCTCCCGAGAGTACACCTCCTCAACAACCCCATCCACTCATTCACCGCTGGTGGGGCTATTTCGTCGCAGGACGTTTGCGGGCCGGCCGGAATGCGGCTCCCGAGGGGCCGCCCAGGACTTGCAGAATCGCCGCGCCGTTGGGACTGCCCCAGCCCGAACACGCATCCCAGCCCGGCCCCGCCTTGTAGCTCCCGTTATTGCCGGTGGTGATGTCGCGGAAGGTTCCGGCCTTGGTGGCCACTTGCTGGTAGAGGGTGGGATTGAAGTAGCCCACGGGAGTCTTCAGCGTGCCGTTAAAGCAGGCAATCAGACCCGCCCACAGCGGCGCGACGGCGCTGGTCCCGCCGATCACGGTGTTCTGGCCGTCCACATCCACCTGGTAGCCCGTATCGGGGTCGGCGTCACCCGCCACATCCGGCAAACCGCGGCCCACAAAGGCGCCGGGATTCACCGAGGGCGGCACGTGTGCATTCGCCTGCCAGGTGGGAAGCGGAAACGTGGCGCTGATGCCGCCACCCGTGGCGCCATCGCTGGGCAGGTCGTCCCACACTTCTTCGTCCGTGATGGTGCTGCCGCTGCCCACCAAATGCGTTCCGCCGCACGCCAGGGCGTAGGGGCTGGAAGCGGGAAAGTCCACATGTTGCTGGCCGTCGGTAACGCCGTCGGTGGAGCCATCGTCGCCGGCGGCAACGCATACCGTAACCCCGATCGCCGCAGCGGCCTGGAGGGCGCTGTTGTAAGACTGCAACGACTGCGCCGTCCAGGTGGACTCCGGCCCACCCCAACTGATTGAGATCACCGAAGGTTTGTTCGTGCTGTCGGTGGCCGCCTGATTGATGGCATCGAGAAAGCCGGCGTCGGTGTTGGGGGCAAAATAGACCACGATCTTCGCGCCCGGCGCCACCGAACCGGCCACCTCAATGTCCAGCATCACTTCGCCGTCCGGACCGTTGACGCTGCCCGTCGGTTGGTTCTGCGCGCCATCTACAGACACCACCGAGACGCTGGGAGCGGGTGAGATCCCCAGGGCACTGAAGTAAGTATTCAGGTCAGCCTGCTTAAAGCCGCCGCCCAGTTCGATGATCCCGATGGTCTGGCCCTTGCCGTTGCTGCCCGCCGGAAAGTCATAGAGTTTAGCCACTTGCACTGGCGTGTAGGATACGGGAGTCGAGGCGTGGGCCTGTGCCGCGTCCGAATGCTGATCGGATAACAACCGAAAGTGGGTGCGCGCCTGTGGACGATTATCGAGGCCAAAAACGCCGAGAATCACCCCGTCAAGATTTTCGGGAACATAAACCGGCCCGGTGCACCCTCGATAAGTGACACTGCCCGCCTGGTAGTGGTGCAATTCCACCTGGAAGGCCTTGGCGACGCTCTGGGCCGTGCCAGAGAGCCGCACGCTTCGAGCACTGGGGTTGAGAGAGGTTACGGTGAGGTCATGGT
Organism: uncultured Acidobacteriota bacterium; assembly: GCA_963719115.1. Classification (GTDB taxonomy): domain Bacteria; phylum Acidobacteriota; class Terriglobia; order UBA7540; family UBA7540; genus Bog-366. Next base: position 32,705 of record CAVRBF010000047.1, on the reverse strand, counting down.
CGAGCGCAAATGCCCTGATGAGCTTGACGTCCTTTGGGCTGGCCCCATACTTTTGTTCGAGTTCGCTGCGAGACAATCGCTTCCCCTCGGCGATCGACTGTTCGAGGGACGGCGAGTCGGTGCGCAGCGGACGCGGACGCAACACGACCGTAACTTGCACTTGTTCCGACGGGTCGCAGGGTTGCAGCTTGGTCGCGCCCGGCAGCGGCTGGCATTCACTTCCAACGAGAGGTACGTAACGATCTGAGGGCATGGAAGCTCCTTTCGGTAATGCTGAGGATGTAACAGGGGCTCGGACCTATTGTCACACTGACCGCTTTCCATTGCAAACCGGAAGATGGAAGAAAAAAACCGGAGTCAGGAGACAGGATACGGGAGCCAGAATCCAAGTAGTTGCCACTCCAGCGCTGTGGACGGGTGCGGTCGAGCGCCGGTCTTTCACTATTTTGGTGACATTCGATTTTGCGCCTCCATTTGTTTTCATCAATATAGCCGGATGAACCTTCATTTTTGAAGTGCAGGAGTCAGGAGTCAGGAGACAGAATTGCGAGCGCCAGGCGCACGGCATGGGCGACTCTGGGCGTCGGACGTCGGACCTCGGACTCTGGACTTACCCGCTCCTTTGTTTTCAATAACATCTCCGGATGCACCTTCATTTTTGAAATACAGGAGTCAGGAGACAGGAGGCAGGAGTCATAGCGCCGGTCGCGCGGCGGCTCCGACTTCGGACCTCGGACTCTCGATTTAACCGCTCCTTTGTTTTCAACAACATCTCCGGATGCACCTTCATTCTTGAAGTACAGGAGTCAGGAGACGGAAGACAGGAGCCAGTATTCCGCACGCTAGGCGCACGGCATGGGCGACTTCGGACTTCGGACCTCGGACTCCGGGCTGTGTTCTTTGTTTTCAGACACATTCCGGCTTGGAACGTCGTTTTTTCGCGCCGCACTCCCGGACCCCTTCCCGACGACCTGATACCTGACACCTTCTTCTTTTGTTTGTTTTCATACACATTCCGGCTTGGAACGTCGGAATCTCATCGCGCTCTTCCGCTCGCCGTCACAGCGTGCCGGGTTTTGGACTCCGGACCCCGGACTTGAAGTTGTGCTGTTGGGGGTCTTCGAATTGGGCCGCACGCAGCGGTAGTCACAGGCTTGCGTCCTCGGCATGGCCACCGTCCCTAACTCCGAGTCGAGGGGACCATAACATACCTACCGTGAAATGTCAAGAAGAATTATTGTGCCATTGGTAAATAACAGCAATGGAAACAGCAGATCACCAAAATGGGGTTCGGAAATCAATTTCCTGCTTTTTTGTCTATTTATCGCCGCGGGTCCTTTACGGTGCGACATAAATTGTAGCGTCGATTCCTTCGACGCCGGCGGTCGGAGACCGCCGCTACAGCCCAATGCGCGGACATTTATGTCGCCGCGGGTGCTAATCCTGCGCTTGGACGGGCAGCGGAGGGCAAGATGTCCGGAAGAGTTTTTGCCCGGGAAGCAACGTCGATCGACCCCCTTCGCAACTATACGCAAAGTAGCCAATATCACTTGGCGGGAGATGGCATGCTGAACCATGACGTTCGCTTGGCACACGCTCGGGAACCCAGGGCAGAGGGCGGCTGGGCAGTCGCGGGCCTGGCGACACTTCTCCTGGTCGCCGGGTTGAGCAGCCTGCGAGCTTCCCCGCCCCAGAATCCAGCAGGACAGCAGCGGGAAAAACCAAAGCCCCAAGATCGACGAAGGAGGAACTGCGCCGGCAAAAGGCACTCCAACAACGTAATGACGAATGCTTACTGGGGCTGGCTCCACGAGGAAGTTCCGTACATCATTACCGCGCGGGAACGGAAGCCTTCAAGCAACTGACCACAGATGACGATCGGGAAACGTTCATCAAGAACTTCTGGGAGCGACGCAACCCCACGCCCGGCAGCCTCGAAAACAGCTACGAACAGGAGTATTACCAGCGCATCATCTTTGCCAATGAGCGATTCGGTACCGGCATCCCCGGTTGGAAAACGGATCGCGGCCGGATTTACATCATGTACGGGCCACCCGACCGAGTTGATTCTCAACCCGACGGCGATGCAGCGCAGGGCACTTCACCCTATCCTTTCGAGTACTGGCACTACTCCTACATCCATGGTGTCGGGGCGAACGTGATTCTGAACTTTGTTAACACTGAGGGAAACGGCGAGCGCCATCTCACCGTTGATCCTGCTCTCAAGGACGCGTTGATCCTAAACTTCAACCCCGACGCGCCGACAGCGCCGCCGTCGGACAGGTTCACTCGTCAGGACCTTCAAACGGAATCAATTCCGCTCCCAGGGGCAGGCGAATTCACCCGGCTTAACCTTTACACCAAAGCTTATCCACCAAAGCTCGGCGATTTTGCCGAACTAAAGGCCGCGCTGAGCAGCAACGCCCAGCCAAACTCACTGTCTTTCGACCTGCGTTCAGATTTCTTCCGAGCCACCAGCGAAACGGACCTCGCGGCCATAACCGTCCAAGTCGCGAACAGCGATTTGCACTTTCAGAATAACGACGGCGTGATGCACGCAGCGGCGGAGGTCTACGGCGAAGTTGTGGCGTTGGGTGGCCAAATCGTCAGGACCTTTGGAACGCGCCTGCTTCTGGATGTCCCCGAGCACGAATTCTCGCGGTATCAAGCCCGCAAAACGCTGTATCAAGACGCCATGCCGCTACGGGCGGGCCGTTACAAGCTGATCTTGGCGATGAAGGACGAACTGAGCGGTCACATGGGCACGATGGCAATGGGCCTGATGGTGCCACGCTTTAGCGCCTACCGGTACTCCTTCAGTTCCCTGGTCCTTGCCGACCAGATCCTTCCGGTCCCGGCCACAGTCGCTGGAATCGGCCCCTTTTGGATTGGCGGCAACAAGGTTGTCCCGAACCTCACGCATACCTTTACGCGCGATCAACGTCTGGGGATTTACATGCAGGTGTATGAGCTTGGCGTGGACGAGCGGACGCACAAACCGTCGCTGGATGTCCGCTATCAGATCGAGAAAGATGGCAGGGTTGTCATCGAGCAGTCAGCGGGTCCCAATAATTTGAAAAGCGCCTCGCAGCAGTTCACCGCGGTGGCCTCCATCCCGCTGCATACGCTCGCGCCCGGGGAATATACGGCAACGGTCGTAGTGACCGACAAGATCAAGAACCAGACCATCAGCCCCTCGGCGGTGTTTACTGTGCGGTGATACCCAACGCCCAGGTGACGGCCACGGACACGCCGCGTGGCACTCAGTGGCCCATGCAAAGCAATTCCGCGGGCGTTTATACCTTCCCGCGGTTGCCCGTTGGCCCGTCAACTCTCTTTTTCCCGTGCAGGCGAAGGGATTCGCTGGCGACAATTTCGTAGCACTCGCAGGAAGCTTCTTCCAGTGCTTTCCGGTTGACGATTTTCACTTTGCCCCGGTTGTATGAAATTAGCCCTGCCTTACGAAGAATTCCGGCGGCAATGGTTACCTCCGACCGGTCCGTGCCCAACATATGAGAAAGGAATTCATGCGTCTCATGAAATTCCGTGGTCCGCACGTGATCGTGCGTCATCAGGAGCCAACGGGCCAACCGCTGTTCCAGGCGGTGGAGCCGGTTGCACGCCGCGGTCTGGGACACCTGAGCCAAAAGGAAGAGCACGTAGCGATTCAACTGGTCCCGGAGGGCAGCGCTGCGGTCCAATTCGGCTCGGAACAGGTCCACTTTGATCTTCAGAAGGTCGCCAGGGGCTTGGACAACCGCCTCGTGCCAGTTTGACTGCCCTCCCATGGCCGCGGAAATTCCCGCCAGTCCTTCCGATCCGATCAGCGCGACTTCCACGCCCTTGCCGTCCTGAGAGTTCGCGACCATGGAAACGACTGCGCTCAGAGGGAAATAAAGATACGGAACGGAATCGCCGGCCCCAAAAAGAACGTCGCCTAACTTTGCTGAAATCAGATGAATATGGGGCCGAAGCTTGTTTAATTCTTCGTCAGGCAACCCAGCAAGAAAGTGATTTTTGCAGGGATCGACCTTGCGGGACGGGGGCATGCACCACCTCCTGGTACCAGTCTGATTCATTACAGACGGCAAGGGGGGTGAGAGCTCCTGTCTCACGCCAATTGTCGAGGTTGATGAACTCGCTTGGATTGTGTGCTGGAACGGAGTGATTAGCAAGTGAAATCGGTCCGGGCTCCAGGGCCACGTCAAAGTCGCCGAGATTCCCCGACGGGGAACAATCTCATTAGCCGTCGGTGAAACCTACGGGCCGGGGTCGAATATCGACAACGATGCTTCCCGTGGGTTGCACCCACGGCTAATGACCTTCACCCGTGTCCAAAATAGGAGACGAGCGTAAACCGACGATCTGCGGCTTCGCCGCTTGCTCTGCGGGCTGGCTCGGCCTGCCCGAAACGAGCCCCGAACACCCAACCTCATTCTCACTTCGCCGGAGGCTCAGCCTCCGGCGCGGTGAGGATGAGAGAAACCGGGCTATTTCGGCCCGGACGGGCGAAGCCCTTCCGCAGAGCGGCACGGCGGAGCCGCAACGCTCAGCCATTTTGGACAGTAGTGAATGACCTTCGGCCCCTTCGGGGCCAGCTCACGGGCTCGACTTTGACGGGACCCTGGGTCCGGGCTCCTGGTTCGTCAATTTCCCGGATCAGAGCCGCGCTTTCAAAAAGCCTCGGTGGGAAACCCACCGACAAAATGTCGCTTCTAAGTTATTAGTTGGTGTCTCCCATGAGTGCGTCGGTGGCAAGTTCATCTCCCTTCACGGGGAGTGCTGAGAGGCACTCACGTTTGACCGTCGTCAGGATGAACCTTGGTTTTGGAGGATCGGATGCTTTCAAGAGGATTTACGAAGCACCCGTTGCTGGGCGCAACTAACGGTTTTCTCTTGTTTGTGGGAAACATGAGTCCCCGAATCACGGAAAGAGAACTAAGGGCGATGGTGGAACCATTCGGACCGGTGAGGAACGTCAACATGCGAAGTGCCCATGCAATAGGTGCTTCCTGCGCCTTTGCCTTTGTGGAAATGACCGATGAAATAGCCGCCGCCCGGGCGATTGCGGAGTTGAACGGGAAAAGCATCGACGGGCGCTGCCTCAAAGTCAGGGTCGGGTTCTAGGAGGGAGCTTCGACATGCCCACCAGCATTCTGATTGCTGACGATCATGAAATTGTCCGTCAGGGTATCGTAGCCCTCCTGGAGCGCGAAGGATTCAAAGTGGTGGGCGCAGCTTCCAATGGACAGGAGGCCGTGCAACTTGCCGAGACTTGGCACCCGGATGTCGCAGTTCTGGACGTTTCCATGCCGGTTTTGAACGGCATCGATGCGACCCGCGAAATCCAACGGATCTCCCCCAGGACCAAGTCGATTCTCCTAACCATGCAATCCGATGAGCATTACATCCTGGAAGGTCTCCGCGCCGGCGCAAAAGGCTTCGTAATGAAGACCCACGCGGTTGAGGATTTAGTGCGCGCCATTCGGCAGGCGGCGCGTGGAGAGGCCTATCTGAGCCCCGACATCACGGAAACGGTGGTCGTGGCCTTCCGGAACAAAACCGACATTCCCAATGATCCTCTAACCAGCAGAGAGCGGCAGGTTCTGCAATTGATCGTTCTAGGTAAAACCACCAAGGAGGTCGCGACTCTGCTGAACATTGCGGTCAAGACGGTTGACACCTACCGCACCCGAATCAGGGAGAAACTCGACCTACATGCGACTGCCAGCTTGGTTCATTACGCAATTCGGCAAGGTCTCGCTGAACCCTAGAGGCCTCCAGTTTCCCGGGAAACCTTTACTGAAAGTGCAACCAAGGGAGCAGGCCATGAGGCCATCCCATCTGAAGGGAACATATGGCAACGAAACTTTTCGTAGGGAATCTACCCCATAGCGCGACGGACCAAAGCCTGAGCGAATTTGTATCCGGTGCAGGCTTTCAAGTCGCCTCCGCCGTAGTGATTCGCGACAAGATGACGGGGACGCCGCGCGGCTTTGGCTTTGTCGAGCTCGCCGATGGCGCGAATGTACAACGGGCAATCGCCAGCCTGAATGGACAGGCGCTCGATGGCCGGCCCTTGACCGTGAATGAAGCCCGTCCTCAACGTACAGACTCCGGTCGCCCCCGCGACGGTGGTGGCCGGGGTGGCTTCAGTCGTTGACGGGATTACTAAGACTGAGGTATCGCCTCCGGACGAAATGGCCGGAGCGGGCAGGGCGCGCGTGGCGATGTTCGGCGCGGGTGCACGGCTCGACAGTCACTTCGTAACCGATAGGATGTGCGCGCCTGGCCTGTCGAAGCGAGATGCCGCGAGTAGACACCCTCGGTCGCCCGAATGGTCTGCACAAAGGATTTGGTCAGCGGCGCGAAGGATTCGTTGGGCGGAGCGTTTGCTGAACGCCTGGCATTGACGTCCAGCTTGGAAAGTTAACCGTGGATTGCAGGTCCGAGCGCACCCAGAAACGTTCCGCACTCACACGCTCAGAACCGGAATCTGCACGGCGCAAATGATACCGTAGCCGTGGGTCCGCAGGTGACCGCCATAGGGGTAGCACCCAATCACCAGCAAGTCCGCGTTGGTCTGCTTGGCGGCTTGATTCAGCACGGTGGGTACGTCACCACTGCCGATGAATATATCTCCCTTGATGCCCGTGTCGTGTTGGAGCTTTGCCATCTGCTCGGAAGCGTTGCTGACAAGCTCATCTTTCCACCGCTGATCGACGTAGCTGCCGCCGGGTCCCCACAACTCCACCCCGGAAGTGACGGTCGCCAGGGTAAGATGCGCGCCAAATTCGGCGGCCATTTGGGCAGCCCACGACACCGTTATGTCAGCACGCGGGCCGAATTTAACCGCGCATAAGACGTTGCGAATGGAAAGTTCCCGCCCGAGCGATCCTTCCACGTGCGCACCGGTCCAAACCGGGCACTCGGTGCCGTGCAACACTTTTGCTGTCACCGAGCCCAGCAGAAACTGGTAGAAGGTGAAACTATACGACGGCATCATGATCAGGTCAGCTTTCTCGTCCTGAGCCGTCTGCACAATGGCCAAGGCCACGTCACCCGTGACCAACTTGCAGTGGATGGTAAGGCCATCCAGCGCCTGCCGGAGAGACGGGTCGCCCTGGTCCTGGGCCTGTTTGATAATCGCCGCGAGCAAGTTCCACTCGGCCAGCCCCGGGCGGTTGTCCGGCACACCGGCGGCGTGGCTCTGCGCTGTCACGACGTGCAGTATCCTGATCTGGGAACTGAAATGGCGCGCCAATATCGCAGCCTGATGAATCACATCCAGCGAAGCAAGTGGGAAATCAACCGGCAAAAGAATGTTTTTAATATGCATCATCGCGCCAAAGCCCTTGAGTCAATATATCTCAGACGGTCTTCCTGCGTCGGAATTTCCGATTGGGATTTGCGGCTCGCGCCCATCGTATGCTTCCCCTGCCTTGGACAAAACCTCACTCAGAAACCCGGTGGGCGCGTCTGTGGTCCTTCTCACCGCCGAGGCGCGGACATGCGTAGGCGCGGAGATTTGAAGGAAAGGCCTTCTTCTCTGCGTCTCAGCGCCTCGGCGGTAAAGATATTAGGATTCATTCCGTAGGGCGGGACCCAATCAGGCCTACGGCTAATGGTAGTCCTCCCCTTCGGGGAGGATGGGGGAGAAAGCCGGCACTAGTCGCTTAGGACGACGCTAAGCAGGCCGCTGTTCACCGTCAACGCGCCGCTGCCCGCATAATCGATGAAGCCCAGCGTCCGGAACTTGTTCATGAAATGGCTGACGCGTGACCGGGTGGTGCCGACCATTTGCGCCAGGTGTTCCTGATTGATTCCGGGATGGACTGTTTCGGCTCTGCTTTCTTTGCCAAAATGCGCCAGCAATAAGAGAATCCGGGCCAGGCGCTTCTCGCTGGAGTTAAAAAGCTGGTTGACCAGATCCCCTTCAAATCGCGTGTTGCGGGAAAGCAGGTGGGTAATGAACAATTCCGAGATGCCGTGCTGCTCGTGGAGCAGACGCACCATCAGCGGTTTCTCGATGCGGTAGAGACAACATTCGCTCACCGCGGTCGCCGTGGAGATGCGCAACGGCTGGCCGGCCAGGCATCCCTCGCCGAAGAACTCGTTGTCGCCCAGAATGCACACAATTGCTTCCTTGCCTTGCCGGGAGGTCACGGCAAGTTTCACCTTGCCTTTTTGCAGATACCACACGGAATCCGCCGGGTCTCCCTGCGCGAAAATTGTGCGCTCCGCGCCGTATTCTAAAGCGGTTTTCCCGCGCGAGATTCCGGTGAGGAATGCTGCCCAATCGATGGCCGGAATGTTCCCGGTTGCCGGTGCCCATAAAGGCTTGGCCTTGGTATTGCCCTTGTCAACCTTAAAAGGGATCTTCTGTGTCTGTGGCGTCATTTCAACCTCTCTTTTCTCCTTGCGTCATAACAACTTCTCAGTGATGCGCCTCACGAACTCCTCGGGGGCCTGTTGGTCAGCGGCTCGCTTGCCAAGTTCCAACCGTCTCTTTCGAAGTTCGTCCACGTTCAGTCCTCCGTCGCGCCGTCCGTGCAATGGGAGTTCCAGTACATTCACCATGGCCGGCCCCAGAGCCGAATACACTACTCACTTTTTTGCCGGAGGATCGACATCCGCATCGGGTCCATTCGCTTCGTCGTCCGGAATGTCTTCCTTCGCAAGCTTTTTGACAATTTCCAGCGGAACCTGCTCGAAGTGTGTCTTCGAGTCTTTTGATTTGGACATGGAATTCATCCTTTCCTTCTCTCACGTAAAGCCTAGCAGGCCATAATCGATACGGGTTAACTCTTTTCGAAATCTTTACGATTCCCATAAGGTGACACAGGCGTTGAATTATCGACACGCCCCCCGCCACCTTAGGTTAGCGGTCTGCGCCGTTACCCGAGGTACCGGCCCGGCATTTTGGCGGTTCGATGATTTACTTGCAGTCTGTCGTCACGTCGAGATAGGATTATGTTACGAATCCTTAAGGTTATGGACTCGCGGAGGCAAGTATGAGTCCTCAAGCTGACAGAACTCCGGCCCATTTCAAGACCATGGAGCAAGCGAATGTCCCGCAAGGGCGGCATGGAAAGCACAACCAGATTGTCAGCACAATCCTCCGGGATCTCGGCATGCTAAAGGACGGATCTGCCATCAAAATCCCCTTGGCGGAATTGGTGGAAAGCAAAGAGAAGGTCCGTTCCGCCCTAAATCGTGCCACGCGCAAAGCTGGGTTGACGGTGGCGACCGCCAGCGATGCCAGCTTTCTGTACGTTTGGAACGTAAGCGCCTCTCCTAAGAACGCGACAACCTCACGTCGATGAACCCTTCGTGATTTCCACTACTACGTCCTGCAGCTCTCCCTCCAAGAATTTGCGTGAGCAATTGTGACCAGCCAAGTGAGCAGTACGGGGCTGACACGCGAATCACCCCAAGGTATAAGCAGTGTGCCTCTAGTTTCGAACTGCGATTTGACCGCAGACGAGAGTTAAGGGGGAGAGAAAACATGCTCAGACGAAAGGACGGGTGGGAGGCCGTCCAGGACATTCTTGCAGAAGAAATCACACCAAAGCTTGCGTGACGCGTTATTGACGATTAGACCAAACCCATCTTTCTCTTAGTCTGCGATCGCATCGCCCGCTTGGCTAACCACGCCCAAACACCGCTTCTTTTGATGATATCGTCGGTGGAAACAAAGCTTGTAAACGAGCCTGTTTCTATAAGACCCTCGGCGGTTATCAAACGTTTTGTTTTGTCGAGTCTCCTTGTGACGAGCCCGTAAATCCACTGGATCATGGCAGGCATTCCCTTCGCGACGAACCACGCAAGCGTCCCAACGGCAACCGTGATTGAGCTTGATGTCTAACCGATCCTCACCGTTGCGGCTTGATCGAGGTCGTGGCCTTTGCCATCGGTCATCATAAAAGGAACAAGCCCCGCGGTAACTTCCTGTTGGGCAATGACGATACACTTATTGCCTCCGCTCTGAACACGTGCTTTGGCTCCGGCAATCAACTGGTGGGCTCGTTTGGCCGCCACCAGGATGAATCGAAACTTGCTGTCAATACCTTGTGGAAGTTTCATTTTTGCTCTCCCTCTCTCATCCTTCCAGGTGTGTTGCTCGGGTGCGGCCTGAATCGAATGTCAAAATCCTCTGGTTCTGCTGCCCATGGATGAATCATGACGAGTTCATCCAGGGAAACGGCAAGGGCGCGGAAAAGAACGGGTGAAAGGTGTTAATCGGGGCCTCCATATTTTGGTCTCCAAGGGATGACAGCGCGCCACAAAGCTTCGTTTCGGACTCCCCCAAGTATTAGAACGTGTTCGCAGCCTCTTGTCTGTTCAATATTGCTCCCGTGGCCAGAAAAATCGCTTCGGGACTAGAAACTGCCACCCCTCGCCACCGACACCACCCCCACCTTACTGGCTCTCTTTCCTAATCAGCTCAACGCGGTAGCAGAGGTAAACCCGTTTGGTTTCCTCGGCGTTCGTAAAATCGGAGTCTCGACCGGGTCGTTGCCAGGCAATAAGAAAGGGCCACGGGGGAATTCCGCTCGGAGTCACATACCTCCGCACTCGCCCGATTACAAAGCGCGCCCGCCCGGCGGTCTGCTCGCCGCTTCTAAGCGCAACGGCCGACAGCGAGTGCTGTCTCCCGCGAGGATTTCGAGTTGACGATGGAATCTACCGGCGTCCACCACCATGACCACCTCTGCCTCCGCCGCCTTGTCCACCGCCGCCAGAATGTGTTCCTCACGACTTAACGGGTCGGGGCATTGCCTGACTCATAAGACCAAGTCTCTCTAGCCGTTATCGCTAATCCACTTAAATTATTACACTATTCACAAACATTCTAGATTGTGCTTGACAAATATAGTTAAGTGACTTATCCTGATCCAGGAGATGAGACCCTCTACTCCCACCTTCCAGGTCATCTGAACTAAGTCAGGTAATCTGCAATCGCACCTCTTAGGCAAGATCCAAGGAGGTCCCCATGTTTGCTCGGAGCGATTCCCTGCATCTAAAGCCCAATCGTGTCGGGGAATTCACGCGCATCATCAGGATCCCTGCGCACGAGGTTGCCTGAAGGCACGATGTATTTCATTCGGCCTGGGTGCCCAACGCAGGTCGCCCCCATGCCGACTGCCTCGAAGGTGAGATACGAGAATTAAGATCGACACATTCTGAACCAAGTGTGAGAGGAGACTCGAGATGAATTTCAGACCGCTGCACGATCGAATTGTGATTAAGCGAATTGAAGAGAAGGAAATGGCGAAGGGTGGAATCATCATTCCCGACTCGGCCAAGGAGAAACCGCAGGAAGGCGAGGTCATCGCCGCCGGAAATGGCAAAAAGACCGAAGACGGGAAGATCATCCCCTTGGACGTGAAGGCGGGTGACCGCATCCTCTTCGGCAAGTATTCCGGCACAGAAATCAAGGTTGACAACCAAGACTTCTTGATCTTGAAAGAGGAAGAAGTACTGGGAGTGGTGGAAGGCAAGGCTGCCACCGCGAGCGGGAAGAAGTAGCTCAGTTGTCCGGAGCCGATGACGGAGGTTGTTCGCCGGCAACCACTGCTGGACGGTATTCGTAACAGGCCACGGTCAAGGGAAATTATCTAATGGAATCTTGGAGGAAATGAATATGGCAAACGCAAAACTGATTACCCATGGCGAAGAGAGTCGTCGTGCGATTCTCCGCGGAGTGAATCAACTGGCGGATGTGGTGAAGGTTACATTGGGTCCGAGGGGACGAAACGTGGTGTTGAATAAGAAATTCGGTTCCCCGACGATCACCAAGGACGGCGTGACGGTGGCCAAGGAGATCGAGTTGGAGGACCCACTCGAGAACATGGGCGCGCAGATGGTGCGTGAGGTGGCTTCCAAGACCTCCGACGTGGCAGGCGACGGCACCACCACCGCGACCGTACTGGCCCAGGCGATCTTCCGCGTGGGGGCAAAGACGGTCGCCGCAGGCGCCAACCCCATGGCGGTGAAGCGCGGCATCGAAAGGGCGGTGCGCGCCGTTTGTGGTTACGATGAAACCGGCAAGGACGGCAACCAGAAGCATGTCAAGGGCGAGATCGATAAGATCTCGAAGCCGGTCGAGGGAGCAATGATCGCCCAAGTGGGCACGGTTTCTGCCAACAACGATCGCACCATCGGCAACATCATCGCTGAGGCGATGAAAAGGGTAGGCACGGATGGGGTAATCACCGTCGAGGAATCAAAGACCATGGAGACGGTGCTGGAAGTGGTCGAGGGAATGCGGTTTGACCGCGGGTATCTCTCCCCTTACTTCGTCACTGACCCTGAGCGGATGGAGTGCGTGCTGGAGGATGCGGTGATCCTGATTCACGAGAAGAAGATCAGCTCGATGAAGGACATCCTGCCTCTGCTCGAGCAAATTGCCAAGTCCGGCAAACCGCTGCTCATCATTGCCGAGGATGTTGAAGGTGAGGCGCTGGCGACCCTCGTGGTCAATAAGCTGCGCGGAACCTTTCAGTGCTGTGCGGTGAAGGCGCCGGGCTTTGGCGATCGCCGCAAGGCCATGCTGGAAGACATCGCCATCCTGACCGCCGGCAAGGCCATTTCCGAAGACCTGGGCATCAAGCTTGAGAACGTGAAGCTTGCGGATCTCGGCAAAGCCCAGAAGATCACCATCGACAAGGACAACACCACCATCATCGAGGGCGCCGGCAAGAGCGCTGACCTGGAAGGCCGCGTCAAGCAACTGCGGACGCAGATTGAGGAGACCACGTCCGACTACGATCGTGAAAAGCTCCAGGAGCGCCTGGCGAAGCTGGTCGGCGGCGTCGCCCAGATTAAAGTGGGGGCGGCGACCGAGACCGAAATGAAGGAAAAGAAAGCCCGCGTCGAGGATGCCATGCATGCCACCAAGGCGGCCGTCGAGGAGGGCATCGTCCCCGGCGGCGGAGTAGCGCTGGTGCGCTGCATTCCCGTCCTCCAGAAGTTGAAGGGCGACGGCGATGAGCAGATTGGCATCGACATCGTGATGCGCGCGCTGGAAGAGCCTCTCCGCATGATCGTCGCCAACGCCGGTCATGAAGGCGCGGTGGTCGTGGAGAAAGTGAAGTCCAACACCAGCCAGAACTACGGCTTCAACGCCGAGACCGAGAGCTTTGGCGACCTCGTCGCGGAGGGCGTCATCGACCCTACCAAGGTCACACGCGCCGCGCTTCAGAACGCTGCGTCCGTTGCTTCGCTCCTCCTCACTTCTGAGGCATCCGTGAGCGAGTATCCTGACGAGGAAGAGAAGGCTTCGGCGGCATCTCCGGGAGGCATGGGCGGAGGGATGTACTAAGAGGCGGCCGACGCTTGTCCGAATGATTGCATTCTCGAAGGGCCTGGACGCCCTGGCCCGCGCCGCGACCACCGAAGCCCTCCGCTTGGACGCGCAAGTGGCTCCTCAGGGCGAGACCCAGCGTCAGCAGAGGGAAGACGAGAAGAACCGCGAATCGCTGGAAAAAGCCAGGCAAGCGAACAAGAGCAATTTCCGGCTTTAGCGTTCAGTCACGGCTCAAAGAATCAGCGCTGCAGGGCGCTCAGGAGGCTGAGGTATGTACATTCAGTTCGCTGGGTACGACAGTGAGGCCAATTCCCGAATCTATAATTTCGACGTGGTGGACCCACCGCGGGAAGCACGCACATTCACAGTGAAAATTGAGTCCACAACGTCTCGTTGGGGCTCCTTGCAACTTCAGGATGGGCCGAGCATCTGTTTTGAGCGATTGCGGCGCGAACTGGAGCGGGAAACACCCGAGTTGCACGCCCAGGCCCACCTGCTTATTGGGGAGCAGGATGTGAAGGATTACCTGGCGCGTCAGCACCCCAAGAAAAAGACCTTCGAGCACCTATCGAACCAGGCCTTTCCCATGAATCCGCGCCAAATGCAAGGAGCCTCCGCAGCCCAGAATCGTGTTACCGGTTTCCGGACCTGAAAGCCGCCCCTATGACGGAAGTAATCTCCGCGCTCTTGTTGCACCAACCAACGGAATCACAGCGGGTGCTGAAACGGGCGCTGGAAGCCCGATCGATCCAAGTCAATTGGCTGAGATCCTACCGAGAGGCTTTGCCGCTGCTCAGGGAAGCGGAACCACCCCATCTTATCCTGACCGTTCCCCCCTTGCAGCAACTCGCCAGAGGCTAGATTGGCCGCCGCGAAGAGGGCCGAAAAGGCCCTCTAAATACCCCATTTTTGACACGATTTCAGCCGAAATTTCATTGGATGGATTTCCGCCGAGGGGGCCGGAAATCAAGGCAACTGGCTGGGTTTAAGTGAGATAGCTGGAAAATGATCGAAAATAGAACCTGACGGAGGTTAAGTCCTTTGGAATCATAAACTCATCGGCATCGGCGTATTCTGTCATTTTTTAAGTTGCTTGTTTTCAACAACTCATCAAGTTCTTTCACCGATTTTCTATTTTTCGGGTGTGGTGGGCCGGAAGGGTGGACACATTGCCGGCTAGACAATCCTGCCGTAAGGCTACCCGGATTTCGGCCCCGGTTGCTACCGAACCCTGAAGATCGGAGGCCGTGGCGATTGGGCATTCACCTTGGAATCTCATTAGCCACCGAATGTAGACTACCATATCCGGGGCGTTTGTCAAGCGGGAAATGCGCGTGGTCCCACATTGGGCCGTAACGCCGCCATCATCGCGGCCGCTCCTTTTGGGCGAGCCGCCCGTCGACGGCTGCGGCCTGTTCCCGACAAGGCGACACCGCCAAGTGATCGCAAACAGGTGCGGTAAGATCCCGGATGGGGACTCTTCAGGCCCAATCCCGCGCGGCCCTGGAACCACCTGCAACGCAACCCGCATTTAGGCGTATAATCCGCGTCACGTTACTTTTGGGATTATGTCGCCCTACTTCGACCGGCAGCAGGCGCAATGCCGGAAAAGGAGGCGGCGATGAGCGGCCCCTTTCTGTGCGAGCGGGAGATGGCATCCTGAGCGAGAACAACCTGAACTGGATTGCGAATTTTATTTGGGGCATTGCGGACGACGTTTTGCGCGATGTCTATGTCATCACCAAAGCCGACCTTTTGATCAAGGGCGAGGACGCTTCAGCGGAGAACATGGCGTATGGTTCTTCACTCTCGGCGGACAACTTTCCTGCGCATGAGTTCGACTTCATGCTCTCCAATCCGCCCTAAGGCAAGAGTTGGAAGACAGATTTGGAGCGTATGGGCGGCAAAGGCGACATCAAGGATTCGCGCTACGTCATTGAGCATGCCGGCGAATCCGATTACAGCCTGATTACCCGTTCCAGCGACGGCCAGTTGATGTTCCTTGCCAACCTGCTGAGCAAGATGAAACACACCACGGAGCTGGGCAGCCGGGTTGCCGAGGTGCACAACGGCTCGTCGTTGTTCACCTGCGACGCGGGCCAGGGGGAAAGCAATATTAGACGTTGGATCATCGAGAATGACCGGCTTGAAGCCATCATCGCCCTACCCTTGAACATGTTTTATAACACCGGCATTGCCACCTACATCTGGGTGTTGAGCAACAAGAAGCCGGTCGACCGCCAAGGCAAGGTGCAACTGATCGACGCCACCGAGTGGTTCAAGCCTCTGCGCAAGAACCTGGGAAAAAAGAATTGCGAGTTTGGCGAAGAGGACATCAAGAAAATCTGCGAAACGTTCCTGGAATTCAAAGAGACGGAGCAATCCAAAATCTTTCCCAATGAAGCCTTCGGCTACTCAACAATTGTTGTGGAGCGTCCGCTGCGGCTGAAGGTTGACCTCAGTGAATCCGCGCGCGAGCGCTTCCGCCGCACCTGCAAGCAGGCGCATGAAGATCGCCTGGCTGATGTGATCGACCAGGTTGCCGCCTCCATAGGTCCAGGCCCACATCTGAATTTTAACGATTTCACGGCCAGCGTTGAGCGTGAGGCTAAGACTGAAGGCCTCAGCCTTACGGCGAAGCGGCTGAAGTTAATCCAAACCGAGTTGACAACGAGGGACGAATGCGCTGCCCCCGTGATTAAAAAGGTTCACAAGGCCGGCAAGGCTGAGGCAGACCCGATTCATGGCCGGTTTGAGGAGAATGTAGCGCCGCCCTTGAGGGCGGCACCTGCCGGGCTCAAGCCCGGCGCTACAGCGAAGTCCTGCGTTGTGGAATACGAACCCGACAGCGAACTTAGGGACACCGAGCAGGTGCCACTGCTGGAGAGTGGCGGAATTGAGGCGTTTTTCCGCCGCGAAGTTCTGCCATACGTGCCTGACGCGTGGATCGATCCAGAAGCGACGAAAATAGGATACGAAATTTCATTCACGCGGTATTTCTACAAGGCGCAGCCGCTCCGCACCCTGGAGCAAATTCGCGCTGACATTGAGGCATTGGAGAAAGAGTCTGAGGGGTTGCTCGGGCAGATCATGGTGGAGACAGAGGACGCCCGATGAGCTTGCGGCTGAAGCCCTATCCCGCGATGAAGGACTCTGGCGTGCCCTGGCTCGGGAAAGTGCCAGAGCATTGGGAGGTCTTGCCTGCGCTGGCTGCGTACAAGCCTAAGCTCGTGAAGAATTATGGCATGAGTGAGAAGACAGTACTGTCGCTCAGCTACGGCCGCATTATCGTAAAGCCGCAAGAGAAGCTTCATGGGCTCGTGCCCGCGTCGTTCGAGACCTACCAGATTGTTGATCCTGGCAACATCATCGTGCGGACGACTGACCTTCAGAATGATCACACGAGCCTCCGGATCGGCTACTCAACAAACCGAGGCATCATTACGTCGGCGTACATGTGCCTTGAAACCAGGGAGTGCGTTTCGAGCGAGTTCGGATATCAGTTCCTCAATGCCTATGACCTTCTCAAGTCATCTATGGATTCGGCTCGGGTCTTCGTCAGAACTTGGATTTCAGCCGACATCAAACGGATGCCAGTTTTGGTTCCGCCTTCAGCGGAACAATTGGCAATTGTTCGGTTTCTCGACCAAGCCGACAAGCGCATCAGGCGCTTCATCGCCGCCAAACGGCGGCTGATTGAACTGCTGAACGAGCAGAAGCAGGCTATCATCCAGAAGGCCGTGACCCGCAGCCTTGACCCCAACGTGAGATTCAAACCATCCGGTGCCGAATGGGTTGAATTCGTCCCGTTCAATTGGCAAATCCTGCCGAACCAGCGTATTTTTTCGGAACGCAACGAACGTGGCAGAGAAAGCCTTCCTCTGCTGCTAGTGTCGCTCAACACTGGCGTCTCGATCGGGAGTGACGTTGACCAGGCCGGTTGACCCGAAGCGGTTGATTGACGATCGCACGCTTTACAAGTTTGCCGCACAGGGAGACCTTGCCTACAACATGATGCGCATGTGGCAAGGCGCCGTGGGAGTTGTTCCGAGCGACGGCCTTGTTAGTCCGGCATATGTCGTAGTCCGGCCCTCCCGAGACATTAACACCAAGTACTTTGAGCTTCTGTTTCGAACGCCATCTTACAAAAATGAGGTTAATCGCTTCTCCCGGGGCATCGTCACTGACCGCAACCGGCTGTATTGGGAGGATTTCAAGCGGCTCACAAGCCTGATTCCACCGAAGTTAACACAGGATGCGATTGTTGACTACGTTGCTCGGGAGACGGCAGATCGAGCAAGCCATAATTAAGGCAAGTAGAGAAGTAGACCTCGTGCGCGAGTACCGCACGCGCCTGATCGCCGACGTGGTGACAGGCAAGCTGGACGTGCGCGGCGTGGAGTTGCCGCCCTTGGAAGAGGCGGAAGAGCTTCCCGCCGTGGGCGACGAGGCAATTGGCGAAGCGACGGAAGACGAAACCGAATTGGAACCAGTGGAAGAGGGGGCCGATGGCGACGAATGAAGCGTTCGAAGGGTCCGATCGTCTATCCGGTGGGGCTTTGCCCTCTGGCTCCGCGGAAAGGCTCCGCCTTTCCGGATCGCAGGTACAATCTAAGTTTTCTTCCGGCGGCTCCGCCGCCCACGGGGCGGCGGAGCCGCCAATCAGGAGAGGGAGGGCCTGCGACGGAAAGGCGAAGCCTTTCCGCAGAGCAAGCGGCGGAGCCGCAGATTGGGTGAATGGGGAGGGTTGAGATCGGAAAGGCGGAGCCTTTCCGCAAAGCGGGGCGGCAGAGCCGGAGAACAGATAGACAGTACTGATCGAGAGATTTGATGGCTACGATTTCCAGGGATAACCCGTGCCTTTCGATTACCAGCGTGGCGCACGATCGCCTGCCGGTATTTCGGACTGACGCCCTAAAGAAAATCGTCTGCGCTGCCTTGGACGAGGCACGACGCTCGGGTGGGTTCGCCATCTTCGCCTACGTCATCATGCCCGACCATTTGCACGTGATTACCGACGGAACGCTCAAGGTCTCAGACACCTTACGGTTTCTCAACGGAATTTCCAGCCATCGGGTGATTGGCTATCTGAAAGAAAAGAACTACACGGCCTCGCTGGCCAAGCTGCGGGACGCGCCGAAAGCCCGCGGCCATTCGCACTCGTTATGGGACGGGCACTCGCACGCGTTGCCGGTGTTTAGCGAAAGCTTCTTTATGCAGCGGCTGAATTATATTCATCAGAACCCCGTTCGAGCAGGGTTGGTTGAGCGGGCCGAAGATTATCGATGGTCGAGCATTCGCTGTTGGAATCGGTGGCCGAGGGAGGATGAGCCGTTGGCTGTGGACCTCGATAAGATTGTTTGGCACAAGCCGCGTTGATGTTCGATCGGCGGCCTCTCCCTTCCGTGCGGTGAGCTGTGATCGAAGTTTTGAGGAGCGGCTCCGCCGCTTGCTCCGCGGAAAGGCTCCGCCTTTCCGGGGTGGCGCCCCCAGATTAACTCTTCTGGCGGAGGCTGTGCCTCCATGGGCGAGGCGCAGCCTCGCCAAAGAAAGCAAGTAGGAGGGGGTTGGGGAGTCCAGTTTCGGAAAGGCAGAGCCTTTCCGCGGAGCAGGCGGCGGAGCCGGGGGCGATTCAGGAATTCATATGATCAGATTCCAAAAGGGTGACATATTGCATTCGGACGCCCAGGCCTTGGTGAACGCCGTCAATTGCGTTGGCATTATGGGGAAAGGTCTCGCACTACAGTTCAAGAGAGCGTTTCCAGAAAATTTCAGGTTCTATGCCCAGGCGTGTGAGAACGGCAAGGTGCACTTGGGATCGATGCTGGTCCACGATCTAAATCGAATGACCGGCCCACGCTACATTGTTAATTTCCCGACGAAACAGCATTGGAAAAATCAGAGCCGGTTGGAGGATATTGAAGCGGGTTTGAAGGATCTCGTCAAAACGCTTCGCGAGCTTCATATTCAGAGCATTGCTATTCCCCCGTTGGGGTGCGGCTTGGGTGGGTTGAACTGGTCCGACGTTCGCCCTCGTATCGAGGACGCCTTTGGGGCACTAACGGAGGTTCAGGTGGAGCTTTTTGAACAAAGTGGCGGCAAAGCCGCAGCCCCGCCGGAAAAAATGAGCAAGAAAGGATGAGGGAGTCCGCCCTCGGAAAGGCAAAGCCTTTCCGCGGAGCAGGCGGCGGAGCCGGGGAAGAAGCCCCACATCCATCAGAGGTTTATCGTGCCGACTGATATCAGCGAGAAGGGCCTGGAATCCCTTATCGTAGAATCGCTCGTGACCGAAGCGAAATACGAGTTGGGAGATCCCAAGGACTATGACCGGGATTACGCGGTCGATCTTGCCAAGCTTCTCGCCTTTTTGCGCGCCACCCAACCCCAGCTTCTCCCACAACTTGACCTGGAAGAAGAAGGCCCCAAGCGGCAGCAATTTCTCGCCCGGCTGCAAGGCGAAATAACCAAGCGCGGCGTGGTGGACGTTCTCCGGAAGGGAATCAATCATGGACCCGTGTCGGTGGATCTGTTCTACGGTACTCCGACTCCCGGCAATCCCCAGGCGGAGGAGCAGTACCGGGCCAATATCTTTAGCGTGACCCGCCAGCTCCGCTACAGCAAAGATGAAACGCAGCTTGCCCTCGACCTGTGCATCTTCATCAATGGGCTGAAGACCATTGAGGACGACCCGGAATTTGACACCCGCAAAGCCAAGAAGAAGCTTCGACATTTCGTCGAATCCCACCAGCACGCCATCCGGGAAAAAGCCGAAATCATGGTGGACCATTTCCACCAGCAGGTGATGGCACGCCGCAAGATTGGCGGGCAGGCGCGCGCCATGGTGGTGACGGGTTCCATCGCGCGCGCCATCCAGTATTTCCATGCTTTTGTGGATTACCTCGCGGAAATCAAGAGTCCCTACAAAGCGATTGTGGCATTTTCAGGCGAGCCGGAATACGGTGGGGTGAAGGTCACGGAGGCTTCACTCAACGGCTTCGCCAGCAACAAGATTGCCGATAGGATTCAGGAGGACCCCTACCGCTTCCTGATCGCAGCGGAGAAGTTCCAGACAGGCTACGATGAGCCGCTGCTGCATACGATGTATGTGGACAAACTGCTCTCGGGAATCAAGGCCGTGCAGACGCTTTCTCGCCTGAACCGGGCGCGTCCGCAGAAACACGACACTTTCGTGCTCGATTTCATGAACGATACGGACACCATTCAAAAGGCCTTCGAGCCCTACTACCGGACAACGATTCTCAGCAAGGAGACCGACCCGAACAAGGTGCACGACCTCAAAGCCGCGCTGGACGGTTACCAGGTTTATACGCAGGAGCAGGTGCAGCAACTGGTTTCCCTGTATCTGGAGAGCGCAAAACGCGATCAACTGGACCCGATCCTCGACGCCTGCGTGGCGGTGTATAAAGAGAATCTTGACGAAGATGGCCAGGTGGATTTCAAAGGCAAGTCCAAAGCCTTTGTGCGCACGTACAGCTTCCTCGCTTCAATTCTTCCCTATTCCATTGCCCAGTGGGAAGTGCTGTCCACCTTCTTGAACTTCCTGATTCCCAAGTTGCCGGCACCAAAGGAAGAAGACCTAGCCAAGGGCATTCTTGAAACCGTGGATATGGATAGCTATCGAGTGGAGGTAAAAGCGTCACTCACCATTGCCCTGCCGGATGAGGATGGAACGGTTGAGCCGGTTCCCACCAGCGGCGGCGGCAAAAAGCTGGAACCCGAACTCGATCATTTGAGCAATATTATCAAGGACTTCAACGATCAGTTCGGGAACATCGAATGGAAAGACGTGGATAAAATCCGCAAGCTCATCGCGGAGGAAATTCCCGCCAAAGTTTCGGCCGACAAGGCCTACCAGAATGCCATCAAGAACTCCGATCGGCAGAACGCTCGGATCGAACACGATAAGGCGCTGGAACGGGTGGTCGTGGACCTTCTGACCGATCACATGGAACTATTCAAGCAGTTCAGCGAAAACCCCTCATTCATAAAGTGGCTGCGCGATTCCAACTTCAATGTGACGTATCAGCCGGAGGCGCGGTGAGTTAGCCAATGGGCGCGCCCGCTTCCATGCCCTGTTGCCAGGTCATCACGCATGATCGCGCTTGTTCGGCGAGATTCCATCTCAAAAAAGGCCTTCCCCGCCTGAATTCCCCTCAGGCCGGCGCCCTGACGGCTCGGGGCGATTGGGGTCAACGGGCTGAGGGTGGGGTGGGACCAAGCAGGCGAAAGCCGGGGCTGGGGGCGGAGAACGGCAGGGTGCCGGTATTGGCGTAGACCTTGAATTCGCGCGCCAGACGCTTGCGGCATATGGCGCGGTGGTTATACTCGTTCGATGACTTGCGGTGCTCCCTAGGGATCGCTTATAACCGGGCAAACGTTCGTCCACCGGAGGGGGAGTATTTCGTCAGCGTGCCGTCCAGCCCCTGGGCCGCACGAGTAGGGCGCACGGTGCCGTCGATCAGAATTTCCTTTGCGGTCACCCTGCGTCCATAAACCTTTTGGTTATCGTCTTCATCTTGCTTGTACACGGCCCCGTCAAGCGACACCCCGGCAAACAAGCCGCGAGAGCGCGAGTAGCTCAGAATCTCCGCATGGAGTTGAGCGTCGGTGGCGCCTTGCGCGGAACGGCCCACCGGGCCCGCTGCCACGGATAATCCCGCGCCCAGCTTGACGCTATCCTGGACCAGTGTTTTCATGCCTTCCGGGTTCATCACGAGGAAAACAACATCGGTGGCCTCGGCTGCCAAACCACGATTGCTCGTAAGTTGTCCTGCTTTCGCTTTGACCTTCCCCTGCACTTCGTGAAAGTTGCCTTCGGCCTTATCTTTGCTGCTCGGCTTCATCATGGTTGCTCCATCGGCAGGATTCAGGGCCGCAACCCGGGTGCGATCCACCGGGAAAAGGGCATTCACCCTTTTTGGTTGGGCTGATGATGCGACACTTGCCGCCCCTCTCCTGCCGACTTTGATTTGTCTCGGCTGTTCTCAGTCTGAGGCTCTCGCGAGTCCCCGGCCTGTTACATTTATAGCCTGGGGTATTTGGCTTGTCTGTACAGCATGGCTCAGGTGCTTGGTCTGAATTGCTCAGTGCAGTTCATGTGAGGGAAACTGCCGCCTGCGGCGAACGGGAGTGACCTGGGGCTTGATCTCAAGGCTGGTCGCGTAGGACCTTGTTGAGGCGGCCGCGATGGACCGTCACCGCGCTGTCGCCCGTGTAATCGACAAATCCCAGCTTTCTAAACTTATTCATAAAATGACTGACGCGCGACCGGGTGGTGCCGACCATTTGGGCCAAATGTTCCTGATTGATTCTGGGAAATGGAACTCCGTCTGCACGTTCCCTGCCTAAATTCGTAAGCAGCAAGAGAATCCGAGCCAAACGTTTCTCGCTGAAATTAAAAAGTCGATCCACGAAATCCTCTTCGACGCGAACCATGCGAGAAAGCAAGTAGGAGATAAAAAGATTGGCAAAGGCAGGATCTTGACGGATGAGGCGAACCAGCGCCCTTTTACTCACGCGGGCGATGGTGGACGTATGGATCGCCGTTGCGGTCAACCTCCGCACGGATTGCTTGACCAGGCAACCCTCTCCAAACACGTCGCCGGGCCCCAAAATTGCGGTGACAGCTTGTTTGCCGCGCGGCGATGCCACCACCAGTTTCACATTGCCCTCCTGGATGTGAAACATCGCATCAGCCGCGTCCCCTTGCGAATAGATGGCCTGCCGGTCTTGGTACTCCCGAATCGTCCTTTCAGCGCCCATCCTTTTGAGGAAGTTACGGGAATTAAAAGGGAGCATATGCCTGCTCATGCTTGATGCCTCCAGGGGTCCGATCTCACCATCGCGCCACGTCACCCTCGCGAGCGCGTCGAGCACGGGGCGCGTGCCCGGTTACGCAGGCTCTGAACTTTCGATCAAGAATGGTACCCGGGCCTCGCAGTGGGTACAGACGGCGATCCGCTTGACTGATTTATTCTCCGGCGTGCTCACCACCTGGAATACGCGCAGGCAGTCCGTGCAGGTCTGGGGAACTATCCTGGCCCGCAAACGATTAATATATCCAGGAGGGCCCGCGTGTCTGTACCGAAGGACACACGCGCCTGGTCAAAATTGCTCATCGTAGTTCATACGGACGAGCTACCTTTGGGGCTTGTGGGGATTGCCGAGGATGGTCCATGAAAGTTCTTTGGCGGCAGCCCATTTACAACCGCCACATTGCTTACAATGAATCCAAGAAGGCCGAGCGTCTTGCGCAAGACCCGACCTTCCGGCCCATGAGTTCCAAATCGGTTTATCACGACTCACAGAACTACTGGGACGAACCAAGGACAAAAATACCCTCGGACGGCTCATCTGGGCGCAACCGGGTGTATATTCTTGACTGCCAGAATACCCGAATGGAAATGGCGGTTTGTTCCACCTACGAGGCGCAACTTGGTGATGATTTCGGACATCCATGTACTTTCGGCCGCATTTTTCATGGGACTGGCGTCGGCCGCGCCCATGGGGCCCGTCAACATGCTGGCCATCCGTCGCGGCTTGATCGGCGGTTGGCGCCATACCCTCGCCTGCGGAGCCGGTTCCGTCTCTGGCGAGCTGACCCTCTTCTCCCTGGTTCTCCTCGGCGGTCATTATCTCTTTTCCGATCTGGCCAATCCGACTCTCCAGACCATACTTGCGACGATCGGCCTCATCGTTCTGCTTCCGCTGGGATTCTACTTTCTTGTCCGCGCCGTCAAGGAGCCGTTGCGGGCCTATGCCAGCGCTCGCAAAAACTGGGATGAGACCACCGTCCCCGCGCATCTGGCCACCGATGTCGCCTCCTGTGCCGGCCTAACCATGTTCAATCCCTTAACCATGATTTACTGGGTCGGCGTCACCGCCAACTGGCTCCCGCTTGCCCATACCATCTTGGGCCCCAACGCCCCAGGGTGGGGATTCCTGATGGTAGCCGCCGGCCTGATGACCTGGTTCACCACGCTGATCGTAATCGTTCGCTTCCTCCCCCACCGAATCGGCCCGACCTTCTTCCGCCTGGTCAACGGCGTTCTCGGCCTGATCCTCCTCGGCTTCGCCACGTTCTGCGCAATAATTCTTTCCCGCCATTTCCTGCACTAAGGGATGCCATAATACCTACCTCAATCAACCTTTGCTCGAAGCACGGCTATGTTGTTCAGATACTGGCGCCCAATAAGGCGACCGAGCGTAATAATCATAAAGCTTACCCACCCGGGCCCATTCTTATTGACTGGTTCGGTTCCGCGATGGGGCTGATTGCTTGTGCTGGCAGGGCTCCGGCAGTCAGCAAGAAGAGTAGGGCAAGATACGCCGAGCATCACGTGAAACGGGCCGCCGTACCAAATTCCGGGGTACGGGTACCATCCCGGCCACGCATCGATGGGATCAGCCAACGTGCACGATGGTGACACGATATCGAGCCACCCTCCGATCGCCATGTCCGACTTGATTAAGAAGTCGGAGGATATTCTGGACAGTAGCCAGCAAGCCATCAAAAACGTTACTTTGGCGACCGCGAACTTAAGCTCGGTCAGCGCCAAAATTGACCAGGGTCAAGGGACTGTCGGGGCGCTGATCAACGATAAGACGGCCTATGTTGAGCTTAACCAGACGATGGGCGAAATCAATGACGCAGTTGTCCACGCGCAAGCGGGGGTCACCGACTTCCAGGAAAACATGGAGGCAATGAAGCACAACTTCTTCCTGCGTGGGTATTTCAAGAATCGCGGTTATGAAGATTCCGGGGAACTGGCGAAAGACGAAATCGTCAGCCTGCCCCCCGGCACACCCCAGAAAACCTTCACGTTCGAGGCCAGGCAACTCTTCGACAAGGTTGACACGGCCAAGCTGAAAAATCAGAAGTCTCTGGACGCTGTCGGCGAGTTCCTGACCGATACCGACTTTGGGGTTGCCGTGGTGGCCGTGTATTCGAGCATGGAAGGAGATGCCGCGAAAGACTTGGTCCTAACCCTAGGTCGTGCCTTGGTGGTTCGCGAGTACCTGGTCGAGAATTTCGGGTTCGACGATCGGCGCCTCAAAACACTGGGTATGGGGAAGAAAACTGGCACAAGCCCTGAAACCGGTTGGGGCACTATCCAGATCCTCGTTTACCCTGCCGGTACTGAAATGCCACCCGCGAAGTTGGCTCAGGGTAGTACTGCACCCAAAACCACGGCGGAATTGCCGGCTCCTGTATCTCCCGCCGCTCTTTCCAAATCACAATAGCAGAATGGCATCCCCGATCAGGGGCAGAACGGTGGATTGGCTCAGCTTTTTCTCCTGCACTAATAGCTCAGAGTCGGCGTTTTCCCGCCCTCCATCTTCATTCATTCTAAGGGTACAACGATTTGCGGCGTGTTAGAATGATGAGCAATTATGGACAGACAGGGATTCTGGGGTTGCTTAAATTCAGTGTTCATGCATCAAGTCTGATATGACGGTTGAAGGCTCAGCGGCTCTGGGCGGCGCCGCTATTGTTTCCTGCGTCGCCTCTTCCACAATCCGGATGCGGAAGGGCGAAGCATGGCGGTTTACTTTCGGCCGGGCAAGTTCCGTTCCCTTCCCGGATCGGGATTTTCCAGCCCGCGGTCATGTCCCTCGCAGAACAGCCAACGAGCAGGACCCCGCGAGGGATTCGGGGATGAAAAAGGAGATTCCGATTGAACGCTGACCTTAACGAGCATTCGGCCATCAGCTCCGACCATCGACTCCCGGCCTTTGTTCCCCGACATACGGGTCTGCATGTCGTCATGTGGATCCTGCTGCTCCTGATTATCGCGGTGCCGCTCTTGCTGTATTTGCACCATCGCGAGGAAGCCAAGAAAGCGGCTGCCGCGGCGGCGAAACGTGTTACTCCGGGGATTACCATTACGAGTGCAACGGCCCGAAAGGGTAACATTGGTGTATACCTTGACAACATCGGTACCGTCACGCCGGAATATACCGATTCGATTACCAGCCAGGTGAATGGCCTGGTCGTCGCCGTGCATTATATGGAGGGTCAGCGGGTACGCAAGGGTGATCCACTTGTTGACATCGATCCGCGTCCGTACCAAGCCAGTCTTTTACAAGCGCAAGGGGCGCTGGAGCGCGACCAGAATGTGCTGGCCCAAGCGCAGATGGACCTGGAACGCTACCGGGCCGCGTGGGCACGCAACGCCATTGCCAAGCAGACCCTGGATGATCAGGAAAAGCTGGTACTTCAGGATGAGGGCATCGTAAAGAACGATCAGGGAACCGTGCAATATGACCAGGTTCAATTGGATTTCTGCCATATCACCGCGCCCATCGCCGGCCGGATGGGTTTACGGCTGGTGGATCCGGGCAACGTGGTGCAGTCGGATGGCAGTGTAACCCTTGCCGTCATTACGCAGATCGAGCCCATCACGGTTATTTTCACCATACCGGAAGACAGCCTGGGCCCGGTTGAAGCCCGCCTCAATGCCCGGGCGAAGCTCCCCGTCGATGCCTTTGATCGCACCGGGCTGACCAAGATCGCCAGCGGGACGCTGTTGACGATCGACAACCAGATTAACACGACGACCGGGACGGTAAATGGGCGGGCCCTATTTGCCAACGCCAATGATGCGCTCTTTCCCAATCAATTTGTAAACACGCGGCTGCTGGTGAATACGCTGGAGGGAGTGACGCTGGTTCCCTCGTCTGCCATTCAGCAAAATGGACAGGCATCGTTTCTCTATCTAATCGAAAACAATTTCGCTCACATGGTTAGCATCAAGCCCGGGGTTACCGACGGTGGTTTGACGCAGGTTGAACCTATGCCGGGAGCGGAAGTCATCAACCCTGGGGACGTTGTGGCCAACAGCAGCTTCGACAAGTTGCAGGACAAGATCAAGGTGGCCATTGCGAACAAGCCGGCCTCGCCGGCCAACGCGGCCGCAGCCGGTACGAGCGGGAGCAGCGCCCCTTGAGTCCATCTCGTCCATTTATCATCCGACCGGTGGCCACGGCTTTGCTGATGGCTGCGATCCTCCTCGTCGGTCTGGTCGGCTACACCCAACTGCCGGTTTCGGCCTTGCCGGAAGTCGATTACCCCACCATTCAGGTGCTCACCTTTTATCCCGGGGCGAGCCCCACGGTGATGGCGACCACGGTGACGGCGCCCCTGGAGCGTCAATTCGGCGAACTTCAGGGCTTGAGCCAGATGACCTCCACCAGCTCCGGCGGCACTTCCGTCATCGTGCTTCAGTTCAATCTCTCTCTGGCAATTGATGTGGCCGAAGAGGAAGTGCAGGCGGCCATCAATGCGTCGCAGAGTTTTTTGCCTTCCGTCCTGCCCGCGCCGCCGACCTACAGTAAGACCAATCCCGCCGACGCCCCAGTGCTTACCCTGGCCATCACCTCCGATTCCATGCCCCTATCCCAGGTTGAAGATCTGGTGGACACGCGCCTTGCTCCTAAAATTTCACAGCTCAACGGCGTCGGCCTGGTCAGCATCAGCGGCGGCCAAAAACCCGCCGTGCGCATTCAAGCCAACCCCACGGCGATGTCATCCTACGGCATTAACATGGAGGACCTGCGCACGGCGTTGACCTCAGCCAGTGTGAACGCCGCCAAAGGAAACTTCGACGGGCCGCGCCAGGATTACCAGATTGACGCCAACGATCAACTGATTACCAGCAGCGACTATGGGAAGGTTGTGGTGGCCTACCGCAACGGCGCGCCGGTGATGCTGACCGACGTGGCGCGCATCGTGAACGGGGTCGAAAACAACAATCAGGCCGCCTGGATGAACCTGACCCCCGCCGTCATCCTGAATGTGCAACGCCAGCCCGGGGCCAACACCATCAGCGTGGTCAAAAGCATTAAGACGCTCTTGCCGCAAATGGAGGCCAACCTGCCCACGGGTATTGTGGTGAGCACCCTTACCGATCTCACCACCGCCATCGAGGCGTCAGTCAACGACGTCGAGTTCGAATTGATGTTAACGGTGGGGCTGGTGGTGCTGGTCATCTTCCTCTTTTTGCGCAGTCTTTACGCCACCATTATTCCCAGCGTGGCGGTGCCGCTGTCGCTGGTGGGTACCTTCGGGGCCATGTACATCCTGGGTTACAGCCTGGATAACTTGTCGCTGATGGCGCTGACCATCTCCACCGGTTTCGTGGTGGACGATGCCATCGTGATGATTGAGAACATCTCGCGGTACATTGAAGCGGGCGATCCACCCATGGAAGCAGCGCTCAAGGGGGCGGAGCAAATCGGCTTTACCATTCTCTCGCTGACCGTGTCCCTCATCGCGGTATTGATCCCGCTGCTCTTCATGGGCGACGTGGTGGGGCGCCTGTTTCGCGAATTTGCCGTCACCCTTGCCGTCACCATCATCTTTTCGGCAGTGGTCTCCCTGACCCTCACCCCCATGATGAGTGCGCGAATCCTGCGGCACGAGCCCAAGGAGAAGCAGGGGCGCATTTATAGAGCCACGGAGCGTGCCTTCGAAGGAATGATCGCGTTCTATGGCCGGACGCTAAAGGTTGTCCTGCGCTTCCAGACGGTGACGCTGTTGGTCGCCGTGGCCACCCTGGCGCTTACGGTTTTCCTTTACATCATCATCCCCAAAGGGTTTTTCCCGGTACAGGACACGGGCGTCATCCAGGGCATCACGCAGGCGCCGCCGGCGATCAGTTCACAGGCCATGGCCAAGGAGCAGTTGGCGATTACCAAGGTCGTTCTGGCGGACCCGGCAGTGGAAAGCGTCTCGTCATTTATCGGCGCCGATGGAACGAATGTAACGACCAACAGCGGCAGGATGTCGATCAACTTAAAGCCGCTCGACGAGCGCAAAATCAGCGCGTCAGACATCATCCGAAGACTCTCGACCCAGGTCAACAAAGTTCAGGGAATCCAGTTGTTTATGGAACCCGTGCAGGATATTACCGTGGACGACCGGGTCAGCCGCACGCAATACCAGTACGCGCTGGAAGACCCCGATGTGAACGAATTGAATGACTGGACCAACCGTTTCATCACCAGGCTGAAACAGCTACCGGAACTGGAAGACGTCGCCACCGATCAACAAATAGGTGGGCTGGCCGTGTCTCTGGTGATCGACCGGGTCACCGCTTCGCGACTGGGCATTGCGCCTACGACGATCGATAACACCCTGTATGACGCCTTCGGCCAGCGCCAGATCAGCACGATGTATACGCAAGTCAACCAGTACCACGTGGTCCTGGAAAGTGAGCCGCAGTTCCAGAAAAACCCCAACAAGTTGAACCAGCTTTACATCCAGTCCAACGCGTCTTCCGCGGCCAGCGGTGCGGGAGCGTCTACCTCGTTTGCGTCTTCCGGATCATCCTCCGCGGGATCCAACGGGCTGACGGCTTCCGCGCTGTACACTCCCGCGACAAATATCCTTGCTCCTCCCGCCAACGCGCTTTCGGCGAGCACCTCGACCGCGACATCGAGCAGGGGCGCCGGGTCCGCGGGTGCCACCAGTTCAACCACCAGCAACGCCGTGCCGCTGAGCGCCTTCGCACACTTTGAGAACACCACGGAGTCGCTCGCCATCACCCACCAGGGTCAATTTCCGGCCATCACCGTGTCATTCAATCTGGCGCCGACGGCCTCGCTGGGCACGGCCATTACGGCCGTCAACAACACCCAGAAAGAGATGCACATGCCTCCCAGCCTCCAGGCGGGCTTTCAAGGCACGGCGGCCTCCTTCACCAATTCGTTGGCCAATGAACCATTACTCATTCTTGCCGCGCTGGTCACCGTGTACATTGTGTTGGGGGTTTTGTACGAAAGCTTTATCCACCCGATTACGATCCTGTCCACGCTACCCTCGGCTGCGGTTGGAGCTTTCCTGGCGTTGCTTCTCTTTCACCAGGATTTGAGCGTGGTGGCCATCATCGCGATCGTCCTGCTGATCGGCATCGTGAAAAAGAACGGCATTATGATGGTCGACTTCGCTCTGGAAGGCGAGCGGATGCACGGGAAGAACGCGACGGAGGCAATCTACGACGCCTGTCTGTTGCGCTTCCGCCCCATTATGATGACCACCATGGCCGCGCTGCTGGGTGGGCTGCCGCTGGCGCTGGGCACCGGTTACGGTTCGGAATTGCGCAAGCCCCTGGGCATCGCCATGGTGGGCGGACTGCTGCTGAGCCAGGTGCTCACGCTGTACACCACGCCCGTCATCTACGTCTTTTTTGACAATCTGGCGCAGCGCTTTGCGCCCAAATCGAGCCCGCCGGAAACCGGAGGCGCAGAACTGGCAGGGCCGGCATGAACATCTCCGCCCCCTTCATTCGCCGCCCTGTGGCCACCACGCTGCTCACGGTGGCTATTGCCCTTGCGGGAGCGGTTGCATATGAGGTGTTGCCGGTGGCGCCCCTGCCGGAGGTGGACTTTCCCACGATTTCAGTCAGTTCAGGTCTGCCGGGAGCCAGCGCGGATATTATGGCGTCGTCCGTCGCCACTCCCCTGGAGCGGCAGTTTGGTCATATCGCCGGGGTGACGGAGATGACCTCCGCCAGCTCGCTGGGCAGCACCTCGGTGACCATTCAGTTTGACCTCAGCCGCGACATTGACGGCGCGGCGCGCGATGTGGAGTCCGCCATCAATGCGGCGCGAACCTATCTGCCCGCCAACCTGCCGGGCAATCCGACCTATCGCAAGGTCAACCCCGCCGATTCGCCCATCATGATTCTGGGCCTTACCTCCGACAAATTCGGGCCCGATAAGATCTATGACGAAGCCTCCACCGTCATCGAGCAGAAATTATCACAGATACAAGGCGTAGGACAGGTCGCGGTGGGCGGTGGCGCGCTGCCGTCCGTGCGGGTGGACGCCAATCCCACCCAATTAGCCAGCTACGGACTTACCTTGGCGAATCTGCAGTCCATGCTGAGCCTTCAGAACTCGGACCTGGCCAAAGGCCAAATTTCTGACGGCATGGTGACCGCAGACATCCTTGACAATGACCAGATCTCGAAGGCCGTCGATTACCAGCCCCTCGTCGTTGGTTACAAGCACGGCGCGGCGATCCGCCTGTCCGATGTTGCCCAGGTCACCGACTCCGTGCAAAACGTCCGCGCGGCAGGCTATTTGAACGGCAAGCGCGCGATTACGGTCATCATCTTCCGCCAGCCGGGCGCCAACATCATCCAAACGGTTGACGCCATACGCGCGCAGCTTCCGTATATCCAAGCCTCCATTCCGCTCGGCATTGACACCACCATCGTTCTGGATCGCACCCTAACCATCCGTGCCGCGGTCACGGACGTGGAGCGGACGCTGCTGATTTCCATCGGCCTGGTCATTCTCGTGGTGTTCATTTTCCTGCGCAACGGCCGCTCCACACTCATTCCCGCCGTCGCCGTACCGGTCTCGCTGATCGGCACGTTTGCCGTGATGTACCTGTTCGGATACAGCCTCGATAACCTCTCCTTGATGGCCCTGACCATTTCCACGGGGTTTGTGGTGGATGACGCCATCGTGGTGATGGAAAACGTCACGCGGCACCTGGAAGGCGGCATGAGGCCCTTTGCCGCGGCGCTGAAGGGCGCGGAGGAAATCGGCTTCACCGTCTTCACCATCAGCATTTCGCTGATCGCCGTTTTTATTCCTCTTCTGTTGATGGGCGGAATCGTGGGCCGTCTTTTTCGCGAGTTTGCCGTCACCCTCTCCACGTCCATTGTCGTATCCATGATGATCTCCCTCACCACCACGCCCATGATGTGCGCCTACCTGCTCAAAAGCGAGCGCGAGGTAAAACATGGCCGCCTCTTCACCGCCAGCGAAAAGGTCTTTGACGGGACGCTACGGTTGTATCGCGGCACCCTGCATTGGGTTCTCGACCATCCGTTACTCACCCTCACGGTACTCTTCCTCACCATCGCGCTCAATGTGGTGGTGATCATCAAGATTTCCAAAGGTTTTTTCCCGGTGGAGGACACGGGAGCGATCTCCGGTAGTGTCCGCGGGCCGCAGGATTCCTCCTTTCCGGCGATGAACAGCTCTGTTCAGCAGATCATCGGCGTGATCAAGAGTGATCCTGCCGTCGCCAATGTGATTGGATTTTCCGGCGGCAATGGCGCCACCAATACCGGCTCTCTCTATGTTGCGCTCAAGCCGCTGGCGGAGCGCAACGTCAGTGCCACGGAGGTTATCAACCGCCTGCGCCCCAAGTTGAACCGGCTGCCGGTGGCTTCAGCGTTTCTCCAAGCGGTGCAGGATCTGCGCATCGGCGGCCGGTCCAGTAACGCCATGTACCAGTACACCATCCAATCTGACACGACGCAGGATCTTACCAAGTGGGGACCCATCCTCACGAGCGCGATGCAGCATCTCCCCGGTCTTCAGGACGTAAGCTCCGACCAGCAGAATGGCG
>CAVRBF010000046.1:0-34028 GCA_963719115.1 uncultured Acidobacteriota bacterium | reverse complement strand
GTTTCGGCGACGGCAAAATTCGCACCACTGATTCCCACTCCGGCTTTCAGGAACATCTCGCGCAACGCCCGCGATGGCGGTGAGTTCCTCGGGGACCTCCGTGCGCTCGCACTTGACGTGCTCCACAAACAATTCAGAAACCTGCTTGCGGGTCTTGTGGATGGCCGGAGCTACGATGTGCGCGGGGCGCTCGCCGGCCAACTGGATAATGAATTCGCCCAAATCGGTTTCAATGGCGCGAATGCCCGCACCTTAAGAGCGTGGTTCAATTCCACTTCCTCGCCCACCATGGTCTTCGCCTTCACCACCTCGCTTTCCGCGGCGCGCTGCACAATGTAAACAACCATGCGGCAAACGTCGGCGGCGGTGGCCGCCCAGTGCACGGTACCGCCATTGCGTTCCACGTTGTCGGCAAACTGGGTGAGGTAGTGATCGAGATTTTCGATGGTGTGGCGCTTGACTTCGCGCCCGGTGTCGCGCAGGCGTTCGAAGCCGGGAACCTCGGCGATGGCGTTTAGCCGATGCGTGAAGAGACGCAGGGTGGAGGAACGATAGGCCTCCGCCAGCGTCGGGTTGGCCATGGTCTCGCTTCCCGCCTTGTGAATCTCGTTGCTGTGAACACCCGTATCGCTCATAAATCGGTTCTGGCGGCCAGGTACGAAGGCTAAAGGGTAAAGGCTGAAGGGTAAAGGCTAAAGGATAAACGATGCTGAACTTGTTACCCTTTATCTTTGGCAGATATCCCCTCAACACAAATCATCGCTCACCTTATCCTTTACCCCTTAGCCTTTACCCTTTAGCCTTCAACCCTTGTGCTCTCCCTGCTGGGCTAAAACCTCGGCCAAGTGCATCGTCTTCAGCGCCAGACCTTGCCGATGGATGATCCCGGCCAGATGCATCAGGCAGCCGCCGTCGGCAGCCACCAGGTATTCTGCGCCGGTGCCGGTGGCGGCGCAAATTTTGTCCTGCCCCATGGGCACGGACACTTCCGGAAACTTTACCGAGAACGTACCGCCAAATCCGCAGCAGAGCTTGTGATCGTCCATCTCGACAAGGTCGATGCCCTGCACCTTGCGCAGCAGCTTGCGCGGCGCTTCATCCACACCCAGTTCGCGCAGCAGGTGGCAGGAATCGTGGTAGGTCACCTTGTGGGCGAAGCGCGCCCCGACGTCGTTAACTTTCAGGACCTTGTCGATAAACTCCGAGAATTCGAAAAAGCGCTTTTGCAATTCCTGGGCCTTGCGCAGCAACTCCGGCTCTTCCGCAAAGAGTTCGGGATAAAAGACACGCACCATCGCGGTGCAGGAGCCGGAGGGCGCCACCACATATTCGGCGTCATTGAAAAGGTCCAGCACGTTCCGCGCCACGCAGCGCGCCTCGTCGCGATAACCGGTATTGAAGGCGGGCTGTCCGCAACAGGTCTGCGCCGGGTTGAACACAACCTCGCAGTCCAGCCGCCGAAGGATTTTCACCACGCATTCGCCGACGTGGGGAAAGAACTGGTCAGCAAGGCAGGTGATAAAGAGTGCTACACGTGGTTTCGCCATGTTCTCACAAACCTGCAACGCTATAGGAAATCCGCCGGAACGTCAAGAGCCGGTAGCCTCTTGCCTTGCTTTCGGCAACGATGGGCGCGCAGTACCAGGAGCGGAATTGCTGCCGTAGACCCACAAGATCAGGCCCTTTTGCCCGAACCTCGTTCAATTTCGAACCAAAAAGCGCCCATAATGACGGCGACATTTTGCCCTCTTAGCTGTGTTTTCATACATATAGCCGGATGAACCTTCATTTCTGAATTGTTTTCCTTCGCGACGCTTCCCCCTGGGAGCCCAGCGCCTTCCATCACGGCACATCATCGCAACTCCCGGTAGGGGCACGCCATGGCGTGCCCGTACGTAGGGCCGAATGGCGTTCGGCCCACGGCCGGGCGCTGCTCGGCCCTACGCTCTTTGGCGGTGGCCAACCGCCCGCGGGGTTGAGCTTTCCCTCCCACTACTGGCCTACATGGCCGGATGGCAGGGGCGAACCCGGAGCGACGGGCGGCCTCGTCATGAGGAGCGAGCAAGTCCGTCATGGCGCGAAATAGTGTGCCGCTTCCGGTAAATGCCCGCACGATCGGCATAAAATGTCGCTCAAGTGCTGTCGAATGGGGAGCAAATGTCTGTATTTTATCGGGCGGTTTGTCTATGCTTTCTTTGTTTTCATACATATAGCGGCTTCGGTCGTAGTAATTTTTATTTTTTGGCCTCTTTTTCCCCCGAAACCTGACAACCGGTCCCTCGTCGTCCCGGCTTCGGGGACCTAGGCGTAGGCTAGAGTTGGCGTTCGCCCGAGGGGTTAAAGGATCGATGGGGGAGCTATAGCGAGAGGATGGGATGGCAAGCATGGGCCGCACCGCGCCGGAGCGCAGCCGTATGGCCACTCACTCCGGCGTCCGCCCCTACTATACGCACAATTCTAGCCTTGTGTCAAGCTAAAAATGAGCCTACAAATAGAAACCTACGTGTTTCAACGTTGGCGCACGGCTTTCCAGTGTCGCGGAGCCGCCGGCGATGAAAGTTTCTACACCTTCAGCCTACGTCGGTGGGAAGGCCGTTCAACCTCCTACTGGATGTCACTCCGGTGTTCCACCAGGGTCCTTCGTGCAATGACTACCGATCCCTTGCGCATGACAAAGCCTCGCAAGTGGCGTATGATCAGTGCTGGAAGGGGTTTGGGAGATATCTAATGACGGTGATTGAGCTTCCCGATGAACAAGCGGCAGCGCTGAAAGCGAAAGCCGCTGCCGAGGGTCTTTCTCTTGAGGCGTGGCTCCAGAAGCTCGCTGAACAGGAGCGTCCGGCCACCCGCCCGCACCGGCACATTGCTGACGTCATCCTTGAGAACATGCAGGATGTACCGCCTGAAATCATGGCCCGCATGCCCGAAGACGGCGCCAGCCAGCACGATCATTACATCTACGGTTGGCCCAAGAAAGAGGCATGACCGCACTTTTTGCCGATACGTTCTATTGGATCGCCCTGGTCGATTTCACCGACAGCGCCCACCGTCGCGCTTTGGACCTCACATTCGAGCGGGTAGACACTCCCATTGTCACCACGGATGAAGTATTGGCCGAGTATCTCACCTTCTTTGCGACGGCTCCCGAGCCGATGCGCCGCAAAGCTGTTACCAACGCGCAGCACATTCTTGCAGACCCTGGTGTCCAGGTCGTTCCGCAGAGTCGAGAATCGTTTCTTTCCGGCATGGCACTCTACGGAGCCCGGCCCGATAA
This sequence comes from uncultured Acidobacteriota bacterium, assembly GCA_963719115.1. GTDB lineage: Bacteria > Acidobacteriota > Terriglobia > UBA7540 > UBA7540 > Bog-366. Next base: position 30,754 of record CAVRBF010000046.1, on the reverse strand, counting down.
AGGCTACAGCCTGACGGATTGCATCTCCATGCAGACGATGCGCAAGCAAGGGCTGACCGAGGTGCTTACCAACGACCGGCATTTTGAGCAGGAAGGGTTCCGGGCGCTGTTTCGCGATTCTTAAAGCCCTTTCCTCACCCCGCCGTTTGCAGTCTGCGGTCCCGAAGGGACTTGGGTTAATCAGATGATGCGAATTCGAGCATGCAAGACGCGGACACTGAGCCCGGTGGGCTGTGTTGGTTTAGAGGGAGTTGTGGGCTTCGGCACGGCTTTGGCGGATCATTCGTTGGAGCCTCTTGGAGATGGCCCAATTTTTGGCAATGACAACGGGAACGCTGTGGTGCTTGGCCACAGTTCGACGGCCCCGTGCTGGCACGGCGGCTGACGGTTCAGCGTCAAACCCCAACTTTTCTAAATGTCGCACTGCCTCTGAATATTTCACACGCTGATCTTACCACGAACCCATCTCCGTGAGGAGATCATGTGTCTGGCACCTTTTCGGTTCCGGCCTCTGCGTCTCCGACTTCGGACTTCCGACTACCGATTTCGGACTCTTTCGCTCGTCACCCGCCACTTGTCACTGTCTTCGCGTCCGGCTGCTGGTTCGCGCGAAGGTGCGAGGAAGAGCCGCACAGGAATCCGTCAGATGACGGATACCTGTGCGCTCAGAGACGGTTACCCTGTCGCCGCTGGTGCGTGATTTAAAATGCTTGAAAGCTTTGATAGCTCAAATGTCGGACCACGCCTGAGGAGATCAACCAGCTTCCGCGGAGTATCTCCAACCCGGAGCACATCGGGCTCCCGCGTTCTCTTCAACACGAGGTGATCTCTAACGAAATCCAACACTCTAAGATTTCTCTTGAGCCTTGCGCCGGAGTATTGGCTGAGGTCAAGCAAATACACCTCTGACCGTCGACCTGCGTGATGAGCATCCGAAAGTCCTGAATTGATCAAATGGAGCATTCGTAGGTCCATTAGGGCCTGCATCAGATCATATTCCTTGGCGTGATTCTCTTTGTCCATGAAGTTGACGGACAGAAAAGTAATCTGCCGCTGATCTAGCAAAAATTCACGCACCGTATTAAGGGCAGAGACTAGATCCTGAGAGCGCCCACGAGCCGCCGCGGCATCATCCTCAAGTTCTTGCAGCTTGGTTTGAGCGGCAGCACCAGCAGCATGGTTTACGTCTTGAACGCCCACAGTCCTTGCATTCGTGCGCTGGCGTGCTATCTGGAGTGCAGCAACGCATAGCGTAAGAAAGTCTCTCGGCACACCACCGCATGCAAGTACCAGCCTATCCAGTGCGGCACCGCTCAGAAAGTTTCTTGCCGGCACCGTGCAACTCTCCTCCACATAGCTCTCAAGTATGTTTTCGAGGAAGGTTTTGGCCCGTGATGGCTGCTCCAGCGTTATGTCCAAATTGATGATGGAGGCATCGTGACCAGTCTGAAGACCAATAGGAGGGTCGGGGGTGAACCATCGAGTCTGGTGCCGGATTCCGGCAACCTTTAACCACACAGGGTTGTCACGACTGATACCGTGAAAAAGGTCCAGCAGCCCTGGAACCTCGGTTATCTTCATATAGTGAATGTCGTCCAGAAAGATGTACAACGGCTGACCGCTTGCTGCGCAGAGCCGCGCTATCGCCTGTTGTAACTTGGCGACGAATGTCGATGTCCGGGATCGCTTTTGGTCAATTTCACCGAGAGCTGACTCCATTGATGCCCGGACAGCATTGAGCAGCGGAGCAGCCTGGAGTGAAGCGTCCCCACGTAAAGCACCGAGCCCCAAGTCACAGAGGCGAAGGGCAATGGTGAGGAAAGCATCCTCTTTATTAAGGTCTCTGAGAGGATGCATGTTTACCCATAGCGTCAACGCACCGTCCTTTTCCAAGAGCCTCTTTGCCTCAAGCAGCAGCGCGGTTTTTCCTACTCCCCTGCGCCCAAAGACCAAGTGATGTCGAGGTGAAACCGCAAGATTTATCCGTTCTGAAACGTCGGGCACATAACGCAGACTCGGTTGAGTTTCGGAGGTTCGCGCCCGCGCGTTCATAAGCTCCACGAGCGCGGGTATTCGCTCATCATGTACGCCGGACACTGGCTTGCGCTGTTGCGAGTTTTTTACAGGATTAGCGTGCCGTATGGTGACGAAACCGGATTCGATCTCTGTGTCCAACTCCCTCGCAAGCTCTAACGCTAGATCGTAGTCGCGATCGACCTCGACTACCACTATGGTCTCGCCAGGAAAACTCCTCACTTGGATCGTGACCGGCTGCAACCCTGACTTGTTAAATCGCTCAAGGACTAGTTGTTGGAGTGTCGCGGTGGAACTCATAAGGCGCATCCCTTCTTCTTCAGGTAAGACCTGACAATTGGAAACAGGTCCTCGGCCTTGTGAATCAGCTGAGTCGCAATTGGTGCAAAGATAATATCATTCTTAGGGTACGGGTCGTAGTCGGCTCGATTACGTTCGTAACGCGCATTCTTTAGGTCATTCTCCCAGCCCTGCCGATTTGGAAAGTCATTCGGGATGCCGGATGGCAGCTTTTGATGTTCCTCGTGGTCGTCACCTTTGTGAACGAAGTAAGCGGTGGCCCGAAGCGCGTGGTACATTGAGTAATATGCGCGACTGGTGGCGGATCGAAAGCTCCGCTGGTTACCCATGGTAGCAGCCTTAGCGGCTCGACGAAGTCTCTCTGAAAGGTCAAGCCGGTCAGCTGTCGCCTTTTCAACCAAAGCGTCGATCTCATAGCCGGTCCGCTTTTCAAGACTCGCCCCGCTTTTCAACAACTCAAGTGTTTTCTGGTTGGACTTGGAGACGTAAAGCACGTCTTTGGCGTGAGCCCTACGCATGCCGCACTCCAGTTGGAATTTGATCTCGTGTCTTCACTTTCGCGCTGACCCTTGGCAACAATTCCTTCTCTAAGCGCATTACCGGATTGCCTGCGTCGTTCGGATAGGCTCCATCCAGCGCGTCGGGGCGGACTTGGTGCGCTGGATCCCACCGCGCGAACGTCCGTCGGAATCGACGTACGAACCAAAAGAGTAAAGCGTTCTGAACCGGAATTTTCATTAGCAAATCCGGTCCGACCGACAACATACACCTGACCGCCCCCAGATGCAATCGCCGTGGGTAGGCAGTCAAAGACTTCCTTACTGTGGGCTTTTGTTTTGTGCGCGAGTGGCGCATACGCCGCTGTTTGTGTATGCGACCAGGGCCGTCGCCTTGCGACTTCGCGCCTGGGTTCAGTGCAGGACGAAACGGTGCCAGGGATCGTTTTTTCCGGAAAGTACCGAGTGAACAGTGACAAGTGGCGAGTGCTAAGAGCACTTTAAGTGCTGCGCCGCGGCCTGAGGATTCACGCCTCGTCCCAGGGGTTGAGAAGAACGACGCCGAGGCCGGCGAAGTCCTTGACGTTCCGCGTGACGAGGGTTAGGCCGTGTTCAAGGGCCGTGGCGGCGATGACGGCATCCACCACCTTCACCGCGATGCCCTGTTGTTTTGCGCGCGCGGTCAAATGCCCCCAACGCTCGGCGATGGACTCAGTGACTGGGAGAATCCTACCGGCGTACCAGGAACGCACATCAACCTCCAGCCAGTCTTGCAGTGAGTCCCGTTTCTGGCTGGCCGGAAGCAGGTCGATGCCCTTGCAGATTTCGCCGAGGGTCATAACGCTCAGGAAGAGGCTCTCTTTCCCGGACTTGCGGAGAAAAGCCACCACCCGCGCGTCCGGGGTTTCGCGGGTCAGCTCAGACGGGACGTTGGTGTCAACCAGGTAGCCCTTCACAGGTTGATATCCCGGCCGGTATCCTTGTCGCGCTCAAAATCCAGATTAAGGCCACGCAGCGGAGCGAACAGTTCAACCATGTCCTTGGCGGGCGGCCGCGGAGGCGTGACGGCGGGATGGACCGCCTGTTCGAGCAGACTGGCGGCATAGGACTCGACCTCACGGCCCTGAGCGGCAGCCTGGCGCGCCAGCGCCGCCTTGACCTCGGGGGTGATGTCAATGGTGATCGTCATGGGTGCTCCTCTCCCACCATCCCCACCGTACCGCGCCGCACACCCCTCCGTCAAGCACCATGGTCGGACTGGCGTCTTCCAGATCGGGGTCTTCGGAACCCCATTTCCATCGTCCCGGGGAAACTCCCAACGGATTACGGTGTATCATCTGTGCCGCGCTACAGCAGCGGCCCTAAGTAACAGTTTCGGCCGCAGGAGAAATCTACCCATGGTTGACCATCATAACCGTCGATGCGGCGCTTGGCTGCTCATCGCCGGAATCATACTCGCAAGCTGCCTGCCGGCCCTGGCCGCCGATGCCGGCCGGTTCGAAGGCAAGCATTATCGCGGGCGCGGTGACGTGCAATATCTCCAGTTGCTCGATATCGCGCGGCAGAATGTTTGCGCCCGACCCGGAATTCCAGAACCTGTCGATGCTTTACACGCCGATCTGGAACGGCTTTGTGGAAGGCCCCACCTGGAATGCCTGGTGGATTCAAAACAGCTACGGCACCACCTACTGCGCGCTGCCATTTTTTCGCGAGCCTTACCTTACATTTCTACAGAACTCACAAGACCTGTGGTTTGACCAGATGGGGGATGGCCACCGCGAGGGCTGCCCCGGCACGCCGCGGAATTCGTGGGTTGCTCCCGACGGGCAACTGTGCGACGCCGCCATGCCCGGCTGCATCATCTACAAGCAGGGCGACGGGAGAACGCAAGATTCACGATTGGGGAGTGGAATTCACTGCCGCCGGCGTGCTGATGCAGTCGGAGTTGCTGCTGATCAGCCGCGACCCGCAGGCGATTGCGCACTACCTGCCGAAGCTGGAGCGGTCGGCCAATTTCCTTGATACCCGGCGCGACCCCAAGAACAATCTCTTTCTCGCGGGGCCGGCGGGGAATCTCTTGGCCCCCAGCTACGCAGGCTGGGCGCGCCCCGACGGCACTTATGACAAGGCCTACCTGGCAGGGCTCTCCATCACCTATATCGCGGCGTTCGACCGCCTGATCGAGTTGGAGAAGCTGGCGGGCAGGCCGCAACAGGCCGAAACCTACACCCAGCGCCGCGAACTGGCGCGCCAAGGGCTGCCGCTGATCACCACCGACGAGGGATACTTCATCAAATCTCTCGATCCCGATGGCACGCGCCACGGCGTATTTGGCGCCAAGGAGCACGGTTACTTCGAGGCGCCGCCCAATCACGACGCCATCGCCTTCCGCGTGGTTGACGATGCGCAGGCGGAAAAGATTTACGCCAAGATTGCGTCCATACCCGGCTTGCGGCCCTATGCCTTCACCATTCCCAATTACCCCGGGCTCGACGACATGTACGAGAAGCCCCAGGGCCTCTGGCGGTTTGGACACTGGGTGAATGGCGGGGAATGGTCCACGTGTGAAGCGCGCATGATCATGGCCTACTACCGTCTGGGCAAATATGAGGATGCGCGCCGGTCCATGGAGAAGATGCTCACCTTCGCGCGCCGCTTTCGCATGGACAACAACCTGACGGACTTCGGCAACGACGTCTACCAGCCGAAGCTGCCCATCAACATCACCTACGACGCCTATGGCCCGCCGGCGGCCCTGCTGCGCGGATTGTTCGAGTACCTTTATGGCGCCCAAGGTTTGAAACTTCTGCCGCACATTCCGCCGGGAATCACCGAGCTCGAACAGGTCGATCCGGTCCGCTTCGGCAACAAGCTGCTTTATCTCTCCATTGTGGGCCACGGCCCGGTGACCGCCGTGAAGGTGAACGGGCAGCGATGGCAATCGTTCGATCGCGAATCGGTGTTTCTTCCCTACGAGAAAACCCCTGATGCGGCACACATCGTCATTTCGCTGGGCGGAAGCAACGGCAAACTGCATAGCTCTGCGCATGCGCCCGCCGAAGGAGACGCTGTTGCCGCCGGCTCGAAAGAAGTGCAGCCGGGATCCGCGTTGGCAGCACTGGATGCCCGCGCAGCGAAAGTGAGCGCCTTCCGTTCCCGACTCGAGGCGGCGGGGTTCGGATCGAGCATGGAAGCGGCCCACGCACAGCTTATCCTCGACGCGGTCAGTGCCACTCACGAGCGTCAAGACTTGCTGGCGAAGGGCAAACTTCCGCCATTGCCTGAGGCGTCAGAAGCCGCTGCGGACCAATCTTACATCGACACCGCGCACAAACTCTGCGACGGGCTGGCGGCGCTGGTGCAATCGTACGAGAACTCAGCAGATGAGCGCGCAAGGAAGATTGTTGAACTCTGGCGTGCGAGCCCATAGGCCACCACCTCACCCTCACCGTCAACTTGTGAGCGGAAATTGTGAGCTACTGAGCGGCGCGATTGCCACGCGGCGGGGCCAGGTCGCCGAGCGTATCCGCCAGCCAGCGCTGCATGAAGTCGCTATTCGCGTAGACCTCCGTGAGTGGGCGCTCACGGAACTTCGGACCGCCCGCCTGTACCCCCAGCAGGGCGAATCCGCGACGCTTCTTCCACAGCAGTTGGCCCGTGCGGCTCCACAGGCTCAAATCCGTGGTGGCCGCGTAAGCCCAGCCTTTGCTCCTCCGCCAAAGGGCGAGAGGGAGTGCGACTTGTGGGCGGAAACCGGTTCCGTCTCGCCGTCCCATGAGGCAATGGACGAGCGTACGCTAGCTTTTATCTTTACGACCTTGACTTCCAGTACCGCATCGGAGTGCGTGTCGGTGGCGATCGTCACCACCAGCGGACTTTCACGTTGCAGATAGCGCTGCATGTCCACATCGCCGGTATCGGGATTGATGGCGTCCAGCGAAGAGCCAGGAACCTTGGCGCGCTCGGCGATTTCCGCCGCCAGGTCGGAAGGCGCCACAAACCACCCGGCGTTGTCCGTGAGGTAACTCGCGATCGCATCCATCAAACCTTTCGTGTTTTCTACGTTCTCAGGCTCCGGCAGGATGATGATGCGATGAGTGTCGCGCCGGATCAAATCGGTGGAGACAAAGGTTCCGCCAGAGTTGGGGTACACGATGTCTTGCAGATGGTTCACGCCGCCGTTGGTGGTGTACCACACGGTGACGGCCGCACCGATGCCCACCAGCGCGGTGTAGTCCTTGTCGGTCTGAATTTCGACGGTCAGATCCTTCTTGTCAAACACCGTCATGCTGTGCGGAGTGACTTCAATGGCGTAGCCTTCCAAGCGCGTACCGGTGTGCTCGGGCTTCTGACCTGCCGGCAAAGCCGCCGCGCCGGCGCCCAAGAGTAGCCACGCTACCAACCCCAAGGCCGCGGCAGGCAACAGTCCGCGAGCGCGAACGGAATGATTTTTCATGTCTGTCCTCAGCACCGACTTACGAACGTAACGCGCTATCTGATTTCGACCGCGTACTTGCCGAGGTAGAGTTTTGTCGGTCCGCCCTTTGCCGTGGAAACAGCAAGCGGACGAGGCTGCTTGACGCTGTCGTCTCTCTTCGCGCCGCATTCCGCCAGTTTGTCGCCGGCTTGATCGAAAACCCTGAACGTAGCATCACCATTGCTTGACGCGGGGGGGTGCTCCAGCCCAAAGCCGTAACTACCAACCCCGAACGCGGTTCCGCAGATCCCCAGCTTGGTCTCGGTGATCAGCATGCCCGTGTACTTCTGCTGGATTTGCGAGCTGTATCCGGTTGTATCGAGCAGGCCCACGACCACTTGTTTCCCCGCGGGGTTACTCACGACCGCCGCGTTGCGCTTTTCCACGGGGATGCGGTTGTTTTCGAGGTAAAAATCCGCAGGCACGGCCTTGTTGAAAGCATCGGCGGAGACGGGTTGGAACCCGCCTTGTGCGCGCGCCGCATCCGGCCAGAGTGTCAGCAAGCAAGCCATTGCGCTGAATCCGATAACGATCAGCTTCTTTTTCATGGCGATCCTCCCTGGTTATGTATGGTATGACGGCCGAGGGACCGTCGGAGACACGCGAAGTCTATCATGAACAGCGCTGCCAGAGTCCCCTGAAATCACCATCGAAACTGGTTGCGTTCCACTCCCGCGTGGGGTAGCATTCGCCGCCCGTGTCCTGACAAGCGCGGAGTCCGAATCGGGGAGGAGCGTATGACCCATAAAGAACGATTGCTGACCGCCATCAATCATCAAGAACCCGACCGCGTTCCGCTCTGCGCCTGGTATACGCCGGAAGCCGAAACCAAGATGCTGCGGCATCTGGGCGTGGAATCCACGCAGACCGAAACTTACAAATCCGCGGGCGGTCCGTTGCCGATCCTGATGGACCATGACTTTCTGATTTCCTGGGTGGGACCGTGCACGGGCTACTACGCCGATCCCGCCGAAGAGTATACGGACGAGTGGGGCATCGGCTGGAAATGGTTCAAATTCGCCGCCAGTGGTTCGTACACGGAGATGGTACGGCGCCCGCTGGCCGACATCGTGGACCCGGCGGACTTTGCCATGCCTGACTTCACCCGCGAGGATCGTTACACGGGAACGTGCAGGCTGATGGCCGAGTACGGGAAAGAGTACGGCATCATGGGCGGCTGCGCCTGCACGCTTTTCGAACTGTCGTGGTATCTACGCGGCATGGAGAAGGTGCTGGAGGACATGCTCGCCAACAAAGACTTTTTCAACGCCTACCTGGACCGGCTGATGAAGTGGATCGACGAAGCCGGCGCCCGCATGGTCGGCTTGGGCGTGGACATCATCTGGATTGGCGACGACTTTGGCATGCAGGACCGCATGATCATTTCGCCGCAGCTCTTTCGCGAATTCTTCAAGCCCCGCTATGCCTATCTTTTTGCCAAGTGGAAGGCCCTGAATCCGAATATCAAGATTGCCTTTCACTCCGACGGCAACATCTTCCCGATCATTCCCGATCTCATCGAGGTCGGGCTGGATATCCTCAACCCGGTGCAGCCCAAGTCGATGGACCCGGCACTCGTGAAGAAGATGTACGGCGACAAGCTCACTTTGTGGGGAACCGTGGATATTCAGGAAGTTCTGCCCTTCGGTACGGTGGAAGATGTGGCCAATGAGGTTAAGCTGCGCGTGCAAACCGCCGGCAAGGGCGGCGGGCTGATCATCTCGCCTGCGCACAATATTCAAAGTGAAGTGCCGCTGGCCAACATCCTGTCATTTACGAGTCGGTGAAGAAGTTCGGAAACTATCCCATCGCTTAATTTAAGGCGAGCCGCTTGGCTTCAGTACCGCAGTGTTTCGTTCGTCCGAGGCAATGATGCGGTAGAATTTCTGCAGTTGTGGCGCGTCGCTTACGGGCACGCTCAATTCTTTCACTTCGAAAGTGCGGTGGTAGCGCAGCACGTTTCCCACCACTTCGCTCTTGGCATGGTAGCTGGCAAAGGGATAATCCGCGTCAACAGCGGGTGGCAGGTCGTCCACGACGTAGCCATGTGGGAGAGTGATGTCAAAGATATCGGTGTCACGGACGGGCCCCGAGAATTCGATGGGGTAACGGCGGGGCTCGGGGTTTTCCAGCAGCGCGTTGGATTTCCGTCCCAGCACGCGAGGCCGCACCAGCAGCAGGTTTCCCGCAAACTTGGCATAGTCCCGAGCCTGGAAAGCATAATCCCAGACGAAGGGACTCTCGAGCTGCTTAAGGTTGCCCACACTGGCGCTGGCTAGACGATAGCTCGCCAAAGAGTCGGCAAGCAACTCCTCGACCGGCTTGATGTGATCGGTATCCTTTTTCGCGGCATTGAACATTTCCCGCTGCTGCTCGGCCCGATCGCCGACGCGCACTTCTTCCACGTCGCCCTGGAGCGTGCCGTCCGCAGTCAGTATGAATTTGGCCGTACGCTCAATGCCATTCATGCCGGCAGGCTGTTGGGGCAATTTCACCAATTCGCCACCTTGTGAGGTGAGCAGCAACCCATAGTTGGACTGGAGATCGCCACGAATCCGACCAAATGGCGTCATCTCGTCGGTGGGATCGAAGAACAGAATCGTCCCCAGCGCCGGGTGCTTGATGGTTGCCACCAATGACGAGTCGGCCGCGCCGTCGGGGATCCGGATAGCGGTGATGGAATGATTAAAGGCCAGGTGTGGCGGCGTGTCGGAAGTAACAGCGCCCCGGCGCACGTTGATGCGCACGTCGTAAGCCTCCACGCCGATTTCTCGCATCATGGCGATGGTAAGGTTGACCTTGTCCTTGCAGTCGCCGTAGCGGTGCGCGTAGATGTCCGCCGCGGGGTGGGGTTGCCAGCCGCCGATGCCCAATTCAATCGCCACGTACCGAATGTCTGTCTGCACAAACGCCGCAATGGCCCGCATTTTGCCAAGTGGCGCGGGCGCTGACGCCGTCAGCGCCGCCACCTGCTGTTTAATTTCCGGCGAAGCGTCGCGCCGTCCGCTGGCCAGACGGTTCTGCCAAGCTCCCAAGTCGCGCCAAGTCGGGAAGCTATTCGCCGCAGCGCCGCCCGGCGGAAAGAGGCTGACGATCATCTGCGCGGCCACACCCTGCCAGGGCGGCATATCCCTTTCCATGCGGATGGCGGGCAGATCTCCCACGCTCCACTGCCAAGTGCCGCCGCCCGCGTCGTGGACCTTAACCTCCGGATAGTTCATGCAGGTGTCTTTGAATTCCCACCCGGCGGGAAGCGTAAGGGAATAGTGCGCTTCCTTCACGGGAATCGTATCTTGGAATTCCCACAAGTCCTGCATGGTCAGGGGGCGCTGATCGAGCACGTACTCGTAACCAACGATATTGCCCGGATCCGGCGCCGGGATTTCGACCGTTTTAACCCGCTCGTCGGTGACCAGCTCCATAGATTCGCCCAGCAGCGGCGATCTTTCCACCGCGTCCTTGTCCGTCACCTCATAGTCTTTGCTCGCGGCGGGAATACACCAGCCGCGGATGCTCGTCACCTTCTCATGGAGAGAGTCAAACGGAATGATGAGCGTCCCGAACCGGCGGCCTTCCGGGCGCAGGATCTTATAAGCTTCCCGCACCGTCGTGCGAAATCTATCGGCGGAAAGCACGGTGAGGTTTTGTTCCGAGTAGAGCAGGACCGCGTCGGTTTTTTCGTCGTGAGTGGGCACCGAGGCCCCCACGAGCGCGTGCATCCAGTCCGGCGCCTGAGTGTGAGCCGCGAAGACCGGCAAGCACGCGGTGATGAACACCACCATCGCCAGCAGCAACCCCTTCATGGCTCCTCCTGTGCCGCCTTCTGCCTTCTGCTTGCTGCCTTCTGTTTAATTGCTGGCTCTTGGCGCAGCCGGTTCCAGCACGATTTGTTGGTCGTCGGCGCTCTTGATCTGCTGGAAGTACTGGTGCAGCGGAGCGTAATACTTGACATCCATGAGAATGAAATTCAGGTCCAGATTCCGCGTAAGGTGCAGCTTGCCTTTGTCTTGTCCGGCGTTGAGGGAGAAACTGACAACTTTGCCGGTATCCGTCCAACCCGGGGGCAGGCTGGAAATGTGCCAACCCGGTGGAACCTGGATGCTGACGTCGTCTGACACCGAATAGGGATAATCGACATATATGGGATAAGTACGGTCAAGGTGCTCAAACACATGTTTTTCCCGCCCGCCAAAGACGCCCACCGGGAGTATGACGTGATGCCCGGCCGCGGAGGCCCAACCGGGGACCTTGATGTTGAACTCGGCCACCAGCGGCTGCGTGGAATCTTTCCATTCGGGCTGATTGGTCAGTTTGGCCTCGCTGGCGGCAGGGATGGCCGCCTTCACGGCTTTTTCCAGGGCGCTCTTACGTTCCGTTTCGTCCGAGTTTCTTTCGTACCTGCGGAGGCTCGCGGCTTCCAAGTCGGTGTAAGTAACGGTGAGCGATCCTTCCAAATCCCCGTTGTCGGAGAGGGTCAGATTGGCGCGACGTTCCGTGTGCGCCTGTGAGGAGACCGGGGTAAGCGTTGGGATCCAGGTCGCGCCCTTCTTATCCAGTTGCAACCCTAGCACGCCGGTTTCCTGCCAAGGCAGCAAGCCGAAGGGCGTGAAGGCCGCTCCCGGATCGCAGAAGATATCCTTGCCATTCAACTTGACCACTACGAGATTCGAATCCAATCTTCCACTCTGCATGCTGCTGGGTTGAAAGAAATAACGTTGACGGCCGGACGCCCACACTCCGTAAGCGTCAATCCCTGCCGCCCGCACCAGCGCGAGGTATAGCCAGGTGAGTTGCCCGCCGCTTCCGTAACCACGCTGCCACACCTCTTCCGCGCTGGAGGGCGGTTTCCCCTTCGCCTGTTTTATCTCCTCAGCGGTTTTCGGAGGCTCGTAGGATGTGTTGCGCAACTGCTGCACTTTCGCGTAGATTTTTCGCAGCTTCACTTCCGGCGGATCATTCGGACTCACGATCTGCGCGACCGCCTCTTCCATGCTCTTATGCTTGCCGATGAAACTCTCGAGTTGGGCGTCCATTCTTTTGCCGACTTTCGCCCAGTACTTTTGCGGATCTTGCTCTGGCATTTCCAGCGAATAGATAAAGTCAACACGCGCCTTCAACTCATCCTCGGGGGGCATCAGTTCTTCCGGTTGGAACCCGGGGACATTGGTCAATTGCAACCGGATCACGTGGTCAGGACCTTCCTGCGCGTGCGGCGAGCCCGGCGGCATGTGCTGCTCAAGCCAGTGAAGATTAAACTCGCTCATATACGGCCTGAGCGAAAAATTGACGGACTTGGTGAAAAGATCCTCGCTGACGATCCATGACGAGTCAAAGATCTGCTTGCTTTCCGGGTCGTCACCGTATCCCTTCAAGTCAAGAGTGTAAAAGTATTCGATCACGCAACCGGGCTCGACGGCCGGAAGCGTGAAAGTTCTCGCCAGGATTTTCTCGCCCCGTGATCTCGTAATCACTTTCGTAAATACTTTGCCGTCGAAATCCACGATGGTGCCATCGGGCTTGATGGTCCGCGCACGCAGGCCCGTGATATTACCCATACTCGTGAAAAACGGGACCTCAACATCCCCATACTTGCGCCCTTCTTCCGTGAAGATCTTGATCCGGTAGTAACTGTCCTCATGGGCGATGAGCGGGTGCGTGTCGTCACGAACGAACTCACGGTACAAAATCACGGCCGGTGCACCGGGGGCCATCGGCTCGCTGGTCATTTTCAATTCTTCCGGATTGACCGGGCGGAAGGCACTGGCTGTACTGACCGCGCGGGCCGTGACCGGGAACCATACGCACAGCGAGAAACCAATGGCAAGTACAAGAACGAAGCTGCGTATTAAGCGAAGGGTGGACATAGCAGACCTCAACGAAGGATTTATGCCGCGGGCAGACGGAACTGTCTGCGATGGGGACGACATGGGGAACGCTACACTTTGCCAAGAAGCTCATTCTGGGCCGCAGCCCGGAATCAGCACTGCTGATTTTCGCTGAGAAAATACACTTGCAAGGTTGGAGTGTCAATAGGACTAATAATACGCGTACAATTTGTCCTACGTTTTCCCCGTGACCGAAGCGGTACTCTTGGCAGGGGCACTGGGTGCAGCAGGGGCCGCTGCGGGGGCGGCGGGTGGCGTGGCAGGGGCCTTGGGAGCAGCGACTTCCTTCTTGGGGGGTTCCGGCGAGCCTCCCGCCGGCGTGGCTGGCGGCGTGGGTTGGCTGGCCGCAGGTGCCGCCGCAACCGGGGCAGTTGACGCGGAAGGAGGCGCAGGAGCCGTCACCGCCAATATGCGTTCCGGCGCCGAGTCGGCCAGAATTTCTTTGACCTGTTCGGGGGACGTGAGCAGGGGCGAGTGCGGGAAATCCTGCGCCGGTGTGTCCTTGGCGATCTGCCCCATGAAGTCCAGCCAGATCGGCAACGCCACGCGGGCTCCTTCTTCCTTCTCTCCCAGGGTGCGATGATCGTCAAAGCCCACGTAAACGCCGCAGGTCAGCGACGGCGAGAAGCCCAGGAACCACGCGTCGGTGAAGTCATTAGTGGTGCCGGTCTTCCCCCCTACGGGGTACTTCATGGCGAAAGCTTTTCCGGAAATCGCCGTGCCGGAATTAAAGACCTCGCGCAACATCGAGACCATAATGCGCGCCGTGGCGGCAGGTATAACGTCGGTTATTTCCGGCGGAAAATCGTCAATCACGCGGCCGTCGTAGTTGGTCACCCGCGTCACCATGCGGGGAGCGATATGGACGCCGTCGTTCGGAAACGTGGTGAAGGCGGAAGTGTGCTCAAGCAGCGTGAGGTCAGAGGCGCCCAAGGCCAACGGCAAGTTGGGAACGAGCCGCGAGGTGATCCCAAATTTCCGGCAGAGCTTGATGACCTTGTCCACGCCGATGCGCGCCAGAGTGCGGACGGCGGGAACGTTGCGCGACTCTGCCAGCGCGTGCAGCACGGTGATGGTTCCCTCAAACTTGTCGTCGTAGTTGTGCGGCGCCCAGATTCCCGACGACGTACGGTACATGACCGGCGCATCCACCACCGTGTCAAACGGCGAGAGCCCGTCCATCACCGCCTGCGCGTAAACGTACACTTTGAAGGAAGAACCCACCTGGCGCTCGGCCTGCACGGCTCGGTTGTACTTGCTCTCCGTCCAGTCGTATCCACCCACCATGGCCTTGATCTCGCCGGTGGCGTTATCGATAACCAGCACGGCTCCTTGTACATCGGGCTCCTGATCCAACGTAGCCTTGATCGTGTTCCCCTTGGCTTCGTTGACGAGGAAGAGGTCAACATCGCCGGGAGCGAAGACGTCGGTGACTGCGGTCTTCTTGGTCCAGGCGAAATCGGGGGGCGCAATGCGGGTGGTCACGCTGCCGAAGCGCACCAGGGCGTAGTCCGCTTTGACGTCCATCACCAAGCCGTGCACAAGATCCCCGGCGTCGATCGGTTCCTTCCAGTCCTCGTCTTCATAGTTTTCCAGATCGACCGGTCGGCCGTCGGAAGTGAGCAGCGGAGTCTTCAGGAGATTCTTCTCCGGACCGCGCCAGCCACGCCGCTTGTCATCGTTGCGCAGGCCCTTGCGCAGAGCGTCCTCCGCCTCCTCCTGCATCTTGATGTTCAGCGAACTGTAGACGCGCAAGCCTTTCTCGCGCACGGCTTCCGGCCCGTATTTCTTCTCCAGGAACTGCCTAACCTCCTCCACAAAGTAGGGCGCGACGGTGTAGCTCCAGCGCTGCACATTCAATCCCAGGGGCGCCGCGATGGCTTCGTGAAGCTGGGTGGCATTGATCTTGCCGTTCTCGTACATGGCCTGCAGCACCTGGTTCCGCCGCCGGCGTGACTGTTCCGGATGCGTCATGGGCGAGAATGCCGTGGGAGATTTGGGTATGCCCGCCAGCGTGGCGGCCTCCGGTAGGGTCAGTTCGTTGAGGTGCTTGCCGAAGAAGAATTGCGCGGCGGCCTCGAAGCCAAAGTTCCCATGGCCCAGATCCACCTGGTTGGCGTACATGGTGAAGATCTGCGACTTGGTAAAGTAACGCTCAATCTGAATGGCCAGCAACACTTCCTGAATTTTTCTTCGAAAGCTCTTGTCCGGAGTCAGGAAGAGCATTCGGCTAAGTTGTTGGGTCAGGGTGCTGGCGCCTTGCGTCTTACGCCATTCCATCAAATCCTTGGCCGCAGCGCGCGCGATGCCAAAAATGTCAACGCCTACGTGGCTCTCAAAGTGCTTGTCTTCAATGGAAATCACCGCGTTGCGAAGCATCGGTGGAATCTGGTTATAGGTCACAATGACGCGGTGTTCAAGGGCAAAACTGCCGATGGCCGTGCCGTCATCGGCGTAGATCTCCGTCATGACGTCGGGGCGATAGTCCTCGAGTTCGCGAACCTTCGGCAGGTCGGAGGAGTAGACAAAGACCAGTCCCCCCAGCGCACCCACTCCGGCGGCAAAGAGAACCAGGATGAGGAAAACGAGTTGGCCAAAGATCTTCCGGCTCCCCACCGGTCGGGGGGGATTGCGTCGCGGCGGGGGCACGATGACAGGATAGCGTTCCGGAGCCATCAGCGTTACATCCGAGACTTCATTTTAGGCGCATGCGGTATGGCAGTCAAACGCCGGCTCCGAACTTCAGCTTCGCGCTGATCGCCTGAATCTGGTCGAGCGACACGGTTTTCTCCAGCGCCGCAAGCTGCACGGCGATGCTCCCTGCCGCCGTCGATTCACTAGGGCCGCGCACCACTTCGATGCCGGTCACCTTTTCGGTCAAGCGATTCAGCGCTTCGTTCTTCACGCCGCCGCCCACGATGCAGATGCGGTCGATCGACTTACCGGAAAGGGTTCGGAGTTCGCTCACCACATCAGCGTAGCGTCGCGCCAGGCTGCGGAAAATAATCGCCGCCAGTTCCCGCGGCCGAGTCTCTTCCGGGAAGCCCGCATCGCGCAGACCGGCGTTGATGCGCTCCACCATGTTGCCGGGGGCGAGGTACCGGGTCTCGTCGGCAACAAAGTGCGGCCCTTCAGGAGACGCGTCCATGCAGGCTGCGGCCAACGCCGCCACCGTCACGTTCTGGCCCTGGGCGTTCCACTCGCGCAGGCATTCCTGGATCAGCCACAGCCCGATGACGTTCTGGAGGAAGCGAATGCTGCCCGCCACTCCGCCCTCATTGGTAAAGACCTTTCCCTGCCCGCTGCCGGCCACCACCGGCTCCAGCAGGACCGTCCCCACCAGCGACCACGTGCCGGAACTGATGAATGCCATGCGTTCGTGGGAGAACGGAATACCCGCCACCGCCGAACCGGTATCGTGGCAGGCCGGAGAAATAACCTGCGTCTCCTTCAAGCCGGCTTCCGTGCTCACTTCCGGCCGCAGCTTGCCCAATACGGTGCCGGCTTGCACGATGGGCGGGAATTTCTCCATGCTCAGTCCCAGCGCGGACAACAGCTCCTTCGACCACGTCCGCGCGCGCACGTCGAGCAGTTGCGTGGTGCTGGCTTCCGTGTATTCCGCGGCGGCTTCTCCGGAGAGCCGGTATTGAAAGTATTCCGGCAAATTCAACCAGCGCACGGCGCGCTCCCACTGTTCGGGAAATTCCTGCACGTGCGCAACGAGCTGGTAGACGGTGTTGAATGGCAGAAATTGGATGCCGGTGATTTGGTACATGCGTTCACGCGAGATCTTTGTGAACGTCTTCTCCATCGCGGGTTCGTTGCGCGCGTCGCGATAGCAATAGGCGTGGCCGATGCGCTTGCCGTCGCCATCCAGCAAGACATAGTCCACGCCCCAACCATCCACTCCCACGCTGTCAATGTGGCCGTCGGTTTTGGCGGCGGCTTTCGCCAGGCCTTTCAGGATTTCGCCGTACAAGCGGTCGACGTCCCACACCAGATGGTTATCCGCCTGCTGCGAGCCGTTGGGAAAGCGATGGATTTCCTCCAGCGTTCCTTCGCTGCCATTCCAGCGGCAGAGCACCAAGCGTCCGCTCTCCGCGCCAAAATCAACCGCCACCACATTGCGAGCCGAGTTCATCGGAGAAATGCCTCCACCAGTCCGCCATCAACGGGAATCAAGTGACCGGTGGTTTTCCCGGCGCGGTCACTCGCCAGCCAGCAGATTGCCTCGGCGCAGTCCTGCGGGGTTACGCTCAGTTTGGTGAGCGTGCGATGCGCGTAAAAATTGGCCAGTTTGCTGCGCAGGTCTTCCGTGGACTCGTCCTCGCTGTAGGCGACGTGAAATTTTTTCAAGGAACCGATGACGCGTTCGCGAGGGAACATGGTGGAACCCTCGACGACGGTCGCCGGTGAAACGCCATTCACCCGCACGAGCGGGGCCAAGCCCACCGCCAATTCACGCACCAGGTGGCTCACCGCGCTCTTGCTGATGTCGTACGCTTCGCTCCCCCACTTGGGCACCACGGCGTTGGCGGAACTGGTGAGAACGACCACGGCGGGCAATCCCTGCGCCAGCAGATGGCCGCGCGCTTCGTCCACCAACAGGTAGTTTCCCGAAATGTTGATGTCAAACGTCCGCCGCCAACTCTCATCCGTCAAACGTCCCCGCGAATCGGGGGGAATGAAGATTGCTGCGGTGTTGATAATGCCGTCCAAGCCGCCAAAACGCAAGACGGTTTCGTGCACGGCGGCGGCGATGCTGGCACGGTCCGCCAGATCCATCTTGCAGGAGGCCACGGCTTCCTTGGCGATTTTCGCGGCGTGCGCGGCAGAATCGGCGGCGGCCGGCTCATCGCGATCGGCCACCATCACGTGCGCGCCGCCTTCCACCAGGCGCACGACCGTGGTGCGCCCGATGCCGCTCCCGCCGCCCACGACCAGGAAAATCTTGCGGCTGTATTCCTTTTCCGGCGGCTGGCGGCGCAGCTTGGCTTCCTCCAGTGCCCAGTATTCAATGCGAAACGCCTCCGCCAGCGGCAGGGCCACGTAGTTGTCGTGGCTGGCGAACTCCTTGGAATCCTCCGGCCGCGGCGCCTGCGGAAGCGGATTGGGAGGCGGTGCGCCTTCTCCCAGCGACGTCGCACCGGCCATCACGTGAATCGCGTTCACGTAAAACTCCCCGGTGATGCGTGCCTCGGTCTTGTTCTTGCCGAATGTGAACATGCCCAGCCCCGGAATCAGCACCACGCTGGGATTGGCGTCGCGCAAGCGCCGGTGAATCCGCGGTGGCAAAGCGGTGATAGTACTCCGCGTATTCCTTCCGATACTTCTCCGCCTCTTCGTTGATGCGATCCTTAAGCTTCGGCACGGTCTCGGTGTCGGGATTCCAATGGACGTACATGGGGCGAATGCGTGTCCGCACGAAATGGTCGGGGCAACTGGTGCCAAGGTGGGACAGGGCCGCCGCGTCCTTAGCATTGACGAACTGGAGAACTTCGTCAGAGTCATTGTAATGGCCAATGGCGCGCCGGCTGGTGGCCAGTTTGCCGCGCAGAAAAGGCAGAATCTCAATCACAATCTCGCGAGCGTCCTTACGCCGGTGGAATTGCCCGCCGCCGAAAAGCTTTTCACCGCGTTTCTGCTGATGCTCAACCACGAACACGCCGAGATCATCAATCATCGCCAGGCTGTTCAAGTAACATTGATGCGCGGTCTCGCCCCAGGTAAACAGGCCGTGGCCGCCCAGCACAATGCCGTCGCAGCCGGGATTCGCTTCCACGGCTTCCACCAGGCGCAGGGCCAAATCAAATCCCGGCCGCTGCCAGGGAAGCCACACCAGGTGGTGGTGGAAGCGCTGGTTGAATTCCTCCATCTTCTGTTTGCCGTTGGCCGCGGCAGCCAGGGCGATTCCCCAGTCGGGGTGCAGGTGGTCAACGTGCGCGAAAGGCAAAAGCGCGTGCAGCGGAGTGTCAATCGACGGCGCCACCGACGCTTGTCCGAACGCCGCTTGCGGATAGTACGCCACCATCTCGTCTTCGTGTTCGCGGCCGCGATAAACGCGTTGCAGATCGTCAAAGCGGTCGAGATAAAGAAGCGCAAAGCCTTCCTTCGTCGCCGTGCCCAGGTCGCCGCCGCTGCCTTTGACGCCCAACACCCGCACGGGCTTGCCGGTGAAGGGGTCGGGAAGCTCAAACTTCGCGCTGGTGTTACCCCCTCCGAAATTCGTAATACGCAAGTCCGCGCCGAGAAGGTTGGAGCGGTAACGCAACAACTGGTGCTGATCGTTCTCCCACGCCTGGGCCTGAGTCTTGTCCCAAAGGTCCTGCAAATACTTCATCGTTGATCCTCTCCTGGTGCCGGCCTGACTCCCAGGTAGTGCCTCGCTGGGGGGAGCGAAACCGGGGGCAAAGTCCGTCCCCGCCGGGCAGGGCAGCATTCCTCTTTATTGAATGTATGATTCCCCGATAAATATGATACAGGACGAAGGAAGTATTTGCAGAGAGTCCGAAGGAAAAATGTTAGTGCTTTGAACCCGGCTCAAAGGGGGAGTGTTTCACCTTGGTGACCGAAGGAGGGCCGCTCTGCTTACTTCGCATAGCGCGCCGCAGGCGCAAGCGATAACGTACCACGGCCTTCCAGGCCGTGCCCCGGCACGGGCAGAGCCTGTCCTGAGCATCGCGAAGGAATGCCCGTGGTACGAAATCACCCATCATCAATCGCCAATCACCAATTACGCATAGCTGGCCACGGCGCCCTTATTCTTCGCGGAGCGCGCGTGCTCGGCACGCTCGTTGTAACCCGAGGCGCGGAACGCCGCAAGCGGGTCTTCCGCCAGTCCTCGACTCTTGCGCCACTCGCGGATGGCCGGGCGCACATCGGCGTTGAAGGCCGACTTCAGGCACTCCTCGGCGTAGATGTAATCGCCCTTCGTCTGGTAGTCGCTCAGCTTTTCGTGATCGACCAGCACGGCCTTGGCGTACAGTTCCTGCGCCGTCATGGCGGTTTGAATCATTTCCTCGGTCTTGTTCTTCAGGTTGTGGCTCTGGTCGATCATGTAAGCGATGGGGGCGGTCTTGCCGGTTTCGCGCTCGAAGCCGATCACCTCATTGAAGATTCGGAAGACCTGATAGGGATCGATGGAGCCCAGCGTCAGGTCGTCGTCAGCGTAGCGGCGGTCGTTGAAGTGGAATCCGCCCAGCATGTCCTCGCTCAATAGCCAGGCCACAATCTGCTCGATGTTCTGCGCCTGGTAATGGTGCCCCGTATCCACCAGCACCTTGGCCTGCGGTCCGGCGTGGCGCGCTTGAATCAACGCCATGCCCCAGTCAGCCAGATCGGTGTGGTAGAAGTACGGCTCAAACGGCTTGTATTCCACCAGCAAGCGCTGCTTGGGCGAAAGGTGCGCGTGCGCCGCTTGCAGGCATTCGGTAAACCACTGCTTGCGCTTGCGAATCGACGACGCGCCGGGGTAGCTGGAACCGTCGGCAAACCACAACGAGACATCCTGGCTCCCCGTCTGCTTGCCGATTTCGATGCTTTCCAGAACGTGGTCGAGCGCCGCCTTGCGAGCCGCCGCATCCGGGTTTCCGAACGACCCGTTCTTGTAAATCTGGTCCTGAAAAACGTTGGGGTTGATGGCGCCCAGCCGCACACCCGCCTTGTCGGCGGAGGCCATTACCGCCTTCGTGCTCTTCAGCCCTTCGGGAAAATCCCACAGAACGTGGGTCGCCACGGACGGGCAACATCCCGTCAAGAGGTGCACCTGCCCCGCATCCGCCAACTTCTCTTCCGTCGTCGTCGCTGCCGAAGCCTGGATGAATTTTCCAAAACGCGTCCCTGTGTTAGAGAATCCCCAGGATGGCAGCTCAATCGCAAACGTGTTAAGCGCCTTGTGAATAAGTTCAGTCTGAGTTGCAGTCGTCATGTTATGCCTCCTAAAGTGTAGAGAGTCTATTGCCTGCCCTCCGCATCGTCAAGAAAAACGTCTATTGCCTAGCGATACCGTGGGAACTCGTAGCGGCGAGTTTACCTCGCCAAGCGGCGGCGCAACACCGCCGGTCCGCGCGAAGGGCACCCTTCTGTCTATTTTGCCAGCGTTACCACCGCCACCGCCAAACCCCCGAGCGTCACTTCATCGCTGCGAAGTTTGCCCCCGGCGGGCGGTTGGAAGGCCGTCTGCTGGTCCACCACTTCAACATGGCCGCCCGCAGCGCCCGGAACCGAGATGACAAATGTGCGGTCGCGCTTGTTCACCAGCAACACCTTGTGCGCTCCGTCGCGGGTGGTAAAGCCGTGTGCGTTCACGTAGCTCGTGCTGATGTGCGTGCTCATCAGCTTGTCGCCGGGACCGAAGTTGTCGTGCAACAGCTTGAGAACCCAATAACGCGCATTGGGTTGCCCCGTGTCCCAATCCACCATCGAAACGGAAGGATACTGCGTGGGGTACCCGACGAGCTGCGATTCGCCCGCGTACTCGATCCCGAGATCTGCCAACTCGACAAGCAGGTAGGCATAGAGTGCGCCGGACAGGTTCCAGTAAGAATTCGGGATCACTCGCGGCCCGCTGGCATTGTCGTTCGCGGCAATCGAACCCAGCTCGTCGATGTCCGTCTGCGTTTGGGGAGAAAGCCGCTTGCGGATCGACTCGACGTAGCGCACCGTATCGAGAAAATGCTCCGCCTGCTCGAAGAACGTGTACTGCTGCACTTCCGGGGTCTGATCGGCCGAAGGCGTCGCGTAAAAATGGTAGGTGATCAGGTCCAGGGGAATCCCCGGCTGGTGATGGGCGTGGTTGAGGAAGTACTCGAAGTACTGGGGGCCCTGCGACGGCCCCATCAGCGCCAGGCCGGCGAATTTCATGTGCGGAGCCACCTGACGCAGCGCGGCCACGACGGCGTCGTAGCGAGCCGTGTACTGCTCGGGAGTCATCTGGTGCTCGCCCTCTATCTCGTTGAAGACCTCCCAATAATCGATCTTGTAGTGGTGCCCGGATTTGTGCTCGACCCCGTATTCATCCTTAAAGCCGCCCAGCGTATACCAGCTTACCAGCCGGGCGTAATAGTCAGCGAGTTCCTTCATGCTGGGGTCGCGCAGTTCGGTCCCCTGGGTATACTTCCACACGACCTGGTCAGGATCGGCCGGATAAGCCACCGGCTTGGGCGTCTTGAACATCCACTGCGGGATGGTGCTGAAATTCAGCATCACCGAGTGGCCGGCGGTGGCCTCCAGAAAGTCGATGGTCATGGGATCAATCAGGGAAAAATCCCACGACGTCTTGCCGTTCTTCGGGGGCTCGAGTTCCGCTACCGCCAAACGTGGGTAAGGCAGCCAGGGAACGTAACGGACCACGTCGCAGCCCAGGTCGCGAACCGCGCTGAACGCCGCATCGTGGAGTGGCTGACCCCGCCGCAGCGGGGGATTGACTACGACTTGGAACGTCGGCGTCATTTTGGAAACGCCTGAGACCTTGTTCCAGTCCACCGTGACACGCGTGGAATTCTCAGCGGCCTGAATAGCGCTGGAAATCACTAAAGAGAAAACAATGGGGAAATAGAACGCAGTAATGAGTCGTCGCTTGGTCATGAAATCACCTTGGGAGAGATACTTGCGATTTGATCGGTATGAAACACGTGTGAACTCAGATCGTCAAAGTGGCTGCGCGAAGCATCCGTCCTCGACGGGTACGATCGTGCAAACCACTATAGCGGCGCCCATGATAGCCGAGTGCAGCAAAGGCAGCAATCGCGAATTGGTCTCCATGAAATAAGGTGGGTGATCAGATCCCGATGGCAAAGCTGGAATGGATGCTATCGCGCCTTCGAAGGCTCAACTGGCAGTTGATGAGGGCTTATGATCGGTGCGGCGCCGGCGTTTGCCGGTGTCGTGGCGAGCCGGGGTATCGGGAGCGGGGGGAAGTCCCCCGCCCCGGCGGTCACCAATTCTTCGATCCATGCGTTTCCGGCTCTCGCGACGCCGGCTATGTTTGCGCTTGTCGGTCAAACTCTCTCCTCTCAGAACATCGTCAGCACCACGCGATACTCCGCCTTGCCGCTGATCATGCGGTCGTAGGCTTCCGCGGCGTGGTCCAGCGGATATTTCTCAATCATGGGCCGCACGCCGGTGAGCACGGAGAAATTTGAGCGTGTCTTCGGAGTCCGCCGAGGTGCCCGACGGCCAACCCTGAAGGGCCCGCCGCCCCATGATCAACTGGATGGGCGTGACTTGAATGGGTTCCATGCTGGCGCCCACCACCACCATTTTGCCGTTGGTGCCCAGACCGTCAAACAGCGCGGTCATGGCCTTGCCGCTGGGTGCGGTGCACAAAATCACCCGCGCGCCGCCCAGCTTTTGCAACTCCTCGGCGGGGTTGGTGGCCTGACTGTCAATATAATGATGCGCGCCAAGCTTGCGGGCCAGCACGGCGTTGTCTGCTCCCCGGCTGACGGCGGCCACCTTGTATCCAAACTTGTTGGCGTACTGAATCCCCAGATGGCCCAGGCCGCCCACGCCCTGGATCGCCACCAGGTCGCCCGGCCCCGCGCCCGCATGACGCAGCGCGTTGAAAGTGGTGATTCCAGCGCAAAGCAGCGGCGCGGCTTCTTCCGCCGAAATTCCCTCCGGCATCATCGCCAGGGCGTCGGCCGGTGCAATCATGTACTCTTCATAACCGCCGTCGTAGCTGATGCCGGGAACGGGGAGAAATTCGCAGTTCACAAATTCCCCACGGCGGCAGGAGCGGCAATGGCCGCAGTGGCCGCCGTACCATCCCACGCCCACGCGCTGGCCCTTTGTCCATGTCGTCACGCCACTGCCCACCTCGTCCACGATGCCGGCGATTTCATGCCCCGGCACACGCGGATATTGGATGCCCGGCCAGTGCCCTTCCTTCGTGAATTCGTCGCTGTGACAGATGCCGCACGCTTGCACGCGAACACGCACCTGCCCCGGCCCCGGCTGCGGCACCGCGCGCTCCACAATTTCAAAAGGCCCCCCGGGCCGACCCACCTGCACCACCTTCATTGTCGCCATGAAGTTTCTCCTCCCGATGAATTCTTGTGAATGGGTTCAATAGCTTGGATTCATTTTGCGTGGCGAGCGTTGCGGCTAGATCACACGATGAAGACGAAATCGTCAGCGCGTGTCACCGGTACTCGCCGCACGGCTGGCGAATTTGTTTAAGCCAAAACACTGCTTCCCATGAAATGAGCACGATTTCCAATTCGCACCACCAACTATCCAAGCCGTCATCCTGAGTCCGCTTTTCAGGACGAAGGACCCTTTTCATTGTACACAGGAAGCGCGGCGCAATAGCGCCCGCAATTGCACGCCGCGCTCCCGCGGCGCTCTTGGGTCAGGCGAAATACGGGGGTCCTTCGCCCTGAAAACCGGACTCAGGATGACAGCACGTTGGGGATGTGCACGGAACCACGATGGCCGTTCACGGCAGTGCCAGCCTGCTTGGCGCCGCGACAAACGGCTGAATTCTTACGCCACCTTGGCCGGAATATGTTTGCCCATGCCGTCGTAGGGCCAGGGCAGATGGTTGTCCCGGTAGAAATACCCCAGCTTCGAGGGAGCGTCAAAATACTCCGTCTCGCCCTGCTTAAATGCCGCGAAGCGATCGCCCGGCTTCACGCCGGGATTATAGGTTGAAACCCAATCGTCCTGGCAGCCGTGCATGATGCGCGACTTGGATTCCATGTTCCAGTTCAGTTCGCGAATGGTTTTGGTGGCGTCGTCGGAGAATCTTCCCCTCTTCGCCCCGCCTTCCGCTGTGACCTTGATCTTCTCCCAGCCCTTCGAGCCATGGCGCCAGACGCACATCAGGTCGTAGTCGGAAACAAACAGCCGGGTCTCCGTCGAACCATCGCCACGCCCCGTATCTTTCTGGAACACCAGCAAGCCCGAGGTGCCGGACTTTGCCGAACTGGCAAACCCCGGCTTGGGCCGGAAGGTGCGATGGTGGGGCCGCGCCGTCGCTTTCGGGCAACGCACGATGATCAAATAGCCCGGATGTTGGCTGGTGAATTTTCGGAACCCGCGAATGTCCCCGGCGTCCATGCCGGTGAGGCGCGAGAACTCGATGTCCTTTTCGGACACTCCCTCGCGCTGCCACTGCTCCTCGGCCTTCGCTTCCAAAATATCCTGAATGGTGAACCCTTGTTTGGGATCGCCCATAGTGCCTCCGCAATTCCCACCATCATAACGCAATGCCGCGACAACGAAAAGCACCGGAAGTACCGGGACTGCCGTACAGGGCAGGGCGGTAGGTGGCGGGTCGTAGGTGGAAGGTGGGGGAAGGCAGAAGGCGGAAAGCAGTAGGCGGGAGGCAGTAAGCAGTAGACGGTAGACCGTAAACGGCACCCCCAATCCAAAATCCAAAATCGAAAAATCAAAAATGGTCCAGACACTTTTTCTGCCCCAATTTTTCTCCCCGAGGGAAGACAGGTGCAGGTCCTGCCGACCGCTCCACGAGGAACGGCCGGCCAGGATCCTGCGCACGCAACGATGTGGGAACAGGGATGCGGTCTTAGCAGCCTGTTCCGGGACTTAGCGTGACGCTGGGGGCGCTTCCCGTAAGCCTTGCCAGGGGATTGCCGCCGCGATTGTACAAACAGGCCGAACCGTTTGGCCCGTTGGCCGTGATGCCGGCACTTTGGATATTCCAGTTGTCGTTCGTTTCCAGAAAGCCGTTGTGCGAGGTCAAAGTAATCTTGATGTCGCCAAACGCTGAAAGCGGCTGCGCCGCCCCGGCGATGGTGAAGGTTTTCGAATGGCTCGAATTGTTGCTCCATCCCGGCTCGCTCTGCGCCTTCAGGGTAAAGGTTTGTGTGCCGCCCGGGAGCACGACGCTGGCGGTGGCGGAACTGTCGCCGCGGAGGTCGTCGCCTCCCGTGCCAATGTTGAAGGTGATCTGGTTGAACTTCGCCGTGGGAGGTGCATAGGGTGTGGGGCCGCCGACATAGAGATAGCTTCCCCACGAACTTCCACTGTTCATGAAATCCTGGATGTCGTATGGATTCGACCCGCCGCCCGTTCCGGTGTCGCTTGACGCCGAGCCGTTGTTGTTCACCATGGTTCCATTCAGGTCAGATTGCAGGCGCAGATTCCGGAGGTAAGCGGCGTGGGTCCATCCGCCCTGGGCCTGCCAGCCGCTGCCCATCTGGTCCTTGGTGCCTGCGGGGTTCGCCAGGCTGGAGAAGACTTCGCCGCCGAAGCCCACCCATTCCACGTCGTTTCCCGCGCCGCCGTTGAAGAGGCTGGCCGGGTAGTATCCCATCCAGATCCCTTGCACAGCCACCCACCAGTTGAGCTGACCGTTGGTGGGCTCGCGGTAGAGCTGGAACTTCATTGACACCTCGTACTGCGTGCCGCCGTAGGCGCTGCTGCCGTTAATCCGGATGCCGGGAAAGACGGAGTTGCTGTACTGCACCCAGCCTTTGTTGAGGCGATTGTAGCCTCCCAAGTTGTCGCCATCCTGCGTGTAGCCGTTGGTGGTGTAATAGGTGAAGATGTGGGGCTGGGTGTCGCCGTTGAGGTTCTGGTCCACCGTCCATCCGCCTTCGATCGACTGAAGCTCCGGCTTGTCGTAATTCTGAAGCCAGGTTTGCAGAATGGAATGGTCGTCGCCGGGCCCGGCGGGATTGTTGATCGAAGGATCCCAGACATTCAGGAAGAAGTCGCAGCCATAGGCTTTGGAGCTCTGGCCATCGGTCCCGTGGAAATAACCAAACGGATTGGGGTCCGTCGGTTTCTTGTTGGACCGATTCTTGTTGACCAGCAAGCCGCCGCTCTTGTTCAGAAAGTCCTTCAGCGCGATCGTTCGGGAAAGCGCTGAGAACTCCGGGCGCAGCAAGGGGACTGTTCCTGCCGGGCCGCGCTCAACCTTCGGATCGTCGAGTTCAAGCGTCACCGGCAGCGCCGCCTTTTCCCTGTCCTCCGTGCGCACCGGCATGCCGGTCATCGGCGGAGCCGAAGCGATCTTGCCCGTTGGGTCCTGACTTTCGATGGGAATCCAGTCCAGAGTGTGGCCACTGGGCGTGATGGTGGTCTTGGTGATTTTCAGCGTGCTCTGCCGAGTCTCCAGCCATTTGGTGAGCTCGGGGTTGAGCTTCGTTTGATCGATTGGCATGGTTTCTCTCCTCTATTTGAATTAGTTGGACTCATACCGCAGAAGGTGCAAGGTGCGGTCGCGGTGTTCGCCGAACGCCGCGACCGCACAACCGACTGCACCCGTGCCCGGTGTGGCTAGGTCTTCACCGGCAAAGCCTTCACCGGCTGAAGCGTAATGACGCCGGTGGTGGGCAAGGCATCAAAACCCGCTGCCATCAAATGCGTGGCCCCGGCCAGCGGTGGGAGCTTCAGGATAACGCCCGGTTTAATCAGCGTTACCGTCTGGAAGTCGGTGCTGTAGATGACGGGGTAGGAATACCCGTCCGTGGTGCGGGTCCAGGCGGAAACCCGGAACAAGTAGGCGCACGTGTAGGGCGGCACCCACACGGCGGGCGGCACCGGCCGGGTGTCGCTCGCGACTCCCTGCCAGATGTGGGTGGGGCTGGCGTGAGCAGCGTAGCTATCGGAATAGATTGACGCCGACGAACCCGCGCCGTACTCCGCCGTCAATCCCAGGCTGTAGAGATCACCCTCGGGATCGTAGGCCTCGTACTGCAACTGCACGCCGTCGGTGATGGAGCTCAAATTGACGATCGCGCACGGCGACACCGGAGCGCCCGCATGCAGGATGTTGATCATCTGGACGGTGGCTGGCTCGTTGTCCAGTTTCAGCGTTAGCGTCTGCGCCGCGGAAGGCACCGCGACGCTTGCTGCGGTGTAGAACGCCATTTGGAATTGGTGCAAACCGTCGGGTTCAGCCGACGTTGTCCACTGGAACAGCAGGTTCTGGATCGTATAAGGGACTGCCGGGTCTGACCATGGCATAGTAGCCGCTCGCGTCCGGACCGAACGATTGCCAGACGTCGGTGGTCCCCACGATTTCAAAGTTCGCCCAGTTTTGCAGGATGGGAGCCCAGGGGGCGGCCGCCAAGGCCGCCGCTGTGGCGCCGTAACGATGTATTCACTTTGTACTTGCGCGCTCCGGCTGCCCACAGCGCGTTCAGGGCGGCCACATTGCCGATCAGGTTCAGAGTCCCGCTGAACGCCGCCTGCTGAGGCGTGATGTAGTAGGGAGCGGGGACGGTGCAGTAACCGTCAGCGGCAATGAGCCCGGTTCCGATCAGGCCTACGTCGGCGATTACCGGACCGGCGCTGGCTCCCGACGAGGCGGACGGCACCGTGGCCAGGATGATTTCGTTGAAGTCGGCAAAATCACCGAGCGGGTTGGTGGGCGTTTCACCGACAAATGAGCCCAGGGTGGCAATTCTCAACCCGAATCGAACTATGGGGGCGGGCCCGGTGGGGTCAATGGTGATTCCCAAATCGGAGAGCGCAAAGGAGATCTGCCACTGCCGGTGGCTGGTGGCGGAATTCATTGAGGCCCCGAAGCCGCTCATCAGCTTCGACGGTATCACCTGGGTGTTAGGCGCCGGCCAGGTGGCATCCGCTCCGGCCATGTACCACATTCCAAGGCGGTTGGGACTGCCCGGCCAATCGGAGAACATTTTGTCGCGGTTCGAGTCGATCACCCCGTTGTCATTGATATCGACAATGAACCAGAAATAGTCGCTGGGGTTCGCCGCGCCCGTTTCGGCGGTCAGGTCAAGGCCCACGTAAAGGTTGGTGCCATCATTCTGGGCCATCAGCGTCCCGCGCGGGATGGCCATCGTCGCCGCGCCCGTCCATTCGCTTGCCGGCAGAAGACCGCTCAAGGGAGGGCCGGGCCTGGTCCACGTGCTTCGTATCGTCGTCATTTCAATGCCTCCATTTAATAGTTTGTGCTGCTGAGAAACTGCGATTGTCGTAAAACCCCGTGGTCTGACTGCATAGTGGCGCGCTGGGCAAACGCGTCTCAAAGTGAGGGATCGATGGAAGTTGGCGTGGGGATTGCACCGACGCGCACGCCAATGGCTGGCGCGAGGGAACGCCCGTCTGAGGTTTGGGAAAAGCTCTCCCCGCGTCGGAAAAGACCAACATCCGATCCTCCCGGGCAGAGGGGCCAGTGCCCGCGATCAAGCTGCTGTTAACGCCAGAGTGACTACCTTCAATTAGAGATTGTTCTCAATGCCAATAGAAATAGCTCAGACGTGGACTTAATGTCAAGTTAATTCTAGGTGACGCAGTTGGCCGGCGGTTTTAGGAGGCTTAGAGCTAGGCGCGACATCGTGACTTCCTGACGCTGTTTCTCCTCTTGCCTGCAACGTCAAGGTTCGGGCGAATCAGAACATTTGGCCCATCACGACACAATGTTACGCACCCACGGCGTGATAGGCACGCCGTGGGTGCGATCTGTCCCGAGCAGATCATCAGTGGACGTTCAGGTGGTAGGTCACGTCGACCGCGAAACCCGTAATACTTCCCCCAAAGTGCACGATGTGGTGCCCTCGAGACAGTTGGCCGAGCATCACATACCAGCCATCGTCCACCGCGGGATAGTAAGTTCCGGCGGGGAAGTTGGGATTTCCGTAAACGGCTTTGAGATAGTTATCGTTCGGTATCGTGAAACCAAAGGCGGTGGACTGGACGCGGAATCGATCATGAAGGTTCGGAATAGGCGCTCCGTCGATCCAGCAGTAGACATTGAAGGTGCTCATTCCGGCATCCTCGTAGGCACGCATGGCTGCAATCTGTTGAGCCAGCTCATTATTCGGGTTCTCCGCCACGCTCTCTTCCAGGGCAGAGTCCTCGCCTTCGATCACCGGAAAGTACAACGCCTTTTCGTAGGGCACGGTGCAATTACGAACCACGCCGGTATAAGAACAGGTGGCGCCATTGGCACAGAACTTCCCGCCCAGGAACCAGACCGGCCCCGACTGGCCCACACTGCAATCTCCATTGTCAAAAAGCGGGTGGTGGGCCACTTCGATCGAGTAGGCCCATTGTTCCCAGGCCGCCGACCATTCGCTGAAGGTTCGTCCAAACACCACGGAGTCCGGGTCGACCACCTTGGGATAGTCCATGTCGTTGGCCTGGGTACGTGTTGCGGGGGAGAAAAGGGCCAGCGCCAGAGAGCCCAACAGGATGCCGCTGGCCATTAACAAACCTGCTATCCATTTCCTACTTCTCGAACATTGGCTTTTCATAAGTCCTCCTGGTAATTCGTGAGGGGTATTGACCTATCGCTAGACCCGTGGATGCCTGGTTGGAATGAGCCTCGCGCTCTGAAGTTGGCCCCCAAGGAAGTTGCTCAATCCTAGCCGCACGCATGCGGCAAGTAAAGAAGGGGCCTCAGCCTCGAATAGACGTCCATAGCCTCCGCCCGCGGGCAGGCGAAGGGCGCGGCTTCATGCAAATGAAGCTTGCACTCGGCACAGTGCGACAGGCGCACGCGGGGTTCAATGCACAGCGGATAAATCTGAGGTAAGCGGGAGGTAACAAACATGCGTCGTGGGCGAAATCTCCCGTTACTCGAACCTTCTTGACTCCAAGCTCAGGGAGTGGTAACT
>CAVRBF010000045.1:0-108822 GCA_963719115.1 uncultured Acidobacteriota bacterium | reverse complement strand
AGCGGGGTAGCGCAGAGT
The DNA here is from genome assembly GCA_963719115.1 of uncultured Acidobacteriota bacterium. Lineage (GTDB taxonomy): Bacteria > Acidobacteriota > Terriglobia > UBA7540 > UBA7540 > Bog-366. The sequence goes on along the minus strand of CAVRBF010000045.1, from coordinate 108,804 downwards.
CTCCGCCGTTGAGACTCTGCGGTTTTTAACATGACAACATTCACAGTCTCGTTAATGCAGGCCAAACAACCGCAGAGTTTCTGGAATGCGAAACTCTGCGCTACCCGTGTGCCGAGCATGTTCGACAGCTTGGAGGTGAAAGTCCTCTACCCAACCTGATGGAGGTGAAGGGTTAGCGAAGCGCAAGGGCGTCGTCGTGAGGCGGGGTCGGAAGGAAGCGTGGAGCAAACGTGCGAGCCGATGAACAAAAACCGGATAGGAGGCGTGAGCGCTGGGCCGGCTGGCGCAGAGCGGCCTTTAGCTCTGCGACTCGGGCATTAGGCGATGCGGTCCATGGCCAGGACGGAGGAATCGTTCAAGAAGTAAAAGCGAAAGCTTGACCAGGGCCACTGATCGGCCGAAGCCACCAGCCGCGCTGCGACCGGGTTGTTGAGCATGTAGTCGAGCTTCTGCATATGTTTTTTATGCGTGAACACATTGAACGGCACATAACGCCTCTGCCCGACGCGGTAATAACAGTCGCTGTGGACTGTGGGAGGCAGGCGCAGACGGCCCAGCAGAGCCCGGCATCTGGGGTTGTCGCGGTTTCTGGTCAGGGCGGCAATAATCTGCTGTGCCGTACGCTTCTTCAGTTCTTGCATAAAGCGGACCGTCGCTGCGGGGGGCTCAGGTCGAATCAGCAGGTGGAAATGATCGGGCATCAGCACCCAGCCGTTGAGAAGGAATCCGGTTTCCTGCCGGAGCTGACGCAGGACTTCGACGAAGATCCCGCGGAAACGCTGGCAAGTAAACAACCGGGCGCGGCGATAAGTGCTGGTGGTAATAAATTGCAGTTCGCCTCGCACGAAATGGCGCGCGTAAATCGGCATGTTGACTCTTTATCGACAGATGCAGACGAGAGCGTGAGTCGCAGAGCTGAGCTCGCTCTGCGCCAGCCGGCCAGCATGGCAGCCTGGCAGGTGGGAGCATCTGGTCCTACAGTCATCCGGGAGAAACCGAAGCACCGAATCCGGGCAGCAGATATGTCGATGTGGTTGTCACGCAGGGCAATTTGCCCGGGGGAGTGCAGGTCTGTTGTGACAGCAGCGGTCATGCCTACCAAGGCGTCGAACCTGATTACATGACGATGTGGCATGAGCTTATGGGCGAAACAATGAAATATCGCGGAGGCTACGAAATGCTGCTAACGAACCACCAGTTCGATAGCGATGTGGCTATCGCAACTGAGAACTATAGCAGGTCGGCCCAGGGCATGGCGCTGCGGACGGGCGCAGATCATGGCCCGGTGATCACAGTCAACGGAAAGGTGCAGTGATGACAAAGCTAATCCTATTGCTTCTGTTGGGGTCCCAGTTGGCGATGGCGCAAGTAACCGAGAGCGGGCCGGAGGGAGATTGCGGCTTTTCGGCGTTCCATCCCGTACGAATGTCTGACTTTCTCCCAAGCGGTATAGTCAGCAGAGAAACGCCGCAGTACCCTCGCGCCACAAAAGCCGCTGGTATTACCGGAACGGTGAGGGTCCGGGTATTGATAAATATGGAAGGACTGGTCGAAAGAACCTGTCCGGAATTCGTCGTGGGCCTCCCTCGGCCCGACAGAAATCTTGTGGTTGCCGCGCAGTCTGCTGCGCTTCAGTGGACCTTTACCCGACACTTCGGCATCACATTTGCCCGGCCACCTCGGTCCAGGTATGTAGAGGACGTATTGGTATTCAAGTTTGCTTTGGATCCATCGAAGTAGAGTCAATCAGGGGTGGGAGAATGGGGGGTGGGAGAATGGTGTCAGGAACCATTTTGTTTGCGAGGAAAAGTGATAGTATGCGGTTATGGGCAGAGCGAGGCGAGTGGACGTCGGCAGGAGCCCGGAGAAATGGTTCCTGACACCATTCTCCCACCCGATAGCGAGAACGGCAACTGGAGATACACGTTGGGAGAGAAGGGGGTCAGGTACACTTTCCTGATCCCTTTTCCTCCGTGACCCCCTTTTCCTCCGGAGACAAGGAAAGGGGACAAAGGAAAGGGGACAGGCACGATATATACCATTTTTTCTCAGGCATTTTGGCACCTAGGCCCACATTTTGCTTGACCTTCCCGGTGGCGAGAGGTAGTACATCCCGGTAGAAAAAAGCTGGGGCGAAGAGGGAGAAGGGGGTCAGGTACCCTTTCCTGATCCCTTTTCCACCCGTGCCCCCCTTTTTCCTCCGGGCAATCTTTCCTCTTGACAAAACTTAGGCTATAGGCATATGCTACGTGCCTGAACGAGGTATGGTGCCGTCATGCCGCGCAAGTCCCGCGCCCAGTCCGCAGCCTTCCTGGAAGCAAACCGCCACGAGCAAAGATCCGCCGCTCCCCGCAACGTGCGAGGCGAAGCGCCGTCAAGCTTGAACGCCTCGTTAAGCCGGAGCATCCGGAAAAGTAACAGAAAAGGAAAGACTTATGTGCAAGGCAGAGCGCCGTCAGGCTCCGAGTCCTCCCGGAGTCGGAGTATCCGGAAAAGTAACAGAAAAGGCGAGGCTTATGCGTCAAATACGAAGCTTAGGCGAAAGTGTAAGTTGCTGAAAAAAAGCCATTTGGTAAATGGACAGGGCGAAAAAAAGGGGGGACCCCTAAACTGCTGGAATATCCGGATAAGTGTATGAAAAATAAGGCTACAGAATTCGAGATGCTGGGATATCCGGATATATTCTTGAAAACAAATGAGATCAGCTTATTATCCGGATATCGTGGTGAAAATAAAGGGGAAAAAGGGGTCAGGCACCCTTTCCCATGTGTTCGTGGACACCGCCGACTTTGCCCCGGCGGCGCCCACGGCAAGCCACCCTCACGCTCGGCGCATGGCTGTACCCGGAACGTTCCGCGTTCTGGTGTATGGCTGGTAAGGCGGCCCGACCCCTTCAGACTAGAAGTGGAACCCCACTTCCACCGTCAAGGCTCGCGGTGTTACGTAATGCGTCCCGCTGAACGTGGAGATGAAATTATAGAGCGCTTCCTTGTTCAGGATGTTGACTGCTGTCAAGCGGAGGCTCCACTTGTACTTGTCACCCTTGAATAGATTATCTTGACCCACCGAGAGGTCGAAGAGGTTGCGCGGCGCGATGCGCGGCGGGTGGTGGTCGTCGTCTTCGGTGCCTGCCGCCGGGACGGTCACGTATTTGGAAGTGTACTCATTTGCCGGGCACACGCCGTATCCAAGCGATGAGCCGATCCCCATCGTTGGCGTCGCAAAGACGCCGTTGCATGCAAGCCCTGCCTGAAACTGTTGGTCGGGCGTGATAATCGACGCATCGACCACGGAGTCGGTTCCGTGGGCCCGTTGGCGCAATTGCCACCCGCGCACGGCATGGGGCCAGCCACCAACCCACTATCGTAGCGCCAATTGAAACCCACCCATGGTCCGCGCTTGAACGGCTGATATTGCAATATGAGTCGTCTCGTTGAAAACTTCGTCGTGATCGATGCGGAATACGCCACCGGCGGCCCCAGGAGTGGCGCCGATGCCCGCAACTTGGGGTGCAAAGAAGCGCGCCGCCACGCTGGACATCACGGCGTAGGCGGTGAAGCCATGGGTGTTCGGCACGCTGACGCGCAGGGCAAATCCCGGAATCTTCGACTTGGTCCACTCCACCGGAAATGTGATGGGTGAATCACCCAGGACGCTGAAGTCGAAACCCCTCTGCGTATACTTCCAGATGTATTCGCCATCCACCACCAGGTATTTGCTGAAGGCTTGCTCAATCCGGCATGAAACTCGTTGCGGGTGCCTGGAGTCAATGGTACGTTGCTCACGCACGGACTGATGGTTGACGACATAAGCGCGTTGATCACGGGATCAGTGCATCCATTACTTGCCAGGATCAGGTTCTCGTTGAAGGGCGTCTCCATGGTACGTGCATAAGAGGCTCGCAGCACGGTGCCGGTCTTCTTGATATTGTACGCGACGCCCGACACGCGGCTCCGCCTGGCGGAAATCGGAAATGCCACGGTACAAATCGCCCCGCAGCCCGAGGTTGAAGACCCAGTTGCGTACGGTAATCGTGTCTTCGGCGAAAAGGGCCAATTCCTTGATGTCGGAGTGGACGCTATAAGGGTACAAGCCGCGGTCGAATTCGCGCAACCGTCGGAGGCCGGAAATGTCGCCGTTCGGGTCAGATCATAGCAGCCAAGAATCGGAATGAACGCCGGCACCGATCCCTGGCCTGCGTTCGCTTCCAATGTCCCGGTGCAATTCGCCGGATCGGTCAGACCCGGGTTTGTATACGGACTTCCGTCAGCATTCAAACAAGGAGCATTGGCAGTGGGATCGACCACCCCGAAGCCGTCATCCTCGGTCAAAAAGGTATGCTGAAACACCACCCCCGCCTTAATGTTGTTGACGCCTTTCACGTAAGCGACGTCGGCGCGGCCGCCGGCATTGAGCAAGGACCGACTTTGGCCAATCGTCTGAAGCTGAAGATCAGGAATCAGGTCGGCGAAGGGATCGCGACTGGGGGTGTAGGTGTAACCATCTCGCCGGGCCCAGCCGCCGAGAGTGAACACCGTGTTGTTATTGATCAGGCGCGTCCAGGCGGGCGCAATGTTGAAGGTGTTGATGAGCGAACGTTGGTCGCTAGATCCGACGAGTAAGCCATTGGGGCCCAAGCCTCCGTTGCTCACCACCAACCCGTTCCAAGCCGTGTCGTCCTGCGCGTCGTAGGAGTTGGGAGTCTGGAACCACGATCGCGTGTACTGGAAGTTTAGATTGACCGTGTCCTTCTGGCCGGGCTTAAAATCGAAACGGTCGAAGATGTTTTGTTCATTGCCGCGGTCGTGCATCACGTTGAATTCCGGCCCATCGAGGAACCGGGTGGTGTTCAACCCATTTCCGGCAATGAAATTACCCCAGTTTTTCCCACCATAGCCGAGATTGAAGGCTTCGTTTGAAGTCCCAAAGGTTCCGTAGGAAGCCGTCACCCCGCCATGCGGCGTAGTCTCGCCCATCCCGGAACGAGTGGTCGCCACGATCACCAAGCTAGTCTTGCCACCGTATTCAGCCGGAGGAGCTCCCTGGATCACCTCCAGCGATTGCACGGCGTCAGCAGGAAGCTGGTTCGAGAAAACCTTGCTTTGTTGGTCCGTAATCGGCTGCCCATCGATGGAAAAGGAGTTTGATGCGTGATCTCCGAATCCATGAAAGAGACCATTCGAGTCGGCTGCGACCCCCGGCGAGGATAACGTGACCAGGGAACTCAATGTCGAAGACGCACTTTCGAGCGGAAGCTTGTCGAATAGGGCCCGATCCACGTCCGTATGGGCTGTAGGATCAACCTCGACCAAGTCCGAAGCTCCGGTCGATACCGTCACCGTGGTTTTTCCGCCCGACACTTGCAGGGCGATGTTTAGACTGGTGGGTACGCTGGAGTTCAGGTCTACACCCTGAACATGGGAAGCGAATCCGGTCGCGGTCACGGTGAGGTGGTAGGGATTGAAAGGTACGTTGTTGAAAGTGAAACTGCCGGAAGCATCCGTGGAAGTCGTCCGTTCAAAAGAGGTCACGGGATTGTAGATTGTTACTGTAGCGCCGGGAATAACGGCGCCCGAAGGGTCCTTCACCGTGCCTTTGACCACCCCGGCCATCCCCATGCTCTGTCCGGCAACCCAAGCGGGAAGAGCGGTGGTCACGAGAGATAAAACCAGAATGTACAATGATGCGCGTCTACCAAGCATGCATTTCCTCCTTGAGGGTCATGAGATTTTTTCGTCGAATTGTGATGAGGCAAAACCTTCAGGAGAGAGGAGGGCCGCGGGCAAGCAGTAATTGCGGAAGCTTGGGCGAATATCGCGACTGCGGAGTTACAAGCTGATAAGTGCATTCCTGGTTCGGCTTTTGAATAGACGACTGGACGGCGGGGCGAACTGAGCTGCTGCGAACGATCTGGCAGAGGGGGCAAAGCGGAGCGACGTCCTGCGCTGCGTGGAGGTACCGGCCGCCGCGGTGCTCATTCTGGCAGACCCGGATTACTTCCTCGTGGTGGTGAACGATCTCGGCGGTGTAGAGGTGAACTTCACCGGCCAGCAACACGCCCACCATCACGGCGCGAAGCCAGTGCGAGCGGCGATGATTGCCTCTGAGTCTCAACTTAAAGCGCCTTGCTCTTTCCTGCTTGGGAAATTAACCGCCGACGAAGCCCTATGCGCATTAATCATATCAGAGAGGTGGTCCCGGTCAAACCCCCCGTCTTGCAACGAGTTTTGCGAATGATGCCCCCGCCTGTAGTAGAGGGTATGATGCTGCTCGGCCAGGATTAGTTGCAGCTATTTTCGCGCCAGGGAACGGCGGGGTAGCAGGCGGGTGGAGTTGAGGATAAAGGCCAGTTCCGAGACCACATGAATAATGGCGGCCAGCAGGGGATTCAAGAAACCGAACGCGGCCATGCCCACGCCCACACTGTCTACCGCCAGCGTGCCAACAAAATTTTGCATGATGATGCGCCGGCAGCGCCGCGCGATCTTCAGGGTCTGAACGAATTTTGAAAGGTCGTTCCCAATCAGGACAACGTCCGCAGTTTCCCGCGCAACGTCGGTCCCGGAACCCATGGCAATTCCCACGTCGGCCTGGGCAAGTGCGGGAGCGTCGTTGATGCCGTCTCCCACCATAGCTACCCGGCGGCCCTGCAAGCGCAGTTGGGAAACGCACCGTGCTTTCTCCTCCGGGAGAAGGCCTCCCAGCATTTCGTCCACGCCCAGGTCGCGGCCTACCCAGGTGGTCACCGCTTGCGCATCGCCGCTCAGCAGAACGGTGCGCAACCCCATGCGCCGCATCGCTGCGACCGCCTGCCGGGCTTCCGGGCGCAAAACGTCGGCAATGCGAATGGTTCCCAAGTACGCACCTCCGCGGGCTACGTAAACCTGCGAAACACCGCCGGCTGCGCCGTCGGAAGGAGGAGTGAACCTCACTGCGTGCGCGTCGAGAAGGGCTTTACTACCCACCAGAATTTCCTCGCCTTTCAATGACGCCCGAATTCCTACCCCCGGCGTGTAGGAGAATTCTTCCGGCTCCTCGGCCGCGATTCGCAGCCCCCTGGCATGAGCCGTGATGGCTTTGGCCAGGGGATGTTCAGACCGGCGCTCGGCAACATCGGCGGCGGCAATGGTCTTCAGCACGCTGAAACCATCGCGGGGAACCACTTCTTGGATCTGTGGCGTTCCGAAGGTCAACGTGCCGGTCTTGTCGAGTAGAACCGTGTTTATCGCCGCCAGCGTTTCGAGATGGAGCCCGCCCTTGACAATCGCTCCCTGGTGCGCCGCGCGGCCAATGGCGCCGAGTATGGCCAGGGGGGTTCCCGCCGCGATGCCGCACGCGCCCGCCACGATGACCACGGAAATGGTGGAACGCGCGTTGTGCGTGATGAGCAATGTCAATGCTGCCGCCCCCAGAGCGAAGTACACCAGGTAGCCGGCCAGCCGGTCCGCCGTCTTCTGAATGGGCGCGCGCGACTTTTCGGCTCGCTCCACGGCATTGATGATTCTGCCGAACGTCGTGTCGCGGCCCAGTTTCTCCGCGGCGATTTCCAGAGCGCCGGTCTGATTGATGGTGCCGGCATAAACGAAATCACCCGCCACTTTTTCCACGGGGAGCGCCTCACCGGTAATGGCCGCCTGCTCGACAAATGAATGGCCGGCCAGCACCGAGCCGTCAACGGGGATGTGTCCACCCGGCTTCACGATTACCGCGTCGCCGGCGCGGACCTGGTCGGCGGGCACTTGCGCCTCCTGACCATTCCGACGCACAAGGACGGTGCGGGGCAGGAAGTTCAGGAGGTCCTGAATGGCGCGCCGCCCGCGGCCAACCGTGAGACCTTCCAGTACCTCGGCAGCCAGCACAAAGCCGGTTATGACCAGGGCGGTGAAAAACTCACCAATCGCCAACGCGGCCAGGAGGGCGATGGTCATCGAGAGTTCCATGGTCATCTTGCGCTCGATGACGTTCTCAACCGCCTCCTTGAAGATAGGGTAGCCACCGATTAGCGTCGCGACGACTCCTATAACGCTGACGTGCGGGAAAGGCTCCCAGACGCGGAACCACACGGACGCGGCACTGAGCGCCACGAACGCTATGCGCACGAGTTCAAGCCATTCGAGTGCGTGCTCGTGTTCCGCCGGTTCCCGCACCTCGTCACGGGGGTGGGCATGAGATGTTTCCGGATCAGACAGCGGAATGGTGCTGCGGCTTTCCTCGGTTGTAAACGGCGTTCCCACAGTGTCCTCCTGCCTTCACCCGTTCGAGCGTCAACTCGTAACCACCAGAACGTCGAAGCCCCGTGATCAGCCCCGGATGCCGCTCCGGAGGGGATTATGTCGGCAACTGGCGCAAAAAAGGGTTGGGATCTGACGAACGGTCCCCCATCCGTTCAAGGTGATGATATCATACTATACCCGGTACGGTATACGGATCGGGGACATGCCCTGACGGCTCCCTCGCCGCGCGACCCGTGGGAGGGATTTTCGGGCTATTTCAGGTAGGACTTGACCATGGCGATCACCTCATCGGCAGCCGCAACCTGGTCTGGAGTAGACGTTTGATTGCCGTTGAGCACGTGACTCCGGATGTGGCCCTCCAGTAATTCGGCCATCAGACTGTTCATCGCGCCCCGGGCTGCGCTCATAAGCTGCAAAACTTCGGAGCAATCCCGCTCCTCGTCGAGCGCCCGGACCAGCGCTTCCACCTGCCCTTGAATGCGCTTCGCCCTGAGAAGTAGTTCCTTCTTCTGCTTGATCGTGTGGCCCATACGTTTAAACTTCCCTTCGAGTGTACAATACCCCGTATAGTATAGCCGCATTTTTGGCTGGCATCTTACAGCGGCTTTCAGCAGAATACTCCACGTGAAACCAGATCGGGCTGGCGACAGCCGACAAGCCCTTCTCTCCTGCTTGCTAGTGCTCTTGCAGTTGCACCTGTTGGCGGCAACCTCGCTGCACCGACACGGCGAGACGATGGCGGACTCACACCGTCCGCAAGTGGCCCTCAGCGAAGCACAGGCGTCGTCGGGTTCCGACAGCATTTTGTTCTGCACTGCGTGCTTGATTGTTCATAACAGCGCCGTACAAGCTGCGTGTACGGTGCAAGTCCTCTCGGCAGCGACCTCCGTGCCGTTGGCGTGGCGCGCTTCCACCAGCCATTACCGCACGGAATTACCGGCCATGAGCTGTGGCCGGGCACCTCCCCTCGTCTAACGCCTCCTCCTTTTTTGACTTCATCGGGTAGCCCTCGAGCCCTTTCCTTTAGCGGCGCGGGGCGACAACCCAATCTTTCAACGCGATACGCCCAGGGGATGAGCGATGATCAATCGTAGCCATAAGACATTGACGATAAACCACGGATTGGTGGGAGTTGCAATTTTCCTGCTGGGTTGGTCCATGGGGATTGGTTCCGCCCGGGCACAGCAGGCCACCCCGCAGACGCGCATCGACCTTGACCAGGCAATCCATCTCGCCCTCGCCCACAATCATGCCTTGAAGGCGGCGCAGAGCCAGATTCCGCAAAGTCAGGCGCAGGAGATCACGGCGGCGATTCGGCCCAATCCCGTCTTTACTTACGATGACTTGTACGTGCCCATCTTCAGCCCGAGCCAGCTTAATTCTTCCACTCTCGACAACATCACGGAATTTGATGTCGGGTTCAGCTACACCTTTGAGCGGGGACACAAGCGGCAAGCCCGCATCGAGGCCGCACGCGACCAGACCACTCAAACCAAGTCCCTGGTAAGCGACAATGAGCGCACGCTCGCGGCCAACGTGGCGCAACAATTCATCGGTGTCCTGCTGGCCAAGGCGAACGTTCAGCTTGCCACGCAGGATTTGGATAGCTACCAGAAAACCGTCAACCTCAGCCAGGAGAGCTTTCGCGCCGGCGCGATGAGCGAAGGCGACCTGCTGAAGATCAAGCTCCAGTTGCTGCAATTCCAAATGGATCTCTCCTCCGCCAGGCTGGCCGTGGTCCAGGCGCTGGCCAGTTTGCGGCAGCTTCTGGGCTTTGAAAGCGTGCCTCCCAACTATGACGTTGTGGGCGAGCTTGCTTACACACCGCTGACGCTCAACCAGGAGGACTTGCAACTCCAAGCGCTCAAGCTGCGGCCGGACTATCAGGCGGCGCAGCAAGGCGTGACCGCCGCGCAGAGTCAGAACAAGCTGGCGAAGGCCAATGGCAAGCGCGATCTGACCACCACCTTTGACTACACCCATGTCTCCTCGCTCAACAGCGCCGGCTTCACGATGAACATCGAAATCCCCATCTTCGATCGCAATCAGGGGGAGATTGCGCGCACCCACTACGCCATCACCCAGGCGCAGGAGACATCTTCGGAAACTTCTGAGACCGTGATGACCGATGTCTCCAATGCCTATCAGGGCGTTCAGGTCAACGCCCAGGTGGTGGAGCTTTACACTTCGGGATACCTCAAGCAGGCGCAGGACTCCCGGGACATCAGTGAGTACGCCTACAAGCGTGGCGCGGCCAGCCTGCTGGACTTTCTGGATGCCGAGCGCAGCTACCGCTCCATCCAACTCGCCTACCGACAGGCGCTGGCGAACTACATGCTTTCGCTTGAGCAATTACGCCAGGCAGTAGGGACAAGGAATTTGCCATGAGAAGAATCTTTACAAAAATGCCCATTCCGGTCAGGCATTCAAGCCAGGATGACCGGAACGGAAAGTGCGGACCGGAACCTCGAAAGGGAATGCTGCTCGCGCTCCGCACTCGCCGCAGTGGTTGTGATGCTGTTATTCGCACCGGCGTGCGCCCGCCGCACCGCCGACGCGAACCCCGCGCCGGCCGCAGCGGATCCGGGGGGCAGTGACGACTCTCGCGCCGCGCTCTTTTCCGTTCCGCAAGAGCAGATGTCGCACGTCCAGTTGGTGACGGTCGAAACTTCACCCTTGCGCCGCGTCCTGCGCCTTCCCGGAGCCGTTGCCTACAACGGCTTTGAAACCACGCCGGTCATTGCCCAAATCAGCGGACCGATTTCGCGGATCCTGATTGTGCCGGGAGAGATGGTTCGAGCCGATCAGCCAATGCTCTACGTGGCCAGTCCCGACTTCGCCCAACTCCGCACAAATTACCTCAAGGCGAAGGACGCCTCTGGCGCTGGCGCAGAAAAGCTACGCCCGCGCACAGGACCTATACCAGCACCGAGTGATCGCCATGGCGGATCTGGAGCAGGCGGAGTCAACCACCAACCAGGCGCAGGCCGACTTACAAGCGGCCGAACAGGCTTTAAAGGCCGTCGGAATCAAACAGCCGGAATCCTTGTCGAAAGACGTAACCATGCCGGATGTCCCGGTGCTGGCCCCGCTCGCCGGCGAGGCGGTGGAGAGGTTGGTTGCGCCGGGCCAGGTGATTCAGGCCGGCGCCACCCAGGTCTTTACGATTTCCAACATGGGCAGCGTCTGGGTTCTGGTCAGCGTCTACGAGCGCGACATGGGCGCCGTGCGCCTGGGTGACGCGGTGACCGTCCAAACCGATGCGTATCCCGACACTTTTGAAGGAAGGATTTCCTACATCGGCTCGGCTCTCGATCCCAACACGCATACCTTGCCGGTGCGCATCGTCACTCAGAACCCCGGTGAGAAATTGAAGAAGGACATGTACGTGACGGCCACGATCCAGGCCGGCGTCATTCCCAACGCGATCGGCGTCCCGGACGCTGCGGTTCTGCGGAACGCTGAGAACGAGCCGTTTGTATACGTCGAGGTGAGCCCGAATCAGTTCGCCCAGCGCGCCGTGACGATCGGCGGAAACGCCGACGGCAGTACGCAGATCCTGAGCGGCCTCAGCACCGGCGAACGCGTGGTGGCCGACGGCAGCTTGTTCTTGCAATTCCAGAATTCGTTTCAGCACTGACCGTTTTGACTTCGGACCGGCCGGACTATTTCCTATGATTCATCGAATTGTTCAACTCGCTCTGCGCCAGCGGTTCATGGTGTTGATGTTGACGGCCATGATTGTTGCGATGGGCGTTGTCGCTTTTCATCGCATGCCGGTGGACGCCTACCCGGATCTTTCTCCTCCCATGGTGGAGATCATCACCCAGTGGCCGGGCCACGCCTCAGAGGAAGTGGAGCGCCTGGTCACGCTGCCGACGGAAGTGGAAATGAACGGCACGCCGTACCTCGAGGTGATGCGATCCATTTCGCTCTACGAACTTTCCGACATCATCCTGACTTTTCGCGAGGACACCGACGATTATTTCGCCCGGCAGGTGGTGTTTGAACGGCTCAGCGACGTGACTTATCCCACCGGCGTGCAGCCGAGCCTGGCGCCATTGTACAGCCCCAGTGGCCTTGTCTATCGTTATGTCATTGAAAGCCCTGACCGCTCGCCGCAGGATCTGAAAACCTTCGAGGATTGGGTTCTGGAGCGCGCGTATAAATCGGTCCCCGGCGTGGCCGACGATTCCGGTTTTGGCGGCACGGTGATGCAATACCAGGTGCTGCTTGATCCCACGCGGCTCTACGGCTTTCACCTGACGGTTCCGCAAGTGATGCAAGCTCTCTCCGCGAACAACGCCAACACCGGCGGCGGGTTTTACTCTCAGGGCGGGCAATTCTACTATGTGCGCGGCTTGGGCCTGGCGCGCGATACCAAGGATATTGGCGCCATCGTGGTGGCCAGCAATAACGGCGCTCCCGTGCGCGTCCGCGACATCGGCGATGTGGTCATTGGCCATGCCCCGCGCCTGGGGGAATTCGGGTTCAACAAGAACGACGACGCGGTGGAAGGCGTCATCCTGATGCGCCGCGGCGAGCAGACCCAGGACGTCCTGAAGGGCGTGGAAGAGAAGACCAAAGAGCTGAACAAACAGGTGCTGCCCAAGGATGTGAAGGTCCACACCTATTACGACCGCAGCGACCTGGTGCAACTCACCATCGACACGGTCACGGGAAACCTGTTGCGCGGCATGATTCTGGTTTTGATCGTGCTGGTCTTCTTCCTGGTGAGCCTGCGCGCCGCGGTCATCACCGCGCTGACCATTCCCCTGGCCTTGCTCTTCGCTTTTGTAGTTCTTCATGCGCGCGACATTCCCGCCAATTTGCTCTCCATCGGCGCCATTGATTTCGGCATCCTCATCGATGGCACGGTGGTGATGATGGAGAATATTTACCGCGAACTGGCGGAGCGGCACGGGCAGAAGTATGACCTTCACGAGGTGATCGCCGCTGCCGCGCGTGACGTGGACCGGCCCATTTTCTACTCCGTCGCCGTCATCATTGCGGGTTATCTCCCCATCTATGTGCTGCACGGTGCTTCCGGCAAGCTGTTCCATCCGATGGCCGACACCATGTCATTCGCGCTGATTGGCGCGTTGATCCTGACCTTGACGCTGGTTCCCGTCCTCGCCTCCGCCTGGTTCAAAACGGCGTCCGGGAACACCGCAATCGCGCCTATGAATGGCTTAAAAACGAGTACGGATCCGAGCTTCGCTGGTGCTTGCGGCATCCGGCCGTAAGTATGGTGGTGGCGGTGCTCATTTTCGGCGCCACGTTGCTGCTGGTCCCGAGCATTGGCGGCGAATTCATGCCCCACCTTGACGAAGGCGCACTCTGGGTGCGGGCAACGATGCCCTACACGATTTCGTTTGAGGAATCCGCCAGGATCGCGCCCCAGATCCGGGATATCCTGATGTCTTATCCCCAGGTCACCGACGTCGGCTCGGAGCTGGGACGTCCCGACGACGGCACGGATCCCACCGGCTTCTTCAACGTCGAGTTCTACGTTGGGCTGAAACCCTATCACGACAAGATATGGAAGAGCGGGCCGATTCATACCAAGGAGGAATTGACCGTAGCGATCCAGCATCGGCTGGAAAGCTACCCCGGCATCATCTTCAACTTTACGCAGCCCGCCGAAGACGCGGTGGACGAAGCTCTGACGGGGCTGAAAAGCGCGCTGGCCGTCAAAGTTTATGGCTCGGATCTGAACATCCTCCAATCGACGGCGCTCAAGATCAAGGACATCTTGGAAAAAATTCCAGGCTTCACGGAACTGACCGTGGTGCGCGAATTGGGCCAGCCCAGCCTGATTGTTGACGCGGATCGCGAGAAGATTGCCCGATATGGCATCAATGTTGCCGACGTGGAAGCCGTGGTGCAAGCGGCGGTGGGGGGCAGGCAACCACGCAGGTGATTCAAGGCGAGAAGGTTTTTGACCTGGTGGTGCGCATGCAGCCGCAGTTCCGCTCCAGTGCGCAGGAAATCGGCGACTTGCTGGTGGGCACGCCCAGCGGGCAGCAGATTCCCTTGAAGCAGTTGGCCGACATCCGCCAGGGCAACGGTGCGTCCTTTATCTACCGCGAAAACAACTCGCGTTATATCGGAGTGCAATACAGCATTGAAGGCCGTGATTTGGAGCGCGCAGTGAACGATGCCCAGAAGGCGGTGCGCAAGGCCATCTCGCTGCCGCCGGGTTACCGGATGGAGTGGGGCGGAGAGTACAGCGAATTCCTGGCCGCCCGAAGCCAGCTCACCGTGATCGGCCCCCTCACGGTGGTGTTGATCTTCCTCATCCTGTTCGCGCTCTACGGCAACTTCAAGTTCCCGGTGATTGTCGTGCTGAGCGTGATCTTGACCGAGCCGGTGGGAGCGCTGCTGGCCCTGAAGTTGACGGGCACGCCTTTCAGCGTCTCGTCGGTTCTGGGACTCCTGGTGCTGATGGGCGTGTCGGTGGAAACCGCCGTCATTGACACTTCCTACATCAACAAACTGCGGCTGGAAGGCATGGACGTCGCCCAGGCGACGTTCGAGGCTTCTATGGTGCGCCTGCGGCCCATCATGATGACGGCACTCGTTGCCTGCCTGGGTTTGTTGCCTGCCGCCCTCTCGCATGACATCGGGTCGGACACTCAGCGGCCGTTTGCCATCGTCATCGTGGCCGGCCTGATTTCCCGGCTTTTCCTCGGACGCATCGTGAGCCCCGTGCTCTACCAAATCGTGGCCCGCGACGGCGACGTGCTGCAGGTGTAGCGAAGGCGATCTCGGTCCGCGCAGGAATCGTTTGCTGTCTCGACACCCGCATCTATCGACGCTGCGCGAAGCGCCTTGGACTGCGGCGGCTTGACGCCGCCTTCACTTCTCGGACAGATGCCAGATTGAAGTCCCAAGTAGGAAGGCGGAGTCAAGCCGCCGCAGTCCAAGGTGCCTACGGCACAAGCGTTCGCGCGTGCGGCTATAATCGAAGGTGGCCGGTCAAGGTAGCTGGCGCTGCCCGCGGGCCGCAAACCCGCTGAGTGCCTCCCATCAGGCTCTGCTGGGTTCGATTCCCAGCCCGGCCTAAAACCACTCGGTCATCATTCGCGCGGGGTTCCCGGACAAAATGAGTAGGGGTATCGAGTTTGCCTCACCATTTTGGTGAGGACTGGAGTTTCTACATTTCAACAGAAGGTCTTCGTTGCCATTCGCGGTAATCATATTTTCATCGCACGCTCGTACCGCTGTCATCCTGAGCCCGCAATTCAGGGCGAAAGACCCCCGCATTTCGTCTTAACCAAGTGTGCCGCGGGAGCGCGGCGTGTAGGAACGGGGCGGCCCCGCCCTGCACTTCCTCCGTACAATGAAAAGGGTCGTTCGCCCTGAATTGCGGGCTCAGGATGACAGTTAGGTTCGTGGGTGGTGCAACTTGAAGATGGTGGTCATTTCATGGAAAGCCGTGTTTCCGCGCTCCCTGGCCCCCAAAACGTAGAAACTCACGGCCTCACCATTTTGGTGAGGAGGGCCGACGATCGCCCTTATTTATCAAATGTATAATAAATGTTCTTGACATTTTCTCGATAGTATGTTAGCCTACCACCGTTGGGCCAGAGAGGTGCTTGCCATGATGACTTCGTGCGAAACGTACGCACCCGTGAATCCGCATCAGGCGACCCCGCAGGCCCGAGTTGCGCCCTGCGCCGTGGGTGGAATTCCTGTGCGTGCACGGCCTGTGACGGGATATCCTGGGAACATGTTGAAAGGAAAGGAACGACAGGTCGAAGTTCGTATCGGATTCGCGAGAGCTGCACTCCTGCGATTCGACCGGCGGCGCCGACCGATGGCGGACCGACGCACGCGCAAACGCCCTATAACGGGATATCCTGGGAACATGCTGAAAATAAAGGGTCGGCCACGTGAAGCGTGCACGCGTTTCGCACTTAATGCAGTTTGTGGCTGCCCGCCGGGGGACGCCGAACCGACAGCAGTATGGGCGAAGAGAAATGCCCCATGACGGGATATCCCGAGAACGTATTGAAAGCAAAGGAAGAGAAGGGCGCGTGTTGGCATGTTCGCCACCCGTTGCCCTTCCCCTTGCGCCCGTGTAAGCTACCTTTGATCGATCCACATCCCGTGCGGATCCCGACGTATAGCAAATCGGAGGTGCAAGCATGAATCGCCGCGACTTTGTAACCACCGCATTAGGCAGTATGGCCATGGGAAGTGCCGCCCTGCGCACCGCTTCCGCCAGCGACCGCGTCGATGCGCTGCCGGTCAAGGTGCCGCGCGCCACTTCGGGCGACCCCATCGAACCGAACTGGGCCGAGCGCCTGACGCTGACGGTAGGCCCGGAGAAAGCTGACCTTGTGGGCTCGAACGAGAAGGTGATTCAAGCGGCGGTTGATTCCGTGGCGCGCTGGGGAGGCGGCACGGTAAAGATTCTTCCCGGCGCCTACCGCTTTCGCAATGCCGTTTACCTCCAGAGCAATGTTCGCATTCTGGGCAGCGGAGCGGATTCCGTGATCACCAAGGAGCCTTCCGCCCTGGCCACGACTCGCGGAGGATGCCGACTGGTTCGACCAGGAAATCACCTTTGTGGACGCGCGCGATTTCCAGATCGGCGACGGGATTTGCATCCGCGCCAAGGATGCGGACAAGGGCGAACTCAAGGTCATCAAGCGCACGCTGGTGGCCCGCAACGGCAATCGCTTCAAGCTTGACCGCGCGCTGCGGGAAAACGCCTTTCTGCCCGGCGAACCCAAGGTGGAGACGCTTGTTCCCTCTCTTCAGCGGCGAGAACATTGCCAACGTTACCATGGAAAACCTCGTGCTGGACGGCAACAAAGCCAATAACACCAACCTGGACGGCAATTATGCCGGCTGCGTCTGGTTGCAGGACTGCATCCGCATGACCCTGCGCAACCTCACCGCGCGCAACTATAACGGCGACGGCCTGAGCTGGCAGATTTGCCATGACGTGCTGGCGGAAGGCTGCCACAGCCACGACCACACCGGCGTCGGGCTCCACCCGGGCTCCGGCTCCCAGCGCTCGATCATCCGCGGGAATCGTCTGATCGATAACGATCAGGGACTTTTCTGGTGCTGGGGCGTCCGCTGGGGCCTGGCGGAGAAAAACTCATCGAAGGGAACAAGCGCTACGGCATCTCCATCGGGCATCGCGATACGGACAACGTGATTCGCGACAACGACGTCCGCGCGAGCGGCGAGGTCGGCATCCTGTTCCGCAAAGAGCCCGAGCCGGCGTTCCAGGGAAATCGCAACCTGATCGAGAGGAACCGCATTCTGGGGCTCACGCAAGGACCGTGGCATCGGCATCGATATTCAGGGACAGACCAAATCCGTGACCATCGCCGGAAACGAAATCCGCGAAACCCAGGCGCCGCGGCGAGCGCGTGGGCATCCGCATCGGCCCCGAGGCGGAACAGATCACCCTGAACGATAACCGCATCGAAGGCTTCGCGCAGACGGTTGTGGATTTGCGGAAGAAAGGTGGGAATGCGTAATTTGGCGGTAGGGACGTACCACGGGCGTCCCGCCCGTGCCCCGGCATGGCCAGGATGGCCATAGTACGTCGGGAGTGAGCGCGACGATCCTCCCAACAATCGCGATTGATACGAGCGCAAGATGCAGAAAAAGACGTTCACCCTCGCAGGATGTGTGGTATAGAGATTTTGTCAAGAAATCTAGCCTCACACCCGGAGGGTGAACGATGGAAGCGAGCTTACCGCAGTTGATTCTACCGATCAAGCTGGAAAGAAGTTCGGAGCGTTTGACGAGTCTGGGCGGGCTGATGGTGTTGGAGGAGTTGGCGCGGGCGGTGGGTTTATGGGAGCAGGTGGATGGGGCCTTGGCGGGTCCGAAGTCGGGGCGCGGGTATGCGCCGCATGAGTTTGTGCAGGGGCTGATCTGGATGCTGCACGCGGGGGGAAGGCGGCTGGAGGATTTGCGGGAGTTGCGGGCCGAGCAGGAGGTATTGGGGGCGTTGGGGTTGAAGGCGCTGCCCGATGCGGGGACGGTGGGAGATTGGCTGCGGCGGCAGGGGGAGAAGGGAGCGGCAGCGCTGGGAGAGATCAGTCGAAAGCTGATCGCGCCCTGTTTAGAAGGGGCGGAAGAAGTGACGCTGGATATGGACGCGACGGAGATCGAGGCGGAGAAGCAGGATGCGCAATGGACTTATCACCACGTGCAAGGGTACATGCCGTTGCTGGGATATGTGGACGGGGTGTGCGTGGGGCATGAATTTCGGGAAGGCAATGCGAGTCCAGGAGCAGGGATTCTGAAGTTCGCGCGGCACTGTGGGGCGGTGATACCGGCGGGGAAGCGGATCTATTTCCGGAGTGACAGCGCGGCGTATCAGGCGGAGGTGATCAATTACTACAGCCAGCCGGGGCGGAGCTTCAGCATCACGGCCGATCTGGACGTGGCCGTGAAGCGGGAAATTAGGAACTTGCCGGAGGCAGCGTGGCAACCCTACCGGACGGCCGAGGGTCTGGCCACGGACCGGGAGATTGCCGAGACGGTGCACAGCATGAGCAGTACCGAGCAAGCCTTCCGGCTGATCGTGCTGCGGTGGGCGAACCCGCAGCCGAGTCTGTTCGAGGCCGACCGGTATTATTATCACGCGGTGGCCACGAATCGGGAGGAAGCGGCCAGCACGGTGGTCTGGAAACACAACCAGCGGGGCGAGAGCGAGAACTGGCATAAGGAACTGAAAATCGGATTCGGCATGGAGCAGATGCCGTGCGGACAGTTTGCGGCCAATGCGATGTATTTCGCCATTGGCGTGCTGGCCTATAACTTGGCCCAACTTCTGAAACGGCAGGTGCTGCCGGCCGGGTATCGCACGGCCACCGTGGCGACGCTGCGCTGGAAAGTTTATCGTTTGGCGGGCAAGCTGGTGCGCCATGCACGCGCCTGGATGCTGCAGATTAAGGCCGACCTGGAGAAATGGAGCATGTTGCAAGCCGCTCGGGTCGCCTGCGCGACGTTGCGGAACTGAGAGGAGAAGGCCGAGAGGAGCGAAAAGGCTTACGGTCACATCCGCGGCGGCAGTGTCAACCCCTGGGCAGACAAGCCGAAGGGAGGATCCATGGGACCCTGAACTTTGACCCAAAATTGAATCGCGAGCGATCCCTGGTCAACCCAGCTCGCCGCAAATGACGTTCGCATCGCATCAGCAACATCCTACCACCGCTCAATCGCGATTCTTGGGATCCTCCGACCGATTTACTCGGCCCTTCCCGCTAGCGTATAATTAATCGTTTAGGGCGCTGTCAAAATTCCTGCCCATGGATTGAATCATGATGCCTGCTCGAACCATGTACGAAAAAATCTGGGAGGCGCACGTTGTCTCCCAGGAACCCGGCCAGCCGGCGGTGATCTATATTGACCGCCACCTGGTGCACGAGGCCACCTCGCCACAGGCTTTTTCCGGCCTCAAGGTGGCGGGACGCAAAGTGCGCCGGCCCGACCTGACGTTCGCGGTGATGGACCATTCCGTGCCCACCAAGAATCGTCACCTGCCGATTGCCGACGCCGTTGGCGCGGCGCAGTTGGACGCACTGGCGCGCAATTGCCGCGAAAATGGAATCCTCTTCTTCGACATGCAGAGCCCCAACCAGGGCATTGTGCACGTCATCGGGCCGGAACTCGGCATCACGCAGCCGGGCTTGACCATTGTCTGCGGCGACAGCCACACCTCCACGCACGGAGCCCTGGGCGCGCTCGCCTTCGGCATTGGCACCAGTGAAGTTGAGCACGTTCTGGCCACGCAGTGCCTGGTGCAGTTTAAATCGAAGACCATGTTGGTGGAAGTCAACGGCCGCCGCGGCCCCGGCGTCACCGCCAAGGACCTTATTCTGGCCATCATCGGCAGGATCGGCATCGCCGGCGGCACCGGCCACGTGGTTGAGTTCGGAGGCGACGCGATCCGCAGCCTCTCCGTGGAAGGTCGCATGACGGTTTGCAATATGTCGATTGAAGGCGGTGCGCGCGCCGGGCATGGTGGCGCCCGACGATACGACCTTTGCCTACATCGAAGGCCGTCCCTTCATTCCCCAAGGCAAGGATTTTACCGCCGCAGTCGAGCGCTGGAAGACCTTGGTGACTGACGATGGTGCCAAGTTTGACAAGGTGGTCAAGCTCGAAGCCGCGGAAATTGCTCCGCAAGTGACGTGGGGAACCAACCCCGGCATGGTGACGGACGTTACCGGAAGCGTGCCGGACCCGAGTTCGTTTGCCGATTCGACCGACCGCCAAGCCGCCACGCGGGCGCTGGAATATATGGCGCTCAAGCCCGGCACGCGCATTGAGGATATTCCGCTTGACCGCATCTTTATCGGCTCGTGCACCAACTCACGCCTGGAGGACTTGCGTCTGGCCGCGCGCGTGGTGGCCGGCAAACACGTCGCCAAGAGTCTGAAGGAAGCCCTGGTGGTTCCCGGCTCGATGCAAGTGAAGGCGGCAGCGGAGAAGGAAGGCCTCGACAAAATTTTCCTAGACGCCGGGTTTGAATGGCGCGACGCCGGGTGCAGCATGTGCCTGGCCATGAACAACGATGTACTGCCCGCGGGTGAGCGCAGCGCCTCAACGTCAAACCGCAATTTCGAAGGCCGCCAGGGCGCCGGCAGCCGCACCCACCTGGTCAGCCCCATGATGGCCGCAGCCGCGGCGATTGAGGGGCACTTCGTCGATATTCGGCGGTGGGGGGTGGGACAGGCGGAATGAATGCTGAATTCTGAATCCTGAATGATGAAGGGTAAAGGTTAAAGGGTAAAGGCTAAAGGATGAAGAGTGACGGTTTCCGATGAAATTAGTGGAGCTTTTCAAACTAGAACCTGGCTTCCCGGAGCAGCGACGGAAACTGCGAGTCGCGCTTGAAACGGGCAAGATCACAGAAGAAACGGAGCTCCTCACGGCTCTTCGACTGGTCTTTGGTTCCCCTGACTACATTGATTCGGAGAATACGCGAGCGATAATAATGACCGCGAAGCTACGCGGGCCGGAATTCGGCATCCCAGGCCGCAACGTTCGAGAAATCTTGTGGCTCCTGGAGCGGGTGGAACGGGAACACGAGAAGAAACTTCAAAGGGAGAGCGCGAAACCGGCCCCATGAAGGGTCTGGCTCTGTGGGCGTCGCCCCGCCGGGAGCAGTCAATCACAAATCACCAATCGCAAATCACCAATGCGAATGACCAAGGACAAATGACAAGGGACAGACTTTATGCAACCTTTTACTAAACATACCGGGCTTGTCGCGCCGATGGATCGCGTGAACGTTGACACGGACCAGATTGTGCCCAAGCAATTCATTAAGTGGTTGACGCGCGAAGGTTATGGGCGCGTGCTGTTCTATGACTGGCGTTATCGCGGTGATGGCGAGACGCCCAACCCGGATTTTGTGCTGAATCAACCGCGCTACAAGGGCGCGTCGGTCCTGGTGGCGCGCGCCAACTTCGGCTGCGGCTCCAGCCGCGAGCACGCGCCATGGGCGATTCTCGACTACGGCTTCCACGCCGTTCTGGCGCCGAGCTTTGCCGACATTTTCTATAATAACTGCTTTAAGAATGGCATCCTTCCTGTTACGCTTTCGGATGCGCAGATTGACGAAATCTTCCGCCGCGTCGCCGCCCGGGAAGGCTATAGCCTGACCGTCGACCTGCAGACCCAAACCATCACCGACGACGCCGGCCTGCGCTTTGAGTTCAGCGTCGATCCTTTCCGCCGCGAGTGCCTGCTGCACGGCTGGGACGACATCGGCCTGACGCTGCGCATCGCCGACCGCATCAGCGACTACGAGAATTCCCATCAACCCGGCGCGCCCCGCTACGCGCCGCTGGAGACCCTGGCCGCCGTGAGCTCGCGGTGAGGTGAGGGGTCTTCTACGGGCTCGCGCGCCGAACCGACTTCCAACCTCTCCGCGGGGAGAGGTCGACCGTCTGCTGACGGGCGGGTGAGGGGTCCTTCGGCGCGTTCCCGCCCGCCGGCGGAGAGCTCCAGCGGGCGGTACGCGCGCGCCACGAACTCGGATCATCCCGTTATCAGATCGTCACCGCACTTCGCTACGTGCAATGACGACAACCAACGGGTGAATCGGTGCGAAACCTTTCAGCTTTGACCTTTGCGTTTTGACTTTGCGTTTGGTTCTTTCCGACGCTACTCTCCCAGCTTGAAGTTCACGTCAATCTCCGTCAGCACTTCCACCGCGTCGCCGTTCAGCAAGGTAGGTTGATACTTCCAGGCCTTCACAGCGTCAAGTGCCGCGCCGACCAGCAGGGGATGACCTCTGAGAACCGTCAAGTCGTTGATTGCGCCGTCAGTGCCGATAACCGCGCGCAGAATCACAACTCCCTCCACGTGCGCCATTCTGGCGAGTGGAGGATAAACGGGCGGCGGCTGGTAAAGAGCACGCGCGGCGATTACGTTACCACCAATGCGGACCACTCTTGGAGGGGCCGGCTTGGGAGTCGGAGGTGGAGGGGGAGGTTCCTTCGCGCCGATAAGGCTATTGATGACTCCATCCTGGATTCCACCCGGTGTTCCTCCAGGGATTCCACCTGTAATCCCCGGCCCCGCCTGAGCGTCTAGCTGAGGGGGTTCTAGGGTTTCCACGACAGGTACGATCCCATGTGGGATGTGGGCGGGCGCAGTGTGCGGATCCACTGTGACGCGGTGACCTTCCGGCTTTATGTGTTGTCCCTCCGGCCGCGCCGGCGGCGGACCCGGTGGCGGTGGGACATGCATATCGACTAGTAACAACTGTCTGGGCAATGCCTGAGTGTAAATCAGTGGAACCAGCACCATCACGCCGACCAGCAGCGATTCTGTGACATACGCCAGGGGAATGGCGGCGCGTTTCCAGTCGCCGGATTTCCAGGCGGAGTAGACAAGGTAGACCAAGGAGCCCGGAAGGTTAAGCAGGAGCGTAATGCCGAGCCACGGCCACGCGCGCACGTGTTGCTGCCGGGCGTCCACGCCCACGTAACAGAGCATCAGCGCGGTAAGAGTGGCCGCGACGCCCAACATGGCAGAGGTCACGAACAGCGCCCGCCGGTCCGCGAACAGCAGCAGCAAGGGCAGCAGGTACAGCCCTTGCGCGAAGAACAGCGTGCCCGCGACGATGGATGACAGGTAGTGGATCCGGCGAAGGACGAACGCCCGCCGGGGTGAAGACTCAAGTAGCGCATCCTCGAACATAGCTGCACCTCCTGTTGGGGCTAGGGGCTGGGGGCTGGGTACTGGGGAAAGAACAAAACCCGAAAGTCGAAACTCGTAAGCTCGACACTGAACTTCCAGTTTCGGTTATCGCGCTTTCCCCAGCCCCTAACCCCCAGCCCCTGTCAGTTTTGGTTCAGCCGCGGAGCGCTCCTACGACTGCTGCCCTTTCTCTTTCACCCTATTCGACACCGCACCTGGCAAAGATGTTCCGGAATTTTGGGGGGATTGCCATGGGGAGTTTGATGGAAGGTTTGTTGGCTACGCAGCTTGTGGTTCGCTCATTGCGGATGCGATGGTGAGCTTCATTTCGACTTCGTCGCCATAACTACTGGTGGTCTTGAATCCCAGCTTGCGGAAGAGGCGCAAGGCGCGAAAGTTGGAGATTTCCGTGGTGAGGTAGGCCAGGGAGAAGCCCATGTCCTGGGCCCAATCCAGCGTGTGCCGGCTGATGACGGTGCCCAAGCCTTCCTCCCGATAGTCCTGGTGTACGAAGATGGTGAACTCCACCGCGTCGCCTGGCATCGGGCACAGGATCGTATGCGCCACCACTTTGCCGCCGTCCCACGCCAGCAGGGCCTGGGACTTCTGTTCCAGTCGGTCCAGCCAGTGGGCAATGCGGGGGACGTCCGGTGGAGGCAGGCCTTGCGCGACCCGTTTGGGCTCGAACGCCTTGTACATCTGTACCAGCGCCCCGAAGTCCTCGCGGGCAAACGCACGTACCCCCAGCTCGCGACCCTTGTGGGTCTGGACGTGGACCGGTTTGAACGGGGCTTCCAGGGTACTCGTCATCGGTCACTTACAGAGCAAATTGAGTTCCAGTCTCGCGCCAGCCCGAGCTCCCACTGGCTCTGGCTCGAATATCGTCGGAAGACAGCAGCAAGTGATTGGAATCACTGATCTTGCTTTGGCCAGGGGGGCCAACTTGGAGCCTCGATACCCACCGGCGGGTTTGCTCGTCGGCCTCTCCGGTCTTGATGGCCGACAGCCATCCGCGGTTACTGTCGCAAACTTCAGCAGCCCCTGACCCTGGTTCCGACCCGGTGCAGCGATGGCGGCCCGGATTTCCGCTACCCGGTTGAGCCAAAACCCCCATCCCTGGCGTGTACGAAGCGGCCGAAGTCTACCCCTTCTGCTCCACGAGCCACCCACCGCAGGGCTACCAGCCAGCGTGACCCGGCCGCATTCAACCGCCCTTCGGCCCTAGATACCGGCAGGCCGCGGCGTGCTCGTGCCGGCGTCGCCCTCAAAAAACTGCTGGTGGACCCGCTTGAGCGCGGCTTCAAGGAGAGTCTGGTCCAGGACCATCATCAAGCTATTCGGCGAAGAACCTTGGGAAATGAGATCGAGCGACAGTTCGGCAACGGCTTGCAAGGCCGAAGCCGCAATGCCGGGTTGGCTGTTCAGGCCCTGTCCGACCAGGCAGATCGAGGCTTTCCCCCGCGCAATTTCCACCGTACCCAAGCGCTGTAATTCCGGAAGAAACCGCTCAAACGGAAGATTGCCGTCCAGCGCCAGACGGCCGTGCACGGATGACATGGCGGTCAGATCGGGTGTAACGCGGTGGCGGTCCAGGACCTCCAGCACCGCTTTCATGAATTGTGAAATCGGCTGCCGCCGGTTCGAGACAATGTGGAGCAAAGCCAAGCCCTCTTTGAAGGCAATGGAGCGCACGCCTTGCAAAGTAGGCTCCGCGGTTTCCTGAATGACCGTCCCGGCGTCCTGCGGGTGCCAGGAGTTGAGGATTTGGATGGGGATGCGTTTCTGCGCCGCCGGCCACACCGCGCGCGGGTGCAGCAATTTGGCTCCAAAATAGGCTAGCTCAGCCATCTCATCGCACGTGGCTGCGGGAACGGTCTGCGCCTTGGGGATGACGGCCGGATCGGCGGTCATCAAGCCGGGCACATCTTTCCAAATTTGAATGGCCGCCGCGTCCAAAGCCGCTCCCACGAAAGCCGCGGTGAAATCCGAACCTTCAAAGCCCAGGGTTGTCGTCGCCCCGCTCAGGGTACCGCCGATATAGCCTTGCATCACCGGCGTGCGGCCCCTCTCCAGTTCCGGCAGCAGCGCGTCACGCATGCGCGCGTTCGACGTTTCCTCCATCGGCTCCGCGGCGGTAAAGTGATCATCCGTGATCATCAGCGTGCGTGCGTCCAGCAACCGCACTTTTACCCCGCGCGACTCGAGCCCCGCGGCCAGGATGGCCGATGAAAGCAACTCGCCGTAGGCTGCCATGGCATCCTGGCTGCGCGGCGAGAATTCCTTCAAGATGGAAAGGGCTTTGACCAGGTCGTGCATTTCGCCAAAGTAACCCGCCATGAGGGTAAGCGAGTTTCCGTACTCTCCCACCAACTGCGAGAGTTCGGTCCGGTGATACGCCTCAATGGCCGCGAGCTGCGCAAGCGCCTCAGCGGTTTTCCCTTGCGCGGCCAGTGTTCCGGCGGTCAGCAGGTTCCGCGTGGTCTTGCCCATGGCCGAAACCACGATTACCGGATGGAGTGACAGGCGCTCCTGAATGATTTTGATCACCCGGTCGATGGAACCGGCGTCTTTGACTGAACTGCCTCCGAATTTCATGACCATCATCGCTTCACCCGAAAGAATGGATTTCACGAACTCAAAACCGTACAACTATATCCTTAAATCGGCGTGCCTCGGCCTGCATCACTTTGGGGAAGCAGTTTCAACCCCGTCCGCAGACTACGCCGATCGCGGAGACCGTGGACTTGAATCTGCGAAACCTGCGCAAGCTGCCGACTCAGGCGAGGGAAGTTCGAACCCGGGAGGTTCGACGTCACCGCCCTTTGAGAAGCAATGAGCCGCCGTTGATTGTCGTACGGCATCGCTGTAGATCCTCCCCACGCGAATCCACCTGGCGCTGCGGAGGCGCTGTCAAAGCCGTCATGCTTCCCCTGACATCCTTTGTTTTCATCAACATCTCCGGATGCACCTGTCATTGTCGAGTGTTTTCATACACATTCCGGCTTGGAACGTAGTTTCTTCGCGCGCACTCCCGGACACCTTCCTGACACCTGACACCTGATACCTAATACCTTCCTTTTTTCCATCCTTTGTTTTCAACAACATCTCCGGATGCACCTTCATATCTTGAAAAGCAGGAGTCAGGAGTAAGGAGCTGGGATCAGAACAGGCGTACCAGCCGCAGGGGCATTTCGACTTCGGACTTCGGATGTTCTCCTTTGTTTTCAACAACATCTCCGGATGCACCTTCATTTCTTGAAAAGCAGGAGTCAGGAGTAAGGAGCTCGGGATGAGAGCAGGCGTACCAGCCACAGGGGCATTTCGACTTCGGACTTCGGACCTCGGACTTCGGACAGTGTTCTTTGTTTTCATACACATTCCGGCTTGGAACGTAATTTTTTTGCTCCGCAGGTCTCTAACGCGCCTGCCGGGACCTCCCAGCCAAGATGAGCACCCTGACACCCTGCACCTGACACCTGACACCTTGTTCTCTTTGTTTTCATACACATTCCGGCTTGGAACGTAATTTTTTTGCTCCGCAGGTCTCTAACGCGCCTGCCGGGACTTCCCAGCCAAGATGAGCACCCTGACACCTTGCACCTGACACCTGACACCTTGTTCTCTTTGTTTTCATATACATTCCGGCTTGGAACGTAGTTTTTTCGCTCCGCACCGTCCCTAGTCCGCCTGCGGGGACCTCCGAGTCGCGATGGGCACCCTCACACCTCGCGTCTGACACCTGACACCTGGCACCTGACACCTTGTTCTTCCTCGCGGTTCCACCGCTGGTTCCAGACAGGTCGATGTGGGAATGATTTAAAACGGGCCGGGCGCGGCAGGTGAGGGCAACTTCCATGTTCGGCATCCGCCGGGACCTTTCGTCCCCGCGCGAATCACCAGAATGAGTATACTCACATAACTAGGCTTTTGTCAAGCGCGAAGCGAGGCTCCGACGCTGTTTCTCTCCCCACCGTTTCTCTCTCCGGCGGTCGTATTTTCGCGCTACGTGGCAGCCAGTTGCTTGCAGTTTTCTGCCTTCTGCCGGCTGCCTTCCGCCTTCTCGAACTCTACTGCTTGGTAGACGTAGACGACCGTGCCGGGCGCGGAGCTGGGGGCGCGGCGCAGGCCAAAGGCGCTGGCCAGGTAATCGGCAGCGTCGGCGGCGGCGTAGGGCGTGTGAGCCTCGCGGTGCGCCAGTTTCGGCATATCGCTCTCCGATTCATCTTGCATCTTGAATCGGCCATCTTGAATTGTGTTGTGTGATTTATCT
This sequence comes from uncultured Acidobacteriota bacterium, assembly GCA_963719115.1. Lineage (GTDB taxonomy): Bacteria > Acidobacteriota > Terriglobia > UBA7540 > UBA7540 > Bog-366. The sequence continues at coordinate 81,102 of CAVRBF010000045.1, read as the reverse complement.
TGAATCTTGAATCTGCCATGCTGTTGATCTTGAATGTTGAATCTGCCATCTTGAATCGCGCTAGCGGTTCCCACGCACCATTCCCCCGGCTCTCCTCCGCATTGCCGAATGTGGCCGGTCAATTCCTCCACGATTTCGTTTCTCCCTATCCGCATACTAGCTCCTCGAATCGGGACATCGAGCGATCGGGTCATTCGCCGGCCCGATCCTTACCGCCGGCTACTAGGCACCAAGTGTACTGGTCTTCGGACCTCGGACTCTCTTGCTCTTCACTCATCACTCTTCTCTCATCACTGCCTTATCGGCCGCCATCATCTCCAGCACGGAGAATGAGGGGAAGTCGCGCCGACCGTTTCGGTAATTGGAAATGGTGAACATGCAAACGCTCGGTGGATGGAGAGCCGCAGAGGAGGACTGAACTGCGCCCCCCTCTGCGCCATGGATAGGCTACAATTCAGCCAGCATGCGGGCCCCTTGCTTGTGCCGGTGTAGTCGTAGCTACGGACGCCACCGTGGGAGAAGGAAGCGCTCCAGGAAAAGATAGGCGGCGAACAGGATCATCGAATAGCCGCCCAGCTTCATTAATCTCCCGTACTTCTTGTAAAACGTCTCATCTCCCATTCCCATCACCCTGTAGGCACTGAGGAGAATCAGCGTTCCCATTGCCAAGAACACGAGCCAGTCCCAATTGCTTGAAGGTAGAATCATTCAACCTCTCTTCGGCGGCCTACCGTCTCATATCTCGCCACGCGGCCCAAAACACAAAATTCAAAAAGATCACAGTCAATATGCCGGTGACCAGCGTTCTCTTTAACGTCTGGCCGTGCCACCAATACCAAAATTCGAAGAACAGAACTGCAGCGTTCGTCCACGAAACTGTAAATACGATCAGATTTGAGCTACGGCGCATTTGAGTAATCTCCCTTGAACATCTCCTACATTCGCCTGCCCATCGTTCCCCGGGGTAAGCGGGGTAGCGCAGACGTACGCGTTCTTTGCGTTCGTCTGCGGCTCTTCTTCCGTTCATGGAATTGCATGTTGAGATGTTAATATCATGGTTGATGTTTCCATGTTAAGAACCGCGGAGGAAGGCAAACTGCGCCTACCTCCGCGCTACCCTGCTCGAATTTTGAATCTCCCGTTGACGGGACGAGCCGCGGAGGAAGCTGAACAGCGCTGCCTCCGCGCTACCCCGCTTGCTGAGCTAAATGTTTCAAAGCGCCATGGCAAGTGCGAACCATATCACCTCGATTGCCACAGCGGACAGGGCGACCGGAGCGCGGATTCTGCCCTTACCGAAGAGAGCAGCCAATAACGCCGTGGCGCAAATACAGGAATCCACCCGGCCCCAAACAAAGATGTTCCTCGCTCGATAACTGAAACTTCCGGCGACCACGGCATAGCCCTCGAACAGAATGAAAACTGCAACTTGTAGGGTCGCCGCAAGGAGGCCGACGAGGGCCACGACGCTTCGCCATTTGGGCGCTCGAAAGCGCTCAGCCTGAGAAATCCACAGTACCCACCCGACGACGATCCCCCCGACAGCCACAAGGAGGACCGCAACAAAAAGCAGCACGCCCATCATGCCTCATCTCCTCACTGGCAAGCGATGCCAACCTTGCTGCATATAACGTCACGTGTGTGTCCGCTGCCCGTGTGTGCGTCGATATGGAAGACGATCCCATGGTTCGGGTTAGGGTCGAGAACGTAGGTCACCTGTCCCTCTGTGCCGCCAGTCGCCCTGTAAATAAAGTCTTCAGGCACGGACAAGTGTGGTGACGGGCCAGTGCCGAACCTGAATTGATCGGTCCCAGGATGAAAACCGAAGATAGAGCCGTCCACTTCGTCAATGATTCCTAGATTGAACGCGCCGCGGGATTGAAGCAGTGACCGCGCTTGATCCAGACTGCCATTGAACTGCACGGAGCCTCCGGCGAGATTCCCAGTTGCAGTGTCGCTGTAGTTCACGTGGAAGTTGAAGCCTGACAGTGCTCCGCTTCCGCTGATGTCGGCAGCAGCGGTGTTGTTGATGAACACGCCTTCAGCAGTGCCGTTCTTCGTCGTGATTTGAAGTCCGCTCCCGTTCACTGTGGCTGTGTTGCCACTCTTCGGGTCCGACAGCGAAGCGCTTGTGACGACTGTGGCGTTAAACTGCCCGTTGTCGCCGGTCGATCCCTGGAAGAGGCCCTTGTAACCATCAACGTGCCCGCAGGTCGAGCTTTCTTGTTGACACGAAAGGTAAAAATCCAGTCCCGTCGTGTCGGTCAGCGTGGTGGGATTATTCCGCACGTAGACATACATGTTCCAAGTTTGCGGGTCGCTCGGGTTCGTTGCCCGCTGGCCCGCCGGGTCGGGGGTCATGAACCGGCCGAGGTTGTTTCCGCCACCGAAGTACCTTGCATTGAAGAAGTCCAGGTTGGACTCATAGTCGCGTTGTTTGCCGGTGAAGTGCATGGGGCTGGTGTCCGCCGCCTGGGTGATGTCGTTGCAGGCGAGATTCATTCCGTAGGGAGTGTCGGTACACGTCTCGGCGATGGTCACGGTGCCATTGATGACCGTCGTTCGCAGGCGCTCCGTGCCCAGCCAGTCGGCGTGGTTATAGAAGAGCCCAGTGGGGTAGGGGTCCACGTACTGCCCGTTGGGGTTGGGGCCGAAGGTGGCCATGTGGCGGCCTCCGGCATACAACTCTGCGCGCAGCAGATTGGCGCTGCCGTCGTGCACCGAAATGATATGCCCCTGCGGGTCCATAACATAATCTTCCAACGTGTCGTATTGCTGCTTGCCCACCCGCTGCCCCGCCGCGTCGTAGAGGTAATAAGTCGAGGTCGTCGTGCAGTTCCCGTTGATGTCCACGCCCACGCAGGTGAGGCGGTTTTCCAGGTCGTAGACGTAGCCGTGCGTATTGTCCGATAGCAGATTCCCCGCCCCGTCGTAGCTGTAGCCGGAGGTGGTGATCTGGTTGTTCTGGGGAGTGTTGTTGAAAGCCAACCTAGCGGTGTGCAGGCGGGGCCCCCGGTGGCGGTGCAAGTCATGTTGCCATAGCGGTCGGGGCTGTAGGTAAAGCTTACGCCAGTCTTCCCCGCCGTGTACAACCGATTGAGGCCGTCATACGTGTAGGTCCAGTTGCCGTTCACGTTATCGTTGGCGGTACACACGTTGCCGTTGCCATAATACGTGAGTCCGAACGAGTACACGGAGCCCACGGAAAGAGAGGTCAGCCAGGTGCGGGTGGGGGAATATCCCCGGGTCTCCGTCAACCCGTTGCCCAGCGTAGCCTGGGTCAGTCCGAACGGTCCGTAAACCGGGTTGGTCAGCATGTTCTGATTCCCGAGGCCGGGCAGGTTGGCCGCGAAGCTCAGCAGTCGGTCCGTCGAGTCGTATCCGGTGGAGCGAGTCTGGGACGGGTCGCTAAAACTGGTTTCATTTCCCAAGTAATTATACGACATGGTGAGCGAGTAAGGGGTCAAACCACAAGTGGCGGGCGTGCATTGCTTTTCCGCCCGCGGACTTCCCATGCCGTCGAAATTGTACCACTCATCCGCCGCCACCACCGTGCCATCGGGGTTGACGCTCCAGCTTCCGGTGAGATGCCCCACCGCCCCCGCGCCCATATTGTTGTCCCCGAAGGGCTGGTTGTATCCATCATAAGCGTAAGCCGCCCGCACGGTGGACGAATCGCTATAGGTCCGAAAGAGCACGCGATTCAGTTCATCATAGCCTAAGCCATCGCACGTGCCGCTGCTGTAATTTCCGTAGCAGGTCGTGCCTCTGGCGTTCTGCTGGGTCAGGACGTTTCCGTTGCCGTCGTAGGTGTAGTTGAGGGTACCGCTCTCGGGGTTGCTAGCCTGAGTCAGCCAGCCGTAGGAGTCGTAGTTAAAGCTGCGCGTTTGGCTGCCCTGCAGCACCTGCAGCAAGTCTTTCAAGGCATCATAAGAGTAAGAGGTTTGGTAGTTGGCGTGGGCGGGGTCTTCCGCGACGTTGAGCAAGTTACCCAACTCATCATTCACGAGTACGCGAGAGTTTAGATTCTCATCGGTGACGGTGGTAGTGAGGCCGCTGTAGCTGCTGCTGGTGAAGGAACTGTCGGGATGTGTGACCTGCGTAGGGGCTGGGGACAGACACCTCGTTACCAGCTTTTCTCCGGGCGAAACTCATGGTTGACGCTCATCTCGGGAACGACAGCGTTTTCTGCTCGTCGGGATTCCTGGTGGTTCGCGGCAGTCCCCGGTAAGGGTGGCAAGACAGTGTGGGACGGAGCGGCTGCCTCCGGGCTGCCCGCTCTGCCGACTTCACGATGGTAATTTTTGGATAAGTGAGAGGGAACCGGGCGTTACCGGCAGAGCGACCGGCAAAGGCGGCGTTAACACCGCCTTTTGCGTCACGATAGTTCATTGGGGTCTTACACGTGGGCTTGCAGGATCTCGCCGGGAAGTGTGGTCATGCGGGTTCTGGGCACAGATTCCGTGCGGCTCGAGGCGTTGATGCGGGAAGAACCGCCATTGGGAGCCGTGCGTGTTCGCCCCAAAGCTCCTTCTGTCTTCTCCCCGCAATCGGCTCCTTCGCGCATCCGTTCCATGCGGAGCCCCAGCGTACGCTCCAACTGCAAGAGGTCGGAATGCTGATCGCGGGCGAAGAGGGTTGAGGCCACGCCGCGCTCGCCCATTCGTCCCGTGCGTCCGGCGCGATGGATGAAGCTTTCGGCGTCGCCCGGCAGGTCGTAATTGATGACGTGGGCGATGTCCTGCACGTGGATGCCGCGCGAAGCCACGTCGGTGGCCACCAGGATGCGGACGTTGCCGCGCTGGAATCCGGCCAATGCCGCCGAGCGTTGCGATTGCGTGCGGTCACCATGAATCATGGCCGCCGCGAATCCCTGGCGAACCAGGTTCTTGGCCAACCGCTCGGTTCCGCGCTTGGTGCGAGCGAATACCAGGCAGCGTCCCTTTTCCCGGGTGAGCAGGCGTTCCAGAACTTGCTGCTTCTGGTCATGGGCAACTTCGAAGGCCTGCACGCGCACGTTTTCGTGGGGCTTAACCGTCGATCCGAAGGTCAGCCGCACGGCGTGGCGCTGGTAATCATTTACCAGGCGAACCACTTCGGGGGCCATCGTGGCGGAGAAGCACATCGTTTGGCGCTCCTTGGGAAGTGCTGCCACAATGCGGCGAATGGCGGGAAGAAATCCCATGTCGAGCATGCGGTCCGCTTCATCCAGGACAAGGATGCGCAGGGAACGGAAGTTGATGAGCTTGCGGCCGAGGTAATCCTCCAGGCGGCCGGGAGTGGCCACCACCAGGCGCGCGCCTTTGCGCAGCGCGTTGAGTTGGTCGGATTCGGATAAGCCTCCCACCACCAGAGCCGCGGGTCCCAGCCGCTTCCCGCGCAGGGCGTTGTACTGGTCCGCCACCTGCATGGCGAGTTCGCGCGTGGGAACCAGCACCAGGGCGGCGATTCCCGCCGCATCATTTTGCAGCAGGCGTTCGATGATCGGAATCAGGAACGCCAGCGTCTTGCCGGTCCCGGTCTGCGCGGTGGCAAGTACGTCCTTGCCGGCGAGCGCCTCGGGAATGGCGGCGGCTTGCACGGGCGTGGGAATCGCAAATCGCGCCGCGGCCAGCCGCTCCTGGGTGTAGGGTGAAATCGTTAGTTCGGTAAAACTTTGCATTGATCTTTTCTTCTTTTCTCTGGCCAAAGCGACCGTCGGCGGCAAATAAACAGCCACGCGCGCACGGCCACTTCTGTGGCCAAACCTGTTTTAGATTGCGCTGAAGACGAACGGAGGGAAACCGAAGGCGGAAACTATCAGCTCAAGCAACTTGACCCAAGCAAACCGCGCTACACAGCCGAAGTAATAAGCGCAAAGTAAGTATAGCACAAATGAAACCTGCTGTCATTCTAAACGAAAAACGCGGAAATGGTCCCGATTTCGCCTCAGCGCCGGCATCGTTACACTGTTTGCCTCCCCCTTAAGAGCTGCCTGCCTGTCCAGCCGGCCTAAGCGAATGTGCGGCCCCGTGATCCCATTCCTGGAGCATGCGGTTGCCGATGCCCACGAATTCCCCATGTTCCTTAATGTAGACGCGCATCTCGGTGGCGGTGGACGCCATCGCGGCATCGATGCGCTGAAGAATTTCTCTGACGCGGGCGGGGGTGCTTCCCATGCGTGTCTCACCCAGGCGTTGCAGCTCCTTTGCGCTCGCCCAGCGGGTGGTTCCGTTGAGGGTTAGCGCCATGCTGTCCTTGGCCAGGTAGACGGACGTGGTCACCAGGTCATAGACCGGGGCAAGGCGGGCCTGACCCTGAACGTCGTCATAGACAATCCCAAAGTTCTTGAGGTGCGCGTCGCCGTTGCGCAGCGCGCAGTTGATGGCGATGAGCGTGAAGAGTCGCTCCAGGTCTTCGCCGACGTGAGGCGAATTCGCAAACTCCGTAAAGCGCTTCAGGATGGAGCTCTCGTAGCTGCCGCTGTACTTCTGATCGGTGCGGCGGGCATTGAGCACGCAGAAATCCTCAAAGCCGCGGTAGGTGCCGTCCGGCCGAAGGTCGAAACGGTCGATGACGAGGGCCAGCGCGTCCTCGGCCAACCGGCAAGGCGGAACTTCCAGACCGCACTTTTCCGCCACCTTCAGGCAAAAATACTCGTTGGCGGCCAACTGCGGAAATTCGTTCTGCTCCCAGAACTTGACGACGTGCGTGGCGCCGCGGTAGCTCTCGGAGCGACGGTGATGGTCCCGGCTCAAGGCGACGGAAGCCTTTTCGTCGCGCACCAGAATCTTGGGCTGCACGCCGCTAATGCCGGAGAAGGTCGCGAATTTGTCGAGGAGATAACGGAACAGCTCACCCCCGCGCCGTTTCTCAAGAATCTCATCGACCGACTGGAACGGCACGTCCTCCTCCAGATCTTCCTTTTGGCCGGTATAGCGGATGCGGCCCACCTGCGAGCGTCCCACGATGCCCAGCAGGTCGAAGTCATCAAACGTGCCGGTGGCCTTGGCAAAGGCCAGCCGCAGTCGCTCGCGTAGCACGCCCTCGGGCAGATTCATCTCGAAGATGGGCGGAAGCCCGAAGGCGGCGTTGTAGGAGGGCAGGCGCACGGGCATGGTCACGGACACGGCGCGCTCCGGCGGGGCGTCGGGCTGATACCCAAACGTGCTGCCGCGCGCGTTGTTCCGGTCGAGCCGTCCCGCCTCAGCGGCGGCGGTCCAGACCTTCATCATGGCTTTCCTCTTCCATCAGTTCTTCCATCGTCGGCCGGCGCCCGCCGGCTTCCTGCAGCTTCAACTCCAGCCCCAGTGCAGCCAGGATCTTCGTGATCCTGGAATAGCCCAATTCGCCCAGGCGCCCATTCTCCAGCGCATCGAGCGTGGAAAGCCCGACCATGGCTCTCTTCGCAAGCTCGGGCTGGGTAAGGCCCAGCGCTTTGCGCTTGCTGGCGATCTGCTCGCCGATGGAGGAAAGGGGCAACATAAAACCTAATATACTAGGTTTTATAGAGAAATGCAAGGTAAAGACCTACTATACTAGGTCTTCGAGGCAGCCAAGTTAGTCAACGTGGTCGTGTCCCACCATCCGGGTCGGCGCGTGATGATGGGACCTGTGGGTGGGGGTAATTATTTGCAGGGGGAACAGGGTCCGAGACCCAGTCGGAAGCGTCAGTTTGCCCGAGAAAAACCGGGAAACGAGGTGACTGTCACCGTCCCCTCGACGCACGCTCGCTCAGGGGAGCGTTTTGACGAACTTGGCAAACCCTGTGTCTCCCCCCCGGATGGCCATCTCCGTCTTGAAATCCTTGCTTCCCAGGGCCTTCTCTACGTTCTTCTTGGTCGCGTCGAACATCGCCCACGCTCCCTGGAAGCCGGGCACGGGCTCCATGGGCATATACAGGATGCAGGTTTTGCGGTCCGTGGTGACGAGCATTTTCCGGTTGGCGCCGACCATAATCGTGCCCAGGCCCCCGAAGCTGTCCTTGATGGACTGGTTCTTCACCGCGTAGACGACGGACAAGCAAGGATCGTAGTACTTGCCATTGCACTTCAGGTAGTAGTGCTCGTTGAAGATGCACCCGTTGCCGTAATCCCGAGGACCATCGAGCTTACGGAGGTTCCCCTTCACTTTCGGGTCGAAGCAGAAGTACTCGGGACCCGTCCACACGTACCCGGTGACGCGGATGTATTCGATATTGGCCTCGGGGATTTTCAGCCCGTCAATGAAGACCCGCTTGAGGGCGGTGGCGATGCCGCCGCATGGCGCGGACGTGGCGGTTCCGGCAAGCAGCGCGTCTCCGCCCGTGTTGCCGCTGGCCGTGTAGCTCCAGTGCGATTTCGCGTAATGCAGAAGATTGGTGAATGCACCACTGAGTTGAAGATCCAGCGATTTGTTGTCGGCCCGAAGTTTCGCGATATTGACGGGAGTGCTGAGTATGGTGTCCAGAATGGGCATGCGCTAAGTCCTCCGCAAGGTCACTGATTAGACCGGAATTTTTGTGGGTCCAAGATGGCACCTATTTTACCCGGAATTTCCAAGCTGTCAAACATTTGCGGAACCCGATAATGTCTGATTTTGAAACGAATGCAGGTCCGCCATCCTTGGAGGGGTCGAATTGCTTCAGGGCAGCATGGACAGGCACGATATTTCCTATTTTTTGAAGGCGGCGGTCATGGTGCGGGCATATCTTTCAGAATCACGGCCTGGGGGATGCGCTCCGCCGGGCCGTTCAGCGGATCGCCACGCGGGCCGGACGTCAGGCACCGCTGAGTGGGTTTTTCCCATGCCCTCGTGAACTCCGCTAGCCCCAGTGGACGCGGCATTCTGAACCGGGGAAGTACTACGCCAGGCAAGGGAATGGTCAAGCGAAAAGTGGACGGGGTGCCACATGTCCCGGCAGGAATCGGAAATATCGTGCCTGTCACCGCCCTCGTCACCGCCCTCCCAATTCAGGACCACATTGATTTGCGTTGCCGGGGCGCGGTCCTACCTCTTCAAGTCGGCGGTCCAGTTGGTGACCAGGGTGAGCGGCTTGCTGGCGCTTTCCGCCGTCATGGTGTTAATCAGGAATCTTTGCCCATCGGCGGAGACGCAGTAAGGGCCGACGAGTGCAGGCACGGCGTTGGTCTGGAACAACTGGTGCGGCGCGCCCAGTTCGGGGCCTGCGATGGATTCTCGCACGTTCACGGACATCAGCGCGCCATCAAGGGTAATAAAAAACAGCTCTTTGCCATCTCTCCGCCACTGGGGGTTCAATCCTCCGGAAGTCGAGACCTGCCATTTGCCCTCGCCGGTGGGAAAGGGTTTGATATATATCTCGAACTGGCCGGTCTCGTTGCTTTGGTAAGCCGCCCATCTTCCGTTGGGTGCAATGACCGCCACGAACTCGTCGAATGGAGTGCTCACCAGCGGGAAAGGCTTCCTGTCGCCAAACATCGGGAGCACCCAGACGTCGCGTAGCCGGTCCGCTTTCGGATCACAAAGGAAATAAGCTATGTAACGACCATCCGGTGAAACGGAAGAAGGCCATTCATAAAATCCGGAAGTTTCCAGTAGGAGTTCCTCGTGGCCTGTGCCGTCGGCGGCTGCCCGGTAAATGTGCGGCAATCCGCCGCGATTCGAGTCAAAGACAATAGACTTTCCGTCCGGCCACCAGATGGCATGGACGTTTAAGCCGGCCCCGAAGGTGATCCGGGTTTTCGTCTTTCGTGCCAGGTCAATAACCCAGATATCCCCATTGGTTTGCTCGTCGGCGACCGTGACGGCAAGTCTGTTGCCGTCCGGCGAAAGGGCGGGAACTGCGTATCGGTCGACACCGGGAATCACCGGCTCGACGAGTTTGCCCGACCGATCAAACCAGACCAGTTGCGATTCCGGTCTCGCTCGGCCCGCCTGATAGATCAGCACACCATTGGTCGAGGCGGTGAAGGGTGCGAACCCGATGTCATCGATCGGCACATGATCGGCGATGGGCATCGCGTCGCCCTCCAGCGCGAGCTTACGCGGGTCGAAGCGCTGGGCCATCAACATCCCATTGCGCGCGAAAAGCAGGTAGCCAGGCTGGGCATATGCGGCGTTGGAATTGTTGCGCAGGACAAGCCTTCGCTGGTGGGTCCCAAGCTCGCCGAGATAGATGCCGTCGTACGCCCGAGTTGTTGCCCGGGCGAAGTAGAGGAAGTGTTTGCCGTCGGGAAGAAAGCTGGGCCAGCGGTGCCCGATCTCGTTCTTCTCCACTTGCGTCACTTCCTCCGGTGTTCCTCCCGCCGCATCGATACGCATGAGGCCGCGCCATTGGTGTCCAAACACAATTGTTCCGTCCTGGTTCCAGGCGCCGCCGAGTCCCTGAGGGGCATCGCATAGCGCCTGCGGCGGGCCGCCGCTCGCCTCAATCTTGTACAGCTTGCCACCGGCAAAAAATCCCAAAGACCGGCTGTCCGCTGACCAGAAGGGGGTGTAGTCGGCACCCTCCGTCCCGGCCAGCGGCTGCGCCTTGGCCGAGCTGAGCGATTGCACCCACAGCATGGGCCGCCCGCCGCTGGTGTTCGCCTCGAACGCGATTCGCCGACCGTCGGGCGAAACCGCCACCTCAACCGCCACCCCACCTCCCCGTGACATGCTGAACCGTGTCATTTCCCCCGGCAGGATGTAGGAGTGGACTGAAGACGAAGGCGGCGACAACGACCGGAGCCATAAAACACCCAGAATGATTGCCGCTAAGCCAACCACCACCGAGACCCAGGCCACCTTCTGTAGCGGCGGTCTCCGACCGCCGAAGGCATCGCGGTCTTCGGCACGGCGGTCGGAGACCGCCGCTACAACGTGGGCAGAACTGCTGTCGCGCTTCAGGCGCTTCAGATCGGCGCGCATTTCGATGGCGCTCTGGTAGCGAACGTCGCGGTCCTTTTCCAGTGCCTTTTCAATGATCGCCTGGAGCCGTGGGTCGATGCCGGGATTCAGTTGTTGTGGCGGAGTTACCTCGCGCGTCAGAATCGCTTCCCGAAGCTCCCCTGAAGTCGTGCCGGTAAAAGCCTGCTGCCCCGTCGCCATTTCATAGAGCACCGCTCCGAAACTGAAGAGATCGGTGCGTGCGTCCACCGCTTCGCCCCGCGCCTGCTCGGGTGACATGTAGGCCGCCGTCCCCATCGTTGCGCCGGGAATCGTCAAATGGGGATCGTGACTCGTAAGGGTTGGGCTCGCCGCCGCTTCCGCGCTTCCGCTCTCCATTTCCTCTGCCGCGCTCGCCGTCCACTTCGCTAAACCAAAGTCCAGGATCTTGGCTTCTCCGCGCTTGGTCACAAAGATGTTCGCGGGCTTGATGTCGCGATGCACGATGCCCTTCTGATGCGCGGCATCCAACCCGTCGGCAATTTGTATCGCCAACTCTAGCAGCGCGTCGAGTTGTAGAGGCGGTTCGCGAACCGCCCCTACACCGATCCGATGCTTCAGCGTCTCGCCCTCCAGCAGTTCCATGGCAATGAACGGCTGGCCTTCCACCTCGTCAATCTCATGAATCGTGCAGATGTGCGGATGATTGAGCGCCGAGGCAGCGCGCGCTTCACGCTGAAATCGTTCGAGCGCGGTGGGATTGCCGGCGAGGCCCGTGGGAAGAAATTTCAGCGCTACCTTGCGGCCCAACTTCGTATCTTCGGCCTTGTACACGATCCCCATACCGCCGCCACCCACCTTCTCGATAATGCGGTAATGGGAAACGATCCTTCCTATTAGGTCAGAGTGGGTGAAATCAGAAGCGGCGGGCGGCGCGTTGGGCGGCTGGTCGGGAGCCGCCGGGGGAGATTCTTCCGCTCTCGCGGTCCGACCATTTACGGGAACCAACAGCCGGAATCCCCGGCGCGGGAGGGTTTCAATGTAGCGAGGATTCTCCGCATCGTCCCCCAACGCTTGCCGCAGCTTCTTGATCGCCGTCCCAATGCTGTGGTCGAACTCGACGATCGTGTCGTTCGGCCAGAGCTTCTGGCGTACCTCTTCGCGCGTCACCACCTCGCCGGGACGCTCCACCAGCATGACGAGGATTTGAAAAGGCTGTTCTTGCAGCTTGATTTTCAGGCCGTGCTTGCGCAACTCACCGGCTTTCCTGTCAACGCTGAAGTCGCCGAAGGATATCGGGCGTGAAGGCGCTTTCACATCCATTTTAAGGGCCCAGTGGTTGTATGTTCGCCACCATACAGCAATAGTTATTTGAAAGCAAGGTAAACCAGCCCCCGACTCATATCACGGGTACAGTTTGATGAAGAGGCGGCGGCACCTGTCCCGATCTTATCCGAACGCCGCCATCTGGCGAGGTGAACTCGCCGCTACAACATTAAAGCTGCAAGGCTGGAAGCTCTCACGTGGGCCGTAGCCCTCTTCCTCTCAAGAGGTTAGACGTTCAAGTAGAGTTCATGCACATTTCAGTCGCTGTGCATTGAGGCAGAATCCCGCTGCGCTCATGCTGCGCCCCGAATGAGGAGGCGACCATGAGCAAAGCGTTAAGAAGCTGCCTGATTTGCGGAGTGCTGCTGGGGGCCAGTGGCCCGGCAATGGCACGGCATAGGGCAAAGACGGATGGGAAACCGGACCTCAAAATCACCCTTCGGGTGTACGACTACACGAGACTTGAAGGCGGGTTATTGCGCCGCGTGCTCGACGAGGTGGAGATCATTGTTGCCGATGCGGGAGTCGTTGTCGCCCCCATCATCTGCACGCAGGATGATTCCCCCGCGAGTTGCAAGCAGGCTCCTGATCCCTTGAATATCGCCCTGCGCATCGTTCCCAAACCGGTTCCCGGCAAAGACTACGGCACCTTGGGCTACGCGTCCAGCCGATACATCACCGTGAATTACTCACGCGTGAAGGAATTTGCCGATCGCGCCGATGTTTATCTGGACCGAATCCTGGCTTGCGTGGTGGCCCACGAACTGGGTCACGTATTGCTGGGTCCGGACTCGCACTCGTCAACCGGGATCATGACGGCCTCCCTGACCGACAAGGAACTAGGGCAGGTCCGGGTGATGTTCATTGGGTTTCTACCCTTTCAAAAGGAACGCATGCGGGCCTATGTGCTGGCGCAAACCCGGAAACGGGGAAAGGAATCCATGACCTTAGTGCAGCGATGATGCGGTCACGCCCTTGCGCCATGGCCATCTCGGCCGGGCTCCAGCACGGGCGGCACACCCATGCCACCCTGCCGAAAACCGGGACAGGCCATATTGCCTATTTTCGAAAGCATCCCGGTTTTCCTCTGGGCGCGGTGGTGTGGTTGGCCGGCCCCGGGGGCCGGCCTCAAGGTCGGCGCTACAATGAAAAGCGGCGGCTTCGCGGCCGCACTCAAAGCGCAGCCCAGCTTGAGCCCGTCGGCGCAAGGGTGTTAAGCTCAAAACATGGGAAGTCCCGGCATCGCGCAGCCTTCAAACGTCGCGGCGGTAGAGCGTTACCGCGCTCTGCTGCAAGTATCGGAGTCGATCGCTTCGCACCGCGAGCTGGCCGACCTGTTCCGCGCCCTGGCGGAGCTGCTGCATCGCCTGGTGACCTTTGATTTCATCTGCCTGGCGCTTCCGGACACGGCGCGCAACGTCGTGAAGCTGCACGTTTTGGCCAGTGCGCTTCCCACGCGGATTCAGCCCGGCACGGAAATGCCCATGGTGGAGAGCGTTCGCCAGTTGGTTTGGGAAAACCAGCAGCCGCTGGTAATTTCCCATCTCGAGCACGACGAGCGCTTTCCCTACGTCAGCGACATGATGCGGCAGGACGGCGTGCAGTCCCTCTGCATACTGCCGCTCACCACGGCGCAGCGCCGCGTGGGAGCGATGGCAGTCGGCTCGGTGGAGGCCAGCGCCTACGATGCCGCCGACCTCGAATTTCTGCGCCAGGTGGCGGCGCAGGTGGCCGTAGCGGTAGATAACGCGCTGAACTTCCAGAACGCCCAGATCTACCAGCAGGAACTGGCCCGCGAGCGCGACCGCCTGCGCCTGCTGCTGGAGGTGAACAACGCGCTGGTCTCAACCCTCGACCTGCACAACCTGCTGGCCGCCATCTCCGCCTGCCTGCGCCGCGTGATGAACCACGACTACGCCAGCCTGGCGCTCTATGAGCCCGAGGCGCGGCAGCTTCGCTTGCAGGCGCTCGATTTCCCCCAAAGCAAGGGGCTGCTGCAGGAAGAGATGGTGTTTCCCATCGAGGGTACGCCCTCGGGCGAGGTCGTGACCACCCGCCAGCCTCTGATCGTGACCGGGGAGAACCTGGACCGTTACAAGGCCAACGTCAGCCGGCTCTACATCGCCGAAGGGCTGAAGTCCGGATGCATCGTGCCGCTGGTCACCGCCAACCGGGTGCTCGGCACGCTGAGCCTGTCGAGCCTGCGCCCGGGGCAGTTCACCCAGGAGGACCTGGACCTGCTGATGCGGGTGGCCAACCAGGTGGCCATCGCCATCGAGAACGCTCTAGCCTATCATCAGATCGCGGAATTGAAGAACAAGCTGGCGGAGGAAAAGCTCTACCTGGAAGAGGAAATCCGCACCGAGTACACGTTTGAGGAAATCGTGGGGGAAAGCCCGGCGCTGAAGCGCGTCCTGGGCCAGGTGGAAACCGTGGCGCCTACCGATTCCAACGTGCTGGTCCTGGGTGAGACGGGCACCGGCAAGGAAGTCATCGCGCGCGCCATCCACGACCACAGCCCGCGCTCCGAACGCACCTTCGTGAAGGTCAATTGCGCTGCCATTCCCACCGGCCTCCTGGAGAGCGAACTTTTCGGACACGAGAGAGGCGCCTTTACCGGCGCGATTGCGCAGAAAATGGGGCGGTTCGAGCTTGCCCACCGCGGCACGCTGTTTCTCGATGAGGTTGGCGACATTCCCTTGGAACTTCAGCCCAAACTGTTGCGAGTGCTTCAGGAAAAGGATTTCGAACGCCTGGGCAGCACCCGCACTCAACACGTGGATGTGCGCGTGGTCGCCGCCACCAATCGCGACCTGGCCCAGATGGTGGAGGAACGGCTGTTCCGCAGCGACCTGTATTACCGCCTGAACGTTTTCCCCATCGTCGTTCCAACCCTGCGCGAGCGTGCGGAGGATGTCCCCCTGCTGGTGCGGTACTTCGCCCAGAAACACGCGCGCCGCATGGACCGCCACATTGAGAGCATTCCCGCGGAGGAAATGGAGGCACTGACGCGCTACCACTGGCCGGGGAATGTGCGTGAACTGGAAAACCTGATTGAACGCGCCGTCATCCTGTCGCGCGGTCCCACGCTGCACGTGCCCCTGCCGGACGAACGCAACTCCGGCGAGGCGACTGCCGCCTCACCCTTAACTCTGGAAGCGGCCGAGCGCGAGCATATTCTGCACACCCTTCGCGACACCAACTGGGTTATCGCCGGTCCCAGCGGCGCCGCGGCGCGCCTGGGGATGAAGCGCACCACGCTGCAGTCGCGCATGGCCAAGCTGGGAATTATACGCCCCGGGCGGCCCGCGGCTTCGCCTCACGTCGCATAGTCTATCGCCGTCAACAAATGCCGCCCCAGCCGAGCCGTTGATTTTACCGGGGCATATCCCGGCAGGCGTGAATGGAGTTGTTTGCGGGCGCACTGCGCCCCAGCCTCAGGCGGATGGAGTTGTAGATGGCAGGTGCGGTCTTTGTCGGATTAACCACGATCGACCTTAATTATGGTCTCGATGGCTTCCCTGGCGAAAACGAAAAATGGGTGGCGCGATCGCAGGAGGTCCATTGCGGAGGTCCGGCCACCAACGCCGCGATTACCTACGCGTTTCTGGGAGGCACGGCCACTCTGGTCAGCGCCGTCGGCACCCATCCCCTCTGTTCCATCATACGGGACGAACTGGAGCAGTTCGGCATTTCGCTTCAGGACATCGCCGCGGCTTCCGCCGAAGTCCCCGCGGTGTCGTCCGTTCTGGTCAATTCACGAAACGGTACACGGACGGTGGCCTCCGGCCATGCCACCCGCACCCAAATCCCCGCTGAAGCTCTTGATGGCAGAGTTCTCGACGGGGCTGCACTGCTGCTTGTTGACGGCCACCAAATGGCCTGCGGCATTCGAGCGGCAGCCGAGGCCAAAGCGCGGGGCATCCCTGTGGTTCTTGACAGCGGCAGTTGGAAGCAGTCCATGGAAGAACTTCTGGCTCACGTGCAGTACGCGATCTGCTCCGAGCACTTCACTCCGCCGGGAATCAGAAGCGAGCACGAGACCGTCAGCTACCTCCTCGGTCGCGGTCCGCAGGCGGTCGCGATCACGCGGGGAGCCGGACCCATCAGTTGGGCTACGCACGACGATCAGGGGCAATTGACGCCGCCGCCAGTGCACGCTGTTGACACCACCGGCGCCGGAGATGTCTTCCACGGGGCCTTTTGCCATCAACTCGCGAAAGGAGTGCCGCTCACCGATGCGCTGGCATTTGCCGCGGAAGTTGCCGCCTTCTCCTGCCGCTTTGCAGGGACTCGATCATGGATGGACGCGTGGCGATGATGCAAGATCTCAATCGGGCGTCGATCCACGGCGGTCGAAAGTTTGCCCTTGCGTGGTGTTGGGCTCGAACCGATAATTGCAATGGGGACGTTGAAGTCATACATTTGAGCTGGAGGTCATATGGCGGCGGGAGCAACGGTCGCAACCCCGAGTGGGTACACCAAACGAAACTCCGAGCGCGTGCAGGAGATTCTGAGTTGGTACGAGAGTGACAATCCTGGCGTGAAAACCAACCTGGCGCGCTTGATGAATACGGGCCGGCTGGCGGGAACAGGAAAGTTCGTGATTCTGCCCGTGGACCAGGGATTTGAGCATGGGCCGGCGCGGAGTTTCGCCGTGAACCCTGCCGGCTACGATCCCAACTATCACTTTGAGGTGGCGTTGGCGGCAGGTTGCAATGCCTATGCGGCGCCGCTGGGCTTTCTGGAAGCGGCCGCAGCCCGCCACGCGGGAGAAATTCCTTTAATCCTTAAGCTGAACAATCACGATATGTTGCACGACGAGAAGGATCCCATTCCGGCCGTTACCGCGAGCGTGGCGGACGCGCTGCGCCTGGGGTGCGTGGCCATTGGCTTCACCATTTACCCGGGCTCCGCGCATGCCCAGGAGATGTACCAGCAGCTCCGCGAACTGGCGGAAGAAGCCAAGGCCTGCGGTCTGGCCGTGGTTGTGTGGTCGTATCCACGCGGTTCGAGTCTGTCCAAGGAAGGTGAGACGGCACTGGACGTGGCCGCGTATGCCGCGCACATTGCCGCGGAACTGGGCGCGCACATTATTAAGGTGAAACTTCCCACCGACTACCTCGAGCAGCCCGAGGCCAAGAAGGCTTACGAAAAGGCTAACGTCCCGCGCGCCACCCTGGCCGAGCGCGTGCGGCATGTGGTGCAAGCCACCTTTGACGGCCATCGCATCCTGATCTTTTCCGGCGGACCGAAGAAGGACAGCGACGACGCGGTGTTTGACGAAGCGCGCGCCATTCGCGACGGCGGCGGATTCGGCTCCATCATCGGCCGCAACTCATTCCAGCGTCCCCGGGAGCATGCGTTGAAGTTTCTGGAAACGATCATGAAGATTTACGCGGGAGAAATTGCGTGAATAAAGTGGCGAGTGGTCAGTGGCTAGTGGTTAGTAGATCGGCGCACTGAGTGACCTTGAGGCGCTGACGATTAACCACGGACCACATGCCGCTAGCCGCTTGCCACTCACCACTAACCACTATCCACTAACCACTGCTCTTATGCCCACCATACTCGTCGTTGAAGATGAAGCGAAGATGCGACGCTTGCTGGAACTCAACCTTGCGGAAGAGGGTTACACCGTCTTGACCGCCGCGGATGCCGAAGCCGGCCTGAACACGCTGCGGCAGGAGAAAACCGACCTGGTCGTCACCGACCTGCGCCTGCCGGGGATGAACGGTTTGGAGTTTCTTCAGGCGGTGAAGCGCACCAACGCGACTTTGCCCGTGGTGGTGATGACGGCGTACGGCACCGTAGAGACCGCCGTGGAGGCCATGAAGGCCGGCGCCAGCGACTATGTGCTGAAACCGTTCGGCATGGAGGAAATCAAGCTCATCCTCCGCAAAGAGCTGGACGTTCACCGCCTCCGCGAGGAGAACCGATCGCTACGCGAGGCGCTGGGCCAGCGTTACCAGTTTCAAAACATTGTCGCTTACAGCCCGAAGATGCAGGAAGTCCTGGGAACCGTGGAACGCGTCGCCCCCACCAATTCCACCGTGTTGCTAGGCGGAGAAAGCGGCGTGGGAAAAGACCTCATCGCGCGCGCCATCCACCAGCACTCGCGTCGCGCCGCCGAAGCCTTCATCAAAGTCAACTGCACGGCAATTCCGGAAAATTTGCTTGAAAGCGAACTGTTTGGCTATGAGAAGGGCGCATTCACCGGCGCCAACAACACCAAGCCCGGGCGCTTCGAGCTTGCCGACAAGGGCACCATCTTTCTCGATGAAATCGGCGATGTTCCCGGTTCCATCCAGGTCAAGCTGCTGCACGTTCTCCAGGATCGGCAATTCGAGCGATTAGGGGGAACCAAGACACTGAAGGTGGATGTGCGCGTGATCGCCGCCACCAATCAGGATTTGCGCGCGGCTCTGGAACAGGGGACGTTTCGCGAAGACCTTTACTACCGGCTGAACGTCGTGCCCATCAGCATTCCGCCGTTGCGCGAGCGCAAGGAAGAAATCCCCTACCTTGTTGATTATTTCATTGAACGCTTCGCGCGTGAGTCCGGCAAATCCCTGACCGGAGTTACGCCGGCCGCGCTGAAAATCCTGACGGACTTTCACTGGCCTGGAAATGTGCGCGAGCTTGAAAACATCATCGAGCGCGCGGTGGCGCTCTCCAGCGG
The DNA here is from genome assembly GCA_963719115.1 of uncultured Acidobacteriota bacterium. GTDB lineage: Bacteria > Acidobacteriota > Terriglobia > UBA7540 > UBA7540 > Bog-366. Next base: position 62,288 of record CAVRBF010000045.1, on the reverse strand, counting down.
CACCGTCATTGACGTTGCGGACATTCGGCTGGATCTCGCACGGCCGAGTGCATCTGCGTCGAGCGCGGCGGATTCGACGCCTTTTCCGCCACCAGGAATGACCCTGGAACAGTTTGAAGACGAGATCATTCGCGAGGCTCTCCGCCGCGCCAACGGCAACAAAAGTCAAGCCGCCCGCCTGCTTGGGCTTTCGCGCAATGCTCTGCGCTATCGTCTGGCCAAGATCGGCGTGGCCGACGACGAGGAAGGAAGTAAGCAGTAGGCAATAGGCGGGAAACAGGGTGAGCACGGGTCGGTACGTCTTCCGTAGAGGGGACTCCGATCGGCCCACTACCGCCCTGTATCGTTTGTTCGCCGCTCGTTTCGCACTAAGGGTAGAGAAGTCCCACACCTCGAATTCCAGACCCGCGCCCTTACTTCTCTTCTCCGATTTCAGGCACCGAAAGGTTGCGGCAAATCTTCTTGACAAGCAGATTTGGGATTTAAGTGTGGCGCGGGATCGCCTCGACAGCGCCCGTCTGCGGATTCGACCAGAGGGCGTGACCGGAACCTTCGCGCTTAAGGTTGCAACCGTGCTTGCGAAGATGCTGAAGGAAGGAGGTTCTTTTCACTCGACCGTAATGGTTTCGAATTCGGCTTCGGGAGGTATTCCGCGAAGACCGTCCTGTCGGCGGTCTTCGAGAATGAGGGCAATGGCTTTGCGTAGGCTGGTGCGGGCTTCGTCCTTGGTTCTGCCCTGCCCGTTGGCGCCGGGAATCTCCGGGCAGAAAGCAATGTACCATTCCCCGTCACGCTCAAATACCGCCGTGTATTCGTTTGCCAATGAGACCTCCCGGCATTGCTCGCCTCGTCGAAATTATACCTCGGATTTGCGGACCGGAAGGGTTTTCAGCACTGAGTCCAATACACCGTTGACGAACTCCACTGAGCCCTCGCCGGAAAAGCGGCGAGCGATTTCGAGCGCTTCGTTGATCACGGCGTGAGGCGGAGTTTGCGGATCGTGAAGCAGTTCGTAAACGGCGATCCGAAGGATACTGCGGTTGACTGCGGCCATGCGCTCCAGCCGCCAATGGGTGGCGTGCTCGCCGATCAATTTATCGAGCCGTTGGATGTCATCCACGGTTCCACGAAACAAGCCGCGCGCAAAGCTTTCCACCTCGCTCTCGGCCTTGCTCTCCTGGAAGAACGACGCTCCCACCTGTTCCGGCGTGTTGCCCCCCAGTTCCCACTGGTAGAGCATTTGCATCGCAAATTCGCGAGATTTTCGTCTTGAGGCCATTTGTCCTTTAGCTATTAGTGATTGGCGATTTGCGGGTGGTGATTTTTCATGGAAGCCCTTCGGCGGCTTCCGACCATTGAATGATCGATTGATCGGCCTAGCTCAAAACGTCCAGGGTGGATGCCGAAACTTTGAGTCCACGAAGTTGCCGTGTCAATCACCAATCACCATTCACCAATTAGCAATCACATTTCCCCCGGCTCCCTACTTCCCTATGAATTTTGCCGGTCTTTTCTCCAAGAACGCTCGCGTGCCCTCTTTCATGTCGGCGGTAGAGCAACACAGTGCGAAGAGGCTCGCCTCAAAGAGTTGCCCCTCGGCGAGGGGCATGTCCGCGCCATGGTTCACCGCTTCCATGGCAAACTTGATGGCGAGCGGGGCATTGGCAATGATCCTCTGCGCCATCTTTTCGGCGGCCGGAAGCAATTCCGCCGCCGGGACGACCTGGTTCACCAACCCCATGCGATGGGCATCTGCGGCGCTGACCGGATCGCCAGTCAGGATCATCTCCAGCGCCCGACACTTTCCAGCAAGACGCGGCAGCCGCTGCGAGCCGGCGTAGCCCGGAATCACCCCAAGCTTAACCTCCGGCTGTCCCAGGCGCGCAGTCTCCGCAGCAATGCGCAACGTACAAGCCATGGCCAATTCGCAGCCGCCGCCCAACGCAAAGCCGTTGATGGCGGCGATGACCGGCTTGCCCAGATCCTCGATCAAATCGAACACTTGCTGGCCAAACCGCGACATTTCCTTGGCTTCCGTGGCGGTCTGCAATGCCAATTCGGTGATGTCCGCGCCCGCCACAAAGGCTTTCTCTCCGCTGCCGGTGAGGATCACCACGCGGACCTCATCGTCAGCCTGCAACTCGCGGAAGCACGCGAGCAATTCTTCCATGACTTTGCGGTTCAAGGCGTTGAGTTTTTCCGGCCGGTTTACTCTGACGTAACCGATGGCGTTTCGCTGTTCGTACAGCAACGTTTCGTAGGCCATATGTCGCCTCGTAGTTTCCCTCAGCGGTTGGGATTTTTCCGGATCGCTGCGGTCGCGTGGGGACCGATATCGGGAAGGGAGTTCAGCCGCCGAACTTGGAGATCAGGATGCGCTTTCCGCCTTCTTTGTGCGCACGATCCAACGAAGCTTCCAGCCGGTTGATCACCTCGGTGACGCCGTCCACTGCGTCAAAGTTTGGTCCCAGCGGAACGTCACACACGGCCGCACAGAAGTTCGTCGGTTCCGAGCCATTCACCCGGACCTGTGCCAGCACCTTCCGGACTTTCTCCACCGCCAACCCGGCTTGCGGCAGCGCGGTATCGGGAAACAGCACGACCACAGAAAGGGGGCTGTAACGGATGGAAATGTCGTTCTGGCGCAGGGTGGGCGTGAGGACTTTGCTGACCTGCTGTAGAAAACGTTGCACGCCGGCGTCGCCCAAAGACTTCATCAGCGGATGCGGGTTTTCCGGCTCCAGCAGGCATACGGAGAGCGGTTGAGACTGATCCTTCGACCGGCGCGCCTCGGACAGCAGGCATTCGAGATAAGAACTGCGCGGCAGCAGTCCGGTCTCGGGATCGGTGCCGGCCAGCGAGCGCACCAGCCGTCGCAGCTTGGTGTTGTTGATCGCGATGACCACTTGGGTGGCGATGGATTTAAGCAGCAAATTCTCGCCGGGCGTCCAGGTTCGGAACCCCTCACATTGTTGCAGCAGGAGCAATCCTGCGGCCGCATCCTTGTCCATCAGGGGCAAGGCTTGAAGGGAACGAATGCCTAGTCGTTGTACTTCCGCCGCGACCGGTGCGAGCAAAGGAGCTTGGGCGACGTTGCCGAGTGACCAACCCTCGGGATTGGAGGCGGCCTGTCCCATGAGAAAGCCAAAAACCTTCAGTGCAGCAGGCGCATCGGAGGGCGAAGCCAGGGGCGAGCAGTATTCCGCCGTGGGCACGGGAGGGCGATCCGGAGTCCCCACTGCCCCCCAGCAACGGCTGGCATTCATGGCGCGGCCAATTTCGTTGACGGCTACCTGCAGCACGCCCTGCGGAGTCGATTCCCGGTAAATGTTGGCGGTTATTTCCGAGATTTTTCGCAGGTCCTCAAGGGATTGGAATGAACCACCGGAAGCACCTCCATCGGCGGCAGCCGTGGGCGCCGGTTTGTATTTTGGGGTGTATCCGGCGGATTCGTACAGGTCACGCAGCCTTTGGTTCTTCTCCTCTTCACCGGGGAAAAGCCGGTCAATTTTTTCCAACGTTTGTTCGAGCTTTGTTGACAGTTGATACTGATGGTACATCTCCCCTTCCACCAGCAGATCTTCCAGGGACTCAGACTTTTCCGTGACGCTTGCGTGGGTGCTGGTGGCAGGTGATGTCCGCACGGAAGACGGAGGTTCCATCCGGCCAAGGATGTTGTCATACCAGATCGAGTCGATGTGACCCTCGAGATTCAGCAACCGATCGTAATGGCCCTCGCCATAAGGGTTGACGTCGAGAATCCGCTCCAGCGTGTCTGCCGCCTTGCGATAGTTCTCGCTGGCCAGAAAGAGGTTGAAGAGCCGCGACAGCGACCGCCGCAACCCCTCCTCCAAATTCATCTCGTTGTAAGTGTTGCTGAGGATCTCCAGGACTTCCAGATTCGACTCATCCGTCTCGTAGATCCTTTCTATGATCTTCAGGAATTCAGTCCGACGGCCCTGCTGAAAGAGGCGATCCTTGAGCTCGGTCGCCATTCCCAGCACTTGCCGCACTGCCCCGCTTTGAAGAAGCCCTTCCAAGAGCTTGATGACAAGATCCACACGCGCCGGATTCGCATGGTAGAGCTTCCAACAGAGTGGCTGCGCAAGGGAGTAATCGTTGATGCCGAGATAACTTCGGCAAGCCAGTTCCGCCGCCACCAGATCGTCGGGTCTGGCCGCTGCCACGGGTCCAATCAGCTTCGCCGCTTCGGCAAAGTTCCCGCGTTTCAAGTAGAGTTCGGTGGCTGCGACGGAGGCAATTTCATCGCTAGGGTCGAGAGCGTGCGCCTGCTCCACCAGTTTCTCCCACTGACTTTCATCCTTTGCCAGGCGGGCGAGCTGCGCGGCCCGGTTCAGCGCCGACATCGCGACTTTGGTCTGGCGGGTGCGGCTGGCCAAATCGGCCAGTTCCAGGTGATCCTCCAGGCTATCGGGATCAAGCTTGATCATGTGGTTCAGACAGTCAAGCATCTGCGAGGTCGAGCCGGATCTGCGGTAGAGCCCGAGCGCCTCTCGATACACATCGATGGCCTCGTTCTCCTTCTTGTTTTTTTCGAGCAGGCCCGCCAGTTTCATCGTCGTCACGACATCCTGCGGCGATAGCTTTAATACCTTGCGGCAGGCGGCGATCGCCTTGGCGTTGTCACTGCGCCGGATGTAGAGGTCGGCCAGTTGAACGTGGTACCGCAAGGCGTCAGCTATGCGGTTCAACTTGATGCTGAGGTCGCCCAGAGTGATGAGAGCTTCTTCGTCATTGGGCTCATAACGAAGGATTTCCTGATAGGTTTCCATGGCGGCTTCGAACTTTTGCCGCTGAAGATACTTGTCCGCTTTTTCGTAGAGCTTGTCTATGTCAGCCATTGTCTCTTGTAAAGGCCTCTGCGCCCACCGCCGAAGTCGATCCCGACTCCAGTTTGACAGGATAGCTCCCTTTTGTTAGATTTTCAAAGGGTTAGAAAATTGTCTCGTGGTTGGCCATGGCTTGCTCCCACCACTCGCACCACGCGGTGACACTCACCTTGACTGGAATTCTGCGGGGAACCGGCGAAACGCATGACTGAGGCTCGTTTCATTCGCAATTTCTCCGTTGTCGCCCACATCGACCACGGCAAATCCACGCTGGCCGACCGCCTGCTGGAGATCACCGGCGCCCTCTCCAAGCGCGAAATGTCGGAGCAAGTCCTTGATTCCATGGACTTGGAGCGCGAGCGCGGCATTACCATCAAGGCCCACTCGGTGCGCCTGCACTACACCGCGCGCGACGGCCACGAATACCTGCTCAACATCATTGACACGCCCGGACACGTGGATTTTTCCTACGAAGTCTCCCGCAGTCTTTCCGCGTGCGAAGGCGCACTGCTGGTGATCGATGCGTCGCAAGGAGTTGAAGCTCAGACGCTCGCCAACGCCCAACTAGCGATGAACAATCACCTCACGATTGTTCCCGTGATCAATAAGATCGATCTTCCGGGCGCCGACATCGAAGCCACCAAGCAGCAGATTGAACACGCCCTGGCGCTTGACCCCAGCGAAGCACTACTGATCAGCGCCAAAGCCGGTACCGGAGTTCCGGAGGTTTTGGAAGCGATCGTCGCACGCATTCCTCCTCCCAAAGGTTCACCGGAAGCGCCCCTCCAGGCGCTGATCTTCGACTCGTGGTTCGATTCCTATCGGGGAGTAGTCGTTTTGGCCCGCGTTGTTCAGGGCACTCTGTCCACGGGGATGCGGATCAGACTATGGTCAAACGACCAGGTATACAACGTGGAAGAACTAGGCGTGCTGACTCCGAAGCCGGTGCGCGTCGACGAACTGGCGGCGGGCGAAGTCGGCTTTGTCATTGCCAACATCAAGCGCATCTCCGAATCACGGATTGGAGACACCATTACGGACGACGCCCGCCCGGCGTCCGGGCCCCTTCCGGGCTTCGAAGACATCAAGTCGATGGTTTTCGCGGGTGTCTATCCGGTGGAATCGAGCGCCTACGAGAATCTCCGCGACGCCATTGACAAGCTGCGCCTTAATGACGCCTCGCTGATGTTCGAACCGGAAAACTCGGAAGCACTTGGCTTCGGATTTCGCTGTGGCTTTCTCGGCCTGCTTCACATGGAGATTGTGCAGGAGCGGCTGGAGCGGGAATTCAACATTGACCTGATTACCACTGCGCCCAGCGTTCGCTATCGCGTCACGACCAAAACGGGAGAGATCCTGGAAGTTCACACTCCGACCAAGTTTCCGTCGGCCGGCGACATCGAAAAAGTCGAAGAACCCATTATTCGAGCGCAGATCTTTACACAGGACGAGTTCTTGGGTGGGATCCTGGCGCTGCTGGAAGAAAAACGCGGCGTGCAAAAAGGTTTCGAATACGTTTCCGGCAAGCGCGTACTGCTGACGTACGAACTACCGCTGAACGAAATCGTGCTCGATTTCTACGATCGTCTCAAGTCCGTCTCGCGCGGTTACGCTTCCCTGGACTATCACTTCGCCGGTTACTGGGTGTCCGATCTGGTCAAAGTGGACTTCCTCGTAGCCGGTGAACCGGTGGACGCCCTGAGCTTTATCTGCCACCGCGATAGTGCCTTGGAACGCGGGCGGTCCCTGTGTTCACGCATGCGCAAACTCATTCCCCGGCAAATGTTTGAAGTGGCGTTGCAGGCCTCCATCGGCTCGCGTATCATCGCCCGCGAGAACGTCGCGGCCATCCGCAAGAATGTCCTGGCCAAGTGTTACGGCGGCGACATCTCCCGCAAGCGGAAGCTCCTGGAAAAACAGAAGGAAGGCAAGAAACGCATGAAGCGCGTGGGCCGCGTGGACATTCCCCAGGAAGCCTTTCTCGCCATCCTGAAGGTTTCAGAAGAGTAGCCTTCTTTTGACCTTACGTGTTTGAAAGACTATCCTGCCGCACCAACCCGCGGTAAAATCTTTGCGAAAGCACTCGGGAGAGACTCATGGAACTTAAAACCGTCAGTATCGAAAAACCCGCAGACATGAACTTCATCCTCGGCCAATCGCACTTTATCAAGACGGTGGAAGACCTCCACGAAGCGATTGTACAGACCGCGCCGCAGATGAAATTCGGCGTTGGTTTTTGCGAGTCCTCCGGCCCGGCCCTGGTGCGCTTCGGGGGCAATGATCCTGCGCTGATCGATCTGGCACGCAAGAACGCCCTCGCTCTCTCCTGCGGACATGCCTTCATCATCTTTATGGAGGGCGGGTTTCCCATCAACATCTTGAATACCATTAAGAGCGTTCCGGAGGTTTGCCAGGTCTTCTGTGCGACCGCCAACCCCGTGCAGGTGATTGTGGCGGAGTCCGAACAGGGTCGAGGTATACTGGGTGTGATTGACGGTGCGATGACCCGCGGCATTGAGACGGAGGGAGACATTCAGACTCGCAAAGAGTTCCTGCGGAAAATCGGGTACAAATTATAGGTGGAGGGTCTTCCGCAGCCCTCTCTCTGAACTCCTGGACGAGGCTTTGGGAAGCTAAACCGGACGAATGGGCTCACACAAAAGAATGAGTGTCACATTACTTCCTGCGCTGCCCGGCGGGCGCATTTCCAGAGCTGTCGCCGTTTTGACGGCGGCTCTGGCGGTCCTCCATTTTCTGTTGCTCCCGGCGCCTGCCGCTGGTCTGGGGGTGTTACTCAGCTCTCAAGGCAACGATCCAACGCCGTCCGCGGCGCGGTCAGCTTCTCACGCGCGCACATCTTCTTCCAACGTTGACGCGGACCAGGCTTCCCCAACCCAGGAATCCCGGCTGCAACAACTCGTGAAGTCGAAGATTGCCGTCGTGGTTGACGCCAACAGTTCGGAAGAGTTGCTCGCCAAGAATGCTGACCGCGTGGTGCCGATCGCATCCATTACCAAGTTGATGACGGCTATGGTGGTTCTTGATGCCAAACCACCGCTCGAGGAAAAGCTCAAGATTAGCAACGACGACCGCGACTTGGTGATGGGCACAAGCTCCCGGCTGCCGGTCGGGACGGTGTTGAGCCGCGAAGACATGCTGCACCTGGCCCTGATGTCGTCGGAAAACCGCGCCGCCGCGGCGCTGAGCCGATACTACCCTGGCGGGCGTCCCTCCTTCATTCAAGCCATGAACGCCAAGGCGAAGGAATTGGGAATGGGCAAAACCCATTTCGTCAATCCCAACGGCTTGACCAATGAGAACGTCTCAACCGCACGCGATTTGGTCAAACTTGTGCAGGCCGCAGCCCAGTATCAACTGATTCGGGAGTTCACGACAGACCGTAGTTATGATGTGCGACTCGGCAGATACTCTCTTGCCTATTTCAATTCGAACCGTCTGGTGGGACAGCGCGGATGGGATATCAATATCCAAAAGACGGGATTCACCAATGAGGCGGGCCGCTGTGTGGTGATGCGGCTCAACGCCGACGGCCGTTCGCTGGTCATGGTTTTCCTGGACGGGTACGGGAAATTGACACGCTATGCGGACGCGCGCCGCGTGCTGATGCAGTTGGCGCTGTCGCAGAAGAACTAGGCATTGCACCGTGGCCGCAGTGATGTCGCCTTCGCTTATCCCTCCATCCTCTGAGGTCGTCCTAGACCTTTTTGTCTTTGACGACGGCGCCCAGTTCTCCGTGCGCCAGGTGAACAAATACCTCAGCGCCAATCATGACTTGCGCCGCGTCACGGATGATTCGTCCCTCGCCGTCACGCGTAATGGAGTAGCCGCGTTCCAGGATCGTGCGCGGGCTGCGTTCCTTCAACAGCGATGCCAGTTGCGTCAACTGATTGCGGCGCTCCGTGAGAAAGGAACGGAAGTTGTTCTGAAATCGCTGCTCGCGCTCTTCCAGAGTGACCTGCTTGAGCTGAAGATGCCGCCGGAAGTCGTATCGCACGACCCCTGACGAAGCTCGCAGCCATTCCTGTCGGGCGGTGTGCAGCCGCGTGCGCATCCAGCGCTCGAGTTCACCCACGCCGTCGTCCACACGCTGGGCGCGTTCGGCGATGCGTGTCGCCACCGTCTGGAAGACCTGGTTCAAACTGAACTCCGTCAGCACCTGCCGGACTTCCGACAATTTCAAGCGCACCATCTGCTTCAGGTGCCGCGCCCGGGCATCAATCTCCGCGGCAAAGTCTTGTTTGCGATGCACCACCAGTTCCGCCGCCGCCGAAGGCGTGGGTGCCCGCAGGTCGGAAACAAAATCGGCAATGGTGAAATCCGTCTCATGGCCAACCGCTGAAATAACCGGAATCTTCGACGCGGCGATGGCCCGGGCCACCACTTCCTCATTGAACGCCCACAGGTCCTCCAGTGAGCCACCGCCGCGCGCCACGATGATGACGTCAACGGCGGTGCGGCGATTGAAGTGTTCGACGCCCTGAACAATTTCCTGGGCCGCACCCTCGCCCTGAACTTTTACGGGGTAAATCTGCACATTGATATTGGGGAACCTCCGGCGCAGAATGCGGAGGATATCGCGAATGACGGCGCCCGTGGGGGAAGTCACTACACCGATGAGGTGGGGCAGTACTGGCAGAGGTTTCTTGCGAGCGGGGTCGAACAAGCCCTCCGCCGCCAACTTTTGTTTCAGTTGCTCGAAAGCGAGTTGCAGGGCTCCCACGCCTGCCGGCTCGATGAACTCGACGTAGAGCTGATATTCCCCGCGCGCTTCGTACACACTCAGGCGCCCGCGAGCAATTACCGCCAGTCCGTCCTGCGGCTTGAATTTCAAGTAGCGCGCCTGGTTGCGAAAGCACACAGCGCGAAGCTGCGCAGTTTCGTCCTTGAGCGTGAAGTACAGATGACCCGATCCGGCTACGCGAAGATTGGAAACCTCCCCGCTTACCCACACGTCTGGAAACCGTTTTTCGAGAAGATTGCGGATCTCCAGGCTCAACTCTGCTACCGTGTAGATCCGCCGGACGGGCTCGAAATTGAGGGATGGTTGAGTCATTAGTTCACGTTGAGGCTCGGCGATTTGGCATTGCCCAAACGCGAGCCCGCAAGGAGCAAGAAAGCCTATCTTTTGGTTAAGAAAGAAATGAGCCAGAAAACCGCTGTTAAGACTACGCTTATCAATAGGCACGTCACAAAGGGAAAATAAAATCGAACATTCTTGCCTTTGTAGGCAATATCGCCCGGCAGCCGTCCGAGACCCCAAAACGAGAATCTCGGTCCAAGCATGACGATCAATCCCAACACCACCAGGATGACGCCGAAGATGACCAGCAGTCGCCCAAGTTCAAAATGCATCGGACCATTCATCACCACCCATGGTCGCCGCGCCGTAGGGCATTGTCAAGCTAGCGACGGAACACGGAGCTACCCCGAGTTAGACGCAGCGCCAGCGTTCCGGCAAAACCTTGACGAAGGGCGTCGGAGTGCTCCATCCGCGGCGTGCAGGTAATGTCCTATGAATCAATTTATTGCTTGACACATATCCACAGTCTAGTAAACTTGGCCCAATTCTACTGAAGTGCTAACTGCTCTGGAGAACGAATGAATTAGTCGTAGCACAGGGAGGATGAGGATGTTAACGGGTTTTGGCATTTTCGGGGGCGCCGTTGGTGTAATACTCGCCATGTGGTTCATTCACATTGGATTCCTGATCAAGAAACTGCTCAAAGAACAGCAGGAGACCAACCGTCTTCTGGGCCAGATGGTCAGCGGCGGGGCGGGGACGGCGACTGCGACTGCCTCCAAGAGCGCTTAGACAGGAAGCTCCACAAAACGTCCCGCCGCGGCAAAGGCGGGCCGTCGTTTACAACGGGCCTGCGATACGGTCCGCAGGGTGCAACTATACCAGCGCGACACCGGGGAAAAAGTAGCCCATTTCGTAGGCCGCTGTTTCCGGCGCATCGGAGCCGTGAACGGCATTGCTCTCGATGCTCGACGCGTACAACTTGCGAATGGTGCCGGGAGCGGCGTTGGCGGGGTTGGTGGCGCCCATGACCTCGCGCAGGCGCAGAATGGCGTTTTCGCCTTCCAGCACCATCACCAGCGCGCTGCCGGAACTCATAAAGGTCGTGAGGCTCTCGAAGAAGCCTTTGCTGCGGTGAACGGTGTAAAAACCTTCGGCTTCCTTCTTGCTCAATTTTACCAACCGCGCCGCCACAATTTTAAATTGGTTGGACTCAAAGATCTTGATGATGTCGCCGACGTGTCCTGCCGCAACGGCATCAGGTTTAATAATGGTCAAAGTGCGTTCGATTGCCATAGCTCTCCGTCAATTCTGAGTTATAAAATCTGAATTATGAATCAAAGACCGTGGCCGTTCACAACACGCCGGTCGATTTCATGCTGTTCATAATTCAGCATTCAGAATTCATAATTCCCTTCAGCGTTTCACCGATCAACGCCGGGCTTTCGGCGACGGCGATGCCGGCGGCCTGAAGCGCTGCGATCTTATCCGCTGCCGTCCCTTTTCCACCCGAAATGATCGCTCCCGCATGACCCATGCGGCGGCCGGGCGGTGCGGTGCGGCCTGCGATGAACCCCGCCACCGGCTTCTTGACGTGGGCCTGAACAAAGGCCGCAGCCTCTTCTTCCGCCGTCCCGCCGATTTCTCCGATCATGATGATTCCGTGTGTGTCGGGATCGTCATTGAAGAGCCGCAGAGCGTCAACGAAAGTTGTGCCAATGATGGGATCGCCCCCAATGCCAATACACGTGGACTGCCCGATGCCCAACGCCGTCAACTGCCCCACGGCTTCGTAGGTCAACGTTCCGCTGCGCGACACCACACCCACGTGCCCCGGCAAGTGAATCTGTCCCGGCATGATGCCAATCTTGCATTTACCGGGGGAGATAATACCCGGACAATTGGGACCGATCAACCGGGTCGGCTTGCCGGCCAGGAAGCGTGCGGCGCGCACCATATCCAGCGTGGGAATCCCTTCGGTGATGGCCACCACCAGGGGAAGCCCGGCATCCGCCGCTTCCATGATGGCGTCGGCGGCAAAAGCCGGAGGAACGAAGATTACGGACGCATTTGCTCCCGCCCGGTCCACGGCCTCTTGAACGGTGTTAAAGACGGGAATGCCGTCCACACTGGTTCCGCCCTTGCCCGGCGTCACGCCCGCCACCACTTTGGTTCCATAGGCAACGGCCTGCTGGGTGTGGAACATCCCCTCGCGGCCGGTGATACCCTGCACAACCAAGCGCGTGTTTTCGTTAACTAGGATCGACATGTGGAATTCCCGTTGCCGCTAAGCGATTCAAGACCGGCCTGCCGCGGCGACCACCTTTTCCGCCGCTTCCTTCATATCGTTGGCGACCTCGAAGTTCAGCCCAGACTCTTTCAGGATTTTCTGCCCAAGCTCGACGTTGGTCCCCCGCAGGCGCACGACCACGGGTACCTTGATCCCCAGGACTTTTGCCGCCGCGACCACACCATTGGCGACGATGTCACAACGCATGATGCCGCCGAAAATGTTGATGAGCACGGCGCGAACATTGGCGTCGCTCAGGATGATCTCAAATCCGTGGCGCACCTGTTCTTCATTGGCGCCGCCGCCCACGTCGAGGAAGTTCGCGGGACGGCTGCCTGCGTACTGAATGATGTCCATGGTGGCCATGGCCAGGCCGGCGCCGTTCACCATGCATCCCACGTTGCCGTCAAGGCGAATGTAGTTGAGCCCGTAATTGGAAGCCTTTACCTCGAGGGGGTCTTCTTCGTCCATGTCGCGCAATTCGCGGATGTGCGGGTGGCGATAAAGCGCGTTATCGTCAAAGTTCATCTTGGCGTCGAGCGCCAAGGCCCTTCCGTCGGTCGTGGTGACGAAAGGGTTGATCTCGACCAGTGAGGCGTCCGTGGCTTCGAAGGCGCGATAGAGATTCTGAAGAAGGCGCGCCGCTTCGTTGACCACCTTGCCCTCAAGCCCCAGGCCAAAGGCCAGTTTGCGGGCCTGAAAGGCCTGAAAGCCCACGCTGGGATCGATGAACTCCTTCAGGATTTTCTCCGGGTGCTCGGCGGCCACAACTTCGATTTCCACGCCACCCTCGCTGGAGGCCATAAACACCGGGCGGCCGGAGGCGCGATCAATCACAATCCCCAGGTACAGTTCGCGGGCAATCGGCAAACCTTCCTCAATCAGCGCGCGCTTCACGCGGCGGCCCTCCGGACCTGTCTGGTGGGTGACCAGGTTCATCCCCAGGATCTGGCCTGCCAGCGTCTCCGCCTCATCGGGGTTGCGCGCCAATTTGACGCCGCCACCCTTGCCGCGGCCGCCGGCGTGGATCTGGGCTTTCACCACCACGGTTCCGCCACCCAGCCTTTTCGCCACGGCGCGTGCGTCCTCGGGCTTGGTGATCATCTCGCCGCGCGGCACGGTGACGCCGAAGTTTGTCAGAATCTGTTTTGCCTGATATTCGTGGATTTTCATTTTGAAAGCTGTTAGTAGCCGTTCGTCAGTTGTCCGTTGTCAGTTGAAAAAGCCTGAAGCTGGACGGGCAAGGATCAACTGGATGTGAAATCAAACTTTGGCAAAGCTCGCGAAGCGGCTTAAACTAGAAGATTCAGCGCGCTCACCCTGAAAACAAAAAGTATAGGGAATGCGCGCGAGAATTGCAATAACTGCGCCCAGCGCAAATCCCTGACGAATCCATGCAGATTAGCGAGACGATCAACAAAGTCGCCGCCGGCAGGCATCTCACCCGCGAAGAAGCTCGCGAGGTCATGCAACTACTGTTGTCAGGCTCGGTGGTGGATGAGGAAATCGTCTCCTTTCTCGCCGCGCTCCGCGACAAGGGCGAGCGCGCCGAAGAGTTGGTCGGCTTTGCCGAGGTCATGCGCGACCACGCGGCGGAAACCCTGGTGGCCGCAGGGGTGCGATTGGATGGCACATCGCTCCCTGAACCTTTGCTTGATACCTGCGGCACGGGCGGCGATGGCATGGGCACACTTAACGTCTCGACCGCGGCGGCACTGGTTGCAGCGGCGGCCGGAGTGCACGTCGCCAAGCATGGAAACCGCTCCATCTCCAGCCGGTGTGGCAGCGCCGACGTGCTGGAAGCCCTGGGCGTCGCCATGGACTTGCCACTGGAGCGGATACCACAATGCCTCGAAGAAGTGGGTATTGTGTTCCTCCTCGCGCCGCGATTGCACCTTGCCATGAAGCACGTGATGAACGCGCGGCGCAGCCTCAAAACGAAGAGCGTATTCAACCTGCTCGGTCCGCTCACCAACCCCCTGGCGGCCACCGTCCAACTGGTGGGCGTATTCGACGCGGCACGCACCGAGATGATGGCGGCAACGCTCCGAGCCGTGGGAACCCGGCGGGCTTACGTGGTGGCGGGCTCCGACGGCATGGATGAGATCACCACCACCGGGCCGACGCGCCTTTCCGCCAGCACCCCTGCCGGCGTCGAAACCCGCGACGTGCAGCCGGAAGAATTCGGCGTGCCGCGAGCCACCATCGAACAACTGCGGGGCGGGGATGCTGAAACCAACGCGCGCCTGCTGATGAGCGTGCTGGACGGGGAACGCAGCCCTTATCGCGACGTGGTGCTGGCGAACGCCGCGGCGGCGTTCACCCTCGCGGGCAAGGCCGGTGACTTTGCCGAGGGCGCCCGCCTGGCGGCCGAAGTCCTGGATTCGGGCGCCGCCCGCGCCAAGCTGCAGGCCCTCGCGGAGTTCACTCAACGTCACAGAAGCAGTGTCAAGTGACGAGTGACCAGTGACAAGTTTAAACACAAAAAACACCCCTTCAGGGTGGTGGCTCGCCACTCGGCACTCTCCACTTGCCACTGCCTTTCTACAGTTGCAGGAAATTTGCCAACAGTTGTTTGCCGGCGCTGGTCAGAATGGACTCAGGGTGAAATTGCACGCCTTCGACCTTCATGGTCTTGTGCCGCAATCCCATGATGAGCCCGTCGGCGGTGTTCGCCGAGATCTCCAGGCAATCGGGAAGGCTCTCGCGCGCGACGATCAGGGAGTGATAGCGGGTGGCAGGAAAGGGATTGGGCAGGCCCGAGAAAATGGTCTTGCCGTCGTGCTGAATTTCGCTGGTCTTGCCGTGCATCAATTGCGGCGCACGGATCACCTGGCCGCCGAACGCCTGTCCGATGGCTTGGTGACCCAGGCAAACCCCCAGGATCGGTATCCTTCCGGAAAACACGCTGATGACGTCGAGGCAGATGCCGGCATCGGAAGGAGTCTTCGGCCCCGGCGAAATCACGATGCGCTCCGGAGCCTGCTTCTCAATCGCCTTGATGGTAGTTTGGTCGTTCCGAACGACCTGAAGTTCCGCGCCAAGCTCTCCCAGGTATTGCACGAGGTTGTAAGTGAAGGAATCGTAATTGTCGATAACCAGGATCATCAAAACGCCTTTCGATTAAAACCCTGCCAAAGATTATAAAAGATTATAGAAGAAAACTCTTATTCCTGTAATCCGGGCTGCGGCCCTGCCCAGGCCCTCTTGCGAGTCGAGAAACTCCTGAGGCCGTCGGCCAGAAGCCCGTCCACCTTGCCGCAGACGGTCACTTCGCGACTGCCGAAATTCGTCACTCTACGACGGTGCATTTTTCCTGTCCATTCGTCGCTTCCAATTGACTTGCAAGTTGCTGATTATGAAAGGCTTAATTGGCACGCCCCAGCGTCTCTGCTTTGACTGTTTGGCACCTGACTTGCTTGCTAGAGAGGCCAGAGCGAAAGGAAATTTCGATGACACGCCCAAAACGAGATAAACGCAGTTGGCAAGTTACCGTGGTTGACCTCCTTGTTGGCTTAGCCGTGCTGATGATTCTGACGGCACTCGTGGTCCCCATCTTCGTTCCTCCCGAAGGAAAGGTGGCGCTGAGGTTGATGCCGACGAGGATCGCTGCCAAGTTAGCTCACCGCTAAAGCCGGCATTTCACCTCCGCACTTCGGCCGACTTCGTGGTGTTCGCGAAAACGGCACCCGCTATCTGTTGCGGCGATTTGATGAGTCGGTCCCTTCGCGTTGCACGGCCGGCAGGCACGTCGTTTGGTCCCATTACCGCAGTTCAAACGCCGCGCTCTCTGACACCTGGGCATGCTGCCGTTCGTCCTCCGCAATGAGCCTCAACCGATAATTTCCCGCCTGAGTTCCCTTCAAATCAAGTACGGCAAACGCCAACATTTTCCCCACGCCGTAACCGGGGCCGACGATGAGGTGCAGAGGTTTAAGGGTCTTCGTCGAGGTTCCCTGTTCCAGGCTGAACCACAAACGCACGTCAGGTTTTTGCTGATTGTCGAGCTTCAGACCCATGACGCTGCAATAAGCCACCAGGCGATTATCCGCAGCGAACGTCCGGTGGGCCGGCAGAACGATGCGCCGGTTATTCAGACACAACGGATCCAGCGGTTCGGCGCTACAGTCGGCCTCCTCGTCTTTGTCCGCCAGCACCAGGCTGGACAATCGCAGCCCGGCCGCGGCGGGCGCAGGGATGATTCCCGTTCGGGCGCTCATCCCCAGGGTGCCATCGCTGAATTGGACGATGGCCTGCACGCTCACGGGCTGAAGGTCCGGCACCCCAACATGCCCCTGAAGGGTAAAGGTGCTGGCGGAAAATTGCTCAGACTCGGCCCGCGATAGCCGCAGGTGCCCATAACGCTCCTGCACCGCCAGGATCTCTCCGCCCGCGTCGCGCGCCACCAGCAGGGCGTTCACGTCGGCCAGGTATTCGTCCTTCAACTTTTCCAGCCTTACTATACGGCCGGGCATGGATACGGCGACCGCAATTCCATAGTGCCCGTCGGCGGCGGGAGCGAGTGCGGCATTCACCTCCGGAGTGAATGACGGCTTGCGATTCCCCGCTTCCACAGCCGCCAGCAGTTGCGCGCCGCCGGGAGTCATCATGATTTCGCGGCCTGGCGGAAGGGCCCAGTAGCCCTGCCGATAGCGAAGGTGGTCGCCCCGGTCGATGAGTTCAACCCGGATTTGGCGAAACGAGCCGTCAAAGCGCGGATCCGAGGAGTAGTACATCAAGGTGTAAAACTCGCTGGCGTCGTCCAGCACGCGGTCGATCGCCTGGCCGACATCATTCATGTTTCGCACCAGAAATCCCCCGGTGGCGTGGGCAAGATTCCCCAGGTCGGTGTCCGGGTCCGACGCCAGCGTTTGCATCCAATCGAACTGGTTCAGCCCGGCCGCTTGCTGGCCCTGTCCGACGACGTAATAGTCCTGCGTGGATCGGGTTTGCAAGCCCATGTCCATGGTGCCAACCTCGGGACGCATGCCCGTGTCCAAGCCTCCCGCGTCAATGACGTAGATGGCCACGTTGGCCC
This sequence comes from uncultured Acidobacteriota bacterium, assembly GCA_963719115.1. Taxonomy (GTDB): domain Bacteria; phylum Acidobacteriota; class Terriglobia; order UBA7540; family UBA7540; genus Bog-366. Next base: position 45,069 of record CAVRBF010000045.1, on the reverse strand, counting down.
GTTGCGCGGCATCCACCACCCCTTGCATTTCCCCGTCGGCACTCGGTGAGTGCAGGAAGCCCTCCGAAAAAACCATCACCGTCTTGCGTCCGGGAATGTCGCGATAACTGACGGCCAGCGCGCGCAGGGCCACAAAGACAGCACGCGCTTGCAGTGAACTGGCAATGGTGAGCCAACTCCTCAGCACATTCATTTCGTGAAGCAGCATTTGCTGGTTTGCAAGTGTGATCTCGTCGTCGTCAGACATTCGTCCCGAGGCTTTGCCGCTTCCCGAGCTTTTGGTGACCATGCCGCTTCCCAGGGCGGTGGGGGGGCCCCTTGCAGAGTCTGGGGATAGACCTGCGTGAAAAGGTCGTCGATCTCGTTTTCGGTGCTTCGTCGATCGTAAGCGGTGAGGCGCCCGGTAGGTGTGCGCCGGCTCAGCTTTTCGAACACGTCACGCAGTTGCCGCGGCTCGCGCGTGAACGGCGCCGCCAGGTGCAGGCTGCTGTCAACCCAGTAGACCGCGACCAGGTCTCCGGCCGCCACGGCCTTTTCCGCGAATGTGGAAGCCGCAGTGCACGCGGACTTGAGATTCTCGTGATGCATATCCCCAAGGTCCATGAGCAGGGTAATGATTTGGGGAGTGTAAGCCTCCACTAGAGAGGCCGAGGGGGTATTGCCCGCAGGCGCTGCGAGTGCTTTGGAGCCGGAGACCGTTTGGCCGCGAGCCGCGGACGGCGTGAATGAAGCGACCGTTTGCGGCGTGTTGTCCTCGTAGACCCGAAACTCGCCGGCGGTGAGTCCGCGCACGTGATGACCTTTGTGATCCGTGACGATCACATCCACCAGCACGCCGGAAGTCTGGCTGCGAATGATCGGCGTTGATTGCTGGGCGCCGGCCCTGGCAGCGCCGCAGATCAGCGCCAGCAATACGGCGGTGATTTTGAATCGAATTTGCCCTTGTGACGGCGGCAATTTATGTCCTCGGCTCAAGCGTTGGTACCGTGACCTCGGGCGACCGGCCCGAGCGGTCTCTTATCTATCATAATGCAGCCTTCCTGGCGCGAAAAGTTGTCGCCGCGCCGGCGGTCGGAGGCCGCTACATCGGCCTTCCGGCCCGCTTTTCCTCCGCATCCCTGGCCTACATGGGCCGAAAAGGCGGGCGACACGGCTACCGCTTGCCGCCCCGCAATGTCGCAAACGGAGGCCGCAAATTCCCCAAAAAGTGGTGTCGGTTTCGGCAAATCGGCATTCGTTGAGCATAAAATGTCGCTCGATTGCCGCACAATTGCAGCAAATGTCCGTTTTATTTGGGGCAGTTTGTCCATGTTTCCTTTGTTTTCATATACATTCCGGCTTCGGTCGTAGTAAATTTTATTTTTGCGCCACTTCCCGGCCTGGAAACCGACGAAAAGCCGCTTTGAGCGGCCTTGCTGTCTCGGGTATCATAGGCTAGAACTGGCAAGCCGCGGGGCGGCATAAGGGCTGGAAAGGGGACGGAACGGCACGGCGGTAGGGTTGCATTCATCGGAGTACGGTCCGGAGCGCTACCATCTTGCCGCGCGCTCCGAGTCCGGGGATCAGTGTACGCACATTTCTAGCCTTTTGTCAAGCGCCAAATGAGGCTAGTTATAAAAACCTACAAGCCGGGGCAGCGTGTCACCTGGGGCCACGGGTGTCCAAATTAGCCGGCCCTTGAGACTTCCGTCGGAACAACCGAAGGGAGTAGAATGTCCGCTTGCTTCAACCGACTCGTGGCAATGGCGCAGTCCGGTCCGGACTGCACATGGGGGAATCGACATGACAAAGACTAAACGCCGGGCTTTTCTCAAAACCGGGATTTATTCCGCCGCCAGTCTGGGCGCGCTGGGGACGCTGGAAGGCGAAAGTTTGTTGGCGAAGGGTGGGAACAACACTTCGCCCGGTGCCATGCCCTCGCCGCCGCCTTTCAAACTAGGCTTGGTGACCTACAATCTCGCCAAGGACTGGGACATCGACACCATCATCAAGAACTGCGAGGAGACGGCCTTTGAAGGCGTCGAGCTGCGCACAACCCACAAACACGGCGTGGAGATTTCGCTCGACAAGGCGCAGCGGGCGGAGGTGAAGCAGCGCTTTGCCGCCTCGCGCGTGCGCCTGATGAGCCTGGGCACGACCTGCGAATATGAATCGCCGGACGCCGCCGTGGTGGAGAAAAACATTGAAGAGACGCGCCGCTGGTGCGAACTGGCGCAGGACCTGGGCTGCGTCGGAGTGAAGGTGCGGCCCAACGGGTTTCCCAAGGGCGTCCGCGAAGATAAGACTCTCGATCAGATCGGCCACGCGCTCTCGCGCTGCGGGGACATTGCGCGCGACCACGGCGTGGAAATCTGGATGGAAGTGCACGGCCAGGGCACCATGCTTCCGCACAACGCTCACCGGATTCTCAGCGTGGCGAATCATCCGTCCGTCGGAGCGTGCTGGAACTCCAACGACACGGACGTCGTGGACGGATCGGTAAAACCCTCATTCGACCTGCTCAAAACCTGGATTCGGAGCTGCCACATCAACGAGCTGTGCCGCACCCTTTCGCCGTGGGGAACCGGAATCCCCAACGCCGGGGCCACCGCCCCGGGCTTTCCGCAGTGGCAGAAACCCTATCCTTGGCGCGAACTCTTTACGCTGCTGCGCAGCATCAACTTTAATCGCTTCACGTATGCAGAGGTTCCGTCGAGCTGCGAGCCGATCCGGTTTATGCACTACTACCGAGCGTTGTGGCAATATCATGCGGCGTGATTTGGGGATAACTCACCATGCAAACTTTTCTGATCCAGTGGGAGTGCCTGAGTTGCGGGCACACGCACTCATTTCGGCACAGCATTAATGAGGATGACGGCTGGCCCAACAAGTTTGAGCTGACCTGCGAGAACCCGGACTGCGGGCAGGAGCAGGACGTGCCGTTTCGCGCCTGCACGGTGACGCCGGTCGAGACGTAGGGCAGGTCTTGCGCCCTTGCATTGAACATTACAAAACACGGTGACGACCCGATTCCGCGGCGCGGGCGTGAGAAGCTGTGAAAAAATCAAACCAATCTCTCGCAAAGGCGCGGAGTCGCGAAGGCCGCAAAGTGCAAGTCTCCTGTTTTCTCTGCGACCTTTGCGACTTGGCGCCTTTGCGAGAGCATGTTTTCGCACTTAGCAGGATTCTTTCACACCTTCTGACGCTTGCGGGACAGCGGGCAGGATGCGCTCGCTACGTATACCGCAGCCACTTCATCAACTCAACCAGTGACGGCCGCTTTCCATACATGAGGATTCCCACGCGGTAGATTTTTGCCGACACTTGAATGACGCCGGCAGTAGTGGCCACGCAGATAGCCAGGGAGAGGGCGATTTGCCAGAACGGCGGGGTCTGCACGGTGATTCGAAACGCCATCAGGATGGGGCTGAAGAGTGGGAACATGGTCAGCGCCACGGCAAGGGGGGAATTGGGGGCGCGCTGAATGACGGGGTAGAGAAGGAAGCATGCCACCAGCACCATGGTGACGGGAAGTTGCACCTGCTGCAATTCCTCCTCGTTGGACACCATCGCGCCGATCGCGGCGTATAGCGAGGCATAGAGGAAATATCCCACCAAAAAGTAAATGAACGAGTAGACGAGATACGAGGTCGGAATGTGGAATGCCAGTGGCGTGGCGTCCGGCCGGAACGCCTTGCCCACCGTCGCACCGTAGGCGGAGACCAGGGCGGCGGTGCCCATCCAGATCAGGTACTGCGTCAGCGCCACGCCCGCTACGCCCAGGATTTTGCCCGTCAGCAGATGCTTGGGTTTGATGGATGACGCCAGAATCTCCACGATGCGATTCGTTTTCTCTTCCAAAACCGAACGCATGGTCATGACCCCGTACACAAGAAGCGTAATGTAGAGAATCATGACGATGGACATCTGCACCACCAGGCTCTGTCCGTTTTCCTCGGACTGGCCGGTCTTGGTGACTTTCATCAGGGTGACATCGACACCGTGCATGATTTCCCGCAGGTCGTCGAGGTGAACGCCGCGGTCGGCGAGCCGCCGCTCAATGACGGCATTATTGAGGGCGCGGTTGATCGTGCGCACGGTTTGATAGTCGCCTCCACGGGCGTACAGTTCCGCTTCCTTGCCTTTCAGGATGTCCCTCGGCACATCAAGGAAAGCGTCCAGTTCTCCGTCGCGAACCTGCCGGGTCAATTCCTCGTCAGCGTCGGCCGGGGAATCGGGCCGTTCCCAATCGCGGATCAGTTGGAAGCGCGGCAGTCCGTTCGGCAGTTTTTCGTTCAACGAGAGAACGACGCGCGGCGCCATGCCGCCCAGATTATCGACGATGGAAATCTTAATCGGCTGGTCGGACTTGCTGGTTGCCATGGCGATGACGAAGGCAAAGATTCCTATGCTAAAGAGCGGAAATCCGACGGTGCTTAAGATGAACCCCTTGGTGCGGACCCGCGTCAGGTATTCGCGTTTGACCACCAGCCAGATTTTACGCATGCGCCTCCGACACCTTTTCAATGAAGATATCGTGCAGCGGAGGCTCGACGAGCTCGAAGCGGGTCAGGCGGACGCCGCGCGCCACGGCGGCTTTCAGGATTTCCTGCGGGTCCGCGCCGGGCCGCAAACGGGCCTCCACCGACGCGCCGAAGTGATTGAGCCTTTCCACCAAGTTGGGCAGGTCGAGAAAATCGCCGTCACCGTCGTACTCGATGCGCACAGTATTCTTGCCGTACGACTTCTTGATGGCGCGCAAATCGCCCGCCAGCACGCTGCGCCCGTGGTTGATCAGACAAATGGCGTCGCACATCATCTCCACCTGTTCCATGCGATGGGTGGAGAGGATGATGGTGGCGCCCTTCTGGCGGAGTTCGAGCATGATGTCCTTCACCGCCGTGGCATTAACGGGGTCGAGCCCGGCAAAGGGCTCGTCGAGAATCAACAGCGGCGGCTGGTGAACGACCGCGGCGATGAATTGCACCTTCTGCTGCATGCCCTTGGAGAGGTCAACAATCTTCTTCTCTGCCCACGCGGCCAGTCCCACGCGTTCCAGCCATTCGAGAACGCGGCGGGTCGCTTCCGCCTCGCTCAACCCCTTCAGCGCCGCGAGAAAAACCAGAACCTCACGAACTTTCATCCGGTTGTACAGGCCCCGCTCCTCGGGAAGGTAGCCGATCAGGTCCTGCGTGCGGTCGCTCGGAGGCTGGCCGAGAACGCGAATAGCCCCCTCGTCCGGCGCCAGAATGTTCATGATCATGCGCAGGGAGGTGGTTTTGCCCGCGCCGTTGGGGCCGAGCAGGCCAAAAACCGCGCCTTGCTCAATGTGCAGGCTCAGGTCCGACACCGCCACCAAAGTGTCAAAGCGCTTCGTAACGTGCTCTACGGCAATGGCTTCCATGGGTGAGTCTTTCCGCTGCGCCGTCGCGGCCGGAATGACGGGCAGGATAAAGAAGGTCAGTTGTAGCATCAAATGTGGGAGCAAGGCAATTTCCCGACGTCTTCCCAGATGCTCTGTACGGAGTAAATCGTATCGAGTAAGATAAACATCCAATCCATCTCAGTGGGAGATATAAAGGCAACATGCGCAATGTCGTGATTATCGGTTCAGGGTGCGCGGGTCTGACGGCGGCCATCTATGCGTCGCGGGCGAATTTGAATCCGCTGCTCATCCGTGGAGTGCATGCGGGCGGGCAGTTGACCTTGACCACGCTTGTGGAAAACTTTCCCGGCTTCCCCAAGGGCGTCCAGGGGCCGGAGTTGATCGAATTGATGCAAGCGCAGGCCACGGAGTTCGGCACGGAGTTCCTGGAAGGCAATGTGACCAAGGCGGACCTCTCGCAGCGGCCCTTAGTTCTTGAACTGCACGGCCAGAGCATCGAGACGCGTACGCTGATCATCGCTTCCGGCGCGTCAGCGAAGCTGCTGGGGCTGGAATCGGAGCGCAAGCTGCTGGGGCACGGAGTCTCCACCTGCGCGACCTGCGACGGGTACTTTTTCCGCGGCAAGGACGTGGCGGTGGTAGGGGGTGGCGACACGGCGGCGGAAGATGCGCTCTTCCTGACGCGCTACGCCAACGCCGTGAACATCATTCACCGCCGCGACCAGTTGCGAGCCTCCAAAATCATGCAGGATCGCTTGCGCCGCAATGACAAGATCAAGTTCATCTGGAACACGCAGGTTCAGGATATCGTCGATGCCGAGAAACGCCACGTGTCAGGCATAAAACTTCGCGACCTCAAGACCGAGGAAGAATTCCTGAAACCCGTGGATGGAGTCTTTATCGGCATCGGCCACGAACCTAACACCAGCCTGTTCCGCGGGCAATTGGAAGTGGACGACCTGGGTTACCTGATCACCCGCGACGGATCGAAGACCAACATTCCCGGCGTTTTCGCCGCGGGCGACGTGAAAGACCGCGTATACCGCCAGGCCATCACCGCCTCAGGATCAGGCTGTATGGCGGCCATCGACGCCGAAAAATTTCTGGAAGCGGAACACGCTTAATTGGCGAATGATGATCGGTGATTGGCGATTGTGGATGGAGTTCCGTGGATGGAAGCGCGGCGCCTGAATCTTATTCGCCAAAGTTCGGTGAAGAGTCTAACACCTGATACCTGGCACCTGACACCTTCTTATGCTTCGCTCCTTCCTTCTCTACCTTTCTGAGCGCGAAGGTCCCAAGAAACTCCTGACCGGCAATCCCGTGGGACGTCGCCTGGCTTCGCGATTCATTGCCGGTGAGGAAGTGGACGACGCCCTGCGCGTGATTCGCCGCCTGAATGGTGAAGGTTTCATGGTGACGCTGGACTGCCTGGGCGAAAGCGTCCATGAAGCCGCTGCCGCCGACGCCGCCTGCCAGACTTATCTGCAACTCCTCGACCGGCTGGCGGAGGAGAAGCTGAACTCGCACGTGTCGGTAAAGCTCACGCAACTGGGCCTGGCGATTGACGAGGCGCTGGCGCGGCGGAACCTGCGGCTGCTGGCCGAAAGCGCCGCGCGCCACCACAATTTTGTGCGCGTGGATATGGAAGGCTCGGCATTTACCGATGCCACTATACGCGTGTTCGCCGCCGTGGATGCGCCTCGCGACGTGATGGGAATCGCTATTCAGGCGTACCTCCACCGTACCGACGCGGACGTGGAGGATTTGATCAAGCGCAGCGTGCGCATCCGCTTGGTGAAAGGCGCCTACAAGGAGCCTTCCGATATTGCTTTTGCGCGCAAGAAAGATGTGGACCAGAGCTACCAGAAGCTCACGGAGAAACTGCTGAGCAGCGGAATCTACCACGCCATCGCCACGCACGACGACCACATTATCGCGGCCACGGAGCGATTTGCGCGCGAGCATAGCATCTCCCCGCAGAACTTCGAGTTCCAACTGCTCTACGGCATCCGGCGCCAACTCCAGCGCGCGCTGATCCAACAGGGATGGCGTGTGCGCCTGTACGTCCCCTACGGGCGGGAGTGGTATGCTTACTTTATGCGCCGGCTGGCGGAACGGCCCGCCAATCTGCTGTTCCTGTTGCGCAATCTGTTCAGGGAGTGAGAAGAGCAGTGGTCAGTGGCGAGTGGTCAGTGGTTAGCGAAAAAACGGAATGCGGATGACTCATCACTCTTCACTCATCACTCGTCACTGCTTTTATGGCTTTTTCTGACACGGTAAGTGAATTCGCTCGCTACATGGCGCGCCCGGCGGAGGAGATTCGCCTGGACGAAGCGGCCCTGCTGCTGGCGCGCACGGAATATCCGTCGCTGGACGTTGCCGTGGAGCTTGCGCGTCTCGATACTCTTGCCACCCGCGCCGACTGTGATCCCAGCCGTCCTGCCCACCTTAACATCGCGGGTCTGAATCGCCTGCTTTTCGAAGAGGAGGGTTTTCGCGGCAACGAGGGCGAATATGACGATCCGCGGAACAGTTATTTGAATGACGTGCTGGACCGCAAACTGGGCATTCCCATAACCCTGTCTCTGGTTTACCAGGAAGTGGCGCGGCGCTGCGGCCTGCCGGTGGTGGGCGTGGGCTTTCCCGGGCACTTCATTGCCAAGTACCTCACACCCACGGGAGAAATTCTCTTGGACCCTTTCCGCCGCGGCGTCACCTTGAGCCTGCAAGAATGCAAAGAGAAACTCAAGGAGCAATTCGGGGAAGAGGCGGAACTCCGACCATCATTCCTCCTTGAGTCATCCACCAAGCAGATTCTTGCACGCATGCTGAACAACCTGAAAGGCTCCTACTTCCGGCGCAAGGACTATCCCAGGGTTCTCACCATGATTGAGATGGCGCTGGCGATTGATCCCGCCTCACGCCAGGAAGTCCATGATCGCGCCATGATTTACTTTGTCACGCGGCGCTATGCCCAAGCCATGGCAGACCTGCGCGCCTACGTTGCCCTTTCTCCATCGGATGACCCTCAAATCACCGGCGTCCGAACGATGATGCATCGAATTCGCGCCATGCATAACTGATCCTCGCGCACCATTAGTTTCAAACTGAAAATAACATTCTCCGGCGGCATTGAACCGCCGCCCGTTTCAGAGTAAAAACTCCGCGGAGGGTAACCCCATGTCAATCTCAATTCCAAGCTGTAAAGGTGTCTACTGTCGATGGTTGCTCCGTTTGGCTGTGGCCTGGGGCCTGGCTCTGGCGTTCAGCGCGCCGGCAGCGGCGGTGTTGAACGTGCGCGATTACGGCGCCAAGGGTGACGGCACGACCAAGGATACGGCGGCCATCCAGGCGGCCATTGATGCCGCGGAAAAGCAGGGCGGCGGCGAAGTGCACGTTCCGCCCGGCCGCTACATCAGTGGAACCCTTCGCCTGAAGAACTACGTCACGCTCTACCTGGAAGCCGGCGCCACCATCGCCGAGAGTCCCGACAACGACGATTTCGACAAGTACGAAGAGTTACCTTTCAAATCCGTCTCTGACAACGAAACCACGTACTTCCACTACGGCCTGGTCACCGCCGATAGCGTGCACAACATCGCTATCGTCGGCCAGGGAACGATTGACGGGAACCGCACGCATCGCCACGGTCCCAAGACCATCGCCTTGAAGATGTGCCAGTACGTCACCATTCAGGGAATCACCGTTCAGAACTCCCCGAATTATTCCATCAGCTTCTGGGGATGCGATTACGTGAACGTGATCGGCGTGACCGTCCTGAACAGTTACGCGGACGGCATCGACCCCGACTCCTGCCGCTACGTGCGCATCGCCAACTGCTACGTGGAGTCGTCGGACGACGCCATTTGCCCCAAGGCGAGCCCCTCGATGGGCTACGCGCGGCCCACCGAGCATCTCACGGTCACGAATTGCGTGCTGCGGACCAACTCCAACAACTTCAAGTTTGGCACCGAGAGCAGCGGCGACTTTAAGAATATTGCCGCTTCGAATCTCGTTATGCTGCCGCGCGAGAAGAGCCGCCCGCCGCACTCCGGTATTTCCCTGGAAGCGGTGGATGGCGCGCACATCGACGGCGTGGTGATCTCCAACATCACCATGGAAGGCGTGCTGGAGCCCATCTTTATCCGGCGTGGCAACCGCGGGCGCGGCCTCACCAATCCCACTCCGGGGACGATCCAGAATGTGTCCATCTCGAACGTGGTGGCCACCGGAGCGACCATCACCTCCGACATTTCCGGTCTGCCGGGTTATCCGGTGGAACGGGTCCTGCTCGACGGCATCAACATCACCATGCGCGGCGGCGAGAAAGAGGCCAAGGGATTGGATGTTCCCGAAAATCCCGACATGTATCCCGAGGCCGGCATGTTCGGCATCCTGCCGGCCTTCGGCTTCTACACGCGTCACGCCGAAGGTGTGACCATGACCAATTTGCAGGTACGTTGGGACGAGGCCGATGCGCGGCCGGCCATGATTTTCGACGACGTGAAGACCCTCGACATGGACGGCTTCCGCGCCGGCACCATGAGCGGCTCGCAACCCATGGTGTGGATGAACAACGTGGTGGATGCGCTGGTGCGCGGCTCGCGGCCCGTCCCCACGGACACCTTCCTGCGCCTGAGCGGCGATCAGACCAAGGAGATCAAGCTCCTCGGCAACGACTTCACCAAGGTCAAGCAAGCCGTTGAGTACTCCGGTGTGCCCAAGTCCGCGGTGACGGAAATCGGAAACTTCACCAGCGGCGGAAAGAACTAAGGGATGATGGCCTGCCGAGCGGGACTCTTGATTCTCCTCTCCTGCGCGTTGTTGCCGGCCCGGCAGGCCGTCGTTCCTTCGGGCGCAGGGCTCTCCACCACGGCCTACTTTGACGTTCGCAGTTACGGCGCCAAAGGTGATGGCGTGGCCAAGGACACCGCGGCCGTGCAACAGGCCATTGACGCGGCGGCAAAACAAGGCGGCGGCACTGTTCTCCTTTCCCCGGGCAAGTACCTTTGCGGAACAATCCATCTGAGAAGCCACGTCACGCTTTATCTGGAAGCCGGCGCCACGCTGCTGGAAAGTACCGATAACGCCGACTTCGACCCATACGAAAAGCTCGACTACCCCCTGCGCGACGATCGGGAGACGACTTACTTCCATTACGCGCTGCTGGCAGGTGAGAATGTCGAAAACATCGCGATTCTCGGGCAGGGAACCATTGACGGCAATCGGCCCAAACGCGGCGGCCCCAAGCCCATCGCCCTGAAGCTGTGCCGCCATGTGGCCATTCGCGGCATCACCATCCGCCACGCACCCAACTACTGCATCAGCCTGCTGGGCACCGACTACGTTGACATCGACGGCGTCACCATGGTGGACGACTACGCCGACGGCATCGATCCGGATAGCTGCCGCTACGTCCGCATCGCGAACTGCTACTTTGATGGTTGGGATGACGCCATCGTGGCCAAGGGCAGCTTTGCGCTCGGGTACAGGCGCTCGACCGAGAACCTTACGGTCACGAACTGCGTGCTGACCACCAACAGTTGCTATCTGAAGTTCGGCAGCGAAAGCGGCGGCGACTTCAAAAACGTGGCGTTCACGAATACCGCTTGCTACCGGCGGCCCGGCGCTGACCGCCGCAACCTTTCCGTGGTGTCGATCGAGTCGCACGACGGCGCGAACATCGATGGCGTGGTGATTTCCAACATCGTGGCGCAGGATGTCTACAAGCCCTTTGCCATTACCTTGAACACTCGCAGCCACGGCGGGTTCCCTCCACTCCCGCCCGGAACGATTCGCAACATATCCATCAACAACTTCGTGGCCACGGGAGCCAGCGTGGCCGCGCAGATCTCGGGCATCCCAGGGCACGCCGTGGAAAGAGTGACGCTGCGGAATATCACCATCAGTGTGCAGCATCCAAAAGAAACGGAGAGCGAACTCAGGCACTTTGCAGGGAACTCGTTCCGCCCCAAGCCTGCCTACGGCTTGGTGGCGGAACACGTTGACGGCCTCAACATGGCGAATGTGCAGATGCGCTGGCAGGAAGAGGACGATCGCCCGGCCATCATTCTCGACGACGTTACCAACTCGTCGCTCGATGGCTTCCGGACCGACACTGTAGCGGGCACGGGACCGTTGTTGTGGTTCAAGGATACCGTCGATTTCCTTTTGCAGGGCTGCCACCCACCTCCGCATACTGCCGTTGTTCTACGGCTGAGCGGCGCGCACACCGCCGGCGTTCGCCTAACGGGGAATGACTTCAGCCACGCCGGCCGGATAGTCGCTTCAGACCCGGAGGTGCCCGCTTCGGCAGCGACGACAATGGATATTCCGCGGTAATCCCCTCTAGAACGATATAACAAGTCCTTCAGGATCAGGGGTTTTGCGCGCGCGAACCATCAGCACAAAAATCGCGGTGGCGAGGCAGGGAACAATGGAACCGGCGATGACGATGGGTTGAAATGAAAACCGATCGGCGATGCGGCCGATGAGGTAGGTGGAAATCAGGGTGCCGATGCCCGCGCCGGTGCCGCCCAGGCCGCTCACGGTGGCCACGGCGTCGGGATGGAAGACGTCGCTCGGCAGCGACAAGAACATGGTGGAACAGGCCGCGTAGGCGAACGTGGCGTATCCGAACAACACCACCAGCGTGAGGTAGTGATTGGTGAAAGCCGCAGGAATCAGGACCAGCATACTAGGCCCGAAAATCAGCAAGACGGCGCGGCGCGAACGGCCCACCGACCATCCGCGCTTGATCCAATAGCTGGAGAGCGCTCCCCCGAAGAAATTCCCCAGATCGGCGCCCAGAAAGGGAACCCAGAATCCCAGGATGCTTTGTTCCAGGCGAAAGCCTTTGCTGCGCAGATACAGCGCGAACCAGTCGGCGATGATGAACCAGTAGGGATCAAGCAGAAAGCGCCCGCAGATGATTCCCCACGTTTGCCGATAGCGCAGCAGCCTGGCCCAGGAAATTTCGGCGCGGGGCGCAACCTGTCGCCTCCGGCGCGCGGCCTTGGCGAATGTACTCCAATTCCGACGGCGCCAAACGCGGATGCTCTTCCGGTGGGCGATAGAGCCACCGCCAGGCCAAAATCCAAAGAAACCCCAGGCTGCCAGTCACGAGAAAAACCGGCCGCCAGCTGCCCATCAGTTTGTAGGCATACAGGGCCAGAAAAGGAGCAATCGCGCCGCCGATCGAAGAACCGCTGTCGAACATCGCGACCGCCCACGCCCGCTCCTTATCGGGGAACCACTCGGAGGCGACCTTGGTGGCGCCCGGCCAGTTGGGCCCTTCGCCCGCGCCGAGCAGAAAGCGAAAGATGCGGAAGCTCACCAGCCCTTGCGCCAGTGCGGTGAGGCTGGCGACGCAAGAATAGAAGGTTACGGTGAGCGAAAGTCCGCGGCGCGCGCCCAGTCGATCGATCAGCCGCCCGCCTCCGCCCTGCATCAAGGTGTAGGCAACGCGGAAGGCAATCAGGATGGTGGCAAAATCCGTGTTGGTCCAGTGGTACTGCACCAGAAGGATGGGCGCCAGCACGCTCAGCGTTTGCCGGTCGATGTAATTGATGATGGTGGAAGCGAACAGTAGCCCGGCAATCCACCAGCGCAGGCGGCGGATCGGCGGCCGGGCGGGAGCGGCATCAGCATTTGGTTGAGTTGAAGTCACATGCCCTCGATTGGACTTAGAACAAAACTGCCGCGAATCACAGTATCAGGCTTCCGATCCACCCTGCAAGCGGGCGGAGAGAGTGCCTTTTTTTCAGCATGCTCCCAGGATATCGCGTCAGAGACGCATGCGCGCCCCGCTCCGCGGGAGCCGTTCTTTCTGGCTTGGAACGTAGGTCTTTCACTCCGCACATCTTTAACGTGCCGGCCGGGGCTTTCGAGTCGAGATGCGCACCCTGACACCTTGCACCTGGCACCTGACACCTTGTGCTCTTTGTTTTCATGCACATTCCGGCTTGGAACGTAGTTATTTCGATGCGCACCGCCCCCAATCCGCCTGCCTGGACTTCCGAGTTGAGATGAATACCCTGGAACCTCTCACCTGGAACCTTCCTTTTCGACGTCCTTTTTTTTCAATAACATCTCCGGATGCACCTTCATTTTCTGGAAGAACAGGAGTCGGGAGTGAGGAGCCGGGAGTCAGAATCGGCGCACCCGCCGCAGATGCCTTTCGACTCCGAATTTGGGCGCTCTCTTTTGTTTTCAACAACATCTCCGGTTGCACCTTCATTTTCTGGAGGAACAGGAGTCGGGAATGAGGAGCCCGGAGTCAGAATCGGCGCACCACCCCCAAAGGCTTCTCGACTCCGAACCCCGGACTCTGAACCTTTCTTTTCATACACATTCCGGCTTGGAACGTCGTTCTTTCGCTCCGCACCGTCCCTAATCCGCGTGCCAGGAGTTCCGGGTCGTGATGAATAGCCTGGAACCTCGCACCTGACACCTGGCACCTTCTTCTCTTTGTTTTCATACACATTCCGGCTTGGAACGTCGTTCTTTCGCTCCACACCGTCCCTAATCCGCGTGCCTGGACTCCCGGGTCGAGATGAGCACCCTCACACCTCGCAACTGACACCTTGTTCCCCGTCGCGGTTCCACCGCAAATTCCTGACGGGTTGATGTGGGGATGATCTAAAACGGGGGGCGCGCGGCGGGTGAGGGCAACTTCCATGTTCGGCATCCGCCGGGACCTTTCGTCCCCGTGCGAATCACCAGAATGAGTATACTCACATAACTAGGCTTTTGTCAAGCGCAATGTGAGGCTAGGCGGGGAAATTCTGAAGGCGGTGTTCGGGTTGCCCCCTCTGACGGGTTAGGACATCACCGACACGTTATCGGCGCCGCTGGCCCGCTGCGAGGTCAGGCCGGAGTTCTGGGAGTCGTAGACGTGCGATTCGATGAGCTTGCCCTGGATGTCGGTGACGAAGGTTGCCTGCCCCGGTTTTCTCACTGTTCTATTTGACATGATAATATAATATTGTCACTATATGGTCCCATTTACTGCGAGGCGGCCCTTTGCTGCGTCTAGTGTGAAAGGGACACAGATGCCCACTATGACGGGAAACGCAAACGACTTCGTTGAGCAACAGCTTGATGCTCGCATCACAGAGTTAGAGATCGAATGCAAATCCGCCGTCATCACCTTCTCAGGCCCGATCATCTGGGGAGTGGATGATCTGCTGCGCTCAGCGGTCGAGACAAAGTCGCAGCAACTCCCTCACCGCAGAAAACTCATCGTTTGTCTCACAACTGGGGGTGGGTACATAGAGGTCGTGCAGCGAATTGTTGATACACTCAGGCGGCATTACAAGCTGGTTGATTTCGTCATTCCCAACTATGCGTTTTCCGCAGGAACCGTACTGGCAATGTCTGGCGATGATATCCACATGGATTATTATTCTAGACTTGGTCCGATAGACCCACAAGTGTCAACTCAGAGTGACAAACAAGTCCCAGCACTGGGTTATTTGGAGCGCTACAACGAGCTGATTATCAAGGCGCAAAACGGAACGATAACGAGCGCTGAGACCCAACTGCTGATTGATGGCTTCGATCAAGCCGAGTTGTACCAGTATGAGCATGCCAGGGAGCTCTCAATAACCCTACTGAAGGACTGGCTGGTCAAGTACAAGTTCAAGAACTGGAAGATCACAAGAACTCGTGGAGTGCGTGTTACGAAGAAGATGAAAATTGATCGTGCTGAAATGATTGCCAAGGAATTGAACAATACAAAGAAGTGGCACGTACACGGTTATGGCATTTCCATGGATGTTCTAGACCGTGACCTAAACCTTATGGTTGACGACTTCGGCAAAAATCCCCAAATGTCTGAGAAGATTAGGGGGTATCACGATCTCCTCGCAGACTACATGGTAAAACGAAATGCGCGAGGGGTTATTCACTTCAAAGGTGAATATCGCCCGTTCATGTGATCCCAAGAGGAGGGTGGAGGGGAAGCTATGCCTAAGACCGCAAAGCAAGTTATCAAGGAGATTCTTAAGAACAATCCCCAGCTTGATCTAAACAGGATTATTGAGGTACATGAAGCAAGCGAACGGCGTCGCGCCCTCGGACGCCAGCGTCGCGGCTATCGGCTAACCCTTCCGATGTTCAGAAAGCAGGCTCACGCCGTCGATGACGACGTTCACGACCCGAGGACGCTTCAGCTTCGCCAACACTGAGGGATCAAGATGTGAGAGGCTTGGGGCATGCGAAAGAACGTATGTCGGAATTGTGGGCATGTCATCCCGAGTGGGGGCCTCTTGGGCAGCGGGAAAAAAGGTGAGGGCGTGTTTTGCAGTCTTAGTTGCTTCGCCGAATATAATAGAGCAAAGTTGATAGAAAGAGCCAAGAAGGTTTAGGCGCTAGCTGACCGGCATCGCAATTCATAGTAGGTGGGGACGTGAACGGAGAAAAAGCTTTAGATTTGTTCGGAAAAACTTCGCGAGTCGTTCGCCGAGAAGAAGGGATTCTGCCATCGCAAGAAATCGAAGAGCTGGTAAGGAACGGCAAGATTCGTTCCACCACCGGAATTTCTATCGACCAAATCCAGCCCGCGAGTATTGACCTCCGGCTCGGGAACATCGCATATCGGGTTCGAGCAAGCTTCATTCCTAGTCGGAAGTTCTTGATTAGTTCGAAGATTCGGGAATTACAGCTCGAGGAAATTGATTTGAGCCAACCTGCATTACTGGATGCCGGGAAAGTGTTCATCGTTCCCCTGGTCGAAAGCTTGGAACTCCCGATCGATATGCGCGGGAGAGCCAATCCGAAAAGCACGACGGGCCGGTTGGACATATTTACGCGGCTGATGGCTGATGGCAGCGGGCGATTTGAGGAGGTCCCCAAAGGGTATTCCGGGAACCTCTACGTGGAGATCGTCCCCCAGACGTTCCCGATCATTGTGAGAGAAGGGACGAAACTAAATCAGATCAGATTCTTTAGGGGAGAACCGGAGCGTAATGACGAAGCATTGCGCTTATTGTCTCGCCGGGGGAAGCTTATCTACAAGGAAAACGGAGATGCCACTACTGAAGTAGTCATAGAAGGTGGGCTTAGGATATCCGTTGACCTACAGGGGGATGAGCGAGAGAACATCGTGGCTTATAAGGCCAAAAAGGGGTGCCCCCCGATTGACCTTACAAGGGTGGGTGCATACGATGTAGAAGAATTTTGGGAGCCAATTCGGGCACTGAATCCAAAGAGCCTCGTGCTTAATCCTAATGATTTCTATATATTGGCCTCAAAGCAAAGGGTTGGGGTGCCGCCTCGTTATTCGGCAGAACTGGAACAGTATGATTCCTCGATAGGGGAATTCACGGTTCATTACGCAGGGTTTTTCGACCCCGGCTTTGGATACGGAACCCGTGGTGAAATCAAAGGCACGAAGGCGGTACTGGAGGTTCGTGCGCATGAAGTACCAATCCTGTTGGAGGATGGGCAAGAGGTCGGACGGCTGACTTACCTTAAAATGGCTGATCGACCGCTTAAACTGTACGGCGAGGGGATTGGGTCGTCCTACCAACAACAGGGATTGGCATTGAGCAAGCAATTTAGGAAGCGCGCGACATCCCCTATGTTGTCTTCCCCGTCTCCTATAACCCGTTTTTAGGATACTCACTTTCTTGGCCTAAGGTTTTTATTTCCGCCCCAGGCACGGGCTCGACGGACAGAGCCCGTAGCGCCGAGGTAGCGCTGTTCAGCTTCCTCGGCGGTTCTTAACATGGCAACCGCTATCATCGATATTCACAGACTTGCTCATGCCCGAGGGAAAGTCGGCAGACGAAGCCCAACGGCGTCTGCGTCTGCGCCATCCGATTACTCGATTGGAGTTAGAACCAAACTGCCGCGAATTACCGTGTCAGGCGTGATATCCAGTCGGGAATCCGGCGGGTCGGGGCGACGAAACTTCGACGGCCTGCCCTCGACCGCGCCGAGCACCCTGAGACGCCCGGCGGATTCCAGCCGCACATAGTCGCTGCCCGCCACGCGAAAACCCGTCTTGCTGGAATCAAGAACCTCGGCCCAGCGGACGCCCGCCTTGGTTCCTTGCGCCGCTTCGCTGCCGACTTTCCCATTCCACAAGCCAAAGATGGCGGCCATTTTCAGGTTGGGGTAGGCATCGAGCGGGCCCAGCCCCAACCAGCGCAACGTGTCGAGGTCGGAGCGACCTTCCAGCAGCATGCCCGCTTCGGGAATCCACGGCGCCTGAATTGCCGGCCGAAAGGCGTAGCGGATCGAGAGCGACCCGTTTTGAAGCACTCGGTATTGATACTCGGCCGTAAAAGCGTTGTGCGCGTTGACTTCGTAAACCGCGGTCGCGTCGATCGTCACCCCGTCGCCGTTCTGCGTGACCTTCCAACTCTTCACCTGCGTGGAGTAATGATTCAAATCGGGTAGTTCTGCCTCGATGGGGCCGGCGCGGTGATAGATCGCCAGTTCTTCCTCGTTCGGCGCGCGCCAAATCGTCGGCCGGCAGGCGGTGATGAGCGGCTTTTCACCAAGTTTGACCGCGGTGAGGGCGGCGGTCCTGGGATCAAATTCGTAAGTTGCGCGGCCTGCCGTGACGATGACGGGAGAATCACCGTGCACCTCAACACGAACAGCGGCCTTGTCTCGCGGGTGGGGCGAGAAGGCAGGGGCAAGCTCCACGCTGCGCGTCGTGATGTCACTCCCGTCGAAACGGAGGAAAGAGATCTGCGCATAGTAGGCAACGTTCGGGTCAAAGCCCACCTCACCGTTACCGTTTCGGATCGCCTCGATGGGGAGATCGAACTCGCCGATCGTGTGGGGAGCGGCTTCCGCGTGAGCGCTGCCCGCTGCGAGTTGGCGGTCATCGGCCATCAGCTTCCATCGAATCTCCACGGTGGAAAGATCGACAAAGTCGAAATCGTTACGGACGGGAACGCGCACGGTGGCTTGCCCCGGCTGAAACGGCAAGCGCTCCAGTGGAATTGCCACTGGCGCATAGACCGCCTTGGTTTCCCAATAGTCGCGTTGCGGGCTGCGGTCCGAGCGCACGATGCCGTCGATGCCATTGGGGTTCAATTCATAATAGGTTTCATCACCATGGTCGGTGTGGCGGGTTCTCTTGAGCCCTTGGTCCTGCCACATCCAGATGAAGCCGCCGGCGCCCGCCGGGTGGTCGATCAATCCGCGCCAGGTATCTTCCAGGCCGCCGAAGCCGGTTTCGCCAAGCGCATGGACGTATTCAGTTGCGGCCACCGGGCGGTCAGAGGAGGCCGTCAAAGCTTCGGCTTCGGCGGCGGTGGGATAGTGCGGCGCCAGGATGTCAACTTCCGGCGGCATCCAGAGTTCGCGATGCCAGGGCAGAAGCACGGGGCGCGTTGGGTCCCATCCTTTTACTGCGCGCATCGAGGCAAGGTGCTGCGCGGTCAGCGGATTTTCATTGCCTACGGACCAGATGATGATGGAAGGGTGGTTGCGGTCGCGCGTGACCGTTTCGTAAGCGCGAAGCAGTGTGGAAGCGGCGAAGGAAGGATCACTGCCCAGGTCGCCGCCATATCCCATCGGGCATTCCTCCACCACCCACAACCCCATCTCGTCGCAGAGATCGATGAAACCCTGGGCCGGGGGATAGTGGACGGTGCGCACGGCGTTGATGTTCGCGGCTTTCATCAGGCGGATGTCCTGAAGCCAATGCTGGCGCCGGGTGGCGATTCCCACGTCGGGGTACTCATCGTGGCGGCAGACGCCGCGGAGCTTGATGGGTTGGCCGTTGACGCGAAGGACGCCGCCGCGCACCGAAACTTCGCGGAAGCCCACGGCGTGCGAACGCGAGTGCGTCACCTGGCCGTTCTCAAGCAGGGCCACGGTCAGGCGATAGAGCGTAGGAGTTTCCGCGGTCCATTTGGCCGGAGAACGAACCAACATCTTGTAAAGGTTATCGCGGCCGGTGTTGTAGTGACTCGGAACCACCACCTCGTCCTGCTCCACCAGCTTGCCGTCCGGGCCCGTCAAAGCCAGGCGCAGCGCGTAGCCGGAGGTGATTGCGTGGTTGCGTGACTGCATCACCAGAACGCGGACGTTGAGGTTGGCGTCCCGGTACTGACCGTCGAATGTCGTCGAGGTTTCCACCCTATCGATGTACCGGTCGAGGGGCATCGGCTCAAGCCAGACATCGCGAAAGATCCCACCCAGCGACCAATCATCGTTCGCATCGAACAGGTAGTCCTTGGTGAGTTGACGGACGCGCACGGCCAAATGGTTTTCGCCCGGCTTCAGTATGCCGGTGACATCGAACGCAAACGAGGTAAAGCCACTGTCGTGACGGCCCAGCGGGACCGCATTCAGCCACACTTCCGCCGAGGACCACACGCCGTCAAAATGCAGCAGCACACGCTTCCCTGTGAATGTGTCGGGAACTTGAAAATCGTGCAGATAGAAGCCCTCGCCGGCCGCTTTGAGCTTGCCGTACATCGGCTCCTCGAAACCTTGAAGAGCCCAGTTGGAGGGAACGGGAATGGGGCGGAAGTCCCTGGCGTGGAACGAGGGTTCGTAAAAATGCCGCAGGCGGTCGGCGTCCTCTGGCGTCGGCGCCAAGGTGAACTGCCATGGGCCGTTGAGCGAGAGGCCCGACTCACCCGCCGGTCTGGCACTCGCGCCACTTGCCGCCAGCACGAGTCCCAGAATGGTCGAGAGCAACACTACTGGACGCTGGATAATATAGTGACGAACGAACCCCCTCACCCGTCTCGCCCCGGCTGATGAAAGCGCCGGTGGCGAGCCACCCTCTCCCCCAAGGGGGCGAGGGCGGCAACTCAGTTTAACTCTCCCCTCGCCCCTTTGGGGGAGAGGGGCGGGGGTGAGGGGGTCTTTCGCAATCAATTTCGCAGCGCTCAGCAGGCGTTTACGCGGCGCCCAGCGAAGCCGGAGCCTTCTGGCGGGAAGCATAGTGATAAGCGACTTTGCCAATGCCATGCGCGATCTCCTCCATGTCCTGCTCCGTGTAGTGTTCGTGCAGGTCCATGGTAATCCACCGGTCGAAGGCGGCTTCCGCCACGGGGCAATCACCCTGTTGGTAGCTGCGGTCGGTGCCCAGGTCTTTCGAAACGAACGGATATTGAGTTCCGGGAAATGCCGAGCGGTTGCGGAAGATGTCGTAGAGATAGACTGGACGGCCCCCGGTGACGAGGTGCGGCTTGTTGGCAACGCCCTCCGCGGCCAAAGCATCCGAGAATTGCTGCGCGGTGCAACCAAGCAGGCTGAGGTCGAGACGGAACAACGCAAGGAAGTAGGAGTGCTTTGAACCGGGCGCAATTTTCTGGGTGGAAATGCCGGGCATTTCGCTCAGGTAGTTCTTCCACAGAGTCCCCAGCATATTGCGGCGCGATGTGAACTCCTCGACTCGCGCGAGTTGCGCCAGCGCCACGGCCCCCTGGAGTTCGGTCATCTGGTAGTTCGGCGCGAGGAAGAATGGGTTGCGGATGCCCTCCTCGCGCTGGTAGCACTTGTCGAGGAAGAGCGAGCTGAGATAGCGCAGGCGATCATCGTCGGTCAGCACCATGCCGCCCGACCCGCAGGTAATGTGCTTGAAGTGGTTCAGGGAAAAACTGTTGATGGCTCCCCGCTTGCCGACCAATGCGCCCTTGTACTCGCAGCCGAAGGCCTGGGCGCAATCCTCAACGACCGGGATGCCAGCTTCCTTCCCGACATTCAAGAGCGCATCAAGGTCCGCGGCCAGGCCGCTGTGATGTACGGCCAGGATGGCGCCCGTGCGGGAGGTGACGAGTTTCCGTACCGATGCCGGATCCAGATTCAGTGTGTCCGGATCAACATCGGCGAACACCGGCACCAGTCCCTGGTAGAGAATTCCCGTGAGGCTTCCCATGTCGGTGATGGCGGAGGTGATAACTTCGCTTCCTGCGGGAAGCTGCAGGGCTCCGATGGCAATATGAACCGACGCGGTTCCGCTGGAGCAGGCGATGCAGTGCTTCTTTCCGTACATTTCGGCAAAGCGTTTTTCAAAGGCCCGCACCTTCGTTCCCAGATAGAAAAAGAGCATGTCGGAATCAATGACTTCCACGAGGTACCGTTTGTCCAAGTCACCGTGCCGTTTGCGTTGCGCGAATGGCGTCCTTTTAGCTTTCGGGCCACCCTCCGCCGCCAGTTTCTCCGCGAAATCGAATCTCATCTTGATAAGTCCTCCCGCCATAAACTCAACGAAGCTGTTATTTCGTTTTCAAACTATTCCCCCTTTTTCACCCAT
Source organism: uncultured Acidobacteriota bacterium (assembly GCA_963719115.1). Classification (GTDB taxonomy): domain Bacteria; phylum Acidobacteriota; class Terriglobia; order UBA7540; family UBA7540; genus Bog-366. The sequence goes on along the minus strand of CAVRBF010000045.1, from coordinate 23,464 downwards.
TCGACATTGAAATGAGCATGCTTGATGGACTGCGAAGGCTCGCCGCGCTTCAGGCCGCCGGGAGTGTAGCTGTACGTGGCGTGCAGGCTGCCATCGCGCGCTTGGATCAAGGTCGGGTAGTGGAAAGAGCCCGGCCGGTTGGTGGAGTTGTCCAGTTCCAGGTGCCGCTTCCATTTCCAGGTTTGACCTTCGTCGTCGGAGATGGCAACCAACAATGAGTGCCGGCCACGCTCGGTATCGTTGCAGATCAGTACCCATAGGCCGTCGCGCAATCCGGTGACCTCCATGCTTGAGCCCGGATTGGGGATGTCCGTGTAGTTGGGTGTGGACCAGGCGATGCCATCGTCCTTGGATTCCGCCCTGATCACGCGATGAGGCGCGGGGCCATTGTTCCGCATATAGGCGACTATCGTGCCATCCCGTTTGCGCACCAGGCTGGGCTGCACACCGCCCATGGAAACAATGGGCTCGCTACTGGACCACGTCATGCCGTCGTCATCGGTTATGGCCAACAACGAAAAGTTATATCCGTCGGAATACAACGGTACCAGGATGCGGCCCGAAGGGAGTTCCAGGGGTTGGTTGCGGCCCATCCATCCCATGCGGGAAAAGTACTCATCGGAGGCCATGCGAATGGCGTGTTGGGCCTCTTCACCGTCGCGACCCGCGGGCAGGTGATCAAGCCACGGCTTCGTATCCCGTTCTACGGCGGCAGCGAAGTTGCGCGGGATAAACAACAGCGGGTCACTGATGTCCCAGCGCGGCGGCGCAGTGAGGTCCTCGTAGTGGAAAGCGATCTTGTAGCGCAGTAGAGCTGTCTCCCAATGATGGGCGAGGACGGTGGACCAGATCACCCAGAGGTGCTGGTGGGAATCCAGGAAGAGCACAGGATTGGTGTCGGGGAATTCGGGCTGATCCACCAGAGTGTAAGGCTTTGACCACGTCCGCGTGCCGCGGCGGAGCAGGGAAGCTTCCACTTTCACATCATCCGCCGAGCGCTCGCCGGAGCCCTTGTACCAACAAGCGTAGAAGTCGCCGTTGGGTAATTGCACAATCGAGGAGGAGTGTGCGTGAAGAGTGCCGAGCGGGAAGATCAACTCGGACTCGAGGAACGGCTGTTCCGCGCCCAGCAGGGACGCCGCGAGCAACAGCGTAAGAGGAATGATTCGCACGACCATCAGTTTTTTCACCAAGCACCTGCGGCTAGAGCAGTTCATTACAAGTACATTACAGGCGCAAGGATGGTTGCTCAAGCGCCCTTTGCGGCTGTAGTGGCAATTATTTTCAGGGTGAAAATAACCGAGGTCGGGCGAGTTGCTTTCGCGCGCCAGTCGCGATATCAAGGAGTTCTGCACTCATTGTCGTTACATCAGGTTGGGTTTTCTCTTTGCTTGACGGCGCTGAGGAAGTCCGCGGCGTCGTAACTAGCGTGTAGCTATCTGCACTCGGGTCGGGGGGCGATACTTCGTAAATCGGTGAAGGAGGATCAAATGCATCGCTTCCGAAGTTTGACAGGTGCGATTCTCGTCCTGCTGTCTTTGGGCGGATACCTTTTTGCCCAGCAGCGTGACAGCGCTGGGTTGTACGGGCGCGTCTCTGACCAGCAGGGGGCCGTTGTCCCCAAGGCCGTCGTAACTCTAACCCATGTGCAGACCGGAGTCGTCTACACCACCTCATCCAACGAGGCCGGTGAGTGGCAGTTCTCGACCATCGCGGTGGGCGAATACAAGTTAAAGGTGCAGAAAGAGGGGTTTCGCACGGAAGAGTTGGCCGGCATTGTGCTCCAGGTCAACGACAACCGAAGAATGGACGTGTCCCTCACGGTGGGCTCCACCGCCACGACGGTTACGGTGCAGGCCCAGGCCGTTGCCGTGGATCTGAGCGGCGGCACGCTGAAGGGCACGATCGACAATACTCGCGCCCTGGAACTCCCCCTCAACGGCCGCGACCTGGCGGATCTCACCTCCCTGGTGCCCGGTGTTCAGTCCGCCTCCGGCGTCTCGGGGGGTAGTGGAGACGGCGCCAAGATGGCGGTTGCCGCCCGCCGATTTTCGGTGGATGGCGCCCGCCAAGACACCATGTCCTTTACCCTGGACGGCGGCGATAACATGGACAATCTTCAGAGCACCATGCTGCCTTATCCCTTCCCCGACGCGGTGCAGGAGTTCAGCGTGGAGACGTCCGGCGAGGGAGCGGAATACGGGCGAAATAATGGTGGCCGTGTGAACGTTGTCACTAAAAGCGGCACCAATGGCTTCCATGGGGATGCCTTCGAGTTTGTGCGCAACACCGCCTTCGACGCCAACAATTTCTTCTCGCATGGCGCCGACAATCTCAAGCAGAACCAGGCGGGATTCACTTTCGGCGGCCCCATCAAGAAAGATAAGCTTTTCTTTTTTGGCGGCTATCAGCAAACTTGGATCCGCTCCCTGAGCGCCGCCGGAAACCACCTCAGCATGTCGGCAAATCACCGGGAGGGCAATTTCGCCGACTTGTGCACCGCTGGTTTCGCCGCCGGTCTCTGCACTAACTCGTCCCAACAACTGCATGATCCTTTGAACGGCAACGCCCCTTACACGGGCAATGTAATTCCCAAGACGGAATGGTCAAACGCCGGGCAGGCGCTGTTGAATTACGCTCCCGTCCCGACGGGTTCGAACGGCTTGGTTTATTACTCCACCCCCTCGCTCCAGAACGCCCACGAGTGGATCACGCGCGGAGATTACAACATTAACCAGAAGAGCACCTTCTATGTGCGGCTCTACCGCAACTACCAGGCAATCCCTCCCTATATGGCTGCCAATAATATATTCACCAGCACGGAGGGTATCATCGGAGAGGATGAGAACGGCACGATCGCCTTCAATTACACCCTTTCTCCCGGGATGTTGGTGCAAACCCGCTTCACCGGCAACGACTACGAGGGCCTGCGGTCTTATGCCTTTCCGGGCACCATCAAGACCTTCGTTCCCAGTCTTAACCCTCTGGGAAACGGTGTTAGCGCGGGTATGAACGGAACAAGCGGTTACAGCATCAGCTCCGGCAATCCGGCGACGTTCGCGAGAAGCAACGTGGAATTCGCACAAAATTGGGAGTGGATCAAGGGCCGGCACAGCGTGGTGTGGGGCCTCAACATCGAGGACTCCCGCTATAACGAGTGGAACACTTATGACGACCCGGGTTTTGGTTTCAACGGAGAATGGACAGGCTTTGATGAAGCGGATTACATCATCGGGCAGTTTAACAGCTTCACCCAGGGCAATGGCGAACTCGAAGCCAAGCGCTTACATTATTTTGGGTTTTACGCGGGCGATACCTTCCGCTTGACGCCGCGCCTGACGCTCAATTTCGGGGCGCGTTGGGAACCGGAATTTCCCATCACCGATGTCAACAACCGTATCACCATGTATAACCAGGCCGCCTACAACGCCGGTACGGTATCGACAGTTTTTGTAAACTCCCCTCCCGGATTGCTTTACGTTGGAGACAAAGGCCCCTCGGGCAATACCCTTCCCGCGGGAGTTATTCCCAATAACTATCGCCACTTCGGCCCGCGCTTTGGCTTCGCATACGATCTTTTTGGCGATGGCAGAACCAGCATTCGGGGCGCCTACGGACTCTATTACGATACCCCCGAGACCTATGAGTACAACAACATGAACGACCAGTCGCCGTATGACTTTACGGTCAACTTTACCAGCGGTTCCTTTGACAATCCTTACGCGGGCCGGACGAGCTTAAATGTCTTCCCCTATGCCGGTGACTTCCAGAAGAATTCGGCTTTCAGCCTTCCCATGGTGGCGGCGGCCCTCCAATCCTCGCAAAACCTGCCCTATGAGCAATCCTGGAACCTGACCATCCAACGGCAATTGCGCCAGAACTGGCTGGTTTCCGCCAGCTATGTGGGCAGCAAAGGAACCCACCTCTGGGGCGATTACGACGACAACCCGCCCCTCTACAATTCCGCGCTAACCTTGGCGCAGAATTTGTCGAACCGAAAATGCTCGCCGGCCGGAGCAGCAATACCAGGAGTTGGACCTACTAATGGCCGGCCTCAACCAGGAGTACAATTCCCTCCAGATTTCCGTCGAGAGGAGAATGTCCCGGGGCTTGAGCAACAAATTGAGTTATACCTATTCCAAAAACATGGACTACGAGTCTTCCGACGAGCAAATCACTTCCAATACCCTTTGGGACCCGCACAACTTCTTCCAATTCCGGGGTCCTGGGGACTTCGACCGCCGCCACCGGTTTGTAGACTCTTTGGTCTACCGCGTCCCCGACGCCGGACATGCGCTGCATTCACGCTTCGCGAGTGCGATCGTGGGTAACTGGGAGACCAGTGGAATTGTCACGCTGCAAGGCGGTACTCCCTTCACCGTCATGAGCGGCAATAGCTCCTGCGCGTGCACCGGAAAGAGCACGGCGGAATTGGTCGGCCCTTACGGGATCGCTCACGGCCGCCACAATGAAATTGCCGAGTACTTCAACACCAGCTCATTTGTGGAACCCGCGGGTGGTTCGTTTGGAGATTTGGCCCGCAATTCCATCTACGGTCCTGCTTTCCTGAATACCGACGCGGCAGCCTACCGCAACTGGCCCCTGCACTTCTTGGGAGACCAAGGGAAGCTAACCTTCCGCGCCGAATTCTTTAATTTGTTCAACCGCGCCGACCTTTCCAATCCCACCGCCACGGTCGGGAATAAGAACATAGGTAAGATCACGTCCACGGCGGCGAGTCCGCGGATCTTGCAGTTCTCGATGAAGCTGTTCTTCTGAACGGCGCATCGTTCCGTCACCGCCAGCCCCTCTCCTCCAATGGAGGAGGGGGCGCGGGGGCTGAGGCGCCTCCCGGGCGGAAACCAGTCTCTCTGTCTTGGCGCCGAAGTGGCGGGAACCGCATTCGATTTTGCGTGCAGAACCGTAACGCCCTGTCATCCTGAGCCCGGTTTTCAGGGCGAAGGACCGCGGTATTTCGTCTTGCCCACGCGCACCGCAGCATGCGACACAGCAGTACGGCTCGGGCGCGCCCTGCTTCCTACATACAAATGACAAGGGTCCTTCGTCCTGAAAACCGGGCTCAGGATGACAGTTTGATTCGTTGGTTGTGCCAATCCTCGATGCTCCCTCCCGCATGGGAAACACCGACTTCGTCGCGGCGCAATTAGCGCACCGCCCAGCAAGTTGCGACTTGACCTCGTTATTTTTAACGCTGTTTGTGAGAAGCTCGCGAGTGTTCGCTCAAGAAAAGGGTCCGCTGGATGATTTCAGCGGCGACGTCCACCGAGGCCAGCAGCGCGCAACCGACCGGCCCCACATCTTTGCGGAACGGCGCCACACGGAGTTCCAGCCCCCGCGAGGTGGCTTCAAAGCACTGGTCGCGAATGGCCCGCGTTACCGCTTCCAGCAGGAAATCCCGCGCCAGGTTGGCGAATCGCCCTGCCAGCACTACCAATGAGGGGTTGAGTATCTGGACGGCGTTGGCAATGCCGATACCTAACGCCTCGCCGGTTTCCTTCAGCACCGCCTGGGCAAGGGCATCGCCCTCGCGAGCGGCCAGAACCAGCATGTTGGGTGTCAACTGCGCCGCTGACTTGGCGAGCGTATGGAGAGAGGTTTCCCGGCTTTCCTCAAAGGCCGCCTGCGCGCGGGCCATGGTGGCGGGGAGCGAGGCGAACACTTCCAGACAACCCTTTTTGCCGCACTCGCACAGCGGACCGTTGCGGTCAATCACGATGTGCCCGATCTCACCGCTGTTCAGGGTGATGCCCTGGAGCATCCGGCCGTTGATAAAAATCCCGGCGCCAATGCCGCTGCCGATGTGGACGTAAAGTGCCGAACGATGCCGGCAGTTTTCCGGCCACAGCAGGTGGTGAGCAAAGGCCATGGCTTGTGCCCGGTCGCGGACCGTAACGTCCAAGCGGAATGTCTCCTTGAGAGCCTCGAGAAAATTCACCCGGCTCCAATGCGGCACCCCTTGCCAGTGAAGACGCGCACCGTTCTGAACGTCGAGCCGGCCGGTGTACCCGACGCCGAGCCGGGCAAGGCGCGAAGTCCCCACGCCCGCGTCGGCGAGGGCTATTTTCAGGGCTCCGCGACAATCCTGGAGTGTCCGTGCGACGGGATTGGAGGGGTTCGCGTCAACCGCTCCCCGGCCCAGAAGATTGCCGGCCATGTCCGTCACCACTGCCGTGATCCGGTCGCGGTCGATCTCCAGTCCTCCCACCTCGGCAAGTTCGGGATTGATTTGCAGCAGCGCCGGCGGGCGTCCGCGAAATGCGATGGTGGTGCCCGTCTCAATGATGATCCGCTTCGCCAGCAGAACGTCCGTTAACCGCGAGATGGTGGCGGCGCTCACGTCGAACTGATGCTCCAATTCCGAGCGCGTGACTTGACGCCGGTAAAAGACTTCCCAGAAGAGGGATTCCTCAAGGTTTCTCATCGGTCCCCGGAAGCAGGTTGCACAACGTTTCGCCGCTTGCGATGATAGCCGCGCTTCCCTATCCTGTCGAGACGGCCGCCCCCTTTTGGCTCATCCTTACATGGCGACGTTCATTGTAGCGCCGCCCTCGAGGGCGGCATGCCGGGCTCAAGCCCGGCGCTACGTTCGAATGCGCAATCATTATTGTGGTTTCGGACCGCGCGGTTTCACTGTCATAAATAGGCAGAATGGGCTATAGTCTGCCGTTTCATTCGCGCCTTATTTGCGATTCATACCTAATCTTAAGGAGATCCGACATGACTGACGAGGAGACGAAGACAGGAAAGCAGGGTTTTGATCGGCGTGCATTCATCGGCGCTGTTGCGGCCGTGGGCACGGGAGCGGTACTGGCCGGTTGCGCCAAGTCTTATTCACCATTGAAGTTTGTGGACGCGGCTCCGGATGGGCCGCTGCTGAAGGCAGGCCTGGTCGGCTGCGGCGATCGGGGGACGGGTGCTGCCCTCAATTTTCTCAAGGCGGGGCCGAACCTGAAGATCGTCGCTCTGGCGGACCTCCTTCCGGATCGCCTGGACCGCTGCCGCGACCGGCTGGCCAAGAAGGCGCAGGTGCAGGTTGCCGACGACCATTGTTTTATCGGCTTTGATGCTTACAAGAAAGTGCTGGACTCCGACGTGGACCTGGTGCTGCTGGTCACGCCGCCGCACTTCCGGCCGCAGCATTTTGATGCCGCGGTCGAGGCCAAGAAACATTGCTTTATTGAGAAGCCGATTGCCGTTGATGCCCCCGGCGTGCGCTCCATTCTGGCGACGGGTCAGAAAGCAGCGGCCTACAAGCTCAGCGTGATGGCGGGAACCATGCGCCGGCACAACCGCACTTATCAGGAAACCCAGAATCGCGTTGCCCATGGCGCCATCGGGGAAATCGTTGGCGCTTGCGGCCGCCTGAATCGCAGCCAGTTGTGGTACACGCCGAAGCAGAAAAAGTGGTCGGATATGGAAGCCATGATTCGCGACTGGGTGAACTGGTCGTGGCTTTCCGGCGACGATGTCGTGGAGTCGCACGTCCACAACATCGACTGCGAACTGTGGTTCACCGGAATGAACCCCGCCAAAGTCGTGGGCAACGGCGGGCGCGTCCAGCGCGTGACGGGCAATCAGTTCGACTTTTTCAATTTGCAGTACACCTACCCGAATGGCGGAATCTTCGCCAGCATGACGCGCAATATCGATGGCTGCGCCAACGCCTTTGACGATTGGGTTATCGGGACGGAGGGTTACACGAACTGCGAAAACACCATTTATGATCTCTCCCACAAAGTGGTATGGAAGTACCAGGAACCCGGGCAGGATCCGGGCAAGTCGAAGGTCAATCCCTACGATCAGGAGCACGTGGACTTTGTCACCGCCATCCGCACCAACCAGCCCGTCAACGAAACGGAACACGTGGCCCACGCCACGCTGGCCGCCATCATGGGACGGACCGCCGCCTATACGGGCAGAGAGGTAACGTGGGATGAGATGATGGATTCGAGCGAACGTTTGGGACCCACTGAATACTCCATGGGACCGGTGCCGATCAAGGCGGAAGTCCCCGTGCCCGGAAACGCTGTGAACGTCGCCAAACACGCGCGCGCGGCCTGATTCATCGTGACTCCGTCATCCAGCGTCCCGGCAGTGTATATCGGGGCGCTGGTGTTTCTACATTTTCAGGCCAGGACAGGGGCAAGGGCGTCAACTTGCCAACTGTGTCCAACTTCCGTGTGCCGAGTGATCCGCTCGGAATCGGTAAACAGTAGGCGACAAGCGAGGATCTATTCGCTTGACCCCGCGCTTGAGGTTTCCAGCAGTCGGTCGTGATCAGGGGACTTCCCGCCGGCAATCGCTTGCGGATGCGATGGATGAACACCACGCCCTCGCACGCAGGTATCAGATTCCTACCCCTCCCCCTGCCTAAGAGACATTCAGCGTGAGGTTCATGCTGTGGCTCACAGCGGAGGAGCCGGAACCGACCGTGCCCGTCACCGTCAGCGTGTAAGTGCCTGCCGGTGTCCCGGGATTCGACGGCGTTGTGCTGCCGCCACCGCCTCCCCCTCCACCGCCACATCCTGCCAGCGCCATGGCCAACAACAATCCCGCCGCGACCGGCAAGAGGACGGCCCGCCTCCGACTTGCGCCGCCTGGTCTCCTGACAGCAAGAGTCCAGGTGATCCCCGCCAAGAGGACCGCGAGCAAGAGCAGGGGTTGGGGCCCCGGTAGGGGTGAGGGAGGAGACGTGCGCGGCGCAAGCGCCGAGGGGGCGGTAGTGGTGACAATCACCGTCACATTGGTGCCAGCGGCGGCGGGGTTGGGTGAAACCGTGCAAGTGGCCTCGGAAGGGGACCCCGTGCAGGTGAAGGACACCGTGCTCGATAATCCTCCCAACTACCCACGCTCAACGTGTAGGTGGCGGATGAACCGGGCGCGGCGGTGGCCGAGGTGGAGGAACCGGAGGGTGGGGCAATGGAGAAGTCCTGCCCCGTTCCGCTAAGTACGATGGTCTGCGGGCTGTTGGGCGCATTGTCTGTGAACGAGAGGCTGCCCGACGCCGCGCCTGCCGCCATTGGCGTGAATGTGACCGCCACAGTGCAGGTCCCCGCTGCAGCGACCGGGTTCGAGGTTGAGCAGGTGGTCCCGGAGGTGGCGATGGCAAAGGGGGCAGTGGCCGCAATCGCACTGAATGTGAGGCTACCGTTACCCGTGTTGGTCAGAGTGACGGTCTGGAAACTGCTGGTCGTTCCTACCAATTGAGCCGAGAAGGTCAACGGGGCGGACAAGCTAACCGCAGGCCCAGTCCCGATTCCACTCAGGCTGACCGTCTGCGGGCTGCCGCTGGCGTTGTCGGTAAGCGTGAGGCTACCGGAGCGGCTGCCGCTGGCCGTGGGCGTAAACGTCACATTAATCACGCAACTGCCACTGGCGGCAACCGGCGTACTGGTGCTACAGGTGGTGCCGCTGGCCGCTACCGCAAAGTCCCCCGTCGCCGCAATGCTCGTGAAGGTCAAAGACGCCGTGCCGTTGTTGGTCACGGTCACCGCGCTGGGCGCGCTGGTTATCCCCAGGACTGTGGCAGGAAACGACACGCTGCTCGGCGACAACATCGCCTCCGGCCCCGTGCCCGTTCCGGTTAACGAGATGACCTTGGGGCTGTCGCCCGCGCTATCCGTAACTATCGCTTCCCCGCTGCGTACGCCGGCTTCCGTGGGCGTGAACACAATGGCAATGGTGCAGCTCGCGCTGACCGCCACACCTGCGCCGCAGTTGTCGGTTTCACTAAAGTCGCCGCTAGCCGCGATACTGGCTATGGCTAACGCCACATCGCCGCTATTCGTCAAGGTTACAGTTAGCGCGGAACTGGGTGTATTGAGTTGCTGGCTTCCAAACGAAAGGCTGCCGGTAGACAGGATCACGAAGGCAGGAAGCTGGATTTGCCGAACACGGTTATTCCAGATATCTCCGATGTAAACATCGCCACCGTTCAGAGCCACCCTGCCTGGGTAGTCCAACTCAGCACCTGTGGCACTGGCGCCGTCGCCACTGTAACCCCCGGTTCCGTTGCCCGCCACTGTGCTGATGGTGCCGCTGACATGGTCAACTCTGAACACTTTGCTCAAGGCATAATCAGCGATGAAGAGGTTGCCGGCAGCGCTGACAGCCACGCTGCTGGGACGGAACAGCAGCGCGCCGGTGGCGGGCCCTCCCTCACCGCCGCTCCCCCCTCCCGCCACGGTTGTGATGATCCCCGTCCTGCCATCGACCCGCCGCACTACACTATTGTCGGTGTCAGCGATGAAGAGGTTGTCGGCGCCGTCTACAGCCACTCCGTTCGGGAGGAATAACTCTGCGTTAGTGCCTGGGCCGCCATCACCGCTGTAGCCAATGGTACCGTTACCCGCTACCGTGGTGATGACACCGGTGGAGGCGTCCACCCGCCGGACCCTATCCGCATCTCCGTCGGCGATGAACAGGTTTTCAGAACTGTCAACAGCCACATCCCACGCGGACAACGCAGCGCTGGTGGCGGGCCCGCCGTCACCACCGTAGCCAATGGTACCGTTACCCGCTACCGTGGTGATGACACCGGTGGAGGCGTCCACGCGCCGGACCCTTTGCGCATCATGGTCGGCGATGAAGAGGTTGCCGGCGCTGTCGACAGCGACGCCGCTCGGGTAGTTCAACTGCGCGGCCGTGGCGGGGCCTCCGTCGCCGGTATAACCTAGAGTCCCGTTGCCCGCAACCGTGGTAATTATGCCGCTCGAAGCATCCACCCGGCGAACGCGGTCATTTTCCGTATCGGCAATAAACAGGTTCCCCGATGCGTCCAAGGCTACTCCCGAAGAATATAAAATGCCGCCGGGCCAATGGAGCCAAAGCTCCGCGCCGGCCGCGGGTCCGCCGTCGGCCACACCCGCCCCTCCGGCCAAAGTTGTAATAGCGCCCGTCGAACCATCGACGCGCCGGATTCGTTCGTTGTTGGAGTCAGCGATAAAGAGGTTGCCGTGCGCGTCCACCGTGACTGCTTCGGGATCATATAGCTCAGCGTGGATGGCGGGCCCGCCATCACCACTGTAGCCAGCGGTACCGTTACCCGCCACCGTGGTAATGGTGCCAGCCATGGCGTCAACGCGCCGCACTACACCATTCCCATAGTCGGCGATGAAGAGGTTGCCGGCGCTGTCCATAGCCACTCCATTAGGGCTGGACAAGGTCGCGCTGGTGGCGGGCCCACCGTCCCCGCTGTACCCAACTTTTCCGTTCCCTGCTATCGTTGCGATGTCTCCGGGCTGAATCTTGACCCCAGCGACGGTAATGACACTCGCCTGCATGTTGACTGCACGGATGGCATTGTTTTCAGTGTCTGAGATATAGAGATTACCGGCACTATCGACACCCAAACCTTGTACCACGCCGCCCAACTCGGCATTAGTTGCAGGGCCTCCATCTCCGCTATATCCAAAAGAGCCAAGAATGCCAGCAACCGTAGTAATAATGCCTGTCTTCCCGTTAACGCGGCGAACAACATCCCCTAAATTGCCCGGCTCACCGATGAAGATGTTTCCAAAAATGTAGACCGCCACGCCGCCAGGGTAGTTCAGCATGGCGTCAGTGGCTGGGCCGCCATCACCGCTGTAGCCTCGGGCACTGCTACCCGCCACCGTGGTGACGACCCCCGTGGAAGCGTCGACGCGCCGGACTACCTGGTTGTAGGTGTCGGCGATATAGAGGTCTCCGGAGCTATCCACGGCCAGAATGCCCACACCAGTGTACAAATTAAACGAGGCGCCCATGGCAGGGCCTCCGTCCCCGCTGTAGCTGGTACTCGCGTTGCCTGCGACAGTGGTCAAGTTTCCAGAGCTATCCACCTTAATGACCTGATTTCGATCTGAGGCGAGGTAAACATTACCAAGCGCGTCCGAGGCAATTCCTATCGGGTGCCCAATCACAACCGATGTGGCCGGTCCGGCAATAGCGCCCGATCCCGCGACCGTGGTTATGGTCCACGGCGTAAGGGGGGTCTGGGCCTGTGCTGAACGATCCGTGGGAACGCCTAAGATCAACAGGGTCAGGGAGAGTGCGATCAAACAACTAGTATAAGGTTTCATTAAAACATGTTCACATCACGTCAACAAAGCGTCGAACTTCTTCCAGCGATGAACCACGGGTGCGGCGTTGATCTCCGAAACCCCGAGCAGGATTCGATCCCGCAACTCCTCCCACGATTGCACGCGAATGTGCCGCAAGAAGGTTCGTGCCATTTTGCCGAAAAGCGTCTCCACGATATTCAGCCAGGAACCATGGGTGGGCGTCAGCACGTACTTGAACCGATTGGGACGGGTGGCCAGGTAGGCCTGCGTCTCTTTGGAAAGATGTGCCGAGTGATTGTCCAGCACCAGACGGAGTGTGCACTCGGGCGGATAGTAGCGATCCAAGTCCCGCAGCAGGGCAATGAACTCGCGACTCCGGTGGCGATGCTCGACCCGCGCCGTGACATGTCCCGTCTGCAGATCGAGCGCGGCCAGAATCGATGCCGTACCCAACCGCTTATATTCGTGATCGCGCGCCACGGTGGGGTGCTGGCCCGCGATCGGCGGCAGATCGGGAGCCGTATTCGCCAAGGCCTGCAGGCCCGGCTTCTCATCGACGGAAACGGTAATCACGCTGGGCGGGGCCTCGGGAGCCCCGCGGCTTTGGCTCTGCAGCATCACTTCTTGATAGACCAGCAGCACTTCGCGCATTTTGGTCTCGAAAGCCGGATCGCGCCGCTCCAGATAATACGTCACCTTGTCGGGGCGCAAGGCTTGTTGGGTCAAGATCCGCTGCACGGTCGCCTTGGCCGCCCGCGCCAACGCCGGGTGCCCGGCCGCGACCGCCTGTCGGCGCACGTGCTGCGCCAGCGACTGCCGCGTCCACAATTCCGCCGCGTACCCGTATTCCTTGGGCTTCGAGCAGGCCAAATGCACCACCCAAGCCTTGGCCATCTCGGTGATCACCGGCTCCCGCGACCGATGGTAGGCGTCTTTCAAGCCGGCCGCCAAGCCGACCTTCAGGGCCTTTCCGACCCACTTGGCCACGCTGGTCCGCGTCATGGAAACCTTACGAGCAATCGCCGTGATGGTTTCGCCGGCATAATAATCCCACAGAATCTCAGCTCGCTGTACCTCGCGCCGTGGCGCCGTTTGCGAACGACGCAACCGTTCCAGTCGGTCAACTTCCTCGGGGGTCAACACCAACTTTGCACGCCTCGATTTTCCTGCCATGCCGCGAAGCATAACAGGAAAGCAGGCCGATGTGAACACCTTTTAACGAAACGATATACTAGTCCGCCCCCCGTCAGCGAAAACGCTTGCCATGGCATGAAGTGCACACTGAAAAACCGAATGATGACGCGACGATGGATGTTTCATTGACTCATCCTCCGAATCAGGTTGTGGCGCGCATTGTCGATGACAGGGTGACCCCGCTGCTGGGACGCACGATTGAACAGGGGAAACCCCTGCTGTGCAGTTAAGCCCATCCGGGAGCCTCGGGCGAGCAGCTAGATCGGCGGAGCTTGATCCATTGGAGAGGGACAAGGGACGGCAATAGAACAGTATGTGCTTGGCTGGGCTCTGCGGAAGGTCGTGGAAAAAGCACGCGGGAAGCATAACGCCTCCCCTCCGCTATGAGATGTGAAGAGTGAGAGACACTTATAGCATAAAAAGTCGATATTTCAACAAAATAATTCTAAACTGACAAATAGTCGCTTTTCTGGTTCCGTGCCATTTAGAACGCCGCGGCCATCCTGACGCAGAGCGTCAAGAATTGGCTTCGCGCCAAAGCCGCGCTCGGCGGCCTTTCCTAACTTAGGTGCTGCGCTTCGTCCACAACGAAATCCTCAACCCCCGAGAACTCCGCCGACAACTAATCAGGCAATATCGCGGATTTTCATGTCGGCAGATGTCAAGAAGAGCGCAGCAAAGCCGCGCCCACAAACCACCCCCTTCAACCTGGAGCCATCTGACGACATACCGTGCATTTTGTACGCGCAGTCATCTCGCACCGAGGGTGGATGTCAGATGACCCGAATGGGGCGGTGAGGGTTATAGTTCTTCGCCTCACCATCGACCAGCCGAAAGCCTATCATTTACGCGCCAGTATCGGTGACAGCCGTTCCCACAAGCAATTGGCGATAGATCGCCTTACTGCGCATGGTAGATCTAATGGACTAACTCCTAGATCGGCCACTCGGAAACCATCTGAGTGCCCACTTTGACCGTCGCCCTTCCGCTTTTCTGGCGCCGAGTACAAGGATTCAAAAGCGAGCATTCCGGGAGCGACCGGAGTTGGCGGCGGGCCAGTCTTAGAGATCAGCATGAGGCATCTTGACCGCAAGAAGTTTCAGCCAAATTGCCCGAAATAGCACTATTCTTCTTGACAATAGGCCAGCTTTGTGCTACACGAGTAGCTGATGGCGGTAGGCGACGGAAGTCCGGAGTCCGAGGTCCGAACTTAATAGGCAGGAGTCAGGAGACAGGAGTCCGAAGACGGAAGTCCGCCCTGCGGCCCAGAGCCCTCGTCCTGCCAGCCGAAGCCGTCTTCGTCCTGCGACCCAAAGCCGTCTTCGGGCGATGGGCGGACGTCCAAAACTGGAAGCGTCCAAATGCGCTGGTGCGGTGGCATGACGAAGATTGGGCACGTTCCAAGCCGGACTGTGTACGAAAAGGCACAGGGCCACGATGGATCTGGGTCGTTGAAGCTTCCCCGGGAACCTACGATGTGCAAGAAATCAAAGACACTTAATCGCGAAACGGGCACAATGTCTATGGTTCTAAGCCATTGAATATAAGTATGTTAGCTTACAAGAACGGCGAAATCCCGAAAAAAAAGGGGAATTAAATTTTGACGGCTAAACCTACGATGTTGATGAAAACAAGGGAAGACGAAACGCGCTGCGCGGCTAATCCTACGATGTTGATGAAAACAAGAAAGTTATAATTTCTAACCTACGATGTTTATGAAAATAAATACACTTATCGATTTTTGACCCCACCGAAGCTGCCCAGCGACTTCGGGAAGGGATCGATGACCGGTGCGAAAATGACACAGTTCCAAGAAGGCATGATCATGAAAAAGCTAATACTGCTCGTTCTTCTTTTGCGCCTGGCGGCAAGCATGGGATTTGCCCAGGCGGCGAAGACTCGCATAGCCGTCGTGGGGCTTGACCACGATCACGTGTGGGGCCGGTTGACCACCGTGCTGAAGAGTCCGGACGCGGAGTTGGTGGGGATTGCCGACACGCATCCGGAGCTGATCGATAAGGCCAAGGCCCGGGTTCCCACCAGCGTCAAGTTCTTCAGTGATTACGAGGAGATGCTGGACCAAGTGAAACCGGATGCCGTCATTGTGACCACGGCCAACAGTTTTCACCTCCCCATCCTCCGCGCGTGTGCCCGGCGGCACATCCATTACCTCACCGAGAAGCCCATGGCGTCCACGGGCGCCGAGGCGCGCGAAATGGCGCGCCTGGCCAGTGTGGCCGGCATCAAGCTGATGGTGAATTACCCCACGCTTTGGACCCCCGCGACGCAGGAAGCCGCAGCGCGTCTGAAGTCCGGCGAACTCGGTCCCATACAGAAAATGATCGTCGAGTTCGGGCACCAGGGGCCGAAGCATATCGGCTCCTCGCCGGAAGCCATCGCCTGGCTCTACGATCCGCGAAAAGGCGGAGGCGCCCTGCTCGATTTCGCCTGCTACGGCACCAACTGGGCTATGTGGATCAAGGGGCGCCCCAGCGCGTCTTCGCCTATTCGCTCAAGCTCCGCACGGACGAACACAACGAAGTTGAGGACGACGCGGAAATCCTGCTGGAGTATCCGGACGCCTCCGCCATCCTGCTGCCTTCATGGGACTACCCCTACACCAAGATCCAGGCGGAGTTCTTCGGTCCGCAGGGCAGCATGCTGGTGATGGGAGACGGCCTGCTCTACCAGCCTGCCAAAAAACAGACGCATCTGGAGAATCCCAGCGGGCTGCCGGTTGCCACGCCCCCGCTGCCGCCAGAAAAAATGGATGGCATTGCCTACTTCCTGGACTGCATCCGCAACAACAAACCGATTGAAGGTCCGGTGTCGGCTGAGTTGAATGTGGGAGTTAACGAAATCATCGACGCCGCGGTGGAATCCATTCGCACTGGCAAGGCGGTCAGTCTGAAGCCGTAGGACGGGGCGGTCATAAGGTGGGGAGTTTGCGTGATCCGGTTATGACGTGCCGAAACTTTAGCGAAGCGTGGCGGAGAGGGTGGGATTCGAACCCGTTGGCACACTGTCCTATCAGTAAGTTACAGATTCCATGTTACCACGGATGCCATAATTGCCATCTTTGCCGTAGACCCTTGCACGCTATGGCACGCTGGGGCGGATTGAAACGGTGAGACACAACGCGCGGTCGCCAGCCATGCTACCGCGAGCGGGAATCCTTCCACGTGACCGGCGGCAGTTCCGAATGTGCGGCACGCTTCAAGTACGCTCGCGCGCTCTCCGCCGCTCTTTCCTTGCCCTGTTCGATATCTTCGACCGGCTCGGAGGGCGCAAGCCAACTCTTCGTGGTCGCGTTGTACACGGACGCCTGTACGCCCTGCGCGTTGTGCTCTGAGAAGAGCCGCAGGTGTTCGTTGCCCACCCTGACTTCCGCCCACACGCCATCGGTCAACACTGGAGAAATCCGGACACGGCAGTTATTTTACACGAAGTGTCTCTCCCCGCTCATCCGACGCGACGAAATCAGGCTCGTTAGCTACCTCGTCGAGGACTATGGGGTGTAGAAGAGTGCAAATCGCTGGCGCGCCCTGCCCGCTTGCAGTACCGCCCGAGCTTCCGCTAAGGCGCGGTCACAAGGTGTCCGGTTTTTGCTTTGGCGTCGTAAGGGCGCACGTGGATTTCGACCGTGCGACCAAGCGCAATAAGCCAGGCGGTGAGCCGGTCAATCGTCACGCTCTCCATACGGCCACGAAGGACTTTGGAAAGCGTAGGCTGGTCGGTGCCGCAACGCTGTGCGGCATCCTTTTGCGTGAGCTTGCGTTTGTCGATGGTTTCTACGATTGCGGTGATGAGCACGCTTTTCGCGGTGAGTTCCGCTGCCTCGGCGGGCGTAAAGCTGATATCTTCAAACACGTTCCCGCTGCTCTTGTGGAATGTCTCGACCATTTTCAATCCTCCGCGTCCCGTCGGCGTGCGGACTGCAAGCGCACCTGGATTAATTCAGCATCGGGTTTGGACAGCCCCATTCCCGGTTTCGATTTTTTCATGAAGGCATGCAGCACATAAAGAGCCTTCCTGAGATTCACCACATACATCAGCCGATAGGCTTTGAGATGTTACTAAGCGAACTATCGGGTCGACTGTGGCAAGGACACCTCGCGCCGGAAGGCGTTCACTGCACACCCTCTCCTAACAGGCGCGCGGAGCCTCGGGATACGGCGAGTGAAGAAATTGTAGGTCCGTGCCGCCCTCCTCTCCCAGACGAACCTAATACCAAGGTGTGATAGACATCGGTACCTGCAACGGTGGTAAATGAAAGCCCGAGCAGCCCCGGGGAAATATGATGTCCGCGGAAGATCGCGTAAGCTTTGCCGAGGTGGAGGGTCGATTTGATGCTATGGTGTTGCGGCGACTTTATCCGTCCGCCGACGGACCGCATGGCGGCGTCCCGAGCAGTTCGGGAAAAGTTACGCCGCCTCTTCTTTCAAACTGATCCATTACCCATTCGCTTCACCAGGTGGTGATTTATGTACTGTGGGGGAACTGAAACTCCCGTCCCCAGTCGGGGGTTCGCAGTGGGGTTCTGCTTAGTGCTCGCGACCGGCGCGGCGGGCCAAGGGACTCCTGCCGGCACGATCTCGGATTTTATTTTGGATCCTAATAAATCTGGCTGTGCCCGGGGGCACGGATGATTGTGGATATTCCGCAAATGGCCGCTACTCGTAGGGTTATCTCGAACGGGCAGGGCGCGTACAGCGTGCCGCCGCTGATGCCGGGCCTTTACAACCTGACCATCGAGGCTAACGGGTTTAAAAACATATATTTAGAGGGAGTTGTGATGGAAGCTAACCAACGCGCGGCTGGACTTTGCCTTGACGATTGGCAGCAAATCGGACAGTATTACCGGTTTGGGGAGCGCGCCGCTGCTCAACACCTCGGACGCCTCGGTGAGCACGCTGATTGGCAGCCGGGTTGTGGACAATATGCCCTTGAACGGGCGGAGCTTTAGCTCGCTCATCAATCTGGCACCGAGAGTGGCGTTGACGCCAGCCAGCTTTTACGATCAAGGCCAGTTCTGTGTGATTGGCCAGCGCCCGGACTCCAATTACATCTTGGCGGATGGCGTGAGCGCTAACCTCGGAAGTGCTGGAAATGGCGACCTATTGGGCCAGAGCGGGACCGGCCAGCTTCCGGCCACCAGCGCCTTGGGAGGCACCGGCAGTCTGGTGTCGCTCGATGCGCTCCAGGAGTTCCGGATTCAGACTTCACCTTTGCGCCGGAATACGGGCCGACGCGCAAATCTCGGTGGTCACTAAGTCCGGCACGAACGCGTTTCATGGCACGGCGTTTGAGTACTTCCGCGGTTGAGTCCTATCGAACCAGATAGCATTACAATCTCAGGCTGTTCGGATGTGATGGTGGAAAGAATGGCTTCTCGCCGACGGCTTCTGCTTGGGGTTAGCTGGCCCCGCACGACGATTGCGGCCACGATGGGCTGTTATCTCGCCTGCCTCTGGCTACTGGCAGGCCCGCTTTACGCCCCCGATCCGAACCAACCGCTCACCCCGTACATCCACACCTCTGGGCGGGTGCAAGGTGGTTCCGCACCGGGCTCGCCCGGGAATCTTCGCTTCACCCATCTCACCGTTGCGGATGGACTCTCGCAATCCGATGTCCGGGCGATTGCTCAGGACCGGCAGGGTTTCATGTGGCTTGGCACCTGGCTCGGCGGTTTGAACCGTTATGACGGGTACACCTTCAAGGTCTACAAGCACGACGACCAGGACCCACGAAGCCTCCTCAGTGACGCCGTGCGGACGCTGTACGTGGATCGCCAGGGCGTTCTGTGGGTAGCGACCATGGGTCCGGGCCTGGACCGGTATGATCGGGACACCGATTCCTTTGTTCACTACCGGCATGACCCGCGTGATCCCAGCAGTCTGCCTGATAACGTTGTCAAGTCCTTCTACGAAGATGAAACCGACACGCTTTGGGTGGGTACCCGTGCCGGGCTGTGCCGCTTCGACCGCACCCGCGGCGCGTTCTTCACCTACCGGTCCCGTCGGAATGATCCCGCCAGCCTGGGCGCGGCCCATGTTCAAGGCATCGCTTTGGACGCCAGTACTGGCCTGCTCTGGATCGCCACACAGGACAGCGGCGTGAAAGTGCTGGATCGCGCAACCGGCCATTTCGCCCGGTATGCCCATGACCCCAACGATCCTGGCAGCCTGAGCAACGATGACGTTGGTTACATCGTCCAGGATCGGGAAGGCACGATGTGGATTTCCACGTCGCGCGGATTGGATCGCTTCGATCGCAAAACTCACAAATTTATTCGCTACTTTTCTGACCCCAAGGACCCCCACAGCCTCAGCGACAACTTCGTCCTGGATATACAAGAGGACCGGGCAGGACGCTTCTGGGTGGCGACCGACAATGGCCTGGATCTGATGGATCGCCGCCACGGAACGTTTACCCGCTATGTGAATGATCCCAACGATCCTTCCAGCTTAAGCAGTAACGATGTCAACTGGCGCGCTTTGTGTGAGGACGCCGCGGGCGGGCTGTGGATCGGCCATAAAACCACCGGGGTCGACCGGCTGGCAGGCGGAGCGGAAAGATTCACCACTTATCGCCACAATTCCCCGGGTGGCAACAGCCTAAGCAATAGTTCCGTAACTGGACTCGCGATGGATTCGGCGGGCGCGTTGTGGATCGGAACAGACGCGGGCCTGGATCGCTTCGACGGGAGAACCTTCACCCACTATATCGCCAGTGCCAATGAGCCCAGCCGCTTGACCCTCGGCGCGGAGCGGTCGGCTGCCCAGGACTCGCACGGGGTGGTCTGGACAGCAACCTACGGCAGCGGTCTGGACCGGCTCGACGGTCAGCGCGTCGCGCATTTTCGCAATGATCCCGCGAACTCCGACAGTCTGGCAATTGACAATGTCAACAATATCGTTTTCTCCGGTGCCGGCGACCCATGGATTCCCATCATCCTGGCGGCCCTGGGCACTGCTTTGGCCTTGATCGGACCTGGCGCCTGGTCCCTCGATGCGCGGCTCTTCGGCAGGAAGCGCTTCGAAATTCCCAAACGCTAGTCGCGTTCTTTTCCCCCCTAAAGTCGAGGCATCAGGCTTTACGATCTTACGGACCCGCCACTCCCCCATTTGGGGTTGTCCGCAGGTTGAATCGATTTCATACTCCATCGCGAGAACGGAAGGGCCCTAACGACAACGGTAAGGAGTGACAACACCATGAACGACACGATGGACAACGCACTTACTTACGACGAGATCCAGGAACCCGAGGGCATTTTCGCTCAGGAGAAGCGCAATCGGGGGGACCGACCTTCGAGGGATCAGGGCTTTGAGGAGATCATCGGGGAGAGCAAAGCTCTTCGCGCCGTCCTGCGTCAGGTCAAGATGGTTGCCCCAACGGACTCCACCGTCTTGATTTGCGGCGAGACCGGGACCGGCAAGGAATTGATCGCGCGCGCCACCCACAACCTCAGCCGGCGGCGTTCCAACACTTTTGTGAAAGTGAACTGTGCGGCGATCCCGTCAGGGTTGCTGGAGAGCGAGCTCTTCGGGCACGAGAAGGGGGCCTTTACCGGGGCCTTCGCCCCACGCACCGGCCGTTTCGAGCTGGCCGACTGCGGAACCGTGTTCCTGGATGAGATTGGCGACCTCCCGCTGGAACTCCAACCGAAACTCCTGCGCGTCTTGCAGGAGCGGGAAATCGAGCGACTGGGCAGTACACGGACCAAGAAAATTGACGTTCGGGTGGTGACCGCAACCCATCGCACGCTGGAAGAAATGGTGGTCGAAAAGCAGTTTCGCCTGGATCTGTACTACCGCCTGAATGTTTTCCCCATAAACATTCCCCCCTTGCGCGAACGCCCGGAAGACATTCCGCTGCTGGCGTGGCATTTCGCCCAGCAATTCGCCCGGCCAATGAACAAGATCATTGAGGCGATTTCTTCCGAGTCGATGGAGGCGCTGATTCAATATTCATGGCCCGGGAACATCCGTGAACTGCAAAATGTTATCGAGCGCTCGGTGGTGATCCATAAAGATGGGGACCTCTCGGTCAATCCGGGTTGGCTCCCGCGCGCATGCTTCCCCACTGAACCGGCCGCCCCGTCGCCGTTTCGAAGGTCGGCGAGCGAGGAGCGAGAAATAATTGATGCAGCCTTGGCCCAAACGCGGGGCCGAGTGTCGGGCCTCGCGGGTGCGGCGGCCAAACTCGGTCTCCCGCCATCGACTCTGGAATCGAAGATTCGCGCGATGAATATCAACAAGTATAGCTTCCGGGCCGTCTAGCGCAGCTCTTTGGTTCAAAGGGCACGGGCAGGAGTGCCTGTGCCACTAAGTAACACAGCCACTCATGGCTGTGCCACAAGTCGGGGCTTGAGCCCGGCGGGTGCCGCCCTAAAGGACGGCGCTACGGTATTTCTTCCAACCAAATCATCCCACCCCCAACGGTAGTGTCCAAGATGGACACTACCTCCCCTCCAACTCAAAACCAAGTTTCACGATGTTCACGAATTCGCGAAAGGTTTGTGGCCGCGTGTGGCGCGGGCCTGAGTGTTTTGAAGGGCTTACTTCTTGGCACGTGCATTGCAGTGGGAAGATTGTCCGCGACGGGCAAGAAAGAGCCCCGGACCTGCAAGAAAGGTCCGCAATAGATTGTGAATTTTTTTGAAATTTTAAGAGCTTCATTTTCCCCCATCGCAACCCCGCCAACCACCCCTCACCGGTCCCCCCCAATGGGGGGACCTCCCTCCCCACAGCAGTGCGAGGGGGATTCCTCCCCAATCCAACCTCGGCAATCACGAGGTTCGCGAATTCGCGAAAAGATCGTGTCGCCGTGTGGCGCGGGCCTGAGTGTTTTGAAGGGCATACGATTGGCGCTTGCCTTGCATTGTCGAAGTCGAAAGACACTTGGCGATGAGTGCAGGGAGGAGGCGCAATGCCGTGACGACCACCGATTGCACCGCGACACCCGATTTGAGCGTGAGCGTGACCGACTGTAAGGAAGGAGCACTCGTTTGCTTGAGTGGCCGCGTGTCTGTCGACTCTTCGCCAGAACTCAGAAACCAGTTGCTTGCGACACTCGGGCGGCCGTCGCTGCCGACGCTCACGATCGATATGTCGAAGTTGACCTATATCGACTGCTCCGGGATTGCGACGCTGATCGAAGCACTCCGGATCGCCCATAAGCGCAAAACCGTATTGCAGTTGAGGGGGTTGCACGATGGCCCTCGCCATCTGCTTGAGGTGACGGGGCTTTTGCATCTCTTCGAGACAAATGGGGAGACGGGTCATTCCTCCCTCCCAAAGGTGCCTTGATGGCGAAATTCATCGAAAGCGTTGGAAAATCCGCCCTCAAACACCTGGACTATGTCGGAGGCCTGAGTATCGGACTGTGGGCCGCGGTTCGCGCGCTGCGCACCACGCTGCCCGTCACCGGAAACCGCTATCGCTGGAAAGCTTCCATAGTTCAAATGTTCCAGATCGGCGTCGAGGCGATCCCCATGGTGAGCCTCATGGCGATGTGTTCCGGGTTCATCCTCGCCATGCAAGGGGGCTCGGAGTTGCGCCGGTTTGGCGCCATGAGTCTCGTGATCGACCTCGTGGCCATCGGCTTCACGCGAGAAATAGGCCCGCTCCTCACGGCCATTGCAGTCAGTGGGAGGTCGGGTTCCGCCATCTCCGCCGAGATCGGGACCATGGTGGTGACCGAAGAAATCGACACCCTGAAGGTGATGGCCTTCGAACCGATCGAATTCGTGGTGGCGCCGAAGCTGCTGGGGGCGCTCATCGCCGTGCCTTGCCTTACGGTCGTCTGCAACGTCTGCGGCATCTTTGCGGGTTGGATCTTCATGTTCTTCAGCACCCATCTGGGTCTGAAGCTCTATGTGCATGAAGTACTCGAATCGCTGGTGTTACGCGATGTGGTCAGCGGGCTGATCAAAAGCATTGCGTTCGCCGCCATTATCGTCCTCGTGGGTTGTTTGGAAGGATTCCAAGTGCGTGGGGGGCCGGAAGCGGTGGGCCGGTCCACTACCTCCGCGGTGGTCAAGTCAACCTTCCTGGTGATTGTCGCCGATATGTTCTTCACCGCGATTTTCTACTTTACCGGGAAACACTCATGTCGATTATCTCCGTTAGCAATCTCGTGGTGGAGTACGGCGGACGCCGGGTATTGGACGGGCTGAACCTGGACGTCGAGCCCGGCGAAACGAT
>CAVRBF010000044.1:0-139803 GCA_963719115.1 uncultured Acidobacteriota bacterium | reverse complement strand
CCGGTGCCGCGCAGCACCACCACATGGGTGTTGTCGATCATCACGCGGCCCGGGGCACCCGCGAAGTAACGCAGAGCGGCGGTGAGAAACACCTTGCAGTCGAAACGCTGAAAGGTCGGGTAGCACTGGAAGAACAACAGGCGCGAGTAGCACAGTACTGCCGAGGCGGTCTGCACCTTGCGCTTCTTGCCCGCCAGTTCCAACTCGTGGGGAGAGGTGTCGTGCTGCATCTCCTCACCGGGCTCGAAGTGGTACTGGCCCGCCGGCACGGGGGGCGCTTGCCCGATGCCCTGCCGGCGACAGAAGGCGGTCAAGGCCTGGTAAGAGAGCTGGGCTCCGCTGGCGAGGAGCTCTTCATGGACTCGCACCAGATTCCCCTTGCAACTGGCGAACAACTCCAGGATCTGCTGCCGGTAGGGTTGGGCTTTCTCGGGGCGGCGGAGTTCCGGCACCTGGGGGGAATTCGAACGCAGAACCTTGCGGACCGAGAGACGGGAGAGGCCCAGCACCCGCGCGATCTGGCGCTTGCTCACTCCTTGGGTGTTCAGTTCCAGAATGGTGGTCCGTTGGGATGGGCTCAACATCGGGTTCTTCCTCCTCGGGGATGCGCTCCGCCAAGCGGTTCAGTTGCTGGCGGAGGTGTTCGATCTGCCCGCGTACGGCCTGGCGTTGCGGCCGATCCATCTCGGCGGCTCCCGCCCCGGCCAGTCGCCTCCGGGCGCGGTTCAAAATCGCGGTCGCCATGTCCAGATCGCGCTGCAGGGCGGCGGCCCCGGCGGGGGGAGTCTGCGGTTCGGCGGGCGGCTGGGTTTTGAAAAACAACTCGGGTTGGTCGAGAAGACGCTGGCGGGTCAGGGGCGAGGCGTCGCGCCAGGCGGCATACAGTTGCCCGGCTTGCCGCGTATTGCAGTGATGCTGAGCGAACACCGCGGCCATGCGCTGGCAGTCGTCCAGGCTGACGCGCGCCACCGGCACCAGAAACTTCATGGCCAGGTGGGCGGAGAGCTGTCCCTCGCGTACTTGCTGCTGGATGCCCTCCGGCAGCAGATCCACCAGGGCCAGGCGCCGCGACACCCAACTGAGGCTGCGATCAAAGCGGCGCGCCAACTCCTCCTGTCCATAGCCGTAGCGCTGCTCCAACTCCGCCAACAGCCAACCTTCTTCCAGCGCCGTCTCGTGGGTGGAGAAGCGCAGCGAACGGTCCAGCATCAGGGCCTCGGCTTCGCGCAGCGGCCAGACCACCGCTTCCACCGTGTCCCGGCCCAATTGTTGCAGGGCCGCCAGGCGCTTGTAGCCATCAATGACCAGGTACCGGTCCGGTTGGCCTTCGAGCGCCACCACCACGATGGGCGTCTGCTGCCCCACTTCCGCCAGCGAGGCCAGCAACTGCCGTTGCCGAGCAGGGTGGCGAACCCGTAAATGCTCCCAGCGTCGGTCGAGTTGGTGAAACTCCAAGCGCATTCGCCCGCTCCCTTACGACGGCCAGGGTTAGTCTGGACGAAGCGGTATCGGGTCTTGTTTGCCTGGGGGGCAAAGTGTGTCCGCAACTAGCTTGGAATCAACGCGGTAAGCCCGTAACTGGTCTTGCGTGGCCCGTACCAGAAGTGCTCCCATAACCCCTATGAAATCCGCACCTTGGACCCCGAACTGGTCTTGCGCGAGGTCCCAGGGAAGTTGGCGCAAAGGAGCGGGTAAACGCAGGGGTTCGGGCGGCTGGGCAAGCCCCCCACGCTCTTGGATCCGACGGGCGATAAAGTAATCGGGATTCCGCGCTCGCCAAGTGGCTTGGGTCTGGCGCCGGCGTGCGGCTTGGCACTCCGCTTGAGGGCAAGCCCGCTGTCGTACCCCCACTCGCGGATCGGGGCGGAACCAATGGCGGCAGATGCAGCAGGGTCTTTTTCGATGATCAGGCATGGTGACTATCATCACCGTGCCGTGAGTGGGGTCAGTGGGAACTCAGCTTGAAACTCGGTGGGTAACTTTTGATTAGCAGAAGCGGGTCAATTCTGGCGAGCGCCGAAGCCGTCCTTTCGTTTCAACAGAAGGAGGCCCTCGATTTTGCTGATTTCTTCGACCGAGCCGCCAAGCTCGTTCGTGATGGTCTGGACGGTTTCCTCCTTTTTGGCCAATTCTGCTTCCTTCTCGTAATGTCTCCCGATCAATTCGGCGTTGAAGCCAAGAATATGCGCGAGGTACGGCTTCCAATCCGAATGGGGTCCCTTGAATTTGTGTAGCTGGAAAACGTCCCGGTAATCATCTTGTGAGCGGAGGAGGTAACCCAATTCTTTCCGGAAGGGCCATGGCTTCAGTGCGCGCCAGTCCAACAGGCTATCAAGCATGTCCTGCGCCCGCTCGAAGGGCAAATCCAGATGGTCCCAACTACCTTCAGGAAGCGAGGAAAAATCCTGATTACGCGCCTCGTGTTTCTTGAAGCTGATTTTTGTTGCTTCCGCGACACCTCGGCGCACGGTTAGGTAGGAAGCATCCGCGAGTTCGATTTCAAGAAAAAAAACAAAATCCTCGAACCGGTCAGAGTGCTTGAAGAGAAAGAAATTCGGGTCACGGCCTTCCAGAAAGCAATAGTCCAACAGGCGACACAGCGTCGTTTTGCCTAGGTTGTGCGTATCTTTCTTGCGGTTTTCGGGCAGGCGAATTTCCGCCATCACGACATTCAGGCCCGGTAGAAATTCGATGGGCCCGAACAACTCCGGCTTATTACAGTAGAGTTTAGATACCTTCATTGGGGCCTAAGTACTCCACGGAATCGGTTTTCGGGCGATACTCGATGAGGCCCATGAGATAGAGAAAATTTAGGGCGGGTAGAAACAAAACGTCGCCGCCCGTGACGGTCTTCTTCGCAAACTTTCGGAGGCCATAATAATCATCGAGCCTTTTGGCCTTTAATCGCCCCAGGAGCAACAACGCTACGTTGATGACGGTCCGATCCGGATGCGAATGCTTATTGATCTCTGCATAAATAATGCAACGATTTAGGACAAGAAATTGGGAAGGTCGGACTGGAAGATGCAGCCGCGTAGTTTCTGGGGGGAGGTTCGAATCGCGTTGATCGAACGGGTGACGGTATCCATCAGATCGTCCACATCGAGGGGGCAGCCGTTGGCGAGTTCTCGTTTGGCCAGTGACCAGACGCCTTCATCGGGATTAAGCTCGGGGGCATAGGCTGGAAAGTGCTCGACGTGTAGGCGCGGGTGGCGACGGAGCAACTGAGCTAAAGGCGCGCCATGATGGGTGGAGGAATTGTCCAACAGAACGATGACCGGACCCCGGAGGTGGCGCAGCAGCTCACGGAGAAACAGGCACACCTCTTCCTGCCCAATGTTGTCGAAGAAGAGCAGATAGTAGAGGCCCAGGTGCTGTCGATGGGGGCTGGCCGAGATTCCCGAGATGACCGAGATCTTGTCCCGGCGTCCCTGGCGATGATACTGAAGGGGAGTCGAGCCCTGAGGCGCCCAAGTTCGAACCACCAGGGGAGCCAACAAGAAGCCCGATTCATCGGCAAAAACTATGTGGGCGCCCAGCCGTGCGGCGTTTTTTTTACCCGCGGCCAGTCCTTCCGCTTCCAGCCTTCGATGGCCTCTTCGTCGCGCTCGAGGGCGCGCGTTTCGGGCTTCTGGGGGCTCCAGTTGAGACCATGCATCAGACGGCCGACATGATCGCGATGGTAAGCCACGCTGAACTCCCGCCGGATCACTTCGGCGATGCGGGCCGTCGTCCACAACTGCGTCCGGTAGCCGTGCGCCGGCGGTCCCTTGAGCAGCAGTTTGAGCAGGCGACCCCGCTGGCGGGTGCCCAACTTCAGCGGGCGTCCCGGCGAGAAGCGCACCCGCAAGGCGTCGGGACCTCCCCGGCGGCGTGCCCCCAGCCAGCGCATAACGGAACTAGGCGCGCAGCCGATCCGACGCCCCACTTCGTTCAACGACAAACCCGTCTCCCACAAAGCCAACGCGCGCCGGCGACGGTCTTCGAGAAGATCAGCACTGCCCTTCAGTCGGGGCATACTTGTTCCCCCCTGAAGGATATTCTATTGCATTATTTATGCAGAAATCAATAGTTGGTCGCAACATCGGCGGCGTCTCCTATATCGCAATTCCAATACATATAAAACAAAACGCAACGCGTCAGTTTCTTGTTCTTGTGCTGCCGAAGGACAGGGTCGCGATTAAATAATAAATCTATCAAATACTCCATCACCTTGTCGAAGGTTTGAAAGTCACTGCGGTTGGCGATGATTTTAAGCTGGAATTCATCCACCACGGATTCGTAGAGGTGGAGCAAGTCGATGTTCTCTGGCGCGGCAAGAAACGTCCGAATTTGGGCCGTTTCCTTTAAATATCTCCTGCGAAGCGCAAGCGCATAGTCCTTGGTCATCTTGTTGAGGATGTTTTTCTTCTCGTAACTGACGCGCGCCGTCGGTGGATCGTCGAGTACGCCTATGATTGCATCCTGGTGGCGCCCAAAAGCCTGTACAATTTCCGACAAGTCGTCTGGGCTGACGATCAAGGGTGAATCGACAAGATCAAGGGCGGCCATCTTCGGGACCTCGGGAAAATTCTTTAACCAGATCTCCAACTGTTCCAGACCGCACAAATATATAGATGCGGCTGGTATGTTGCAGGGTTTGGAGATGTAGGCGACGATTTCGGATTCCGCGTTCGCCGCAAGACGACGATTGGAAAACAACATGTAGTGGTCAAGC
Organism: uncultured Acidobacteriota bacterium; assembly: GCA_963719115.1. GTDB lineage: Bacteria > Acidobacteriota > Terriglobia > UBA7540 > UBA7540 > Bog-366. The sequence continues at coordinate 135,086 of CAVRBF010000044.1, read as the reverse complement.
TGCCTCTGCCCGCGCAATTTCTTAACACGCGGAATTTCTTTCCCTAGAATCGTCTTTTCAGATTCCTTACTGTAGAAATCTGGCTCCGAAAAATTCTTGTTGTAGCCATTCGTATGCTTGGCTTGGATGATCGTAATACCCTTCCAGGGGGCGGCAGCACTCGGATGCCGCTCGGCCGTCCCAACAAACTTTGCATCCCTTCCTCCGTCGGGTCCCGTCGAGAAACCCTGGACTCCTATGCCCAGAAGGCGCTGGCAAAGAAAGATGATTAGATTCTCGAACTGCTCATCACCAAGATCTTCGTAAGCATATTTCATGAGGGGTTTGTCACCCTCCTAGTAAGCACCAGCGGAGGGGAATCGCCGCGCCTATGCAATCCGAGATTGATATCGAACCCGGAGGAGTGTACCACCGTCGTACCCGGGAATGAAGGACTTAAGCGGGCTAAGAGCTCGGGTCGTGGTCCGGATGAACTGCCAGGAAATAGTCTGGCAAGGGTTAGATTCGCTGGTGGTGCACGACGGACTTACGCACCACGACTTTCGACTCCAGCAGGCCAAGAGTGGATGCATCTTCCGCAGCTTGCTGCCACTCGCCGGTAAGTCGTCTTGTCGGAAACTGGCCGCTGCTGAGCCCTTTTATCCCCGTGCTGACGTTGAGGTGGCATCGACCCAGCTCAGTGAAGCGCTATACCGGGACATGCGCATTCCGAGATGTCTTCATCCTCAGAGCCGATTGCCGGAGATTCCGGTCACACTTGAATCATCTGGGCTCATTCTCTTGCGGGAACCGTGCTCGCCGCAGCGGCTCGGCCTCGGTAAAAATGAGGCGGCGACGGAAGGCGATGGGGCTATCGCGGATGAACACAGGCTTGCCGGGCGCATTGATTTGCCTCGCGATGCTTTTGTGAGATTATGGCGTGTCTCAGGCCGGTTGTCCGTGATCTGATAATGTGATTCTACTTCGAATAGACTATAGGCTTGGGCGCGATGGCATTTGAGCAACGAACGCTGTGCGGCACGAGGGCTGAGTTCCTATACCGGCAGCCACTCTGCCCATCTCGCCCGTAGCGAAATGGAAGGAGCAAGATACCGTTGAAAGCACTTTTTTTGGAAGACATCCACCGGGACGCCGTCGCCCCATTTTCCGGCGCCGGGTATGAAATCGCGACTCTGCCTGGCAGCCCGGATGGGGCGGCGCTTATCGAGCACATCCGGGACGTCAATATTCTTGGCATCCGGTCAAAGACACGGATCACTCGCACCCTCATCGAAGCGGCGCCCCAACTCCAGGTAGTCGGCGCGTACTGCATCGGGGTCGAGCAGATTGACTGCACAAGCTGCACCGAGCACGGCATCGCTGTGTTCAACGACCCCCACAGCAACACCCGCTCAGTGGCAGAACTCGCCTTGGGAGAAATCATCGCGCTGGTGCGGCGAGTCTTTCAAAGCAGCCTCGCGCTGCATGGCGGGGTGTGGAACAAAACTGCCAAGGGATGCCATGAAGTTCGCGGTTTGACTCTCGGCATCGTGGGCTATGGGAAGATCGGATCCCAGCTTTCGGATCTGGCGGAGGCGATGGGTATGACCGTAATCTTCAGCGACGTGGCAGAGGTGCTGGCGCGTGGAAACGCCAGGAACTGCTCGTTTGCCGAACTTACTGCGAACCGCCGACGTGGTCAGCCTGCACGTTGACGGCAAGCCCCAGAACCGCAACTTCTTTGGCGAAGAAGAATTTCGAATGATGAAGCCGGGGGCGTATTTCCTGAATTTGAGCCGCGGCTTCGTGGTGAATCATGAAGCCCTTGCCGACAGCCTCAGAACCGAAAGGTTGAGTGGCGCGGCAATTGATGTCTTTCCCGAGGAACCGGCCGGCGGAGGACGCTTTTCCAATTCGCTCCAGAATCTACCCAACGTCATTCTGACGCCACATATCGGTGGGAGCACGGAAGAAGCTCAACAGAGTATTGGGCATTTCGTTTCCGCGCAGATGTTCCGCTACCTCCAGACAGGCAACACGCGGCTGAGCGTGAACCTTCCCCCCTGCCAGCTTGAGGACGCACCACAAGATCACCGTTTGATCCACATTCACAAGAATATTCCCGGAATGCTGCTGGGGATAAACCGCGTGTTTGCGGAACGCGGCATCAACGTGGAACGGCAGGTGTACGAAACCAGGGGCGCGATAGGCTATGCGATTCTGGACATCAACCGCGCCTGGGACGATGACCTGATCGCCGCCTTGCAAGCCATCCCCAGCACCATCCGATTCCGGGTCCTCTACTGACGGGAAATCAGGAAGCACCGCACCAACTCATTGAAGTCTACGGACGATTTGGCGCCAACAAAAAAAGGGGCCGGAACATGTCCAGCCCCTAGCGTTTCTACATTTTCATGGTCACAGTGCACGCGGGAAGCGCGGCTTACCACGAAATGAGCAGCACCGTGAATTTGCTTAACCCATCAAACCTAACTGTCATCCTGACGAGCCCGCGTTTAAGGGCGAAGGACCGTTTTCATTGCCCTTACAAGCCGAGCGCGCCAGCGACCCGCCGCTGCTCCGCAGCGCTTCAGAGCAGGACGAAATACAGGGGTCCTTCGCCCTGAAATACAGGCTCAGGATGACAGCTTAAACACTAAATGTCGTAATACAGCGCGAACTCGTACGGGTGCGGGCGGGTATTGACGGCCTGCACTTCGTTCTTCATTTTGTACTCGATCCAGGTTTCCAGCATCTCCTGGCTGAAAACGTCGCCCTTCAGCAGGAAGTCCTGGTCCTTTTCCAGGGCACGGAGCGACTCTTCCAGGGAACCGGGCATCGACGGAACTGACTTCATCTCCTCGGGGCCGAGATCGTAGATGTCCTTGTCGAGCGGTTCGCCGGGATCGATCTTGTTTTCGATTCCATCCAACCCTGCCATCAGCATGGCGGCAAAGGCCAGGTAGGGATTGCACGAGGGGTCCGGCGGCCGGTATTCCACGCGCTTGGCCTTGGGATTGGCCGAGTACATGGGAATGCGGCAGGCGGCGCTGCGGTTGCGCCGGGAGTACGCAAGGTTCACGGGAGCCTCGAATCCGGGCACCAGGCGCTTGTAGGAATTGGTGGTGGGAGCAATCAACGCGGCCAGGGCGGGAGAGTGCTTCAGCAGACCGCCGATGTAATGCAGCGCCATCTGGCTCAGGCCGGCATAGCGATCGCCCGCGAAGAGGGGCTTCCCATCCTTCCACAAGCTTTGGTGGCTGTGCATGCCGGAGCCGTTGTCCTGGAACAGCGGTTTGGGCATGAAGGTCACGGTCTTGCCATACTGGTTGGCCACGTTGCGGACGACGTACTTGTAAATCATCATCCCATCGGCGGATTTCACCAGGGAGTTGAAGCGCTGGTCGATTTCCGCCTGACCGCCGGTGGCCACTTCATGGTGATGGCACTCGATGTCGAGCCCGCACTTCTCCATGGTCAGGACCATTTCACTGCGCAGATCCTGGTAGTGATCGGTGGGGGGGACCGGGAAATACCCTTCCTTGTACCGCGGCCGATACCCCAGGTTGTCCTTCTCACGGCCGGAGTTCCATCGGCCTTCTTCGGCGTCGATGAAGTAATACCCATGTTGCTGGGCCTGGTCGAAGCGGATGTTGTCAAAGATAAAGAACTCCGCTTCCGCCCCGAAGTACGCCTTGTCGGCAATGCCCGTGTAGGTAAGGTATGTCTCCGCCTTTTTGGCGACGTTGCGCGGGTCGCGCACGTAATGCTGTTTGGTAATGGGATCGACGGCGTCACAAATGATCGCCAGGGTCGGTGTTTCCGCGAATGGATCGAGTACGTACCAGCTCGGATCGGGCATCAGGAGCATGTCGCTTTCGTGGATGGCGGCCCAACCGCGGATGCTGGAACCGTCCATTCCGAACCCCTCTTCAAACGATGACTCTTCCAATTCGTGAATGGGATACGAAACATGCTGCCAGAGACCGGGCAGGTCGGTGAATCGAAGATCAAGCATTTTGATGTTGTTGGCTGCTGCAAACTCCAATACGGCCTTCGCGTTCATTTTCCCCTCCATAAAAAAGTTTATTGGCTACTATCAGGAAAACTAATGCATGTGGTTCTCAAACGAAGCGTCAACATATCCCGCACCTCGGTTTTAGTCAAGCCCCCTGAGAGGCGCTCTGGCAGCGGCGATTTTGGGTATCGACGGGTAACAAACTCGTAACCTGCCGAGCGCCCACGGGTCAAAAACTGGTTGACACCTTTCCGGCGTATTTGCTACGGTCAGAACTTCCCGGGAAAGAACGGAATTCACTTCCTGAGGACGGACTTGAACTTCTCGCAACGAACCTTCAATCCCCCACCTCCAGGAGAAAGCAGGAAGCGGAATGTTCGTAGCCAAGCGGATGTTCCTGACCAAAGGTGTAGGCAAGCACCGCGAAAAGCTGGCCAGCTTTGAGTTGGCGCTGCGGTCGGCAGGGATTGCGGCGTGCAATCTGGTAAGAGTCTCCAGCATCTTTCCTCCCCGCTGCAAAATGATTCCGCGCGCCGAGGGCATGAAGGAACTGGCACCCGGTCAAGTGACCTTCGTGGTAATCAGCGAGAACTCCACTCGCGAACCGCATCGTTTGATCGCCGCGTCCGTGGGGGTTGCACTGCCCAGTGATCGGAATACTTTTGGTTACCTTTCCGAGCACCATTCGTTCGGAGAGACGGAAGAAGTGGCCGGAGAATACGCGGAAGAACTGGCGGCGGAAATGCTCGCCACCACGCTGGGCGTCGCGTTCGACCCGGATCGGAGCTGGAACGAGAAAAAGGAAATCTATCTGATCTCCAACAAGATCGTCCGCACGATGCACGTCACGCAATCGGCAATCGGTGACAAGAGAGGTCTGTGGACCACCGTGCTCGCTGCCGCCATCTTGCTGGGCATTGACGAGTGATGGGCCCCGCGCCGCGCTCGACGGTGCACCCTCCCGGCCACTGCTTGGAGTTCCAGCCGCAGAGTCGATGACGACGGATTTGATTAAGAGGCAAAATGCGGAAAAACGAAATCCTCTCCACGCCCACCCGGCCGCTCAAGATCGATAAAAGCAAGAGCGTCTCCGCGTTGCTGGAAAAAATGCAGGGCATTTCCTTCCAGGGACGCAACCTCGCCGCGGCCTATCAGGTCTGGAAAAAGATGCTGGGCGACCGCGTGATGATCATGATGGGCATGTCGGGTGCCATGGTACCGGCGGGAATGCGCCGGTTGGTGGTCTACATGATCAAGAACCGCCTGATCGACTGCCTGGTGACCACCGGCGCCAACCTTTTCCACGACATTCATGAGACGCTGGGTCGCTTGCATTTCCAGTGCTCACCGAACATCGACGATGTGCATCTGCAAAAACATCTGATCGACCGCATGTACGATACGCTGGCGGACGAGGAGGAATTTCGCGAGGCCGACGCCATGATCGGGCGCTTCGCCGCCTCTCTCGACCAATCGCGCCCCTACACCACACGCGAGTTTCTGTATTTGCTGGGCAAAGACCTGGCCAAGCACGCCAAGGAAGACGGCATCGTGACGGCGGCCTACCGTGCGGGGGTTCCCCTGTATTGCCCGGCGGTGGCTGACTCCTCGATTGGCATCGGTATCGCCGAAAATCGCTACGAGGGGAAGAATCAGTTTACCTTCGATGTGGTCGGCGACGTCCTGGAAACGGCGCATTTGGCGGGTGACTCACCCAACAGTGGGGTGGTCTACTTCGGAGGCGGCACGCCCAAGAACTTTGTGCAGCAAACGGAGGTCACGGCGGCGTTCATGCGCAGCTCGACGGACGGTCACAAGTACGCGGTGCAAATCGTCACCGACGCACCGCATTGGGGCGGCCTATCCGGCTGCACGCTGGAAGAAGCGCAGAGCTGGGGAAAAATCGCTCACGACGCCAGCATGGTAACCGTCCACTGCGATTCCACCATCGCCATGCCCATGCTGGTCTCGGGCCTTGCGGAAAACGCTGCGCTGATTCGCAAGCGCAAGAAGCCGGTGTTTTCCCCAGGGCGGGAACTCAAGTTCTCGTTCCCGAAGTAAGTTCGGGGCAAGTCATGTGGCGCAGACTCAACGGTGAGCCACGCACCAAGCTCCTTCACTCGCAGTTCAGCCGGCCACGTTCCGGCCCCGACCCGCGACCGGAACCGTGGATGTCAGCCAGAGATATCCGCAGGATTGCGTCACTAAATCTGTTGGATACATTGCCGCCGGAATGCTCTGGTCACACTCTGTAGAAAGAGATCCGATGAAGAGACGCGATTTCGTAGCAAAGCTGTTGACGGCGAGCGGGGCAGCAACAATTGGGTCTGCTTTCTTGCGCGCCAGCCCCGCTGCGCCGGTTCCGGCGGATGTCAATCGCGTGCTGGTGATGTTCAAGTGCCACCTGGACGTGGGATACAACGACACGCAAGCGGAGGTGGTGCGCAAATACTTTCAAGAGTACTTCCCGCGCGCCATGCAGGTGGCCACGACGATGCGGCAATCAGGCGCGGACCGCTACGTGTGGACCACCGGCTCGTGGCTTCTGTACGAATATCTGGAGCAGGCGCAAGGTGAGCAACGCCGGGCGGCGGAGCAGGCCGTGGCCGCCGGCGACCTAGCCTGGCACGCGCTTCCGTTTACCTGGGAAGCCGAAGCCATCGACCGGTCCATGATCGAGGGAGGTCTGGGACTTTCACAGTCGCTCGACCGGCGATTTGGCCGCACAACGATTGCCGGCAAGACCAGCGACGTGGTGGGCCAGTCGCGCGGCATCATAGGACCGCTGGCTGCGCACGGCGTCAAACTACTGGACATCGGCGCCAACGACATCTGCACCTTCCCGGACGTGCCGCCGCTGTTTCTCTGGCAGGACCCGGAAGGAGCGTCGCTGGTCGTCATGTACCACCACCATTACGGGGATACGGTGATGGTGCCGGGCTCCGATCTTGCCGTATCCGTGCAAATGCTGGGCGACAACCAGGGCCCGCATTCAGTGGAGCAGATCACCAAAATCTATGCCGACTTGCGAAAGCAATTCCCCCATGCCCAGGTGACCGCCGCGAGCCTCAGCGAAATGGCCGCGGCGATTGAGCCGTACCGCCAGGGTCTTCCCCTAGTGACCCCGGAAATTGGCGACACGTGGATTTACGGCGTTCCCAGCGACCCGGTGAAGATGGCTCGCTACCGCGAACTGGCGCGGCTGCGCAAGGAATGGCTGGAGCAGGGCAAATTTCGCTCCGGCGACGCCACCGACTGCGCCCTGTTGCGCCGGTTGCTGCTTTGCGTGGAGCACACTTGGGGACTCGATGCACAACTCATGAAAGACTACGAGCATTACACTCCCCGGGACCTGGCGGCGCTCGATCTGCCGCTCTTCCGCAAAGCGGAATTGACCTGGGCGGAGAAGCGCAAGAATGTCGACGACGGTATTGCCGGCCTTCCGAGCCCCTTGCAGTCGGAAGCCCACGACCGGCTGCGGGCGCTTCAGCCCGTCGAGCCGGAGCGACGCGGCCTGCGCCCACATGTTGCGGGATCAGAGATCAAGACCGCTCACTGGGTCCTGACCCTGGATGCGAAAACCGGAGCCATCGTGAAATTACGCGCGAAGAGCACCGGGCGCGAGTGGGCCTCCGCGCAGCACCCCCTGGCGTTGTTCACCTACCAGACGTTGTCGAAGGAGGATTTTGACCGCTATTACGACGCCTACGTGCTGATCCAGGCTCGCTGGTCGAGGAGGGAGTTGGGCAAGCCCAATATCGAGAAGCTTGGCGCACAACACCGCGAATGGATGCCGGCGCTGCTCAGTAGTTGGTCGGGAAAAGTCGATGGTGGTTACCGAGTGCTGGAGCAATTGCGAATCGACGATGGGGCAGCGGAGAGTTCCGGTTTAGTCGCGTGGCCGACGACGGTGTATCTCGATCTCTTCCTGCCCGACGCCGAGCCCGAGGTGAGAATCAATCTCGTCTGCCTGGATAAGGCGGCGAACCGGCTTCCCGAAGCCATGTGGCTCAGTTTCGCTCCCCAAACCGCGGATCCCAAAGGCTGGATGCTGGAAAAAGTGGACCGCTGGATGTCACCATTTGACGTCATCCGCGGGGGCAACCGGCAGATGCACGCGGTAACCCATGCCATCCGTTACCAGGACGGACAGGGAAGCCTTTCAATCGAAACGTTGGATGCGCCGGTGGTCGCCTTGGGCGAGCGGTTGCCAATTTACTATTCCCCCGCACAACCCGATTTAACCAAGGGCATTCACTTCAACCTCTTCAACAATGCGTGGGGCACAAACTACGTCTTGTGGTTTGGCGATGACACACGTTACCGTTTCGTGCTGCGGGGGTAATTGCCTTCTCTCCCCGGCTCGTGTATGCTTTTTGCCGAGCGGGATATACTTACAATACAAGTACCCGTAGGTTAACAACCGTAAGCTTGGATTCAACGTCCATGTCCGAAGAATTCGAGAACAAACCGAACGCCGTCGTCGATGAACGTGAGATTGAGCGCGTGATGCGCGATTTTCAGGAGCGCACGCTGGTGGGCTTGGAGGGATATTTCAGCCAATTGGTCTATCTTGCCTCGTTGCGCGACTACAACACCGGCCGTTACCATCACTACGGATTGGAGACCCGGTACTTGCCGGAGGCCATTGACGCGGGCCTGCACCGGTGCCACGTGAAGGTGTTTGAAGAGCTCGTATCGTTGCCCCTCAAGGAGCAGACCGAAGACCTGCTGAGTTTCTTTGAGTCGCTCAAGGAAGACAAATCACGGTTGGTGCTGGTGTGGAAACGGCTGAGGTCGTACCAAATCCTTCCGCCGGAGGGCTGCCATCCCTTGGCACAGGAGCTTTACGACAAGAACATTGAGATCATGCTGAGGATTTTGCGGGAAACCGACCTCTGGCCCTTACTGCACGATTCGCATGGCGAGGCCGACGACCTGGCCTAGTACTTCGCCATCGTCGGGAATCCGGATGGTCTGAGGTCCGGCGGGAGACAAGGGATGGGGTAGTAATGTCACTTCCTTGCCCCGCTGGTAGCACCAGCAACACTCATAACTATAACGCAGCTCCAGGAAATAGATGGGGCGGTCGTACTCAGTCAGCCAGCCGGAGTTCACGATCCTCCGCCGCGTGTCGTCCACCTGAACAATGGAGCCCGGACGCAGGAGCGGGACCATCATCTGGTCTTCCAGCCCTATGAAACCGTAGCGGAATTTCTTGAAGTCGAGCTGGGTCAACAATCCCGCGGGAATTTCGCCCCAGGCTTCCACCAGGCGGGAGAGGAATGCCGTCTTCTCGGGCCGGAATCCGGGGTCAAAGCGGACGGGGAATCGCACGGGCCGCGAAGGGTCGCCGACCTCGACCGTGAAGAGGTGGGTGGAGCCCTGAAGGGTGGCGTGGCGGTGTTGCTCCATCTTGCCAACATTAATTCCGTAGACTCCCATCATTTCTTCTATGCTTAGGCGGTAAATGACCGCCAGGCTGTAGAACTTGTAAATGCTGGGCAGTGAACCGTCGTTCTCAATCTGGTTGAGGCGCGCCATGGAAACGACGTACTCGGAACTCCGCTCCGTGTCGGCAATCTCCAGGCTGGCTTCCTCCACCTGCCGCAGCGTCAAACCCAGGCGCTCGCGGATTTGCTTAAGGCGGAAGCCTGCCTGTTCACTGAGGACAACGTTCGAGGGGCTGGGAATCGCGGCAACAGGTTGGGACATAACCGAATCTAACGATGAAAACAATAATATTTCCGGTACGTGGCACGCAAGTGCCGCACTGTCGGAGCGAGGTCATATTCTAAAAGTCGCGAGAGCAGATCGCGTCCGCTTCTATTCTACTATATTGTTAGCCAGATGCAGCACTGAATCAGCCCCGGCCCCGATCGTCTTGCCCCGCCGTCACGAGCCGGTGTTCCGCCCGACAATTCCGGCGGTACCACGAATTGAAAGGGTGCCGCTCACTGCCCCGGTACGATTGACAGTTTCAATTTGCGTGTGTTACGTTGAGTGTTTGTGTTAAGTCTGAAATTCCTTATTGAGGAAGGAGGCTCTGTTTGAGCGAGCCTAAGAGCCACTATCTGTTTACCTCCGAATCTGTTACCGAGGGGCATCCCGACAAAATCTGCGATCAAATTTCCGACGCCGTTCTTGACAGCGTGCTGGCCGCCGACCCACGTGGCCGGGTAGCTTGCGAGTCGATGGTAAAAGACCAGCACGTCTGGGTCGCGGGTGAGATTACGACCACCGCCAAGCCCGATGTGGAAAAAATTGTCCGTGAGACGGTACTGGGAATCGGCTACACCGATCCTGCCGGCGGCTTCACATCAGACAACTGTGAGATAACCATCAAACTGCCTCGCCAAAGTCCCGACATCAGCCAGGGCGTGGACACGGGCGGGGCGGGCGATCAGGGCCTGATGTTCGGTTATGCGTGCAACGAGACGACCGAACTGATGCCGTTTCCAATCATGACCGCGCACAAGCTTTGCCTGCGATTGGCGGAAGTACGGCGCGAAGGAATTCTGGATTTCGTGCGCCCGGACGGCAAATCGCAAGTGACGGTCGAATACGATGGCGCGAAGCCCGTGCGCGTTGACGCGGTGGTTGTTTCCACTCAGCACGCAGCAAGCGTCAGCACCGACACCCTTCGGGAAGGCGTCCTGGAGTGCGTTATCAAGCCCGTCATTCCAGCGCATCTGCTTGATGCCAAAACCAAGTACCATATCAATCCCACCGGACGCTTCGTAACGGGCGGGCCCGTCGGTGACTCCGGCCTCACCGGACGCAAGATCATCGTCGATACTTACGGCGGTACCGCTCACCACGGCGGCGGAGCATTTTCGGGGAAAGATCCCACCAAAGTCGATCGTTCCGCTGCCTATATGGCTCGCTACATCGCCAAGAACATCGTAGCGGCGGGCATTGCCGATCGCGCGGAAGTACAGCTTGCCTATGCCATCGGTGTGGCCGACCCCGTCTCCGTCATGGTTGATACCTTCGGCACCGGCCAAATCGACCAGGAGCAACTGGAGCACTTGATCCGCAAGCATTTCAACCTGACGCCGCAGGGAATTATTGAGTCGCTCGACCTTCTGCGACCGATCTATAAGAAGACCGCAGCGTATGGCCACTTTGGCCGTCCGGACCCCGACTTCACCTGGGAAAAGACTGACAAGGCTGCAATCCTAAAGAAAGAGGCAGGACTATAAATGGCTGCGACAGCGACAAAAGCAAAAAAGATGGTAGCCGGCGATGTAAAGGACTTCAATCTTGCCGAAAAAGGCAAACTGCGGATTGAATGGGCCAATCAGTGGATGCCTGTTTTGCAGATGATCCGCAAACGCTTCCAAAAGCAGCGCCCGCTGAAGGGCGTTCGCATTTCCGCTTGCTTGCACGTCACCACGGAAACCGCCAACCTGGCGATCACGCTGCGCGATGGCGGCGCCGACGTGGTGCTGTGCGCCTCCAACCCCTTGAGCACCCAGAATGACGTAGCCGCTTCGCTGGTGAAGGACTACAACATTCCCACCTACGCCATCAAAGGCGAAGATAAAGCGACCTACTATTCACACATCGTCTCCGCACTCGACCACAAGCCCGAGATCACCATGGACGATGGCGCCGACCTGGTGACCATGATTCTGACCAAACGCCAGGACCTGCTGTCCGGTGTTATGGGCGGGACGGAAGAGACCACTACCGGCGTCATCCGTTTGCGCAGCATGGCGAATGACGGCGTACTGAAGTTTCCCATCATCTCCGTGAACGACGCGGACACCAAGCACCTGTTCGACAACCGCTACGGCACGGGTCAATCCACCATCGACGGAATTCTGCGCGCGACCAACTTGCTCTTCGCCGGATTGCGCGTGGTGGTCTGCGGATACGGCTGGTGCGGACGCGGTGTGGCGATGCGCGCCAAGGGCCTGGGTTCCGACGTAATCATCACCGAAGTGAATCCCACTCGGGCTCTGGAAGCGATCATGGACGGTTTCCGCGTCATGCCGCTCACCGAGGCCGCCAAGGTAGGCGATGTCTTCGTCACGGTGACGGGGGACAAAAGCGTCATCTCGGGTGAGCATTTCAAGTTGATGAAGGATGGCGCGGTCGTCGCCAACTCCGGCCACTTCAATGTGGAGCTGAATCTGCTGGCTCTGGAAAAGCTCGCCGTGAAGAAGCGCCAGACGCGCGATTTCGTGGATGAATACACGCTGAAGGGTGGGCGCAAGATCTACGTGCTGGGTGAGGGCCGGCTGATCAACCTGGCGGCAGCGGAAGGCCACCCCGCGGTCGTTATGGATATGAGCTTTGCCGATCAGGCGCTCTCCGTCGAATACATGGTGAAGAACGCCAAGAAGCTCGAAGCCAAGGTTTATCCGGTGCCGACTGACATCGATCAAAACGTGGCGCGGCTGAAACTGGAATCTCTGGGCGTCAGAATTGACAGCCTGACTCGCGAGCAGGCGAAGTACCTGGCCTCGTGGTCGGAAGGCACATAGGAAGGACGAGTTGGCAGCCTACCGCTGACAGCTCACAGCTTACAGCCAACAGCTTACAGTTGGGGAGTTGATTGAACCGTCGGCTGTCGGCTGTGAGCTTACAGCTTAACTATGAAACAGTTCGCTTCCTGGGCGCTTGACACCGCACTTTCGCGCGGAGCTACCTACGCCGAAGTGAGGGTGCTTGACACCCGCCAGCGGTACTTTTCCACCAAAAATGGACAGATCTCACAGGTCCGGGAGTCACAATCCCTGGGCTTGGGCATCCGGGTTCTCGCCGATGGAGGATGGGGTTTCGCTTCCACGGATGCGATGACCCGCGCGGACGTGGACCGAGCCGCCGCCCTGGCAGTAGAGATCGCCCGCGCCAGTGCCCTCACCAAGAAGCACGACGTTCATCTGGTTCCCGAACAGAAGGTCCTGGACCACTGGGCAGCTCCCTGCCGCATCGATCCGTTTTCCATTCCCGTACCGACGTGCCTGGAGCTCATGCTCAAGATCAACGCGGAGTTGTTGAAGGTCCCGGGCGTGACGCTGGCGGAAGCGGCGATGGACTTTCGCCGCCTCGAACAACTCTTTCTTTCCAGCCTGGGTTCGGAAATCTACCAGCTAAAAACGCAGACGGGAACCGGCTACGTGGCCACTTCCTTTTCCGGCAATGAGATTCAACGTCGCTCGTATCCGAATTCCTTTGGTGGGCAGTATCAGAACAAAGGCTACGAGTTGGTGGAGGAACTCAAACTACTGGAGAATGCCCGCCGCGTCGGGGAAGAAGCGGTGGCGCTGCACAAAGCCGATCAGTGCCCCGCCGGCGTGAAGGACATTATTCTGGACAGCTCGCAACTGGGCTTGCAGATCCACGAATCGATTGGCCATCCCATTGAGCTGGATCGTGTGCTGGGCACGGAAGCCAACTTTGCCGGGATGAGCTTCCTGACCATCGAAAAGCTGGGCAAGCTCAAATACGCATCCGAAATCGTCAACGTGGTCGCGGACGCCACTCCCGCGCACGGCCCCGGGCTCGGCACTTTTGCTTACGACGACGAAGGTGTTCCCGCCCAGTGCACGCCCATTATCAAGGACGGCCGGTTTGTGGGATATCTCAGCTCACGTGAGACGGCTTCCGCCGTCGGCCTCGATCGCTCCAGCGGAGCCATGCGCGCCGAGAGCTGGAATCGCATTCCCCTGATCCGCATGACCAACGTGAGCATCCTGCCCGGAACGTGGAAACCGGAGGACCTGATTGCCGATACTGACGACGGCATCTACATGGAAACGAATCGGAGTTGGTCCATCGACGACCGCCGCTACAACTTCCAGTTCGGCACCGAAATCGGGTGGGAGATTCGCGGCGGAAAGAAAACCCGGATGCTGAAAAATCCCAGCTACGGTGGCATTACCACCGACTTCTGGAATTCCTGCGACGCCATTTGCGGGCCCGACTACTGGACGCTGTGGGGCACCCCGAATTGCGGCAAGGGCCAACCGATGCAAACCATGGGCACGGGCCACGGCGCCTCCCCCGCGCGCTTCCGCAAGGTGCAAGTGGGAGTGGCATATCCAGGATGAAGCCATTGGTGATTGTCGATTGAGTGATTTGTGAAGCTATATTGCGGACGATGCTTATGATGCAATCTGACAAAGGGTAAACACTCAATCACCAATCACCAGTCACCAATCACCAATGAACTTGACCCGACAACGTGCGGAAGAAGTTTTTGACAAGGTCCTGAAATACTCCACGGCCGATGAAACGGAGGCCATGGTTTCAGCAAACTCCTACGCCCTCACCCGCTTTGCCAACAACACCATTCATCAAAACGTGGCGGAGGAGGGCGCTTCTCTGTCGGTGCGGCTGGTGGTGGAAGGCCGCATGGCGCGGGCCAGCACCAACAAGTTTGACGAAGCCTCCATCCGCCAGCTTTGCGAGGACGCCCTGGTGTTGGCGCGCTTGCAGCCGCCCGAACCGGCGCTACTGCCCATGCCGGGGCCGCAGACTTATCGCGCGCTCGACCGCTATTTCCAGGAGACCGCGCAATTGACTCCCAAGACGCGGGCGGAGATGGTGGCCCAGGTGGTGGAGCGGGCGGAGAAAGACGGCCTGACCGCCGCGGGAGTGTTCTCCAGCGGCGCTTCGGCTTACGGCCTGTTCAATTCGCGGGGCATGAAGGCCTATCACGAAGAGACCATGTCGGAGTTTTCCGTCACCATGATGAGCGACTCCAGTTCCGGCTGGGCCAAGAAGACCGCCCCCTACTGGATGGAGCTTGAACCCGTGGAACTGGCTGAACGCGCCGCCCAGAAGGCCATGGCCAGCCGCGATCCGCGCGAGGTGGAACCGGGACGCTATACCGTGATTCTTGAACCCTCCGCCATGCTCGACCTTCTGGGCTTTATGATCCTGGATTTCAGCGGCATGGCGGTGCATGAGCAGCGTAGTTGCTTTACCGGACGCGTGGGTCAAAAGGTGTTCGGCGAGAACATTCACTTACGCGACGACGTCTTCCATCCTTTGCAGACCGGTGCGCCGTTTGATGGTGAAGGAATTCCCCGCCAGCGCGTTGCCATTGTCGAGAAAGGTGAAGTGAAGAACCTCGTCTACTCCCGCCAGAGCGCGAAGAAGTTGGGCGCGCAGCCGACCGGCCACGGCTTTCCGCTGCCGAATGAGTACGCGGAGGCCCCACTGAACATCGTGATGGACGGCGAGCGCTCTAGCGTGGACGACATGATCAAGTCCACCGAGCGCGGCATGCTGGTTACGCGCTTCTGGTACATTCGCGAAGTCGATCCCTACAAGAAGATCCTGACGGGCATGACGCGCGATGGGACGTTTTGGATCGAAGACGGGCAGATCCGGCACGGGGTGAAAAACCTGCGCTTCAATCAAAGCCTGGTGGACATGCTCAACCAGGTGGAGACGATGAGCCCGCCGCAGCGCACTGCCGGCGAAGAATCGTTTGAGATGGTCGTTCCCGCGGCGAAGATCCGCGAGTTCAATTTCGCATCGACAACGAAGTATTGATGTGTGGGCGCTTGGGCGTTGGCCTGCGCACAAATCAGGGCAGCACAGCCTGTTTGCACACCTTGACAATGCCGGCTGGCGGGTGCTAGAAAAAGAACTTGCCTCTCTGGCGCTATCGTCTAGGGGTTAGGACGTCAGATTCTCAATCTGAAAACCCGGGTTCGATTCCCGGTAGCGCTACCAGTCTTCATGTTGGCTTGCAACCCCTCAGAATAAAGGCAGGATCAGAGCTTTGGACCGACCCGGTGGGCGATCACCTGAACTTCGCTCGGGGTATCGTTAAAGCTTGTCACCTTCAACACAAGCTGAAAATACGGAGGGTGTGAGCTGTCAACCGGGAATTTCACATACTGCGCGAATTGCGCTCCGTAATACGGATCGGTGATGAAGTCGCCGGCGGCCTCAGTCGCCACGGAGTTGGTGCCGTCAAGAATCATGACTTTACTGGCACGTCCCGAATTAGGCAGATAAGTAACCAGCCCGTAGTTCTCATTGCTTCGGTTGTCCTTACCCGCCGCGTAGTATTGTTCTGGCTCTCCCGTTTGCGGCGACTTGTTTAAGAAGTAGAAACGTCGAGTCGCTTCATCAACGCTTACAGTGAAATTGCGCTCCTGATCAAATTGCTGAACCCAGGGATCGGAGTATGCGCTTCCCAAAAATATGAAATTTTCGTTGTTGAAATCCCACATCTTGAGATTGCGAGCAAAGCGGACAACCGCAGCGCGGTGGTGGGTGGCAGCGGCTTGCGCCAATTTGGCGGCTAAGACCGCATCCGTCACGCTGGTGTAAGGCCTGGAAGCGATCATCGCAAATTCGGGACCCCAGGTTGCCGAGCTTCACAGGTAACTTCCGTTGCTATAGTCCTCCAAAGGCACACTTGACGAGCAAGACTTTGCCGAGCACCAGCGCAGCATCGGATACGACGATGGTAAGCGGGTGTTGTGGATCGAAAAGGGATGGCCAGAAACTGCCCGGTGTCGCCGATTCCGCTTTGGCGGGCCCGTCGGACTCGGAAGCAGTCGTCGAATGACTGGGCCTGCCCGATTGACAACCTCCACCGCCAGGCCAAAGCAAAAGGACAGTATGCGCAATCGTTAGCACCCACGACACCGTGGCCCAGGGAATCCTCGCTCGGATTCGGGGGGTAGGGACACCGTCCGCAGGTCCGGGAACTTTGTCGTTTCCGGAGTCACGAGTCCCGGGGCGCGGCGCACGGGTGTCAAAGACGGGGACGTAGCTTCCCTTGGGGATATTGATGCGAATCGCCTCCTCGGCGCCTTCGCCATCAAAATAACGGTTGAGGCGACGACGCAACTCCCGGACTTCAACCCGCACGATATTGTCTTCCGACGGATTGTAGCCCGGGCGACGCGCAAAGACCTCATTCCGATCTGCTGTTCGTGCATCTCCTGCGCGCAGTTGGTCACGGCCTTCTCGCAAACGTATAGAAGTAACTGGCGCATACGAACGGAGCGGGAAAACTCCTGGCTGGCCGCCACTCGCAGCACCAATTTCCACCTGCCGTCTTGCTCAAGGGAGGAGCCCGAGTGAGGTTCCGCAGTCGGATTGTCTGATCTCTGTGAATTCACTGTGATAGTCCTGTGAATTCCCCTTCCCTTGTGGTCCGTTGCTCTCTAAATTGTGGGCCACTCGAAGGACCATTATTTGCCGTGAACTATAGCACAACCCGAAGGTTCACTGGTAACTGTAAACACTGTTTTCTTAGCAGGATGGCGTCGGATCAAGGGGAGTAGTGATTGAGCGAAAGATCGCGTCTACGTCGCGGAAATTTCGCGAAGCCACGGTGCCGAGACGTTGCGTTGGCCCGGCCATAGCCGTTTGATCGGTGCTATGGCCCAGCGTCGCACCGGAGTTCTACTGTGGCCGGTTCATTTATTCCAGGTTCGCTGTAAGAGAGGAGAAATCACCAATGAAGCTAGCGAAGTACCTTTGTTTATTGTCAGCATTCCTCTTGATTCTCCCGGTTGCGATGCTCGCGCAAACCGCCAACGGCTCCATCTCCGGGGCGGTCACGGACCCGAATGGGTCGTCATCCCGGGGGCGACGGTGGTGGCTACGCACGTGCCAACCGGACGCCAATATACCTCCGTGACTACCCAGGCAGGCCTCTATGTCTTCCCCAACCTGCCCACCGGTCCGTACACACTCACCATTAAACAATCCGGCTTTAAAACGTACGTCCAATCGGGAATTGAGGTCCGTGTCCAACTTCGAGAAGTCATCGATATCCAGTTGCAATTGGGCACCACGCAGCAAACCATTGAAGTCAAGGCTGCGGCCCCCGTTCTCGAAACCGCCAACCCGACGCGCGGTGCCGGCATGAGCCCACAACAAATGGCGAACCTGCCCCTGTGGAACGGCAGCTTGGAGTTGGCGAACTCATTTGTCTCGTGGATGCCTGGAGTCAACTCCAATGCGGAAACCAGCGTCAACGGCTCCATCGGTCGTGGAGAAGAGATCATGATCGATGGCGCCACCATGGTCAGCCCTGAGTCGGGCGGCGTGGTGCTCATCTTCCCCGGCTTTTATGGCTTCGGC
The DNA here is from genome assembly GCA_963719115.1 of uncultured Acidobacteriota bacterium. GTDB lineage: Bacteria > Acidobacteriota > Terriglobia > UBA7540 > UBA7540 > Bog-366. The sequence goes on along the minus strand of CAVRBF010000044.1, from coordinate 117,013 downwards.
GAGTTCAAAATGCTCACGTCGGGCTTCACCGCTGAGTATGGCCGCGCCGGGGGTGGCATCGTGCAACTCACCACCAGGTCTGGAACCAATCAGCCCCACGGCGCCATGTTCTTTAACTTCAAGCGCGACATCTTTGACGCCGTCCCTTGGGCCACCAATCAAAATGCTGCCAACCGCACCTACAAAGGAGGTTGGCCAGACCTTTTGACGCACGATAAGGCCTTCCGTCCCAAGGAGCGGTACAACGAGGAAGGCGGATATGCGGGTGGACCCGGTGTATATTCCCCACGTTTGCGATGGTCGTAACCGCACGTTCTGGTACTTCTCTTGGGTCGGCTTTTGGCAGCCCGCGGCGATCTCCGTCAATAGCGGCGAGACCGTACCTACCGCAGCAGAGATGCAGGGCAATTTCTCCGGCACCGGCCTCCCGCCCATCTACGATCCACACCAGCCCCCGGACGCAATTTCCGGGCAACATCATCCCCACTAACCGGTTTAGCTCCATTTCCAACAAGATTCTGCCTTATATCCCTGGCGCTAACACGGGAGCGGCTGGACAGCTCACCGGGAACTACACTTTCAACTCCACAACTTTGACCACCGATAAGTCTTGGTCGGTTAAGATCGACCATTCCATTCACACCCGGAATCGCGTGGCGTTCTTCATGGTTTATCGCGACTCCGTCAGCGCTACGAATACCTACTATCCCGGGCCGCTCAGCGACGGTCTGACCAGCAACAACGACACCCTGGATCCGCGCGCGACTGACGATTTGTGATCAACCCCCACATGGTCCTCCACACCGTGTGGGCATTGCAAAACGAACGGCAACGCTGGTTCAATCCACTCCAGAACGGGTTCGGCCGACAGTGGGGCTTTCCGGACGCAGCGGGAACTCCCCAGGATGCCTCGCCGATCATCTCCTTTGAGACAGATCTCACCATGGCCTCGGGCGGAAATGGCACAGGCGGCGTGTGGTGGGGGATGAACCAAGGGAAGGTCAACAATGGTCAGCAAATCAACTGGACCATGAGCGCCAACCAACAGCTCACCTGGATCCACAACAAGCATGAGCTCAAGATGGGTTGGGACATTCGCCGTCCTCGAACCTCAGGCAATGACTGGGCCACCTCCAACGGCACCTACAATTTTTCGCGCCTCCAGACCTCGTCCGCCAGCGGCTCTGCCGGTGCAGGCACGGGTTACTCCTTTGCCAGCTTCCTGTTGGGAGATGTCGACCAAGCCAGCGCGGCGCAAGCTCCGCCTTTCTTGGGGAGCACCCGCTACGGCTACCAGGCCGGATTTTTCCAAGACAACTGGAGAATCCGTTCGAAGTTGACCCTTAACTTGGGCGTCCGGTACGAAGTTCCCGTGGGATGGCACAATGTGGTGGGCGACTACTCGTCGTTCAGCCTGTCGGCCATCAATCCCGCCGCAGGTAATCTTCCCGGCGCCTTGATCTATATGGGAAGCGGACCGGGCCGCATCGGGCAGCTACGTCCATACCCGCTTGATATGACCGATGTCGGGCCCCGTCTCGGCTTCGCTTGGAATGTCAAACCCACTGTCGTGGTCCGCGCCGGATTTGGTGTCTTCTACGAGGGCTTGGGCAACGGCGGTTGCGGTTGCGAAGACGGCTTCGGCGGCTCCTACGCCCAGAATTCCGACAGCTTCAACCCCGCCTTCCAGTGGGATCCGGGTGGGTACAATCCCAATGCGCCCACCAACAATCCGGCGGCGTTCAGCCACCGCCTGGCTACAAGGGGGCCCAGCAAGTTCCAGGCGCCGATAATTTCAACAGCGGTGTCTACTTTATGGGACCGCACATGGGGAAAGCTCCTCGCATCTACGAGTGGAACCTCACGCTTCAAAAGGAGTTCCATCAGTGGCTGTTCGAGGGTGCTTATGTAGGAAATCGCGGCCACGGGACGAATTCTTCCGTGTACGTTAATACCCTTCCCACCAGCGACCTCTACCTGGGAACCGCGGGACCTACCGGTGACACGAATCTGCTGCAAGCGAAGATCACCGATCCGAATATCTGCACTTACACGACGGCCATTGGCTGTACCAACGGCATCCCCAATCTGCCTTTTCCTGCGTTCATGAATTGGGGCGGCAGTGCGACGCTGAACCAGGCTTTGCGCCCCTACCCGATGGTGGGAACCGTTTATTCATCGAATTCGGGCGACGGCAAAACCTGGTACGATTCTTTCCAGGGAAAAGTCGAGCGTCGTTTTGGCAGCCTTAACTTCACCGGTTCCTACGTCTATTCGAAGACCCTCGATATGCTGTCTTATCGTCAGATCTTCACCCAGACGACCAACCAGGGGACGCAGGATTCCTACAACCTTCGCGATGCCAAGAGCTATATGTACATGGATATTCCGAACTACGTGAACCTGATCACCAGCTACCAATTGCCGTTCGGCCGGAACAAGAAGTGGCTGGGGAACGCCCATGGCGTTGTGAACCACCTGGTGGGCAATTGGACCTTCGCCGCCGATCAGCAATACCGCAGCGGCAATTTAGCCCAATTGGTCAATCCCACGAATACGCTGGGAAATGCGCTCTTCTCAACCTTGACCAAGCTTACGGCAACGGGACAAGCGATTCGCACAGGCGTCGCGGCCACCTCGCTGGATCCAAACAACACGACCAGCCATTGGTTCACGACCAACGGTTGTACCTCCGGTTGCACCAGCTACTCCGCCGCGTTCGCAGCGACGCCGCAATTCAAGCTGGGCAACCAGTCGATCTACAACACCCAGTTCCGACAACCCTGGTATCGGTATGAGGCCATTTCACTCAACAAGCAATTTAGGATCTGGGAATCCGTCTTGATCAACTACCAGATCAATGCTTTCAACCCGTTCAATCGGACGGATTTCGGCAGCATTCAAACCAACATCTCCAACGCCAGCTTCGGCCGGCCGACCGGCGCAATGCTGGGACCGCGCAACATCACCATGGGTCTCCGGTTGGAATTCTGAACCACAGGGAAGCGCAGGGGGGAGAATGCCATTCCCCCTGCGTCTCCTTCCAAACCGGTGCAGCGCTGGGTAGCCCGTATCGCGGGTCCAAGTTGCTGCCCGCAAGTCGCGACACCTGCAGGAGCACGGCACTCTGATGCGACTATCGAAGGGAAGTTCTGTCTTGTTTGGGTGGATATTGGCGATCCTTCTGGGAGCGGGGTTGGCACAAGCCCAGGATGCCTCTGATCTGACCCTGCACATGGTGGGCCACGCCCACATCGATCTAGCCTATCGATGGCGGTGGAACGAAACGCTGGACACCGTGATCCCATTCACCTTCCGAGGTGTATTGGACCTGATGGATAAGGAACCTGGATTGACCTTCGCACAGAGTCAAATGGCCCTGTATGAGGCGACCCAAAGGAGCTATCCGGACTTGTTCCAGCGGATTCAAAAGCGCATCCGGGAAGGCCGTTGGGCGGTGGTGGGCGGCCAATGGAGCGAACCCCTTACTATGAGTTCAGCGGGAGAGGCCCTGGTTCGGGAGTGCTTGATTGGCAAGCAGTACGCGAAAGAGGTGCTGGGGGTCAACGTGAAGGTAGGGTGGGCACCGGACGCCTGGGACGGGCAGTGCAACACGCTGCCCCAAATTCTAAAAGGCTGCGGGCTTGATACCTACGTGGTGAGCCGCGGGTCGATACCTGGCAAGCCCGTCTACTGGTGGGAGGGCCCCGATGGGTCGCGGATTCTGGTGTACAACGTTCCGCGCGCTTACGACTTCTCCGCATCCCCTTCCGCCCTGGCCAAGTTAGGCGCAGCCCTCAAGGACTGGAGCAACGAAACCGGGGGGACGAAGGGGGCGATGCAGCTTTACGGACGAGGGGATCACGGAGGTGGACCTCGTGCACAGGATGTGGAGGGACTGCAGGCACTCGAAAGAACGACGGGTGCGCCCCGATTCGTCTATGACACGCCGCAACATTACTTCGACACTGTCATCATGCCGGTCAGCGAGAAGTTGCCGGTCGTGAAGGAATGCATTCGCCCCGTGGAGGCGGAATACATGGCCCCCGACGGCAGATCCTGGTGCATCTCCTACGCGTCACCGGCTAGCCTCCGAGGGGCCCTACCGCCAGGCCCTGAACCTGCTGCTCAGCGCGGAGAAGTTCGACACCTTTGGCACCTATTGCCAGCGCAAGCCATTTTATCCCCGCGTGGACTTCCGCGAGGCATGGAAGCGCCTCCTGGAGCTTAACGATCACAACATGTTGACCGCCAACAGCCGCGTTTACGAAGACCTGGACGAGAAACTTAAGTTCATATTCCGGGAAGGCGAGGTTTTGCTCAACCAGGGACTCGAATACATCGGCGCCCGTGTCAACACGACCGGCCCGGGAATTCCCGTCATGGTTTACAATCCGGTTTCCTGGCCGCGGTCCGGCATCGTGGAAGCCACGGTGCGGTTCATGGAGCCGGTCGAGGATTTCGACATCCGCGATCTGCAAGGCAAACCGCTCCTCTTTCAAAAGTTAGGGAGCGATGAGCAAAAACAGGAATGGCGCATCCTCGTACTGCTTCGGGATGTTCCCTCGTTGGGCTACACGCTGATCAGGGCCACTCCCGGAATGCCGTATACGCCATCCAGCCCTCTGCGTGCTTCGGTTGGGATGCTTGAGAACGAATATTTGAAAGTGACATTGGACCGAGCCGGAACGGTAACCAGTTTGTACGACGAAATCTCAAAACGGGAAACTCTGGCCGGGCCGGCGAACCTCCTCGGCTTGTTCAAGGAGGATCTGGGTATGAGCGACTCATACGCCCTTCAGCTCACCTCGCAGAAAGCGCGCTTTGAGCCGATGGGGGCGCCGTCGCTGGTCGAGTCGGGGCCGGTTCGTGCGGTCGTGCGATCGCGGTTCCGGTCGGAAGATTCCCAGTTCACCGTGGACACGATGCTTGAAGCCGGGTCGCCACGCGTTGAGTTTACGCTCACGGCTGATTGGCACGATCGCGACAAGGCACTGCTGGCCGATTTTCCGGTGCGAGTGGATCAGGGAAAGGCGACGTTCGAGAAGCCTTACGGCTTTGAAGAAACCTCTCCTGACGGGCAGCGGCAGTGCGCGCAGCAGTGGATTGATCTTTCCACGGATACTTTTGGCGTGAGCCTGTTGAATACCGGCCTTTACGAGTTTTACGCGGAAAAGAATGTCCTGCGCGCTGCGCTTCTACGGGGTACGCGCGACATGAACGCCCGGATGGACGAAGGCACACAAAGCTTCCACTATGCATTGTATCCCCACGTGCGCGGCTGGAAGGATGCGGACACGGTGCGGCAGGCCGCTGAGTTGAACGCACCGATGGTCTCGAAGCAGGAACCCCACCACGCTGGAACCCTCACCGGTTGGGGTTCCGCATCTAACCCTGCCTACCCGCCGGAGCAGTCATTTCTCTCCTTGACTCCAAAGAATGTCGTCGTCACGGCCATCAAGATGTCGGAGGATCCCTGGGGTCCGAACGAGCTTGTGGTAAGGCTGCAAGAGACGGCAGGCCGACCCGCAGAGGGTGAGCTTTCTCTCGCTTTCACAGTGGCAAGCGGCGAGGAGACCAACCTGATTGAAGAACCGACGGGAAACAAGTTGAAGACGGATGGCGGCAGGGTCCATTTCAACATCCGACCGAGGCAAATCAAGACGCTCAAGCTGGAGCTTCGAGCAAAAGGATGGTAGATGACTCGAACCGTGTATCTATTCTTGGCCGTCACGGTCATCGCCTCAGGCATGGCGATGTCTGCAGAGAACCGGGACGCTAATGCAGGAGCACAGGGTGACGCGCCGAAGGTCGAATCCAAACTCACTCCCGAGCTGTTAGGCATGGAGCGCACGCAGATGGTCTTCAGCGCGCGCCGCCTTCGCTTGTTCAATGGTCGGGGTACCGTTTCCGTGAGGGATTGGAGCGTCACAGGCTTCCAAACCTTGCAGTTCCCGCCGATTTATTCGCGCGACTATCACTTTCAACTCGCTTTCCGCGACGAGACGGACCATGTGTTGATCCAAGACGTCACAGCGGACGCCCATGAAATGCTGGTCGCCACGGGGAAGAACACCAAGCCGCTGGGATTCAACTGGTTCCCGAACACGCCTTACGTGGTGCTCTTGCAAAGGGCTTACTGGCAACCCAACCTCTACGTACGGAGGGGGACGTTCCACAAAATGCTGGGAGGCAAATGGATCTCTTTCGGCATTCGCAGCAAAACGAGCGTTTCCGCCGACAAGGACGAAGTCTACGTCGAGGTGAACATCTCAAATCGTACGTCCAGCCCGTTGGTATTGACGGTGATTCCGCAGCAGAGCGCTCCCGAGTTGGGGCTCAGCATTCCCGGCGAAGAGGAAACGGCGGCGCTGCCCGTTCAGCTCCTTGATGCCTTTACACTGGCCAATTCGCAGGTTCGAGTTACCGCGGTCAGCGACTTGGGGAAGCCCGACAAAGATGGCTGGCATTGGGAGATCCCGGCACAAGCCGCTGGCACTGCTCGCTTCTCGGTGATTCCGCAATTGGCCGATGCGCCCGCACCGGATCCCTACGCCCCGGATCTTACGGAGAGGATTACCCAGGCGGACCATGCGTTGCGCGAGCGAATGCGCTGGGCTTCAGAGAACCTTCCGTTGATCGCCACTGACGATAAGCAGTTGGACGAACTCTACTATCGCTGCATTTTGAGCATTCTCGAAACCCGATGGGACCGCGAGAACTTCATTACTCGCCCCTACTACGCCGTAGGAACCTGGCTCGACACCATTGCCTGGGACACCTCCTATGCCTCCGAACTTCTCTCCATGCTGGACCCAGCCGGGCTGCGTGTGGCCTTCTTGACCTACATTCGTCAGGGCCTTCTGACCCACACCTATATTCCGTGGAATGGTAAGGGGGAGGCATTTGCCTATGCGCAGGACCCCTTCGCCAAAATGCGGATCTTGCAGGACTACTTACTCCAAACTGGCGACTTCGCATTTCTCGACCGGGTCGAGAGCGGAGCGAGCGTGTACGAGTGGATGAAACGCATGGGCGTGGAGGTGAAAAAGAAGTACGGGCGCCCGGATGGCCTTCTGGACTTCGGGGCAAACAACAATAGCTTCTTGGAAATACGCACCGATGGCTATGTAAATGTCGTGGCAGCCACCAACGGCTTGGCGGCAGGATACTTCCAGCAGTTGGCTGACTGGGGGCGTGCCCGAAACGATCCTGATGCCGGAAAATTTGCAGAGTGGGCAGGCCAGTTGCGCAAGGCGATGAACGAGAAGATGTGGAACGAACAAGCCGGATGGTTTGACAATCTCTTCCCCGACGGTAGCCGCCAACTGGTTTTCAGCTATCACCTTTACGACGTCCTGGGCACGGACCTGCTCTCCCCGCACCAACGCCAGCGGATGATCTCGCACATCAACGAGGGGGAATTCCTGGGCCCTTACGGCATGTATTCCATCGCCAAGCCCGACGAACAGCACTGGGATCTGATGGACATTGACTGGGGCGGAGGCGGACAGTACACCGGCATGCCCCTGCGCATCGCCGAAACCCTCTATCGCCTGGGAGAGAGTGAGTTGGGTTGGAATATCCTGACGCGGTGCGCGCGCTGGACGGAAAGATACCCGTATATTCCCCAAGATGCCTTCGCGGATTTCTTCGGCGAAATACCTGAAGACATGCCGCTGGAAATCGCGACCGGAAGCGGAGTTCAGGCGATTCTATTCGGCGTTTTCGGTTTGCGCCCCGTCACGGACGGCTCACTTCAGATTACGCCTGCCTATCACGCGGAGATGGGATGGGCAAAGATGTCCGGTTACCGATTTCGCGGTCACAGCTATGACATCTCCCTGACGCCAACAGAGTTTTGTGCCTATCAAGACAGGAAGTTGGTGGCGTGCCGTGCCTACGGCTCAGTGATCAATATCCGTTAGCTTAACGACTCTGACTAATCCGCCGGTCCGATATTCGCTCCACGGTGAATATCTATACTCGGGTGATCTGTAATTGGCTGGGAACGCCGCCTCTCTGTTCCCTGAGCTGTTTGGCAGCGTCATCACTGGTGCGGCAGCGCTTGCGTGACCACAACGGGATGGTAGAGATTCATGTTGCTCGTAACATCACTCTCTTGCAGCGAGTTGCACGCGTAAGTGAAAAAAAGTTGCCCCGTGGTTTCAAACTCCGTGTGCTCCTTCGCGGCGTAACAGAAGACATTGGGCGTGTAATTGGAATTGGAGGATTGCATCTCCGGGTAGGAGTAAAGAGCTTCAGATTGTCCCCAGGACTGAGTCAGGGAGTTCGATAGGCTGTAGTATGCCGAGTTATCCAAGCCGACGGGATAAATGGCGACCCACTGGTTGGTGGAGCTATGGTAACGAACCGTCATCTCCGTCGCGCCGGGAGCGATCACCACTGCCTGGTCGCCGGGAAGGGCGGTTTGGGTGCCCGGCCACGTTTCCCACGATAGTCCTCCGCCCAGGTACTCCCACCTATTGCTTGTCGGTCGGGCCGCGGCATTCAGTTCACTAAGTGGCAGTCGGAGCAACGCCATGTACTCCGTGGCCGGGTTGCTTGATCCGATCAAGGTGAAGAAATAGGCGTAGTTCGCGCCCAGCGGATTTGAGGGGTCGGGGTTTCCGTTGGGTCCCCGCCCCGCGACGATCGATACACCCGGGACGGCGGCTGCACCCGTATTGAGCGTCTGGTAGGTCACCGACCAGGTGCTGGGCGCCGCTGTGTAGTTGCTGATGGAAGCCAGTTGCACGCCGCTGTAAGCAAATCCGAATGCGCCTCCGGTCCCGGTGGCGTGCATTTGCATGAGAGCCAGATAGAGCGTTCCATTGTAAATGAAGCCATCTTCCGGCCAGAACCAATCGGAGGTTCCCGTAGAAAACTGCGGGCCGGGAGAGGCAGTGTTCATGCCGCTCCAGTAGTACTGCCACGCGCAGGTTTGGCCGGTGCAAGTCGAGATGGCGATTGAATTGTGTACCATCGTTGTGGCTTGGGTGCGGGAAGTGGCGTTCGCAGGGCCGACAAAGGTATCGCCGAAAAGCCAGAGGCTTTGGTTTTGCCCGAGGGCAACCGAGTATGCCCCATCGGCACCTAGCCAGCCCTGTTGGTAGGGGAAATACTCCACTGTCGTCACGGGCGGAGTGGAAGTGCTGGAGCCGGATCCACCGCCACAACAGACGATGGCGCCCAATAAAAACAACAACATCGCCGCTGCCCACCGTAGACACTGATGACGCCGGCCAGCGGCACTCGCCCCAGGTTTGGTCTTTATCTCCCGGCTTCGCCTGGCAGGAGGTAACACGTCATTTCTCTGATTGCTGGAGCCACACAGTCGTACTAGAATCATGCGCCCAGGCGCCCGCAGGGGTGCCTGAATGGTGGCGTCTATCGACTAACCGACTGATGGACATCCATGCGGGGATTCGATGACATAAGGAGCGGACCATGAAGAAACTCGCAGTGGCAATTTGCCTCACCATTATAAGCCTCTCGGCGAAGGCGCAACAACTCTCGCCGCAAGTCCGATGGGCGGTCGAAACCGCCTCCAACTACAGCATCCGCCCCGACATCGTCTACAAGCGGGCGAATCAGTACGAGTGCAAGCTCGACGTCATCTCCGCGAACGACAAATCTCATGCCCGCCCCACCTTGATCTACATCCACGGCGGAGGCTGGGTGTTCGGCGCCAAGGAGGGTGCCAACCTCTGGCTGCTTCCCTACCTCGCCCAGGGGATGAACGTCGTCAACGTTGAGTATCGCATGGCGTCGGTTTCATTAGCTCCGGCCGCGGTGGAAGACTGCCGCTGCGCTCTGCGGTGGGTTTACCAGAACGCCAAAGACTACGGCTTCGATTTGAACCACCTCGTCTTGAACGGACACTCGGCCGGCGGCCACCTGAGCCTGATCACCGGCATGCTCACGCCCGACGCCGGATTCGACAATGAGTGCCCCGGCACGGAGAAACTCCAAGTGGCCGCCATCGTGAATTTCTACGGCATCACCGACGTCGCGGACCTGCTTTCAGGCCCCAACATGAAGACGTATGCGGTGATGTGGTTGGGAAGTTTGCGCGACCGATTCGAACTGGCCAGGCAACTGTCGCCTTTGACCTACGTGCGCCCCGGGCTGCCGGCAATCTTTACCGCGCACGGCGACGCGGACGACGTAGTTCCTTATCAGCACGCCGTTCGCCTGCACAAGGCGTTGGATGCCGCGGGAGTAACCAACGAGCTTTACACCGTAAAGGGCGGAAAACATGGCGGCTGGAGCACCGATGAAAACCTTAAAGTGCAGGAGGCCGTTTTCAGTTTCCTCAAGCAACATGGAGTCATTCCCTAGTCCACAGCGGAGGGAGCGACAAGCTCCGGGTGTGCGCCTTCGACATGGAAAGGATTCCACATGCGACATGGAAAAGGGAAATATGGTGGGAGTGAGTCACGCCGACGCGGTGACATCAGCCGCCGGAATTTTCTCGCAGTGACCTCGGCAGGCTTGGCAGTCCCCGGGGCCATGGCACGGTCGCTGCGGGGTACGTCTCATCCGCAAGCTCTGCCCGGCATTCCTGCGCCGGCAGACTTGGCCAGCAGCCACATCTCTTATAACTTTCGCGATCTCATCTGCACGCCCGCCGCACAAAACGAATGGGGCTACGCCAAAGCCGCCAAGTCCGTGTCCGGTATCACCGGCATCTCCTTTCCGCCTTTCGCTTGTTGCGGCGTCGCGGAGATTCCCTGGAGCCCCGGATTCCTGCTGACGTGCGAGATCTTTCTGAATGGCCGCGTGCTGATTTCCTATCCTCCTCCGGCGGACCAGGTCACTTACACCTGGTATCCTCACCGCATCGTGCGAGAGGCGAAGGTGGAGGGTTTGCGCTTTCACACCGAGACCTTTCTGCCCGCGAAGCAGCGCGGCGTAGCGCAGTCCATCACCATCGAAAACCGCAGTGGTGAGCATCGCAAAATCATGCTGAGCTTTGATCTGCGTGCCGGCGTCGCCGCCAAGCCTGACAAGCCCTGGTTCAGTAGCTGTCCCGGCGAAGGCGATAACCTGATTCACTGGGACGCGTCACGCGGCTGCCTGATTTTCGAGGCACAGCACAGTAAGGCTGCTTCCGTGCAGGGAGTAGCGCCGCGCACAGACCACTTTGAGCGCGATCGCATGCTGGTCTACGATCTTGCCTTAAACGCGGGCGAAGTTCGCACGTTCCACTATGTCAACGCGCTCGCCGAAGATCATGCCTCCGCTGTGGCGGCCTACGACCACGCCCAGTCGGAGTTTGACGCAATTCTCCGGGAGAACCTCGAAACTTACACCAGCTTGATCCGTTCGGCATTCACCCCGGGAAATTCTGCCTTCTCCGGCCATCTCCCTCAACTGGTGACGGAGGACGAATCGCTGTGGCGGTTATACTACGTGGGCTTCACCAACCTTCTTACCGGACGGCGAATATCGCCGGATTCCAAATACGGGCCGACCTACTTGACTCTAGGCGGGCGCGTGCTTCCCACGCTCAGCTTTCCATGGGACACGTCTTTGACCGCACTCAGTCTTTCCATGCTCGATCCGCTGCCGTTGCGCACACTGGTCGAGACGTGGTTCGTGCAGGACATGCATCAACACCTGGCCACGGATTACATCAGCGGCCAGGGAATAGGTCCGTGGTACGCAGTGAATGATGTGGCCATCCTGCGCTGTGTGGACTGTTACCTGCGCGTCACCGGTGATTTTGCGTGGCTTGACAAGGTTATTGACGGCAAGACGGTGCTGACGCACGTGCTTGACCACGCCATGTACTGGAAGAAGCTCGATACGCACGGCCAAGGCCTCGGCGACTACGGCAAGATCGAGAACCTGCTCGAGGTGGTCAGCACCTACCTGCACGCAGTCGCTGGTATGAACGCGGGTAATGTATACGCCATGCGCTTCGCCGCCGCGCTGCTGGACCGACGGGGCGACTCTCCCCGCGCAGCACAATTGCGCTCAGAGGCTAAAGACCTGGCGGCGCGCATCAACGAGCGGCTCTATGTTGCCGGCAAAGGCTGGTGGAAATGCCAGCAGCCGGATGGGAGCTTTTTCGAAGTGGGCCACTGCTATGATCTGTTGACGATTCTTGACGACATGTTTGAGGATTTGAGCGAGCAACAGAAGCACGAGATGAGCAATTTCTTCTGGACGCAACTCCATTCCAACTTGTGGATGCGCGCGTTGTCTCCCGATGATGCCGATGCGACCTGGAACATCCGGCCCGATCATAGCTGGCTGGGAGCGTATACCGCCTGGCCTTCCATGACGGCCAAGGGACTTTACAAAGTCGATCCCTCCGCCAAGGTTGCGGAGTGGGTAAAGGGGTTGGCAAAGTCCGCCAATCAGGGACCCTTCGGACAAGCCCACATCGTGGAAAGCGTCTTTCCACCCGTCGATGGCGGAGCCGCCAAGTCACCGGAAGATCCCCCGTACTTTACCGATTGGTCCTGCCTGTCAGGTGGCAGTTTCGTGGATCTGGTGATTGAGGGCGTGTTCGGGACGCAACTGACCCTCTTCGACGGAATCCATGCGCGCCCGCGATTGCAGGACTTTGATCCTCAGGCCCGGCTTGTCAATGTGCCCTATCAGGGCAAGCACTACACGGTCACGCGCGATGGCTTGAAGTGAGTCTTGCCGACCGGCCCATCATTCCGTGTGCCGCGATACCAGAATGGATACGGTCGCGTGAGGTTCGACCTGCACCTCAACCTGCTTGCCCGTGACGGGCAGATGCCCCGCCCCTACCAGCGTCTCCGTTAAGTCAACTACACTCGCAGCCAGTCCATCGGCGGGCAGAGTGACTTGCGTCAGGCACTGTCTGCCGGACAGGTTTTGCAGCCGGATGACGATGCCTCCGCGTTGGGTCAGAGAGGCTGTGGCGGCCATCACCACTACATCGGGTTGATTAGTGGCAAAGAAGGATTCCGCTGCGTCCTTGAGCGACCCCAAGGGCACTCCGTGGCTCAACTTCGCTAACGGGATTCATGACCGCATCCCAGATCCTCCGATACGCGTCGCCATCGCCCCATGGGCCCGACCACGAATCCATGTCGTAAACAATCCAGCATTGGTCGGGCAAACCCGGCTCCATGGTGGGGAAAAGATAATACCCGTAGTCACGCGTTGCTCCCGCGTCGTTCTTGCGCAGTACCGTGGAGAGGACCTCGTTCTGCCAAAGCTGCCAATGCTGCCGGTTAAAGCCAGGAACATCCCAGTAGTAAGCTTGCGGCGAAGCAAGGGCAACGTGGAAATCTCCGTCTGAGAAGATCAATCCGTGCGAAACCACAGCGTCCATGCGCGCTCCCGGCAAGTAGTCCTGCGGGAACGTGGTCACTCCGAAGCCGCTTACGTAACGGAATGAGTCGATGGTGCCCCCAGGCAGCAGGGGGAACGCAAACTGGTAAGTGTTGACCTTGCCGGACTCGGTCACAATAGGCATCCGCGAGCGCATGAGCAGGTTGCGAATTTCCAACCGTTTCACCGCATGGTAGAGGCGATATTCCGTTAACGGGGCGTAGCTTCCGGGCCGCTGCACCTGCAAGGAGTCATATACTGGCCCCTGTATGGCAACAAAATTCACGGGCGCCTTGCCATCGATCCGTTCGCGTCCTGCCACACGAACCGGCTGATTGAACCCGTCGCGAGCACCAACGTTAATAATCTGTTTGCCGGAGTCCTTGTCAATCAGGTCAACGATCGCGCCGTCCGAAACCCGGAGCTTTAATTCATAAAACCGATTCTCGAGTGTCGGCCTGCTGGGTGCCGGCGACGGGCCGGAACCAGCCATGCCGCTAGCTCCCTCGGTTGCTGCGTGTAACATCGGTTCAAACAGCGCCACTCCCGAAGCCGGAAGCGGCGCAGCCATCACCCCGCAAGACTGAGACTGCCGGTCAGGAGTTGCGCGCGGACACCCCGTTGACCATTGGGCGGGAAAGGTGTTGCCGGAGGACAGGTCTTTGAACGCGGCCGGGCGCTGGCCATCGGGGAACTCGGGCACTCCTATGACCGAGGTCGCCGCCCAACTTTGGGGCCGGTAGACCACAAACATTGGTCCGGCATTCGCAGGCGAAGCAGCCGGAGCCGATTTTTCCAGCCACTCCACATCCAGGTCGATTCCCTTCTCGAACAGGAATTGTTGATCCTGCTGTGCGGCGGTGACGTAGTCCACGTAATCAGCGTTTTGGTCGTTGACCTCGCGCACAGTCATCAAATCCGGCCAGCCCGCTTGGCCCGCACCGGAATGTTCATCGTAGTTCCAGACCCGACGATAATCTTCCAGCATATTGCCGGACGGGAACTCACTTGCGCCGCGCAAATGTAGAGTCGCCCAGAGCAAGCCGTTCGCGCGAAGGCTCAATTGATCCAGACGGGCGAGTGCGCTGATCTCGGGCGAGTTGGTTTTCACGCCGGTCCAAAGCCCCGACCAATCGCCTTGATAAGTGGGAATCTCTTTTTCGTATTTCGAAACGATATACGTGAAAAACTCCTTCGGCGTGGCGACGCGGATATGGGGAGTCCGGCCCAAAGCATTCCACTCACGAATCATGGGCAGTAGATAGTCTTTTTCGTCGGAAGGCGGGACAAAATCGTGCAAGTACATCACCAGCACCGCATCATATTTATATCCGGCCTTCTCATAGGTGTCAACCAGCTTCTTGATTCCCATTTCCATCACTTCCATCGGCGGCTTGCCCTGAAGGTCCTTGGGAATCAAGAGTTGTCCGGGGGCATAGGGGTCCGGAGTCGTGGGCGCCAGATAGTAGTCCGTCATCCCCTCCACGTATCCGCCATTCGCACCCTCACTGACCCACGTGAGCACGCGGCTGCCGTCGGGACTTTGCCAGTAGAAGGGAACGTGGCCGGGGGCAAGGCTGGTTCCTCCTCCGATAAACAGATTGGAACCATTCAGAAAATAGTGAATGCCGCTGCCAGCCATCACTTGCGGAAGCCACCGCACAAATCCCGGGACGTCGTCCATCATGGCGAAGTCGGAGCGGTCGATGTCGAGGGCTCGCGCCATGCGGAAACTATCCTGCGTCCAAAGGTTCAATTCCTCCGGATCCATGAACTCAGTGTGCATGCTGCCATAAGCGGCGCTGATTTCGATTTGACCCTTTTTGACAAGGTCGCGCAGCAGGGCAACGCGCTTTGGGTCTCTGGTACGAATCAGCCATTCGTTGAGCTGCCAGATGCTCTCAATGGTCCAGCGGAAGTCGGGGTCGGCTGCGGCATCGTCGATCACCTGATCAATGTGTGGCTTCAATCGCGGCAAAAGTTTCTCCGGGTTGGTCACAAAGCCGCGGTCCCAATGGCTCGACGGAACAACGTAGACCGTGCGGATTTGGGCCGCGAGCGCTGAGGGAAGCAAGTAAACGACGAAAATGGCCATCATTCTTAAGAGAAACTTCGTTGACATGCCAATCCTCCCGACCGCCCTGACTAACCGCCTATCGGCAGTGTTCTTCGGTGCAGAACATGAACACTCGTTAGCGCAAATCTAAGCTCATATCATGAGCCGCCCAGTCCGTATCAACCTCGATGAATGAGTCCTCGCCGATCGCCCTGGTTCTAAACTCGACCTTGTGACCGTCCTTAAGCAGCCTTCGCGCTTTCTCACCCTTGGGCACCAGGATCGCGAGCGTTCCGGGGCGCGCAATGCTGCCGTCGTAGTGCAACCTCATCACCTTCTCGGTCGCGTTGTAGCTGTAGTCGTATGCGACCGTCGCGCCGTTTGCTGGCTGGTGAAGCTGAATCCGTCCGGAATGTTTCGCCATCCGGACGAAAATGTCCAGCGTCGAATCGCTCAATTTGACGCCGAAAAGCCCCTCAAAGATCGCTCGCGCCAGTACCCCCGCGTTGGAGAGATAAGGGTTTGCCCCCCTTCCCTCACCACTCGGCGTATTCCATTCGTAGAGCCCGCCGGCCCTAGCGTCCTTGCTCGCCAACTCTGTAAGTTCACGGTAAGCCAACGTTGAAAATCCCCGCTCAAACTCGGCCAGCACGAGGCGGGCGGCAAACCAGTCCCATTGGCCGCCGTTGAGGTAGCTGTAAGGCTTCCCCCATGATGTCTTGAAGAAACCCGCAGGGAAAGGAGGCAATACGTCGCCGGCAATCGTCGTGATGTTAAACTGGCGCCGGCGCTTCTCAGCGACCTCAAAAATCTGCGCTGCCTGGCGATCGCTGGCAACGCCGGCGAGCACAGCCACAGCGTTGCCGCCTACGGCAAACATATCCGAGTCATCGGGGTATCCGCTGGCAAGCGCCGGAGTGAGCGTCAGGTGCATCCGGTAGAACCCCTTGGCCTCCTGCCAGAGGTACTTATTCACATTGGCCTTTATTCCGTCCGACTCGTTCAACCAGTACTTCGCCCGGTCGGCCATGCCCAACACCGTATACACGGAGCCTAATTTACGCGCTGCCAAAACGAACATGGCGTTTGGGTATACAGCCGCCACGACCGGCGTGTTTTGATCCAGGTAAATCACCCGTTGGTCCGGATACACGGAGCTGGCATCCCCCCAGTCAACGGTGAACCCGCTGGTCACCAACCCGTGCGCGGCATCGAAGCGGTTCTTCAGCAGGTACTCAAGGGCAAGGTCGAGGCGATCGAGGATGCGTTTTCCCTTGACCAATTTGTACAGCCAGGCGCGGTCGCCGGTCATCGCGAAAATCTGGAAAGCAGCATCCACCACGCTGGCTTCCTGATCAGCGGCGATGGTGTTCTTATCGGCCCAAAGTGTAGTGGTCGCTGACTTGTAAACAATCTTCGCGTGTGGCGCGCCCTGCTTCCAGCACACGCCGTCTGCGGTAAAACGGCAGTAGGGACTGACCCAGTCGTATACGCTGCCGTCGCTCTGCTGGGCCGCGAGTATTTCCTCCACCGTGCCGGTCAGATACTCGCGAGGGTAGCGGTAACGAAGCAGCGGAATCTGTGTGGCGAAATCACGAATCCAGATCATGGGATACTGCGGACCGGGAAGGAAGGAATTCACCACCCCCGTTTGTCCGTTGAACTTGACCGCGCAGGGTTCGGTGGCGCCGTCGAAGAAGTGCTGGAACACGGCGATGTCCTGGCCTGGAAGCGCGAAGGAGGTTCGATCCTTCGCTGCGCCCAGCCGCGGGTTTTCGCCTTGGCCACTCAGCGGCGCAGGCCACACGATCGAGAGCGCCGTGCAGAGCAACACAAATGATCTGGTCACCGCGACAACGCGCAAGGCGTACCTCCGGCGCCGCGAATTTCGTTTGTGACTAACAGGTCGCGGCAGCGCGCACGTCCACAGCGTCCCACTCTTCGACCACTTCAAGAAGGACTGGCATGGCGGTCAAGAATCAGAAGAGATTGCGGGTTTCGCCAGACTCGACACAGGGGCTTTTCCACTCGCGAAAGTCCTGCTTTGTTCAGCCCAGCGTCAGTCGAATAGACTCGCGCTCCATTTCCGCTTTGGCGATATTCATACAGCGAAAGAACTGCCGACGATTTCTCCTGCTGAGCAATGAACTCAGCGCCGCCGGAACTCTTCGTTGCGCCGTCACGTTTCTCCCCTGAGTTCTGCGCCGAAGTTGTCGAACCCGCCGGAAGAGCATAGAACAACGGTTGCCGAGAGCTCTCTACAAGCCTCTCTTCTGCCTGCGAGAAATGCAGGCTTCCGTCCGGTCTCATAGAGATCAACATCAGCCCTTCGTGCGCCCGGCTTGGAGAAAGCGCGAAGAAAGGAACGCTGTCGATTCGGTCCCAAGCGTTGCTCTCTTCGACGCCCTCTCGCGTCATGTACCTCGGAGATCCGTCCTCAGTCGTGACTCGATAAATGGGCACCGGCAAGAACAGCCGCGGGTCAGCCAAGTCCAGGCGATACATGAGTTGATTGTAATCGTATCGCGGGATCTGGTCAGGATTGCCCGAGAAGGTGTTTGTGTAAGTGCCGGCAAAATAGATTACTCGACCACCCTCTTGATCTAAAAACGGGAAGTGCGCCGGCCAATAGAATGTGTAGTGGTCGTGAACCGCAACCTTTCTTGCGTATGACCATGGACCCAGCGGCGTGTCGCCTTCCGCGTACCACACCTCCTCCAGGTTTCTCAGTGTGATCATGATCCATCGCCGGCGATAATCGTTCCAATAGACAGTCCCAATCGTATGTTCAATCAAGGCGCCAGTCTCGATATCGATCAGGCATCCCAGGCCTTCTTCCGGTTTCATCTGACCGGAAGCGGCGAGGTCTCGCTGCTGCCTGAAATCAAGGGCCGGGGTACCTTGCTTCCAGCCGTAAATCAAGCGGCCATCAGCGGCGCGGTCAAGCTTGGTTGAGGCCCCCTGATACTGCGTTCCGGCAGCGAGGCACGTAAAGCCTTCGTAAGACTCCGGGTGAGTAATGTGTTGAAGGTCTGCTTTTACGCGTGCCACCGGTACAGGATACGGCGAAGGAAAGTAATAGTACGATTCGGCCGCGTTTCGCACGCGAAAAGGCCGGCCCGCAGGACCAAGAGGGGTCTTTATATCGAAGCTGTGCGAGACGGTCAAAGCTCTGGGTTTGATCGTTGAACATGACCAGCCCCTGCTCGTAAATTTCCCCCAAGGTCTTCACTCGAACAAAGTGGGCCACCAACCTCTCCGTGCCGTGGTCATCCTCGACGACCATCATCGCGTCGGTCCACTTTGGGCCCGGACCAGGCACTGCACTCGCCGGGATCATTGGCTTGCTGAAGCCCGACGCATCGCTGAAGTAGTTCAGGTCTACACCGGAACTCGGGTCAAGGCCGCCTTTATCGGGCAATTCCGAAGTTGCCCCCGATGTCCCGAAGTTGCCAAGATGGAATGCCACCCTTCCTGTATCGCCAAAGATCCAGTAAATCTTGCCCCGGTAAAGCGCGGTCATTACCGTGTCCTGGCCCATCACCTCGGCATCCAGCAGAGAGTGCTTGATCGGCACGGGCGCCCCAACCAGAACGCTATCGCGATAGATGCCCTCACCCGTCAGCCGATAGAGACGCTCGGCCACGTTGAGGCGGTGGATCTTCAACGTGACGCTACCGCCGCGAGTGGCTTTCAACACCTTGCCACGTTCGCCAAAGGGCTTCTCGGGGAATTCATAGCCGGCGCTTTGGATGTAGAACCAAATCGCCTGCTCCATCAGGCCGGGCTCGAAGAAGGCCACGATGCCGTTGCTATCCGAGTAGTATCGAAGGGCATTGGTAAGTTTCACTTCGACCAGCGGCACCCCTCGCTCCGTCACGTCGTCGATAATCTTCACTGCAAAGTATGGGTCTTGGGCTTGGCTTTCGGAGGGCGACGGCGCGGCAATGGCCGGATGCCCCCGCTCTAAGCTAAGGAGTCCAGCCGAAACCGCCGCCAGGATAAACCCACGGCGTTCCATTTTCACACTGTACATTTCTAACATCGACGTTACTCAGATTCAAAATCACAAGAAACCGGCGAACACAAAGCCAACGATCCTTTTCACTTCAGGGGCATGGCACCATGCGGGACGACAAAGACTTTGGGCATGCGCTCCGTCGCCGGGGGTAGCGCCGGAAACTGCGCATGTGGCTCCGTCTGGTACCAGTAGGCAACTGAGTAGAAATCATCGGAACGGTCGTTGCCCGTGCCGTGTTCGATGGTGAACCGGGCGGATTTCTCGAACGCCAGTGGGGCATCCACGTGCCAGCGGTAGAGACACCACCGACCGCCGATGGTGAATGGATTCACCACGTAGGGCACGCCAATATGGCGGTAATGGAAATCTTTGCCGTCAAAGCCCCAAGCTCCGTTGTAGTAGTCTTCTGAGCCTGTGCCGTTGGTCACGGGTTTTTCACTGCCGTTGACGAACAGCATGTCATCGCCCTCGCCCCACCAGCCATTCTGATTCAAGACTACTCCCTGTGTAACGCCCACCACGTGGCCGCGCCCGCCGGCTTCCATGAATACGTAATTGTCTTTTCCGTCGAGGTTCTTCGGCGCGGCGGTCTTCCAACCTTCGCAAGGAGCGGACTGTCGATATTGGGCGTGGAAATACCCAACGTTTTCGGGAAGGTCCGGCAGCAACTGGTAGTCGATGTTCCAGTAGTACGCCTCAACAGGCCCTTCGCACTCACTGGTGGCGGTAATCAGCGCCGATTTCCGAAACGGCATGGGGAAGTAGGCATTGAGTGCCTTGACGGGCGCCACGCTCAGCAGCGCGGACTCGTAGAGAAAGTACTCGCCCAGATTCAAGCCGAAGAAGTCCCCCACCGGCACTTCCACGCTGGGTTCTTTCTCTCCATCCCAAAACATTCGTAGGATGATTCTCTTCAAATGGTGCGAGTCCGAACTGGCAATGGTGAACCAGATGTGGCTGACCATGCCGGGGCCATCGGATTCGAGCAAAGTCAACGTGCCTCCGGGCTCAAGGCGTCGCGCATCGGCATTCCCGCCCGAGCGGTCGTAGCTGGAAGCTTTGGCCGTGCGGTAGTTGCGTAGCATGGCAAGCGACATTTGTTCGAAGTGCCGGGAGTTCTCGCCCGCCGGCGCCATCGCCCCCACGGCCGCCTTGCTTCCAAGACCCAGAAGGCCGGCCGAGGCGGCCCCCATCGTCAGCAGATTTCGCCTTTGCGGCGACATCACTTTCTCATCTTTCATAACCCATGCTCCTTTATCTGGTTAATGTCCATCAAACCGGTTCATGCGAGCTGAACTCCATTTCCGTTGATCGTGTACAGCTTACCCTGATAACTCACATTGCGGAGCTCCGCACGAACGTCAAAATCCTGGAGGCGGGAACGCAGCTTGATCCCGTCATACAGGGTTAGATCCGCACCGAAGATGGCGTCGATCACCAGATCCGTAAAGCTCCCACCGGAAACCTCCGCCCAGTCGTTGCCGTAAGGCATATCCCAGGGGCTCTTCATTGCTCCTCCCATTTCGGGAGGGAAAACGGTCTCGACAACGTGCGCCTGCCCATACGGCCCCTGGTTGCCCGACCGCGCCAGTCCTTTGACCCACTCGGCGACGCGTGAGGCGGCATCAATCTTATACAGCCCCTTGGCGGTCATCGAAGGCCAGGCCGTATAAGCTCCCAGCCAACTGTGGTCCGCGCGCACATTCCAGGTGGCATCGGCGTCGCCGGCAGAAAGCGCGTGCATCCAGAGCGGAGTGTGTAGTTCGCTCCAGAAGAATCGGCTCATCTCCTTCTTCTGGATCGGGCTCAAATCTTCCACCATGGTATCGAGAATGGTCAGCAGGTCGTAGCAGTGGCGGACTTCGTTAAAGGTCCCATCCGGCTGCCCGCACCTCCACCAACCCTTGCCCTCGACATAGAGCAGTCGGTTGACGCGCTCCGCCAGCTCCTTCGCCTCCGCCCGCAACTGCGCCGCGCGTGACGATTCGCCGCGATGTTCGAGGAGTGACGACACAAACCTCATGCCATAGACATTCCCGGCGTTCAGCGCAGCAACTTCGTGGAGGTAAGTGCTGACGACCTCCAGCAGCTCCGTCATGGTGCCATAATCCGCGAGTCCGTTAGGGCCTTTCACAAGCTGTTTCCAGTGGAGCGCATGATCGAGCAAATGTTCGATCACGGGTTTCCCTTCCACGACGGAATCCAGCCAGGCGAAGTCACCGGTGACGCGAAGCAGGTTGTCCGCACAGCGTAGAATGCCCATGTCGTTGACGCCATACCACGGCCACACCGCCTGGCCCGTGAGGTAGTCCGTGGATCGGTGTTCATTCATGTTCCTCGCCAGCCACAGTTCAATCATGGAACGGAGCACCCGCGGATCCAGCAGCGACAAACTAAGCGATGTCAGCATCGTGTCCCAAATGAAACTTTGGGTCGGAATCGCCCGGCTGAGGGTGACGTAAGTAGGGCCATAAACCGAATCGGGCGAGAGGCGGCGGCAAAAGATCAGCGCCGCGAAACCGTTGTAGTAGAGCTTCCACAAGTCCGGGTTGGTGGTCCGGAGTCGGGGAAGATGACCGGAAAACTCGGAGTTTCCCGGCGTAAAGGCAGCGCGAAGGAGCTGAGTGCAAGCCTCTTCGTTCCGACGGGCCATGCTTTCGAAGTCGGCCTGAAGACGGTCGTAGGTTTGAATTGCCGCTTCCGTCCGCTCGCCGATGGCGTTTACGTAACGGAGTTCTCTTTCCTCACCGGGCGCCAGAGACAGCTCGAAAGTCAACATTCGCTGTTGTTCAATTCGCTGCGGGTGGGGAGAAATGCCCTGCACCGAAACTGCCGAGCTGTGGCGTGCTTCAAAAATCAGACAGCCGCGGGCGAAATCGGCAGTAATGCGGTTGTCGCCCTCGCCCGGGCTGTTCACATACCATGGTTTGCCAGTCGTGGCGATCACACCGGCACGGAGGTCAAAGCCCAGTGTCAGCTTACGGGTTTCGCGGGAGTCATTCTTGATACGAATCGACTCCGCCAGGGCTCGCTGCTTCGAGGGCAGGAACGTCTCCGTGACGATCGACAATCCGGCCACCCGCATTTCGCGCACGACCTTGTGCGGGTACCACGTATACGCCACGTTTCCGCCGGGCGCCGGGTAGTTCGCCAGGATTTCACCGTTCAGGAAAAGCTCGCACGTGACAAGGTTCCCGGGGCTGAAAGCCATTTCCGGGATGCCGCAGCACGCGAAGGGCGGAAAGGCGATGGCGGTAATCCCCGACACCGATTTGTGCACGGCGAAACTGCCGAGTTCATTCTGGCCTTGTGGGGGATTGAAGTAGTCGTGAAAGTGATGCACCAGCCGGTCGCTCGCCAGATCAGCCGGCGTTGGAATCTCGGGGAGCAACGCCCGCTCCACGGCACGCTGGGGCAGCGAATCAAGCAACTCGCGAGTGGCCGCGGGAGGGTGGGCGAGCTTGGCCATGCCTGCCATGGATCCTGACGCAATTCCGGCTTTCAAAAAAGAACGTCGAGTTGGAAATCGATCGTTCATTGGAACCCCTGGCCGAGCGGCGAGGCAAGTTTACTACTTCCGTCCGGCCTCTCGCGACGGATCGAGGCCGCCATCAGCGCACGCGAAGTTCGCGGCCTCATGAATATCGCCGCTGCCCTTGTATTTCGCAAAATCCGGGTAAGGACAGAGCGGTCGAACTCATAATCGTGCCGCCGGCCGGATCATCGGGGCTCACATACTTCGAGGCCACAATTTTCCGGGGAGCAACACCGTGCTCCACCCATTCTTCCAGCGAGCGAAATACACTGTGTTCTGGGTCCAGGTCCGGCGCTGGATCGGCGCCAAACGAACAAGGCCCCGGCCCGTCGCCGCAGTGCTGCATTCCCGGAACCATATAAAGCCGGAGAAAAGTATCGGTCTGCTTGCGCCCCATGGCCGCCACCACGGCCCGGAATAGTCCACCGTATTGAGCGGCGGGGCGGCGCTATCAGCCCAACCGTGATAGAGAATCAGCTTTCCGCCGCGCGCCCTGAACCGATCCAGATTGGGGTCGGTGGCGTTAAGGACATTTGCCAGCTTCTTGTCGGTCAGTTGCACGTCGGAATCAAAGCTGAACTTGCGGTAATCCCATCCAGGATTCTCAAAGACCATATTGGAGAAGAATTCCATGCCCAGCACAAATTGGCCGTTCATGTTGGGAGCTGAGCCCGTGATCCAGGTAACCCAGCTATTCAGTCCGAGCTCACCGCCCGGCATCAATCCCGGATAGACCTTCCCGCCGCGCGAGTTGCGGGGACCGGAATATAACTTCTCTAGCGTCGCGACCTGCGGCGCGGTGAGGCAGGCATTCGTGTCTGCGCCCCGGCACAATAGAGTTTGAGGATCAAAACGACATCGTTCAGGATCGCTGATAATGCCGTCCTTGATTCCATCCTCGTCATCACAAGCGGCCATCACGGCCTGGTGAATCGCCGAAAGCTTACTCGCGGGAATGTAGCTCGCGCGGTTCGAAAGCGTGCCCTGGGAGTCCCAGATGGCGGCCGCCACCAGGTGCGTCATGAAGTTGACCGGCGCACCGGCGATGATGCCGTCGTAATCCTCTGGAAAGCGCTGAGCCTCCATCAGGCCTTGCCGCCCGCCGTTGGAACAGCCGGTAAAATAGGCCCGACGCGCCGCAGTTCCGTAAAAACTCTGAACGAGGGCTTTCGCCGAAACCGTCATCAGATGAATGGCGCGATAGCCGAAGTCCACGACCTTCTCCGGATGCCCGACAGCCCATTCTGCATCCATCCACCCGGCGGCGTGACCGGTATCTGTGGATGCTGTGGCGAAGCCGGCACGCAGCGCTGTGGCCAAGGCGACGCGATTGATGAAGCCCCCGAACCCGCCATTTTCTACCCCTTCGAAGTTGCCGTTCCAGTTGGGCGCATTCGGAATCCACACCTCAAACTTGATGTCAGAGTCGGTGGTTGGCTTGATGACGCCTGCCACACGGCAGGAAGGAGGCAGAACTGGCCGTGAAGGCAAAAGGGGAGACGGGCCGCCGGGCACGTCCTGGGCCTCCGTGATTGATGTGTCGGGAAGCCTCAGGGCCGTCAAGCCCGCGCAGGACCTTTGAGCAAATCCCGGCGCCGGCACAAGGAACAGGACGAGAAGGACAACCAGGAAATCCAGACAGGGCGGTGGCTCCGCCGGGGCCGGCGCACGCGCACTCAAAGTCTGGAGACTAAGACTCACTGTGCGCCGATCGGCAACGCAGTGAGCTGCGCAGCTACATCTCGACACTACTTGCGAGCTTGATTGTCTCGACCGGGCCGGTCGCTTCACTGCACGACCAGTTGGACAGTCGTTGAATGTGACAAAGAACCCGTCGTCCCCGTGACCGTCAGAGTGTACGTGCCAGGAGGCGTCCCATAGTTCGCCGGGGCCTGCAAGTGGGGCACTCCTTCACCACAAGCGACCCACAGCAACAACATGAGGACCACTGCGCCAAGCATGGCCACGCGGCCCAAGCGCCACAGTGGCGCAGTATGCTGATTCCTTCGGACGACGACGATGCATAGCAACGTCCCCGCCAGACTCAGCAGGCCCAACCCCAGCATCAGGGGCCATCTCCAGTTTGCTGGGGGCAATTTCCACGGAGGTGCGGCCGACAATGCGGAGGTCGTCACTTGCAGTGATGGCGCGCTGTAATCCACGCCGTTCAGCGTTACCGAACTCGGTGATGTCGCGCACGTCGCATTGGTGGGCGCGCCGGTGCATGCCAAGGTGACGGTGCTGCTGAAGCCGTAGGCGGGGGACACCTGAAGCAAGTAATTGGTAGGATTGCCGGGCGTCACGGTTTGCGTCGTCGTGTAGGCTCCCAGGGCGAAGTCCTGGCCGGTGCCCGAAAGCGGCACGACTTCGGGACTCGAGAGGTCAGAGTTGTAGATGATGATTGAGCCCGCATTAATGCCTGCTCCGGCAGGGTTGAAGGTTACGCTGATCTTGCAACTCGCACTCGGAGCCAAGGGCGCGGTGGTCGAGCAGGTTGTCCCGGAAGCGAGAGCAAAGTTGCCACTAACACTAATGCTCGAAAGGGTGATTGGCACCGTTCCGATGTTGTTCAGGGTCACGCTTGAGACTGCGCTGGTAGTACCGAGCACGCCAGGATTGAAGGTAAGGCTGCCCGGCGTAATGGGCAGGAAAGTACCCGTCCCATTTAGCACCACCGATTGCGGACTGCCGGTTGCGTCGTCCGCGATGGTCAGTGATCCCGCCATCCGGCCAGCGGCATTGGGAGTGAAGGTGATGGGGATGACGCACTGTGCCCCGGTCGCCAACGCGGAACCCACGAGAGATAGACAAGGCGTGCCGCTGCTGGGCGCAACGATTGCGAACTGTGACAATGTGGTGGCAATGGCCGAAATGTTGACAGGTATGGGCCCGGTATTGGCCACGGTGACCGTCTGAGCAATACTGGTCGCGTTGACGCTTACGTCGCCGAACGATAGGGAGCTGGGAAGAACAGAAACCTGACCTCCGACGAAGCCTGTCCCCGACAGTCCGACGCTCAAGGTTGGCGTCGCCACACTGTTCGTAGTGACGCTCAGCGAGGCGATAAGGCTACCCCCCACGAGGGGCGTAAAGGTTACATTGATCGTGCAGGTGCCGCCGCCAGCAGGAATCGGCGTCGAAGTTGAACACGTCGAGCCGGATGCGGGAGCGGCAAAATCCGCCGAATCGGTCCCGGTAATATTGATGGCGGTGAGACTGACCGCGGCCGGCGTGTTGTTCGAAATGGTCACGGATTGCGCCGGACTTGTTGTGTTCAGCCCCTGCTGGTCGTACGTCAGACTCGAAACCGAAGGCGCGACCGCGATCGGCTGCAATAAGACGTACGCCGTGTTGTCCGTCGTGTCGGCGGTAGCGAGGTCAAGCCGCCCGTCCCCGTTGAAGTCGGCGACGGCCAGGGAAACCGGCCCGACTCCCGTAGCTGGGAGCGTGGGAATCGCGGTAAAGCTCCCCGTACCCGCGCCTAGAAGAACACTTAAGGTGCTGTCACCGCTGTTGGCGACAGCCAGGTCGAGTTTGTTATCGGCGTTGAAATCAGCGATGGCCACTGACGAAGGGCTGGTGCCCACACTGACGGGCGAACCACTCGCGGGGGTGAACCCCCCTGAGCCATTACCGAGCAGAACAGTCACATTGTTGCTGCCGCTGTTGGCAACGGCCAGATCGAACATTCCGTCGCCGTTGAGATCAGCCACTGCCAGCGCCGAGGGGGCGGTGCCAACCGCGATCGGCGAGCCGCTCGCAGGGGCAAAAGTGCCGTTCCCGCCGCCGATCAGGACGGTCACATTATTACTACCGGCGTTGGCGACGGCCACGCTCAAATTACCGCTCAAGGTGGGAGTGCTCGCGCTATAGTTACCGATAAAGTCACCGATGGCTAACGCCGACGGGGCCGATCCCACAGCGGTACTCACTGGCCCCTTAAACGTGCCGTCGCCATTGCCTTGCAGATACATAATGTTATTGCTGCCGCCGTTCGCGACCACGATACCCGGTTCGCCGTTGCCGTTGAAATCGCCCACGGCCACTGCATCGGGGTTGGTACCGACGGTTATCGGGGAAGCGGCTGTGGCCTTGAGCGTTCCGTCCCCTTTGCCAATCAGAACGGTGACGGTGCCGGCTTTTCCGTTGGCCACCACTAGGTCCGGGATGTCGTTGACGTTGAAGTCGCCCACAGCCAGAGCATCGGGACCGGCTCCCACGGTGATGGGCGAGCCAGACGCCGGCGTAAAGGTCCCATCGCCATTGCCCAGCAGGATGGTTACGGTCCCGTCCTTGGCATTCGCCACGGCAAGATCAGCCTTCCCGTCAGCATTGAAATCGGCCACTACTACGGCAGACGGGGTCACGCCCACCATAATCGGCGAGCCGGAGGCGGTGACGAAACTCGCGCTGGTCGCCACGTTCCAGACCGGAAAGTAGATGACGTTCGACGTGCCGCCCCCCGACCCACTGAGCACGGTGATAGTGGCAGTCCCCGGTTTCGCGATAAGCGAAGCGGGCACGGTGCCGGTGATCTGAGTACTCGTAGTGGTAGTGACCGGAGTAAGCGGAGTACCGTTCCAATTGATGGTGGAACCGGTGGTGAACTGGTCACCGTTTATCGTCATCGTAAATGACGCTCCGCCAGGGGCCACCGCACTCGGGACGATAGGTTGGTAGATGATCGGTGTCGACGCGCAGGACGATATCCCGAGCGAAACCAGGATCAGCGAGCCGAGCGCAATCCAAAGTATGGGATGTATGGAATAGCGCTGGGGGCGTCGTCGTAATCCCGGGGTACGCGTCCGTCCGTCGCTGGAATTCGCTGGTTGCCACAACGTCTGATTAACCATTTGCTTCCACCTGCCTCCGCTGGACGGAGGTCCTTCTTTGTTCTTAGGGGACTTCTCGTGCCGGGCCGTTAGCCCGGCACGTGCCGCCCTAAAGGACGGCGCTGGGGATTCTTCTCGGCTGAATCCCAGCCTAAAACTGCAGCGTCAAGGCGAACTGAACCTGCCGGTTGGTGCCAAAACCATCGACCGTTCCCTGCGTGCCAATGCTCGTGCCGAATCCTGACACGCCAACGGTCGATACTGGGTTTCCGAACTGCGGCGTGTTAAAAATATTGAACGCTTCCGCCTGGAACTTGAGTGTCCAGTGTTCTGTGATCTTAAAATTCTTGAAGAGAGAGAAGTCAAAGTTGAAACCAGTGGGCCCGTACACGCTGTTGCGTCCGGAATTTCCCCATTGGCCGTGCGGAGGCCCTACCCAGGCGTCGGGATTGATCTCGCTACTGGTGGTGAGAGGAGCTAGCTGACTGAACCCTGGAAGGTTATAAACCCACTTCTGTCCTGTGCTGAGGGTATAACTGGCGGGGCTTTTCGGGACACCGGAGACGACATTCGCGAGGGTGGTATTGGTCCCGTAGCTGAAGGGGTCACAACTGCTGCAAGAGATGCTATAGGGCTCGCCGCCTCGCATGGTGGTGATACCATTCATTTGCCATCCGCCCCCCAGAACTTTGGGCACGTGCGGAACCGAAGGTAGGGAGTAAACATAATCGAATTCCACCTGGTGACGGATGTTGACGTCAGCGTTGCCATAGTCGAGCATGGGGTTCTTGTCGTCCTGGTAACTTCCGAAAATTCCGCCCGGCATATCATCCAAGGCGTGCGAATAGGTGTAATTGACGTTGACGATCAGTCCATGGGCCATGCGGTGGTTGTAACTCACTTGCAGCGCATCGTAAGTGGATTCTGCCCGCGGCAGTTCCACGGCGATATTTCCCCATGCCGGGTAAGGTTTGGGCGAACCGGCGGGGAAGCGGTTGAAATTTTCCGTTGGGCTGGGCAAATGGTTCGTGTGATTCCCCACGTAGACCACCTGCAACCGGGAGTTCTCGCTCAACTGCTGCTGCACCGTAAAATTCCACGATTGCAGGTAAGCATTCTTCCAGTCCGTCTGTATTCCGGAGAGAGTCGTCGTGGCGCTATACGAACTGATGGGGGGAAACGGAAAGCCCAGCAGCCCTGGATCCTGGATGTTGGTAATCGAAGTCGCCTCTTGCGAGACGTTATTGGGAAAGTTTTGAGCCATGGCGGCATTAATATCAGGAAAGAAGATGCCGAAACTGGCTCGGAACACCGTGAGGCGGGATGCGAACGGCGCGTAAGCCAGGCCTAAACGCGGGGCAAAATCGACCGCCGGGGCGTTGAGGATTTGCGAATAAAGAGGAGCGATGTTCCCGGTCACGGAATCGAAATTCACCGCCCGACCGTGCGCTTCCGAAGGTGACGTACTGAATTGATAACGCACGCCGGCATTGATGGTCAGTTTCTTCGACCACTGAATGTCATCTTGCAGAAAAGCGCCGTAGTAGGTGTTGCGCAGGCCGGCCCGGGGTTGGCCCAGAGTGCCCACCGACTGCGGCCGGTTCTGGAAGAAATTGGCCACGCTGGTGAAGGTCTCAGTCTCCTCATAATTCAAAGCTTTGTTGTCCTGATTGCGGAGAATCTGAAGCCCGAATTTCATTTGCTGGCGGCCTTGCACGTGACTGGCATTGTCCAGAAACGTAAAGGAGTTGTTGGCCACTTGCAGATCGAAAAGATCCGGACCCATCCCGGACATGCCGGTAATGCTGGTATCCGGGAAGGCCCTGACCGACGCGAGATTCGAGTCGCGGGGATCAATGTGGATGCGATTGAAAGCCACGCTGGTCTCATTCAGCCAGGTGGGTGAGAGATTGTCCGTAAAACTGAGCCGGGCACTCTGATTAAAACCGGCTGCTTGCTGAATTTGGCCCTCGGCAATACCAAAATAAGTATCAGTGAGCGATTTGTCGGCGTTGTAACGGAAATCCAGCCGCTTGGTGGAGCTCAGCAGGTAATCGATCTTGCCGGACGGTGCGGTCTCATTCAATACATTTGAGTCCTGGGTCGAGTACTCCGCCAGATTCGAATTGGTGGTTGAAACCGGGCCGTTTGGCAGCGGCAGCATGGCCAGGGCAGGCTGCACGGCCGGCAACGCGGTGGCGCGATAACTGGCAATAGGGACGTATTGCCCCGTGAACGAAACACCCGTCCGTTGACGTATGGTCTCATCGCCGCCGTAGAAGAAGAGCTTGTCTTTGATGATCGGACCGCCCGCACTGCCGCCAAATTGGTTCAAGCGGAAGGGCGGCTGGATCTGGGGCACCGGATCGAAGTATCCGCGTGCGTCCAGGACTTCGTTGCGGAAATATTCGTATACGTCACCGTGCAGTTGATTCGTCCCCGATTTGGTAACGATATTGACGACTCCGCCTAAGGAATCACCGAATTCGGCCGAGAAGGAGTTTTCATAGACGCGGAATTCCTGCACGTCATCGATGCTCGCGCGGCTGATCCGATTCGCACTAGACCCGTAAGTATTATCGATGAAGTTAAAATCGACCCGGTTTGCGTCCGTGCCATCCACCAGAAAATTAACCGCTGCGCCGGCGCCCGAGAATATACTCTGCCCGGCAATGCTACCCTCGCCGGTCAGGTTCACGCCGGGCACGAGTTCCAGAAGTTGAGACAGGTCGCGGCCGTTGGTGGGAAGATCCTGCACCTCACGTTCGCCGACAACTTCGCCCAGGGTCGTGGAGGCGGTGTTCACTACGGGTGCTCCGGCCGTCACTGTGACTTCCTGGCGCTGCTGGCCAGGCTTGAGCGTAAACGTCAATTGCTCGCGCGCCGACACGGTAACTTCCACGTCGCGGCGGACCACGGTTTGGAAACCAGGGTTGGACACGGTGACGGTGTAAAGCCCGACGGAGACCACCGGAACGATAAAGTCCCCACGGGCGCTGGTCGTCAAGTTCCACGTCTCGCTGGTCCCCTGATTCTTCACCACCACGGTGGCGCCAGGGATGACCGCCCCGGAGGGATCGAACACGATCCCCAGAATGCTGCCCACGTTAATTTGCGCCAGGCAGGGCACGGTGGCCAACACCAGCAGTAACAGCAACTTCACCGTCTCCACCGAGACCCCGCGCCTCCAACTCTGCTCTTGCGCTTTTTGAGTTCGCATCAGTCCATACCCCCTTCTCGTGCCTCGCACTCCCTGCCCGACGCTCAGCCGGCGTGCGGATGCGCAGGCAACAACGGCATCCGCAGCCCCAATCCATCGGCCGGGCCGCCCAAAGCTTCCGGCGGCGTGGCCGCAAGGCGTTTTTCGCTCACCATGGTGAGGGGTTTCACCTCCCCGGCGAGTTTATTCAGGTCAAACGACGCTGTGTGTGGGTACTCAGGTATCAACTCCGCACAGCAAGACTGCGTGGTCACCATCGCGGCGGCGCAACGAAGAATTTCCTTCAGCATCACGACTTCTTCTAGATAATTCGACCGCAAAACTCTTGGCAACAATCGACATCCTTCCTACGGACAACTGTTGCCGTTGGTCGGAGTGTAAGGGCTTGAAGGCAACCCCAACCCAGCGCCGATCCGGTCCAGGGCGCAGCCCAGGGAATTGGCCGTTTGCTGGGCCGCGGTTGCAGCACTGATCGCCGCGTTGGCCGCGCTGGTGGCGGCGCTGGCATTACTCGCGGCGAGGGTGGCCTCCGAGTTGGCAGCCGAAGCTGCATGGTAAGCGGCGTTGGAGCGCGAAATGGCGACAGCCGCTAGGACGGCCCCAGTGGCGCTGGCGACAAGCCCTGCCCATTCCACCTTGGAAACTCCACTCTTCGAGCCACTCCCTGCACTTGAACCCTGCGATTGCGCCGTCTTGATAGGCAGCGTCAACGTTTTGCCTTCCGCGACCTGCGCCTTGTGCCCTGCCCCTTCAACCTGAAGCGTCCCTTGCTTCGCCGTCACCACCAGCCAGCCATTCAACATCGCGACCTCGCCAAGTGTCTTAAAGCCGGCCACCGGCGACACCGTAACGTTTGCTGCTTTCAGCCGCATCGACTGATCACTCGCGGCGTGATACAAGAGCACGTTTCCGTCGACCAACAGAACCGTTACGTCCTTCCCTGCGGTCGTGAAAGAGGCCTGCGTCTCGTGGCCGAACACCATCCGGCTCCCACGCGCCAGCGACACCACGGCCACTCCATCGCGGACGCTGAGCGTGTCGCCACTGAAGATTGCTGTGTTCGGCAAAGCCGCCATGTTGTCGATCGTCGCGTTCTGACTGCTCGCCAGCGATCCGATTGCTTCCCCGGCCATCGCCGGTATCCATGCCGTCACGGCCATGATCAACCCCAACACCATCACTCGCACCGTCCGTCTCACCAACATAATCGTTTGCTCCTTCTCTAGGCATGCAGGCTTACTGGCCAACTGCATGCCCTTCTCGATTGCGAAGAATCTCGACAGCAACTCCGCGGCCAAAGGAGTCGCAATTGAGGCGCGGGTATACCATCGCGAAGGCGGGCTGTCAAGCGTGATGTTGCGGAGCGTCAATTTCAGTTAAAAATATCTGTCAACTCCGGTCGAGATGTCCCTTGGTGTGGGTTTCGTCGCTTTCTTGGGTGCTGGCGGTTTTTGGTTCTTTGGTGGTGCATGGTCTCTCCCTCCACACCGCCCAGCGGAGGCCGAGGCCAACCTCGAAGCACCTAGCGGCGGGGCGAGCCGGTCCGTCACCCTAGACTGTTGATCATAGCCTCGTCGATACGGAGGCTAGTCATGCCGCCGGAGCGGGCGTGAAAAAACCCGTGCAAAAGGCCCTATTTTGCCCCGATTTCAGGGGAATTTCACCGAATCGCCTTCCCTTATGATGGCCAAAAACTCGGCCAACAGATTGGGATTCAAAGGGATGGGGAGAAAATCACCCAAAATGTGCTTGGGCGGGGGTTAAGTCCTTCTGAATCAGAAACTCATCGGCATCGGGCATTCTGTCGTATTTTAACTGGCTTGTTTTCAACAACTCATCGGGTTCTTTCACTGAATTTTTGTTTTTCCCGCGAGTGGGCGGCGATCGGACGACAATTTGTCGGCCCGGCCCGCCGTCCGCGAGGCTACACAGATTTCGGCCCGGGCATGCCCCGGACGTTGCAGGCGGGAGGCCGGAGTGAGTTGACACTGAGTTCGAAACTTCATTAGCCACCGTATGTAGACTATCATATCCGAGGCCGTTTGTCAAGCGAAAAATGCGCGCGGCGCTGACTTGGCCCCGGCAACCCCATCCCAACTTTGCAGAGGTTGGAGCCCTTGATCTTTGCCGTATCTGGCAAGGGAT
Organism: uncultured Acidobacteriota bacterium; assembly: GCA_963719115.1. GTDB lineage: Bacteria > Acidobacteriota > Terriglobia > UBA7540 > UBA7540 > Bog-366. Next base: position 83,881 of record CAVRBF010000044.1, on the reverse strand, counting down.
TCGGAGAAAGAAACCGGCATAACCTCTCTTCTTTCCCCGGTTTCCTTAGTTTCCTTCGCATGGACCGGCCACGCTGAATGCGTGTGGTCCCTTCGGGATCGCAGACTCCAACCCCAGGAGCCAGCAAACCGCAGTGCGGGGACAGCGGGCATCAACACCTCAGGTAACGCCGCCACCGCCACGACGGCTGTGACGGCAACCACTGCCCTCTCGCTGGGAGGAGGGAGCGGCGGCAGGCCAGTTTGCGCTTCTGAACAACGCCAACAGCTTTACGGGGAATCAGAGCGTGAGCGGAAATTTGAACGTTACAGTCTAGCTTTCTGGGGGAACGGGAAGTTTCACGGGGCGGCTCAGTGGGACGGCAGCGGCGTTCAGCGGGGCGATGACGGCGGCAGGCACGGCGCTGCCGGCTATTGGCACCGCCACGGCCACGCAGGGCTTCGCCTCCAACCCCGCAGACTGGGTGGCTTCTTCGTTTAACAGTGGGACGGGCGCAGCGGTGCCGCAACTGTTCCGCTGGAAGGCGGAGCCGGCGGCCAACAATACGACCAGTCCCTCAGGGACGCTCAACCTGCTGTACCTTTCCGGTTCCGGCACGCCAACCGAGACGGGCTTGTTGATTGCCGGTAACGGCGTCATCAACTTCGCGCCCAGCCAGACGATTCCGGGGGTGGGCAGCGGGAGCATCACCGCGATCACGGCAGGGACGGGCCTGAAGGGGGGAGGGAACTCGGGCAATGTGACATTGAATCTGGATACCAGCACGGTGCTTGGCTGCCAAGCGCCTCGCAGTTGAGTCCCTCGCGGCGGTCAAAGCGGGCCAGTCTCAGGGGGGTTATGTCACAAACCACGTCACAAAGGCCCTTCCGAGTGCTTCTCGAGAAGTGGAAGTTATTGAAGAGAATGGTCGGGGCGCCCAGATTTGAACTGGGGACCTCTTGGTCCCGAACCAAGCGCGCTACCAGGCTACGCTACGCCCCGACGAAAACAGTGGTGAGTGACTAGTGGTGAGTGGTTAGGGTCAAAACCAAATCCCTCGAGTGCTCGCCACTAGTCACTGACCACTAGCCACTGTTTTATTGGTCGGGACGGGCAGATTTGAACTGCCGACCCCTTGCACCCCAAGCAAGTGCGCTACCAGGCTGCGCTACGTCCCGAAATTGCAGGTACTAGGGGCTCGGTACTGGGGGCTGGTTTCTGGGGTGTGGCTCACGCCCAATACCCGGCCCTCGGCACCGAGAACCTGCCCTACCAACCTAACACCTGCCTTTCAGTATTGTCAACACGGTCTGCAACTCGTGACGGATGGCTTTCAGCTCCGCCATGTCCAGCGGCCCCTGAAAAAGGTTCTTCTGCTCAACGGCCGCCTTGCCGTTGGCGGCCAGGTGGCGGCGCGCCCCTTCGATGGTAAACCCCTTCTCGTAGAGAAGCTGCCGAATCTTGAAGATCAGCTCCACATCTTTCCGGCGATAAAGCCGATGCCCCGTCTTGCTCTTCACGGGCCGCAATGAGGGGAATTCCGTTTCCCAGTACCGCAGCACGAAAGCCTTGGTGTGGGTCAACTCGCTGACCTCCCCAATGCGGAAATACAGCTTGTCCGGGATCGCTACGTCAACCCGGACTTCCTGGATCAACCGTGCTGCGCGGCCTCTGGACATAATCCTCAGATTACGCAGATTTCCGACGATTAGGCAAGGCGAAGACGACTACCTGAAACCAGCAACCTTGGGGTATACTCTGCCCCTTTCAGGAGGTTTGTCCTCCGGAGCTGAACGAGTTCGCTCGAATTCCGCCGGACGATCGCTGTGAAGGTCTGGAAATGAAGGGCTAACGCGAAGGGAGATCATGAGCTATGGGGAAACTGATTATCGGCATCGATGTAGGCGGCACCAAGGTGGCCGGAGGTCTGGTGACCTTCAAAGGGCGTCTGGTGGAATCGCAGGTGGTGCCCACGTACGCGGAGAAGGGCTTTACGCGGAGCTACGCCCAGATCACGCATCTGATTGGGCGATTGGTGCACGCCGCGGGAGGTAAAGAGAATGTTGGCGGCATCGGCATCTGCGCGCCCGGTCCGCTCAATCCCAAAACCGGCGTCGTACTGAATCCCCCGAACCTGCCGGGCTGGCGGAACATCGAGTTGGCCAAGCTTCTCGAGAAGAAGTTCGGCCTGCCGGCCAAGGTGGAGAATGACGCCAACGCCGCCGGCCTGGCGGAGGTACTGTTCGGCGCCGCGGTGGGACACAAGGATGTGTTTTACGTGACCGTCAGCACCGGCGTGGGAACTGGCATCATTGTCGATCGCAAAATCTATCATGGCAAGAACGGCATCGCCGGCGAGGGCGGGCACGTGTCCATTGATTTTCACAGCCCCTACCGCTGCGGGTGCGGGACGTATGGCTGCATTGAGGCTCTGGCCGCCGGCCCCGGCATGGCACGGCGCGCGCGGGTGATGCTGGAACAGGAACACAGCCTTCCCAGCGTTCTCCGCGACCTGACACGGGGCCATGCGGAAGAGATTACACCCATGGTCATCCAGGAAGCGGCTCGCAAGGGCGACCGCGTGGCCAAGGCCATCATCGAGGAAACAGGGTTCTACCTGGGGGTCTGGCTGGCCGGCATGATCAGCCTGCTGGATCCGGAGGCCATCGTGATCGGCGGCGGCGTTACCCATATTGGCAAACCCTTGTTCGATAAGATCAGAGCTACTATTCCCAACTATACGATCAACGGTTTTGCGGCACAGACGCCCGTGCTCCCCGCGAAACTCCGAACCAACGTCGGCATCTACGGCGCAGCATCGGTCTTCCTCCCTTCAGAGATGTGATCCACAGATTGCGCAGATTACACAGATTTGGAAGCGAGAAGGAACAGAACACAGAGAGCGCTAAATAAGCGCAGCTTGTAAGGTTAATTCGATAACGCGGCGGCAGGACCAATGGTCTCGTATTGGCACAGACACTTCCTGAAAAGTGTGGTTCTCTGAATCTGTGCAATCTGTGTAATCTGAGGATTGATATGAGCGGAGAAAGGCGCGATGAGCGCACGTTTGCAATTATTGGCGCGGCGATGGAAGTGCATCGGCAGCTTGGCTGCGGGTTTCTGGAAGCAGTCTATCAAGAGGCATTGACGCTTGAACTGGCGGCACGCGGCGTGCCAACTCGCCATCAAGTCGAACTGCCCATCTTTTACAAGGGCCAAGAACTCAATACGAGTTATCGCGCGGACTTCCTCTGTTACGATTCGGTGATCGTCGAACTCAAAGCGCTCGACGCCCTCAGCGGCTTGGAGGAAGCACAAATTCTCAATTACCTTAAGGCGTCAGCCCACGAAATTGGACTGCTCTTGAACTTCGGCACGCGCTCTCTTGAGTACAAGCGCTTCATTTGGCACCACGATCCGCAGATTACACAGATTTCGCAGGCTAGTAAGGCTGGCTAAAACCAAGGGCGGGAAAATACCGTTCCATGCTGAACACGTGGATCGCAGCGAACGTGCGTGATCCCAGACGACATGTTCCGGCACAGCCAGCAACAAGGCCTGACGATTGGCTGCCGCGCGCAGCTTGTCTAATCTGAGAAATCTGCGTAATCTGTGGATGATGACAGGAATCTTGTTGTTCGCGCACGGCAGTCCGGTGGAAGAGGCCAACCGCGGTGTGCATGAATTAGCACAGAGTATCGCGGCCGCTGGACCTTTCCCGTATGTACGCGCGGCGTTTCTGGACGGCGGGACGCCCGACCTGGTTGATGGGGTGATGGAAGCGGCCGAGGCCGGACTTGATCGCCTGATCATCATTCCTTATTTCCTCACCGTCGGATTGCATCTGCGACGCGACTTACCCAAGTTGATTGCCGCGGCGCGAGATAAATGTCCTCATCTTGAAATTACGGTCGGGCAATCGCTCGAAGGCCATCCCCTGATGCCGTCCATCGTTTTGAGCCGGGCGAACGAAGCCCTTCAGCAAAAAGGCGACGAATAGTGAACACCGATTCCCTTGACCCATCCGGCTGGTTGACCCGCGTGTGCAGAAGCGTCGCTGCGGTGCTGCTCATCGTACTGGGTGTTGCACCCCATCGGTTGTCGGCACAGAACAACCCTGCGAACGTCGTGGTGATCAGCATCGATACGCTCCGCGCCGACCATTTGGGCTGCTACGGCTATGGCTCCGTCGCGACGCCCAACCTTGACGCTCTGGCGCGGTCCGCCGCGCGCTTTACCCAAGCATTCACTCCTGTGCCCATCACCCTGCCGGCCCACACGGCGCTTTTTACGGGCAGCTACCCCATGGCGACGGGCGTGCATGATTTCAGCAACAACAAGGTGCCGGCTTCGGCCGCGACATTGGCCAAGATTCTGCAAGGACACGGTTACTCGACCGCCGCTTTCCTGGGCGCGGCCGTTCTGGACTCGCGGTTTGGCTTGAACCAGGGTTTTGAAACTTACTTCGACCATTTCGACTTTAGTCGCCTGGACGAAACCAGTCTCGACATGGTGAAGCGCCGCGGCGACGAAGTAGTGGACAACGCTTTGGCGTGGCTGAAAACCAACCCGCGGCGGCCGTTTTTTCTGTGGGTACACCTTTACGACGCCCACTATCCCTACACGCCGCCGGAGCCCTACGCGAGCCGCTACGCCGGCCGACCTTACGATGGTGAGATTGCCTTTGATGATGCACAAGTGGGCAGATTGATCGCGTTCCTGAAAGACGTTGACTCTTACGAAAACGCGATTCTGGTGGTGACGGGCGACCACGGCGAAGGCTTGGGCGAGCACGGAGAAAAGACGCACGGGTTCTTCGTTTACAACTCCACCCTGCACGTCCCGCTGCTGATCAAAGTTCCCGGCGTCGCGGCGAGGACGATCGACAATGAAGCCTCGCTGGTGGACGTGATGCCCACGGTGCTCCAGGCGCTGCGACTGCCCATCCCGCCCGAGCGTTCAGGGCCGCAGTCTGCTGAGTGATATCCTGGGCAAACCGTCCTCGGGCGCTTCCAACCTATACGCGGAGACCTACCTGCCGCTGCTGCATTTTCATTGGAGCCAGTTGCGCGCGCTGCAAGTCCGACGGCATGAAGTACATTGAGGCGCCGCGCCCGGAGCTTTATGACACGCGCACCGATCCGCACGAAACCAGAAACCTGATTGCCGGGAAGCAAGCGCTGCCCACGAAATGCGCGACCGCTTGCAGACCGTGGAGCGCCGCTACACGCCTGCTTCCGGCGGGGGAGCCAAGGAAACCGAGCCCACCGACCCGGCGCTGGCGGACCGGCTGCGCTCGCTCGGCTATGTCGCCATCGCGGGCGGCTCGTATTCCGATGCCAGCGGCAAGGCGCTTCCTGACCCCAAAGACCGCATTCAAGTTTACGATCTGTTCTCCGACGCCATGGCCGACGGCCAGCACGGGCGCTACGCCGAGTCGCTGGAAAAACTTCACGAAGCGGAGAAGGACTGAACCCTCGTCGCTGCCCATTCGCTACCTTCAGGCGCTCGACTACTATCGCCTCAAGAATTTCGCCGAGCCGAGGAGCGATTCAAGTCCGCGATCGAACTGGATCCCAAGTTCTCCCTGGCCATGTATTACCTGGGTCTTGACTCAAATGCAGACTTGGCGATATCTCCAGCGCCGAGGCATCCTTTCAACACACCCTGGAACTCGACCCCACAAATTTCGTCGCGGCTTATAACCTGGGCAGCGCTGGAATTGAAGCAAAACCGGGTGCAAGACGGATTGCACCACTTTCAACAGGCCGCGCAAATCAATCCCGACTATGCGCTCGGGCCTTCGAAGCCCTCGGCGAACTCTATCTTTACCTTCACCGCAACGACGACGCGATTCGCGCCCTTGAGCACGCCGTGGCCGTGGCTCCGGAGTTCGCCAAGGCCCACTACGACCTGGGTCGTGCCTACCAAGCCGTGGGCCGCACGGCCGACGCGCAGAAAGAATTCGCGCGTGCCCAGTCCTTGCGCACTCCTTGACTTCTATGCTTTGCGAATGCGACAGTCTGTCCTGCTTGTGGGGACGGCACTGTGGCAGTAGAATAATCCTGTTCTTCCATCCCCGCAGCCACTCGTCGACGCGCGATTACTTTCAGGAAGCAGGCAGGGAGGGAGCCGGCAATGAGGCAAGGGCCCTCCAGGATCGGAGTTCCCCATGCGGCGGCGCGTGCAATCGGCTGCCGATCGCGCCTCGCTTGCCGCTTCCTTTCTGGCGCTGGTGTGCCTTGCGCCGCCGGCGCACGCCCAAAACAACGGCATCATTTCAGGCCGCGTCACGAATTCCCAGGGCCAACCTCAGGCGGTGCTCGTCCACCTGCTTGCCGAGGGCGATATTCCCGCCGGCGACGCTTATTCCGACTCGAACGGAACACTACGTTTTCACGGGGTTGACCAACGGCACCTATGCGGTGGTCGTGGAAGCTGAGGGGTACAAACCCTTCCGCGGGTCCACGCGACTGGACAATATCATGCAGCCCCGGGGGCAAGTGATGGTGCTGCTTGAGCCCGCGACGAAGGCAGGCAGCCTCCAAGGGGCCGAGGATCCCAGGCAGCAATAGCAGCCGATCGAACTCAGCGCCAAGCATCCTCTGCCGCCGTTCAACCCCAAAGCCGTCAAGGAATTCGACAAGGGAAACAAAGAGCAGCAAAACGGGAACACCAGGCGGCCTTGGAACACTATCAGAAGGCTCTGCGGATCGATGCCAACTTCTACCCCGCACTGAACAATATGGGGACCCTGCTCGAGCAGCAGGGGAACCACGCGCAGGCGGAGGAAGCCTTTCGGAAAGCGGCGGAAATCAATCCCGACGATGGCGAAGCCTACATCAATCTCGGCCATGTGCTCTACGAGGAAGGCCAATTTCGGGACGCGATTGATCAACTGAATCAGGGCTTGCAGCGCTCGCCGCAATCGGCGGTGGGGAATTTCTTCCTCGGCTCCGCGTACTTCAAGCTGCACGAGGCGGAGAAGGCGGAACCCTTGCTGAAGAAAGCCTGCGCGCTTGACCCCCAGCACATGGCGCCCGCCCACCTGCAACTCGCCAATCTCTACTTGCAGCGCCACGATTATGAAGCCGCCAAGGTGCAACTCCAGACCTACCTGCAAATGAATCCTTCCGCCCCGCAAGCTCCCGCCATCAAGAAAATGCTGGCAGACCTCGGAAGAACAGTAGGCAGTAGGCAGTGGGCAGTAGGCAGTGAACGCAGCAGGTTTGAGAGCCAATACGCACATATCGAAGCAGGCGTTATACTTAGTGTGGAATGACGCCTTCCCTGTGCACCGTTGAAGACCGTTCTGTTTCAAGCGGCCGCGGTTTGCGCCATGGCGATGTCGTGGGCTGCCCGGGCGGAGCCCGCGACCGCAGCGCCCGCCTCTCCATCCCCTTCCGTCCTGCTCATCACCATTGACACGCTGCGCGCGGACCACGTGGGCTGCTATGGAGATCACGCGCGTGGAAACCCCGGCCATCGACGGGCTGGCCGCGCAGGGCGTGCGTTTTGAAAATGCTTACGCGCAAGCCCCCATCACCCTTCCTTCCCACGCGGTGATCCTGACGGGAACTTATCCGATGTTCAACGGCGTCCGCGACTTCACTTCGCCGGGACTGCCGGCCAACATCCCGACCCTGGCGGAAATGTTGCGCCGCAAGGGTTACCGCACCGCGGCCTTCGTCAGCTCCTACGCGCTCAATTCCATGTGGGGATTGAATCGCGGGTTCGATGTTTATGACGACGACCTGGGGCTGGAACCGGGCCGCTCGAACGACATCTTTCTGGTCGAGCGGCGCGGCGACCGCACGGTCGATCGCCTGCTGGCATGGCTGGACCAGCAGGGCAGCGCGCCGTTCTTTGTGTGGCTGCACCTTTACGATCCGCACAGCCCGTACCGGCCGCCCGAGCCCTACCTGAGCAAATACGCGAGCCACCCCTACGACGGCGAGATTGCCTTCGACGACGCGCAGGTGGGCCGCGTATTCGCGCGATTGAAAGAGCTGCACCGGTTCAGACGCCATGGCGGTGCTGCTGCTCAGCGACCACGGCGAGTCGCTGGGCGAGCACGGCGAGGATGAGCATGGGTTCTTTATTTATAACGCCACGCTGCGCGTGCCGCTGATTCTGAAATTGCCGGGAAATCGCCGATCCCGGCGCCAAGACCACCGCGCTGCCCGTGGGCGCCGTGGATGTGGCCCCGACCATCGCGCAGTTGTGCGGAATTCCCGCCAGCCGAAACCAGAAGCTTTCAAGGCCGTTCCCTGCTGCCGCTGCTTTCGCCAGCGTCCTCCAGCGAGGATGCATCCGTGTATGCGGAGTCGTACTATCCCCGCGATTCGTTTGGCTGGCATGAATTGCGCGGCCTGCTGAATTCGCGTTTCGCCTACATTGATGCCCCGCGGCCGGAGCTGTACGACCTGCAAAAGGACCCCGGGGAGCGCCACAACCTGGCGCCGACGGATGCATCCCTGGCGGCCTCGCTGCGCGAACGGTTGGAAGAGGTCGAGCGGAGATACGCGGGGCAGGCGCCGTCCGCAGCCCGCGCCAGCGGACCCCGAAACCGTGGAGCGCCTGCGCTCCCTCGGCTATGTGAGCTTCGCAATCCCCGGCTGCCACGCAGAACGATCCGCACCGCGCCGACCCCAAGGATAAGATTGAGACGCTCCATCGCATCCTGCGCGCCTCGGACCTGCGCCGGCTGGGGAAATACGCGGAGGCGGAGGAACTGCTGGCGGCCCTGGAAGAAACCGAGCCGGCCCTTTACGTCGTGCCCTTCGAGCGCGGCGAGAATTTTCTGGCGTGGGCCAAGCCGCAGCAGGCGCTGCCGGAGTTCGGCAAGGCGCTTGTCACTGAATCCCGCTTTCGACCAGGCGCTGTTGGGACTCGGCCGCGCGCACTTTATGCTGGGGCAGGACAAGCCTGCCGCTGCATCTCTGGAGCTGGCGCTGCACCTGAACCCGCGAAACTTCCTGGCGCGCCTGGCGCTGGCGAAGGTCTATTGGCGGCAAAACCTTCCGGCGAAAGCCGAACCGGAACTGGCGCAGGTGGTGAAGGAACACCCGGAGCTTCCCGAGGGCCACGCCGACTACGCCATCATCCTGGCGAAGCTGGGGAAATATCGCGAGGCCATGCCGCACTTCGAGCGAGCCCTCGCCGCGGAATATCGCGACCCGGTACTCTACAACTACCTGGGGATTTCTTACGGAGAGATGGGAGAGCAGGACAAGGCCCGCGAGGCCTACCAGCAGGCCGTGGCGCTGAACCCCGGCTACGCCGCGGCCTATCTGAATCTCGCCTTGCTATCGCGAAAGCAGAACCAGCCGGAAGAAGCCCGCCAGTATTTCCAAAAAACCTGCCAGCTCAGCGCTACGCTCTGCCAGCAGTACGCGGCGCAATTTTCCCAATGATTGAGCGAATGACGCGGAGCGGCGCCTTCGCAATTCAAATTTGATTCCTGCTCCAAAAGACAAAGGGCCGGGAAGTTTCCCCGGCCCTTGAAACTGGTTCGGCATGCCGTCCCGCCAAGAAGGGCGGTGCGACAGGCGCCGGCGTTAGAAAATCATCTTCAACGCGAACTGAATCTGCCGTGCCGCATAGGCCCCTGTGGACAAACCAAAGAGCGAAGTAGACGCGCCATAGGTTGCGCTGGGCATCCATAGATTCGTGCGGTTAAAGATGTTAAAGCCTTCCGTGCGGAACTGTACTCTGACCCGCTCCGTCACCTTGATGTTCTTGAAGAGGGAGAAGTCAAAGTCGGTGAAATCAGGTCCACGGAAGGTATTGCGCCCCAAATTGGCATCGAAGGGCTTGAATCCGGCAGTGGTATTGGCCGGCGTGCAGCCCGCCGGGGGGCTGCTACTGTCGGCGCAGTAGAAACTGGCAGGATTGAAGTTCACGCTGGGATGGTCGGACTCGAAAACGGCGTTGCTATTTCCGAACGGATTCTTGTTCCCGAACGCCGGCTGGTTGGGCCGGTCGTTGGAGATCCCGTCCATATTGAAGTCGCACTTCTTTTCCGCGCTTGAGGCTGAGCAGTAGGGAGTCCAGGGGAATCCCGTATGGAAGCTGACGATCCCATTCACCTGCCAACCACCCAGCACGTGGCCTTTGAATCCCTGCTGGTTCTGTAGCCAAGGTAACTGCCACACATAACTCAGGCTAAAGCTCTGCGTGTGATCGAAGATGGAGTTGCCGTAGTCCAACCCCGGCAGGGCCTGGTCCATGGAGAAGCCTTCGGCAGCGCCGTTGGAAGTTGTGGAGCCGCTGTGCCAGGTGGAACGCTCATCCAGCGAGTGTGAATACTCGTAGTTGGCGTGCAACTCAATTCCGTGACTCATGCGCTTCTCCAATACCATTTGCAGAGCATCGTAATTGGAGTTGACGGAATTCTCCCACACGCGGACGCGGCCAAACAGGCAATTGATGCGATACTGAGCGGTGCAGAAACTCTGTCCCGCGCCCGTCGCGTTGTTGGCGACCACACCACCAAAGTAACGATTAATGTCCTCCGCCCGGTAGAGTTTGTGGCCGAAGGTGCCGACCCATGACGTCTTCAGGACGAACCCTTGCGCGAACTCGTGCTCCAAGCTCAGGTGCGACCCGTAAACGTAGGGATCGCGGAAGCCCGGGAACACCACACCCGTCAGGTAGGCGGCATTCGAGTTGTAAGGATTCCATCCGGTGATGTTGCCGCCAAAGGCATTGCCTGTTGCCCCGGCGGGGCCGTGGCCGGGATTGGTGGGAGTTCCGGTGTAAGTTGGAGCAGCGCCATTCACCGGACCGAAGATGCAGGCATCGGGATTTGCCGCTCCGGTAACGTTTACGCCACTGCTGCAAAACGCCAGGTTAAAGGAGTAGAAAGGTGGGTCCCAGCGGGAGTTTGACAGGGGGTTATAAACCTCACCATTATAGGAAACCCCGAAGCCGCCACGCAGAGAGGTTTTGCCATCCCCCCGCACGTCCCAGGCAAACCCCACGCGCGGGCCAAAGTCGTTGTGGTCGCCGGTCGTCAGGGCGCCGGGAGCTTTCTCGAAGCCACCGTTGCAAGCCTTGCCATTCTCTCCCGTCGCGCCGGAGACGTCCACATAGCAATTCAGCGCGCGGAGGTTGTCCGTCTAGTTTCCCACACTGGGAAGTATCAACGTTGTCACCTGGCCATACTTTTCCGTGTGGCGGCTGAAGAGGTCGTAACGCAATCCCAGTTGGAAGGTCAGGCGCGGCGTGACCTTCCAGTCGTCATTAACAAAGGCACCCAAATTGACGTTCCGCCAGGCGCGGATGTTGCTGCCCAAAGCGCCGCTACCCGTGGACTGGCCGGTGGCCGGATCGATGGCGCCGGGAACTACGCCTGCCGCTTCCACGTAGGGTTCTGCCATCGTCAGGGCGAGGGAATCAGTGAAGTCATAGGACGGACGACCCACGTCGAACTCACTGTTTTCGTAATTCCGCATGATGTCGCCACCGATCTTCCAAGTGTGCTTCCCGTGGCTGATGGTCACCATGTCCGCGAAGTGGAAAACTTCCTCGTGGAAGATTTGCGGGTAGCCGGAGTAATTGCCAAAATCCACCTCGCCGGAATCCAGGGCGATTTCCGGTACGCCAGCGGCGTTGGCGCCGTAATCGTTGCCGTTGTGGCTCCAGCCCGCGTGGAAATCATTCAGAACGTTGGGAGAGAAGGTGTGCGACCAACCCAAGGCAAATTGCGGATAGCTTTGGGTGTTGGGACTGGCGAATCCCCGTGCGGCCACGAAGGCTTGGGGCGCCCCGCCGTTGGCCGAGGGTGAGTAATGCGGGTCGGAGAACTTGTCAAAAAAATATCGGCCAAAGACCTTGTCTTTGTCCCCTTGATAGTCAATTTTTCCGGAAAACTGATTGCCATCGTAGAATTGATTCAGCGTGTATTCCCCGGCAGTGGCATCCAAGGATCCAAACACCGGCATATTGGCGCTACTGAGCAACGTTGTCTCCATAGCGCTACCCGGGGCCACGCCGTAGCCTGTCTCGAGGCATGATAGGGCGGAGCCGTCCGCGATGTTGAAGCTACCCCCACTGCAAGGCCCATCGCTCACCGACGTGAGGTAGTCCCCTAGGGTGGTAATCCCGGAACCCGGTGCGGGCGCGGGAAAGTTCTTGTACAGAAGCGCGGCGACCGAATTCGGGGCAATTTTCTGGATCAACTGGCCCCACGCGGGGGTTTCGGAGGAGGTGAGCACGCTAACGGGAGCGCGCGTTCTCTCTCCCTCAAAAGAGGCGAAGAAGAAGAGCTTGTTTTTCTTGATCGGCCCGCCAATGGTTCCGCCGAACTCATTCATCTTAAAGGGAGCACGGTTGGGGGACTCGAAAAAGTTGCGCGCGTCGAGGGTGTCGTTCCGAACGTACTCATAAGCGTCACCATGGACTTGGTTCGTGCCGCTCTTGGTCACGACCGTGGTGAGCGCGCCGACGGTGCTTCCATACTCGGCGGACAGGTTTTCCGTATCCACACGGAACTCCTGCACCGTGTCCTGGGAAGGTTGCGTATTGCTCCCTCCGCTCAAACCCTTGTCGGAAATCCCATCCAAGAGGTATCCGTTCATGTCCACGCGCGCGCCATTGACGACCGTGGTGAACCCGCGATTTCCCGGCTCGGTGATCAAGTTCGTGGTGTTTACCGCGCCCGGGGCGAGTTGAATCATCTGAAAGATATTGCGGCCATTCAAGGGGAGGTTATCCACCTGGCGGGCCGTGATCAACTCTGACATGCGGTCGGTCTCGGTATCAACCGCTGGCGCCTGGCCTTCAACCGTTACCGATTGAGTCACTGCGCCGACTTCCAGCTTGAAGTCGATCTTCTGCGTGTAGCCCACCGTCAACTCGACGTGGGATTCCACAAGGGTTTTGAATCCCTGCGCCTCGGCCTTAAGAGTGTAGAAGCCGGGTTGCAAATCAGGGATAGTAGTAGAAACCCTGCAGTATTCGTCTGGCGGGCGGTGGCCACGCCCGTCCTTCATTTGTCGCCGTGACGTTGGCTGCGGGAATGATCGCTCCCGTGGGGTCGGTCACCTGGCCCGTAAATGTTCCGTGGTTTGTGCTGACGCACGTGGCGCCAAACATACAAACGCCGCCAGCACGACCAAGGCTTGCAAAAGACTGCGGGTCCACTTGAACATGGTATTCCCCTTTCCCATTATATTTTCCGGTTTGAGTGCGTTTCTCAATTCGTTCAAAAGCAAAAAGATAGTGGTCAAAGATGGACACAAGGTTAATCGGCGCAAATCAAGGAATGTCCAATCGAATCCATTTATGACTCATATTAGAAAGTCCGGTCCCGCTGGCGTTGAAATGCCGCATGGCGTGACTTGGCGCAGGAGATATGAATTGCCCGAAAAGTTAGGGTTATCGCGGCGAATCCTGAGGGTGAAAATACACTCATCTTTTGGTGCCGATCTCGGGACCCTTACAGTCTTCAAAAGCCGTTGTTTGTAGGCGATTGACTACGCAGAAAATTCTAGAAATTTGCCATCAGAGCACGATGTGGGCCATCGTCACGATTGAATTTTCGTCGAATATCCCTATGCAGATGAGATGGTTAGGAGATTTTGATGTGGGGCAAATTTAATTCCTATGTAATCCCATATACACAATTTGGAAGCAGACAATTTCTCGGATGGCGCAGCCACGGTCGGTGCATTCCTGACTGGCCTCGAGTGTCCGCATGCTTGGCGCCGCAACCAACAAGGAGCGCGGTGGCCGGTAACCACCCCCGTCGCTCGCGCTCCGGCCCCTCCTGAATCAGGAGGGGAGCTTTGTACGGCTCCCCTCCTCAAATGAGGAGGGGCGGCGCGTCTGGCGCCGGAGTGGTGCTGACCGCTGGTAATGCGAAAAGAGGTGCTGTCGGCAGCCCCGGCGACAATTCAACTGTTCTGCGGCTGGGGGGGAGGGCCCCACCTGCATGGGCTTCCACCGGGCGCGTGGGATCCTAGGCCGTGCCGAGGCGAAAAATCGGGCTCAAGCCGGCGGCGCCGGTCATCAGTTGCGAGCGTTCCTGTTCCGTGACCGGCTCAAAACTCTGGCCAATGTCCATTCCCAAACGGAAGTAGCGCTCATCACCCGGAGGAATGGCCGCGGTGATGGGCTGCGACAGAGTCCAGCGATAGCCTAGTGACGCCTCGTGGGGAAAGTCTGCCGGCTGGTACCAACACTTGGGATGGGGGTGGTCGCTTTTCTCCGCCTGCCGCCAGGTGGTCTTGGCCATTCCCTTGAGGGCCATAATCCCCATCTGCTTGCTGCGCGCTCTCGCAATGACCTGAGGGCCGAAGTTCGCCTGTGAGAAAAGGACAAAGTTGACGGGAAACAGGACGGTGTCAAAATTGAAGCGGTCCATGGCGGCGAGAGCCACTTCCACCGAGTGGGCGGAGAAGCCGATGAATCGCACCTTGCCCGCTTTGCGCGCGGCTTCAAAAGTCTCCATGGCGCCATTGGGGCCGAAGATCTGGTCGAGTTCCGCCATATTGGTCAGGCCGTGGAACTGGTAGAGGTCCACGTGGTCGGTGCGCAACACACGCAGGGATTCGTCCAGCAGCTTGGCGCAACCGTCCTTACTCCAATCCTCCTCTTTGCAGGCCAGGAAGACCTTGTGGCGGTACGGCTCCAGCGCGGGCCCCAGGCGCGCCTGCGCGTCCTGGTAGCTGGGCGCCACGTCGAAATAGTTGATGCCGCGGTCCACCGCCTCCGCCACGATGTTGTCGGCGAACGACTGGCTGTTGTTCATCAGCACAATCCCGCCGAAGCCGACAATGGAAAGTTCTTCGCCGGTCTTCCCCAGCTTGCGGCGCGGAATGGGCTTAGTGTTCTCCCCAACGTCTCCTGCCTTGGCGAGCGGTGCAGCCACAGTGTCGGCCGCAGCCAAACCCGCCGCCGTCGTTCCCTTTTTCAAGAAGTCGCGTCGGTCCATTGTTCACCTCGCAGATCAAAGATCTCCGTGGATTGCTTCCCCATATTTCTTCTAACACCGATGCGGCAGCGGGTCAATGCGAGCGCGCCGTGCTTCCTACGTGCAAATGAAAAGGGTCCTTCGCGCTGAAAAGCGGTGCTCAGGATGACAAGCTGGCACATGGTCGTAGTGATTTCCAGATGGTGCTGGGCGCACCGGCGCCACTGCTTCCGCTACCACACCCACGCCGTCATCGGCCGTCCCCGGTTTTATGCACCCAATCAACGCCCTGTCATCCTGAGCTCGGCTCTTCAGAGCGAAGGACCCCCGTATTTCGTTCTACCCACGCGCACCGCGGGTGTGCCGCAGTGCAGCAATACGGCGCGAGCGCGCCGTGCTTCCTACGTGCAAATGAAAAGGGTCCTTCGCGCTGAGTTGCTGCGCTCAGGATGACAAGCTGGCACATGGTCGTAGTGATTTCCAGATGGTGCTGGGCGCACCGGCGCCACTGCTTCCGCTACCACACCC
The DNA here is from genome assembly GCA_963719115.1 of uncultured Acidobacteriota bacterium. Lineage (GTDB taxonomy): Bacteria > Acidobacteriota > Terriglobia > UBA7540 > UBA7540 > Bog-366. The sequence continues at coordinate 68,454 of CAVRBF010000044.1, read as the reverse complement.
ACGCCGTCATCGGCCGTCCCCGGTTTTATGCACCCAATCAACGCCCTGTCATCCTGAGCTCGGCTCTTCAGAGCGAAGGACCCCCGTATTTCGTTCTACCCACGCGCACCGCGGGTGTGCCGCAGTGCAGCAATACGGCGCGGGCGCACCGTGCTTCCTACGTGCAAATGAAAAGGGTCCTTCGCGCTGAGTTGCTGCGCTCAGGATGACAAGCTGGTTAGTCAGTGGTTCAAAGCCAACGCTCACCAAAAACCAAGGGCGTTCCGGTAAACTGGAACGCCCTGGAAAGCATTGAAATGGGTTGAATCTAGAAGTAGATCTTGCCGGCCAACTGGACGTAGCGTGGAGCCCCCGCCGACTGGACGCGGCCGAAGTTCGACGACGCCGCGTTTCCGCTGACGGCCAGGCTGGTTTCCAAGCTTTCGATCCCATAGTTTACGAACTGCGCGTGGTTGAAGACGTTGTAGAACTCAAACCGCAGTTGGATGAATTTCGACTCGCCCACGATCTTGACATTCTTCATCAGGGCGAAGTCAAAATTGTTGAGGCCGGGGCCGGCGAAGGGGTTGCGGCCCACGCTGCCCACCGTTCCGTAAGGCTCCAGCGCGAAGGAGTTGGGATCGAAGAAGTAATTGGACTTTGGCGCCGCTCCGCCCTTGCTGAGGGTGGCGATGCGCGGGTCAAACTTGCGAATGGGGCCAATCTGGTTTGGCCGATCCGGGCAGACGGTCCAATCCACTCCGTCGCAGCGCAGTTCGCGATAAGTGCTCTCGTAGATCTGGACGGGGAAGCCGGCCTGGAAGGTCGTGACCCCGGACGCTTCCCAACCGTTGATCACGCGGTCCGCCACCCAATTGGAAGCGGCCCAGCGGGACTTGGGTAGATCCCAAACGTAAGCCACAGTGAACCGGTTGCGGGCGTCAATTCCCGCGTTGCCATAGTCGCTGCCGAAATTCGTGGGATCAAGCCCCAATCCGCCGAACGAGTCGTCTTCCAGGCTGGAAGAATCGTCAAGGGTGTGAGCCCAAGTGTAGGACGCCATGAAGGAGAGGCCATGCGAGGCTCGCTTGGTCAGCGTGGTTTGGAGCGAGTTGTAATTGGAGTTCAGGAAAGTTGACTCATCCCCAATTCCCCAAATGCCGTTGTTCGTTGCCGCGGGGTAACGTGAATACTGCGGGTAATAGATCTTTTGGTAGAGCCGGTTGGCGACGCACGAAGGATCGGCTGCACACGCCGAGGGGTCGACGTCAAAGTTGATGTTGTAAATGCCTTGCAGCTTGCGCCCTTCTGAACCCACCCAACCGATGGAGAAGATCATGTTGCTCGGCAACTCGCGCTCCACCGTGACGTTATAGTTCATCGAATACGGGTCGGAGAAATTGGGATCGGTAGTGAGCGGGAAGGTGGGTTCCAAATTGCCAAAGTTGATGGTCTTGTCGCCCACGGATGGATTGGCGTAGGGGAAGGGGTTCGCAACCGAGCCGCCACCCGCAATGTCCGTCCAGGGATTGGCGAAAGAGGGGCTCAGACCTTTCTGAACGGAAACGCCCTCGGTGCTCAGACCCCAGGGTAGAGCGCCCAGGTTCTGGAGGGTAAGTTCTTCCTCTGTACGGTTGAAGTAGACTCCGAAACCGCCGCGAATGCTGGTCTTGGCGGAACCGCCTACCCGGTTGTCAGGACTCCAGGCAAAGCCAAAACGGGGGCCGAAGTGCGCCGGCTTGGTGGTGGTGCCGGAGGAAGTGCACCCAGGGTCACCGGGATAGTCAAGACCGATGGGCGCAGTGGGGAAGATCTTCGATTGCTGACCTGGGACGTAGCAATTGATGGCCTCACCACCATGATAGTTGTCAACAAGGGGCGTATCGATTTGCCATCCTACTCCGTAAGTCAAGGTCAGATTGGGTTTGATTTTGTATTGGTCCTGGAAGTAGGTGTAGTACTCTTGCGCGCGGACGTTCATGATGTCGCCGGTGTTCTGGGCGTAAGAGTCGGGAACACCGAGTAAATAATCCGCGCCCGAGTCGCCCGTAGTATAAGTACCCGCCATTCCAAACGTATAGTTCCCGTTGTTGTCGGAAAGGAACGGGTTGTAAACCTGGAAGCGCCGCATGTCAAATCCCGCCTTAAAGGTGTGGCGGCCAAGAATCTTGGAGAAGTTGTCTGTCACGTCGTAGGTTTGGTCGATGCGGGGCTGGGGACCGTTGCTGCTGAATCCGAGCGTAAAGTAACCGGTCAGCGCGATATTCGGCAGCCCGGCATCCTCAGGATGCTGCGGGGTGATGTTGAAGCCCACGGAGGAGGGCAACATCACCTGCTGCGGGTAGTTGGACACAAAGTTGAAGCGATTGTAGCCGATGCGCGCTTCATTCACAGCCGTACCGCCAAACGTGTGCGTCCAGGATAGTGAGCCGTTGAAAAAGTTCTCCTTGCTGACGTTGCCAAAACCCGGCAGGGTCGAACCGGAAAACGGCAGCGTCTCGGCATTGGGGAAACGCTCGATAGTCGTATAGCCCCAGAGGGAATCCTTGGGGCTGAACGTGTGGTCGATCTTGATGATTTCCTGGTCCTCGGTCTCTTTGTTGACCGGGTTGAATTGATACGATTCGCAGGCAGAGCCGCAACTGACGTTGCCCAAAGGCACGTAAGTCGTCATCAGCTTCGTGGCAATGGAATTAAGGTCCGCAGCCTGAATGTGGCCGGTGGGAAACAGCGTGCCGTAAGGCGTGCCGGCCGGATAGGTCTGTCCACTCTCGCCAACCATCGCCGTGGGAGACGGTGTCGGATTCGGAATCACCTGGCCTTGCGCATTCAACGCAGTCGCAATGTCAGGAAAAGTCCCCTGGCGCTGGGCCGCCGTGAATACCGTCACGTTGCCGCCGGCTTCCGGAAAGCTTACGCGGTCACCCTGATAAGAGAAGAAGAAGAAGGTATGGTCTTTCCAAATCGGACCACCCACGGTGCCGCCAAAAAGGTTCTGATGGAAGACAGCAGAGGTGGGAGAGAAGAAGTTGCGGGCGTTCAGGCCGGTGTCGCGGAAGAAATCGAACCCGTCGCCGTGGAACTGGTTGGTTCCCGATTTGACGACCGCGTTCAAAATGGCCCCGGAATTCCGTCCATATTCGGGGTTGATGGTGTCGGTGATGATGTCTACCTCACCAATCGCGTCGGGGCTGAGGATGAACGAAGGGGTGTTCAACGGCAAGTCGTTGGTGTCCGTGCCGTTCACCAGAAAACTGTTGAACTGCGCGCGCGAGCCGTTGGTGGCGTAAGTGTTGTTATTGGCAAAACGGTCCGAACCCGACGTCGTCCCCGGCAAGGTCTGTTGCAGGGTCACCCAGTTGCGGCCGATCAGCGGCAGTTCCGTCGCGTCGCGGGAGGTCAGCTCGGCGCCGAGTTGCATGCTGGTCTGCTCCACCTGCGTGGCGGCGGCTTCCACCACCACCTGCTGGGAAACAGTTCCCACTTCCAGCGCCACTCGGAGAACGTAGATTTGGTTCAAAGCCAGATGGATTCCCTGCGCTTCAAAATTCTTGAAACCATCGGCGCGCACCGAAACGGAATAGACTGCCGGCGCCTGTAAGTGCAAGAATTCAAAAGAGCCGTCACTTGCGGAGACCGCTTGGACGGAAATCCCGGTAAGGACGTTGGTGGCCTTTACCGCGGCTTTGGGGATGATGGCGCCGCTGGGGTCCGTGACCACGCCGCGAATCGTGCCCGTCAGTTCATCGGCGAGGGCGGGAAAGGAAAGAACTCCCAAAAGGGTAACCAAAATCAGGGCCCGAAGAAGTGAGTGACTTCGCATGCTACCTCCTAAGCAACAGAAAAATTTCGCATCGTTAGCCAAGTCTCGGACAGCTTCCCGAGAGGTGCGCACGATCATTTCTAGACTGCCGTGCGTCAGAATTCGTCGATCGGATTCCCAAGAACTGCCTCCGGAAAATTTTGGACGGTTTCCGATATCAGACTGTCAACAGGAACCGCTCGCAAGCTTTTAGCCAAACTTGCACTAATTGTAAACAATTGATTTACAACAAGAATGATGATCCCAACACCGCGACGATATTTTCGCAATATGAAAAATCGTAGCGGCTCTCCAGATATTTGTAAGGCAAAATGTGGACTTCATGTCTGATTGTTGGGCCGAGCGATCTCGATAAGCGCTGTCTCTGGCGCACTGTGTTGGAATAACCACGGTACTATTGGGCAGGCTTCAGCGTCCATGCTTGGAGTTTCGCGAGCGACATCAGCTTAGGCGCGTGAAAGCCGTGGGGGAAAATCACCCAGTTCCACAGATCGGGAGAGTCATCTGCAACATAATCGGCTGCGGCCAGCCGAGCGGGAGCAAAGGTCACGCTATTGGGTCGTTGGCCATTCTGGATCAAGCTCTGGACCACTTGCGCGATGGCGACCAGATAGCTCTCCGGCGGAACGGATTGGCTCCCCAGCCAGACCGCGCTGGGAATGCGCCCGGTGCGGTCCAAGTCGTCCTGAACGTCCAGCACCGTGCGCGCGAACTGCGCCCAAGGCACTACTAGGCTTGTGGCCAGCGGTTCCGGCGGGGATGCCGGACCGTAGGGAGTGCGCTCCAGCAGCAGGGCTTCGGTCCCTTGCCGCTGCACGATGCCCGTCAGGTATTTGTTCAGTACGTAGAAGACCTCGCTGGCGGTCAAGCTAAAGCTGTCGCCCGTCTGAAACGACACGTTGGAATCAACTTGGCCGGCGATGGCGCCGACTTCCTCAGTCGAGAAAACATGGTTCCGGGCGGGGTCGCGAAACCTCTCCGCCGCCCGTGAAGCAGAGAGAAACTGCACGCGCGGGAAGGACTTCAGGAAATGCACCAGATCCTCGAAGTATTGGAAAGCCTTCTCCGACTCTTCCGGAGTCTTTACTCCCGGCAGTTTCCACTGGTCCGGGGGAGGATTGGCGCCGTCGCTGAAGTTCACAGCATCCCAGAACTCCTTGTGTACAAATTCGCAGGGGTGGAAGTAGATACTGATCAAGCCACCGGCTTTGCGCGAGGACAGGGTAAGGTAAGCGTCCTGAAAACGAACTTTCACCATGTCCAGGTTCGACCAGTCGGCGTTGGGTCGCAGTTGCTCGCCGTCGCGAATGTTGAAGATGTTGAGCAATCCGCCGTACCAGAAGGGCCGCCCTCGCAGGCCCACTTGCTTCCCCTCGTCGAGGTAAACGCGCACTCCCCACTTTTGCAGCGCCTGATAGGGCTGCGGCGCCCAGGAACTGCCCGGCTGCCCGTAAGCGACAGGTGTCTTGCGGAAGATGTGCGTAACATCGTCGAAACCCGGCCGCTCGCGCCGGTTGAATTCCTCCACTCCCGGGTCCCAGTCCAGGTTTGATTCATATTCGGCAACCGTGGGATGTTGGCTGTGGGTGTTGGCGTGATAGCCGATGTCGTGTTGAGCGAGAGCGGTGATGACGTCCTGCCGCTGGCGCCGCTGGAGTGTGCGTGCTTTCTCGCCCACGATCTTGAAGGTGGCGGGAATGCCCTCTTGTGTCAGGAACACCGCGATGCGTTTGGCCGCATCGTCGCTCTGCGGCAGGATGTAGTCCTCCGTGTCGAACCAGAGCACGACGTAGACCTGCCCTTCAGTGGATACCTCAGGCTGTGGACGATCCTGTCGGGAACTGCCGATGTGGGGAATGTGGAGCGGAGGCGGCGCGGGGCCCTGCCCCAGCCCTTGGCCTTGCCCGGGTCCCTGGCCCGGCACCTGCCCCGGCGTCTGCGCAGGGATGATGCCTTTCGCGGCCAAAAGAATAGTCACTGCCGCGACACTTCCAATCCACGTCGCCTTTATGCGCGGGGCGTTTGTCACGATTGAGGATTATATCCGTAATCAGGAAATCAGGCAGCAAACGACTTCGGGGCGTCCAAGGGCAACCCAGTTAGCGACTGCCGCAGGAAGGCCTCAATGCGGCGGCGCCACTGCTGCACGCTTCGCTGGGACGAGAACTGATCGCCTTGCAATTCCCAGTACTGGACGGCCAGGGAGAGTCGAGTGCCCGGGACACTCAACACGAAGTTATCATGATCGATTTGCCAAACGCCTTGACCATAGAGCGAGGAAAGCTGGTGATAGATATTGGCGTAAAGTTGGAGGCGGCTCAGGACTTGCGCGGCCAATTGATCGGCGGTTTCCGCGAGTGAATGGCCATCCGCCACCATGTGCACAACCGCTTCGTAGATGTTGGCGTAATCCGTCAGCGCCCCGCGGCGGAAGAACGACAAAGGCGAGTTGAAATCCACCAGGACACCGTGGTCCCAAAGGCGGGCCAGCAGAGCGGCTTCCAGATAGGCAAGATCGACGAAGACGGTGACTTGCGTCTGTCCTGAGGCAATGTCTTTGCCCTTCGGGCCCATCCACCCGCTGTAATTAGCGCCGGTTGACACTCCGAACTCGCCAAGACGCTCAAGGTCCAAGCGGACGCCTCTCGCCATGCCCGGAACGTGACTCTCCGCCACTCGCACATCAACGTCGATCAGTTCGTTCTTGCCGGTTTTCTTGCACTCGGCCGGAACGACGACGGCATGAACGCCCGCTTCAATTTCCTGGTGGGTCACTCGGCGGGTGGAGTAGCTCAAATCGAGCAGGTCAAGCCATCTCTGACGAACGGTTTCGCCGGACGTGTCGGGTAATCGCGATGAGATTTTCGCTCTTGCCGCCATTGCGCGATGGCTTCCTGCATGATCGATGCCATCCAAGCTCCCGACATCCTTATCTAACCCTTTAGGCCTGAATTGATTAGCCATAAGCCCCCCACCTGGAACGCGCCAGAGTTGGACCTTTGGGGCAAACGACGCAGGGCGGGGCCTGTTTCCTCAACCGACAGGTACTCCATACCGGTTGTTAAAGAGGGGTCCAAGAGAGGGAGCCGACCGCTGCCACTTCCTCAGCGCGCCAACTTGATGCTTTGCAGCACCTTATCAAAAGTCGGCGAGTACGATTCAAAGGTGTTGAGAGGGGCGATAAAAATGAACGTCAATACCGCGTCACCTCGGCGAACGGTTACCAGATGGTCCGTTTCCCTCTGGCCCTCGATGGGGGAATCGTTCTGCAACAGCGTACTGACGGCGGGATTGCCCTGAAGGTTCATCCCGGTTTGTTGCAGAACGTGCATTTGCGGGTTCGACTGCCGCATGGACTCCAGCAGTTCCTGCGTCGCATCCACCAATCCCCAGTTGGATTGCTGGGGCGAGTACAGACTTACCGAAATGCCGTACGCTTGCGCCGTTTCGCCCTCGGCGCCGGTCACCATTCCGCCTGGAGGAAAAAGCGCGACACCGTCCTCGCTTCGTTCCACCTGCCAGTTGTCTGGGTAGTTGAAAGTAAACATAGCTTGGCGTCGTAAGGAATCATGTTCTCGGAAGGCGGGGGAGGCGGATGCGTCCCGGAGTCAATTTTCAGGCCGGTTTCGGTTTGGGGCGGCGGCGCCAATCCCGACAAGTACTGCTTCATTCCCTCAAATTCCGGGCTGTCCTTCACCGATCCCCGCGGCGATCCCAACTCTGCGATCTCCGCATCCACATCGCGGATGCGGTTCTCCGGGTTGGGATGGTCGGAAAAGAACTGCTGGGTGCGCTGCGGATACTTCCTCTCGATGATCTGGAAGAATTGCACCATGGCGCGGGGATCGTAGCCGGCGCGGCGCAGAATGTAAGTCCCCACCTCATCCGCCTGGGATTCCAGCGTTCGGGAGTTCTTAAGGAGCAGCGAATCCACTCCCAAGCCCAGTCCCAATTGCGCCAGTTGGCTGCCCAGGCTGTTGCTCTGCCCGAGAATACCGGCCAGGACGGCCATGCCTCCCTGCGCCAGCACGGCTTGCGAGGCAATGTGGGTGCCGTGGCGCATGACGACGTGCCCGGACTCGTGGGCGATGACGCCGGCAAATTCAGCTTCATCCTCAGCGGCTTCAAACACCCCACGATTAACGTAGATGTACCCGCCGGGCAAAGCGAACGCGTTGATCTGCGAACTGTTGACGATGCGGAACTGCCACACATACTCCGCACGATTGTGCGGAGCGAATGCCACCAACCGCCTCCCCACGCTGCTGAGATACTTCAGAGCCGCGGCGTCGTTCAGCAACGGCAGTTGCTTGTCGATATGCGCGGAATATTCCTTGCCCAACTGTACGTCGTCCTGGGCGGTATAGAAGTTGTACCCCAGCTTGAAGTCGGGCTTGCTCACGGCACTGGCGAGCGTCGGCGCCATCACCAATCCCACGAGAAACACGGGGAGCGCCAACCTGCGGCGCGCGAGCATTGATGCGGGTGAGGTCATCTTCACTCATAGTGCCCCATGTGCAGGGACATATCAAGCTTGAACACTTCCCGGCCGCGGTAAAGGGCATTCTCGCCGAGCCGTTCTTCAATGCGTAGCAGACGATTGTACTTCGCCAGGCGCTCTGACCGTGTAATGGCTCCCACCTTGAGTTGCCCGGCGCCGGTGCCCACCGCCAAATCACTCATGGAATCGTCTTCCGTCTCACCGGAGCGCGCGCTGACCACGGTGCGATAACCGGCTCGCTGCGCCAGCCTGATGACTTGCAGCGTCTCGCTAAGCGTGCCGATTTGATTCATCTTCACCAGGACGGCATTGCCGATGCCGTTGCGAATTCCCTCCGTCAGCCGCCGGGGGTTGGTGACGAAAAGGTCGTCGCCAATCAACTGGCAGCGTTTCCCCAACCGTTCGGAGAGTAACTTCCAACCCACCTCATCGTCTTCGGCCACGCCGTCTTCAATCGAAAGGATAGGGTAACGCTCCGTCCACGCCGCCAGACGGTCCACAAGGTCGCGAGGACTCCATTCCTCGCGCTCGGTGGAGAGCTTATAACTTCCGTTCTGATAAAAGTGGCTGGCCGCCACATCCACGGCAATGGCGGCCTCCTTGCCGGGTTGGAACCCCGCGCGCTCGAAGGCTTCGACCATCACCTCAAATCCCGCTTCGTTCGATGCCAACCGCGGCGCATAGCCGCCTTCGTCAGCGACGCCGGGCGAGTAGACTCCGCGAGCCTTCAGGACGTCCTTCATCGCGGCATAAATCATCACCACATCATGCAGGGCTTCTGAATAGCGCGTAGCGCGCAATGGAATGACTTGGAAATCCTGGAAGTCGATGTTCCCGCCGCCGTGCAAACCTCCGCTGGCGATGTTGACCATGGGCACGGGCAATTCCACGGCCTGCAATCCACCAAGATAGCGATAGAGCGGCACGCCCTCGGACGCCGCCGCCGCGCGTGCCGCCGCCAGCGAGACGCCCAGAATGGCATTCGCTCCCAGCCGGCTCTTGTTCTCGGTGCCATCCAGTTCGCACAGGCGCGCATCGAGTGCCTGTTGATCGCTTGCGTTCATGCCGATGACGGCAGGGGCGATCACCGCGCGAATGTTCTCGACGGCCTTCTGCACTCCGCGCCCGTGGTAGCGCCGCGGATCGCCATCGCGCAATTCCAGCGCCTCCGCCTTCCCCGTCGAAGCCCCCGACGGCACGATGCCGCGCCCCCACGCCCCATCCTCCAGGCGCACCTCCACCTCCACCGTGGGGTTTCCCCGCGAGTCGAATACCGTTCGCGCACGAATTGACGCTATCTTTGGCACAGGCTTCGAAGGATGAAGTATGAAGGATGAAGGATGAAATCAAAGCGGACCTCCCTCGAACGCCCGGCCGCGCCCCCAAAACGCAGTGCGGGCGATTCAACCTTCACACTTCATCCTTCATCCTTCATCCTTTCATACTTCTAACATCATCCTTTCCGTCCGAGCGGCGATTCTTCTTTGAACGAACAATGATAGCCGTGATTACCGAGATCAACTCATTCGTTTCGTCCAACAAGGGATCGAGTTTAGTTTTAGTCAAAACCCCAGACTTAAATATTAGGCGGAGCCAATAGAGGCTCTCCCTGGCCTCCTTTTGCGCGATGCCGTACTTGTGAATAAAATCCGCTCGACTTTCCCCGGATTGCGCTTCTTCGATGTTGGCACCGATCGAAGTGGCTGATCGCAAGAATTGCTTCCCGAGCACCCAACCTCGCGGTATCTCTGCCGGTCTGCGTCGCGCGATACAGGTTGATGGCTCGCAGGGCATATTCAAATGCCCTTTCGCGAATATCCCAAGGAACTTCCCCGTGCTCTTTCATCCTTGATCCTTGATACTTGATACTTGACTTTCATCCTTCATACTTCAGACTTCATCCTTTGTTCTTCGTTTCCGCTTTTACGATGTCCGCCGCGTGGATGACGTTCAGCGGCCCCTCCACCAGAATTCGCCGGGCGGCCTTCCTGACACGTTCTTTGGTTTCGCTGTCCTGAATGTATTCCACGGGCGATTTGCCGTCGATGCGCGCCAGCATCAGGGCGCCCAGATGGCGAAGGCTCAGGTACTCGAGTCCCATGGCGGCCTTGGGATCCAGCGTGGCGAGCAGCGCCTTCCAGAAATCGAACGCCAGCGCGATGATTTGCCCGCTGGCGGCGGGCAGGTGCAGGGCTTTGAGAAACAGATGGCTCATCATGAAGGCCGCGTCAAACGACGGGTCGCCCCAGTGCGCCACTTCAAAATCGATCAGGAAAATGTTTTCACCCTGCACCAGCATATTCTTGGGGCTGTAATCACCGTGCACCAGCGAGGTGCGGATGTTGAGAGACGTCGCAATGAGATCGTGAAATTCCCGGCGCAGTTCGGGATGGCGGGAAGCGGTGCTGCGGTAGTAAGGCTCAACGCGAAGCTGGTAGAAAACGGCGCGGTCCCAGAATTCCTCGCTCAGGGCTTTATCTTCGCGCGAAGCGTTGATCATTTTTGCCAGCATGGAGCCCGCATTCTGCGCCACCGCCGCATCGGCGCGGCCGGCGAGCAGTTGTTCTTTCCATGGCTGCGAGCCCACCGGCGCGGCGGTCATGACGTACAGGAACTTCTTCGCGTCCGTGTGGACCACTTCCGGCAGCGCCCCCGCGCCCAGGATGGGACGGAGCTTCTGAAGCGCCAACGCCTCGCGGAGAATACGCGAGCGGTCCGACCGCCAATCGGCCTTGACGTCCAACTTTTCCAGCGATTGCTTGACGACCCATCGACGCTGCAGGTTCGTCTTGCCCTCGACCAGCAGGGTGATGTTGGAAACGCCTCCGCCGAGAGGACGGACGGCAATTTCCTCTTCGCGGTGGATCAGGCCCTCCGCCATCAGGTAATCGCGGACATTCTGCGGACTCAGCACGAAGTCAGTGTCAGTCATATGATCAGCGCCTCAGACCGGATTTTCGTTCCCGAATTACAGAGAGTGAAGCAGAAACTTCTCCACCGCATTATTAAACTCCGCAGGCTTGCCGGCCATGGGAATGTGTCCCGTGCCGTCGATCACCAGCATCTCGGAGCCGGTAATTTCCTGGTGAAACTGCTCGCCCATGGCCAGCGGGATCAGCATATCATCGCGCCCCCAGATGATCAGGGTCGGAGCATGAACCTTCTTCAGTTTCTTATCTTCGAACTCGCGGCCGGTCATCATCTCCGCCACGCTGCTGGCGACGGTGTAGGTGTCACCATTCTTCACATGGCGCGCAAAGGCGTTCGGCCCAAGATCGACGGTGGCCCATTCCTGGTTAGCCTGCATCAGGTCAAAAAACCACTTGATGTTCAGCAGCGACATTGGCTTGAGTCCGCCCTCCGGCAGCTTCAACGCCTCCGTGGGGCGAAGTCCGGCCGCGTCCACCAGAACCAACTTCTCCACCATTTGCGGATGACGGAGGGTGAATTCCAGCGCCACCCATCCGCCCAGGGAGTTCCCCACCAGGCTGGCCTTGGGAATCTTTACAGCCTCCAGGAAGCCGTGGAGGTAGTCGGCAAAGTTCTCCACCGTGTAACGCATCACGGGCTTGTCCGACTGGCCGTAACCGATCTGGTCGAGCGCGATGACGCGGAAATTCTGGGAAAGCGCGTCGATGTTGGCGGCCCAGTGCCGCGAGTCGGCGCCAAGACCGTGAATCAGAATGACGGCGTCTCCCTTCCCCGCCTCATAGTACGCGATATTATGACCGTGCACCGTCACCGTCTGCGGCGGCGGCAAGGGCTGAACCGTCTGGCTCCAAAGATAAGCCGGAATCGCCAAAAGCAGAATGAAACAACCGAAAAGCTGCCGCCCGATGTAACGGAATAGTGGTTGTCTTGCCGCCATGGGAAACGTCCCTATACTCAAATCCGCGCCACCGCTTGGCCCGTCGCGTTGACGCGCTCGAGAAGGCGGTACCGGCCACCGCACGTTGGGCAATGAGTAGCAAGTCCGCGCGCCGATTGCTCCACCGCCACGTCGCCCAGCAAGCCAAAGTGGCCGTCGGGCGAACGGTAGAATTCAAACATCAATTGGCCGCAGCGCGCACAGTATTGCCGGCGGCGGACGACGCGCGGCGCTTCCGTCATAAGACCTCAGCCGTTGACGCGATGCAAGTGCGGTGCGTCAAGAGGATGCTTAGTATACCGGAAATGTGACAGGGGCGCGTGCCAGCCGGGGACAGCGGCTTGAGGAAAGGTTGACACCTGAACAGCCACGCCTTACGCTCGTGACGGGAGGCTCGAATGTTCCCGAAACTGCATATCGTTTCCGTCCTTGCACCCCTCGTCGTGTATCTTTCATTAGTTTCGCCTTGGGCTCAGGCAGCAGTATTCGCGGTCTTTCCCACCGGCGAGTTCCTGCTGAGAGGAGCCGAAATGACCGGTCCGCCCGACAAGCGGCGTCAGGAGGTTTTCACCGGCCTATTCGACCGCAACGGCCGATTCTTAAAGCAGCTCACGCTAAAGGCCGAGGTTGAGTTCAAGGAACGCGCGGATTTCAAGGACCGGGCAGATTACATCAAGGCATCCAACGCGACGAACGCGACGCTCGCCTTCAGCCAAGCCATCTCCGCAGACGACGGGAACGTTTACTTGGTACGGTCACCCAAGCCCCTAACCGTGGATGTCGTCTCGCCGGGCGGAGAGGTCCTTCGGCAGTTGACCCTGAAGCCTCCCAGTCCGTCACTCGAGGCCGGAGCCGTGAAAGTGGCAGGCGGGAAAATTGTGGTGGAGTTTTTCCTGAAGGTTCACGGCGACCGCCAAAACCGCATTAGTGATTTCAGCTACTCCGTCTTCGACGCGGAGAGTGGGGAGAAACTCTTCGACAACTACTGGCCGGCGATGCCCGAGGGTTTCTTCGCGTGCTACACCCCGAACTACTTCACCTTCCTAAAGATCGAGGAGAACGGCCTGATGCTGGTGCACGCCGCAGCTCGGTGAGTTCCGTCGGAATGTTGTGCGCAAGCGGATTATTTTGCGGTGTACTTCTCCGGTGCAGCGTCGAACTTGGTCTTACAGCCTTGGGCGCAGAAGTAGATGGTTTGGCCTTTGTATTCGCTGGTGGCGACGGCTTTCGCGGAATCAATGGTCATCTTGCAAACCGGATCGACAACCTTCATGGCTCCTCCTCAATCCGTACCAACAAACGATCTTACCACCATCTGATTCACCGCAGAGGCGCGGAGGCGCAGAGACAACAGTTGGGGCTTACGAACCTCTGCGGCTCGGCGTCTCGGCGGTGAATTGGACTGTGGGGGTCGAGAGATAAGGACGCTTTCCCCTTGCACTCCGGCGGAGGGTAAGGCGGGCGGAAACTACACCCGCGCAACCAGCGTGGGTTCAGACGACTTCAGATTCTCCGTCTTGAGCTGGCAGCGCGGACAGACCAGGATGATGCTGGCGACGCGAGTGCCCTCAATGCGCTGCACGTCCCAGCCGGTGCGCACGGCTTCCTGAAGGCGCGGCAGCCGGTGATCGCAATACCAGCAGCGTCCCTTGCCCGTGGCGCAGATCGCGTAAAGGGCGTCGGAGACATTCAGCGCCTGCCTTGCCGGTGTTTTAAGTGCGCTCAAATTCACCTCCGGCCTTCATTTGCGATCGGCGATTTGTAAATGGCGATTGCAAGCCGCCCTGCGTTTTCAGCCTCGACACGTGAACCCACATTGTCAATCGCCGCGCCGCCGGTTGTCTGCACGTGTTTAAACCTGCAACCCGGCAAGAACCTCACGTCACCGTGAAGATTTTGCCCGACGTTGCAATGCCCTCGCCTGCCGAACACGCCTTCTTTTGAAGAACTTAGGGAGTCCTTCGCCAGCACGCTCGACCCGCTCTCCTGCCATGTCTTGGTCTTGAGCAAAGCCACTGCCAAACGTCCCAGTCGTCCGGCCGACCTTACCGCCGCCGACCCTGAAGTGTCCGCATGAACCCGCGCATGGGACGTTCAACGCGTTCGCCCCCGTAATCTTTGCCGCCGAACATCCCCGCGCGAGATGTGACCCCTTTTGGGGTCAAACCCTCGTGGATGCGTGCCTTCCCCGGGCAATTCGCCCCGGCGTTGGCGGCCTACCGCCTACCGCCTACTGCTCTTCTACGAGCACCCTGACGTCGAACCGCAATTCAGGCACTTATAGCAGGCACCGTTGCGGACCATGATGGCTCCGCAGTCGGCGCAACTGGGCGCGTCGTCGCTGTTGTTGACGCCCACCAGGCCTCCCTGGCTCATGGCGGAGGCAAAGCCCGTATTCGACGGGTCGGAGGAAGCGCGCGTGAACTGGGTGGCCAATTCCGACGCCTTCTCGGCATCCTTGCCATTTAAGCTTTGAACGCTGGCGTCCTCGCGGGGTTGTGCGTCGCGGGGCAGGAATTTGAGCGCCAGCCAGCGGAAGATGTAATCCATCACCGACTTGGCGTAGCGAATCTCCGGGTTGGGGCTCCAGCCGCTGGGCTCAAAGCGCGTGTGGCTGAACTTATCGCACAGAACCTTGAGCGGCACGCCGTATTGCAAAGCCAGGGATACGGCGGTGGCGAACGAATCCATAAGGCCGGAAACGGTCGAGCCTTCCTTGGCCATGGTGATGAAGATTTCGCCCGGCTGCCCGTTTTCGTACAGGCCGACGGTCAGATAGCCTTCGTGCTGACCGATGGAGAACTTGTGCGTAACGGCTTGGCGCTCGTCCGGCAGCTTGCGGCGGTAAGCTTGCGGAGTGGAGTCCACCTTGGTTTCCTTGCTGGCTTCCGGCTTGGAACTCACGGCGTGCGACTCCTTCTTGGGCTTGGCGTCCGCGGTGTTCAGGGGCTGTGAGCGCTTGGAGCCGTCGCGGTAGATGGCTATGGCCTTCAAACCCAGCCGCCACCCTTCAGTATACACGCTGGCGATTTCTTCCACCGTGGCTTCCTCAGGCATATTGACCGTCTTGGAGATGGCGCCGGAAAGGAACGGTTGCACGGCGGCCATCATGCGCACATGGCCCATGTAATGAATGGCGCGCTTGCCGTTGGCCGGCTTCAGTGAGCAGTCAAACACCGGCAGGTGCTCCGACTTCAGGTGCGGCGCACCCTCAATGGTGCCCTTCTGGTCGATGTAATTGACGATTTCCGACGCTTCCTGGCCGGTATATCCCAGCTTCAGCAGCGCCGTGGGGACCATGTTGTTGACGATCTTGATCAGCCCGCCGCCCACCAACTTCTTGTACTTTACCAGTGCCAGGTCCGGCTCCACGCCCGTGGTGTCGCAATCCATCATGAAGCCGATGGTCCCGGTGGGCGCCAGCACCGTCACCTGTGCGTTGCGGTAACCGTACTTCATGCCGCTGGCCAGGCACTCATCCCAGACCTTCCTGGAGGCTTCCCACATGTTCTCCGGGACGTTATGCGAGTTGATGTGCTGAAGCGACTGCCGGTGCATGGAAATGACGTTCAGGAACGAGTCGCGGTTGACGGGGAAGCCCTCGCAAGGCTTCAGTTCGGCGGCGATGCGCGACGACTGCAAATAGGCTTCGCCGTGCATGATGGCGGTGATGGCAGCCGCGTAGTCGCGTCCGCCGTCGGAATCGTAGGGCAGGCCGTTGGCCATCAGCAGCGCTCCCAGGTTGGCGTACCCAAGCCCCAGGGGACGGAAGTCGTGCGAGTTCTTGGCGATGTGTTCCGTTGGGTAGCTGGCGTTGTCCACCAGGATTTCCTGCGCGGTAATCATGATGTCCACGGCGTGCTTGAACGACTCCACATCAAACTTGCCGTCGGTGCTCAAAAACTTCATCAGGTTCAGCGACGCCAGGTTGCAGGCCGAATCGTCCAGGAACATGTATTCACTGCAGGGATTGGAAGCGTTGATGCGCGCCGTGGCTTTGGACGTGTGCCACTTGTTGATGGTCGTGTCAAACTGCATGCCGGGATCACCGCACTGCCAGGCCGCCTCGGAGATCATCTTCATCAGTTCGCGGGCGCGGTACGCCTTGGCCGTTTCACCGGTGCTGATGTGGCGGGTCGCCCAGTCCTTGTCTTCCACCACCGCCTTCATGAATTCGTCGCTGACGCGCACGCTGTTGTTGGCGTTCTGGAAGAAAATCGAGCTGTAAGCTTCGCCGTCGATGGCCGAATCGTACCCGGCTTCCACCAAAGCCCACGCCTTGCGCTCTTCCTTCGCCTTGCACTGGATGAATTCCTCGATGTCCGGGTGCTCGACATTGAGGATCACCATCTTGGCGGCGCGGCGCGTCTTGCCGCCCGACTTGATAACCCCGGCAAAGGCGTCATAGCCCTTCATAAATGACAGCGGCCCGGACGCCACGCCGCCGCCTGACAGCGCCTCGACCGACGATCGCAGGGGCGAAAGGTTGGTGCCCGTCCCCGACCCCCACTTGAAGAGCATACCCTCCACCTTGGCCAGATTCAGGATGCTCTCCAGGTTGTCCTGAACCGAGTTGATGAAGCAGGCGGAGCACTGGGGGTGCCGGTAAGCCTCGGTCTCCTTTTTGATGCCGCCCGTGGCCGGATCCCAGTACCAACCGCTGCCCCGGGAACTGCGGTGATACTTGTGCCAGAGGCCGCAGTTGAACCAGACGGGGGAATTGAATACGGCCTTTTGCCGAACCAGGGTGTGAGTCAGCTCATCGTGAAAGCTCTTGGCGTCTTCTTCGCTGCGGAAGTAGCCGCCCTCCACGCCCCACTGGGCGATGGTGTCCGCCACGCGGCTGATAAGTTGCCGCACGCTGGATTCGCGCTCGGGCGTGCCCAGCTTGCCGTGAAAGTACTTCGACGCCACGATATTGGTAGCCGTCTGCGACCAATCCTTGGGTACTTCCACATTGCGTTGCTCGAATATGACCTTGCCCTTTTCATTCTGGATGGAGGCGGTCCGGAGTTCCCACTCGACTTCATCAAAGGGGTGTCCGCCTGCCTTGGTGAAAAGCCGCTTTACGGAAATGCCACGCTTGCTTGCTGTTTCCACGCCGGGGGACCAGGAGTCGATTTCAGTCAACACAACTTCCCGCTCAGACATTGTTCTCCTCCAAAAAGGTGGGTCTTGCCCAATTAGATTTGTCGCTGATGCGGCCTGGTCACAGCGGAAAGATCTTTGGTCTTCGTGTGTCCCGCTGCCGGGTCGTGCCCCCCTCCGGGCGGAATCCGGCACCGCAACGGCTGGTGAAATCTAACTCCACAGGTGGGCGATGTCAAGAGGAATTACACTACATATAGTGGTTTCACAGATAGTATCGCCAAAATCTTGTGGAAAACTTGTGGACATCGTGCGGATAGCACCGGGCACTGGAACGGGTAACGGGATACGGCGCGCGGGGTTAGGGATTCGGGATTGGGGGTTCGGGAAATTGGCCGATTAATAGGAAGGTTTGCTGCACACTAACCGGAATCAAGACGGCCCGCGCCGCGAGACATGTGATGCCTTAAAAGAGCCGAAATGATTATAAAGTGAGGCGCACCCAGCAACATTGGCAGGAACAGTTCTCGCAGTGCCGCATCAACTCAAACCATGGTAGCTAGTCTCGACTCGAGCGGCTTGAGTTTCTTCCCGAAACCCCAAGCCCGAATCCCTAATCCCGTTTCCCGAGTCCCGAGTCCCCGCTCTTCAGCTCGGAAGTGGCGCTTTCAAATTCACCTTGGAGAGAGCTTTCACCAGCAGCGTTTCCACTTCTTCTTTGGCCTTGCCTTGCGCCACGGCGACTTCATCGACCAGAAGCTGCCACGAGCGGTCCAGCATTTTCTTCTCGCGGAAGGAAAGAGGTTTAGCTTGGTTCAGAATGATCAGGGCCTTTAGAACTTCCGCTACTTGCATGAGTGACCCGCTCCGCATCTTCTCGGAGTTTTCCTTGAATCGTCCCTTCCAGTCGCTCGCGGATTTGCACCGTCCCTTCTGCAGGTAATCGAGAATGCTGCTGATTTCACTGCTCTTGGTCACGCGGCGCAGGCCCACATTCGCCACGCTGCTCAGCGGCACCATGACGCGCATGCTCGTCGAGCCCAGCTTCAGCAGATAAAACATCTCGGGCTGACCCGTAAGATTGCGCGTAGAGATCTGTTCAACGATGCCCACACCCTGATTCGGGTAGACCACTTTGTCGCCGATCTGAAATTGCATAAAGTGCATGGCGCTCCTCAGATGTTCACTTAAAATGGCGGTCAAAGAACCTATTAAGATAGCCCCGGGATTGTTAAAAGTCAAATGTTACGAGTGCGAGGTGTGGTGCCGTTCTGGCTTTGTGCGACGGGCTATCTCTCCGCCGACGAACCCTATGACCACGCAAGGAAAGCCAACTAGCATGAAATCAATGCGATAGCTCGCTGACCGCCGCGCCGTGGCAGACAGACGGCGCTGTTCGTCGTATAATGGTAGGGATTCTCGAAGGTTCTCGGGGCTTGGTGATTGATGCATCCACATTTTTTTACACTTTTGGCCGCGGTCGTGTTTATCCCCAGCCAGATCTTCTGGATCTGGCAGGTCCGAGGGCTGGGGTCAAAGTTCGTTCGCAGCCAGTCATGGCGACGCTGGCTGGGCTGGTCCGGACTCGCCATTTACGCTTTCTTGGTAATTCTCAATCTCTTGTGGGCCAGAATTGAAACGGCCGAGCCCGCCCGGCTGACCCTTCAAGCCGCACTGCTGCAAGCTCCTTTCCGCTGGTGGATGCTGTCCTCCTTGCTCGGCGTGGTGATGATGGCAGCCATCTATCTCTGTATTCGCCTAGGACATGTGCTCTACTGGGCCTATGGGAAGCTGCGTGTGCCGGCGGCAGAGAATCGCAATGGGTTGCCATCGCCGGCGCGGCGCCACTTCTTTTCCCGGGCAGCAGTGGCCGTTAGCGCCACACCATTTGCTGCCTGCGCCTACGGAATGTTGTACGAACGCACAGAAATCGAGATCACGCACCGGCCGATCGACCTCCCGCGGTTGCCCAAAGCTTTCCATGGCTTCCGCATCGCGCAAATTTCCGACATCCACATTGGCCCCTTCATGTCGGTCGAAGACACGCGCCGGTGCGTGGCCATGGTCAATCGGTTGAAACCAGACCTGATCGCGCTCACCGGCGACTTCGTGACTTGGCAAGGTTCTCCGGAGCTTGCCGTGGTGGAAGCGCTGTCCGGACTCAAAGCGCCGTTTGGCGTCTACGGCTGCCTGGGCAATCATGAGATCTATGCTCACGTCGAAGACTCGATCACCCAGCTCTTTGCGGAGCGCGGAACCCGCATCCTACGCCACCAAAACGCCGCCATTGAGACCGCCGGTGAGCGCTTCAATTTGATTGGCGTGGACTACGAGACCCAGACTCGTATGGGAGCACCGCCCAACCGCCTCGTGAAGCGCTACCTGGACGGAGTCGATGCCCTGCTGCTGCCCGGCACTGCCAATGTTCTCCTCAGCCATAATCCCAACACCTTTGACCGCGCGGCCGAATTCGGAATCGATCTGAGCCTGGCGGGCCACACCCACGGCGGTCAGGTGTCACTGGAATACATCTCGCCCGATCTCTGCCCCGCACGCCTGATCACGTCCTACGTCCGCGGTTGGTTCCGGAAGGGTAACTCCCAGCTCTACGTCAATCGCGGCATTGGAACGATCTTCTCTCCTGTGCGCATCGGCTCGCCGCCGGAAATCACCGTCTATGAACTGAGGCGTGAAGTTTCGGGCTAGCGAAAAAGATTGGCAGGCCCCTCGCGACCCGAGGTTCCCGTGGGCGTCGGGAATATGGTGCTGACCCCATCAGTTGAGCAGGTCACGTACGGTTAGTCATGAGCTGTGGCCGGCCGGCGCCCTTTTCAGTTCTTCCAGATCCCGCGTCAAACGCCGCCATTGCCGCGGCCGCTTCCGCATCGAATCGTGCGCCGAGTCCTGATAGAAATGCAGCAGGCTGTCGCGCAGCCCTGGTGTTATTGTGGTGAAATCCGTTCGCTCGAGCCGGAATAGCAGTTTGGCAAAAGTCTGGTCACAATAGCGGTATTCACCCGGACGCGTCGGTCGCCCGGTATCAAGATTAATGTCGGGCGGGTCCGCCTGTTCAATCCTTGCCTCATACATCGTGATGGTGGCCTTCAGGCTGTCCGCCAAGAGTCGCTCCGTCTCGTCGGTGGGAACGTGGAACTGGAAGGCGTCCAAGGGACCGAATTTGGGCAGAATCCGGATCACCAAGGCCGTCAATTTATCTCCCGGGCCGGGTCTGCGGCGGGTCTGCTCCCACTTGGCGTCAATGTTCTCGCGCCGAAGATGAAAGAGGCTTCGGTGGTGCACGCTGGTCGCTCGTTCCTCCAGAGGTTTTCCTTTGAGAGCCCACGCCACTTCCGTCATTGCGGGGATGAATTCGCTCGCCATCTTTCGGTAACTCAGGAGGGCAATCCGGAGGCTGAGCGTCTGGTCCGGCAGTTCCAGTCCATAGGTCCGGAAGAACGCACGCTTGAGCGCGGGTTGGGGCACGCGAAATCCGATCCATTCGTGATACTTCTGCGGAGCCACGTGTTTCGCCACCACCTCTACCGTGTCGAACCCGAATTCAGTCAAGACATGGGCATAGGGGCTATCCTCCCACGTCATGATCGGGCCATACTTCTTCGCCAACCGGGGATAGAGCAAGGGAACGGCACGGTTGACGCCCAGGGAATGGCCCTGGATGTCAGCACAGTAATGAGAAAGCGCCCCCAGCGCAAAGGCGTAGTCATTGATGTCTCGTGATTCCTCGAACAGTGCCTGCACGAAGTCGCCGCTGCGAACGTAATGGGTGAGATGGCTGAAGAACTTGCTGTTGAAGGGGTAGTAACCCAGATCCTGAATCACCGAACCACCGTAGGCATAGGACTTCGCCAACCGCATCTCCTCCGGCGTCGCCTTGGGATACCGCGCCCGTAGTAAGGGACTGATCTGGGTTTCCCATTCGGCATCGATGATAGCTTCGTGCATGATTACCGAGTATCCGGAACATGGGCGCACAAATCCCGACAAGCACAAAGCCGTGATCGCCAGACCCACACACAGGCCTCGGACGGAAGCCCCTCTCCCTAACCCCATGGCTATATAGATGATTATTCCCGCGATATCGCCGCACGCCAGAGCAGATTTTGGCTGAGGAGGACCCGACCTCTATTAGTAAGTCCTCGAAGGCGCGGACGATTTAATAAAAATCGCCGTGAAATAGCTGGTCACGTTCGCCTGGCCAGGATTTCCGGTCAGGCGAACGGAGTTGCTATGTTCGCGGACCTCCGTTCTGACATGCCCCAGATCACTGAGCGCCGCGAGCAGAAGCCACAGTCCGCGGGGACAGTCAACGTTGAGATCCTTCACCTGGTTGGCATCCAGGGCCAACATCGCCTGCCGCGCCCGGGCGTCTCGGGCGTCCGCAACACTCAGTGCGGAATCGTGCGAGAAATCCATGCTCAGCAGGACTACGATGCGCGGATCGGCCAGGAATCGTGCCAGCAGGGGATGCATTTCTCGGAGCTGAAACTCGCGCGCGTTGACGTCCACCAGGATAGGCACGACACGACTGCGCGGGAAGTAGTACTTGAGGAAAGGGATCAGCACGCCCACGGAATGCTCTCCGGCAAAGGCGTCGGGATCCTCCGGCAGATGGGTGGCGGACTCGAGTTCGCGGACAATACTCGGGTCCGATTCCAGAAAACCGAACGGGGTCTTCCACGGCAGTGACGAAAAGCTGATATTGGCCAAGCCATGATGAAAGTGGTTGGGTCCGATCAGGATGATCGTCTCCGGCGCAGACTGGGCGCGCAACGTGGCAAAGAACCGCACCATCAGCGCGCTGGCCAGAAAGTGGTGCGTCACGATTCCTGCCCGAATGCTTTCACCGGGCGCGAGTTTCGGCAAGGCCAACGGCTCTGCTTTATGGATGGCTTCCAGGTAAGGCGCAGGGTTATCACTCCACCAGGAGTAGTGGTAGGTGCGCGCCCAAGCCGGAGCCGCGATCAGGCAGCCGAAGATCACGGTATGGCACAGCGCGGCAAGGCCGCTGCCGATGACGTACCACGGCCTTCCAGGCCGTGCCTCGGCACGGGCAGGATGCCCGTGGTACAAAATTTGTGTGGCCCACCAACATTCTGACGATTGGTAGTACCGTGCGGCAGGGCCACCTTGGACTGCGGCGGCTCGACGCCGCCTTGACTTTTCCGATTTCCTACCGCTCGGGGCGGAGACCACGGTGTTACTCTTCATCATTGTCTCAGCATGAGGGCGGGTTAGAAGGCGGCGTCGAGCCTCCGCAGTCCAAGGCGCTGCGCGCGGTTTCGGCCGCGATGAAGGTGACATCAATCTCGGCCCGCGCTCCTCGCGAACGTGGAATACCACGCCGGGGGAGTAATGCCCTGCTGCCGGCGGGCGCTCGCGTCACCCTCATAAATCAGTTTCTTCCACTCAGCGTCGTTCCAGCGCTGGCGGGAGGCGAATTCGTACCACGAGTACACATAGCCCACCGTTAGCCGGGTTCCGCCGTAGGCGTCCTTCACCACCACGACGATTCTCTGCGGCGTGCCAACCGCTTCCTCCAAAACCCGGCCGTCAACAGCGTCGGTGGCCACGTCGGCCACCAGGGCCATTTGCAGTTCGGATGGGTCCTTGATGACATCGGCGCCGCGCGGCAGCAAAAGCGAGGCGTCAAAACTCGAGTGGAGGTTCCTGATCCAATCGTAGTCGCCAGGGCTGATCGGCTGGCCGAAGACTTCCGCTCGTGCAATATCCTCCGCGCGGTGGGCAAGCTCCCGCAACAAGGTGAATTTATCCACGTATTCGTCGGGGAGATCGCTCGTGCCTGGCGTCCGAGGCAGCATTTCGTCAATCGACCCGGCGAGCTGCTGAAAGAAGGCGGGATTAGGCTCCACGTACCCTTTAGGCCCGGGCGGAACGAAGGGGGGAATCTCGAATTGCCCACCTGCTCCCATTTCCGCCGCCGACTGCTCGGCATAGAGAAGCGTGTCGTGCTTGAGTTCCGTCCACGCGGCGGCAGCCGTGTTCAGGCTCTTGTACTGCCACGGCTTCCCGAGCATGAACATTTGCTTGCTGCCGGTGGAAAGGAAGAGGGTACGAAGTCGGTCGAGGTCTTCGCTGTAAAGGGCACGGCCCGCGGCCAAATGAGCTTCCATTTCCTTCTGGAGCTTGGCGATTTGGGCATCATAATGGGCCCATGGATTTCCCTTTTGTGCTTCTTTCTGTAAATCGGTCGCGGCTTTCGAACCCAACAGGGTCATCACATCGAGCGCGGAGGGTAGATTTCGCGGATTCTGATCCGTGCCGACGCTGGGCGAAGTCAGTTGATTCAGAAAGAAGGCATCGAGCACGAAGCGCTGGCCGAGAAACTGCATTCCCGCGCTTTCGCGCAGGCGCTGTTCCTGAGTCAAACCTATTCCCGTCTGCACGGAGACAATGCGGGGCCGGGGCAAATCCTTCCATGCAGCTTGCTGAAAGGCGGCGAGTTTGTTGTCCAAGCCGGTGCTCAATTCGCTCCAGCCCGGAGCCTGCACGCCGAAAATCTTTTCGTTGACCTGGCGATAGCCCTCCACGGTGTACTTATCCTGTTCGCCAACGTAACCGCTGACTTTGCTGTCGATATCGAAGAATTGACTACGCGCGTGCGCTGCGTCAACGATGTGGGGCACCAAGATGGCCGCGAGAGTCTGGTTCTTGTCCGAAAGCAGGAAAGTGCGGCGACCGTACCACATCATGCCGCGAAAATACCTTTGCATGGGCTTGTTTTTTTCATAATGTCCGCGCACTTTGTATTGCGTGAAGTCTTCTTTGTCGAGCCCGAGGAAGTTCTGCGCAGAGGGCAGCTCGCCGCCCCCGGCGTTGATGCGCGCCGCAAAATTCTCGGCTTGCGACCGAACGGCCGCAGGAACCACGAACGCCGGATCCAAAACCTTCGCCGCCACCGAAAAATAGAGGATCGCAGAGCAGGGCGTTACGATACGCGGCCGCGGAAGCGGGTGCAGCCTGGAACTCGCGATCCGTCGCCCCGGCGAGGGCAATGGAAAAGTTCGTTACTGCCGGCAGGAACTTCTTTTCTTCCAGTCCTGGAGCATCCGTAAAGATCAAGTGATAGGCGTGGAGAAACAGGTCCGTGGTGATGAAGAATTGCTCCCCTGAGCCCTGCATCCCGATATCGTTATAAGCGTCTGCCATGTCATCGACAGACACCTGTTTCGAGGGCGGTAAGGGTTCGATATAAAAACCGTCCTGCGACAGCTTCTTCCGGTCCGCTGCGGAAAACTTCAAAACCGAGCCGCGCATCCGTTTGGGTACCTCTTCCTGGCCCACGTCCGACTGATTTACGGAAGCGACGGAAAGGGGTTTCGTCTCGCTTGCCGGAATAAAGCCGTAGCGCGGTAGGTCCGGAACGTTAAAGCGCGCCTTCACCCAGCCTCGCCCCTGATAGTCGAGCACGCCGACCGCGTCCACCACCTCGCCTTGCAGTAGAGTCAACACCGGCGGACTCGCAGGGTCGGGGACCACATGCACAGAGGTCGTTTCCGTCACCACCATGTAACGGTCGCTCGAAGCGAGGTCAAGAGGCGGCTCAAGCCATAACTTGGCGGCGTCAATGTAACCCTTTACTTCCTTCCCGCCGATGTTGGCGCGGACAGCGATCACGCCGGGCTGCGCCGGGTCGTATCTTCCCATAACCGTCTCGCCGTAGAATATATAGGGAAGCCACTCGCCCGATTCCGCTTGGAGTTGTTTATACGACAAACTTTCTTCGGGAGCCTTGGCCGTAGGCGCCGGGCGAATAAAGTCAACCTGGTAGGAAACAACATAGGTGCGCTCGTGGCCCGCGGCTTCCGGGGTTCCCCCTGGGGTCAGCTTGCCCAGGAAATTCGCCACCTTGTCGGTGACCGCCTGGGGATCGACCTCCTCGGTCCCTGGGGCTTTTGCCTGCGTGCCGGATGGCATCGGAGACAACGGCGGGTTTGCAGTCATTACGGTGAAGTGCTTTGACCTGGTCGCGGCGAAATGACGGGAGCCCGCAACCAACGAGATCAGCAGAATGATGACAAAGACAGTCAGGAGCTTGCCATATTTCATGGTGCAATTCTCCTCTGTAGCGCCGGGCTTTAGCCCGACACTGGAGGTTCAACATCTTTCGAGCCCGCCGTCTGCCGGCTCCGGTAACCACCCCGCCGCCAGGGCGGCTGCCCCTCCTGAATCAGGAGGGGAGTTTGAACGAGCTCCCCTCCTCAGATGAGGAGGGGCCGGCGCGCTCAGCGCCGGGGGTGGTGCTGAAATGTGGGAACTCGAGCGCCAAGCTCCAGCCCGGCACGTGCCGCCCTAAAGGGCGGCGCTGCGGTAAACGCGTTTTCATTACGCAGCACTTAGTATAGACGACAGCCGGCCCGATAAGTGCCTCTCACTGGATTCGCCAATCGTGAATCAGGATGCGGACCGCGGAGCTGAGCGCGCTGTATTCCAGCACACCGGCAACGAGGTTCAGCTTGAAGTCCTCCTCGTCATTATTGTGGTGTCGTGGCTCACCCTCAATGCTCACAGCCGGGGTTTCGTAGATGGGGCTGGGGGCACCGGGCCGGAAAACGAGAAGCGCGCCCTTAACTTCGTTCTCCGCGTCCGAAGTCGCGTCGTGGGGAAATTCCAATCGCATCACGGCCCCCAAGCCGGCCTCCTGACAGCTTGCGCGCCGAACCCACGGCAGTTTGGTCAGGAGTCCTCGAGCTTGGCTTTCCTTCGAAACGAAGTGTTCAATCACCTTGACCTGGTCCGGAGGCAAGTTGTGGGTATCAACGCAATAGGTCTTGATCTTGCGGAAGACTGCCGGGTCCATCACGTAACCCTGCAACTTCCTGTTCCGGGCAAACAGTGATGAGCCCGGCAGCAACAGGACGAGCCAGAGCCAACGCTTCATTCCAGCAGTCCTCCACGTACGACGCCCCAAACGTCACCGCCACCCGCAGGCCGATTATGGATCGTCAGGCAGATTCGCCGAATGATACTCTGTTCAGAGATTACAGCACAGACGAGATTCCACTCAAGTCTGGATGTATGTGGGTCAGGACGCGCCGAGGTGGGAATTGGCGGGCATTTTCTGCCTATCGTGGATAATGACCACCCTCTTCGATTTGCACTACCAACAAACCTAACTGTCATCCTGACTGTCATCCTGAGTCCGCTTTTCAGGGCGAAGGACCCTTTTCATTTGTTCGTAGGAAGCACGGCGCGGCAGCGCCGGGGTCCAAGCGCCGGCTGATCGCGGCGCCTTTGGGTAAGACGAAATACGGGGGTCCTTCGCCCTGAAGTGCGGTCTCAGGATGACAGCGCCATGAGCGTGCCCCTACCTGCGAGTCCCCCACGTCTGGCTTTTTCCGCAGTGTGCGCTATATGATGTGGCCTCAAATTTTCGTCCAAAGGAATCATCCGTGAGAATCCCTCAAACAACGCGATGCTTGCTCTTTGCCGCACTTTTCACAGCCCTTCTGTTGGCCGGAATCGGCCAATTTGCGCCCCTTCCGATTGGACTCGCTCGGGATTCGGGCGGGTCGTCGGCCCCGTTGAAACCGCATCCGAAGGGGATGGTGCTTTACGTTTCACCTCAGGGTGACGATGCGTGGTCAGGCAAACTCGCCGAACCCAATGCGGCGAAGACCGACGGTCCCTTTGCCACGCTCACCCACGCGCGCGACGCCATCCGCGCCATCCATGCGCAAAATCCGCTGCGCAAGCCCGTCACCGTCTACTTGCGCGGCGGAGTCTACACGCCGGGCGCCACGGTGGTCTTTCTGCCGCAAGACTCGGGGACGGAGAAGTGCCCCATCACCTATGCCGCTTATCCCGGAGAAAAGGTTGTGCTGAGCGGCGGCCGCACGATCACAGGATGGAAGAAGGCGGCTGAGGGCGCGCAGAGCATTCACGCCGATCTCTGGACCACGCAGGTGCCCGGCGTGAAGGAAGGCGAGTGGTACTTTCACCAACTCTTCGTTGATGGCCAGCGCCGGCAGCGAGCACGCTCACCCAACACCGGCTTTTTCCATGTTGACGGCCAGTTCCAGGAAGGCAATCCCACGCGCTTCAAATTCCACCCCGGCGATATTCACGCCGACTGGGCTGCGCAGGGCGACGTGGAGATCATCGGCCTGGAAAAATGGGCGGAGTTTCGCATGCCGCTGAAGGCCGTCGACGAGACCAGCAACACGGCCACGCTTTCCGCCGCACGCCAGAGCTGGGGCGATGACAAAGACACTCGCTATTGGGTGGAGAACGCCTCGGACGCTCTGGACGCGCCCGGCAAGTGGTATCTCGACCGGCGTACCGGCACGCTCTCCTATCTCGCGTCTGCCGGGTGAAGACGTGGAGCACGAGCAGTTCGTCGCTCCCTTCCTCGCCCAGTTGATTCGATTCGAAGGCACCGAGAGAACCACCGACTACGTCCAAAATGTGATTTTGCGCGGCCTGACTTTTGCCTACACGGACTGGTCGCTGCCGGCCAAGGGCTATGTGGATACACAGGCCGCCTACGACATTCCCACCGCGGTGGAACTGCGCCGCGCGCGCAACTGCCGCTTGGAGAAGAACACCTTCGCGCATCTCGGCCAGTACGCGCTTCAGGTTTGGAAAGGCTCGCACGACAACCAGGTTTTGAGCAACGAAATGACGGACCTCGGCGCGGGCGGCGTGAAGGTGGGCGGCTCATTCCTGCCGGAGAATCAGGACTCCGCGACCAGCGGGACCGTGGTATCCGACAATTACATTCACAATATCGGCATTGTTTATCCCGCTGCGGTGGGCGTGTGGATCGGCCAGAGCAACGGCAATACGGTGGCGCACAACGAAATTAGCGACACGTATTACACCGCCATTTCGCTGGGCTGGACGTGGGGCTACGGTCCCACCGCCGCGCACGACAATCACATCGAGTTCAACAACCTCTATAACATCGGCCGCGGCCTGCTGAGCGACATGGGATGCATCTACTCGCTGGGCGTCCAACCGGGCAGCGTGGAGCGGAACAACCTGTGCCACGACGTCTCGCGCTTCGCCTACGGCGGCTGGGGCATCTACACCGACGAAGGCAGCAGCCAGATCCTGATTGAAAACAACGTGGTCTATCGCACCGAGGACGGCGGCTTCCACCAGCACTACGGGCGCGAAAATATTCTTCGCAACAACATCTTCGCGCTCGGGGAAAAGGCGCAACTCCAGCGCACTCGCCAAGAGAACCATCTGAGCTTTACCTTCGAGCACAACATCGTCTACTGGACCGAGGGCAAGCTTCTCGACGGCAAATGGACCGACGACCAGTTCCACATGGATTTCAACCTCTATTGGCAGGCCGCCGGGCAGCCGATCCAGTTCGGCAAGGAGTCGCTGGCGGAGTGGCAAAAGCGCGGGCTGGACGTGCACTCGCTCGTGGCCGACCCTCTCTTCACCGACCCCGAGCACGGCGACTTCACCCTGAAGCCCGGCTCACCCGCAGCCAAGATTGGATTTCAGGCGATCGATTTGAGTCAGGTTGGAAGGCGGAAACAATAAAGGCAGCGGTGTTTTGGCTGGCACGTGACTTCACGCCAGCGCGTAATCCACCGCGGCGCGGACGTGCAGTTCGGTGGTATCGAACAGCGGAACCGGGCAGTCCGGCGTTTTGATCAGGAGTCCTAGTTCCGTACACCCCAGGATGACTCCTTGCGCTCCCCGCAGAACGAGGCCCTGGAGAATCGCGCGAAAGCCCGCCAGGGTTTCCTCGCGCAGAATGCCCTGGCAGAGTTCGTCGTAGATGGCGCGATGGACGAACTCCCGCTCGGTGGGATTCGGTGTTTCCACGTGCAGATGATGAGCATCCTGCAAGCGGTCGCGGTAAAAGCTCTCCTCCATGGTAAAGCGAGTTCCCAGCAGCCCCAGTGTGGACATCCCTTGGGCCTTGATGGCCATGGCCGTGGCGTCGGCGATGTGGAGCAGGGGAATGGACACCGCCGCTGCGATTTCGGGAGCGAGTTTGTGCATGGTGTTGGTGCACAAAACGATGAAGTCGGCGCCGCCTGCCTGGAGTTGCCGCGCGGCCGCCGCCATTTCCTTGCCTAGCTGCGCCCAATTTCCTTCCTGCTGCAGCCTCTCAATTTCCGCGAAGTTCACCGTCAACATCAGGCTGCGCGCATTGGCCTGCCCGCCCAGTCGTTCCTTCACCAGCCGGTTTGCCAGCTTGTAATACTCTGCCGACGATTCCCAGCTCATACCACCGATGAAGCCGATCGTTTTCATGTTCCTCCCCAATTAAGAGAATCGCGGGGAAGTATACAACAATGGCTGGTAAAAGGAGGGCAGGGGCAGCGGCGGGTTGAGTTGAGGTGCCTGCCGCATGCCCCTGTTGGAGGTAAGCTAGGAAGAGCTTGATTTAGCGCCGACCGTGGCCGCCGCCACCACTGTGGCCGCCGCCACCGCCCGAACTGTGGCCACCGCCACCACCGTAGCTGTGGGTACCACCGCCACCGCCGCCGGAGCTGCGCGGCGCGGAATAACCACGGTTGCCGCTGGGGGCGGAATACGACCGGCCACCACCGTAGTTGCCGCTCGGCGCGGAGTAACTACGTCCGCCGCCATAGTATCCGCCGCTGGGCGCGCGCTGCCGCATGATGGGCTGGTTCAGGTTGAGAGGCGCACGCGAACCGCCGCCGTAGTACGAACCGCCGGAGCGTCCCGCATTGCCACCGCCGTAGTAGCTCCGCTGGCCGCCGTTGTAGCTTTGACCGCCACGCGTATACGGGTTGGGACTGGCGTAGCGCTGCCAGTTGTTCTGGCCGGGAGCCGTCCGACCCTGGAATCCCGACGAAGCCCCACCGCGTGAGTACGACTGCCAATTCGATTCTCCCCGCCCGCTCGGCGCCGACATTCCCGTGCGGCCCGCGGAAGAGAAGCCGGAACTGCGCCCCGCGAATGCCGAACCGCCCGAGGAGAAGAAGTGCTGGCTGCCGCCTGACGCAAAATGGCTACCGGAGAAACTCGCCCGGCCGTTGAAGCTGGCGGTATGGGAAATAGGCAGACCGCCGCGCATCATACTGCCGCTGCGGAGCATGCTCTCGCTCACCGGCATCGAGCGCCCCATGCGCCCGCTGGCAAAGTCCTGCGCGGAGACGTTCCTCATTGCTCCGCGAATGCGCGCGTCACTGCCCACACGTTCCAAATTCGAACCCCACGCCGGGCCGCCGGGATGCACAAAGCCCTCGCCGCGGAAATCACCAAAACCCCTCGCGGCAAAGCTGTGTCCCGCACCGTACCAGGGATGGAAAATGTCACGCGGTCCAAGCGCCAGCCAGCCAATCGAACCAAAGCCGAAGCCTGCGCCGAAGCCATGTCCCCAGCCGAAGAAGGAGACGTAAGCGGGCGCCCACATGGGCCGCGCGCCGTAGAAGGCACCCGCACCGGGCCACCACCGCCACGCACCGCCATAGTTGAACCAGCGGCCATAGTGGTACGGCGCCCAACCCCAGGGCTCAGAGGAAATCCAAGTCCAGCCACAATAAGGCTCGTAACCCCAATTACCCGCGCTGTAAGGAACCCAGCCCGCATCCACCTGCGGCGTCCAGCACCAACCGTAGTCTGGAACCTCGCCCCACTGGCCGTAGTTGTTCAGTTCGCCGGAGCCGGTGATCTGTGATGGCGGAGGTTGAGGCTGGCCGTACTGCGGCTGCGGCTGGCCGTACTGCGGCTGCGGCTGCGGTTGCGGCGCGGCGGCAAGTTGCCGATCGCGATCGCTGGACCAATGGTCGAAATCATCCCGGCCCGGCGCTGCGTCAACTTTGTACTCGGGGTTGTCCGTGCCACGAATCTGGATCATCTGCCCGGCTTCAACCTTCTGGCTGCCCTGGTTGGTCAGCACTTCCGCTTCGCCGTGGCGCACAATCAGCATCGTGTCCGTATCGGAGGTCACCTGGATACGGTAAAGTCCGGGCGACAAAGGGTGAACGCCCATGTTCGGCGTATCGATCTCGACGTCCGCCTGGGTACCGTTCAGAACGCTGTACTCCATCAGACCGGAAGCCAACTGGAGTTGTATCTTGTTTGATTGCAGGTCCGCCATGCGCGCTTCCGTCCGTTCGTCGAGGCGCATGACGTTGTAAGGATCAATCTGAATTTCCGCGCGCGAGCGATCGCCGGAGGACACTCTGTCGCCCGGAACCAGGGGCGTGTTCATCGTGCCGTTCGCCCACTCGCCCGCGTCGCCGTGCGCGGTGGAAACCTGGCCCTGCACCACGCTCAGGCGAGCGACCGACGTGGGTTGCTGGGTAGGCGCCGGTACGTCTGGATCAGGATCCGGATACTCGCCCGCCAGAGCGCTCGCGCTGACGAAGAAACCCATCGTAAGAATTGCCAGTGTGGTTATTAAGATTCGGTTTTTCACGGTCGCACCCCAGTTGCCGTCCATTTCTATCACTCCTAACTTCCGTCCGGGCCTCTATAAGGCACGACGTGTGCCAAACATGGGAATTCACACTTGGAATTTATCACCTTTGATTACAGTGGCTTGCGGCAGGGAGTCGGCTGAGGCAGGAAAATCTCGCTTCCTCGGTCCCTGCCTAAATTGAGCCGACCGGTGGCCCTTTTCAGCCAACAGGCGTGGCCGGTCGATCATGAGGGCCCCAGCCTTACCCGCCGGAAAGTTCCCAAAGGCCCTGTAGCAGCGCGCAGTCCTTACAACCCTTCTTCCCCTGCGGTGGCCTCTTCAGATCGTAGATCGCGCGCACCTTGGCGAGCAGCGGGGGAATTTTGTCCGGCGCCAAATCCACCGGCCGAACGTGCGCGCTGAATTCCATCAGGAAGCCGGAGTCCGTGTGGTTGCTGTCGCGCGAGGCCGCCGGGTCTTCGGTAACGGGTTCCGTATAAACCAGCGCCAATCCCGAGACGGGATGGACGTCGCGCTCCCTTCCGATGAACGCGTAGGCGTTGAGTTGGACGTCATACATCGGGAACAGTGCGTCCTGATGCGCGGTGAACTTGGCGGTCTTGTAATCGATGATCAGGTACGAGCCATCGTTCATCAGCAGGATTCCATCCGGCGTGCCGCGCAGAACGACGTTGGTGTCCGGATCGAGAATGCTAAACTTGGAATAGTGCGGGGGATTGCGGTAGCCCGCGATGTTGCCCAGCGGCCTCAGCCATGGAGGCGCGCTCTGGTGCCGATCGAACCAGCCGTGCACCAGGCGCTTGCCGTAAGCGTCAATGGAGCTGAAGATGCCGGGAAAGATCTGATAGGGCAATCCCTCCGCATGCATGGTGATCCAAAAGCAACGCGGGCAGAAGCCCGGCATGGCAATGCCACCCAGATTCTTGGCGGAAATGGTAATCGTGTCGGACATGATTCTTCCTGCGCCGCGAGACGTTCGGGACGGCCGTATTGTACGCCAACTTCGGCTCGGTGCAGGAAATCCCGCATATTACTCATAACACAACACTCCATTTGACAAGTCACCGCCAAGTGTTTACTATCGGGCCGAGGGCTGAATCATCCCCAATTTGTTCGCCGCCGGGAGGGCTTATAACTCCAGATGAACGAGATTGAGCAGCGCTTTCACAACTTCTTCCTCCTTCGTGCCGTCCTGGCGATTGTCGTTCTGGCGCTGGTCTTCTATCATCACCAGCAAGCCTCGCCCGCCTTGTGGCTGCTGACGACTATCTATCTTGCCTCCAACCTTTTCATCCGGTTCATCCCCGCCCGCCGCTTTGAAAACCCCGCCAGCGGCTATGGCCTCTTCTTCGTCGATATTGCCATCCTCACCGTCATTCTCTACTGGGTATCGGGAAGCAAACCGTCGTGGCTGGTGCTCTTCTACTTGACGATCTTCATGGCGACGTTGGGGGAAAACATTCCGCAAAGCGTCGGCATCGGCTTTGGCGTCTCGGCGGTTTACGTCTGGATCCTCAGCGAGAGCGGCGGTCATTTGTTTGAAGATCACGCGGCGCTGCTGCAGATTCCCTTCTTCCTGGTCACCGCGGTACTGTGCGGTTTTCTTGCCCGCGAGGTGAGGCACTTTCGCAGCCAGGTGCGCAGCCTGCGGGACATCCAGAAGACGCTGGAGCTGAAAATCGGGCAGTCTTCCGAGGACCTCGCGCAGAGCGAGGATTTGCGATTCGCGGCGCAGGAGTTGGCGCAGCGCTTTCGCAACCTCGTTGAGGATCTGAACGCCGGCATCTGGGAAATGGAAGTGCCTAGCCTCAAGATTACATTTGTCAGCCACCAGATGGAGGCGATCCTCGGCTTCCCCATCGACAAATGGCTCCAGGAGAAGGATTTTTGGGTTGAGCACGTCCACCCCGAGGACCGCGAGCATGTGGTGAGCCGCTGCCGCAAAGCCATTGCCGAGGGAAGAGACTACAGCTTCCGGTACCGCGCAAGGACCGCCGCGGGCAGGACGATCTGGCTTCAGGATATTGTCCGCGTAGTTCGCGACCACGCCGGCAAGATTCGCCAGCTTCGCGGAGTGATGGTGGACGTGACCGAACATCAGCAATTGGAGGAGGAATTCCACCAGGCACAGAAGATGGAGGCGGTGGGAAGACTGGCCGGCGGCGTGGCCCATGACTTCAACAACCTGTTGACCATCATCTGCGGCTACGCGCAGTTGGCCCAGGACGTGATGGGGGAGGACCAGCAGCTTCAGGCCTACATGGGCGAGATTCTGAAGGCGGGCGACCGGGCGGGCGCGCTGGTGCGCAGGCTTCTGGCCTTTACCAGGCGCCAGTCGATGGAGCCCCAGGTGCTTGACCTGAACGCCGTGGTGAAGGGCACGGAGAAGATGGTGCGCCGCCTGATCGGCGAGGACATCGATATCGCCACCGTGCTGCCTGACGATCTGGGAAGGGTCCGCTCCGACCCCGCGCAACTCGAACAGGCCATCCTGAACCTGGCGGTCAACGCCCGCGACGCCATGCCCCATGGCGGAAAGCTGCTGATCGAGACCGCCAACGTGAATCTGGATCCCGCCTACGCGGCCATTCACCTTGCCGTTGCCCCCGGTCCCTACGTGATGCTGGCCGTCAGCGACACCGGAACCGGCATGGACGACAACACGCGCGCCCATATCTTCGAACCCTTCTTTACCACCAAGGAAAAGGGCAAGGGTACCGGCCTGGGACTGGCCACGGTCTACGGCATCATCAAGCAGAGCGGCGGCAACGTTTGGGTCTATAGCGAAGTGGGGATGGGAACCACCTTCAAGATCTACCTGCCGCGCGTGGTGGCCGCCGTGGAAGCCGCGCAGCCCGTAGCCATCCCCAGTTCCCTGCCGCAGGGCTCGGAAACGATTCTGCTGGTCGAAGACGAGGAAAGCATCCGTTCGCTGGTGCGGGGCATTCTGCGCTCGCGCGGCTATACCGTATTGGAAGCCGGCCGCCCGCTGGAGGCCCTGGAGATCAGCAAGAAATTCGATCAGCCCATCGACCTGCTCTTCACCGACGTGGTCATGCCGCAGATGAGCGGGCGCGAGGTGGCGGAGCAGATCAGCGCCGCCCGCCCCAATACCAAGGTCCTCTACATGTCCGGCTACACCGACCAGGCCATCGCGCATCACGGCGTGTTGGATCCGGACGTACCCTTTCTGCAGAAGCCCTTTACCCCCGACGCCCTGGCGCAGAAGGTCCGCGAGGTGCTGGACACGATCCCGGCCAAGCGGGCTTAGCCGGCGGAGATCCCCGCGCGGCCGGCAGCGCGAACCTGGCGCCGCCGTCGGGATGAGGCACGAGCTGTTTCGGAGGCTAGCCTTACCGACGGAGCACTGCCCCAGACGGGCTCGCAAAAGCAGGGTTTTGGGGCCGATTTCAGCGAAAAACCAGCAAGGAGCCAACCGACAACTTGTCGTGAAATCGGTTTATTCTACTGAATTTAAATCTGATGCACTGGAGTGTCGGCGAAATGCAGTTAGCGAAGGATAAGTACCTTACTTTTCATAAACTCATCGGGGTCGGATATTTTGTCGCTTATTAAGTGGCTTGTTTTCAATAACTCATCGGGTTCTTTCGTTGATTTTTTGTTTTTTCCGGTCGGAGCGGCTGAAAGCGCGAAAAATTGCCCGCGCTCCCGCCTGTTTCGAGGCTAGTACTGCGCCGCCCGGATGGGCCGGCAGAAGCGGGAAGAATCTTGCCGGCGCGGACTGGAATTCACCTCCCAACATCCTTAGCCACCTCGTGTAGACTAGCACATCCCAACGGTTTTGTCAAGAAAAATCTCGCACAATGGGCGGAGAATCGGCCGCAACGGTTTCACGGATTCCATCTCGGGCGCCGCATCGCCGGCCGACGCGGAGTGAAACTCCGAAATTTTGCCTCTCCGCAAAGTTGAGGATCCAAGAGGTGCGCGGGCGCTCCAGGTGGAACGATCAACCTCTCCGAGGGGAGAGGTCGGCCCGATCCTTCGGGCCGGGTGAGGGGTCCCATCTCCAGGCCCTTGCGCCGCAAGCCCGGCGGGTGTAAAAGAGGTCGATCATGTGTGCTGAATCCTCTATGGAGTGAGCCGTCATGGGCAATCTCGCCGGATTTCTAATCCTCTTTGTTTGGTCATTTGCACTGACCTTCGCCATCTGGGCGGCGCTTTCGCCCAGCCTGCGCGGACTTCTGAACCAGGTATTGAAGCTCCCCGATGGCACGACGTTCTATCTGCGGACGCTTCTTGCCGGACTCCTGCTGGCGGCCGCGGCCGGCACCGTGGGTACGACCTTCGATCTAAAGCTCGGGAGCGCTTTCATGGAGTACGCCTGGACGTTGGCCTCCGGGCTGGCGAACGTATTGCTGTTCTTCTTTGGCTTTATGCTGGTTTACCTGCTGTTGGTCACAATCTTAGTGGCCGTGCTGAGGCCCCGGCATGAACAATGAGCAATACCTGATCGTGTCTTATTTCGCCGTGGGCGCGGTGGCGATGGTCATCGGCTTGACCGTCTACGCGTGTCTTCGCCGCCCGCTCGCAGGAATAACGCTGGCCTTCCGCAACCAACCCCTGGGCCTCATTCTCAGGAGGCTGTTTCCTGTCGGGCTGGTGATGCCGGCGCTCGCAGGATTCCTCTCGGTGAAATACGAAAGTTGCGGCAGGAGATACGCGGGCGTCCTCAGCCGGGATTATCTGATCGACAAGAACCAGGAGCAAATGGCCGCCGCCTTCGTTTTCGTAGCGGCCGCGCTGATCGCCTGGGGAATTGTCGTCCTCATCAGCCTGGCCGCGCAGACCACAAACGCCACGCCACCACGAAAGGTAAAGTGAGGGCAAAGCTGGACTGTGGACGAAATGCTTGGTAAGGTTGGAGCCTAGAAGGGAAACGTCTTGATGCCGGTCGGCCCTTCCCGAGAGTTTTCGGAAGGAGAGTCCTATGAAAGAAGAAAAGGGAAAGCCCCTGGAAAAGGACCAGCAACGCCGGCCCCCGCCCACTCCATCCAAAGAGCACCATGCGGGCCTTTCGGCAACGATCTATGAAAAAATGGGCTGGTTCAGCCATCACGTGATTGAGAAAATTGTGGCGAGATACAAATCATAACCACACTTCGCCCTACGTATCGGTCTCTACATTCGCTGGCATGATGACGTTCACCCAAGCGGATCGGGATAGGGGGAGCAGTTGCCCACTCACCCCTCCCACACCACCGTACGTACGGAGCCGTATACGGCGGTTCGGCGGGTTAAGCTAAGCCGACGGCGAGGCGAGGTAAGCCGAGCGCGTCAAAGAAAGCATTGGGCAAGGCTTGGCAGATGGAAGGGTCATGGCTAAGCCGCCACGGACCGAGATTACTGTGGGCGGTTTTCTTCGCCCACGCGCGTCTCACTCCGCGTTGTTCCAGCTCGGCCCGCCGCCTTCCCACGTGCTTCCACTGTGCCCACAGCACCGACCGCAGCCGACGCCGTATCCACGCGTCAAGGTGCACGAGCGCCCAGGGTGTCTGGCAGAACCGAAAGTAGCTCCGCCATCCCCGGAGGTAGGACGCCAGTTCGCGCACGATCTCCTCCAGGCTCTTTCCCCGTCTTCGTCCCGTCAGTTCCCGCACTCGCTGCTTGAACCGGACCGTGGCCTTGGGCGCAATCCGCCGTTTCGGCTCCCGGTGCCGGGTAAAGCTGAAGCCCAGAAACTTCCGTTCCTGCGGTCTAGCCACCGCGCTTTTCTCCCTGTTCACCTTGAGCTTGAGCTTTTCGTGAAGGAAGCGTGTTACGCTTGGCGTGAGGTGCTTGGTATGCTGGGGAGGCCTACGGTATAGTGGTGGGCATGAGGTTTCATAAGATCTGGGTACAACAGTGCCAGGCAAGGCGGAGAATCAAGCGGCATTTTGGGGCGGCGAGCGCGCTGGATTACCTTCTCGGCGAGAAAGTGGTGAACTTCGCGGCGGCGGCAGAGCGACACCCGGAATTCGCCCGGGAGCTACCGCGTTTTCAGGCGGCAGTCCGGAATGTCTTCAATCCTTACGAACTGGCTGGTTACCTCACCACGCTGCCGCCTTCAAAAAGAAGCAAGCTGCGGCAACTTCTTTACGTCAACAGCGCTTCGCGTTCCCGCTGCTCGGCCTAAGTCAAGTCGGGCAACTCTTCACGGGGGATCAACAGACGGATGGAGCGTGCCTGTCCGGGCGTTCGCTCTATGAGCCTACGGGTTTCGAGTGTCAGGATCATCTGGTGCACGGCAGGTGGAGAGACCCGGAAGTATTGCTGCATTTCGGCTTCGGCGGGTGCCGGTCAGCGCCCCGTCGGCAGAAAGCATCTGCGATACGTATCCGATGCTGCGCCGCACGTCAACGGGTTGGCGAACCGTGTCAAACCCGGACACCCGTGCCGTGCCGGCGCTGGGCGGGAGCATAGTCGTGAGCATTTTGATGGTCGTCGTCTTTCCGGCGGCATTGGGCCCCAGCAGGCCGAAGATCGAGCCCGCGACGACGCTCAACGACAACTCGCTCACCGCGGTCAATGAGCCATAGCGGCGAGTCAAACTGTATGTCTCAACTGCGGGCGACATTAGCACTTGGCGTTTCCTGCATTTCTGCACTCTGTGCCTTTAAAGCGTGAATGGCCAGGACGGGGCAAGGTCCCAACTGGATCACGCGATAGGTTGTGGAACCAAACACCGCCAAATTCAAAGCATTGCGCCCAAGTACGGCCATGATCACCAAGTCGGCTGGAATCTCCAAAGCAAGCTCGATAATCTGTTCATACGCCTTGCCGATTCGTACCAGGGTCTTAATGTGGCCGGGTTGGACTGTTGCCGTTGGAATGAGCTCCTCGAGTTTTCTTGTCGCTGTCGCGATGATCTTTTCGATGTCGGCGGAACGCGGTATGTCCTCCAACACGTGCAACAGGGTTAGCTCGGCGTCGAGCGCCGCCGCTGCCGAGAGGGCATAATCCAAAGACCGATTGGAGGGATCGGAGAAATCCGTGCGGTAAATGAACTTTCGCAACTCAACTGAACTCTGCGCGCCTTCCTTGGCGACTGCATCGGGCCCCGGCATGTGAACCGCCAGCACGGGACAGTGGGCTTTTCGTATCACCTTCTCCGCCACTGATCCCAGCGTGACACGGTCAAAACCTTTGCGCCCGTGCGTCCCCATCACAATCAGATCCACCATTTGTGCTTCCGCGAAGGAGAGGATCGAGTCTGTCACGGCACCCTCTTGCACGAAGCACTCCGGGTGGATGCCGTTACTCGAACGCGACTTCGCGAACTCCTGCAACTGCTCGCGAGCGTCGGCACAAGCCTTCCGGAACATCTCGTCGAAGTCAACCGCCGGGGTGTAATACTCATAAGGAGGAAGATCGAAATCGACGACATGAGTTAAGAAAAGCGCAGCCTGATAATGCCGGGCCATCGACAACGCGTAGTGGTACGCGTTTGCTGAAAAGTCCGAGAAATCAACGGGACAAAGAATTCGCTCAATCCGTAACATGTCTGCTCCTTTAGCCAGAAACGGCACGCCGCGAGTTGGCGGGACTTGTAGCGCCGACTCAAGATATTTGCGCCGCGCTGTGCCCACAACCCACTTCACCTCGTCGGTTCGGTACGGGTAGACAATAAAGTCAAACGCTCCGCGGTTCATTACCTCCAAATAAACGGCCGGATCATAGAGCCGCGAACATACAATCACCCGGGCTCTTAACTCCCCGGAACTAGGGCACGGGGAAGGTCTTCGAAGTTGCTGTCCGCAAACGCTGTGTCACAAAACAATACGTCGTTCGCTTCCGATGCCAGGAGCACCCTGACCTCGCCGATGGTCGAACAAAAAATCTGCTCAAGACCGCACCCTTCAAGAACCTGAATCAGGGCTTCCCGGTTTTCCCGGTCGGCGATTGCCACCAACGCTCTTCCTGCTCTCGTCATATCCTGCCCCTCGCCTACGCTTTCTTCGCCGCGTGATACTCATGGCGAATATGTTCGATATCGACCGTGGGCTTGGGGTATTTCATGTATGAGCTTTTCCAGGTGCTCGACAACGATCCGGGCCACGGCAAGGTTCCGGAACCATTTGTGGTTGGCGGGAATGACGAACCAGGGTGCATGTTCGGTGCTGCATCGGGACAGGGCGTCCTCATAAGCTGAAACATAATTGTCCCAAAAGGGCCGCTCCTGATAATCGGCCTCGCTGATCTTCCATTGCTTGCTGGGGTCATCCAGCCGGTCCGCAAAGCGCTTCAACTGCTCCTCTTTGGAGATGTGCAAGTAGAACTTGAGAATATGAATGTCGTGGTCAACGAGGCTTTTTTCAAAAGCGTTGATTTGCTCATACCGGCGGGTCCAGACCTCTCCAGGGACAATATTGTGAACACGCACGATCAGCACGTCCTCATAGTGGGAGCGGTTGAATATCACAACTTCTCCCGTGGCAGGCGCGGCCCGGTGTGCCCGCCACAGGAAGTCGTGGGCCAGTTCTTCCGCCGAGGGTTGTCGGAACGCCGCCACACGGCAACCCTGGGGGTTCATCGCCCCCAGGACGTGGCTGATCGTCCCGTCCTTTCCACCCGTGTCCATTGCCTGCAGGCAGATCAGCAGCGACTGGCGTCGTTGCGCATAGAGCAACGTCTGGAGTTCTCGGAGCCTTTTTTGGAGTTGTACGATCTCCTCATCCGCCGCCTCGTGATCCTTGTAACCGTCCTTGAACCCAGGATCGGTATCTTTGAGCTTCACTCTCGTCCCAGGTTGCACTTTGAACTGCTGTACATAGTTCAACTGGCTCCTCCTGCCGGCGCCGGGCTGAGTATTGCTGGATTTGACGAATGTTTCACTGGGCCGTGTAACCACCGTCAATGACGAGCTCGCTGCCGGTCATGAACTTGGATTCATCCGAGGCAAGGTAGACAATCGCCCAGCCAACGTCGTCCGGCTCACCGACGTGGCCAATCGTGTGCTTGGAGTCGAGAACCTTACGAAATGCCACCGCGCCGCCTGGCAGATCATTGCCCCGCTTTTCGACGAGAGGTGTCCAGATGAACCCCGGATGCACGGAGTTCACCCGGATCTTGTCGGCAGCGTACAGTAGAGCGTCATTCTTGGTCATAAGGCGCACTGCGCCTTTGGAAGCGTGATACGGAGGAACGTCACCAGCGCCAACGAGCCCATAGATCGACGAAAGGTTGATAATGCTCCCGCCCCCGCCCTTCTTCATGTAAGGAATGACGTGCTTAACACAAAAGAACACTCCCTTGACGTTCACCGCCATTAGCTGATCCCACTCCTGTTCTGTAATCTCATCTGTGGGTTTGTCAACGCCACCGATCCCGGCGTTATTGACCAGAACATTGATTCTCTCGAACTCCGTCTCAATTTCCGCGAATGTGCTCTTGACCTTGATTTCCCGAGTCACATCCAGGTGCCAGTACTTGGCAACGCCGCCGGCACACCTGATCTCCTCGACGGTTTGTGTCGCGTTGTTTTCGCTAACATCGGTGACGGCGACCTTTGCTCCTTCTCGGGCAAGCAGCCGGCAGGCGGAACGGCCGATACCCATGCCCCCGCCCGTAACGATTGCAACTTTTCCTTGTAGTCTCATATCGCAGACTCTTTCCGGCGCGCATTAATTAGAATTCGCTTCACTCGTGCTTTTCTTGCGTGATCTTGCATCCTTGACTTGGTTCCCCGACTCGGGATCAAGGTCAAAACATACCCAGTCCGGCTGCCGCGGCGAGTTGGCGCGGCTCGCCATGATATGCACAGCAATGCAACCCAGGTTGGCAAGTGCCATTTGCGTGATCAAGGAGCCACCCACCACATAATCCGTGGACTTGCTGGCCGCAGCTTCGTGCGCGATTCGTTTGGTGGGCGTTTGGGGAGGCATGCCCTTGGGTATCTGTTTTTGAAAGAAGCACCCGCCGCCCATCCCATCGGGGCAGCGTTCAAAAGTCAGGATGCGATCTTTCACGCAGGGGAAGAGCTTGGGGAAGATGGTGTTGTAATATTCGACCAGATCCAGCTTCGTGGAGCCCTCCTCGGGCCAGAAGACCTTGTCCGGATGCGACACCACAATGGGTAACTGATCGGAGATCGTATGATTACGTTTTGCGCTGGTCATCCCGTCTCTCCTGGGAAAAAGCATTCTTGCGCACTTTTATCGTCACGCAACCCCAAAAAGACCGGCTGCCGCAACTTTTTATCAGCCGTCATCTCCTCATAAGCGATCTGGGCCACGAGCTGAGGAGCGAGATACGTCACCCCTTTCTCTCGCGGTGGATCAGCGAAAGTCAACTGTTTTCGGACCAAAGGCTGGAACTTTTGAAAGAGCGCAGCGAGCAACTTTCGATCAAACCCCGTGCCCACTTTGCCAACGTAGTGCAGTTGCCCTCGATGATATGCGGCGAGCAAGAGAGCGCCGAAATGCTTGCGTGAGCCCGCCGGGGCAGTGTAGCCCGCGATGACAAACTCATCCTCCTGATGGACCTTGCATTTCAGCCACTTCCTGGAGCGCCCTTCGGTATATGGAGAAGTGCTGTCTTTGGCGACGATTCCCTCGTAACCCTTGGTTTTCGCCACGCGGAAGGCCTCGAGTCCGTTTTGGTCGAGACGGTGGGACGCAAGAAGACGCTCGCTTCCCCGAATCGCCGCCTCCATGGGTCCACGCCGCGCAAAAAGTGGCTCCGCACGGAGATCGCGTCCATTTACGTAGAGGCAATCGAAGACCGCATAGAATGGGGGAACCTTGCCTTCCTGGAGTAGCTGGAAGCGGGAGACCCGGCGGTTGTCAAAGGCGACGACCTCGCCGTCGAGGAGCAGCGTGCGATCTGGAAGCTTGGCAATGGCGACCACGATGTTCGGGTAGTTCCGGGTGCGGTCCTTGCCGTTTCTGGACAGAAGGCTTACGCTGGCCCCTTCCTTATAGGCGAGGATCCGAAAACCGTCGTATTTCTCTTCGTAGACCCAACCCGGATTGTGGAAAGGCTGACTGACCAGCGTTGCCAGCATGGGTTGAACGCGAAATGGAATCCTACCCGTCATAACGGCTGCCTTCTCCGCCCGATGCGTCGGGAAGCCGATTTTGCGCTCCTCACGGGGCGCCCAGTGCCGCCCGGATCGCCCTCCGAAGCTCTTTCGACATCGCCTCCTCCATCCCGTGCAATGTCCGCAAGCACACGCTGGCTGGTTATAGAGCGCGGCTCATCCTCTGTCACATCTTTTGTCGAGGCATACTGATCGCGATGTTTGATGAGCAGCCAGGTGGATCGAGCAGGATTGCTCCCAAAGCCCCGGGTGTGAACCAATACCCACGAGCCTTGGAGTTTCTTGCCATGAAGCGTGAACTTGAGCTCTCCCGCCTGTAATGAAGCGTCGACATCAGGGCTTTCCGGCTGCCAGGTTCCTCGATCCCACAGCATCACTGTTCCCGCACCATATTGTCCGGCGGGAATCACTCCCTCAAAGTCGGAATACTCGATGGGGTGATCCTCCGTCTGCATGGCCAGGCGCTTTACCTCCGGATCGAGCGAGGGGCCCTTGGGCACGGCCCAGGAGAGAAGTGCGCCTCTCCATTCCAGACGAAAATCGTAATGCAAATGGGAGGCCATGTGCTTCTGCACCGCATAAATAAGCGATCCATCCCCCTTCTTCTGGGCTTTGCCTTCCCCCCGCGGCTCAGGCGTAACACCGAAATTACGTTTCTTTCGGTATTCCTCGATTTTCATGACGGGTCACGTCCAGCACTGTAGAACGTCCTGCACTTACACGCTCAGAACCGGAATCGGCACCGCGCAAATGATTCCATAACCGTTGGTCCGCAGGTGACCGCCATAAGGGTAACACCCGGTGACCAGCAAATCCGCCTTGGTTTGCTTCGCCAACTGGCTGAGCACTGTGGGCACGTCCCCACTGC
The DNA here is from genome assembly GCA_963719115.1 of uncultured Acidobacteriota bacterium. Lineage (GTDB taxonomy): Bacteria > Acidobacteriota > Terriglobia > UBA7540 > UBA7540 > Bog-366. The sequence continues at coordinate 24,885 of CAVRBF010000044.1, read as the reverse complement.
CGATAACTACATCCGCCTTGGTTCCCATCTCTTGCTGGACCTTGGCCATTTGCTCGGTAGCGTTGCTAACGAGCTCCGCTTTCCACTTTTCATTGACGTAGTTGCCGCCGGGCCCCCAAAATTCCACACTCGCAGTGACATTAGCCAGGGTAAGTCGAGCGCCAAATTCGGCGGCTAATCGGGCAGCCCAGGAGACGGCGATATCCGCACGCGGGCCGAATTCGACCGCGCACAGGACGTTGCGGATCGCGAACCCCTGCCCGCGCGCTTCTTCCACGTGCGCATCGGTCCAAACCGGACACTCGGCTTCATGAAGCACTTTTGCGGTCACGGAGCCCATAAGAAACTGGTAGAACGCGAAGCCGTAAGACGACATCATGATCAGGTCCGACTGTTGCTCCGCGGCGGTTTGCACAATGACGCGGGCCGCCTCACCCGTGCCTGTCATGCACTGAATGGTAAGACCCTCAAGCGCCGGCCCCAAAGCTTCATCTTGCCGTTTCTGGGCTTCTTCTTGGATCACCGCGAGCAAGCCCTCATCAGCCAGTTCGCGGTTGTCCTCGGGGTGGCTGGCGGCATGGCTCTGTACATTCACGACGTGCAGCATAATGATCTCGGAGTTGAAATGTCGCGCCAATGTCGCGGCTTGATGAATCACGCCCAGTGAAGCAATCGGGATGTCAACTGGCAAAAGGATTCTTTTAATATTCACCATCGCGCCAAAGTCCTCGAGTCAACTGTTCGTTTTCCTTCGCCGGAACTTCCGGCGTTGCGATCAAAGCGCTTCGCCAGAGTTCTGCCCCTCATACGGCTCCAACTGAAGGCTATACAAGGGAATCTCGCCTCTCCTGACCGCCTTTTTCGGACAACTGGTAGGTTAGATAGCCCCCAATCACCTCTCCCACCGTAGCCATGGAGGCGTAATAGTAGGCCCACCATCCGTGGTGTGCCGAGAACAGGATGATGCATACGTCCACACTTCCCGCCGGGACTCCGAAGGGGGCGTTGTCGCCCATGCCAAGCAGAAGCAACCCCGGTCCTCCGAGCCGGCGGATCCATTTCCACACAGAGTCGGCCGCTATGATAATAGAGAGAATTTCCATGCCCAGCCCCGAAGGGCGCTCCTCGGCTTTTTATCATTCGATTTTTTGTCCATCTGTTGGCATGCTCGCATAGCCAATCCTGGGAAGAGTGGATCAGATTTCGGCAGCGCATAGAGGGCTTGAATCACCGAAGACCGCTTCTTCTTGTCAAGCGCGCGAGGGCCTCCATATCCCGATCAAACCGAAAGCATTCATCAACGACTGGCTTGATAGGAATGGAGCTTGTCCACTCGCGCCTTGCTTCATGCGCATCTTTGCCGCGCCAATGTAAGCGTCCCACGCCTGAAGGGTTTCGGGCTTAAGCTCCACCGCACTTAACAGCGCGAGAGCGATCGGCAAAAAAAGATTGCTAGCCCCGGTCGGGATTTCACTTCACGCCTCCTCGCAGTAAGTCAGGCGTTTCTGTCTTGCGCCTTTGCTTTCAGATCGGCGGCCTTGACCTTCAAGAACTCGACTTTGGCCTTTTCCCGGGCCTCCGCGGACTGGCGGCGCTCCTTGGATTCGGCAAGCTGTGCCTGTATCCTGGAGTCGAGTTGGTTGATTTTCTCCTGGAGCTTTGCCTTCCGGTCGGCGTGAGCTTGGGCGTGCTCTGCCCTCATTTGCGCGAGGTCGGCTTTCATTGCCGCGACGTTTTCGTCGTGAACCTTGTGTTTCACTTCCGATAGTGACCGGCGGAATACTGTTCCTCCGAGCGCTTCCATGCGCACGTCCACCGGAATCGTGGTGTCTTCTTGGATCTCCGCGACGAGCGCGAACATCTCCGGTGTCAGTTTCTGTCTCACGTCCTCAACGAAGTCTTCACTAATCCTGGCCCTGTCGACGTCCACCGTGGCGCCGGCAGCTAGGCCCGCAGCAGCGCCAAGCGCAGCGCCGACCGGCCCGCCGAGAAGACCGATGAAGGCTCCCAGTGTGGTTGCAGTCACAGTAGCGATTGGTCTCGGGTCATCACTTTGCCTTACCGTTGCAGAGCCATCTTTATTCCGGGCAATCACGGTTTGGTCGTAAACCGTGATAACGTCCTCCCTATCCAATTCATCTATCGCCTTCTTCGCTTCGTACGCTTTGCTTTCGGCGTCAAAGACCACCACCAGCATTCTGTCCATGGCTTAGCTCCCTTCATCTCTTTTCGAGCGGTTCCGCAGATGAACCACAGCAATGCAAGCACCAATTCTTGCTTCATCAAAACGCACGGGTTAGCAGACCATGGGGACCGAAATCTTTTCGCGAATTCGTGAAGTTCGCGAAAACCCCGGTTGCATTCTTGCGGGACGGGTCAGCTTGTGCCGTTTCAATTTCTGTGTACTCATCCGCGCAAGCTTTATGGCCTGCCGACGCCCGTGCATGCCTTCCGGGTAATTCCTACCGTGATTAAGTTGGGACAGCGGGAGATGGGGCACCTGGTGTAGATTTATGTGCGAATCTGACTTTCGTCCGCCTGAACCTACTTGGATTCAAAGGCGGGCGGGAAACTTCTCAAGGTCTTGGCGATGAGATCATCAACCGTCTTCTTCAGATTCTTCAGAGCCTTTTGGGGATCCTGAATTTTCTCCGAGGCACGCGCCGTCCACACGGGCTTGCCCGAGCCAACGTCTGTCACAGTGAGCTTCAATCTGGCAAGTGCGTATGCCCATAGGAGGGAAGCACGAAATCTACGACATGCTGGACAAACAGCTTAGCCTGATAATGTCGGGCCAACGACTGTGCGGAGTCGTACGCTCTTGTTGAGGGTTCAGAGAAATCCACGGGGCAAAGAATTCGCTCAATCCGTAACATGTTCTGCTCCGTTTAGTGAGTCGCTGCTTGGAGGGTTGCGTCCTGCGCTCTCAGATGTGAACTACCAGGACCGGGCAAGGTCCCAACTGGACCACCCGGTAGGTCGTCGAGCCGAATATCGCGAGATCCAAGGCATGCCGCCCTCGTACGCCCATGACGATCAAGTCGGTTTGCGACTCCAAAGCCAGCTCGACGATCTGCTGATACGCTTTGCCGATACGTACTACCGCCTTCGTCACGCAGTTCTTGCTTGTTTCAGGGGAAATGCGTTTCTCCAGGCTCTCCATCACTTTCGCGATTTCATTTTCAATATCGGCTGAATCCGCGATACCCTCCAAGACGTGGAGCAAGGTGAGCTCGGCTTTGTACTCTGCTGCTAGGGAGACGGCATGGTCAAAAGCCTTCTCGGAATAATCAGAAAAATCTGTGCAGTAAAGTATCCGGTGCAGATGGATTAGGTCCGGCTCTTCCCCGGGGACGACAAGATCGTGGGCAGGCTTGCGGACGGCCAACACCGGGCAGCGGGCTTTTCGTAATACTTTTTCTGTGACCGATCCCAGCGTCAGATGGTCAATCCCGCGCAGACCGTGGGTGCCCATCACGATCAGATTCACTGTCTGCGCGGCGGCAAAATCGAGAATCAAGTCTGTCGTTACGCCATCCTCCACCCTGCATTCGGGCAGGATTCCGTGCCGGGCATGTTTTTCCGCAAACTCCTGAAGCTGCCGCTCGGCGCCGGCGCGCAGGTTCCGGCACATCTCGTCGTAGGCGTCTGGAAAAGCCTGGTAAGGATAGAGGGGGGTCAGTGAATCGATCACGTGCTGCAAGAAAAGTGTGGCCTTGTAATGCCAGGCTAGCGACTGGGCATAGTCAAATGCCTTCTCCGAGAATTCTGAGAAATCAATGGGACAAAGGATACGTTCAATTTTCGGCATGGTTTATCGACTCCCCTCTGGTCTCGGCCACCTCAAAGGGGTGCACCGGCTCGCACCGTGGCTCTCCTCAATTCCGGAACTGGCGGAGTGCTTACCGAATTCCTCCGGCCGTCTTCGTCAAGTGGTCAGGACTTTGCCAGACGGGTTTCAGTCAGAGATCATGAGGTTGTTATTAACTTTAGACACCCCCGGCGCCGCCCACGCAGCATCCTCCGCCTCCTCGCGCTCCTCCCAGGAGCCGACGCTTCCGCTCAAAGTCACCGTACCCCCATCGGCCTGCACATCGACCTGGTGCGCGTCAAAAATTGCATTGCGTTTGAAGGCGGCTTCGATCTTTTCCTTGACGTCCGTGGGCGCTACCTTAGGTTTCACGGTGATGAAGTTGGTCACTCCCTTTACTCCTGTCAAGTGCAGTACCGCCCGCTCGGCCGCCGACTTCTGGAACTGCCGGTCAACCTCGCCTTCGAGCGTGAGGCGACCGTTCTCCGCGGTGACCCTAACCCGATCATGGGGTACCAAGACATCCCACTTCAAAGAGTGCTCTGCGGCCTGGGCGATGTCCGCGTCGGTCCGCTCGCTGGAGCCGGGAAGCTTGACTTCAATCTCGACGGCCAGCGCCCTAACTCCCGGCAAGCGTTTCACCGCCTTCTCGGCGGCCAACTTTTCCGCATAGCTATCCACAGTACCCTCAATCGTCACAACGCCTTCCTTCACCGTGGCCCCGATGTCTGTGGCGTTCACCCCCGGCTCCCACCGGAGTTCATCCAGAACATCAATCTGTAATTCCCTGTCACTTGTCATGGCTTCTCTCCTTTGCTTCTATAGGTACAAGACCTTAGCTGAGGTGGATTGACCCCAGCACGCTCCGTGCACTTGGAACCTTAGGCCGACTTTTCTTCCACCTGGACCTTCTGGGTCGTCGTGACCTTTGGCATCGAGAGTTCCAGCACTCCATCCTTGAGGTTGGCCGTAACCTTCGACGAGTCAACGTCCGCAGGCAATTCGATGGCGCGGAAGATTTGGCTTACGCAGCGTTCCGAGTAGATGGTCTTTTTGCTTTTGCGTTCTTCGCTGGCTTCACGCTTGCCGCTGATGGTAAGACGATGGGGCTCCACGCCCACCTCGAGATCATTGGCACTGAACCCTGGTACCTCAAGATGAACGGTGTACGCATAATCCGATTGTGCGATGTCGAGATGAACTGGATGCAAAAACTCTGACTCCGCCCGCAGCCAATCTTCCAGGTCGTTCCCCTGCGCCCGTCCGCGCCCGTCAAAAATCTCGAAGGCCCGCCGGGCGATCGAGTCAGACAGATCCTGGATACGATCAAACAGATTGCTGCCGGGCAGCATCTTCATGGGGACCGCTTCCTTTGCCGGCGCCGTGGTTGCCGCTGACGGGTTTTTCATACGGGTTCTCCTTTGGTGAAACTCCACGACTTGCTTCCCATCTTTCCAGCCTTTCTCAGCCTTCCTCATTGCAATGCACGCGCCAATTGCAAGCCCTTCAAAACACATGACTTCGCGCACGTCACCGTCGCCGCCTTTTCGCGAATTCACGAACTTCGCGAAAAGTTATGTGGGGTTCTTGACGTGAGAACACTTCCGCGAAGAGGCCAGGCGGAAATGCTTGCGGATATACATGGCTGGAAATTGATGGAAGATGATCGTTTCCCACCGTGGTCAGAATCTGGCAGGCGCATCGCACGCCCTATGCAATCGATGGGCGTGATACAACCGGGGCCATACTTGATGGCCTCGTTAGCTCTGAACGGCGCTGGCGGCCTTGAAGCTATACTTGTCGATATTCATCGCTCGGATCTTCGATTCCAGTGTCGAGGGCGGAATGCCCAGCTTGGCAGCCGCTCCGGCTGGTCCCGACACCCGGCCGCGCGCTTCCGCCAAGGCCGCGCCAATTATTTCTCGCTCCTCCATCGCCGACCTTCGGAACGAAGACGGGGCTGCCGCTTCGGCGGTGAAGTATTCGCCATCGAGCCAAGTCTGCTCGACCGAGACGGGCCCCTTTTCATACACAATCACCGACCGCTCGATAACATTTTGGAGCTCACGGATATTTCCCGGCCAGGGATATCGAATCAGCGCCTCCATCGTTTCGGAAGAAATCCCCTGAATGGTTTTGTTCATCCGTCGGGCAAATTGCCTGACGAAATGCCGCACGAGCAGCGGTATATCTTCCCGGCGTTTGCGCAAGGGGGGAATTTGGATGGGGAAAACATTCAACCGGTAGTAGAGATCAAGACGAAACTGGTTCTGTACGATCATTTCTTCCAAGTTGCGATGGGTTGCCGCCACCACCCGCACATCAACTCTCTTGGTCCGTGTACCGCCCAACCGCTCTATTTCTCGCTCTTGCAAGACGCGCAGAAGCTTCGGTTGGAGTTCGAGGGGAATATCGCCGATCTCATCCAGAACCATGGTGCCGCGATCGGCCAGCTCGAAGCGGCCTGTGCGTGGCGCAGAGGCCCCGGTAAAGGCACCCTTTTCGTGCCCGAAGAGCTCGCTCTCCAGCAATCCTGCCGGGATCGCCGCACAATTCACTTTTACCAATGGGTTGGAACGCCGCTGGCTGAGATTGTGGATGGCACGCGCGATCAGTTCCTTGCCGGTGCCTGTCTCTCCCAACAGGAGCACGGTGGAATCGGTCGGCGCTACCGTTTTCACGAGCTGCCGCACCTCCCGTAGGGCGGGACTCTGCCCCACGATCCCTTCAAAGTCCGCTTCGTTGCAGGTCTCCTCCTCCCGTAATCCGGCGTTCCCACCGAGAGTGTCGTCAACACTGTGCTGGGCAAAGTTTCGACTTCGCCGCCGAGATCTTTCATGATGAGCGATACCCTGCCGGATGGCATTCAGTAGATCCTCACCGTCACAGGGCTTGGTCAAAAACTCCAGGGCGCCTGCTTTGAGGGCGCGCACGGTCATGGGAATGTCGCCGTGGCCGGTCAGGAAGATAATCGGGAGTTGCACATCCGCCTGGGCAAGCTGTTGTTGAAGATCGAGGCCGCTGAGCCCCGGGAGCTGCACGTCTAAGACCAGACAGCTCGGTACCTCTGCTTGCAGGCCGGCTAAACACTCGTGCGCCGATGCGAACGTTTTCGCCCTGAATCCGGCGGAGCGAAGCAAACCTCCCACTGATTCCCGCACCGACACATCATCATCCACCAGGTAGATTGGAGCGCCTCTGTCACTCATGGGAACACCTCCTTCCGATGGTCCGATGGCTATGAGAGGAAAACTCACTGCGTTCTCCTTAATCATCCCCGCAATGACCTACGTTTGCGGGTTCTTGGGTTGTAATTATGTCTAGGTATGTCGTTCCGCGCTCAAAGCCTTGTGGACGGCATTCAATATCGTATCCTCACTGAGCGGTTTAGTCAGGAAATCTACCGCGCCGTTCTGCAAAGCTTGGGAGCGCACCCCTTGCTCAGATCCATGGGCCGTGATGAAGATAACAGGTACTTCACAATGACTGGCCAACAGGTGACGGTGGAGTTCGATACCGCTCATCCCCGGCATGCGCACGTCCAGTAGCAGGCAGTCGATATCACGCAGATGGTCCGTATTCAAGAACTCTTCTGCCGAAGCAAATACCTTCACGGCAAACCCCACCGACCGGAATAATCCGTCCAAGGATTCCCGGACGGATTCGTCATCATCGACCACCGAAATAAGCGGAACCTTGGCCACAGGTCCATTTAGCACCGTTGCCACGAATGATGTCTATCACACCTTGGTATTATGTTCGTCTGGGGGGAGGAGGGCGGCCCGGACCTGCAATTTCTTCACGCGCCGAATCCCCAGGCTCTGCGACATTCTCACTAGGTCCGCCAACGAGCCGGCCCGCATCTTGCGCATAACCTGGCCGCGCTGAATTTTAACCGTAATCATGCTGGTCCCCAGTTCTGCCGCCACTTGCTTGTTCAGCAGCCCGGAGACCACCAACTCCATAACCTCGCGTTCGCGCGGCGTTAACGATTCATACCGGCCGCGCAACTGCTTCATTTCCGCCTGATGCTGGCGCGCCGCCCGATCGCGTTTTATCGCCTGTTGAATCGCGTCCAACAGGTCGCGGTCCGTGAACGGCTTGGTAAGAAACTCCAGCGCGCCTGCCTTCATGGCCTGCACTGCCGCCGGAACGTTGCCGTGGCCGGTAATAAAAATAATCGGAATCTCCAGGTGGGCCTCAGCCATCCGCTTCTGAAGGTCGAGTCCGCTCAGACCCGGCAGTCGAACGTCCAAGACCAAGCAGCTTGGCAAATCGGCCCTCTGGCGAGCCAGAAACTCCTGTGCCGAGGCAAAGGTCTCAGCCCTCATGCCCGCGGACCGAATCAGACCTTCCAAGCCCTCGCGGACCGACACGTCGTCGTCCACAACGAAAACGATTGCGTCAGCCTCCGTCAAAGCGCACTCCTATTGTTGGTGCTCCGGAATAGTAAACTGAACGCTGATCCCAGGCCCGTCATTCGCCACCGCCCATAACTTGCCCCCGTGATTCTGGATAATGGAACGACTAATCGAGAGCCCCATGCCCATGCCCCCGTGCTTGGTGGTGTAGAAGGCATCAAACATCCGTTCCATGCTCTGAGGGTCAAGACCCATCCCCGAGTCTTGGACGGTAACCCGCACCTGTCCGGCATCGTTGTTTTGCGTTCTGACCATCAGTTCTCGCGGCCGCTCTTCCACGCTGCTCATGGCTTCGATCCCGTTCACGACCAGGTTCAGGATCACCTGCTGAAGCTGCACTCGATCGCCCGACACCGGGGAGAGATCAGCCGCGAGTTCCGTCCGAACTGCCACACGGTTTTTGCGCAGTTGGTCCCCGGCAAATGCCACGACCTCCCGAACGGCCTCGTTCAGATCCAGACGTTCCTTGGCTACGGCCGTTTTCGTCGCCAGAGCCCGAATCCGAGCGATCACGTCACCCGCCCGCTTCCCGTCGCGGACGATACGCCGAACAGCTTCCCGGGCTTCCTCCAGATTGGGCGAATCTCCCGCCAGCCAACGCAAGCAGGCATTGCCGTTGACCACTACGCCCGAAAGCGGCTGGTTGACTTCGTGCGCGATGGAGGCGGCCAGTTCCCCCATCATGCCTACGCGGTTGATGTGGGCGAGATCTGTCTCGAGTTGGCGAAGCCTCTCGCGCTCTTCTTCAGCTCGTTTGCGTTCTGTCACATCGACTGCCGTACCGACGTATTTGGCGGCCTGTCCCTTTTCATCAAGAACCGGATGCCCGATCGCGTGGATGTGCTTGACGGTTCCATCGGGCAGCACGATCCGGTGGTCATGCTCGTACTCCATGTTTCCACGCGCCGCCTTCAGCAGCAGTTCATTTGTGCGATCGCGATCCTCAGGGTGGATTCGTTGCCAGAATGTTTCAATGGTTGGTACACCTTCCTGCGGGTTTAAGCCGAAAATTCGGAACATTTCCTCGGACCAGTAAATCGACTCGCGAGTGGCGGGGCTCCAGGCAAAGCTGCCCGTATGGGTCAGCCGCTGCCCCTCTGCCAGATAGGCCTCGCTCTCCCGCAGAGCCTGCTCCGCACGGTTGCGGTCGGTGATATCCCGGGCTAGCTTCAGCAGGAAGCGACGACCTCCATACCGATACTGGCTGGTGTGTACTTCCACAGGGAACAGCGTCCCATCCTTTCGCTGATGCCAGTGCGTGTCGATCACGGTCTCACCCGCCGCCGCCCGCTCCGCGATCGATTCCGTGGCCGCTCGATCCGAATCCAGGTGGATGGCAAGCCCCATCGTCCCAATCAGTTCCTGGCGCGTATAACCAAGGCTCGCGCAGGCCTGCCGGTTCACATCCACAATCGTCCCTTGCTCGAAGTCGCAAATGAAGAGGGCGTCCGGCGCGTGGTCCACAAAGGTCCGGAAGCACGTCTCGCTCTCGCGCAGTGATTCTTCCGCTCGCTTGCGTTCCGTGATATCGACTATCGTGGCCACCAGCTCTGCAACCTCCCCGTTTGCACTCAAAACTGGGTGGGCCTGGGTATGAACGAGTTTGACTGTTCCATCGGGCAATACGATTCTGTATTCGACCTCGGAATCTACTTTCTCAAGGAACACCCTATCACTGGCCTCCTTGACCTTGCCATGGTCTTCCGGGTGTATTCGCTCCCACACTTGATCCCGCGTCAGTAATCCCTCTTTCCGATCGGTGCCGAACAGTCGGAACATTTCCTCGGACCAGTAGGTTGGCTCGCGGCTCGTGCCATTCATGGCATAAGTGCCCGTATGGGTCAGCTTCTGCGCGCTGGCCAAGTAAGCTTCGCTGCGCCGCAGAGCTTCCTCGGCCCGCTTGCGCTCGGTGGTATCCCGCACGAATGCCAGGTTGTAAGCCCGGCCTCCATATTCGAAATAACTCGCGCTGACCTCGACGGGGAAAGTGCGGCCATCTTGGGCGCGGTGATGGCTTTCGAAACTCAGCGACCGCTGCGCCTCAAGGTCGCGCCAATGGTGGGCCCAACGCTCCGCCGGGAACTCCGGGTCAATATCTAATACACCCATGCCGAGCAGTTGCGCACGGGTATAACCCAGAACGCGGCAGGCCTCCTCGTTGACGTATTGAAAACGCCCCCGGTCGTCCATCAGAAAGGCGGCTTCGCGTACTCTATCCACGGCAAAACTGAGCAGGGCGACTTCCTGCTCTGCCCGTTCGCGTGCCGCCCGGGATCGCAGGGTGACGATGCCGAAGGCCAGGTCGCCAGCCAATTCCTCCAGCAGCCGAATCTCTTCCGAGGTGAAGGCGTTGGGCTGTTCGGAATAAATGGTAAGACTGCCGAAGGCGTCGCCGTGTTCGTCCTTGAGCGGCAGGGCGATGCCGGAACGAAAATCGCGCAGCACCGCGCTCTCCCGCCAGGTCGCCATTCGAGCGTCCGTTGCGAAATCCTGAATGCAGCAGCTTTTCCCGCTGCGGATGGCCGTTCCGGTGGGACCCCATCCATGCTGCGTGTCGGCCCAAGTAATGCCGAGGTTGGCGAGATATCCCTCCTCGGTCCCGGTCCACGCGGCAGGGCGCACGCTTTGGGCTTCATCGTGTTCGGCATAGGCCACCCACGCCACGCGGTAACCGGCCTCCTCGCAGACGATCCGGCAGATTTCTTCGAGCAAGCTCTGCTCATCAGTGGCGCGCAGGAGGGTCTGGTTGCAGTTGCTGATCGCGCGCAGTTCGCGATTCGAACGACGCAACGCCTCCTCCGCCCGCTTGCGGTCGGTGATGTCGTTGTTGGTCTCCAGGATTGCAATCGGCGCACCTTGCTCGCCTCGCTGCAAAGACCAACGGCTCGCCACCACTACCCGGGTTTCGTCCTTTTTGGTATGCACGACCTCGCCTTCCCAGCGGCCTGTACGTATCACTTCCGCCTTGATTTGCTCCAGCGGCGCGGGGAAGGCGGTCTTCAGCAGGTCGTGAACATCTTTACCCACTGCTCGCTTTGCCGCCCAGCCGTACTGCTCCTCGGCACCACGATTCCAGTACTTGATCACCCCCTCCATAGTCATCACAAAAATGGCGTCGTGCGTGAGGCTGAGGAGATCTGCCTGCTCCCGCAGGGTTTCTTCGGCCTGCTTGCGATCATCGATGTCAGTACTCGTGCCATACCACTTGACGATCTTTCCCCGTTTGTCGTGGAGCGGTACGTTGCGAATCAACAGCCACCGATATTGCCCGTCCGCCCTGCGCACGCGGGCTTCACTTTCCATCGCCTTGCCCGACGCCACGGCGGAGCGCCATTCGTCCACGAACCTGGCAAGGTCGTCGGGGTCAACTGCCGCCTCCCAGCCCCGACCCAGTCCCTCCTCCAAAGAGAGCCCGCTGAAGTCAAGCCAACGCCGATTGATGAAATCGAGGGAGCCGTCCGGCCGAGCGCTCCAGACGTATCCCGGGATGGTGTCGACCACGTCCCGAAGCTGCTTGGACACCCTCTGAAGTTGGCGGACACGGAACTGGTAGGCCGCCCATAGCAGGAGCAGAAAAACAACCACGCAAACACCGCGAAACCACCGAGTGCTCCACCAAGGGGGCAGGATGACGATTTCTAAACTTGTTCCTTGCTGGTTCCATATGCCACTACTGTTGGCGCCCTGAACGTGAAACACGTAGTCGCCGGGTGACAGCGAATATGTAATAACTCTCTCATCGCTCCCCGATTCGTTCCAAGCGGTTTCCAGTCCAGCGAGACGATATCGGTAGCGATTCCCCTCCGGATTCCTGTAGCTCAGAGCCGAAAACTGCACCGATACAAGTTTTTGGTTATACGAAAGCCTAATTGATCGCGCGAAGGGAGCCGACTTGTTCAGCGGGGACCTGTCCCCGACGGCCAGGGACTTGCCCGAAACTCTCAAATCAGTTATGACAACGGGAGGCGGAGAGGGGTTGTCAGTCACGTTGCGCGGAAAAAACGACGTCACTCCAGCGTAGGAGCTGAAGAACATCTCTCCGGTAGGGCTTTTGAAAGCCGACGCGTAGTTGTAGAACTCGTTCCCGGCAAGACCGTCGGATATGTAGTAGTTCTTGAAAACGTTGTTCCGAGGGTCCAATCGTGACAGGCCCTTGCTCGTGCTCACCCAAAGACTGCCGGTTTCGTCCTCGAGAATCTTGCTGACATTATTTCCGGCTAAACCATCGCGCTCGTAGTAGCGTGTGAAGGCTCCGGCGCTAGGATCCAGCCGGTTCAGTCCGTTCTGTGTCCCCACCCAGATCATCCCGGTGTGGTCTACGCACACGGAATTCGTCATGTCATTGCTCAGGCTGCGGGAGTCCGAAGTGTGCCGATAGGAAGTAAAGTGACCACTGTCCGGATCGAAGCGGACTAAACCCGTTACCTGAGTGGCGATCCATAGCGCCCCTTCTAAGTCCTCGGCAATCTGATCGACTCGCGATTCATTACGCCCGTGGCCGGCTTTATAGACCTGGAAACTTTGAGTAGCCTCGTCAAACCGGTCCAAGCCATCCTCGGTGCCGACCCAGACAGTGCCCTTGTGATCGACGAACACGGCTTGGACAGTATTGTGACTTAGAGAGTGAGGATCGGCTGGATTGTAACGAAAAACCTGGAATTTTCCTGTTCGACGATCGAACCGGTTCACGCCGGCGCCAACCGTTCCAAACCAAAGGTGCCCGGAACGATCCTCGGCCATCGAAATCACCCAGGTGCTGGAAAGCTCTCCGGGCCCGCCGCTTTTTCGGTAGAAGATCATCTTTCCCGTCTTACGATCCAACTGACCAAGCGCCTTCATGCTTCCAATCCAAAGCAGACCGCGGCTGTCCTCGAAGACGGAAGTTGTGTAGTTCATGTCCAGACTGTTCGGATCCCCGACCTTATGCTGATATGCTTTGAACGCCAATGGCCGCGGCGAAAACCGGTTTAGACCCGCGCCGTTAGTTCCCGCCCACATGTTTCCCTCTCGGTCCAGAAACAGCCCGTGAACTTGGTCGCCGCTCAGACTGTTCGGGTCGGCCGGGTTATTTCGGTACCGCACGAATCGCGTGCGCTCGGGATTTAACTTGAGTATGCCGCTCGCTGTAGTGCAGATCCAAAGCGTTCCATCACCCAATTCGACGATAGAGCGAGCTCCGGCCTGAAGCGTGTTGTCTTGGCCCGTACCATCCAGCGAATAAACTGTCAACGTCCCCGCTTCGCGGTTGATGCGGGCAAGCCCATACCCGTAGGAAAACGTCATCCACAACACACCCGCGTGATCTTCGCAGAACGATAATTGGAGCTCCGGATTGGGATCGCTGCCCGGGAGGTCGGGTGGCAGCGCAATGTGCTGCCGGACTTTTGCTGTCCGGCGATCGAACAAGTCCACCCCCCTCGTCGTCGCTACCCAGAATGTCCCGTCCTTTGACTCGAACGCGCTTCTGATTCGATCGCTGCTCAATGAATTCGGATCACTCAGGCTATGTCCGTACCGGATCGTGCGGCCAGTGGACGGGTCCATTCGGATCAATCCATCGTCGGTGGCGAACCACAATGCACCTTGCCGGTCTTCGACAGCGGAAATCACACGCGCTTTGAACGGTCCATCGGTGGGAGAGAATCGCTTGAAAATCTCGGTAGTGGGATCAAACTCGTCCAGCCCCCGTTCCCACCCGCCCCAAAGAATACCTCGGCGATCAATAAGCAGCGATTCTTCCTCGTAGACGGCGGTCGGACCATTCGGATCATTGGGATACTCGCGGATCTCGTATCCGTCATACCGTTGCAGCTTGTCTTGTGTCGCAAACCACAAGAACCCTTTGCTATCCTGGGCGATCGCATGCACCCGGTTGTATGCAGGCTCCTTCTTGAACGACCCGAACGAGACATGAATAAACCGAATGTCACTCGCATCGGTGACGGGTAAGATCACCAGGTGAGTGGCGTCGTCTGAATGCGCGCCAACCACGCCCGAGCAGAAAAGGAACGGTAGTGCGATAATGATTCGAAGCCGCAAATTCTGACTGTTCATCATCGCGTGGTGCCCTTCGAGGCTGTTTTGCCGAGAGAAGTGTACTGCTGGAGCAGGGGTAGGGCAATCCCTGTAGCGGTGGGAACCTGTATCGCGGTCAGGTTGTTGGGCTGGAAGTGGCGCCTGCCGCCATCGTAGGCGAAAAACCAGAAGCTCTTGTTCTGTCCGTTGTACAGTCGGGGTATTTTAACCGGACCGCCGAGCGTTCCACCGAACTGGTTTTGCTTGAACGGGGTGACCTTCGGAACCGCGCCGCCTTCATAGAGGTGTTGCTCCTCCGCCAGCGGGCTTTTCGGATTAAATATTTCGTTCTGAATGTAGTCGTAAGCCTGTCCGTGCCACTGGTTCGTTCCCGACTTGATGGCCAGGTTAATCTGGCCTGAGCCTTGCCCGTATTCGGCGGAGTAGAGACCGGTCTGCACCTTGATTTCCTGGATTGAGAACTCGGAAGGAATGGCCGAGGCGCTCGCGAAGAAGTTGTCCGTGTCGGCCACACCGTCCACCATAAAACTGAGGGAGTCCGGCCGGGCACCATTGAGGCTCACCTCGGTAGGGTTGGTGTTCAGTCCGTGATTCGTCCAGCCCTCGTTCTGCGCACCGCCGCTGAAGTTGGCTGCGCCCGCTGACAAGTTCAGCAGATTATTAAAGTCCCGTCCGCTGGAAGGCAGTTCCTCGATCGTCTTCGCATCCAGCACGGTTCCCGTCGTGGTGTTGTCGGTCTGCACCATCTGGGCGTCGGCCGTGACCACCATTTCTTCCTTGACTTGCCCGACCTCCAGGGTGAAGTCCTGGCGCAGGGTCTGGGCTACCTCCAATATGAGACCGGTGCTGAGCGCGCTCTTGAAGCCCGTAGTTTCCACTTTCACCTGGTATGTCCCGGGAATCATGTCCACAAAAATGTAGTCACCCACGGCCGTGGTAGTGAAGTGGTGGGCCACATTCGTGTTGACATTGGTCGCGGTTACCTTGGCCCCCGGGAAGGCAGCGCCGGATGAGTCCTGCACGTGTCCGAGGATTGTCCCCTGCGAGTTCTGGGCTTGTCCTCGGCCTACCAGCGCCGCCAGCAAAGCCGAAATTAAAAACACGCAGGCGGGAGATGCCACCCGGGACCCAGCACGAATCATCTGAATCATATGCCCGCCACCATCAGGCAGAACACCACCGCAAGCACTAAGTTGGAGACGAACCTGTTTGTTCTCCCATGGACCATGAACTACCACCTGGTCAGGAGATTGACTTAGTTTGTAGCCGCTCTTGGGACCGTCGGCCAAGGGATAAATTCGGCGCCACAGCATAGCATCAAATTAATCCATCTCTCGGGAAAATTAAGGTCAACTGGGGACGTCTTTCGGTATTGCTTCGGCCGAGGCTGGATTGCCTGCACCATGGGGGCTGTATTCCGCGAACAACCAGTGAAACATCCCGGGTGTCCCCGGTTTTGCGGTTTTCGCGAACTTCGTGAATTTGCGAGGAGATTGCGCCAATGAGATGAACGAAGCCATGTGTTTTGAACAACTTGCATTTGGCATTGGCATTGCCCTGACCAGACTGAAAGGAAAACAGGACGGAACGTTACGAACTCAAAATGAGAATCCCCTATCGAGCGGCGTGGCCTCCATTCCTACACAGCATTGCGAGTTCTCTGCTGCTCCTACTTTGCCTCTTTCTCCCCTCTTGCGCAATGAGGGGCGGACCCAAGAGACTTGTGCCCGACCGGTTCAACTACGCTGCTGCCATCACAACCTCCTGGAAAGAGCAGATGCTGACGAACCTGGTCAAGCTGCGCTACCAGGACCCGCCTGTCTTCCTGGACGTCGCGCAGATTGTTACGCAATACACAACGGAAAGAGCGGGGTCGATCGCTTCTCCGGATTGGAAAGGAAATCCCGCCGGCCCGGCGGCAGGCGTTTCCGGGTATTGGGCGGAGAGCCCCACCATCACCTATAACCTCATGACCGGCGATAAGTTCATCAAGAGCCTGCTGGAACCGGTCTCTCCCATATCCCTTATGCTGTTGATCGAGTCCGGCTGGCCCATTGACGCGGTGTTAGGGGTGGGGGTGAGAGCCATCAACGGTCTCTATGCAAGCTCCGGCGCTGAAACGTTTCGCCACCAGGGGGATCCGAGATTTTATGAGCTTCTGAAGGTGCTGAGAGAACTCCAGTTGAGGGACGCTTTCAGCATTCGTGTGGTGAGCGCGAAAGGTGACAAAAAGGACGCCGCGGAAGGGGAAGTGGTGCTGACCTTCCACGGTCGCCGCTCGGATTTGGAGGCGCAGGCAATGGCAAAAACCGTCAGAGCATTGCTGGGTCTCAATCCCGGAGTGTCGGAATTCCACATCGTTTTCGGCGCCATGAACAATACCGACACAGAGATTGCGTTTCTCACCCGCTCGATGCTCGATATCCTCACCGAGGCGGCAGCGGGGGTTGAGATCCCGGCTGCCGATCTCGATGAGGGCCGGGCAACCAAGCCGCCCGCGGCGCAGACCGTGGGCGAGCTTAATTTCCAGCAACTCGTTCGCGTGCGGTCGTCGGCGCATAAGCCGGACGCCCATGAGGCGTTCACTGCCATCCAGTATCGTGACTGCTGGTTCTGGATTGACGATCGCGACATCAATTCGAAGCGTGGGCTCGACTTTCTCATGATGCTCTTTACTCTCGCGTCGCCGGGCGCCAGCATAGCTCCACCGCAACTGACGATATCCAAACCGTGAACAATGCCGATGTAAATGCTTGCGTAATCGAGTGTAGCGGCGAACACGGCGACTCGCAGGTTCCGGTATGGTCGGCGGGGAAAATTGTGGGACTGTCGATCGCGGAATTCTACCGGGCTCGGGGAGTTGCCTGCGACCAGGCGGCGCTGACCCGTTCGATCGAAGGGATCCAGACGCAGATCGTGCGATCAGAGAGGCGGCTACAGCAAGCTGACGGAGCGTACGTGCACTTATAGAATGGGGCAATTTCTGGCTCCGCTTGGGGAGTTGCTGGCAAAAGATACGACAAACCTCAAATTCTATCCTGATAAACCGCTAAACACGCATTGAGGCAAAAATTATATCCTCGTAACTTATTGAAATAAAGCTGCTTAATATTCGCTTCTCGGAGACTTCGCGGCATTATTGGGGATTCGCGGAATATCCACAGTAGGCCGGGGCGATGATGGCCCTTTGCAATTTCGGTTGATGGGTAGATTTCAGCGCACAGTCAGCACCGGGCAGGGTGCGGTCCTCACCACCTCGTAGGCAGTGTCAGATTTTTCAACGTGTGCAGCCATGACCGGGTCCACGCGTCGCGCGCCCATCACGATCAAGTCCACACCGCGATCGCTGGCGAATTCAAGAATTGCTTCCGCCGTCTTGCCGAACCCTGGCTCAAAGCTAGTGCGCTCGCGAAGGTGCGATTCTGATGGGATGTGATCATCCATCCAATGCCTGAAAGGTTCCTGGACATCGGCGTTTACCTCTGGGGATGGAACCTTCTCCTCAAAGACCCTCATCAACGTCAGCTTGGCGTGATATTCCTCAGCGAGTGAGACAGCATAGGCCGCGGCATTGCTGGGGTCAGGGACGAACTCCAGCGGGTAGAGGATGTGGTCCAGACGAACGTCCATCGCCTGTATTTCCGCGGTTCTCGGTCCGACCGTGAGCGCCGGACAGGGCGCCATTCTAAAGATTTCCTCCGCTACGGAGCCGAGCACTAGCTTACGCCAGCCTCGACGTCCGTGAGTACCCACGACAACCAAATCGATGCTGCATTGAAGGATCATGCCGTGAAGAATATCCCAGATCTCGCCGTCCCCAATTAAGGGTTGGCACGAAACGCCCCATTCACGTCCGGCACTGAGGAAACGCTCCATGTTTTGATCTACCAACCGCTGGGCCTCCTCGCTGGTTCTGGGTGTTGAGCCAGGTGCTATGTGGTCGGCAAACCCCGGGGAGATCACGTGCGCCACGAAAAGCTCTGAGCCATAGTGGCGGGCGATGGTCAGCGCGTAAGGCAGCGCCGCCTCCGATTGCGGGGAAAAGTCTGTGGCCAATATGATCTTCTTCGGAGCAACACGGTTCTTTCCATCCAGCGCTGTCATTCTGCACCTCGCAGTGAGTTCCCGGTAAACCGACAACAAGTGAACTTTGTATCTCCCAATGCACGTCGCTACTGGCCAATCGGCTGAGGCCCTACTGGCTTCCTTCCAGGTTATTCCGGATGGCCATCATCCCCTTTTGGAGATTAGAAACCGCCCGCTCCACCGCGCCCTTGCGAACGATCAACCCCTTGAGGCCCGTCAACCCCGCCTGCTCGGAACCCAAGGCCTTGATCAGATAGAAGCCGGAGTGCTTCGGGTCGTCACCGTCACGGACACAGATGGAGAGGTCCAAGGCGGTCTGGAAGTAGTGGCTCGAATACAGTTGTTTTTGGGCGATGGCAGAGGCTATCGGGTCGGCAGGGCTGCCGCGCATGGTCACCATGTGCACGATGCGCAATGTCGGCTTCAATCCGAATTTCACTTTCGCCCAGTAGAATGTTTCCTCGTAGTTCGCGGGCTTGGCATGAGGATAGACCAGAAGATAGTGGTATAAATCCGGGACGCGCTCCGACAGGGCCTTGTCGTAGCTGAGCAAGTAGGCAAATTGCTCAGGCACGGCGGTCGGGTCACGCTTATCGTTATAAACTCCCAACGCCTCATTGCCATATCGCTGATAGCCAACCAGGCGCTCCAGTGCCGTCCTCTGCAGGAGTTGATTCACTTGCTCGTCCGCGTCGGGCGCAGACCAATTGATGGATCGGTGAAGCTCTTCGATCGAGGTCACGGGCATTTGAATCCGGCAGTTGCCGGGTTCGCAACTTTTCAAGGCCTTAATTTCATTGCTGTCGAATGCAAAACCGCGCAAGTCAGTAAGCTGCGGAGGATTGGTGAATACCCCAAGCGCCAAAAAGCCGGGAACCTTGCGAATGCGGTCGAAATTGCGGGCAAATTGGAAGTAGCTCTCAGGAGAAACATGGATGAATACCGCACCAAACACCAAGACCTCGGCTGGCGTGCGGGGCGGAAGCGCCGTCGTGACCGCCTGTCCGCTGCGGATGGCCGCGATTTGAGCCTCACTCAGTCCGATGTTCTGCCGGAAGAATGTTTGCAGATCAGGATTCGACTGAGAAAAGCCGGGCCCCGCGGACGCGGCAGTCAGGATAAGCAAAACGACCACTGGCATAAGTTTTCGGGTCATGCAAACTTCACCTTACCGATTCTGCTGCATCCCGTCTGGCGTGTCCAGTTGCTCTGGGCGGACCCGCAGGACGATCTTGCCGCGCGTGTGCCGCGTTTGACTGAGTTCGTGGGCCTGCCGGGCATCCGCAAGCGGAAGGACCGTTTCGACAATGGGTTTCAGTTTTCCGCTATCGACGAGCTTGGCTATCTCAGCTAATTCCGAGCCATTCGGGGTCATCATAAAGTGTGCCTGTCTGACGCCGCGCTTGGCAGCTTCATTTGCCGGTGGCGGAGCCACAATCGAGACGAGGAAGCCGCCCTTCTTCAAAACCTGCCATGAACGTTTTTGAACATCCCCGCCGATGGTATCGAATACCACATCGACGTCGTGGACAACATCCTCGAATCGCACCTTTTCGTAATCAATCGGTTCATCGACACCCAGCTCCCGGAGGAGGGATTGATTTCGTCCCGAAGCAGTCCCGATCACATGTGCGCCTTTCCACTTCGCGAGTTGCACAGCAAAGCCACCGACGCCGCCGGCGGCAGCGTGAATCAGAACCCTCTGACCCGCGCTCAAGCCAGCGGTATCGAAAATTGCCTGCCAGGCCGTCAGACACGCCAGAGGAATGGCTGCGGCGTGGATGTGGTCAATCGATCTTGGCTTGAAGGCCAGTTCCGCCTCCTTCGCGGCGATGTATTCCGCGTAGGCCCCGTTACGAGAGCTGTCAGGCCGAGAGTAAACCTCATCGCCTTTTTTGAATTTTCCGGCGCCAGGACCGGTGTCTTCGACGACCCCCGAGAGGTCCCATCCGAGAATCAAGGGGAACGTGTATGGACGGACATCTTTCAGGTAGCCGGCGCGAATTTTCCAGTCGATTGGGTTTACACCCGCAGCCTGGACTCTGATCAGAACCTCCCCAAATGCCGGTACAGGGCGTGGGGCATCCTCGAACATGAGTACTTCCGGGCCACCGTATTGATGGATGCGCACTGCTTTCATGTTTTCCATTGCGATATCTCCTCGCGTGAACCTAGGTTGCGACCGCCAGGGTATGTCCGACCTTGGCCACATTCTTGGCGGTTTCCTTACGGAGAAGGACCCGTTTGGCAGCTTCCACCAGCAAGAGATAGAGTGCCGTCGCTATAGCCACAAAAGCAAAATATGACCCGGGCAAGGGCGTGAAGCCGAGCATGCCGGCCAGCGGGCTGAACGGCAAATAAATCCCGATCGCCACAACTCCAAGGCATGTTCCCAGCAAGGGAGCACTCGGTCGGCTGCGGAACGGATTTTTCGATGTCCGGATGACGAACAGCACCAGCGTCTGGGTTGCCAGTGATTCTACAAACCAACCGGTATGAAACTGCGCTTCGCTGGCGTGGAAAAAATGCAGCAGCACATAGAAGGTCAGAAAGTCGAAGAGGGAACTGATCGGTCCGATGAACACCATGAAATTGCGAATCAGACTGATATTCCAGCGTTGGGGCTTTTCGAGGTAAGTCTCGTCGACATTATCCGTGGGAATGGTGAGTTGGCCCACATCATAGAGGAGGTTATTCAGCAGGATTTGCGTGGGCAGCATCGGCAAGAACGGCAAAAAAAGAGAAGCCGCCGCCATGCTGAGCACATTGCCAAAGTTCGAGCTTGTGCCCATCAGCAAATACTTCATTACGTTGCCGAAGGCCTTGCGCCCCTCGATGATGCCATCGTGCAGGACCCGCAGGCCAGGCTTAAGGAGAATGACGTCGGCAGAGTCGCGAGCCACGTCCGCAGCGCTGGACACGGATATGCCTACATCCGCCGCATGCAGCGATGGCGCATCATTAATGCCGTCGCCCATGAACCCCACCGCATGGCCATTGTGTTTGAGAGCCAGGATGATGCGGTTCTTCTGCACCGGGGAAATACGTGCGAAGGCGCGCGCTTCGTCGGCGAGGTGCGCCAGCGCCGGGTCCGTCGTGTGGTCTAATTCGTCGCCCGTGACGATGTGACCGGATTCGATTCCAATCTGCGTGCAAACGTGGCCGGTGACCCGGTCGTTGTCACCGGAGATGATCTTGACCTCAACCCCATCCTGCTTTAGTGAAGCCAGAACCTGGGCGGCGTCAGGTAACGGCTCATCAGCAAAACTCAAAAAACCGGCCAGGATCAGATTGCGCTCGTCCTTGACTGAGTAATCCGGTCGCGCCGGAACTTCCACGTAGGCCACCGCCAGCGAGCGGAATCCCTGGCTATTCAGCTCATCGCTGGTCTGTTGGATACGCTTGGTAGCGTCCTTGCTAATGGGTTCTACTTTGCCTTCGACCTCGTAACCGGAGAGGAGTGGGAAAATCCCTTCCAGCGCACCTTTCGTGATGAGAACTCGCTGGGACTGCCGCTCCACCACTACCGAAAGCCGCCTCCGGTCGAAATCGAACGGAATCTCGTCGCGCTTGATGTAATCTTCCATCTGGGGCGACGGCTGACGGACAATGACGTCATCCAACGGGCTGCGGATGCCCGTTTGGAACTTGCTGTTGAGATAGGCGAGTTCCAGGGCGCGGGGAGAGGGTTTTCCGAAGGGATCGAGCGAGCGGTCGAGCGTCATGGTTCCGGCAGTGAGCGTTCCCGTTTTGTCGCTGCACAGCACGTCCAAACTGCCGAGGTTCTGAATCGAGGACAGATGCTTGACGATAACCTTCTTGCGGGCCATAGCGATGGCGCCTTTCGACAGCGTCACCGACGTAATCATGGGTAGGAACTCGGGTGTCAACCCCACTGCCAGCGCCACCGCAAACATCAGAGATTGAAGCGGATCACGGTGGCGTACAATGCTGACGACCAGCAGGAAGAGAACGAGGAAGAAGACCGTGCGTGCAATGAGATGGCTGAAATTTTGCAAACCCCGATCGAAGGCGGTTGCTTCCGGGTGTGCGGCGAGGCGCGCGGCAATATCGCCAAAGGCGGTCCGTGCGCCCGTGGCGACGACCTCGGCGGTGGCGCTTCCACTCACCACAGAGGTGCCGAGGAAGACCATGTTGCGCGCATCCGCTTTGGTCGAGGCGGGCTCTCCGGTCGCTTCTTTATCGACGGGGAGCGATTCGCCGGTTAGCATTCCTTGCTGGACATAGATATCCCGCGCAATCAAGAGTCGTGCGTCCGCGGGAACCAGATCTCCCGCGGAAAGCCGGATGATGTCTCCCAGCACCACCTCCCGCCGTGGCATTTCCTTCCATTCACCGCCGCGCAGGACGGTGGCGGTCGGGGCCACCTGATCGCGCAGTTTTTCCACGGCGCGCTGGGAATGATACGTCTGAGTTAAGTCGATAGCCCCGCTCAGCAGAACGATAACGGCGATGATTCCGGCATCTACCGCGTCTCCCGTGAAGGCCGATACGACGGCGGCAATCAGCAGAATCAAAGTCAGCGGATTCATGAACACATGCAGGAGATCGAGGAGAAAAGAATGGTGTTGTGTCGCCGCAGGCTCATTCGGCCCAAACCGGTCGCGCCGGGCCTGAGCTTCTTCTGGCGTCAGGCCCGTAATCGCGACCGGGGCTGTAGCAACATTGGATGACATGACGAACATCCCTATTCGGAGGCGCCCCCGGAGCCCTCAAACAGTCGAGCGGTTACCGCCCCAAAGATAAAGCCGCCCACGTGAGCGGCATAAGCGACGCCACCGCTCTGAACGTCCGCCACGGCGCCGACCTGATTGAAGAGCTGAATGAGAAACCAGAGTCCAATCAGGAGCGCCGCGGGAATAAAAGTAATGCGGGTCCACCAGCCCAACAGTAGCACTGTGCGTATCTGATCACGAGGGTAGGTAACCAGAAAGGCGCCCATCACACCGGCAATCGCGCCGCTGGCGCCCAAATTGGGAATGGTGGAATGGGGCATTAGAGCAGTCTGCGCCAGCGAAGCCGTCAGACCGCTGAGCAAATAGAACACGAGGTATTTCAGCGGCCCCATGGCATCTTCAACTTCCGGGCCAAATGCCCACAGGAAGACCATGTTGCCAATGATGTGCATCCAACCCGCGTGCATGAACATTGCCGTCAGGATGGTGATCCAGTGGTGGCCGGCGACTATATCGGCAGGGGTCTCTGCCCACCTCATTACAAACGCGTCGCCACCCATGAGTTCCATCACGAAGACGACAGCGTTGGTGACGATGATTGCCGTAGTAATGACAGGAAAACTTGCGGGCCGTCGAGTTGCGTCCGATAACGGGATCATTCCACCCATGTTAACTTCCTCCCCTTCACTGGTCAGGCGCAGGCTTGAGCGAATCGTCCGAGAATAGCGAACCCTTTGATTTCAGTTAGCGCCGGCGGGAACAGGCACAAGGGTCTCGCCAATCTGGAGCGCCGCTTTGACATCACTACCGCTCACCGTCTCTTGCTTCAGCAGTTGCCGAGCCAATGTTTTATGGGCCGTCTGGTGCCCCTTCAGAAGTGCCTGGGCACGTATGTACTGTTCGGTTACTATGCGCTCAACCTCCGAGTCGATCACCTGACGAGTCTCAGGACTAAGCTGGCTGTTGTCCTCGACCGATCCCCCCAGGTATTGGAGCTCGCGACCTGCGTAGCGCACCGAGCCGAGCTTTTCGCTCATGCCAAATTCTGTGACCATACGGCGGGCCAAGTCAGTTGCCCGCTGAATGTCGTCACTGGCCCCGGTACTGATGGTCCCGAACTCCACCATTTCGCCGGCCCGCCCGCCCAACATAACGGCGATCCTGTCCTTCAGGTCGTCGACCGAGAGCAGATAGCGGTCTTCGGTCGGGGTTTGGATGGTATAGCCCAAGGCGCCGCGGCTGTGGGGAACGATACTGATTTTGCTGACGGGTTCACCATGCGGCATCAGTTCCGCTACCAGCGCGTGGCCGGACTCGTGGTAGGCGACCGTCGTGCGTTCCTGCGGGTTCATCACCCGGCTCTTTTTCTCGGAACCCGCAATCACCCGTTCGATCGCCGTCTCGAAATCACTCAGAGTGACTGCCGTGGCCTTGCGCCGGGCAGCGCCCAATGCCGCCTCATTCATGGCATTCTCGAGATCGGCGCCGCTGAAGCCTGCCGTCATCCGGGCGGCCTGCTCCATGTCAAACTCGGCCGCCAGCTTTATGCCCTTACTGTGAATCCGCAGGATTTGCACTCGGCCAATGAGATCGGGATTGCCGATAGCGATCTGGCGGTCAAAGCGGCCGGCGCGCTGAAGCGCCGGGTCGAGCACCTCCGGGCGGTTGGTGGCCGCCATGATAATGACCGGGTGTTGGTGTCAACTTCGAAGCCGTCCATCTCCGCCAGCAATTGATTGAGAGTCTGCTCTCGCTCGTCGTTGCCGCCCATGCGCATCACGCCTCCCGGCTCTGGCCAATGGCATCAATCTCGTCGATGAAAATGATCGCCGGA
>CAVRBF010000043.1:0-51546 GCA_963719115.1 uncultured Acidobacteriota bacterium | reverse complement strand
GGGTTAAAAGAAGTTCTCAGTTGTCAATCCTAATAAGCATTACACAATGAAGTGACACATCCCCCTCACCCCCCAGCCCCTCTCCCCCAAAGGGGCGAGGGGAGAGGTAGATTGAATCCACGCCCTCGCCCCCTTTGGGGGAGAGGGTGGCGCGCGACGCCGGGTGAGGGGGTTCTTTCGTTACCTTATTAAGTAATGATCAGGGGGCCGCGGTAAGAGCGCCGCTTCGAAACAGCCTCGGCTGAAGACGTAAGGCTGACGATTGAAGCGCGTCATCCCTCGCGGCGGCGCTTGACGTCGATTTGCAGGCGTTTGATTTTCTGATTGAGGGTGGACAGGGGGATTTTGAAGCGCTCGGCAGCTTCCGTCTGGCTCCAGTTGGCGCGGTTCAGCATGTCAAGAATGATGCGACGCTCGCAGCTCTCCATGATTTCGAAGAGCGAGCGCCCATCGAAGCTCTCGACGGGGAAACTTCCTCCTGGCTGGTTACCGTTTTCGAATAGTTGCTCCGGCAGCAGGTCCGGCCCCAGCGAGGAACCGGAGGCCAGCACCACGGCGCGTTCCACGGCGTTTTCGAGTTCGCGGACGTTACCCGGCCACGAGTAATCCATCATGATCTTCAGGGCCTCGGGCGTGAACTGGAGGTTGGTGCGGTCGTTCTCAGCGCAGAATTTCCGCAGAAAATGATCCGCCAGCAGGGGGACATCCTCTTTGCGCTCGCGCAGTGGAGGCAGATTGACCGTGATGACATTCAAACGGTAGAAGAGGTCTTCGCGGAACTTGCCCTCCACCACCATTTTGCGCAGATCGGCATTGGTGGCGGCGAGAATGCGCACGTCCACCTTGATGGTTTCGGTGCCTCCCAGGCGCATGAATTCACGCTCTTGTATGACGCGCAAGAGCTTGGTTTGCGTTTCCACGCCCACGGTCCCGATTTCGTCAAAAAAGATCGTGCCCTGATTGGCCACTTCGAACAGCCCGCGCTTGGTGGCGATGGCGGAAGTGAAGGCGCCCTTGACGTGTCCGAAGAGCGTGCTTTCGAGGAGATCAACCGGCATGGACCCGGTGTTGACGGGAACAAACGGCCGGTCCGCGCGCGGGCTGGTGGCGTGGACGGTCTTGGCGATCAGTTCCTTTCCCGTACCGCTTTCACCCGTGATCAGCAAGGTGGCGCGGCTGGCGGCGACCTGCGTAATCAGGTCCATCACCTTCTGCATTTTCTCGCTCTTGCCGACCACGTTGGGCAGGTCGTAGCGCTTCAGGGCGCGGCGGAGCTGAATGTTCTCCAGTTGCAAGCGGGATTTGTCGAGAGCGTTGCGGATCTCGAGCAAGAGCTTGTCATTGTCCCAAGGCTTGGTGACGTAGCTGTCCGCGCCCTGTTTGGATGCTTGAAAGGCCATCTGCGTGGAAGCATAGGCCGTGATCATAATGACGCCCAATTCCGGGCTGTCCCGTTTGAGGGTCCGAAGCAAGTCGAGACCGTTGTGGTCGGGAAGATTGATATCGAGGAGCACCAGGTCGAAGAGGCCGTTCTCAATGCGCCTCAGGCCTTCTTCTCCGGTGGCGGCACACTCCGCCTTGTATCCCTCGAATTGGAGCAACTGTTCGAGGCTTTCGCGAATTTCGGCCTCGTCATCAATGACGAGGATGGTGCCCTTAGCTGACATTGACAGGTTTCCTCACCGCGGGGAATTCCAGCCGGAAGGTCGTTCCGCGGCCCAGCACGCTGTCCACCTGGATCGAGCCGGAATGCTCCCGGATGATGCCGTAGGTCACCGCCAGGCCCAAACCGGTGCCCTTAGTGGTTCCCTTGGTGGTAAAAAATGGATCGAAAATCTTATTCAGGTGATCGGCGGGAATGCCGTCGCCGTTGTCGGAAACTTCCACCTGGATGCTGGAATTCTCCGCCTCGCTGGCGATGCTCAATTCGCCGCCTCGCGGCATGGCATCACGCGCGTTCATGATCAGATTCATGAAGACCTGCTGAAGTTTTCCGGCGTTTCCGAACACGGCAGGCAGCCCGGACTTCAACTGAGAGTTAACGGTGATCCGCGCGGCCTTGAGCATCGGTTCCACGAGCGACAGGCTCTCGCTGATCACCCGGTTGATGTCGAGGTCGGAGTGTTCACCACTGCTGACGCGCGAAAACTTCAGCAGGTTGTTGGCAATCTCGGAGGCACGGAACGCCTGGGCGATAATTTTATCCAGGATGCGGGTGCGAGGGTCGTCGGG
Source organism: uncultured Acidobacteriota bacterium (assembly GCA_963719115.1). Lineage (GTDB taxonomy): Bacteria > Acidobacteriota > Terriglobia > UBA7540 > UBA7540 > Bog-366. The sequence continues at coordinate 49,314 of CAVRBF010000043.1, read as the reverse complement.
TTCCATTTGCCGCATTAACATCTGGGCGTTGGAAGTGATGACCGCCAGAGGCGTGTTCACCTCGTGCGCCACGCCCGCCGCCAGCAGGCCAATGGAGGAGAGTTTCTCCGCCTGCATCAACTGGTCTTCCAAGTTTACGCGCTCCGTCAGGTCGGTGAAAATCAACAAACGACCGATCACCTGGTCTTCCTTGCCGATCAGGGGCACGACCGAGAGGTTCACTATCAGCGAGCGATCCTCCGCGTTGCGCAAACGGAATTTGTACAGGTTGAGCGTGTGGTGCGGGTCGGAAACGCGCGATAACTCCGTTCTCAGATCCGCAGGGAAGATGGCCTCCAGCGTGCGCCCCAGGGCCTCGGACCGGCTGATGCCGTAGAGCCGCTCCAGCGCCGTATTCCACGCCTCCACGGTGCCTTCCAGATTGCAGGCCAGGACGCCGGCGTTGATCGACTCGACGATGTTCTGACTGAAGTCACGCAACGCCTGGTAGTCGCGCGCCCGCATCTCCAGCGACTCGTAAAGGCCGGCGTTTTCCAGAGCGATCGAGACGTAGCCCGAGATGGTGTGCAACAGATCGATATCCTCGCTGGACAGATAATCGCCGTTGCGGGTCTTGCCCAATCCCAGGTAACCCAGCGTGCGCTCTTTGATCTTAAAGGGCAGGTAATAGTGCAGCCGGAGTTGCTCGATGGATTTCTGCGCGGGAGGAGAAAAGCCGTACGAGCGCCGCACGTTGTCGAAGAAGAGATAGCCCTTGGACAGGGCCGGTTGCGCAGGGTCCAGAAAACCGGTGTCGAGCTTGTTGCCCACATTCATGCCGCGGGAGCGCACCATCCGGAAGCCGCTCGGTTGCGAAGCCAGGAAGACGGCGAGGCGGTCAACGCGCAGAGTTTCCGACAGGCGATCGCAGAGTTGTTCCAGCAACCGGTCAATGTGCAGTTCGGAAGTAAGATCACGCGCAAACTCCAACAGCGTGCGGCGATAATCGTAATGGTCCCGGTTGAAAAACCGGTCCACCCATTGCTGAATGTAATTGACCACCGGTTGAAACAGGATGGCGGTTACCACAATCGCTACCACCCAGGCGCCGCGGCTGTTGATGGGCGGAAAGGTGGCTCGGAAGAAGTCCGCGAACAGGGCGATGAGGCCGAAATACGAACCCACAATCCCGGCAGTCGCTACGGTGTACGCAATGCCGCGGCTTAAGATGATGTCAACGTCCATTAACCGGTAACGTACGATCGCATAGCCGAAGGTAAGCGGCAGAAAGACCAGCGACAGCGCCGAGTCATTCATCCACGAATTGGGAACGAAGCCGGCGGAGAAGGGTAAAACGTAAAGAGCGGTGAAGGGCAAGATGGAGAGCCAGCTTCCCCGCGTTACCCATTTGAGTTGCTGCTTCAAGACGGCGTCACTCGCGTGGGCGTAGGCATACTGCAAGGCCACCGCGCCAGCGAGAAAATATGCCCCCCAGTAAGCAAACTCGATGCGGTCTATCAACCAGCGCGCGTGCAAAAGCGGGAACGGAAGCACCAGGACTTCCGTAACCACCATGGCGTGTAAGACTCCCAAAAAGACGCCAGGCAGATAGAGGAGCGGTACGATATAACGGCGATTGCGCAGCAGGGGGAGACGTTCAGGAAATGTCAAACAGAAGTGCAGGAATAAGGCCGGCTGCAAAATCGTCGCCGCCACGTTCAGAACGTAGATTGTCCACTCGAACGCGTTCAGTTTCGACGAGTACACATAGGTGTAAAGGACAAAAGACGCCAGACAGAAGAGATAAAAGTGAAGCGACTTACGGGCCGTCCACCGCCGGAAGAGGATGAACGTGCCGATCAGCAGGTAAAGCAGTCCGACGAGTGCCAGGTAGTTGCGAATGGGGTTTTCGGTGCTTTGAGCATCAAGAACCAGACTGGTTTCGTACGGTTCGCCATTGCGGGACAAGCTGTATGCCGCCAGCGACCATACGCCCAGCCGGTATTCTTCCTGCGTGGCTTCCTTGGAGGTCGTGATGGTTACGCCGTTGATGGCCCGTAGTTGGTCGCCCTCGTGAATCCCGGCACGGTCGGCGGGTCCACCCCGAACCACCATCCAGGCGGTCACGCCCTGGGCGGTATCGATCCAGGAAACACCATCATCCGGATTCTGGAAAACCCCCCGCTGCTGGTAGTTGAGAATCCCAAACCCCACCAAGACAAGGCTTAGCAGTGCCAGCGAGAGCGTCGTCAATCGAAATGCCGGTATCCTCGTCATTGAGATAAATCCGCGTGGCGGCTTGGAATAGGCCTGACTCCTTCAGGATTCTAGCACGTTTGCTTCCAGCAATCGAACCCGCTCCAATATTTAACCTGTTTGATTTCAGCTATATATGCTGTTGCTTCCAGAAGTCAGAGGGTTGATACAGAATTACGGATTTCCCTTCCACTTTTTTGTAGCCGAATGTGCGAAGGCGGAATAACCACAGTCCGCCTGTGGCCGGCGATTTCTACGGCGTTCCCAGTCGACAGGTAAAGGGCTTATGTTGATCTATCGCCCTGGGGCGGCGAAGTGAAAGGCCTCGGAGCGGGTCTGAAGGTTCTTGTCCAACTCGACCTCGAGGACGAAGCTCCGGGTCTGGGTGGAGAAGTGAAAGAAGCGGAGATCTTCCATGCTCACTCGATAGTTATCCCCAGTCTCATCCACCTGCGCCCAGGGGAACCGCGCAAAATCGAGAAAGACCCTGGCGCTTTGAGTCTGCATGGCCGCCGCCAGCGTCGGGGACGGTTGGGGCTTTTCGAAGGTCTCCTCATCGGCGGGTGGTCCATTCGGGTCGAGGGCATTTAGGGCAAAGACGTGGAAGGCCGTACTGGTTTCCACCACTCCCACCCAGGAAAAGGGATTCAGCGCGACGGGGAGCGCACCTAACCTTTGTGCAACTTCGCCGGAATAGGTGCGGCTGTTCAGGATATTGAGCGCCCGGCGATGGGCAAAATCGCGAGTCCCCCAGAGCGCCACCATTGCAGCGAGGCAAAAGACCGCCCCCGTAGCCCCGCTGGATTGACGACCGCCCAACTCATGGGTTACCAGCCTCAGCAGCCACGGCACGGCCAAGCCCGCAATCAGCAGAGCGAGCAGAAGCGGATCGATGATCGGCATGATGTCCCACGCGTACCACCGTCCACTAAAGGGAAGGAAAGGCCGAACCCCGTAGGCGTTGGTGAAGTCCATCAGCAAGTGGCTGCCCGTGCCCAGAAAAGCGGATAGCAGCAGCCAACGGCCATCGAGCGGAAGACCGGGCTTGGGTGGAGCCTTCCTCCCCAATCCGTAAATAGCGGCCGACAGGATAATCGCCAGAACGGTTATGCCGACAAAGGAGTGTGAGATGCCACGATGGTATTTCAGGTAATCGATGCCGCCATGGATGCCGCGAAGGATATCGAGGTCCGGCGCGTTGGCGGAGAGAATGAGCGTCAGCGTGGCGAATCGCGTCTTGCGGTTCAGCCCCAATTGGCTGATGGCGACGGCGCCAAGCGTGTGGGTGAGGTTGTCCATGAGTGTTCAGCCAACAGCCCACAGTTAACAGCCGACAGTCACGGTAAGCTGTGGGCTGTCGGCTGTCAGCTCGTTTCCGGCACCAACACGGTCAGCGCGTCGGGCACGATTTCGAACGTCGCCGGGATGTTGCCGGCGAGTTCGCCGTCGAGTTCGAACCGAATCGGCTGCGAGTCTTGCAGGGGTTTGAACGCGACCCGGGTGCAGCTTTCAAGCGAGACGCCGCGCATGCGCAAATGCTGGCGCGTGAGCACTCCCAGCGCATAGACCAGATACCGCAGGCGGCTGCGGCTGGCGAATGAGCAGACGGCAAAGTGGGGCTGGAAGAGGCCTGCCGTCGGCGCCAGATGCAACCAACCGGCGTACAGTCGCGTGCGATGCACCACCGCAAAGGTGCCCTGCCGTTCCTGACCGTCGAGCCCGCAGGAGTATCGCGGAAAAGGGTACTGCACCAGTTGGCGGAATGCTTCCATCACATACCCGGCCACGCCAAACTTGTATTTCAGCCAGGGGGAGAGCCTGTAGACAATTTCCGCATCGTAACCGATGCCTGCCACGCTGATGTAATGCCGGGAGCAATCCTCTGCGGCGCCAGGATTGACCCCGTGGGCACCGATTGCCAGCGCGCGTGGCCCAGGGCAATGCGGCGCGGCGTCCAATTCCGAAACTGGTGGGCGGCGCGGACCGGACTGAGGGGGAGGCGCAACTCGCGCGCTACGATATTAGCGGTACCGCCCGGCAGAATGCCCAGGGGTACGTTGCTCATCGCCAGACCATTCACGACTTCGTTAATGGTCCCATCGCCGCCGCAGGCGAAGACGACGTCCGCACCCTTGGCCACGGCGTTCCTCGCCAGGTCGTGGGCCATGGCCGGGCCGGCCGTGGGGGCCAACTCGACGTTCAGACCTGCTTGGCGCAGCACTGCCGCGGCCTCGCGGACTTCGCGTTGGCGCCTGCTAGGGCGCCGCCCCGCCACCGGATTGTAGATCAGAACGCCCTTTTGCAATTGGGATTTTGGATTTGCGATTTTGGATTTGCGATTTTGGATTAGAAATGACCACCGCCCGGCAGGCGATGGGGACAAGTGCAGCCTTGAATCCAAAATCCGAAATTCAAAAGCCGGTCACGGCGCCGTTGGAATCGACGGGATATCCACCCCGCTGACCACCTTCTTGGCAGTCATTTCGCCAGTCTTCTTATCGGTGTCCACATCGACGTACACACTGTCACCCACCTTTAGCTTTTCGTACGCACTGGCTTTGCCGTCCAATGTGAACTTCGTCTTCTTGGTAATCCTAAAGTCCTGCTCAACACCGGCCTTGGTCTTGGTCAGAATCAGTGCATCCGGGTTTTTCTCTTTGACCACACCGTAAAGATAGCCCTCATACTTGCGCGTGATGCCGGAGGCGTTACCAAACCGGCCCGTGTCCGAGGTAATGGGCTGCTTCTCGTTTTGCGGCGCCGCCGCCAGCGCGCTCAGGCAAGCGGCTGCGACTGCGGCCGTCGTCATTACTCTTCGCAGGGTCATGGCTGATTCCCCTCTGCCCTTTCTCCTTCCCTTCGAATGACACTACCAGCCGCGTTGCGGCAGTGTCAAGACGGGGCGGTGTCCGGTAGTGGTTAAGACACACCCACGCTATAATGAGCAGCATACCCGAAACCGAGCAGTTTGAGGACAGGGGAGAGCCGTGGCCAAGAACACTGAGAAAGAGGTCGCCGAACTGCGCGACAAAATCCGCTACCACGAGCACCGTTACTACGTGCTGGACGCTCCGGAGATCTCCGACTTCGACTTCGACAAGCTAATGAACCGGCTGAAGGAGCTGGAAGCTGCGCATCCTGAACTTGTCACTCCCGATTCCCCGACGCAGCGCGTGGGCGGTGAGCCCTCTTCGGAATTCCCCAAAGTGCGCCACCCCGTGCGCATGATGAGTCTGGACAATACCTATTCCGTGGACGACCTGCGCGACTTTGACCGCCGCGTGCGTGAACTGGCCGGTCGCGACCAGGTGGAGTACGTTGTTGAACTCAAGCTCGACGGCCTTTCCATGGCGCTGACCTACCAGGATGGCGCGCTGCAACACGGCGTTACGCGTGGTGACGGCATCGAGGGCGAGGACGTAACCGCCAACATCCGCACCATTCACTCGGTGCCCCTGCTTCTGGACGCAAAGAAACTGAAGGCCATCGGCAACCCGGCGCGATTCGAAGCGCGCGGGGAAGTGATTATGACGCGCAAAGCGTTTGAGGAGACCAATGCCCTGCGCGAGGCCGCCGGCGAACCGCGCTTTGCCAACCCGCGCAACTCTGCCGCGGGATCCATCCGCCAGCTCGACCCGCGCATCGTGGCCCAGCGCAAGTTGGATATGTTTGTCTACTACTTGCAGGTGAATGGAACGGAGCCGCTGCCCGAGCACTCACAGGTGCTGGAAGCGCTCAGCCGGATGGGCTTCAAAGTAAACCCGCATTGGCGCCGCTGCCCGGCCTTTGACGATCTGCTGGCTTACATCCGGGAATGGGAAACCAAGCGCGGCAGCCTGGACTACGAGATCGACGGCATCGTTATCAAAGTGAATAACACAGGCCTGTGGCAGGAACTGGGGGCCACGGCCAAGTCGCCGCGCTGGGCGGTGGCGTATAAATATCCCGCGCGCCAGGCCACGACGCGCGTGAATGACATCCGCGCGCAGGTGGGCCGCACGGGCACGCTGACGCCAGTGGCGGATTTGGAACCCGTGGACGTGGGCGGCGTCACCGTGAGCCACGCGACGCTGCACAACATGGATGAGATCGAGCGGCTGGGCGTGAAGATCGGCGACACGGTGGTCATCCAGCGCGCCGGCGAAGTGATTCCGCAAATCGTCGAGGTGAAACAGCACGCCAAAGACGGGCGCGAGTTCGTGATGCCCAAAAAGTGCCCGGTGTGCGGCGGCGAAGTGCATCGCGCCGAAGGCGAGGTGGCTTACCGCTGCGTCAATACGGCCTGCCCCGCCAAGCTGAAGGAATCGCTGCTCTATTTCGCGGGACGCCGCGCCATGAACATCGACGGGCTGGGTGACGCGCTGGTTGACCAACTGGTGGACAAGGGCATGGTGCACGACGTGGCCGATCTCTACAAGCTGACGCACCAGCAACTCGCCGACCTTGAGCGCATGGGCGATAAATCGGCGCAAAACCTTCTGGACGAAATTGAGCGCAGCAAGAAGGCGGAATTGGCTCGCGTGATCTTTGCCCTGGGCATCCGCTTTGTCGGCGAGCGCACCGGGCAGTTGCTGGCCAACCACTTCGGCTCGCTCGATAAGCTGGAGCAGGCGAGCACGGAGGAACTGACCCAGGCGGAGGAAGTGGGCCCGCGCGTGGCTGAGGCCATCCGGGAATTCTTCGAGGAGAAGCGCAACCGCGCGGTGATTGAGAAGCTGCGCGCCGCGGGCTTGCAGTTCGAGCAGAAGCAGACGCGCAAGACCGGCGGCAAGCTGGGGGGCAAGCAATTCGTGCTGACCGGCACGCTGCCCACCTGGTCGCGGGAGGAAGCCAAGCAGATGATTGAAGACGCCGGCGGTCGCGTGGTCGGCTCGGTCAGCAAAAAGACGGATTACGTGGTGGTGGGTTCAGACGCCGGCTCCAAGCTGGACAAGGCGCGCACCCTCGGCATCAAGACCCTGGATGAGGCGGGGCTGCGGGAACTGCTGGGGTTTTAGAGAGCGATGCGGAGCCTAGCATGGCGGCTGGAGGAAGGCTCGCAAAAGCCCCGCAAAAGTGCGGAATTTCAGGGGATTTTGACAGGAAATCGAGCAAGTCGCAGTCCGACAACTTGTCTGGGGACCGGTTTATCCTATTGATTTTGAGTGTGATACCTGGAAATGTCGCGAAAATGCCGTCTTCGACGAATAAGTGCCTTATTTTTCATAAACTCATCGGGGTCGGGCATTTTGTCGCTTATTAAGTGGTTTGTTTTCAATAACTCATCGGGTTCTTCCACGCATTTTTTGTTTTTCCCGGTCTGGGTGGCCAACAGCGCGAAAAAATTGCAAGCTGGTACGCTTGGTGCGAGGCTAGCACGATAAGGCGCGGAGGGTTGGGCAGGGAGGGAAGAAACTGTGCTGCGGCAGGTCGGGTATGGGCTTCCCAAGTCATTAGCCACCAAGGCTAGACTACCACATCCCATGGGTTTTGTCAAGAAAAATCTTGCGGAGTGGGCAGGGCTATGGGCTTAGGCCGGCTGGCGCGCGATCGCGCGCCCAATATCAGCAACAGCCTCGCCCAAGGGGAGAGGCCGACCCGATCCTTCGGGCGGGTGAGGGGTTGCTTCCGCGCCGGTGTGCACGCCCCAGACTTTATCGGCGGCCCGGTCCGCGCATCTGAAAGTTCTATCATGGAGGGAGTCGCACAGTTTCACTGTGCGCCAGCCAGCTTCAATAGAATCTTACCAGGCATCAACGGGTGGCGGATGGTAGGGCTCGCTGTAGTGGGAGTTCATGCAGGCGACGTGCATGGTCACGCGGCAATGGCGGCAAACGTGAACGGTTTCCTCCGGTTTGAACGCCACGCTGCACTGCGAACAGCTCTTTCCAATCTCCGGGTGATCCTTGGCGCGGTTATGCGCCGCCTTGCAGCTCGCATGCATCGTCGCGAACCCGAAGCAGAAAGGACAGACGTGAACAGGCTCGCCGGCTCTCATCACGCCGCCGCAATGCGCGCACGGCGTTCCGGTTTCAGGGTGGGGCCGGTCACGGCAATGCGCGTCCCGGCAGCGGAGGTGGAGCACCACGCGGCAGGAACCGCAGAAGTGGGCGGTCTCTTCGGCGTCAATCGCGCCACCACACTGCGCGCAGTGTGTGCCGTTTGATTCTGGATCTGCTGTGGGCAAGAGTTGGTACCCCGCTGTTCCGCCTGATTTGCTGCCGATCTGGTCCAGCACCGTCTAAATCAACAGGTCAGCCGGCACACGGAAGAAGGCCGCGAGCTTCTTGGCGTGAACTTTGCTGATGGCGCGCTTGCCGCTCAGAATCTCCGAGACGCGGCTCTTCGAGCCTAATACCGGCCATAGGTCGTGCGGTTCAAGGCCTCGCTGGTCGAGCAGAAAGGCCAGCACCTTGTGGGGCTCAGAAGGTGGGAGCGGATAGTGCTTTCGGTCGTAATCTTCGATCAGGATCGACAACATTTCGAGGAGCGAAGTTTCCTCCCGAGACAGGCTCTTCTCTCCACGCCCTATGAGCCGTCCGGCCTCTGCCACAAGGCGAGCGTATTCGCGCTCCTCCTTGATCGGATGTGGCTGCACCCTGGCCAACAGCTCGCCATAGGCGACCGGATTCAATGTCTGAGTGCTCATGGCTTTTTCCACTTCCCTTCCGAATACTCCTGGTGGGTGAGAATGTGCCGGATGAATAACGTCTGGCTTCGGAAATTGATCTCGGCAATCAGGCGGCACTTGTTTCCGCTAATGTTGAAAACCACGTAGGGTTTCACCCAGTCGGCACTCCCCAAAACCTGCTTCACTTCCGTGAAGCTCGTCCATTTGCAGGCACAGGAAACTCGATACCAGTTGTCGAGCGCAGAGCCCGCGTCGGGACGCACCGCCTTGAACTCACGAATAGCCTTATAGCTGATGACGTGCACGTCCCTCCCGTCTCTCATGTTCCCATAACGGGAACCACTTTGCAAGCATTTCGGCCGGCCTTGATCTAACAACGAAGCAAGTGGTGCATTATAACGGCACACGTTGTTACGATGTTAGAAACCGCGAGGAAGCTGGACTGCGCGGCCTCCACGCTGCCCTCTTGTACTATCATATCCGGCCCTGTAAAATCAGTTGGTGTAGGAGGTGTTGCCGTGGCAGTCCGAATCGAAACGCCGTTCCCATCGCTGCACAAGGTTGCCAAAACGTTAGGGGTTTCGGCGCAGCGGGTGAAGGAAATAGAGCGCCTGATCGAAGAGCAGTCCAAGACGCAACGGCGCGGGCGGGTCTCCAGCCGGCGATCCAGCAATGGGCGGAGGAGCGCAAGGCCGCGAAACGGCCGACGCAGCTAAGAACTTACCACGTACAAGAGAAAGTACCTTTCTCAATATCCCCTACGATCCTTCTTTCACCAAGCTGTATCTCGCTTATATTGCGGGTGTCAGCTCCTTCGGTTTACTGCCGCGCGCGACGCTGGAAATTCCCGGCGGAGAGCCGCGGTTGGACCGGATCCTCTCCCTCATCCGAAGCTGCGCGTACTCCCTGCACGACCTCTCGCGAGTGCAGCTTGATCCTCACCCACCCAAGACTCCTCGTTTCAACATGCCGTTCGAACTCGGGCTCGCGGTGTGATGGCAAAAGCTCAAGCGTACCCGGCACATGTGGTTCGTTTTCGAAGCCATACTGTCAGCACCGGCTTAAAGAAGAGCCAATTTCATCAGTCTCAGGGGAACCGGGTTTTGAGAGCCCCATCGCCGGGGAGACGGTAACAAACTCTAAATCAGTTTGTATAGAGCTGGGCACTTAGGTATGCGTTTAGGATCACGCGGGCCGGTTACCAGCAACTCGGAGGATTCGGATTGTCACCCAGTACTTGAGCGCCGAACTCTTCGGTTTCTCGCGCACTGCGCTTGCGCTCATTTATCAACACGCCGTTGACGGAGCGAATGTCTTGGCGGCGTCTTCGGCCGAAATCACTGAATGTGTTGTACTCGACGGTAACAGAACCCTTCGATTGCCCGGCCAAATGACCCTTCAGTTCCGATGAGTAGAGCGCATCGTAGCAGTAGCTGTCCGCGACACGGCGATAAAGGATCACCAGGGGCTGTCCATCCTCACTCGCCGGCCCAACTTCTCCCCACGGGGCTTCCCCGTTAATCGACCATTCCATTTGATATTTGCTGACGGCCATTACATTTGTAAACTTCCGGTCCACGGCAAAAGCTAGAGACACAACTGCCAGCGAAACCACCATGAGGTAGATACTGGTCGTTCGCTTCCCTTTTCTGCGCAAGGCATATACCAGGACTCCGCCAGCAATCGCTAGCACGATTACCAGGGTCCAATAGTACCGACTTCCATCGCAGTATCTAAACAAGAAGGCGAGACCAAGCAGAGGGCCGACGCTGAGTGCCGCAGCAACGTGGGGGCGCCATGGCCAGGCAACTGCCGTCAGTGCATACAAACAGGCACACGCAAAAAACCAAAATCCAGGTGCAGCCAGAAAGACCACGGCAATTAGCAGTAGACCGGTCAGACCGAAATACGCCGCAGAGCCGAACCGGAGCATCGAATCCGACTTCATGCGCTCTCCGAAAAACGCGCGAGTTTTCATCTTCACCGTCAACTGACTATCAGACGGCTCCAACTCACAATGAGCGGCTACATCTTACACCCGGAGCCGCCTGATGAGTGATCGCCGCTGTCGCTATTGCCAGCTTCGGCCTGGTCCCGCGCCACGCTGGAAATCCCCGGTGGGGAGCGCCACCCAAGCGGCCGTCCGGCGTTCGGTACCCAAGCGACCATGGTTTGCCGTTCCCTCGCCACTTGATCTTCGCTCGGCCTACCGTACACCGTTCCCCATCGTCAGCCAAGCCGCAGTGCCTTGGCCTCAAACGGCGCGAATGACAGGTCCACGGCGCCCCGCGTCACGGGAATTGTCTCGCCGGATCCGACGACCTGGCAGCTTGCCACGCCTGTGGGCAGCGTCACGCACGCTTCGACGGGGTTTTCATCGGAGTTGACGGTGAACAATACCAAACCTTTTCCGGAAGGCCGGGCCGTCCATTCCATGCCGCGGTCGAGGCTGTGGCCGGTGTCGTGATACTCAATCCGCAGCGGCGGTTTGAGCGGTGGGGCGGCGAGTTCCGCCGAAAGCTGTGCCAGTTCGCTGATGACTGCGCGCAGATCGTTCCACACGGGCGCTCCGGGCGGATTGCTGGCCAGTCCCCAGTAAAGCAACCCGTTCGCACCGTGGACGATGGCCTGGTACGCCATCGACTTGATCTGCGCACGGTCGGGATAAAGGACCATGGCGGGGTCGCGATCCTTATCGCGCAGGTCTTCCCACGCGAAGGCCTGAAGCACCATGTACACGGCCCGCGACGGACCCGCCAAGCGACGCATCTTTTCCGTGTAATCGCCCACCTGGCTGATGGTGGCGTTCAGGAAGTCGCCCTGCCGCCCCGTGGGCCAAAGCGCATACATCTCGCGAATGCCGTGGGGAATGACTGGATAGATATCCGTGGCGATGATTTCCGCTCCCGCGTTGTACTTTTGCAGGGTGCTGACCAGGTTTACCGGCGCGTGGTTCAAATAGAGCGGGTGCGTGGGATCGATCTTCCGCACAAAATCGTGGGTGGCGATGATCTGCTCGGGCGTGACGCGCGGTTTCGGGTTCTTCCACTGGTACGCGGGCTCGTCCTCGGTTTCCCAGAACAGCAGCGAAGGCTCGTGGCGGAACTGCTCCACCACACCACGAATTCGCGCCTCATCCGCCGCGCGATTCTTTTCCGAGATCGATCCCAGGCCGACCCACGCGCGCATTTGGTGGGCGCGGGCCTGTTCGAAATCCTGCGTCGAGGGCGAGACGTGGACCAGGTTGCAGCCGGCTTCGTTCGCTTCGCCCCAGGGGTCTGAAATCTTGGGCAGGTTGTACAACCCCAGAATGAACGGGCGCGGTGCGGACGGGGAAGCAGCGCCCATCCCGCCGGCAAAGGCACGAGTGCCTTTCAGCATCCAGGGAAGTGTGAGGTAAGAAAGAAAGTTTCGACGTTGCATCAGGGAATCAACTCCTCCGCCGCAGTGATCAACCTGGCGCGGTAATTCATCCAGGTGTCAATATCCGGCGCGTAGGTGTGGAAGTGGCGGCTGATGTCCGTGGCGTGGTCCTGCCCGCGGGTGACAAAGGCCACCGCTTCGTCAATCAGAGCCTGGGCGGATTCGGCTTCCGGCGAGGTCGAACCCTGCGCCGCCCGCTGCAGCATGGTGAGCAGTTCGAAGTCCTGGCTGCCCTCGCGCGAAGCCTCCCAGCGCTTAGTGGTCACCGGTCCCTGCGGGCCGGGATAGACCACGCCATACTCCGACTCGTGGCTGGGAATCCAGTAGTCCTTCGAGGAATAGACCCAGTAGCCGCCGCCGTTCATGCCGAGCTGAAAAGCAATCCAAGGTTTCATGCGGTAAAAGCCCAGTGGATCAAGGCCGCGCTGGTCGCCCGGCGCTTCGTAGTGCCAGAACTGTTTGGCTTTGCTGAACACGGCGGTCATGCCGGCGGGATCGAGGCGGAACAGGTGCAGGTCCGGGCACCACACATCCGTGACGCCCGCGAGCGGCTTGATAACATCGGGCCAGGCGCCGCCCGCCGGATTCGTGTAAACCGGCATTTGCGGGTCGGCAGCCTTCACGCGCTTGACCGCTTTGACGTAGCGATCCACGCGCGCGTCGCCGCCATTCAGGCCGGGCTCATCCTGCAGATAGAGGGCGAAATCCGCATCGGTCAGGCCGAGGCTGTGCATGTGATCGCCAAACCAATGCAGCGCGTGACTGTAACCCGCGTCCTGGGTGGCCTGGTCAGGCGAGCAGCCGGCGGGCCAACCGGGAGTCAGGTAACCATCCACCAGAAAGAACGCGCCGGGCAGGCGCGGAATCAGGCGATCGTCCGCGGCGGCTTCGGCGCTGGCGATGGTCCCGTCGCAGTTCACCTTCACGTTGGGTGCGGGAATGTTGAAGACGTTGGTGCGATGCTCCACCGCATCGCGAAGGGTCGCGTCCAGAAGGTGAGCATCGCTGATGCCGGCGAGGTAAAGCCAGTTGCAATGCTTGTAGCTGAAGCGCTCCGGCAGGCGAATGCGTGAGACCGTCAACTCGAGGGGGATCTGCATGGGCGGCGCAATGCGCTCCAAGAGGGAAATTTGCACCGCCGCGTCGTGCCGGCCGGCATCGAGCGAACGACTGTTGAAAGTGAGCCAGACCTCGCGAGTCTCCGCCGGCCCCAGGTGAACCGTCTGGCTACGGTTGAGCAACGGCAGGGGGTCTTCCTGGGGCTTGTCCGTAGTGTCCGGCACGACCATCGGCACATCGCGGAACTGCACGGCGTTGGCAAGCGTGGCGCGCAAAACCAGCGTCAGGGGCCGCGCCGTGACGTTCGTAAGCGCCACGGCGGCGGAGGCATATTCATTACCCAGCATCCGCACCCGGATTCCATCCTGCGCACTCGTTTGTTCCGCAAGCAAGGTTGTCGAGGTATGTTGCGTCCAGGGGTTGTGCACGATCTGAATCATCACCGGATCGTGCGGGTGAAGGCGATCCATTGCGGCCATCAGTGCGCCGTCGTAATTGGCCTCGGCGTGCGCCGCATCGTAATCATCAACCTTGCCGGAGGTAACAGCCAGTTGGCGTGCGGCGGCGAGTCGGGCCTTCAGATATGCGGTCAACTCACCTGAGCCCTGTGGAACTGACAGGCTCAAGTCGGTGCTGGCGTGATACGTGGTGCGCTCGGTTCGAAGCGGTTGCGGGCCGGCGCCAAACCACTCGGCCGTCACGTCATAATTTCCCGGCGTTGGAGCTAACAACTCACCTTCAACATCCTCACCGGAATAGGATTTAAGGAGGGTGAGGCGAATCACGCCGTCCGGACTCGTGACGCGCAGCGCCACCAGCTTCGCGTCCTGTGATGCTTCGTGAAGAACTGTTGTGCCCAGGCTGACGTTCACAATTTTTGTGGCGCCGGCCGCGGCCTTGGTGGGTTTTGCAGAAGCGGTCGGCGAGGGCGGCGGAGTGCCAAAGCTGTTCTGCACGCCGGTCCACAGAATGCGCGCCCCGGCGCTTTGTTCCAGCCGATAGGAAGTCAGTTTGCCGGAACCAGCCGCGACCAGCAGGTGAACAGCCTTGTCATTCTGCCAGCGGCAAAGAATGGGCGAACCCGCGCCGCCGCCGGGCAGAGCCCATGAATCCAGCACGGCGCCGTTCGAGTCCACGGCGTAGAGACTCTTGCCGCTGACGCTGTCACCGCGCGTCACTTGAAACAGGGTCGCGCGCCCTTTCCCTTCGAGATCGGCGACGGCGGGCGTGGAGTAAATTCCCCTGCCGTCCAGGTGCACGTTCCATCGCGGCCGGCCCTGCTCGTTCAACGCAGAAAACGCGGTTGCTCTTGTCGCCGAAAAGAATCTCGGGTTTCCCATCGCCGTCGATATCCGCCACTACGATGGACTGATACGATTGCAGCAGCGAGTGCGCGCGCCACAGCAGCTTGCCGGTTTTCAGGTCAAGGGCATCGAGTCCCTGGAAAGCTCCCACGAAGGGCGTGGCCACCAGCACTGTGGGTTCCCCGGAACTCAGCATGGCGATGATCGGCAAGCCGCGGCCGGCGGGGCTATCGACTTCCGAATGCCAAACGAGTTGACCATTGGCCCGAACTGCGTAGAGGTCCTGGTCATCGGTTCCAAAGACCACGATGGAGCGGCTATCGGCGGCAACGTTGCCCGCCGCCGCGGGACTGACGCGAAAGTTGGTGGCCGTGACTTCGAACCGCAGATGGCCATTGGCATCGACGGCGAAGAGATGGCCGCGGTAGTCGCTCATCAAAACTTCGTTTGTGCCGTTGCCTTCCAGGTCGGCGACCGTGAGCAAGCGGAAGTCGCTGGACTTACCGCCCACGCGCGAGTACTTCCACAGTCGCTCGCCATCGCGGCGAAAACAATAGATCGACCCCTCGTCATCGGCGGCCACGATGCGGGCTTCCTCACCGCGGCGAAAGACCACGGGAACGGCGTCGGCGCTCGACGGCTTGTCAAGCTGCATGCTGGCCAACACACTTCCGCCGGGAGCGACCAGGCGGATGCGCCCGGCGCCCGTCACCAAAATTCCTTCGGCATGTTCCGAATCCGGATAGGGCGCGAGTTGGCCAACGCCCGTGCCCGGTTCAAAACTCCACTCCGGCGTTGCCAGGGTCGCCGCCAGAGTTATTTGTGCGAACAACGTGAAAATAGCTAGATAGAAACTCAAGACTTTCATACCAAGCGTCACCTCGGTGGGAGAAACTATCACGACGCCGCGAGTGGGGTCAAAAAATTCGGCGGGCTTCAGTCTTGTTGTTGCTCACGCGTGCTTGAAGCGGGCGGCAATATCGCGCAGAGCTTTCACCACGGCCGCATCAGCGCGCGCCGGCAGGAAGGCCTCGGCAAAAGTTCTGCCGCGCGTGATACCAATCCACACGGTCAGCGCCACGGCCGCCAGCCACACGACGGCATTCTGCGGCGATGCCAGCGGCCAACCGTAAGGTGTGAAGTATTCATGGCGGCTGAAGGGGTAGAAGTAGACAATCGGCCAGTCGCGGCCGCTGCCCAGCCAGTCGCAGAGCAGGTGAACGTGAAAGGCCAGCGCGGAAAACAGCAGGACCTTCTTGCGCTGGCGGGCAAAGGCGGTAGCAAGCACCGTCACCGCGACAGCGGCCACCACTCCGTGCGTTAGCACATGATGATACTCACTGTAGGCCCCCGCGCCGCCCAGCAGCGAGAGCGCGTCCAAGTCCGGCACGACGCCCGACCAGGTGACCAACCGACGATCGCCAAGCTCGGGCAAATGTTGGCCGATCAACCAGGAGATGGCAAGGTGAATGGGAACCTGCATCGAAGCACCTCCGAACCGTTTCTGGAGCGATCTTTTCCTGCCGGTTGATGCGAAAATGAGGGCGGCGGGATGAGTGGGTCTCTTGGCAACGCACTCTTAGCACACCGCCTCCGCGCTGCCTTCACTTTACACCCGCTTGACTATGAGTCCACTGAGGGCTATTCTTGCCTCGGTTGCGACTGCACGGACCTCGCGTAAGGCGCTACGGGGGGCTGCTGCGATGACCGCAGGTGCTTCCAATCCTTACCACAAAGCAAGTTCGTCTGGAGGTGCGCTATGCTGACTACACGTTTGGTGCAAACCATCGAGGACAACGCGGAGGAGTTGACTCGAGGGCTGATCAAAGACCTCCAGAGCAATCCCCGCACTCCGCACTACCATCGTCAGACTTACGAAGAGCTACACCATCGGACGCACACTGTTTACAAGAACCTCGGACACTGGATCAGCCAGCGAAATGAAGAGCCCATCGCGGCGAATTATACCGACCTGGCGAGCCAGCGTTATCAAGAGGGTGTGCCGCTGGAAGAAGTCGTCTTTGCTCTGAGTTCGACGAAGAACCATCTTTACACCTTTGTTCGCACCGCCGGTCTGATGGATTCCGCGCTGGAACTGCACCAGGAAAGGGAATTGCGCCGCTTGGTCGGAATCTTTTTCGACAAGGCCATCTACTATACGGTCAGGGCGTACGAGCACGCGGCGAACCAGGACCGTCCGGCGCGCACGGAGAACGCATCCGTCTGATTCTTGCCCTCTGACATTTGCATACGGCGAATCTTACCTGGACGCGCGGGAACACACGTACCGTGCTGATACCGCCTGACGTTCGGCGCTGGCGCGACGTAACGAGGAACTAGGGCGCCGTCGGCTTCGTCCAGGGATCGTTGGCGGAAAGATTCAGCGTGACGCGATCGCCCGCCTTCAATCGGTTGATGACGCCGACCATCACCAGCGGTTCCCCGCCTTGCACGGCTTTGACGCCCACCACATGGTAGCGGCCGGCGGCAGGAACGGTGGGAAACTCGTATTGTCCGTTGCGATCGGTTTCGGCGGTCGCCACCGCGGGCAGGGTTGGAACCAGGTTGAACGGCTTGCCGCAAGCCCTGGTCACACGTTTGATACGCGCGCAGCGGATTGGCATTGGGATCCGCCGTGGCGCGACGGCAACGCTCCTGCAATTCCACCAGCGGCCGGCTGTCTTCCACCCGCAAAAGGTAAAGCTTCAGCTTGGGGATGGGACTCGACTGCGCTGCGCGACCCACCACCTCATCCATCGTGATTCGTCCCCGGACTCCGGCAGTTGGGCCGTTCACGGTTGAGCGCAGCGCTTGCTGACCGCTGCATATCACCGCACAGGAGAGAAAAAACGTACAAAAAAGGGGGAAAACCGGCTTGCACATGAAGCACCTCGACGCGTGGCGGCCTGGTTTTTAAGGGGAAAACCACGTTTTGCCGCCGTGCAGACGCGACGGACCGTCTACGGTCCGAAACCGCAAGACGTCCGCCGCACGACATGGAGAGGTACTAGTCAACGCGATCATAGCACTACCTTTGAGGAAGTCAAGCGAATCTTTTTCTGCCATGATTCTGTTGGGGTTTTGCGTCTGCCCGGCGGGCGGGGAGAGCCAAATTTCGGTATCAAATTTTCGGTTGTCCGTTATCATCAAAAGGACCGGCCCCGCGGGGTCAGCCAACCTGCGATAGGGAGGGAAAATGCGTATTGCCGTTTCCGTTGCCGAAAAGGAGAAAGCCAAGGGTGCCCAGTCGCCTTATTTCAGAGCACTGCTGGCGGCCGGCGCACAGGCAAACGAGATCGAACTTGTCTCCGCGACTGATGCCGGGCGCGTACGCGCGACGGTCTACGATGGAATACTCTTTGCGGGAGGAGAGGACGTTGCCCCCGAACTCTATGGCGAAGAGAAGCAGCACGACAACGTGCACGATCATCGCCCGCGCGATGAATTTGAATTTACCCTGCTCGATGGCGCCTTGAGCCGACGGGCGCCGATTCTGGGAATCTGCCGCGGCGTGCAGATGATCAACGTTAAGTTTGGCGGGACCCTCTATCAGGATATGGCAGAGGACGCCGAGCCCAAGGTGGAACATCGACAGACGGACACCGGCCATTCGCGGCAGGAACCTACGCACGGCGTGCTGGTGACGGACCCTGAGTCGAGCTTGGGAGCGATTGTGCAAGGCGCCTGCCGCGTCAACAGCCTGCACCATCAGGCGGTGAAACGTGTCGGCCGCGGACTGAAGGTGACAGCTCGATCGGAGGACGGATACGTGGAAGCCGTCGAATCGGCGGAGGCGTACCCTTTCCTGATCGCTGTGCAATGGCACCCGGAAGAAATGGTGAATGACTCGGCCGAACAGCGCGAGATTTTTGTGCAATTCCTCGCCAAATGCCGCGAGGCTGCGGCGCGAAAGTGAGTCTCTGCACGATGCGGGCTGCTGCGGCCGGACCCCTCACTTCAATCATCAGGAGTAAAGCAATGGACGATCTCACCATCGAACCTCGGCAGGTGCACGCGATGATGACCAGCGGCGAGAAGTTCGTTCTGCTGGATTGCCGCGAGCCGTGGGAATATGAGACCGCCCACATCGAGGGCGCCACATTGATCCCCATGCGGGAGATTCCGCAAAAGCTCAACGAAATCCCAAAGGACCAGACGGTGGTGGTCTATTGCCACGCCGGAGTCAGGAGTTTCAACGCTGCGTCGTGGTTGCAGCGGCAGGGCGTGCAGGCGCTGAGTATGAACGGTGGCATCGATTTGTGGTCGCGGGAAATCGACCCCAAGGTGCCCAGGTATTGAGGGCAGTGGTTAGTGGGGAGTGGGCAGTTTTGTCCCTTTGCAACCGTCCCACCGCGGTCTATGCTAGGGCCGTCGTCCGAAGGCCCTGGGAGCACCGGACCATGCCGACCAAGATTCTCATTGTTCAAGGTGACATCACGCACATGGCGGTGGATGCCATCGTCAACGCCGCGAACACCGATCTTACGATGACGGCGGGAGTAGCGGGCGCCATCCGGCAGAAGGCGGGAAACCGTATCGAAGAGGATTGTGAGCGTCTGGCGCCCATCCGGCTGGGTGCGGCGACGGTAACAACCGGCGGAAGTCTGAAGGCGCATTTCGTGATTCATGCCGCCGCCATTCGACCGGGGGAGAAGGCGACGGCCGATTCCATCCGGCTCGCCACCCACGCGGCTTTGATGCGGGCGGAAGAGAAGGCGATTCGCAGTGTGGCGTTTCCCGCCATCGGGACCGGTGCGGCGGGGTTTTCCCCGGCGGATTGCGCGGCCATCATGCTGAAGATGGTGCTGAATCACATCAAGATGCGCACTCACCTGGAGAAAATCTATTTCGTGCTGTTTGATGACGCAGCGGTGAAAGTGTTTGAGGAAACCTATCAGCAGTTGACCGCGCGGCCGGCGCCGGCCGTGACACCCGAGATCTGACACCTGATACCTTGCGCCTGGATTTCCCTTGAGCGACACACCACTCAAAAAGCTGCTTCTCGAGACGCTTCCGCGGACGGGTCCAATCACCTTCGAACGTTACATGGAGCTGTGCCTTTATCATCCGGAATTTGGCTATTACACCCAGGGACGGGAGCGCACGGGCGCGGCAGGAGATTACTTTACCAGCGCCGATTTGCACCCGGTGTTCGCCCGTTTGGTGGCGCGGCAGGCGGCTGAAATGTGGAACGCCATGGGGCGACCGCCGTACTACACCTGGGTGGAGATGGGTGCGGGGCGGGGAATCTTTGCCGCTGATTTCTTGCGCTGGGTCGCCGGCGCCCTGCCGGAATTCGCCGCCGCGCTTGACTACATCGTCGTCGAGCCGGGCCAGCGCCAGCGTGACCGCATCGCTGCGCGGTTGGCCGAAGCCGGCCTCGCGGGCAAGGTCCGGGCGCTCGCCAATCTCGATGCGTTGGACCCCATTACCGGTTGCTTCTTTTCGAACGAACTCGTGGATGCCTTCCCGGTGAACGTGGTGACTCGCAGGGAAGGGCGCCTCCGGGAAATCTACGTCGGCGCCAAGAATGGCAGCCTGTGCGAAGAAACCGGACCGATCAGCGACTCCACCGTTGCGGCTTACGCGGCTCGGTACGCTCCCCAACTGGAGGAGGGTTGCCGGATGGACGTAAACCGCCAGGCGCTGGCGTGGATGCGTACCGTCGCGCGGAAGCTGATAAGCGGTTTTGTGCTGACCATTGACTACGGCGACACCGCCAGCCGGCTCTTTACCCCTGACCGGTCGCGCGGTACTTTGCTCGCGTACCGCGGCCACACTGCCAGTGAGGATTTCTTCGCCGCGCCGGGGGAAACGGACCTGACGGCGCACGTCAACTTCAGCGCGGTGATCGACACGGGCAACGCCCACGGATTGGACTTCGTGGGACTGACGACGCAGGAGAAGTTTCTGCTGGCACTGGGTGAGGCCAACCAGTTCGCCGATCTCTACGATCCGGGCCAGACGGAAGCTGAAAAGCTCAACGCGCGCCTGAAGCTAAAGAGGCTGATCTCACCGGAAGGAATGGGAAACGTCTTCAAAGTTCTTGTGCAGCAGCGTGCTTTTCCCAAGACCCAGCTTACGGGATGGAAATTTGAACGGCCGTAACGGCTGTCGCTGTAGGCTGTGGGTGGCATCAACCGACGTCCGATGGCAGATGACTTGCTATGCAAAGCGCCATAAATTGTAGCGTCGATCTCCGATCGACGGCGGCGGTCAGAGACCGCCGCTACAGCCGGATGCCCAACCATAGATGTCGCGCTGTATAGGCGCTTCGGTCGAGGGATTACGGACTGTTTTTCAACGCAATGAGGATCTGAACATGCCTGAACAGCGTAAGGATGAACGTCGCAGAATCGAACGGCGGCTGGCGCGTCCACGCATCGTCACGACGCGCCAGGCGGTGATGGAGGCGGCCAAGAAATTTCCCTGGACTGGCTCGTTGCCCAACTGGACGGCGGTCGTTGGAGGGCGGGAGTATCCCGCTCGAGCACTGTTGATTAAAGCCGCCAAGGTCGCTGACAACAACCCCACGGATTCCGGCGAGGCCGCCGTGGTTCTCAGTGACCTGGGGTTTGAAGTTCGTTACAAGGGTACGACCATTCCCAGCGATGACTTGCCGGATTAATGGGGAGTAATATGAATAGAGGGCTGGGTTTTCCAATTCAAACTGTTCTGCTTTTCGGAACCATAGGGATGGGGTTGGTGTTCATGTCACAAGCTGAAGAAAGACCGAAGCAGCCTGCCAAAACGGCGGAGGCTGAGGAGTTTATGAAGAATGCCGAGGCGAGGCTGTTGGAACTCAGCGTCAACGCCGCCCGCGCCGACTGGGTGAAGGCCACGTACATCACCGACGACACGGAAATCCTGGCAGCGCAGGCGGATGAGCGAGCCATTGCCGCCCAGGTTCAGTTCGCGAAACAGGCAACCCGCTTCGACGGCCTGAGTCTGCCAGCCGACCTCACCCGCAAGATGCAGTTGCTGAAGGTTTCGCTGGTGATGCCGACTCCTGCCGATCCGCACGCGAGCGCGGAGGTCACGGAAATTGCCTCCCGCATGGAGGGCGCGTACGGCAAGGGCAAGTGGTGCCCGCCGGGAAAAGACAAATGCCTCGACATTGAAGACCTGACGCGCCTGATGGCTTCCAGCCGTGATCCCGACGAATTGCGCGACGCGTGGGAGGGCTGGCACCAGATCGGCCGCCCGCTGCGCAAGGACTTTACCCGCTTCGTCGAGCTTTCCAATCAAGGGGCGCGCGAGCTGGGATTCAAGGATACTGGGGCGCTCTGGCGTTCCAAGTACGACATGTCTCCCGACGACTTCGCGCGCGAGGTGGACCGCCTGTGGGAGCAGGTGCGTCCGCTCTACCTGCAACTCCATGCCTATGTGCGTTGGAAGCTGCGGGAGAAATATGGCGACCAAGTGGTTCCGGCCTCCGGTCCCATTCCCGCCGATCTGCTGGGGAACATGTGGGCGCAGTCGTGGGAGAACGTTTATCCCCTGGTGGCCCCGCCGAACGCCGACCTGGGCTATGACCTGACCCAGATCCTGAAGAGCCGCAACACCGATGCCCTGGGGATGGTCCGCTACGGCGAGCATTTCTTTACCTCGCTGGGTTTTGCGCCGCTGCCGCAGACGTTCTGGGATCGCTCCATGTTCGTCAAGCCGCGCGATCGCGACGTGGTGTGCCACGCCAGCGCCTGGCATGTGGACTTGGACCAGGACGTGCGCCTGAAGATGTGCATCGACATCACTTCCGAGTATTTCGCCACCGTCCATCACGAACTGGGACACACATTCTATCAACGCGCCTACCGCCAGCAGCCTTACCTGTTCCGGGACGGCGCCAATGACGGCTTCCACGAGGCGATTGGCGATACCATTGCGCTCTCGATCACGCCCGAATATCTGGTGAAACTCGGCCTGCTTGACCACGCGCCAGACCCGTCGAAAGATATCGGCCTGCTGCTGCATAAGGCGCTGGAAAAAATTGCCTTTCTGCCCTTTGGCCTCCTTATCGACCAGTGGCGTTGGAAGGTGTTTTCCGGTGAGATCACGCCGGAGCAATATAACCGTGGTTGGTGGGCTCTGCGGCTGAAGTACCAGGGCGTTGCCCCGCCTACGGAGCGCAGCGAAGAGGACTTTGACCCCGGAGCCAAGTACCACGTGCCGGCCAATGTTCCCTATACGCGCTACTTCCTGGCAGCCATTCTGCAATTTCAGTTTCACCGCGCGCTAGCCAAAACGGCAGGCTGCACGGATGCCCTCAATCGGTGCTCGATTTACAACAACAAGGCTGCGGGCGAGCGCCTCGCCAAGATGCTGGAGATGGGTGAAAGCCGTCCGTGGCCGGATGCGCTGGAAGCCGTCACCGGCCAGCGGCAAATGGACGCCAGCGCCATCCGCGACTACTTTGCGCCGCTGGAAAAATGGCTGGAGGAACAGAACCGCGGCAAGCCGGTGGGATGGTAGAGAACAGTAGGCAGAAGGCAGTAAGCAGTGGGCAGGGGCATATGGGCGCCGCGGCACCCGGCAAACACGCTTTCCATGAAACGACGACCATCTTCCATTTGCACCACCCACGAACCTAACTGTCATCCTGAGGCCCGCAGTTCAGGGCGAAGGACCCTTTTCATTGTACGGAGGAAGCACCGGGCGGGGCCGCCCCGTTCCCGCACGCCGCGCTCCTGCGGTGCACTTGGGTAAGACGAAATACGGGGGTCCTTCGCCCTGGAGTGCGGGACTCAGGATGACAGCCCGACGAGTGTGCATCAACACGACGATTGCCGCGAGTGGGAGCAAAAACCTTCTATTGAATGTAGAAACTCCTAGCCCACGGCGTGAGCCGTGGGCCAAGTCGCAAGGTTGGAGCACAGCCCCGGAGGGGCGACAGAAAAGGACCGCTTCGGCGAAAGGGTTTCTTTCGCCCCTCCGGGGCTCGCGGTGATGGCCGCTCTCGAACTGCGCTATACTGCGGGCGCTTATCGACCGGTGCAAACTTTTTCCGGGGAAGCGCATGGACCGCGTACCGCGAAGTTACTTCTGGCTGGCAACATTCTTGATGGCATTTGCCGTTGCTGTCGCGCTGATGGCGCAGACCAGCCAAATAAAATTCACTCCTCCCACTCGCGCTCAACAGCTCGCTGCCATTGGCCCCACTGAAACTTTGCCCTCCGCGCTCCGGCGGGCGCTGGATCCTGCCAACGACTTCGCGCCCATCCCCAAACCCCATGACATCGATTGGCTGGCGAACTTTGCTGAGCCCGGTCAAACCTATTTGCAGTTTGTGCAGTCACAACCGCGCCGCCCCAATACCCGGCGGAATAAGTTGTATCTTCAACCCATCGGCAAGTATGACGAGGGCGCCGGGGCATCACTGGCGCTGCTTCGCCAATTCACGTCGTCCTTTTTCATGATGGATGTTGCCGTGCTTCCGCCCCTTAATGTGTCCCAGAGCCACATCAACACACGAACGAATTTCTACACGCATCGCCCGCAGATGCTTACGGGCGACATCCTGAAACTACTGTATGGCCGGCTGCCGAAGGATGCCTTCGCGCTGCTGGGAATCACCATGACTGACCTCTATTCCGGTCCGGGGTGGAACTATCTCTTTGGCCAGGCGGCGCCGCGCTCGGCCGTGGGCGTCTACAGCTTTGCGCGCTACGACCCGGCGTTTTACGGCGAAGCGCGCACTCCCGCCTCGCGTCAGTTGCTGCTGCGGCGCAGTTGCAAGGTTCTGGCCCATGAAGTCAGCCACATGTTCGGCATCGAGCACTGCATCTGGTTCCGCTGCACGGTGAACGGCTGCAACCACATCGACGAATTGGACGGAGCGCCGCTGCACCTTTGCCCGGTGGATCTGCGGAAGCTTCAGTGGAGTGTTGGCTTTGACGTCGTGGAGCGCTACCGGCGTCTGCGCGACTTCTGCACGCAAGCCGGCTTGGCCCCCGAGGCGGCGTGGTTCGACAAAAGAATTCTCTTTATAACGGCCGGTACGTCGCCGAAAGGGAATTAGGATACAATCGCGTCGTTCTTTCGCCGGTTCAAACACTATCAAGCTTTAGCTGACGAGTTCTGACGTTCCGGAGTAGAGGGGATACCAACCTATGAAGCGGACATCGTCATCCCACCGGTTAACAAGGAATCGAAATTTGGTCATCATTTTCTTGTCGCTCGTGATCACGACGGCGAGTTCATTGGGAAAAGCCTCCACTGCGCCAACGCCGGAATTCCTGGTGCAAGGCGGCAAGGCGCGGGCGGTGATCGTGGTGGGCGACAACGCGAGCCCGTTCTATCGCTTCGTGGGACAGGAACTAGAGCGCTATCTGCAAGCCATCACGGGAGCGGATCTCGATATCGTGACCGCGGGCCAGGCCGGCAAGCGGCCGGAGCCTTTACTGGTGCTCATCGGTGGGCCGACGGCCAACGGCCTGGTGGAAAGAGCGGTGGCGAAGAAGCAAGCCAACTTTTCCGACCTCAAGCCTGATAGCTTCCTGCTCTGGCAGTTCGCCGTCGGAAGCAAGCGCGGGTTGATTGTCGGCGGCAACGATGAAGCCTCGACGATGTACGCCGCGTACGACTTGCTGGAGCGCCTGGGCGTAACGTTCCTTCTGGCGAAAGATATCCTGCCGGAGAAGACGGGCGATTTGCGGTTGCCCGCCGGAAACATCCGGGCGGAAACGCCGTTTCCCCGCCGGGGCCTGTTCATTTCCAACATCTATCCCAACCGCGGAATCATGAACCTGGCGGAAGTAAAGGCCATGCTCGACCAGATGGCGAAACTGAAAATGAATTACCTGCAATTCTTCTGGTTCGAACACGAGCCGTGGATCGATTTCGGCTTCCGCGGCGAGAACAAGCTGCTGGGGGACGCGACGGGGAAGGAAACGGGGTATTTGACGTGGCGCTACAACTTCGGATCGAATCTTATCAAGGACGTCGTAGTGGGGAGGGACAAGTTTGGCGGCCGCGAGCGGATGGCGCCAATGGAATTTCAGAACGTGGAGACGCCGGAAGACGGATTTCGCGTGGCGCGCGAGTTTCTGACGGAAATCATCCGTTACGCCAAAACCCGCAAGATCCACGTGTGGCTTTGCGTGGACCCCACGACCTTGCCGGGAAACCTGGCGCGGTTCGCGCATCGGGCTACAAACCGCCCGCTGCCTTTTGATCGGATTCTGGGAACACACATGTGCCCGGCGGATCCCGAGTTGCAGGAGATGAATGAGAATCGGCTGCGGGCACTGGTGGAGACTTATCCCGAGGCGGAAGGGTATTTCATGTATGCCCCGGAGATGTTTCCTGATTGCCCGGATGATTTGAATCGTCGCTTTCTGCAAGGCGAGCGCGCGAAATACGAAGCCGTTATTCCCCCGTGGGCTGAATTCTACAATAACGGCTACGAGCGCGACCGCACGGTGGTGCTGGATTCATCGACCAGTTCGATTCATATCCTCGAAGGAGTGCTGGAGGCCAGGCAGCGCGTGGCACCCAACGCCCAGGTCGGCATTGGCGGCATCGGGCGCGGCTTCCTGCTGCCTCTGCTTGACAAGGTGTTTCCCAAGGAGGTGCCCTTCACTGACATGGAATCGCGCGCCATCTGGACGCCCAAGGGCATCCCCATGCAACTCTTTGGCGAAATGGGTAATCGCGAGCGCACCATCGTGCCGCGCCTCGACGACGATAGCGGCATGTTTGGTATGCAGTTCAATGTGGGCTTGTACTACAAGGATCGAATTTTGCAGGGCTCGGTGGAGAACGGCGTTGCCGGGTTTGCGGGCCAACTCAATCGCCCCCGCGGCACAGAGCAGAACTACCGCTACCTTGCCGAGGGGGCTTACCACCCCAAGCTGACCCCCCAGGAGTTTTATGAAGGTTACGCCCGGCGGCTGTTCGGTGAGGCTGCGGCGCCGGAAATGACGAAGGCGTTCGCGATTCTGGAAGCAAACGAAGAATACCTGGGATGGACGCAGAAGGGCAACTTCGGCTGTTGCGGACCGATCGCCGAAGTTTCCATGGCGCACCGGCTCTATCAACAGCCCAATCCGTTCGATGGTCCCAAGGACTGGGGCGGGTTCATCAAGAGCAGCCATGAAACCAATCAGTATTTCGAACAGGCCGCGAATAACCTTCAGCGAGCGCTGGACCAGATGAAGGCCGCCGAGCCCAAAGTCGCTTCCCACGGCCGGGAAGAACTTCACTACTTGATGAACAAGACAGAATCCTATCGCCTGCATTTGGAGACACTGGTGACGGTACGCAGGGCATACATTGAGTTTGGCGAGGCCTTCCAGTCGTGGAATGCCGGAGCGATTGACCGCGCGGAACTGGTCCGGCGGCTTGATGACAGCATGAGTTTGTTTGACGAAGCGAGACAGATGGGACTACGGACGACGGAGAAGTTTGCCGAAGTCATCGACCATCCTTCCGACATGGGCGTGTTGTATCGCGCCAATCTATTTCTGGTGACGGGCCTGGACCTGGTGGCACAAACCATGCAGGACATCGTGAACTACCATCATGGCCGGGAATACACGAAGCGCGTGGCGTGGGATAAGATCTACTACGACTTCCCGCAGTTCTCGTCTTCGAAGTAGGCGAAGCTTTTGCAAAGAAGCTGCGGCAACGGTCCTCGCTTTGACAGCAGACCAGCATTTGGAGATACTGTCAGATGTACTTCCGGAGGTTCATTCTATGGCGAATATTCCCAACATCATCCCGATCACCGATCTTCGGCAGGACGCCGCCGCGGCTTTGAGGCACGCGAAAGCCTCACGGCAGCCTGTTGTCATCACTCAACGCGGTCGGGCCGCGGCCGTGCTGTTAAGCATGGAGGCTTTTGAGCGCAACGAACATGAGCGCCAACTTCTGCTTTTGCTGGCACGGGGAGAACAGGAAATTAAGGAAGGGAAGGGGTTCGATCTGGAGCACGTACTCGCGAAGGCGGACGCCTTGCTGGAAGGGAGAGACAAGTGAAGCTTCGCTTCACGCCGTCCGGTCAAACTGAGTTCCTTCAGGCCGTGGCCTATATTCAGAGGAACAATCCGGGCGCAGCACGTAAGTTCCGGAAAAAGGCAGAGCGCACACTTCGACGCGTCATCCGGTTTCCTAATTCTGGTCGCCGAATCCCCGAGTTTCCGGACCTTCCCTTTCGCGAGTTGATTGTCCCTCCTTACAGGTTTTTCTATCGTTGCGAGGACAGAACGATTTGGGTGGTCGCATGTTGGCACGGCGCTCAGCTACCGGTCGACGCCGGTCTTGTAAACTTGAGTGTGCAATTTCCCCATCCACCCGTGCGGAGAGACTGGGCGGCGCTTCTACCTTAGGTTATATCTAACCTCTCTGACATCTTGGACCCACGGGCGGGCGACGAGCCTTGCGAGCGGCGCAGGATTAGCCTCTCCCTTTAGATATTGGTCGAAAAAGGCGATGGCATATTCGTTGATAACCGATCGATAGGATCGATTGATGTTCGTCCAGGCAAAATGGCCCGCGCCGTCCAGTTCGACAAAGTACTTCGGGGAGGAAGTAAGGTCGTACGCGCCCCCGGGCCGACGCACGAAAGGCGTAACGCCGAAGTCGAGCGTCCCGCCCTGATACAAGACCGGAACATCGAGATGTCCCAAATCTCCCTTGGCGATGAAAGGGGTGCAATAAGGGGACAGGGCCAACACGGCTTTAACCCGGCGATCTTTCCAGGAGGGCCACGCCCCCGCCAGCGCCAGCACCGTGTATCCGCCCAACGAATGGCCGGCAAGACCAATGCGGCCGGCGTCAATCGGCACGCCGTGGAATGACTTGTTCTTCAGAATCTCGTCGAGGATGGCTTCCAGGTCAGCGCCGCGGTCGCGGTAGGTGGCCTCACTCCAAATCGAGGGGCTGTGAAATGGCTCTTGGGATCGAAGGGTGGACAGCCTTTCGAATATCCGCCCTTCGTGGCTCCGGCCGCAGGCGGCGTCGCGGTGGTCCGGAGCGAGAACGAAGTAGCCAGCGCGCGCCAGGCCTTGGGTGAGAAAAACGGACTGGACGCTGCAGCCCATAAAGCCGTGCGAAAAGAGCACAACAGGATAGCCTTCCGGTGGGGCCGCACCGGAAGGCTTCCACACGGCGACGCGCCGGCCTGCGATCTCAATTTCCACCACATTGTGAGCGGCGCGGCCAAAGTACGCCAGGAATTGGCGCAGTGCGAATGCGGCAACAAGGAGCAAGATCAGCAGCGCCAGAAGCGCGAGCCCCAATCTCTTCAGCACGCGCCGTCTGGTCGCACGGGTACCAAGCATGATCCGGGAACACCCTCGATATTTGAGGGTAAGGCAAACTCGGGAGCGGTTCAAGCTTGAGGGTTAATGCCGCGATGTGCCGGGCGCAAGACCATGTTATTGCGGACCCGCGCCCATCCTGTGCAGATTTACGCGCCGTAAGTACCGGAAGGAAGAGCCATTCTGTGGGGAGGGCTCGGTAAGGCCGGAAGGCGCTTCTGGCGCTTGGTAAGAGCATTTTCGGCGGCGCTGCGGATCACGTGGAGAAGTTCCGACTCGGCATGAGGTGGAACGATGAAATCGAACGCCCCGCGCTCGATGGTTTCGAGATAGAACCCGACATCCACATGCGGCGCCACCACGACGACGTTCACCTTGGCGGAGGCTTTCGTGGACAACGTTAGCACATCAGCCCAATTACCATCCGTAAGCTGCACATCGGTGAAGGCGATATGCGGGGGAGGGTCCGACCACAACGCCAGTGCCGCCTCCGCACAATTTCTGGCCAGCGTAATGTCGATCGATTGCTCTTCCAGCACCTGGCGCAAAGCGTCAAGCGGGTCGTGCCGGTTCTGTACAAGCAGGGCCTTGACACGTTCCTTCATAAATCCTCCCTCTCCAAAGCGCCTTCCATCAACCTCAACGGATCGCCGGCGTCAATCTCGGCCGGCTTGGCGACGAACTCTGGGCGGTAGTCAGTTTCGCTGGCCGCGGTTAAGGACAATCGTGGGAAACGTGACGGCTCAGTTAATTCTTGATGGAGCCGCAGAGTTGCTCTGTCACCCCCCGGCGCCGGGACCAGTTCATCAAATCGCGCCGCGGGATGTGCTAGAATTCCCCTGTGGTGTCACATCCGACAGGCAAGCGGCGGGGGCGCGCTTCGCCTGCTACCGGCGGGGAATTCTGATGGACGCAGGAGCGGGCGGGTATCCCTTGATTGCGGTCGTGGGTCCCACCGCCGCCGGCAAGTCTGAGCTGGCCGTATCGCTGGCGGAACAACTGAACGGCGAGGTGGTGAATTACGATTCCGTGCAGTTGTATCGCGGGTTCGACGTAGGTTCAGGAAAACTGCCGCTGGCGGAACGGCGGGGAATTGCCCACCATCTGCTGGACCGTTTGGAACCGGCGGAGGTTTTCACGGCAGGGAACTATCGTCGCGAAGCACTGAGAGTTCTGGACGACCTGCGCCGCCGGGCCAAAGTGCCGATTCTTGCCGGTGGGACAGGGCTATACTTGCGAGCGCTGCTGTTGGGACTGTTTGAAGGGCCGGTGCGCTCGGAGGCGGTGCGCGAGCGGTTGCGCAAGATGGCGGAGCGCAGGGGCCGCGAATATTTGCATCGTTTGTTGGCCCGTTTGGACAGCACCGCGGCGGCGCGGATTCAGCCCCGCGACACGCAAAAGTTGATTCGTGCCGTGGAGGTCTGTATCCTTTCCCGTGAGCCGCTTTCAGCGATGCAAGCGCGGGGCCGAAACGGCCTGGAGGGATACCGGGTTGCGAAGATCGGCCTCAACCCTCCCCGCGAACTGCTTTACGACCGCATTAACCGGCGAGTCGAGCGGATGTTTGCGGATGGCTTGCTGGAAGAAACGCAAGCGCTGCTTCACCTTTCCGAGCCGACCCGCATCAAACCCCTTGGTGCCTTGGGTTATCGGCAAGCGGTGTCGGTGTTGGAAGGCAAAGCGACCAGTGAAGCAGCTATGAGGGCAACGCAGTTGGCTACGCGGCACTATGCCAAGCGCCAGTTAACGTGGTTCCGGCGCGAGGCAGACGTCGCCTGGTTCGAAGGGTTCGGCGACGACCCGCACGTGCAAGGTCGCATCATGGAGACCCTGGGACGCATGCCGGTCAATACTCGGTAGGGGGGATGATTCCAACCGTGGGTTGATCGGCACCGTGATTTTCGCTCGAAGGGCGACACTGGAAAATCGGCGGGAATAGAGAGAAAAAATATGGACAAACAACCGCAAAACATTCAGGACGGCTTTTTGAATTCCGCCCGCAAGGAAAAGATCCTGGTGACCGTTTACCTGTTGAGTGGGGTTAAACTGACCGGGCGCATCCGCAGTTTCGACAAGTATTCCCTCATCCTGGAGAGCAACCACCAGGAGCAGATGGTCTTCAAGCACGCTATTGCCACCGTCGTGCTGCCCCGTGCAACTCCCTTGCCGGTCGCCGCACCTGTGGCCGCGGAGGGATAAGAGCATTCGACGATTGCAAGTCTTGGAGAAAGCGTTTCTGGCAGGGCGGGAATCCACTCACCGCGTCGGCGTGACCGCCGACCTCGCGGATGCCGATGATTCCCTGCGGGAGTTGAAGGAACTCACCACCAGCGCCGGAGCGCAGGTCGTAGGCGAGGCGCTGCAACGCTCGGCGGAGCCCGACCCGGCGACCCTGCTGGGCCGGGGCAAAGTCCATGAGGTTCGGAGCCTGGCGCGTGCCGCCGGCGCCGATATGGTGATATTTGACCACGACCTCACCCCCACGCAACTCCGCAACCTGGAAGAGGCCCTCGACCTGAAGGTCATCGATCGCACCCAACTCATCCTTGATATCTTCGCCCGCCGGGCGCGCAGCCGGGAGGGGCAACTTCAGGTGGAGCTGGCGCAGTTGAATTATTTGCTGCCCCGCCTCTCCGGGCACGGGACGCTACTTTCGCGATTGGGCGCCGGCATTGGTACGCGCGGACCCGGGGAACAGAAATTGGAGATGGACCGCCGCCGCATTCGCCGTCGTATTCAGGTTCTGACGGCGGGCATTGAACGCGTGCGGTCGCAGCGCGCACTCCATCGTGCCCACCGCCGCGACCAGAACCTTTACACGGTGGCGCTGGTGGGCTATACCAACGCCGGCAAATCCACCCTGTTTAACGCGCTGACTTCCGCCGGCGTGGTGACCTCCGCGCGTATGTTCGCGACGCTCGACCCGACCGTGCGGGCCATGCCGCTTGATCCCAACCATACGGTGTTGCTTTCCGACACCGTCGGATTTATTCGCAAACTGCCGCCGCATCTGGTGGCGGCTTTCCGCGCGACGCTGGAGGAGTTGGAAGACGCGCGCCTTTTGCTGCACGTCGCTGACGCTTCCGATTCGCAACGCGCGACTCAAGACGCTGCGGTGGAAGGCCTGCTGGAAGATCTGGGCGTCGCTTCCACTCCCCGCTTGCATGTTTGGAATAAGGTGG
The DNA here is from genome assembly GCA_963719115.1 of uncultured Acidobacteriota bacterium. Lineage (GTDB taxonomy): Bacteria > Acidobacteriota > Terriglobia > UBA7540 > UBA7540 > Bog-366. Next base: position 17,240 of record CAVRBF010000043.1, on the reverse strand, counting down.
ACTTACTTGCCAATGAGGAGCGGCGAAAGTTTGAAGCGGCTGGGGAGTGTGTTTGTGTCTCCGCTCAGACGGGAGAGGGCTTGCAGGATCTACGAAGAATAATCTCGGATAAACTCATCGCGAACCCGTTGGTCGAAGCGGATTTCGAACTCGCACCAGGTGACGGAAAGCAATTGGCGATTCTGCATCGAACAGGAACCGTGGTCTCCACTCAGTACGAAGAAGGAAGGATTCTTGTGCGTGCCCGGGTCCCGGAATCGGTACGAGAAAGGCTGAAGCCCGCCACCGCAGAAGCCGCGCGAAGCCAGTAAGTTGTTGCTTTTTCGAGGGGAAGACTTCCTGTGGAAATCTTTGTGGAAAAGGCTCAGCCATTTCACCCTTCGAGAAAAGCCTCGCCGAGTGCGAAGGAAGCGGGTGGGGTGAGGGCGTGACATTTTAGCCTTTTATTTTCAGTTGGTTGCAGGCGTTCGGGGCCTTCGGCCGGCACCCAATCTCCGCCAAAATCTGATTGACATCGCTGTGCCTTCATGAATGGATTTATGCACAATGATGAAGCATTTTCGACTGTGACTTCGCGTAGCCCCCGCGTGTTCGGCCTTCCGCATAAATTGAGCCTTCCCGAACACTAGCCTCAATGCATAGTTGACGGAACGTCACGGGAAGGGGCTCTGGGAGGCTTCCCCGGCGACGGCGGTCCGCCGGTTTGACAGACCGGCAGAGCTGGTCTAGATTGGCTGTTCCCGATTCCAGCCGCGAGTCTGGCGGTTTCCAAGGAGCAAAACCGGAGATGTTAGACCTGAACTTCGTCCGCGATAATCTGGATCTGGTCAAGGCGAAGATGCGGGAGCGCGGGCTGCCCGACGTGTTGCAGGAATTTGAATCGCTTGATCGTGAACGCCGCCAGGCGCTGACCGAGGTGGAGGGTCGCAAGGCCCGGCGCAACAAGGTGACCGATGAAATCGCGGTGCTGAAAAAGCAGAAGCAGGATGCCTCCGGACTGATCGCTGACATGAAGGCCTTGGGCGCGGAGATTCAGGAAATGGACGAGAAAGCCAAGGCTGGCGACGAGCGTCTGCGTGAGATGTTGCGACTGATTCCCAACGTTCCGCATGCCAGCGTGCCGGTGGGCCGCGATTCTGCCGACAACACGGAAGTGCGACGATGGGGCCAGCCACGCCATTTCGATTTCGAGCCGCAAGCACATTGGGATTTGGGGCCGGCGCTGGGCATTCTGGACTTCGAACGCGCCACCAAGATTACGGGCGCACGCTTCGCTGTCTACTCCGGCGTGGGCGCCAAGCTGGAACGGGCGCTCGCCAATTTCATGCTGGACATGCACACCCGCGAGCATGGCTACACGGAAATTTTGCCGCCCTTCATGGTGAATTCCGCCAGCCTGTTCGGCACCGGCCAGTTGCCCAAATTCAAGGAGGATCTCTTCAAGCTCGAAGGCACGGATTACTGGTTGATCCCCACGGCGGAAGTCCCCGTGACCAATCTTTACCGTGATGAGGTGTTGGAGGCGGAGAAGCTTCCCGTCAAGCACTGTGCCTGGACGGCGTGTTTTCGCAGCGAGGCCGGCTCTTACGGCAAGGACACGCGTGGCATCATTCGCCAGCACCAGTTTCAGAAGGTGGAGCTGGTGAAGTTCACCCTGCCGGAAAACTCCTACGATGAACTGGAACGTCTGACCCACGATGCGGAGGAGATTCTTCAGCGGCTGGAATTGCCCTACCGCGTCATCACCCTTTGCACCGGTGATCTGGGGTTCAGTTCCGCCAAAACGTACGACCTGGAAGTGTGGCTGCCCGCCGCGCGCGAGTACAAGGAGATCTCTTCCTGCTCAAATTTTGAGGCTTTTCAGGCGCGCCGGGCCAACTTGCGTTTCCGCCGCAGCAAAAGCGGCAAGACGGAGTTGCTGCATACTTTGAATGGCAGCGGATTGGCCGTGGGCCGCACGTGGGTGGCGATCATCGAGAACTACCAGCAGGCCGATGGTTCCGTTATCGTGCCTCAGGCGCTACGCCCCTATCTGGATGGTCTGGAACGCATCACACCGCAAAAGGGTTAGCTGGCACACGCTGCACGGCCCAAGGAAAGGTGACCTATCATGGCGCGGGTGTTTATTACCGGATCTTCCGATGGCCTAGGCAGGATGGCTGCTCAGATCTTGGTCGAGCAAGGACACCTCGTGGTCCTACACGCTCGCAACCCCCGGCGGGCAGAAGAGGCTTTGGCCGCCGTGCCGGGAGCGGAGACCGTGGTGGTCGGCGACCTCTCCAATATTCAGCAGATGCACACCGTCGCCGAGCAGGTGAATGCGCTGGGTTCCTTCGACGGGATCATTCACAACGCCGGCGTTTACTATCACGAGCCACAGCGCATCGCTACCGAGGACGGTCTGCCCCTCGTATTTGCAGTCAACACTCTGGCTCCGTATGTCCTGACGGCTCTCATCCGCAAGCCCAAGCGGCTGATCTACCTGAGTTCCATGTTTCACCAAAAGGGTGACGCCAGCCTGCAGGATCTGGCCTGGGAGCAACGTCCTTGGCAGGGACCTCAGGCGTATGCCGACACCAAATTGCACGACGTGATTCTGGCGTTCGCCGTCGCTCGCCTCTGGCTGGATGTGCTTTCGAATGCCCTGGAGCCCGGCTGGGTGGCCACCAAGTTGGGGGGGCCGGAAGCAACGGACGATCTGGACGCCGGTTGCCGTACCCAGGCGTGGCTGGCCGTCAGTGACGACCCTGCCGCCAAAGTGAGCGGTCAGTATTTCTACCACCTGAAGCTCCGCAGCCCCAACCGTGCGGCTCGCGACGTCGAGCGTCAGGAAAAGCTCCTTGATGCCTGCAAGCAATTTTCCGGCGTAGAACTGCCCGCCCACTCGACACCTGCGTCGGCCTAGTCCCGACCGCTTCGAGCCGTCGCGCCGAGCTTCAGCGCAGCACCACCTTCACGGATGTCGTTCGCTTGCCCAGCGGGTCGGTGGCCTGGATCTCCCATTCGCCGGGCGGATCGTTGTGGGCGAAAGGCAGCGTAAAGGCCACCGGTTCCGGCCCGACAATCAAGGGTCTCTGCAAGCCAATCTGCCTGTGCTCCCGCTGGAGTCACGAGGCGCAGCATCACCGGATGCTTGCCGGCGGCGTTAGCGATTGACACGCTTGCTTTGACGACCGCGCCGGCTGGCCTTCCTTCTTGTCCTCCAAGATTCGGTGTGATAGGTTGAGCATTCCCCAAGGAGGAGCCATGGAGAATCACACACGGCGGCACGTGGGCGCAGAACTGCCAGTGGCAAGAGTGGCTTTTGCCTTGGTGCTCGCCGCCGCTGCCGGCTTTTCCGCTCGCCCTCTGACCGCCGGCGGTTGGTACTATCAAGTGGTCAAAAAGGTTGTCTTGGGCGGCGAGGGAGGTTGGGACTACCTCATTTGCGACACCGCCGCGCGCCGCCTTTACATTTCACGTGGTACGCACGTGATGGTCGTGGATGCGGACACTTACAAGGTGGTGGGCGATATCCCGGGCACTGACGGGGTGCACGGTATTGCCCTCGCGCCGGAATTCGGCCGTGGATTCACCAGCAACGGCCGCGCCAATACGGTCACCATATTTGACCTCAAGACTCTCAAGAGTCTCGGAACGGCGCCCACCGGAAACGGACCCGACGCCATCATCTACGACCCCGCGTCGAAGAGAGTTTTCACTTTCAATGGTCACGGCGGCGACGCGACGGCCATTGACGCAGCCTCAGGGAAGCCCGTAGGAAATGTCACGTTAGGCGGCAAGCCGGAGTTCGCCGTCGCGGACGGGCAAGGGCATGTCTACAACAACCTGGAAGACAAGAGCGAACTGCTTCAGATCGATTCCCGAAAGCTGACGGTCACTGCCCGCTGGCCTTTGGCGCCGTGCGAGGAGCCCTCGGGGCTGGCGATGGACACGCAGAATCGCCGGCTCTTCTCCGGCTGTCACAACCGCATGATGGCAGTGGTAGACGCCGACTCCGGCAAAGTTCTGGGCACCCCCGAAATCGGCCAGGGGGTGGATGCCAACGCATTCCTTTCCACCGGCGAAGGCGGACTTGCCTTCAGCTCGAACGGTGATGGGACTCTGACCTACGTCTACGAAGACAACCATGGTGGATCCCCCAGAATTCAGCCTCTTCGCAGCGCCACCACCCAGCGCGGCGCGCGCACGATGGCACTGGACCGCAAGACCGGCGACATTTTCCTTGTCACCGCGGATTTTGGCCCCGCGCCAGCGCCTACGCCCGACCATCCCCATCCCAGACCGCAGGCCCTTCCCGGCACGTTCACGCTGCTGGTCGTCCACGATACGGGCGGGCCACCGCACAAAGCCGCGGCCGTGAGCCGCCAATGATCGCGGCGACATAAATGTCTGCACATTGGGTTGTAGCGGCGGTCTCCGATCGCCGGCGTCGATCAGAGATCGACGCTACAATTTATGTCGCACGGTATAGAAGGAAACTGACCCGTGAAAGAGCACTGACCGTGACCCCAGACCTCTCGAGTGAGTTGACGTCCACTGATCCCGTTTCGCTGAAGGACACACCCGCTTCCCGGTCCGAGCCGGGCAAGCCGCGTTGGATCTGCTTCCTGGTTCTGATTGTCGTCTCGCTGCTTCCTTACCTCTACTCTTTGCGCAACGACTTCGTTTACGACGACATCGACCAGGTGCTGGTGAACCCCTACCTGCGCGATTTTCATCACCTGCGGGAAATCTTTACCACCTCAGTGTGGTCTTTCGTGGGAGATTTTCGCGGCTCCACGAACTATTACCGTCCGGTGATGTCGCTGGGGTACTTATTCTGCTACCAACTGTTTGGGCCGCACGCGCTGGGCTTCCACCTTGCCAATATCTTGGCCAACGTGGCCGTTGTGCTTCTGGTCTTTCTGGTCACGCTCAAGATGTTTCGGTCTCAGGCGGTGGCGCTGGCGGCAGCGTGCCTCTTCGCGCTCCACCCAATCCACTCCGAAGCCGTGAATTGGATTGCCGCGGTCACCGAACTCGAATTGGCGCTTTTCTATCTTCTGACCTTCTGGCTGTTTCTTGCCTCGGCACGCGCGGGCGGCAAGGTTTCGGCGGCGCTCCAGATCGCCATGGCCGGGAGCTTTGTCCTCACCATGCTTTCCAAGGAGCAGGCGCTGACCCTGCCGGTGGTTGCCGCCATCTATGAGCATTTCTTCCGCGACGATCGCGAAGAAACGAGTCGATTCCAAAAGATCCGGCGCTACGGCTCGTTGTGGTTGCTCAGTGCGGCTTATCTGCTGCTGCGCGTTCGCTATCTGGGTGGGCTGGCGCCCAACTATGATTGGCCCAACTTCGGGACCAAAGACACGCTGATCGCGGCGCTGGCGCTGATCGGCAAATACTGCTGGAAACTGGTGTGGCCGGCTGAACTGTGTGTTTACTACGTTTTTCCCGACAACGTCACGGCGCTTTACCCCTGGGCCCTCCGCGGCGTGGTGGCGCTGGCAATTTGTCTTTGGGCATTTGTCACCGTGTGGAAATCCAATCGGCAGGCAGCGTTTGGAATTGTCTGGCTGCTGGCCGGCATTGCGCCCGTGTTGAACATCCATTGGATGTCCAGCAATCCCTTTGCTGAGCGCTATCTTTATCTCCCCTCGGTGGGCTTTTGCTGGCTTGTGGGGTGGGCCGCGGTCGAGTGGCGGAAATCACTTTCCGCACGGGAAGTCCGATGGCGAAAACTCGTGCCCGCGGTGGCAGCCTTGCTGGCTATCGTTTGCGCCATCCGCATCATCGTCCGGGACCGCGATTGGCGGGACAACGTCACGCTTTATACAGCGACGCTGGCAGTCTCTCCGAATGCGTATTACATCCACAACAATCTCGGAACCGTTTACTGGGGGCAGGGAAATGTTGCGGCGGCGGCCAGCGAGTGGGCCACGGCGCTGCGTTTGGCGCCCAACAGCGAGTACGCGCTGCACAATCTGGGGCTCGCCGCCCACGCCGAAAAGCACTACCAGGAAGCGCGCATCTTTTTCCTGCGTGCCATCGTCATCCGCCCGAACTACATGGACGCTCACCTGGACCTGGGAAAGACCGACGCCGCCCTGGGAAGGACGGAGGAGGCCGAGCGGGAGATGCGTACCGCCGTGGAGCTCTCGCCTCTCAGCGTGCGGGCGCACAACGCGCTGAGCGAATTCTGCTTTGACCAGCGGAAATTGCCGGAAGCGGAGGCGGAAGCGCGCCGTTCCGTCGCCATCGAGCCTACCCCGCAGGGGTACTGGGACCTGGGGTTGCCGCTGTGGCTTAAGGGCGACCGCGCCGGGGCCGAGCACGCCTTCCTGGGCGCCGAACAGGTGAGTCCCGCCGACAGCCGGACTCATTTCATGCTGGGACTCTTCTATATGGATTCCAATCGTAACGCCGACGCCCTGCGGGAGTATCGGGCGGGGCTGCAACTTGATCCCGGTAACGCCGATGCTCTCACCAACCTGAAAAAGCTGGAATTCCTCGGGGATTGACCCCTACGCCATTACTGTTGCCGGAAACCGGCGCGAATAATGTCTTCGCGCGCGTTGACTTTCGCTCACCCGTGGGGTAATTTCATCGGTGGGGCGTGTGTCCCCTCTCGTACCCTATGACTCCTGACAGCAGTCGCGTCGAGGTGACACTGGAAAGCGACCTCAAGAATGTTGAGGTGGCGGAGGAGATTACCCGCCGCGTGGCCGCGACCGCCGGTTTCGATGAGGAAGACCAGCAGCGCATTGAGATGGCGGTGCATGAGTCGATGATCAACGCCATCTGGCACGGCAACAAGAACGATCCCGGCAAGAGCGTCTGGCTGCAATTCACGATTCATCGCGACCGCCTGGAAATACGCATTCGGGACCAGGGGCGAGGTTTCAACCCCAACCTGCTTCCCGACCCGCTGGAAAGTGACAACCTGCTGAACGTTTCCGGGCGCGGCATCTTCCTCATTCGCTCCTTTATGGACGAGTTCCGGGTGGAAAACCTTAACGGCGCGGGAACAGAAGTGACGATGGTCAAACGCCTCAATTCCGGCATTCAGACTAAACAAGGAGGAACCGACCGTGAGCATGAAAGCCACAATACGACAAGTTGATTCCGTTACGGTCGTAGATATTAACGGAAGAATTACTTTGGGAGAAGGGTGCACGCAGTTGCGGGAATTGATCCGCGACCAACTGAGCAAGGGCAACAAATACATCCTGCTGAACCTGGCCGAGGTCACCTACATCGACAGTTCGGGCATCGGCGAATTGGTAAGCGCATTCACAGGCGTCGCCAAACAGGGAGGAGCTTTAAAGCTTCTCAACCTCACCAAAAAGGTTCACGACCTTTTGCAGATTACCAAGCTCTATACCGTTTTCGACGTCCACGACGACGAAGCCAAGGCGATCGGCAGTTTTGCCAAAGCAACCGCTTAGTGAAACGATCTCCAGCCTGCGAGCCGGCGCGGCAAGCTCAGCTTCCGAGCACCGCTGCCGGCGGGCGCAGCGCCTCCCGCTTCCCGCCTCGTCGCGGGCAAAGTTTCCTTGCGAATCCTTCCCGCTACCACCGGCTCGCCGGGTGACCTGCATCCGTCCATGGCGCTCGGCGGAGCGGCCCAACTTCCTTCTTGCCTTGTCCGCTGCGTGACATACAATGCTGCGGTATCCATTGCCTCGATTCAGATCGGAGAAAACGACATGAAACGCCGCCGATTCCTGGTTTCCTCGCTGGCTGCTTCGGCGCTTGCCGGAGCGACAAGTCCCGCTGACGGTGCCGCGGGACCAAGTCCGGATCCTGCCGGCCGTGAATACTATGAATTGCGCAAATACCATCTGCGCCGCGGACCGCAGCAGAGGCTCATGGATGATTATGTTCGCGCCGCCGCCATCCCCGCGCTGAATCGCCTTGGCATCAAACCCGTGGGCGTTTTCAACACCACCATCGGCCCCGGCAGTCCGACGCTCTACGTGTTGTTGCCGCACTCATCTGTTGAGTCCGTCGTCACCGTTCACGACCGGCTGGCGGCCGACCAGGAATATTTGCAGGCCGGGGCCCCCTTTATTAATGCCACGGCCACCGAACCCGGCTACGTGCGCGTGGAAAGCTTTCTGCTGGGCGCATTCGCGGGCTTGCCGAAGCTGGAATTGCCGGCCGGAGCGGCCGAAAAGAAACCCCGCATCTTTGAACTTCGCACTTACGAAAGCCACAGCAAGAAGGCGAACCGCACCAAGATGGAGATGTTCAACAACGCGGAGATCGGCATTTTCCGGCGAACCGGTTTGCGGCCCGTTTTTTTCGGCGAGACGCTGGTCGGCTCGGGTATGCCCAGCCTGACCTACATGCTGACCTTTGAGAATATGGACGAACGCACGCGCAACTGGTCCGCCTTCGTCGCCGACCCGGAGTGGAAGAAACTCAGCACCACTCCCGGCTACACCGACCCAGAGATCGTCTCAAGCATCTCGAACGCGATTCTTTCCCCCACCCCTTACTCGCAGATTTGACGGGAAGAAACCTTTCGAGGGGTTCCCGCATCAGATGGACTGGCACGAAAAGCGGCATGTACTGGCCCTTTAGTGCTACTCCCTATCCCCTCCAAGATCAAACCACCTTTCGAGAACTGCTATAACCCGTCAAGGTAAAACCTTCTTAACACATGAAACTCCTTGATAAATGCCCGCGTCTAAGTGAACGTTGAAGGAAATCATCAGCGGCCGCAGAAGCCGCGAAGGTGATTCAGGGCAAAGCGTAAGGAGGACGACCATGCGGAACAAATTTTCACTGTGGGTTCTATTCCTGGTATTGGGCACGGGAGTGTGTCTCGCGGTGCCGCCCACGACCGACTTACAGGCCACGGCGGGCATTCAATCCCGGCTCGACCACGCCAAGGTCATGAAGCACGGTGACGTGCAGGTGAGCTATGAGAACGGGGTTGCGACTCTGACGGGCACGGTGGACAACCTGGGAAGCAAGCTGGACGCGGAGAATGCCGCCCGCAAGGCGCCGGGCGTGAGCCAGGTTGTGGATAACATTCAGGTCACGGCTCCGGGCGTGGGCGAAACGCAGATGTTGCAGGCCGCGCGGCACGAGATCGTGATGTATTACGCTTACGGGATTTTCGACAACATCAACCTGCAAGCTCACGGCGGCACGCTGACGGTCAGCGGGCAGGTGACGCAGCCGTTCAAGAAGACGGACATGGGCAGGCTGCTCGAGCGCGTGAAGGGAGTGGCCGTGCTGCAAAACAACCTGGAAGTGCTGCCGGTCTCGACGTTCGATGACCGCCTCCGTCTGCAAGTGGCGCGCGCCATTTACGGCGATCCGTTCTTTTCTCCCTACTCCAACCTGGCGCTGCCCCCGATTCACATCATTGTGAAGAACGGCAACGTGACGCTGGAAGGTGTGGTGGCGCGATCAATGGATCGGATTAAGGCTGATATGGACGCTCGCCGGGCCGGGCTTTCTTTCTCGGTCGTGAATAACCTTCAGCTTGTCAATTCCTAACGAGTTGGTTGTTCCATCCCCCTGTGCCTGCGCTGCGCACGTTCAGCGCAGGCACTTTTTTTCGGCTTGGCGGATCTACACAGAGCGACATCCATGTTTGCGCATCCGGCTGTAGCGGCGGTCTCTGACCGCCGCCGGGAGTTTCTACATCTTGGCGGCCACGGAACGCGGAGGCACGGCCTTCCATGCAATGACCACGATCTTCAATCTGCACCACCAACGAACCTAACTGTCATCCTGAGTCCGCAGTTCAGGGCGAAGGACCCTTTTCATTGTACGTGGGAAGCGCAGCGCGGGAGCGCCGCGTTCTTGTCCGCCGCGTCCCCGCGGCGCACTTGGATAAGACGAAATACCGGGGTCCTTCGCCCTGAACTGCGGGCTCAGGATGACAGCGCCATGAGTGCGCACGGACACGAATTACCGCGAACCCCAACCGAAAACTTCGTTTGCAGTGTGGAAACTCCAGGCGGCGGTCTCTGACCGCCGCCGTCGATCGGAGATCGACGCTACAATCTACGGCGCTCTGTATATCAAGGAGCTTTCAGCCCGGCGTAACGAAAGCAGGTCACGGCGTGATCGTTGACCATCCCCACCGCCTGCATGAAGGCGTAGCAAATGGTGGAGCCCACGAAGTTGAATCTGCGACGCTTCAGGTCCTTGCTCATGGCGTCGGATTCGGTGGTTTTTGCGGGGAGACCATGCGAGTCGCGCCAAGCGTTCTGCCGGGGCCGCCCGCCGACGAACTGCCAGATGTAGGAATCGAAGCTTCCAAACTCCTGTTGCACACGAACAAAGGCCTGGGCGTTCTGCACGGCCGATGCGATCTTGAGCCGGTTGCGGACGATGCCAGGATTCTTCAGCAATTGACCCATTTTCTTCCTGTCGTATCGAGAGACCGCCAGCGGGTCGAAGTTATCGAACGCGGCGCGGTAGTTTGCGCGCTTCTTCAGGATGGTGTCCCAACTCAGTCCCGCCTGGGCGCCTTCCAGAATCAAGAACTCGAAGAGCCTTTGGTCATCGTGCAGCGGGACTCCCCACTCCTCGTCGTGGTAACGGATGGCGAGGTCGTTCCTGGCCCAGTGGCAGCGAGGCACAGGATCGATGGCAGATTTATGTGTTGTCATCGTTTCACACCGGAATGCATCTAATGTTCTTGATGTTGCCAAGGATGAAGATTGCAGCCTACTTCCGCCACAAACGTGATGTCAAGAATGTTCCGGCCGGTTTCCGGACAGCAGGTAGTGTGATAGGAGTGTGTTGCGAATAACCCCTCACCCCTGCCCCTCTCCCCCAAGGGGGCGAGGGAGTAAGCTGATTTAAGAGGATCGCGTTTCGCCAAGAAAATCCCTTCTCCCCTCGCCCCCTTGGGGGAGAGGGGCGGGGGTGAGGGGGTGCAGCACCAACGAGCAACTCGGATGTGGCACACCACCGGACAGCACTTAGGGGGGCTTGACAAGCGGTTTATCATTGTGTTTCCGGGACAGGGCAACGTTAGAGAATTTTACTGGCGCGCCGGAATTCATTCTGGTTAGAATTGCCTCTTGGATCGTTCGAGCAAATGGCAACTGCGAATCTACAATTCGCCGAACCCCAGCACGAGGCGGCCTTCTTTTACGGCCTCTTCTTGCGCGGGCATCCGGTACAAAAACTGCGCGAGGATATTGACGTCCCTCCGCACGTACTGGAACGCTGGCAGCGCCTGGCGGAGCATGACCCCATGTATCACGGCATGCTGGACCGTATGCTGACCTACCGTAAACACGTCCTGGCCATCTTCGACTCCCTGGTTTTCCGCGAGATGCTGGTCCCGCCGCAAATGCAGTAGCTCAATGAATCAATAAATCCGCTCCCCACGTCACAAAGAACAGCAGGCTGATGTACCCATTCACGTTGAAAAACGCGGCGTTGAGGCGGGACAAATCGGAGGGTGTAACGATGGCGTGCTCATAGGCGAGAAGCGCCGCCATCAGGATCAATCCGACGATGGCGAACCAGCCCAGACGCTCCAGGCGGATCACCTCTGCTAGCAGCGCGACCATCACCACGTGGCTGGCGATCGAGCCGTAGAGGGCTGCGGCCACGCCGAAGCGCTGGGGAACGGAGTGAATACCGGTGCGGCGGTCAAAATCGATGTCCTGGCAGGCGTAGATGAGGTCGAATCCTCCCACCCAGAAAGCCACGGCCGCGCCCAGCAGCAGCACGCTTAAGCTCACGCTGTTGCGCAAGGCGATCCAGGCCGCGACGGGCGCCAGGCCGTCGGCAATTCCCAGTACCAGGTGCGAGAAGATGGTGAAGCGCTTGGTGTAGGAGTAAAGAAGCAGGACCGCGATGGCCAGCGGCGACAACTTGAAGGCCAGCGGGCTGAGTTCCCAGGCGGCGAGCGCCAGTAATCCGCAGGATATCACGGTAAATCCGACGGCGAATCGCAACGTAAGCCGCCCGAAGGCAGGGCGCGCATGCGTGTCCGGGGATTGAGCGCGTCAATCTTGCGGTCGGCGATGCGGTTGAAGGTCATGGCCGCACTGCGCGCGCCCACCATCGCCACGATCAGCCACACAACCTGCTGCCACGTGGGCCAGCCGCGCACCGCCAGCATCCCCGCCACCAGGGCAAAGGGCAGGGCAAACACCGAGTGCTCAAACTTGATCATCTCCAGCGTCGTCCGCAGCTTGGCCGCGGAGCCTTGAGCAACGCCCGCCGGTGCCGGCGGCAGCGATTCGCTTGGAAGTGCCTCACTCATGGGGGACATTCCATCATGCCGCGCGGACCCACGCGGCGTCAACCTTGAGCTGAACCACCCCGGTTCTCTGATCGCAAACACCCGCCAAACCGTCATCCTGAGCGCCGCTTTTCAGGGCGAAGGACCCTTTTCATTTGCCTTTAGGAAGCTGGGCGCACCCGCGCCGGGTCTCTGCTGGTGTATGCCGCGTTGCGCATGGGTAAGACGAAATACCGGGGTCCTTCGCCTTGAAGCGCCAGGCTCAGGATGACAGGTGGTTTGGTTACGAATAATAAGGGTCCTTCGCCCTGAAAGGCGGGCTCCGTCGAACGACATGCCCCTCCCCTCTTGGAATCAGCGAGTTAGGGGAAGTCGTTCATCCCCATGGGTGGGCCGAACAGGCCCATCCCCACTCAGAGCTTGTGACTGTTTTGAATATTGGCGAAAGCCGACATTGTAAACACAAGGGTTAACTGCCTCAAAATGGCTAAAAATCGAAAAAAGTCACAAGCTCTCAGGATGACAGCGCCATGAGTGCGCTTCTAAACTACGATGGCCGCGCCGGGTACCCCACGGTTTGGGCCAGCAGGATTTTCTGATCCGGGCGCAGCTTCATCACCTTGGCCAGCGTCGCCCGGTCCACGCCGCCACGCACCACCACGTTGAGTCCTTCCGAGGCGCAAAAGAGATAGACATTCTCCGCGATAAAGCCCACGTCCGCGGCGCTGTAGAAGTTTCGCTCTTCGGCGGAGGCGTTCCCCGTCCTGGCAAGGTCGGCCACATAGATCAGATTCATGGGCGCATCCTTCACAAACGGCTGCACTCCTGCCGCGCCGCGCACGTCTTGAGCCAGAACGGGATTCAGCTTGTTCTCTCTGGCGTCGTAGACGTAAAGGCCCTCGGCCAGGGCAACGTAGATGTCAATCTCCTGCCAGTTCATCGCGGACGGTGCGGTGCGTTTGCCTTCCGCGGGCCGGTTGATTCCGAACGCTGCCCACAGCAGGTTCGAGAGGACCTGCGGCGAAAGCTTTTGAGCGCTGAACTCGCGGGTCGAGTGCCGGTCCCTCAAGACCTGCATGAGCGGCCTGCCGCCGTTGGTTTGCGGCGCGGGCAAACTGATGGGGTTGAGTTCCTGCGCCAGAGCGAGCGCGGGAACCAGTAGCACCGACAAGAAAAATAGACGAAATGAAGAAGTTAATGGAGGAGTTTTCATGTTGACCTCTCCGGTCATGGAATGGTGCGAGGAACGATCTCCGGACGCAGGTCCGAACACTTATGGCATTAATGAGTTAACGCGCGTGCCGCACTTCAATCCATCAATGGCCCGATGACCCGATGGCCCGATGACCAAATGAATCAATGCTTCGGCCTCTTGTCTTCGCCCTCCCAGTGATACTGGTCACCCTGCTCAAGGTCGAGCAGCGCCAGCACGCGGCAACAGAACTGGGTGGCGAGGTCTTCGATCGTTTTGGGGCGATCGTAATAGGTGGGAATAATGGGAAAGATCACCGCGCCGGCAAGCTGCGCCCGCAGCATGTTTTCCAGATGGATGCGGTTGAAGGGCGCGTCACGGACGGCAAGAATGAGCTTGTGGCCTTGCTTCAGGCAAACGCCGGCGGCGCGCTCAATCAGCGTGTCGGAGATTCCGCAGGCAATTTGCGCCAGGCAGCCGGTGGTGCACGGAATCACCACCATTCCGTCCACCGCATAGGAACCGCTGGCAATGGATGCGCCCACGTCCGAGTCCAGCAGGTACTCCGTTTTGCGGGTTTTGCCGCCCGCGAGCGCCGCAGGAACCTGCGACGACTTCGTGATCTTCAAATCGAGTTCGTCGCGCAAAAGCTTCAAGCCGCTGCCCGAAACCACGAGGTGAATCTTGCCCACTCGTGCGTCAGCCTCGAGGATCTGCAACGCACGCCGGGCGAAGAGAGCGCCACTGGCTCCCGTCACGCCCAAAGTGATGCGTTTCTTGCTTGCAACCTTGGAATTAGCCATCGCCCGCGATGTTAGTAGGCAGCCCGGACGAAGTCAAGAAAGGGAAGGGGTTGGCTATACGGGGGAAAGCCGCTAAACCTGGGGTTATTATTGAGGCACTCGAAAGGCGAGGATCGGTGGTGACGCCAAGTAGGTGTTTAGCAGGGTAGAGAGTTGGGCGCAGTTTGCCCTACTCTGCGGCCGGCTGGCGCAGAGCAACGCTCTGCGACTCGCTCTTTGGTAAATATGAAATATCGTGAGTGTCCTGCCTTCGAAATACCGCTTTCGCGATAGCAGATCACAACCTGCATCGCGACAGCCCGGCAACGGTCGCTTTGAGAAGAGCTCAATTCTCGGCGCGAATTCCCCCTCGCTGTCATCCTGAGTCCCGATGCCCTTCATCGGGACGAAGGACCCTTTTCATTTGTCCGTAAGTGGCACTGCGGCCCCGCGCGGCACCACAGACTGCGATGCGCGCGGACAAGACGCAATACAGGGGTCCTTCGCCCTGAAAAGCGAGGCTCAGGATGACAGATTAACGGGAAATATCGCGCCTGCCCCGATTTCTTTCGTCTTCTTCAATCCCAAATCCAAAATCGCAAATCCAAAATGCCGTGCGCGCAGCGTCGCCCGCGGCTCGGACAATGTTTCCTCTTGACATAACTTAGGCTATATGCATATGCTACTGATCTTAACGAGGTATGGTGCCGTCATGTCGCCGCGTAAGTCCCCCGTCCGGTCCGCAGCCTTCCTGCAAGCCAACCGCCGCCACGAGCAGAGATCCACCGGGCCCCGCAACGTGCGAGGCGAAGCGCCACAAGGCTTGAACGCCTTCCTGAGCGGGAATATCCGGAAAAGTAACAGAAAAGGCGAGGCTTATGCGCAAAATACGAACACTCGGCGAAAGTGTAAGTTGCTGAAAAAAAGCCGTTTGGGCGCTGGACAGGGCGAAAAAAAGGGGGGGACCCCTAAAGTCCTGGGATGTCCGGATAAGTGTATGAAAAATAAGGCCACAAAATTCGAGATGCTGGGATATCCGGATATATTATTGAAAACAAATGAGATCAACCTCTTCATCCGGATATAATATTGAAAATAAATAGAGTTAGAGGTCGGAGATTCGTGGGTCGCAAGGGCGTACCACAAGAAGATCGACAACCTCTCCGTGGGGAGAGGTCGGCGGCCATGGGCCGACGGGTGAGGGGTCTCTTCGCGGCGGCTCTGTGCCGCCGCATGGCGAGGTAAACTCGCCACTACAAATTCAAACTGCCACATGACCGTCCCGGGCAAAACTTCCTTCTGCGGGCTGCTATACTGAAAGACGGAGGGGCAAACCTTGAGTCCAGAAGAAATCACCAGCATGTTGAAGGAAGTGCAAAAGGGCAAACTTTCGGTGGGCGACGCCCTGGAGCGCCTGCGGAAGCTGCCCTATGAAGATCTGGGTTACGCCAAGATCGATCATCACCGTTCGCTGCGGCAGGGACTTCCGGAGGTGGTGTTTGCGCGGGGCAAAGACCCTTCGCAGGTGGTGGGCATTGTCCGCCACATGCTGCAAAACAAGCACAACATCCTGGTGACGCGCGGCGATCGCAACCTGTACGAACTGCTGCGCCCGCTCGACCCCAGAGTGGAATTCCACGAACTCTCCGGCGCCATCTCCATCCGTCAGGACAAGAAGATTCGCGGCAAAGGAAAGGTCCTCGTGGTGTGTGCCGGCACGTCGGACATTCCCGTGGCGGAGGAGGCACTCGTCACCTCGACGGTCATGGGCAACAAGACGGAGTCGCTCTACGACGTTGGGGTTGCGGGCATTCACCGCCTGCTGGGAGAGAGTCATCACCTGCGCGAAGCGCGCGTGATCATTTGCGTGGCGGGCATGGAAGGCGCGCTGCCCAGCGTAGTAGCTGGCATGGTGGCTGTGCCAGTAATCGCCGTTCCCTCCAGCGTTGGCTACGGCGCCAGCTTCCGCGGCCTCGCCGCCCTGCTGGGCATGCTGAATAGTTGCTCACCCAACGTCTGCGTGGTCAATATCGACAACGGCTTCGGCGCGGGATACTTGGCCAGCATCATGAATAGGCAGTAGACATTGGTGATTTGCGATGGGTGATTGCCGATTGAAACCGATACCGTGTCCCAGTCCACACCCAGCAACAATTGCTGTCGTCTCCGAAAATCTTGGAGCTGGGTGGTTGCAAATCGACAATCGTCAATCGAAAATCTATTTGATTTCCAGTTCGTCCTTGTCCGGCAGCGGCGGGAACGGCGCGTGCGGCTCGGTTTGGTACCAGAAGGCCGTGGACGCGATATCGTCCTGAAGAGGCAGATATCGGCCGCCCGAGCGCCAACCGAACGCTTGGATTGTGACCTTCAAATCCTGCTCAAAGCGCACCGGGTCCACGATGTGCCAGCGATAGAGGCTGAAGCGCTGTTGGGAATCGTAAAGACCGTCGGGGCGAGTGACCAGCGAAAGCCCGGAATACGGCGTGGTGAACTCGGTGTAATGCCCCTGCTTGTCCGGTCCCCAGGTTTCAAAGCCGTGCGAGCCGCAGAAGTAATCCTCCGTCCCCGTGCCGCAAATCGTGGGAAATTTCGAGTCGCCATCGAGGAAGAACTTTATTTCCCCTTCTCCCCACCAGCCTGTACTATGGCTTCCCCAGGCGATGTAGGTGCCCACGTACTGCCCCCAGCCCTTGACTCCATCAATGATCACGTGACCGGTCTTGTAGGGCAGAGGGTTGGAGCGCCGGAACTGCGCGTGAAAATAGGCGGCGTCCGCGGGAACTTCGGTAAGGGTGTAATCAACCTGGTAATAGAGTGTCAGCGTTTCGGCGCCGAGGTTTTCCAGAGTAATTCGCGCCGACTTGCGAAAAGGCATTTGCCAATAAGAGTTGTAGCCGCGCAACGGATTGGCACACACCGCCAGCGAAGAAACTTGGCCGTATATTCCCCAGCCCGAGGCAAAGAAGTCGCCAATGGGGACTTCGACGGAGGGAGTGGCTTCGCCGTCCCAGTAGAATCGCAGGATGGCGAATCGCAGGTTCTGCGGCGG
>CAVRBF010000042.1:0-94466 GCA_963719115.1 uncultured Acidobacteriota bacterium | reverse complement strand
CATCATCTGATTCAATTCTTCAGCAGCTTTGTCACTCTCTCCCATCTTGAGGTAGGCCGTGCGCAAGAGACCATGCGCGAGATAGAGCGTCGGCTGAACCCGCACAGCAGCGAGGAGCTGTTGGACGGCGTCCTGGTAGTTTCCCTCATCCAGGAGAATCTGTCCGGCCAGTGCCCTATTTGCGGCACCTTCGGGGTTTAGTGTCACTGCCTGAGAGATGGCCTTCTGCGCCTCCGGCAGGTTGACCGGGGTCGTGTTTGTGATGGCTAAAGCTTCGTAATAATAAGCGTCCGCTTCCCGGCATCCGAGGGCAATCGCTAAATCGAGCATCTGCTTCGCTTCCCTCGATTTCAGTCCGTCCTGCAGGATCATGCCGTTCACGAGGTAGGGGAGGTCCCACGCCGGCCAGCGGGACTCAATTTGCGCCAGCACCTTCATTGCTTCTTCGCTCCGCACCTCGTCGGCGTGGGATCTTCCATGCGCCATCGGCAACTCAAGAGCAATCGCCCGCGCCAGCCACAAGTTAGGCGCATCCGGGATCAGGCGGGTGGCATCTTCCAGCAATGCCGCCGCCTGCTTGAATTGGCCGTGTTGAATCAGAAACGCCGCGGCCTCAAAATACATATCGGCACGCCGGGGGGCGGCGCGAATACCTCGATTTAGCGAGTCCACCGCTTCTGCGGTTTTGCCCATGGAATCCAGGATCTGGGCGCGAAGTATAAAGTAGTCGCCGGCGCGTTGGTCGGCGGGCATTTCATCGAGTTGGGCCAGTCCGGCTGCGGGGCTGACGGAATGGAACACGGCGATTGCCAGGTCGAGCTTCGCATTCGGCGCCTTTTGAAGAAATTCCGCCGCCAAACCATACTGCTCATGCCCCAGTAGGGCTTTCCCGCAATCGGCCAGAGTGGCGGTATCGGCTCTCGCCGCAAGCACCTCCTGAAAGACTGCGGCGGCGCGCTTGCTTTCTCCGTGATCCAGCAGATACTCAGCAAGGCGGGCCTTGAGAGCGACATCGTTTGGGTTCTCATTAACCGCTGCTTGCAAGGATTCGAGATACTTAGCGCCCTGCTGCTCCGGGGAGAGAGCGAGAAAATCAAACAGACCCGAGCGGGCGCGAGGCTGGGCGCCGCTGGCAGCGGCTTCCTTGAATGACGCTAACACCGCCTTGCGCTCCTCCGTGCGACCCAGTTTTTCGAGTGCCTGGCTGTAATGAATCAAAATGGCCCGATCGCGGGGAGCCAGCTTGACGGCCTGCTGCAAGAGCATCGCTGCTTGCTGCGGCTGATCGTGTCTGCAAATAGATTTGGGCTTGCCAGTCCAGAAGCCGTGGATTGTTAGGATCGATTTTCCGAAGCGCCTCGAAATCTGCCAGTGACTGGTCAAGCCTGTTATTCTGGAAATTGAGTGCCGCACGCGTGTACCGAGCCTCAAACATCGTCGGATCGAGCTTTAGTGCCTCATCCAGATGGGCCAGAGCCTTTTCCGGACTGTCAGTTGCTTCACCTGCGCCGAGTTCATACTGGCCTTTCGCGTCCTGCGGGTGCCTGAGCACGAATTGCTGAAGTTTGGGAAGACCTTCTTCGAACCGGCCTTCGAGGATCAACGAGAAGCCCAGCTCACGCCGGGCAACCTCGTCGGCAGGACGCAATTTCAGGTACTTTTCCAAGGTGCTGGCGGTGTCCTCATAGTACCCGAGCGCTTCCGTGGCCTGAGCTAAAAGCAAGAGCACATCGGCGCGATCCGGAGCCAATCGCGCCGCTCGGTACAGGACAGCACTTGCCGTCAGAAAATCCTTCGTCGCAATCAACAGGTCACCATAGGCGTAGAGAGCATCTATGTCTTCCGGCCTTGACCGCAGAGCAGCCTCAAACACCTGTTGCGCTCGCTCGAGGTGCCCGGCGCGGCGCGCGGCCACCCCGAGGTTGTACAGAACGTCGAAGTTCGAGGGATCGGCTCGCAAGGCCTCGCTGAAAGATTTCTCCGCTCGATCGTATTGCTGACATTGGGCATAGCCCAGGCCAATGGAAAAACTATAGTGTGGGTCTTGAGCTGTTTTCTCTTCGAGCGCGCTGAGCACCGGCACGGCTGACTTGCAGTTGCCCATGAGGACGAGGGCTTGAGCCTTCAGCATTTGCGCAACGGGTTGGCTCTTGAGCATGTTGCCGCGAGACGGCTCAAGCACGCCAGAGCTTCCGCGCCGTCCTTCCGCTGCACACTCATGTCGGCGAGTTGCAGGTTCGCGTTCACATGATGCGGATCAATCGCCACAACGCGTCGAAAACTCTCTTCCGCTTTCTTGGGATTGCCCGTGGCAAGATAGTGGTTCCCGAGATTGTTCAATATAACGGGAGACCCCGGCGCGATCTGGAGAGCGCGGCGGTAGAACTCCTCGGCCTCGGAATATTTCCCCTGGGAGTCGAGAATAACGGCCATGAGGCTCAATGCCGAAAGGTCGCGAGGATCGGCGCGCAACTCGGATCGGAGCGCGCTCTCGGCATCGGCAACCCGGCCTTCTTGAAAGTCCGTCGCCGCTTTCTGGTCAATGGAACTCGACGCTTGAGGGAGAGCAAGACACGTCGCCGCAGAAAGAAAGAGGACGGCACAGAGCGCCGTCCTCTCCAAGGCCTGACAGCAACTTAAGCGAGGCCGAATCACAGGGTGCAACATTACACGCTTACATCCCAAATCTCAATGGCCTCGTAGACCTAAAAATACAACTTCAGGGCCATTTGTATCTCGCGCGGCGAGTTTGACGTCGGGTCCCAGTAATCTGCCCGAAGGCGCTGTTGCCCGCCGAGACGCTGTTATTGATGTTGCCGAATTGCGGGTGATTGAAGGCGTTGAACCATTCCGTACGGAGTTCGAGGTGCATGCCTTCGCGAAGTTTGTTCATGGAAAATTCCTTGAAGAGCGACAGGTCCGCGTTCGACGTGCCGGGATAGTGCATCCACGGAATGGTTCGAGGCGCGTCGCCTATGGTGTAAGCCGCGGGCTGTTGGAAGACCTGAGGATTGGCAAAGTACCCGGCCGTGAACCACTGGGACTTCGGGTTGGCATGTGGCGTGCCGACTATATTCGGCGCCTGACCATAGCCAGGCAGGCCAGGATTAGCTGCCGAAAGTGACCAGGTCATGGGCTGGCCATCGTCAAACCGCCAGATGCCGGTGGTCTGCCAGCCTCCGACAATCGGCGTCGAGCACCCGATTCATCTGGGCGCCAAAATGCTGGCCGCGCCCGAAGGGCAGGTGATAGTCGTAGCTGAACTGGAAGACCTGCGGGATGTTGTATTGAGAAACCGACCTGGCCAGCTTCAAGTTGTTGGGATCCACGGGGCGGGGGCGATTCCAAGGCCTGTTCCACCGGCGTTACCGGGATTCGAATCATCGTCGATCGATTTCGACCACACATAGGTAACCAGGAACTGCAGCCCATTGGAAAAGCGTTTCTCCAGCCCCAATTGCAACGCCTGATAGTTCGCATTGGCCCACGGTGGACTGGCGATGTCGAGAGCCATTGAATTGAGGATAGGGAAGGTCGAGCTGGTATTGTGATGTAGTCTGCGAGCTATTGGGTATGATCCCGTAAAAGGGATTGGCGACTTGAGTGTTCAGCGCCTGGATCTGCGCCGGCGACATCTGCTCCTCTTGCGCGCCTAAATGATCTGATATTGTAATTGCCGCCAATTCCAAAGTACTGATGCGTTGACTCCTGGCCGATATACCCCACGTTGAGGAGCATACTTTCCGGAAGCTCGCGCTGGATTCCGAAGTTCCAGGACTCGCTATAGGGCGTGGCGTTCATGGTCCGCTCGAACCCATTGGGCGCTGAAGCTGAGCCGTTGCCAATCTGGGTCGCCAATCCTAACGAGCTACCCGTGACGGGCGTGATCCCAATCGGGAAGGGGTTGCTGAGCCCGCAACAAGGCGTAAGGCCGGCAGAATTATACGTGTCGGGCCAGGAGGTAGACCCGTCAAATCCCGGATCGTTAGGAGTTATCGCCATGGCATTCGCCGCTGCCCGCGACATGCCATAGTAAATTCCGTATCCGGTCCGGATCACCGTTTTATCGTTCAGGGTGATACGCCAGGCCGATGCGCGGCGAAAAGTCCTTGTAATCAGGGTTAAGGGCCGAGCGCTCGCCGGGGCCGGCAAACGCCAGGCCGCCATGGAGGATGGGGTACCCGGGGACAGTCGAAGGATAAGCCGCATTGGGATCGAGCCAGCTCAACTCGTTGTTCCTTTCCGTCTCCGGCATGGTCAAATCATAGCGAAGCCCAACATTGACCGTGAGCTTCTTGCTGGCACGAAAGGCATCCTGCGCGTAGCCGGCAATGCCGTGGTTTTGGGTGTAAAGCCACGCGGGAATTTCGTACTGCCCCCAACCGCCAAACCCGCTTCCGACCAGGAAACTCGCCAGGTTATCCCCGCCCGTCCCCGAACAAGCCAGAGTTCTGCGATGTGCCCGCCGGGCCGTAGCTAAACAGTCCATTTTGCGTGCCGGGTTGCGAGAAGTTGTAGAGGTTTGATGAGGAATTCGGCGCCGAACTTCAACTCGTGGCGCCCTTGGATATGGGTGAGCGAAGCCAGCAAGTCGTGCGATGCCGTGTTGTCCTCCAGGATAGCCCACGGCTGTCCCCCAATGGCGGTGTCGTTGTTGGCGGCTTCCGCGGCCGTTTCGTTGCTGTAATTCCATAATACCGACGGAAGCACCTTGAAACCGGATTGGTCCATGTAGCTTGGCATCCCCAGCGTTGCTACCGGATCCGCCGCCGCGGGCGTTAACTGGCGCCCGACGCTCGTATAGCCGTAGGAAACATTCAGCACCGTCGCCGGGCCGAAAGTGTGTACCCAGTCCAGCGCCAGCAGATGGGCCGATTGAGGTCCCACCCCACCCGAGCAGGGATCAGCTATGTTGTTGAAGCAGTTCAGGTTAATCTGATGCGTCAGCCGTTGGGCGTATTTCCCGTTCAGCCTGTCGCGGTCACCAAAATTCTGATCGATTTTCAAGTCCCACTGGTGATTGGCCAGTCCCGTGGCGCCGCTGGTGACCCAGTTGTAGTACGGGCTATAGCCCCCGCCTGGCGCTCCCTGATTAAAGTTCGGCGCCGGGAAATACGACATCAGCTTCTTCGCGGCGGGATCGATCATGTTCCCTGGCCCCGTACCCCCCGGTAGCGGATAGCCTGCGCCGGGGCTCGTGTACGTGGCGATGTTGTTGTTCGGAATGGGGGTTGCACGCGCGGCATTGCCGTGTCGCGTCGTAGATGGCGGTGTAGGGATCCCACAGTTGGCCGTTGGGGTCTGAGCAGATACCGCCTGTGAACGTCCCCGCGCCCTTGCCGTCGAGCTTGCTAACGTCGTTGCAAAGCTCACCGAAGTCTCCCGTCTTCTCCGCCGCGCTGGGCACGCCGGCGTACGAGCTTGCCAGCGAACTCTGGCGCGTGCCCTCATAGTCGAAAAAGAAGAAGGTCCTGTTCTTCCCATTGTAAACATGGGGTAGCACGACCGGCCCGCCCACCGTGCCGCCAAAAACGTTCCGCTCCAAGTGCGGGAGCTTGTTCAGGGGTGCCGGGAATTGGTTTTCGAAGTAATCCGCGGAATCGAGGTCATTGTTGCGCAGGAAATCGTAGGCGCTGCCATGGAGGCCGTTGGTGCCGGAACGCGTGATCAGGTTGACGATGGTCGAGCCCGAGTTTCCATATTCGGCGCTGAAATTCGTTTGCTGGACCTTGAACTCCTGGACCGCGTCCACCGAAGGGGTGTAGGCGATACGCGTCGTTAGCCCCCCCATGTTCACTCCCCCGGCGGAAACGCCATCAATCAGCACGTTGGCAGTCGCCTCGCGGCTGCCATTGGAAACAAACTCGTTCGAATTCATGTAAGCCGTCCCCACTTGATTTCCATAGGTGGAACCGGCCGGTTGATTGACTCCCGGCGCGAGGAATGACAGATCAAGCGCCGAGCGGTTCAAGAGCGGCAAATCGTTGATGGACCTCCGGGTGATGACTTGCCCCCCCACATCATTGATGGTATTGAGCAGTGGCGCCGCGCCCGTGACCGTGACGGTCTGCCTGGTACTGCCAATCTGCAAATTGAAGCCTACCTGCACGCGCTCCGTCACATTCACGGTCACTCCGGGTTTCTTCACCGTCTCGAATCCGGAAGCGCTGGCGGAGACATCGTAGACGCCTGGCTGAACGTAGGGAAAAACGTACAGACCTTCGTTGTTAGCCTTGGTCGTCGTTTTCACGCCCGTCGCCGTGTTGGTTAAGGTCACCGATGCGCCTTGTATCACGGCACCGCTCGTGTCGCTCACCACGCCTAGGACGGCACCGCTTTGGGCGAATACGGGCGGGGATAGCAGAACAAAGAAAGCACAGAAAGCACCCAGGGCGACCAGAACGCTCCTGAGCCTTCCCTGCGAGAAAAGGCTAGAATTTTCGCGATTTCGATGTGAATTCACCTCAACTCCTCTCACTCCGCGCATGTCAACTCCTCCCACTTCGCGCATGCTGCGGATGATTTTCGCCCAGACCCGACGCTTCGAGTAAAATTTCCATTTTGAATCGTGCAAATCTACAAGTTTTAACTGCTCCAAATCTACGTTGATCTTCACCGTTTCTAAGAACTCGTCGCTTGCAAGATCGACTTGTTCTTGCGCACCGAATGGACGATGGCGCTGTAGCGATCACCACGGAACGCGGAACGGGTGAGTTCAACAGCGCGCCCGGCTTCCATATAGGAATTAACGCGCCCGGGCGCGCGCCAGAGCACCCTGTACATCGGCGCGCTTGGGGGCCAGCCGCGCGGCTTTGGTGAGTAAGGCGATGGCGCCTTCACCGTCGCCGGCGCGCCCTCGCAAGCGGCCAAGCTCCAGCAACACGTCAACATTGTTGGGTTGTTGCCGGAGCAGTGTCTGGAAGTCGACCTCGGCGCGCTGGTCGTGGCCGGCCTCCACCGCCGCCAGCCCCAGGTTGTACAGCACGTCAGGATCGCCCGGGGCTTTCGCCAAGGCGCGGGAAAAAGCCTTCTCGGAGCGTGCGAACTGCCCCATTCTACTTAGCGCCAGGCCCGCGGAAGAATGCACGCGCGGGTCCGCGTCATAGGTGCTCTCCAGGCCCGCGATGACGCCGAAACTCTCCTCCTTCCGCCCTGCCCAGTACAACGCTTCGGCGCGCAACAATTGCAGCGCGGGAGCGCGCAGATCCGGCAGACGGCTAAGAAACTCGAGCGCTGCGGCACCCTCGTGGCGATCGACCGCCAGGCGCGCCAGTTGAAGATTGGCGTTCTGGTCTGACGGGTCGATGCTACAAGCCTTCTCAAACTCCAGACGCGCGCCTTCCGCGTCGCCCTGCCGAAGCAGATGACTGCCGTAATGGTCCAGCAGCAGGACCGAATCCGGGGTCCGGCGCAAGGCCTCTTGGTATAGCGTCTCGGCTTCACCGAGCTTTTGCTGGCCATCCAACGCCGCGCCCAACAGGCCGCTGGCGCGCACGTTGCCGGGGTGCTCGCGCAGAAACACACGCAAACCTGACTCGGCCTCGGCGAACTGCCCGTGCTCGACCGCGGAAGCTGCCCTGGCCAGTGCGTCATCGGCCTTGTCCACCGCGCGTCCCAGCCCAACCGCGCACCAGAAAAAACACCAGAAAAAACAAAGGATTCCTAGCAACTTCACGGAAGTCCTCATTCGTCTCCGGAAAGTGCGATAAGACATCTTGAACTCACAGCAGGGTAGGGATCCAAATTCAGCACACTCGCAGCCTAAAACGTCGGCCAGCATAGGGAATAGAGAGAAGTAACACAACGTTATACCTGTTAGTGTCAACCGCCTTGCCAGTTACCTGCCTACCTTCCGCCTTTTCAGGTAAATGCTGACTGCGGCTGGGCCCGGTAACCGGTTACAGCTTGAGTCCGTTAACCTTTTCGGGTATATTCTGCGCCAGAAGGCGTCTTTGGTGGGTGTGCATGGCAGCTTCATTCGACCTGGAGAAACGAGAGCTCGAACGGGTCTTGGGTTCGAGAAATCTCCCGCGCGCCCCGTTACAGGGCAAACTGCTCAAGTACATCTGCGAGGAATTCTTCGCGGGCAGATCGGATCGAGTCAAGGAATACACCCTCGCCATCGAAGTCTTCGGAAGAGGTGCGGATTTCGATCAGAGCCAGGATGCCATCGTGCGCGTGGAGGCTCACCGGCTTAGAAAGAACTTAAAGGAGTATTACGAAGGGGTCGGCGCCAACAACCCGGTCCGGATTGTCCTCGAACCCGGGCATTACGTGCCGAAATTTGTCACCCGGACACCAACTTCCGCGACGGCTGCCAGATCGGCTACGGCGCTCCCTCTGAGCCAGGGGGAGCCTCCCGTGGGCGGAGTGCAGCTCCGCGGCGGGACGAGCGGACCGAATGTCAGCCGGCGCGCTCGCTGGACTGCTGCCTGGGTGCTCGCCGGGCTGGCCACCGTGCTCACTCTCCTCTTTCTGAGGTGGAAGTCACACCCTGTCCAGCCTCAGGAACAACCCTTGGCGGCTATTGCGGCGGGCCTGGCGGGCGCTTCTGCGTCAACCGAACCGGACGACGCCATACGTATCCTCGCGGGCTACACGCGCGGGGATTACATTGACCGGCAAGGAAGGAGGTGGACCAGCGACAGCTATTACTCAGGGGGGGAGATCTCCTCTCAGGCTCACCAATCTATCGCCCGTACGACCGATAACGCGATGTTCGAACAGTGGCGGCATGGCCAGTTCACTTACGATATTCCATTGAAGCCGGGTGATTATGAGCTTCACCTGTTCTTCGTCGAGCCGGAGTTTGGCCCTGACGCGCCGCATGGCGGGGGCGAAACCAGCCGCATGTTCGACGTGCTCCTGAACGGAAAGACCCTCCTGTACCAATTTGACATTCTCGGTGACGTCGGTAGGAGCGAAACCGCGGATGAACGGGTATTCACTAACATCCATCCGTCCTCCGACGGGGAGCTGCATCTACGTTTCGTGAAAAGGATCGATGATCCCTTGGTCAGCGCTATTGAGTTGGTGCCGTGTTTACAGGGAAAGATGCGCCCCGTCCGCATTATAGCCAGCGACAACAGCTACACCGACCGCAACGGGAATATCTGGCTTCCGGACCGCTATTTTGAGGGGGGAAGATTAGCCACGGACAAGGTATCAATCAAAGGCTCTCCAGACCCGGACCTCTATTTGAGCCAACGCTTCGGTTATTTCAGTTACTCCATCCCTGTGGCCGCGGGTTCGAAATACTCGGCCACGCTCCACTTCACGGAGGCTTTCTTTGGCCCTGGCAATCCGGGCCGGGGCGGCGTGGACAGCCGCCTGTTCGATGTGTATTGCAATGGCGCGGTATTGCTCCGCAACTTTGACATCTTCAAAGAGGCCGGAGGGGAAAATCGAGCCCTGGCGAAGACCTTCCATGGCATCGTTCCAAATGACCAGGGGAAGATATTCTTCAACTTCGTGCCAGTACGGAATTATCCCCGCATCAATGCCATTGAAGTTTCCCCCGAGTAGATTAGCCCCAAGCTCTGCTTTTGGGAGGCGGCCTGACTGAGAACAATCCACTGCTGATTTCTGTTCTCAATGACGAACTGGCCAAACTCGTCCGCCCGTGGGAGAATCGGGAGCTTCGGGTGATGGCGTCGGAGCTTGGATATTACGGTGGCGTGCTCGGCGCTGCCGCGCTCGCCTTCGAACGGGCGTTTGACTCCAAACACGGCAGGCAAATCTACGCCCAAACATCCGTGCGTGTCGGCTATCATCTTCCTGCGGCTCAGAGCCTCGATCATATGGCTTCGGGGAGCGAAGATCAGGAGCTTGGTTTCCACTGTCATTCTGGAGGTGGATCGTGTTGAAATTCAATCGCCGGGAGTTCACCAGAGTTTTAGCTGGCTCAGGAGGTATCGGCCTGTTCAGCGTAGCCACAGAGGCGAAACCCCAGAACGTGAATGGAATCTAAGCCGCGGCCGGGTTCGATCACTGACGTTCAGGGCGTAAGGGTCGGGCACTACACGGACCCGCGCCGGCCCACCGGTTGCACGGCCATTCTTTTCGACACAATGAGGTTAGCGCCGGCGTGGACTACGACGGCTCGGCGCCAGGCGAACAATTAGGCGTGATGTTGCAACCCACCAGCCTGCTGGAAGGAATCCACGGCATCTTGCTGGCAGGCGGAGGCCCTATGGGGCTCGCGGCCGTGCCGGGAGCCGTGAAGTACCTTGATGAGCGCCACATTGGCTATGACTGGGGTGTTCCAAATATTCGTGTTCCCATCGTGGTGGGGGCCGTCATTGACGATCTCCCCATCGGCGATGGGAGAATACGCCCCGATGCGGAGGCGGGATATAAGGCATGCCAGGCGGCTTCCGCTGGGCCGGTCGCCGAAGGAAACGTTGGAGCCGGCGCCGGAGCAACTGTTGGGAAAATGCTGCGCGCGGAGGGATTCCCGGGGATGAAAGGCGGTTTGGGTACCGCCAGTCTTCGCCTGGGAGATATCGTGATTGGCGCGCTAGCCGTGGTCAACGCGTCAGGAGACATCCTCGATTGGCGAACCCGTAAGCTCCTGGCCGGAGCACGTCACCGGGACGGAAGAGGTTTTGCCGGCCTTACCGAAACTCTCAAACGGCGGTTGGCGGACACCTCTGCGCATGCATCTCTCAAGCTGAGCGACGAATTCCTGCACAGCACGACTTTGGCCGTAGTGGCGACGAACGTGTATTTTGACAAGCTGCAGTTAACCAAGATTGCCATGATGGCAAGCTGTGGCGGTGCGAGGGCAATTGACCCTTACCACACGACGGGGGACGGCGACCAACTCTACGCCATTTCAACTCGCAGTTTGCGGCGCGACGTTCCTGTCTCGGCTGTCGGCGCGCTCGCCGCAGAGGTTGTCGCGGAGGCGATTGGCCGCGGCGTTAAGAATGCCGAGTCCATCGAAGGTTGGCCAAGCTACCGCGATTTTACGCCTCATGTGTGAACACAAATTTCATTGGACGGCAATGCCCTGAATATTGGGTATTTCAATCGCAGAATTGAGAGGCAACGATGGAGCAGGTTGATGCCGTCGTGGTGGGAGCGGGTGCGGGGGGCGGCATAGTTGCCAAGGAATTAGCCGTCGCTGGCCTGCGCGTGATGCTTTTGGATCGCGGGCCCAGCTTCACGGCTTCCGACTTCGGACACGACGAGCTTTTCGATTCGCTTGAGCTACGGATTCGAAGTTAACGCCAAGTCGGATACAGCCGTGACGGTAATCCCAGAGGCGCTCAAAACTGGCCTTTGCACGCTGCGCGCGGAAACACTTGTGCGAGAAATCACGGTAGACGCCCGCGGACGACCGAACGGCGTGATATGCAGGTCGGGCGAGGGTCCATGGCAGGAAATATCCGCCCGGGTTATCGTTGTCGCGGCCTCGGCTACGGAGACCCCGCGCCTTTTGCTCAATTCACGTTCCAAGGGGTTTCCGACGGGTTTAGGCAATCATCAAGACCAAGTGGGGCGTCAGGTCAACGAAGACCAAGGCGCCGTCGTTTTCGGTTACTTCGATGAGGTTGTGGGAGACCCGCTAGAATTTTCGAGGCTGCGCCAGCCGCGGGAAACGATACTAATTTTACAACATCCCCTTCGCGGGCTCCCTAACGGAGCTTCGAGGACACACCATGAAACTCGCGAAAATTGCATTACCCTGCGCTGCCTTACTTATCCTCTATCCCATACTGATCCCGTGCTCCCTTCTGGCGCAGGAGCAAGACATTAAAGATCCCCTGCTCCGTTGGATGAACAACATCGCGCAAGGCCAGTTGCAATCACGGCAGAGGTTGATCGATCAAATTCACACCGTGGCTGAAGCGGAGCAGCGGAAACAAGTGGTCCACGAGAAGCTTCTTGAGATTCTGGGCGGCCTGCCGGATTACCATGGTCCCCTGGATGCAAGGGTCACGGGTGAAATCAAGGCGGACGGGTATACCATTGAGAAGGTGCTATTTCAAAGTTTGCCGCACTTCTACGTTACCGGCAACCTTTACCGGCCCAATAAGCCCGGCCGCTACCCCGCGATCCTTTATCAGTCCGGCCACACCCAGGAAGGAAAGCCCGAGCCGCAGCGCGCAGCAGCCAACCTGGCGCTGAAGGGTTTCGTGGTGTTTGCCACTGACCCGATCGGACAGGGCGAGAGGGAACAAACGTACGATCCGCAGCTTTCGGGAGCACTGGCTGGGTGGTCCGTGCCCGAGCATATCCAAGCGGGAGCACAGAGCCTTTTGGTCGGCGAGAGCGCCGCGCGTTTTTTTATCTGGGATGCAAAGCGCGCCATCGATTACCTGGTCAATCGGCCGGATGTAGACCCGGCGCGACTCGGCGCGGCGGGGTGCTCCGGCGGTGGAGCGCTGACCACTTTTATCGGTGCCCTGGATCCGAGGTTGAAGGCGGTGGTTCCGGCCTGCTATCCCGACAGCTATCAACTGCTTTTTGCCGGACCGGACCCCGACACGGAGATGACGTTTCCACGGTTCCTTTCCAGCGGGCTTGACGTGGCGGATTTTGTGGAAGTCGCCGCGCCCACACCCTGGCTGATTCAGGCAACCCAGGAGGACTACTTCCGCCCCGCTGGCGCCCGGATGGTTTTTGAAGAAGCCCGCCATTGGTATGGCATCTATGGCGCGGAGGACAAGATCGGTTTCTTTGTCGGCCCGGGTCCGCATGGAACTCCGCTGGTCAGCCGGGAAGCCGTCTACAAATGGATGATCCGCTGGCTGAAGGATGGGGAGGGAGATTTTCACGAGCAGCCGGTTCATCTGTATAACAACTTTGAACTCCAGGTCACTCCCACGGGTCACGTGGATGACCTGCCGGGTAGCCGCAAAGTCTATCAACTGATTCTCGACGATTTTCAGGCCAAGCTGCGGCCGCAAGGCATTCCTGAACTGCATCAGGAATTGCGCGCGCTGAAAATTCCGACGGACGGCACTTCACCGGAAAGCACCGTGTTGGATGAATCGAACACCGCCTCGGCGCGGCGCGTGCACGTCAAATTCGAAAGCGATCCTGGAGTTGAAATCGAAGGACACCTTTACGTGCCGACCTCGCCGACCGGGCGAAAGCCGGCGGTATTGATGGTCGAGGACGGCGAACCGTATTTTCAAGCGAAATCAACGGAGTGGCTGGCAAATCACATGGCGGCAAAAGGCCAGGTAGTTTTGACCATCCAGCCCCGCGATTCCCCGGGGGAAGACCGCCACGAGCCGTTCGTGGGGAATTTTCTCACCAACTCGCGTGCCAACCTGATTGGGTTGAATCTGCCGGCCATGCGCGCTCACGACATTCTGCGCGGGGTGGATCTGCTTGCGGCCCGCAGTGATGTTGATGCTTCCTCAATTCGCGCCAGCGCGCGCGGTGTGAAGGGAATCTGGCTTTTGCTGGCCGCGGCAGCCGACCTGCGCATCGGCAAGATCTGGCTGGACCGCACTCCCTGCAGCCTGCGCGCCGCGCTCCATAACACTATGAATATGGACTTATTTGACGCGCTGATTCCCGGTTTTGTGCTGCACTGGGATCTGGACGACCTGGTGAAGGCCATGCGAAATCGACCCGTGATGTGGACCGATCCGGCGAACTGGATGAACCGGATTGAGAACCTGAAGGGACCGTACGAGTACCGATACATTCTGGGCAATACGACGGACCTTACGGATGCACAAGACAACGCTTACATCAGCCAATTTTTGAAATAAAACGGGTGTTCATTTCAATCGCACGGGGATTCGAGCGCGTCAGCGTTGCGGTTCGCAAACCGTAAGAACGGCGGAAGCTGAACTGGAACTCGAAGGCAAACCCGATCTTGAGGAAGCGGTGCAGCGCGTCGAGGCATGGTTCAACCACGAGCCATTGGCTCGCCCCCTGGCCCACTTTTCCGAACACAATGCCGATTTCTCGAGTGCGCACTCCCTGGCCGGTCGAACTTGGCCGAACCTAAAGGCTCGCTGGTTCGACGCAGAGTTTCAGGTGGACTTCTTTCTGGAATCCGTACGTTGCCGCCGGTTCTACGGAGAAACATTTCCTGTCTAAATGTGCCCAACAGGGCGCGATTGCACAATACCGACTCAAGGACAGGGGTTCTTGCCAGAATATGGAATCAATGACTTAGATCGGGGAATATCGCGGTACCTATTGCGGAGTCGTGCCAGATTTGGGCCTGATAACCCAAAGATCCCGGGTTCAAATCCCGGCCCCGCGACCAACGCCATCATAGAGCCACCAACGATAATGAAATCCTAAAAAGTACCAAACGGTACCAGTTGGGGACCGGGCACGGTGCCCTTTTTGTTTCGGTCGTTCAACAACGCCCTGACAGCTTTGCTTGCCGCTTTTCTCTTGTTCGTCGAAACCGCTTGGCTACCAGGTGATGAGAGTATCCGGCACAAATCGCTCGACCTTGCGTGTAGGCGCCTCCGCCGCAAGATAGTGGCTGCGTTCGTAGAGTGGTCCATTCTTGCCGGGCGGATCGATTTGAACGACGGTGTTGCCTTTAATGTCCAGCGTGTAGGAAGCGCTTCCGATCATCGCCGTTGTTTTGCGGCGCGGGATTGGGAACGCCACCGCCAGCACGTCACCCGGCGCGGCGCTACCCAAGTTTAGATATCGGCCCTCCCATCGAAAAGCACGCGGTCCCGTGCGCGTGCTGGCTGCGACTTCCGGGCTGTTTGCTTGCACCCACTCCGGCATGCGGGCCACCACCGTATTGAGTGGCTTCTTCACTTTGATCTCCACCCGGCCTTGATAAGGAATGTGACTGTAAACATCGGCCCACTCGGAGGCCCGATTGAGCAGCAGGTTCAGCCGAAGGCGGCCGGCGTGGCAATCGAGAATGTGCTGCCAGAGGTAATACATCGTACGCGCCGAATTCCCCGTGCAGCAGTGCTGGATGGAGTGGGGATGATTGGGTGCCTCCACGCCAAAGTCATTACCGGTAGACCAGCCGGCGAAAGCCCCGATGTTGCGCTCCGGCACGTGATCTC
The DNA here is from genome assembly GCA_963719115.1 of uncultured Acidobacteriota bacterium. Classification (GTDB taxonomy): domain Bacteria; phylum Acidobacteriota; class Terriglobia; order UBA7540; family UBA7540; genus Bog-366. The sequence continues at coordinate 79,446 of CAVRBF010000042.1, read as the reverse complement.
CCGTCTCGTTCCAGGCGACCGGTTTGCTCGGCGAGCGCTCCGCCAACTGATAGACCCAATCCGTGCTCGTGAGTTGCGACTCGGCAAAGTGATTACGCGTCCAGCGGTCGGCGTCGTCCCAATAGTCGGCCACACCCGCTGCGCTCATCTTCAAAGCCATGGCCAACATATCGGCAATCGTGTCCGTCTCACAGCGGTCATAGCGCGGCAGAAACCACTCGGGAAAGAAGCCGACAGTGGTGCAACTGTAGTTCGCCTTCGCCCATTCATAGGCGGCGCGAACGAATTCAATAGTTTCCTTGTCTTGAGCGGCAATTCCGTATTCCAGCACCGCCAGCAGCCCAATACCGTGTCCGTGGCCATGCCCGCCGTGCACGAGCGATTCGGGTTTCCAGCTCTTCACCCATTGCTTCTCCTGCGGGCTGAATAACCAGGCCCCGTCGGGATCGTAATATTGGGCGTGGAAACGAATGTAACGCGCCAGCCTGCCAGCGAGTCGAAGCGCCGGCTCATGCCCAGTCGCCTGATAATACTGGGCCAAGCCCTGAATGATGCGGCCGCTATTCTCTTCCGCCATAATGCCAGTAGGCATGGCGGCGCCCTGCCCAAACTTCCCATTGGGAATCAAGCTCCCGCTGGGAAAGTAGGCGTAATCTCCCCGGTTCACGGCCAGTTCGCTGAGGCGTTGAATCATCTTCTCGATGGTCAATTTCCACATCGGGTTTCGGTCGCCAAGGTAGTAGGCCGTCATGGTGGAGATCGCCCGTTGGCACGACATCGGGTTGCCGATTTGGGCGACCATGGGATCGTTGATTGCAATCGCGCCCCCATCCGGCTTCCAACACGGCTGCACATAGGGAACAGCGACACTGATGGAGCTCCAAGGCCGGCCCCGGAAGGGCACATAAATCAGCCCATCGGGCCCGACCGACTTCAGTAGAACACGCATCCACTCCGTATCGACGTGATCGCTCTGAGTGCTTCCGGTGGCGACGCGGAGCAGCGGCAGCGCTTCCATCATGCCTTCGACGTTCTGCACCCAATCGTTAAAGTTGTGCTCCATCACCGGCGGGTTGCGATAAAAAGTGGCCAGCCAATAAACTTCCGCGTCGGCATTGCCATCGGTAATCGACGTGAGCGCGTTGACGCACAACTTCCCTCGCTCGGCGATGTCCAACGTGTCCGGAACTGTATCCGTGTATCGGCTTCCCTGCGGAGAAGGGGCTTGAAACGGCGGAATATCTTCGCGGATATATTGAACCTTGAGCTTGCCGGGCGGCAGAGTATGCGGGACATTGAATGATTCGGAAAACCCCGTTGGCGATACGACGAGTCCGTTGTCCTTATCGTCAGCGAATAAAGTGCTGCCCATCGCGAGCAGGGATGCTTTCACGAAGTCCCGTCTATCCATTCTGACTCCTCCGTTTGCCGATTTAGTAGGAGGCCCACTTCAGGGCTGTGCTTTTCTGTCCAACAGGACTGACCAGGCCGGAGGCCCGAGCGCTCCCGCTCGGTTCGACTCCAGCCGGTATTCCCGGCGCCATTCCGTATGAAAGAGCGAATTGAAGTCAAAATCCAATTCTTCCTCGGTTACTCCCGTGGAGCCATCCTGGTTGGAGCGGTCACCCCGCTTCGACGCCAGAAGCAGGAATTTCGTTCCGGGGTGCGAAACTGCTCGGAGTGTGTCGAGGTAGGCCGCCAGGTTTTGGTCTCTCACCACGTGGTAACAGCCACGATCATACAGGAAATCAAAGGGCGTCAATTTCGGCGGCGCCAGAACATCCGCGAGGAGCCAACGAACGGAGACGCCGGCTCGCCGGGCCTTTTCCTGAGCCTGCCGCAAGGCCGTCGGCGCCACATCCAACGCCGTAACATCAAACCCTTGGCGCGCCAGGTAGATGGCGTCATTGCCACTCCCACAGCACAAATCCAGCGCCCGGCAGGCACGAATCTGGTGTGAACCGACGACTCTCTCGAGTTCATCCGCGGCGTGCCCAATATCCCAAATGGGAGGATGAGGGCCGCGGTAGTCGGCGTCCCACAGATCGAGCAGACGCCTACCCTCCGGCCCATGTGGGAGCACTCCACTCGCCAGGGGGCGGGAATCCATGAGGCTTTTTCCATTGGGATCGAAGATGGCAACCTGTCCTGCGCCTTCACTCGGCGGCGGCAGATCCAATTCGACTGTTTGCTTGCCGGTTGCGACACTCAAAATCCATCGGTTTTCGCGATGCGCCATCTCGGCCCGCGCGGAGGTTTTGTCATCCTTGCTCCGGGCAAAGAAGACGGTGAGGAAGCGCGTCGCTGCGGAATCGCCCTGTGGACGGATTTCCACAGAGAAGGGTTCTGCCTTGACCTCGGCTTGGGTCGGCTCTAGCACTTGGTAAGCCGCGTTCTGCGGAAGCAGTGTCTTCCAGGAAACTTCCATGTCACCCGACGTCGCATGGCCAGTTTGGCCTGCGAGCACGGGGCGGTCTTGGGCGTAGACAAGCCACCTCGCAGCAAGACCCGCAGGCATATTAACAACCTCATCATCGATCACGAAGGTCGAAGGCGGCATGATGAAGACGCGGCGAAGCGACTGCGGCGCGCCTCCCGAATATCCGGCACGGCGTTGACCGACGATAAAATTAGGGGGCCCGCCCAGCGCATAAATGAAAGAGCGATTCTCCTCAAAGGCGAGCAGGCTCTCGGCCGGCAAATCCGAGGCCCCATAAAGCTGCTTGAGGATAACGGGGTAAGCGTCGCCGGAGTCCTTTGTTGCGGAGAGATACTTCGCGAGATCAACCAATTGCGAAATCCGAATGGACGGCGTGAAGGATAGTCTGGACTCGCCTCCCTGCGCCACCGATGGCCGAGATGACCCGAACAGGGTGGCAACCGCAATCACCAGCGCCAAAGACAAGCCACCGCCGAAGCGCGCTGTGGACTGGGAGCGGCCAGTTCGAGCATCACAGGAATTACCACACCAACACGCGAGCACAAGGCGCGTCAGCCTTAACTTCAATTCGGAAGGACTAACTCCATCGTTAGACAAGGCTGTTCTTCAATGTTCCTTGATAGAACTCCACCACGCGCTGGGCAGTGTCTTTACGGAGCTGCCTCGCCGCTTCCAGTGAATAGGACGCGAGGTGGGGGGTCAGCAAAACATTGTCCATCTGCAAAAGAGGATGATCATTCGGAAGAGGCTCCTGCTCGAATACATCCAGGGCAGCGCCCGCGATTTTCCGACTTTTGAGGGCCTCAACCAGAGCGGCGGTGTCCACTACACCGCCCCGTGAAACATTGATGAGGAAAGCTCCCGGCTTGAGTTTCTCAAATGCCCGGGCATGCATGAGATGGTGGGTATCCTTAGTCAACGGACAATGCAGGGAAAGAAAATCTGATTCCCGAAGGACGCTGTCCAAGTCCGTCAGGTGGACGGGGGCCGCGACCGCGGCAGGATTCACATCATAGCCCAAAATCCGCAGCCCCAGCGGGGAGGCCATCTCCGCAAACCGCTTCCCGATTCTGCCCACTCCGATGATGCCCAGGGTTTGGCCTTGGAATCGGTTAACAGGGCCAATGGTGCTAACCACATTCCATTTTCCTTCATGCATCAACCGGTCCTGCCAAAAGATCTTTCTTCCCAGTGCCAGCAGAAAGCAGAGGGTATGGGATGCTACCTCCTCCACACAGTAATCCGGGACATTGGCCACCCGAATCCCGTGCTCGCGCGCGGCCTCGAGATCGATCATATCCACGCCCACGCCAAACCGGCTGATAAACCGGCAGCGGGTCAGTTGCTCGATGACTCGCCGCGATACCGGAGCCCACTGTACCAGCAGTGCGTCCGCATCGCGCGCCGCGGCCAGGACCTCATCTTCCGTGCGGCAGTGCGCGACCGTAATATCGGCATCGAGCGCCGAAAGCACGCCCCTTTCGATTTCGGTGTCGGGGAATCCCGTGTCCGTCACGACGATTTGGAGTCGAGGCATCTTCTGTTATTCACTTTCCAGCGGCGGACGCGAAGCAGACCTTCGGAAGCGCTCCGCCCGTCATTGTTCACCTGTCGTTGAAAGTCACCTCCGGGCACTTCATCGCTCCATCATCTGCGTGACGTCGGTGACAATCCTCTCTGTAGTCGGCTGCAAATACGTGTCAAGTGACGGACTGAAGGCGTGTGGGGCCGGAAGCGCGCAGATGCGGCGAACGGGAGCATCCAGATCGTCCAAAGCATTCTCCGCCACAATGGCTGCGACTTCCGCGGAGAAACCGCACGTGGCATAGGCCTCATCCACAATCGCCAGGCGACCGGTCCTGGCCACGGAAGCAAGAATGGTTTCGCGGTCGAGTGGCGCCACCGTGCGTGGATCGACCACCTCAACGGAGATGCCGCGTTTCTCGAGTACTTCGGCGGCCTCCAAAGCGCGGTAGACCATCATGCTTACCGCCACCAGCGTCACGTCAGTCCCCGGTCGGCGAACCAGCGCCTGGCCGAAGGGTATTGAATACTCATCTCGCGGCACAACCCCCTTGGCGTTGAAGAGCGCCTTATGTTCCAGGAAAACCACCGGGTTGTCATTCCGAATCGCCGTCTTGAGCAGGCCTTTGACGTCATAAGGGGTGGCGGGAACCACGACTTCCAGCCCGGGAATATGCATGAAAAAGCTGTAGAAGCTGTGCGAGTGATGCGGTCCGCTGCTGCGCACTCCTCCCATGGCCGCCCGGACCACCAGCGGCACCTTGATCTTTCCGTTCGAGACATAGTGGGTCGTGGACGCCTGTTGGATCAGCATCCCGCAAGTCTCCAACATAAAATCGATGAAGACGATGTCAACGATGGGCCGGCTTCCCGCCATGGCCGCGCCAATTCCCACACCCATTTGCCCTACCTCGGAGATGGGTGTGTCGCGCAACCGGTCTTCGCCAAACTCCGCGCAGAGTCCCCGCGTCTGTTGCCAGTTTCCTCCGCGGGGGCCAATTCCCTGGCCAAGGCAAAAGACCGTGGGGTCACGTTGCATCTCTTCGCGCAGCGCTTCCACGCCAGCCTCAACATAACTGATCGTCCGCTCCCCCGGTTCGACCGGGACCGAACTCCCTTCTGCCGTTTTCGTTGGCGCCATGACTGGGTTCTCTTCTCTCTAGGTCAGGACAAAGCGCAGCGCGGTTTCCACCGCGGGCTGAGGGCTGGAGAGAGCAAACCGCGCAGCATCTTCAATGACGGCATGGACCTCATTGTCCACGGCGTCGAATTCCGATTTTTCCGCCAACTTCGCCTCAATGGCCTGCTGGCGCAATTTGAGAATGGGATCGCGCGACTTCCATGACTCAATTTCTTCCTTGCTGCGATAAGCCGTGCCGGGGTCGCCCACGTGGTGACCGAAGAAACGGTAAGTCAGACACTCCAGCAGGGTGGGTCCCCTGCCCTGTCGCGCACGCTCGATGGCCTCCCCGGCCTTCTCGTAAACGGCCAGCACGTCATTACCATCCACTTGGACCCCGGGCATGCTGTAAGCCGCCGCTCGGCTCGCCACGTTGACGTTCTTGGTGGCCTTGGCAAAGGGCATTTCCGTGGCGTACATATTGTTCTCGCAGACATAGACCACCGGAAGCTCCCACGCTGCAGCCAAATTAATGCCCTCGTGAAACGCACCGTTGTTCACCGCCCCGTCGCCGAAAAAGCACACTGCCACTTGTCCGCTTTTCCTGAGTTTGGCGCTGAGAGCGGCCCCGGCCGCCATAGGGACCCCTGGCGCCACCACGCCGTTTGTGCCCAGGAAGCCGACGGCGGGTTCATAGAGATGCATGCTTCCGCCCCGTCCCCCGCAGCACCCGCCAACCGCTCCCATCAACTCGGCCATCACTGCGCGCGGCGATATGCCTTTGGCCAAGGCATGACCGTGGCCTCGGTGAGTGCTGGTCACATAGTCGTCCTTCCGCAAGTGCGCGATGACGCCTGTGGCCACCGCTTCCTCCCCCACGTAGAGGTGGATAAACCCAGGCATGCGGCCGGAGCGAAATATCTCGTTGGCCTTCAATTCGAACTCGCGTAATTCAACCATGGTGCGATAGAGGGAAAGCGCGAGCGGTCTGGATAGGTCCATGGAATCGTCCTCATCCCAGGTAGTTGGCGGCGCCGAGCAGGATGACCGCGAGAAAGAGAACGGCCACGCCTTCTATATTTGCCCTTGAAACCCGCGCCGGCGCCTCTCGCCATTCACCTGCGATCAAGCCCGCCACATTGCCGGTCAAGATCATGGCAATTTGAAATAGCGCCCAACCCACCGAAAAACCGAGCACCCCCAAAAACGTTGCCCCACTACTATAGATCGCGATCGCGCCCATCCACAGGAGTCCGCCGAGGATGGGATTCAGGGCCTCGCGCGGGCCTCCGCCAAAATTGGTCCAGGTGTGATTGCGGTACATCTTAAAGAGGCAATATCCGACGTTGGTGAGAAAGCCTCCCGCCAGGGCGATCGGCCACACGGCAAAGGGCGCCCAAGCCGGCGCGGCGCCCGCTTGCTGGGCTTTCGCTACGATATCTCCGCCGAAGGCCAAAGCGATGTTGAGCAGCGACGCCATGACCCCTGAGACGACGGCAAGGATCAGGATGCCGACATAGCCGGAACCGGCGGCCACAAGTTGGCCGGTTTCGCGCTCGCGTGCGTGGCCGGCCCATCCGCATAGAACCAGTCCGACGGCCATCACCGCGGTGCCGGCAAGAATCATCAGGCCGCTCCGCTGGAAGAGCAATTCGCGATGTTGAATGCAAAGTGGTATGAAGGCGCCGCTGGCCGCGCAGATTCCATTCAGAATGGAACCGGTGAGACCGAGTCCGATGCGGTGGACGCAGATTCCCGCACCCAGTTGGGCGATCCCCCACACGAGGCCATAAACGAAAGGCTTCACCATCGTTTGCAGTGGAATCGATGCGTAAACGCCCCCGATGCCCGGCAACAAGAGAAAGGCTAAAGCGCATGGCACTATGACCAAGCCCACGGTGGAATACACCAGCCAGAAGTTCTCCCACTTCCAAGCCTTCATCCACTTGATGGGCACCAGATTGGCGCCCATCGTGATGCCCGCGAACAACACCAGTGCAAAGCCGCGTCCCATCGCCCCCAGCACCTCATTTGTGATCGTAACCCGAAAGATACAACTGTGGTTATCATTCCGGCAGAATCATGTCAAGGCATTTTTGACACGGTAGAGGTCTGGGGTTCGAGTCCCCACGGGCCTACCACTGCTTTCAATAAGTTGGCGATTTTGCTGGCATCTCGCGTTGCTCCACATTGCTCCAATAAGCGCCTAAGTTCTTGGATCTACAGACCCACCTGGGCCACAACGACCACACGCGTCGGGGGATCGCGTTCATCGCATCCGGACCTAGTAGTGGCTCTGAACCACGGGGACCAGCTTGTCAGCCTCCTCAGGGAGAATCGTCTGGACCAAGCGCTGCTGCGCTTGCCGCTTCGCTTCGATACGCGCCTGCGAGTAGATCTCAAGTGTGCAACGACTGCTGGCGTGACGCATCAGTTCTTGAACGACCTTCACATTTTCGCCGTTGGCAATGAGCAGTGTCGAAAACGTGTGTCGAAACGTGTGCCATCCGACTCTCTTGGTTATTCCCGCCCGCAAGGCGGCGGGGCGGATGACCTTTTGGAGTACCGTATCGGGCCAGAACGGGTACTTCCCGTGCGTATGAGGGCTTGCGAAAACCCAGTCGTCATCTTGCTTATACGGACTCGTCTCCCTCCAAAGCCATAGATCAGCGGCCAGACGGCCGTCCAAGGGAACCGGCTTCTGCGACACCTCGGTCTTACAATTGCCAACCTGCCCCAGATAAATTGAACGCAGGATGTCAAGCCGCAAGCCAGAGAAATCAACGTCGCGCCATTTAAGTGCAAATAATTCGCTGCGGCGAAGCCCCGTCGTAACATCCAGGATCACCATCAAGCGAAAACATGATTTAAGCTGCAACAAAAGGCTTTGGATTTCAGGCGGCTCTAGCACTTCTGGGATGCGCATGCGCTTTGCGCTCTGGCGGACAGGGGTAATGGGGTTCTTCCCCTGTTCAACCCATTCGTAACGGATCGCATGGTTGAAAAGGACACTCATGAGGTTGCGGATTTTCGCCTTGGTAGCGTTGGCCATTGGGTTAGTATCGGCACGGCGTAGCCCTCTGAGCCAACGCTCAACGGCCACCGTCCGAACATCCCGAATATCGACTTGAGCCCATGCCGGCCGAATCCATCTTTTGAGAAATTGCAAGTAAACAACTCGCGTCGCGGGAGAGTACCAATCAGCATTGTCCGAAAGCTCGGTCCTTACATAGTGATCCACCAAATCCGCTACCCGAACCCTTTGTTCTCGTCGGCGACTACTATCCTGGTTAATTTGGATTCGTAACCCGTTCATTTCTGCCCGGGCTGAGTCTTCCGTTGGAAACTGGGTGACCGTTTCGATCACCTTGTTTCGCCGGACGCGCTTTCCGGTTAAGTCGTTTTCGCGCCAGAGAAACTCCCAACAATCCGGTCCTGACTTGCGATACGTTCGCCTCAGACAACCACGTTGGTAACGTTGGCGCATGTTTGAGCCCTCCCAATGCAGGATGTCAGAGGGATCATGTTGGGCGCCAGAACTCAATCGCCTTTTGGAAGCTGGCGGAGTAAGGGCAACCATCGAAACCCGGAAAGACTCGGGCAAAGGATGTTGTTAGTCGAATTTCTTATGAGTTTCGCTAGGGGGGTGTATCTTGTGGTTAACAGCGAGTGATCTTTATTTAGGACGTCAACTTATTTCTGGACTCGAAAGTACTGTCGCCGGGGGTCCTGCGGTCCGCTACCGACGTCGATTAAAAGCCCACGACTTACCAAATGGGCCAAACGCGTCCGTGTAGCGCGTGGAGACAGAGAAATGGTCTCTGCAATCTCCGCTGTTGAGCGGCCAAGTCCATCTTCGAGGAGGTGTAAGATTAGCTGATCCACCTCATTAATGCGGATCGGCCCGGTCTGCATTGCTGATAGTGTTACGCGAAAATGGGACCCAATTTCCTCAAGAACCGGAATGGGCAACCCCGCATCTTCGCAAGCTGCCGTCATGCGCTGAATTCCACTTCCCCATTGCTCAATGAGGCCCAGTTCGTGGAAGACACGGCCGATCACTCGGTTTCGCAGCCTCGATACGCCCTTGCGTATGTCCTCAATGGTAAGGCCGAAAGGCAGGATGCCGGGGTTCTCCACTTCGACACGGTCATCAAATATGGCCACGCGGATGGGAGCGCCTTTCTCCGCGTAGTTGGCGTGTACGATGGCATTGATGATTGTCTCGCGAAGGGCAATCATCGGCACCGTCCAGCGATCAACACGGTGCGCTCCCGTGATCACAGCTTCGCGGCCCAGATGCTTTTGAACGAACGCGATTGCCTGATCGGCCGCTTGTGGCAGGTAGCTCCGAATTTCGCTTGAATCCAAAATCTTCACCCGGTCCTTCCCGGCAAAGCGACCCGCCTGCAACCACGCATCAGGGAAGCGGTCAAATCGGTTCCTTGCGAAAAGGAGAAACCCGCCGACGCTCGGAACCTCGCGTCCGTGGTGTTCGGTAGTGACTCGCAGACTGCGAAAAGCAGATGGTGTCAGTTTCCGGACAGGTGCAAACAACTCGGAAGCAGCTCGGAAGTCGAGCGCTTCCGAGTTCAAATTCGGGATGGGCTGCTCGTCAAACGATTCGAATTGGCCAAATCGACGCATTTCAGCAATTTGCGCCATGTCGGCGCGCCGATTTGTGGATCCCAAGCGAACGAAGACGCCCGCTTCGGGTCCAAGGCGCTCGAGGTAGTGCGGGCGCGTCGCACTTGGGTAAACTTGCACTACCAACACCTGAGTCTTTCGCCAAGGTACGATCCCGATTTCGGGAACCAGGCGCGGTCGAATCGAGTCCGCGATCATGCTAGCCAGCCGCTCCTCGGCGTCGAGTACATCGGGAACGCCAGTCACACGTCTGGTTCTGTCCTCGATACCTATTGCTAGAATGCCCCCGGCCGTATTGGCAAACGCAACCAGGGTCTTCAACAAGCCGTCTGGTGAGGAGAGGTCCCGCTTATACTCAAGGGTTTTTCCTTCCGGTTTGCGGAGAACTTCGACGAGGTCCACAGCTCTGCATTATACTCTGAAGGCCGGAACTTCGCAGTTCTTCCGGGTTCAGATTAGGTCATTTTCGGGTGCTTCCGGGGTGGATGGAAACAATCCTCGCAGTGGCCGGCCAATTCCCGGTCTGTTCACGACCCCGGCTTTGAGGAGATTTTGGCGTCTTGATGTGATAAAGCCCGCAAGATCGCATCCAGGACTTGATCGAGATACTTGCCGACATCCTCGGCAAGGAATCGGAGGACCAGATAACCGTTTTCCTGAAGCAATGCATCCTTGCGACGGTCTCGCCGGTAGGCGTCGGCATCGCCAAAATGTTGGCCACCGTCCAATTCAATGGCAATTCGCGAGGTCGCGCAAAGCAAATCAACCTCCATGCGGCCCCAGCCATCGAACGGAATCGGCAACTCCACATTCAAACGAAACTTCCCGGTTGTTGCTTCCAAAGTTTCGAGCCGGCGATACAGAAATGCCTCACTGGCGCTTCGGGCTCGGTTGGCGCCCTCCGCATTCAGAGATGGCGTTACGGCAACGTTAACAAACAGATTTGCCAGAGGAGAATCTACGCCATCGCGCACCAAGCGACGCACGCTGGCGGCGTATTGGCTCTTCCACTCGGGATCGATCGGAAGTGGCACATCCGCAGGCCAGCCAGGTACGGCGCTGCCCGGAAGCTGCATCTTGTAGCCAACCGCCGCATAGCCCCGACAACGCCGATCGAACATCCGCGCCAGCATCGGCACATTGAGATCGGCGTAGTCGTAGACGCGCACTTCGCGCTTGCCGTCGTACAGGCGATGCAGCCTACCCACGTATTGCGCGATGGTTCCGTGCCACGAAATGGGCAGCGTCAGAAATAAGGTGTCGAGCCGGGCGTCATCGAAACCTTCGCCGACATAACGGCCCGTGGCCAGGATTACGCGCGTCTCCCCCGCCGGAATGGCAGCCAAGCGAGCAGGAAGTGCGTCAAGTTCCTGCTTGCGCATTCCGCCTCGGAGTATCACGAGATGTCGCACCTCGGGTCCCAACTGCTTGGCCAAGGAATCCAAGTGCTCATTCCGCTCGGTCAGCACCAGCGGCGAACGCCCCTCCCGCAGGGTTTGGATCACGTCTTGGTGGATAAGCCGATTGCGCTCTTCATCAACAGTCAGATCCAAATAGAGTTCTTGGAATTGTTGCCGTACATTGGGATTTGCCGGTCGGATCGGACGAAAGTCAGTCGGACGAACCATCACCTTGTGCTCAAAGGGGTGAGCCGCAGCCTGTTGTTTCGTATTACCTCGATAACGCACAGGACCGCACTGCATAAAGATGATAGGATGGTGGCCATCCTTCCGTGCAACGGTTGCCGACAAACCTGTGACAAACTTCGCTTTGGCCTGGCGTGCAACCAGCTCAAAGCTCTGGGCAGAGAGATGATGACACTCGTCTACCATAAGGTGCCCATAATCGGCGACCAGATCATTGACGACGCCGTTTCGGACCAGACTCTGGATCACCGCCACGTCAAGGAGGCCGGTGGGCTTTTTGCGGCCACCGCCGATCCGGCCAATGGCGCGAACAGGCATCCCCAGAAAAGTGGAAAGTCGCTCGACCCATTGCTGTTGCAATTGCCGTCGATGCACTAATACGAGGGTATTGACGCTACGTTGAGCGATCAGCCACGCGGCGACTACGGTCTTCCCGAACGCCGTCGTGGCGGCCAGTACCCCAATGTCTTGTGAAAGCATGGCTTGCGCAGCGACGGTTTGTTCCGGCCGCAGCTCACCCTGAAATGCCACGTCCAGCGGCACGCCACAGTTTCGCCGGTCATGGACAACCGGCTTGATGTTCAAGGCCGACAGGATTTGAAGCAGGTCATCCAGGCAGCCGCGTGGCAATCCAATATGCTGGGGATGATCTTCGGCGCAAGCGATAATTCGAGGCTTGTCGAAGGTCGAGAGCCGCATAGCCTGTGCTTTGTAGAATTCGGGATTTTGAAACGCTGCGAGCCGGATCAATCGGTTGCGAAGGGCGGGGGACAGCGCCTCTTTCGCAATATAGATCTGATTGCCCAATGTGAGATTCAGGGCTTTCGGAAGTGGCCCAACGATTGGAGCTTCTTTCCGGCGTCGCGAAGGCGGAGCCATCCAAGGCGCTGTATCGTCTTCTTCGTCCTGGGGCGCTAGACGCACGCCAATAAGTTGCCCCTTCGCTTCCGGGAGACGAATCCTTTCTTCAACTTCACTGCGGCTGATTCTGCGGATCGAGGACAAGAACTCCCATTGGTCGGGGAACGGCGTAAATCGCTCGTTTAGGAAAATGCTATTCCCCAAGTCCCGCCGCCGCTTCTGTAATGGCAAGGCGATTAAATTTCCGAAGCCACCTTGCGGGAGGGTATCTTGATTGGGAAAGAAACGGTCGTAGGAATCCAGACCAATGTCGGGACGGCGTTCCATGGTTTCCGTCAGAATGTACGCGCCCAACTTGCGCGCCAAGTTAGCAGGAACGGCTTCGTTGAAGAAGAACCAAATGTGCCCGCCTTTCCCTGACCGCGACCGCTCCAAAGCAACGGGCAAGCTGATTAGGCGGCAAGTTTCCAAGAACGCAGCGGCATCGTCTTGCCACGCCGCTTTGTCGAAATCGGCGGCCAGAAAGAAACAGGTTTCATCCAGCAGCATTGGATAGACTCCCATGACGAAATCGCGGCCATGGTCGTCCTGACCCCTCAGATGCCACCTAATCGCATCGTCGGTTACGGGAAGAAAACGTTGGTGGGGACATTCGGAACATTTGATTCTGGGCTTTTCGCAGATTCCTTGAACCCATTCATTACCACACACCGGCGAATATCCTGCCCTGCCCGTCTTACGGCTTTCGAAGCGGCGCGGGTAAACATCTTCGCGCCCACGAAACAGCGAACGGAAGAGGGCGATTTTGGCCTCAGCGGGTGAATGCTGATTCACGCCGCCTTGCGGCAATACAGGAAGTCGGGCAGGTATGTCCACAACGCTATTTTACATTCCCAATTCCCCTGACTTCCAAGCAGAATCGAAAACCGGCCAAGCGCATGAGTGACATGGGGCCCAGGCCAGAAGAGCCTGATATTGCATGCAAAAATATGATACAACAGCACCGTAATCCAGTACCGGAGACCACGATGGGTGTGCAGAAAACGAAAACCAAAACCAATTTCCCGCCAGTGAGCAAGGCGAAATTAGACGCGCTGATCGAGGAAGCGGTAGTGGATGCTTATACCGAAGAGGAACAGGCTGGCGGCTTTCTTGTGATGATTCAGGAGCATCTTGCTCTGCCTTTTTCGGTGAAGATTCTCGGTGCTGATGCTGTCGTGGAGAAGATCGATTTGACCCGGGACGGCCGGATCGTGGCGATTTGCCGCCGGGGCGACGTCCGGCAGAAAATCGGAATTCTCGATTTACCATTGCCCACGCCCGCTCCGGCAGGCGCGGAATGGATTGCAGCCTATCATCACTGGCGGAAGGGGTTCTAGTTGAGTGAATACCAGTACTATGAATTCCGCGCGGTAGACCGGGCGCTGACGGAGAATGAGATCGAGGCGCTACGCTCTATTTCCACGCGCTTGGAGCTGGATGACTGGGACGATGGACGAGGCTGGATGGGCTCACTGCTTTCGCTACGCTCGGACCTGTTGCGGGGTGACCTTCGCTGTCTTTATCTCGGATGGCTTCTTAGCGCACAGTGTGAGGAGTTTGATGAAGAGGAGCTAGAACCTCCGGTGCCTGCCGGTTTGGGTGAATTGTCAGCTCCGCTCCATGCTCTAACAGAGTTTCTGGGGATTGGCGAGGACCTTGTGGAAATTGCCTCGTCGGCTTCTGCCCCACAGAGCGCCGGCCCGGGCCGGAGGGAATTGGCGGAATGGATTCAAGGTCTGCCCGAGAAAGAAAAAGACGACCTGCTCGCAGTCGCGGCGTTGCAGACCGGCGAGTGCTGGCGAATCGAGTTTCTGCGGCGCTTTGAGCAGCACATGGCGCAACAAGCATCGGAACCCCCGGGCGCGATTCAACGTCGTACTGTGCGAGAACTTCTGGCTGGAGCTCGGGTTCGCGCGGAAGAGAGAACCCGGCGATTGAAAGCCAAACAGGCAGCGGAAGCAGGTCGTCAGAAAGCCAGGCAGGAGACCGAGCGGGCCCACGATCTGGACCAACTGGATAAGTGTGAAAGAGAGACTTGGGAGCGCATCACCGTGCATATCCAGAAACGACAGTCGGGCGAATACGACAAAGCGGTCACACTGCTGGCGGACTTGCGTGATCTGGCCGTTCGCAAGCGACGTGTTTCGGAATTTCGGTCAGACCTGGAGAAACTTCGCCAGGCTCACACTGCAAACGCAAGTTTTCGGCGCCGGCTGGCAAAGGTTGATCTCTGAGGGAACGGATGGCTTGCCATCCAATCAAGCGCCGCGGACCAAATGTTGAACCATCCCGAACGCCATGTTTGTGTGCAAAAGAACTTGACCTATAGGAGCAAAGCCACTGCGCATCTCGTGATGATTTCCAACCCACAACCCAACCCACAAAATTCGATGTCTTATACGACTTCCGCGTACTCTGGCAGTCCCCGCGGTGTTGTAAGTTATTGCAAAACCTATCCTTGCAGCTTTGACACGGCTGCGCCCTGCGAGTTATATCCGCGTCATCCACAGTGGGGATATCCGACTATATTCAAAAGTCTGAGGAGCCAAAATGAAAGTCGATTTGATCGGCCGTGTGGCGCTGGTTACCGGCGCCGCTGCGGGCATCGGGCGTTCCATTGCCTTAGCTCTGGCCAAGAATGGCGCGCGGATCGCCGTCAATGATATCAAGACGGCTGAGCGTACCTGCGAAGAGATTCGCGAGCAAGGTGGGGAAGCGAGGTTCTACCAGGCGGATGTATCCGACGTTGACGCAGTGAATGCGATGGTCGCGGCAGTGGAGCGTGAGATGTGCCCCATCGACGTGCTCGTGAACAACGCCGGCGTCAACATCGGCACGAATCGGGTTCCCACCGACCAATTCCCGGACGAGGAGTGGCACCGCATCATTCGCGTCGACCTTGACGGCGTTTTCTATTGCTCGCGCGCTGTCTCGGCGGCCATGATCAAGCGCCGGAAGGGCGCAATCATCAACATCGGCTCGGCGTTCGGAGTGGTACCTGCCCGCTTGCAATGCGCCTATACCGCAGCCAAGGCGGGGGTATTGAACTTCACCAAGTCCCATGCCTTGGAGGTCGGGCAGTACGGCGTGCGCGTCAACGCCATTGCGCCCGGTTCGATTCTCACGGAGGGAACCCGGTCGTTGTTCTACAATCCCGAATCGAAGCAGAAATCCGACAGCCTGATCAGCCATATTCCCCTCGGCAGGCCGGGAGAACCTGATGATATCGCCGCTGCCGCCTTGTTCCTGGCCTCCGATGACGCGAGCTACGTAACCGGACATGTCCTGGTCGTCGATGGAGGGTGGACGGCCGGCTTTGCGCGCGATTGGTAATGAAACCGCGGCTGTCCAAATTGGCCAAGCTCCCGGGGGCTTCGCCCCTTGCTCTGCGGAAAGGCTCCGCCTTTCCCTTCTACATTTTCAGGGCTCGGCAGTGACGACGCCGTTTCCCGGCAACTTGACCGTCGGTGGAAGACTTTCGGGTATCCCGTCATACGTCCAGTGAGAATTTCAATGATGGCCCCGTAAGGTTGGGCGTAGGAAGTGCGGCCCCTATTTTTCTGGAAACGTTCACGGTCTGGGAGTACAATTCGCCCGCGTAGCCTTCCATTTCGATGGGACAGTTTCCGCAGCTTATCATGTGCGGCAGCTTACCTGAGACTGGAAAGCAGCACTGGGGCCCGTTATGCGCGCGCGGAATTCTTCGTTCATCTTCGCGCTGGTACTTGTTCTCTTATCCCTTGTCTCCGGATGCGGGGGCGGCAGTTCCTCCAGTAATCCGCCTCCACTTCCTACCGAGTACACCATCGGCGGCACGGTTTCCGGCCTCACCGGCACCGGCTTGGTGTTGCAGTTGGACGGCAGCGACAATCTCGTCATCTCGTCCAACGGATCCTTCACATTCAGCACAACCGTCGCCTCAGGCGGCACCTACTCCGTCACCGTCTACACCCAGCCCACCAGTCCCACACAAGTCTGCCCGGTCGCCAACGGATCGGGTGCGGCGAGCGCCAACGTCTCCAATGTTCAAGTGGCCTGCTCCAGCATCACAACCGCTCCAGGCCAGTGGACATGGATGGGCGGGTCGAATTCAGGAAACGCGCCCGGCGTTTACGGCACGCTTGGCGTCCCTTCTATCGGCAATATTCCCGGCGCGCGTGTCTGGCCGGCATACTGGACCGACCCGGCCGGGAACTTCTGGCTGTTTGGTGGCATCGGCATCGACTCTGTGAAGGCCTTGGGATCGCTCAACGACCTGTGGAAGTACTCGAATGGTGTGTGGACTTGGATGAGCGGATCGAATGTCATCAATCAGCCCGGTGTGTATGGAACTCAAGGGCTGCCCGCGCCCGGCAACACACCCGGCGCCCGCAGCTCTGCGGTCAGTTGGGTCGATGCGCATGGCAATCTGTGGCTCTTCGGGGGAACTGGGGCGGGTGAGTACAACGACCTCTGGGAGTACTCGAACGGGCAATGGACCTGGGTCAACGGGTCGAATGTTGCGGCAGACCCGGGTATGGCCGGCGCATATCAAGGCACCGGCGTTTATGGCACGCTCGGCGTCCCCGATCCGGCCAACCTCCCTGGCGCGCGATTCGTGGCCAGCGGCTGGATCGATTCATCGGGCGCTCTCTGGCTTTTCGGGGGTGAGGGCATCAACTCGCAGGGAACCATCGCCGTTTTCAACGACCTCTGGAAGTTCTCCGGGGGCGAGTGGACCTGGATGGGTGGCTCGAACCTCGGCAATGCGTTCGGCGTCTACGGCGTCAAGGGCGCTCCCGATCCGGCCAACGTTCCTGGCTCGCGCACCTCGGCTACAACCTGGACCGACGTCCAGGGCAATTTCTGGCTGTTCGGCGGCGAAGGCTACGACATCAACGGCCTCATCTGCCAGCAGTTCCCGAATGAGTGCTACCTGAACGACCTGTGGAAGTACTCGAACGGACAATGGACTTGGATGGGCGGAGCGGACACCACGGGCGAGCCGGGCTTCTACGGCCTCGAATACGTTCCCGCTCCGGGCAACTCACCCAGTAGCCGCGAAGAAAGCGCGGGATGGACCGACGCTCAGGGCAATCTCTGGTTGTTCGGCGGCGACGGCGTCGATTCGCGTCTTAACGCCTACGGCCTTGGCGAGTTCTTGGGCCAATTGAACGATCTCTGGGAGTACGCCAACGGCGAGTGGACCTGGATGGGTGGTTCCAATCTTGCCCAAAATGCCGGAAACTACGGCACCCTCGGCATCGCCGCTGCAACCAACCTGCCGCCAGAGCGCCAGGGCGCGGCCAGTTGGACCGACAAGTCCGGCAACCTCTGGCTCTTCGGCGGGACCGCCCTCTTTTCAGCCGGTTCACCCAAGTTCAACGACCTTTGGGTATTCCAGCCCTGGGCTTCCGCGGGAGTGCCTCCGCCATCGCCGCCTCCGCCCACAGTTACCTATACCGTTGGAGGAACGGTATACGGTCTCGATGGTTCGGGCCTCGTGCTCCAGGACAACCTTGCCGATAATCTCACCCTCAGCTCCACTGGGGCATTCACCTTCCCCGCGGCATTGGCTTCCGGCGAAAACTACTCCGTCACCATCCTCACGCAGCCCTCGAATCCGCAGCAGGTCTGTATTCTCAACAATGCCGTAGGCACCGCCATCGCGAACGTCACTAACGTCCAGGTGATGTGCACCACCGTCATTGCCGGCCACAGCCAGTGGACATGGATGGGTGGCAATGGGCCCGCGAATTACGGGACTCTCGGCAAGCCCGCGCCGGGTAATCTGCCGCCGGTCCGCCAATACGCCGCCAACTGGACCGACGCCTCCGGCAACCTTTGGGTGTTCGGCGGCAATGCCGGGTCGCTCGGCAATAACCTGATCGGCCCGTGCGGAGCCACCCCCCTCACCTACTTCGATTTCCATGATCTCTGGAAATACTCCGGTGGCCAGTGGACATGGGTGGCAGGCTCACAGTTCGACGACATCAACACAGCCGGGAGTGTACGGCACGCAAGGGACGCCCTCATCTGCCAATTTCCCCGGAGCGCGTCACGGCGCCGTCACTTGGACCGACGTGTCCGGCAATTTCTGGGTCTTCGGCGGTATCGGCATCGACTCCGCCGGTAAGCAGGGCGACCTGAATGACCTCTGGGAGTACTCGAATGGTGAGTGGGCGTGGATTGCCGGCTCCAACCTGGTTGGCCAATCCGGTTCTTACGGTACGCAGGGCACCCCCGCAGCCTCGAATATCCCGGGCGCGCGCTACGCTGCGGTCGGCTGGACCGATGACGCCGGCGATTTCTGGCTCTTCGGCGGATATGGTACGACTCAACCACCGCCACCTGCCAGGGCAACCCTATGCCCGCAGGTTATCTGAACGACCTATGGAAATTCGCAAAGGGCCAATGGACATGGATGGGCGGCTCGAACCTTGCCAATCAGTCCGGTTCTATGGCACGCAGGGCGCGGCGAGCGAAAACAATTCGCCGGGAGCCCGCCAACGCAACTGCCTGGACCGACGCGCAGGGCAACCTCTGGCTCCTCGGCGGAACACGACGGAGGTCTTCAACGATTTGTGGAAGTACTCAGACGGCCAATGGACCTGGGTTGCCGGCTCGAACGCCGCGAACCAAAAGGGAGTCTACGGCATCCTCGGCGTACCGGCGGCTTCCAACTCACCCGGAGGGCGATTTTCGGCCGCAGGCTGGACCGACACATCGGGCAACTTGTGGCTCTTTGGCGGCAACGGTCTCGACGCGCTGGACAGTCCCGGGTCGCTCAACGACCTCTGGCGATTCTCCGCAGGCCAGTGGACCTGGATCGGCGGCTCAGAACTCAAGGGTAATGCCGGTTCTTACGGTGTTCTCGGAGTTCCGTCTCCCGCCAATCTTCCTCCCGCACGCTACGGCGCTTCCGCGTGGACGCAAACGGACGGCAGCTTTCGGCTCTTCGGAGGCGAGTTCAACGATCTTTGGGAGTACCAGCCCTAAGCTGAGCGCGAGCGATTGATCCGAGGAATTGACTCTTTCGTTAAAGAGCGCAACGACGGACGTATCTCAGCAGTCGGCTGGGCCGCCTGGAAAACTGCCGATCGGTGAGCGCCAGGTTCTCTGATATTGCTCGAAGTTCGCCCGGTACCAGCATTTTGACCACAGACGACGTATGCGCATGTGCCAGTTGGTTCGGGGCGGTTGGTCGGCAATCTGGGAGTAATGCACATGAGCGATAAGGCCCATCACGCCGGTGGCCGGCTGTTGTACGGCTGAGCCGGGAAGGCATTTGGTCAGAAATGTAGGAACTCCAGGGAAAGGTATTCCCAGCCCCTTACCACCACGTTTCGCCCGGCATTAAGCGCTGCCGCACGTATTCTTCGTTGATCTCCAATCCCAAACCCGGCTTGTCGAGTACTCGGTACTTGCCGTCCTTGATCACGGGGCCATCGTAATGGATGAATTTCACCCACTCTTCGGGAGGCACGCGGCCGGGGGAAAATTCCTGGGCGCGGAAATCCCGTATGGCTGCGGCGCAGTGCGCGGACGCTATCGCGCCCACCGGCGAGGAAGCGACATGCGCGCAGATGGGGATATCGAACAACTCGGCGAGGTCGGCAATCTTTTTCGCTTCCAGCAACCCACCGGCTTTCGGTATGTCGATCTGTGCCAGGTGGACACCCTGATTAAGAAGGAACGGCATGAACCCCTGACGCTTATAGAGATTTTCTCCGGTCAGGATGGGCACCGGCGATTCCGCGGTCAGCTTGCTCCAGGACTCGGAATAGTAAGGCGGCATGGGATCTTCGAGCCACATGGGCCGGATCGGCGCCACGGCCCGCGCCAATTCCAGCGCATCGATCCAATCGAACTCCCAGTGGCAATGCACGGCGATATCAATGTCGTCTCCCACCGCCTCGCGCAATTGGGCGAAACCCTTGCCGATTCTGGCGATGTCTTTGGAGGTCAGATGACCGGTAACCGGATCATGACCGGGTTCGCGCATCTGCGGGTCGTATTTCTTGACAAAGGCATCGGCATCCGATTTGATCGCGGTGATGCCGGAGGGGTGGCTTTTGAGCATGGCGGCAAACTCGCGGCACGAAGCGGGATCGAGCATGTCGCGCGGCCCGATGGTCCAATAGGCGCGCACGCCGTCGCGATACCGGCCGCCCAGCAGCGTGCATACGGGAAGCCCCAGGATCTTGCCCGCCAAGTCCCACAGAGCGATCTCGACCCCGCTTGCCGCGGTGACCGTCACGCCGGCCTGCGCCCCCGCTCCGCCCGTCGTGCGCATCATGGCGGTCCAGAGCGGCTCAATGTTGAGAGGATCCTTGCCCAGCAGAACCGGCCGCATGTAGCCCAGAATCACATCCTTGACGCCGCGCCCCCAGTAGGCTTCGCCAATCCCGGTTATCCCCGCGTCGGTCTCGATCTTGACATAGTTGGTATCGGTGTTGGCCCTGACGAACATCGCTTTCACGTCAGTAATTCTTACCTGCTTCGTTTGCGAAGCCGCCAGGGCCCGATAACCCGAGAGAGCCATTGAAGCCGGGACCGTGGCAGCCAGCCCTTTCAAGAAACCTCTTCGTGCTGTTGTCGGCATGATGATTTCACCATTTTCTAAGGAATAATCGTGCTGTGGGGCGATTCCCGCCACGCTGCCCGCCGCCGGTCACTGGGGCGTGGTCTGTGCGTTTTGCAGGGTCTTCTCCTTGGCGGCCAACGAGAGCCTTTGGAATTCGCTCATCTCCCGGGCGCTGGCCTGGTTGTCACCGAGTTGCCGGTAAACCTTGGACAGCAAGTAGTGGGTCTGAGCGTCGCCAGGGTCGGCTTGAGCGGCGGCGACCAGTTCGTTTTTAGCGCTCTGCTGGTCCCCAAGGTTTGTGTAGCATTCGCCCAGCAGAAAATGCGGCCGCGCCGCCTGGGGCCGGGCCGCGCTCGCCACCCGCAGATATTGAACAGCGCCCGCGTAGTCGTGTCGGCCCACGGCAAATTCACCAAGGTATTGGTTCGCGCCAAAATCGTGGGGGTTCTCGGCGCGCGCCGCCTGGAATTCCTTCTCCGCCTCATCGATTTGCTTCAGATTGCGCAGCGCGGTTCCAATGTCATAGTGAAGCCCGGGGGCGTCAGGCCGTTTCGCCAGGGCGGCGCGATATTCTTTCAGGGACTCTTCGTGGCGGCCTTCATTCGCGTACACGTCGCCCATCAGGGCATGGATTTGGAAGGAATCGGGATCGAGATCCGTGAGCTTTTGGATCGTGGCAATCGAGGCGCTCATATACAAGTGCGCCAATTCATAGAGCGCGTCGAGGTCCTTGGGATTCTGGGCCAGGGATTGGTTGAACTGCGCGGCGGCCTCGTCGCTGCGGCCGAGGGTCTGCAAGGCGATGGCGTCGTAGTAGTGCGTCCGGGGGTGCGGTTTGGGTGTGGCCAGTTCCGCCTGAAAGCAGGTGACGGCCTTCTCGAATTGACTCAAGCCCATGTAGGACACGCCCTCAAAGAAGCTGACTTGCGGATACTGAGCCTTGGCGGCGAGGGCACGCTCAAAGAGTTCGATCGAATCCGGAAACTTAAGCTCCGTCTGGTACAGAATACCCAACCGCTTGAGCACTTCGGGATCATTGGGAGCCGTTATCAGCGCCTGCCGATAAACCTCCTCGGCGCCCCGATAATCCTGGGCCTTCTCAAACGTACGTGCCTGCTCCAGGAGTGCGGCGACGTCGGACGGCGCCGCGGCCAGGGTCGTGCCCGCCGCCATGAAGAGCCACCCGGCCATGACCGGGCACAGAACTACAGACCGCCGCCTGCGCTCGATGGAAGTCACCGGCATTCCCTCATGGCTTGTCGCCTGCCTCTTTCTGCTTCCCGAGCGACTCCTGCAATCGCGCTTTGTCCTGTTCCTGGCCTTCGCGGGTGAGTCTTTCGGAAATCCGCAGATGCTCCTGGCTCTTCTCCCGGTCTCCCAGGCGGGCATAGAGCTGATATAGCTGGAAGTGTACTTCCTTGTAATCGGGATCCAGTTTCAATGCTTCCTGAAACTCCTGTAGTGCGGCCTGGTTGTCGCCCGTGCCGCGATACGCTTTGCCGAGGAGAAATCGCGCCCGGCCGAGTTCGGGGTACACGGCAACAGTAATCTTCAGATGAGGAATCGCCTCCCGGAATTTTTGTGCGTCCACCAGCATGTCGCCCATGTAGTAGTTAGCTAGCGGTTGGTTGGGCTCCTCTTGCAGCGCCAGGGTGAGCTGTTCCATGGCATCGGCATTGTCCTTCTTCTTCCAGTAAACCTGTCCCAAGCCCAGGTGGATTCCCGGGAAATCGGGGGTCTTCCGCAGCACTTCCTTGAATTCCAGAATGGCATCGTCCAACCGGTCGGCGTCCGACAACGCCTCGGCTTTCATGGCGTGGGTGAATTCCGAGTCGGGGGCCAGTTTCGTCAGACGCTCGGCAGCCGCATTCATCGCCGCCTTGTAATCAACTACCAACTGATATTGCACGGCCAAATCCGACGGGTCGTCATCCCTCAGGCTTTCAAGCTGCTGGATGGCCTCAAACGGGCGCCCTTCGGCCGTCAGTGCCAACGCCAGGTAGTAGCGCGCCTGCCGATCCCGGGGATTCCCCGTCAGTTCCCTTCGCGCCGCCTCCACCGTCTTGTCAAACAGGTTTAGCGCGTAATAGGAAACCGCCAACTGGGAATTAACACCGGGATAGAGCGGAGCGCGTTTAAGGATCTGCTGGAAGACCGTGATGGCCTCTTGGTGTTTACCCTGCTCCTGGCAAACCACACCCAGCGCTTTCAGCAGGCCGGGGTCGTCCGGCGCGGAGAGGAGAACCTGGCGGTAGACCTTTTCCGCTCCGGCATGGTCTCCGTTCTTTTCCAATTCGGCGGCGCGAGCGAGTGGCGAACCGGAGTCCTGAGGGAAGGCCGGCGCAACGAACAAGGTGAGCACGCCCAAAGCGGCTGCGAGTGCCCGCGCTCGCGTCACGTTGACTCTCTCCGGGTGTTTCCCATTTATGCCCTTGCCAGCAGTCACACCCTTTCCTCACTCCTTGGCGCCTTCTGCTCGTTTCCGCAGCGCCTCATCTCTTTTCGCCTTATCCGCTCTTTCCTGAGCATAAATGGCTTCGAAGGCCTGCAACTGCTCGCGGGCCTTGTCCGGCTGTTTCAACTTCTGGTAAAGCTGCGCAAGCTGGTAATGAACGTTCTTGTCGCTCGGATTCAGCGTTGCGGCCTTTTCGAGCAATTTGGCCGCTTCCTCGAGCTTGCCTTGCTGCGTGTAGCATTTCGCCAGGAGCAGGTTCGCTTTCAAGAAATTCGGGTCGCTGGCAACCACCAGGGTCAGATGCGGAAGGGCTTCCGGCATCCGGTCGCTTTTCAGCAATATATCGGCCAGGTAGTAATTGGCCGTGAGGTGGTTCGGATCTTCCTTGAGGGCCAACCGCAGTTCCTGCTCGCTATCTTTGTAGTCCGCCTTGTTGTAGTAGATCTCGCCGAGAGCGAAATGAATTCCGGGAAACGAAGGGCTCTTTTTGAGAGCTTCCTGGTAATCGACGATGGCTTCCGAATACTTTTGCTCTTCGGCGTAACCTTCGGCTTTAAGGACCAGCATGAAGTCAGAATCGGGATCGACGTTCCCCAACTGGTTGATGGCGGCAATCGTTCGGCCCCGCAGGAACCGGATCAGCTCAAAAAGCACACGCTGGTCCTGGGGATTCTGTTCCAGCAGAATTTCGTATTGCCGCATAGCGTCGGCATTGCGGCCCAGGGATCGATAAGCCTGGGCCTCATAGAATCGCGCCCGGCGGTACTTGGGGTCGGCTTCCAATTCCTTGTCGAACGCCTGAATCGCCTTTTCGGTGTCGTTCAGGCCGAAGTAGGAAAGCCCCAGATAAAAATTCACTTCGGGGTACTGGGGCGCCCCCTGCAATACCTTCTGGAAGGTGTCGATCGGATTCCTGAAGCTTTAACTCAGTCTGGTAGACTATCCCCAGCCGCTTGAGAATTTCGGGTTGGTTGGGGAATTGAGATGCCGCCTCCTGGTAAACGTGCTCGGCGCCCGCGAAGTCTTCCGCCTTCTCCATGGCCCGCGCCCGGTTGAAGTAGTCGTCCAGTGTGGGAGACTGCGGCCGAGCGTGGAGCCAGCCACCGCACAGGAGGAGGGCAAGAATCAGCGGCCAGCCTCGCCGATCGGAAGGCGCAAACAGCGTCAGCGAACTGTAGTGCATGGGCTGATTTTACCTTCCCTTCCGGGTGTTTGCAAAAGCTATTTGGGCGGCTGGTATGCTGGCATTGAATCCGCCCGAATAGCGGACAGCGCCGGTCATTACCGTGTATAATTCCTTGACTCCAACCATGCGCCAACCACGGATCTTTCTCGGTTTTTTCGTCTTTTTCTTTGTTGTGGCGGCCTCCCCTGCGGCTCAGGACGCTAAAGAGGCCCTGGCCCAAAAGCACTACGAGGCCGCGCAAGCAGCGGAGAAGAAGGGTGACTATGACCAGGCCATCGCGGAATACCGCGAGATCCTGAAACTCTACCCGCAACTCCCGGAGGTCTACAACAATCTCGGGCTGGTCTATTACGTTCAAGGGAAAAATGCCGACGCCATTGCGGCATTCGAGCAGGTGTTGGCAGCCAAGCCCGATGCTTTGGGAGCCAACCTCTTCCTGGGCATGGCGTATCTGCGCACCAACCAATACGAGAAGTCGCTACAGCCTCTGCAAAAGGCGATTGACCTGAATCCCAAGGATACCCGTCCCTACCTCAACCTGAGCGTCAGCTACTCGGAATTGGGCCGTGACGTGGAGGCCGCACGGGTTCTGGAGAAAGCGGCCGAGCTTTCCCCGGACGATCCGGAAGTGCAGTATCAACTCGGCAGGATTTACACGCGGCTGATGACCAACTCCTACCGCAAAATGGCCGCTCTCGATTCGGACTCCGCGCGCTACCACCAGGTGATGGGAAACTCCTTCGAGGCGCGCCGCGACATGCCGCACGCCATCCTGGAATACCAGAAAGCTGTGGCCAAGGCTCCCAACATTCCCGGCGTGCACTACGCGCTGGCGAACGCTTATTGGAAGGAGAACGACCTCGACAAGGCTGAGCACGAATTCAAGGAAGAACTGAAACTTTCTCCGGAAAATTACCTGGCGACCTGGAAATTGGGAAACATCTACCTGAGCCGCCAGCAGTTCGACCAGGCTCTTATTTACCTGCAGAAGGCGCTTGAGCAAAAGCCGGACCTCGGCCAGGCGCATCGCGACATGGCCAAGCTGTATCTGCGAACCCACAAGCCCGACCTGGCGGTGAGTCAGCTCAAAATCGTCGCCGAACTCGACCCCAGGGAAGCCTCGGCGCACTATCTGTTGTCTCAAGCCTATCGCGAACTCGGACGCACGGCCGATCAGAAAACCGAAATGGATTTGTTCGAGAAGTTGAAAAAGGACGAGGAGGAGCGCGGGAAGCCTCCGGAAATATTGGGCGCCGGCGCGGCAGACGAGCCGAACGAGGAGAAGACCGAAACCCCGGCCGCGAAATGAATTTCCAGGGTCAACTCCCGGTAGTGGACCGAAAGGATTAGATGCTCAAGGGTCAGTCTAAACTTCTGGTGGGGTTGATGCTGATCCTCTCGGCCTTTTGTTTCCTATCCTTGGGCGCGGGTCCGACGCCAGCCACCAACCCGCCCGACTTCACGACTTTCGCCGACGTCACCGAAAAAGCCGGACTGGCGCGGAAGATAACGATTGGCGATTCCCCCAGCCAGTACCTGATTGACGTCAAGGCGGGCGGCGCCTGCTTTTTTGACTACGACAACGACGGCTACCAGGACCTCTATCTGGTGAACGGCTCTTCGCGCAAGGATGAGAAGGAGGGCCATCCCCCGCACGACTACCTTTTTCACAACAATGGCGACGGGACTTTTACCGACGTCACGGCCAAGGCGCATCTGGGCGCTTCCGGCTGGCACACCGGTTGCGCCGTGGGGGACATCGACAACGATGGTTACCTGGATTTGTACGTCACCAACTACGGCCCCAACATCCTCTATCGCAACAACGGCGATGGCACCTTTACGGACGTGACCGCCAAGGCGGGAGTGGCCGGCCCCACCCTCCACCCTCCCAAGTGGAGCATGGGCGCGGCCTTTGGTGACATCGACAACGATGGCTATTTGGACCTCTACGTCACCACCTTTGTGCAGTTCGATTACAAACTGTGGCCGCCTCCCACCGGGGTCCATCCCTGCACGATGAAGGACGTCCCCATTGCCTGCCCGCCCGACGTCTATCCCGCTCGCCAGCATCAACTCTATCGCAACAACGGCGACGGCACCTTCACCGACGTCAGCCAGTCCGCGGGAATTATTCGCGAGCATCCTGGCAAGGGCTTCGGCGCCGTTTTCTCCGATTTCAACAACGCCGGCCGCCAGGACCTCTATGTGGTCAATGATGCGGGATCGAATTTCCTCTACCTCAACGACGGCAAAGGACACTTTACCGATGACAGCCTGGCTTCCGGAACCGCCCTCAGCGGCTCCGGCAATACCCAAGGCACCATGGGCGTCTGGGTGGGCGACGTCAACCATGACGGGCTTCAGGACATCGTCATCGGCACCTTCATCCAGCAACCGAAAGTGCTTTACATCAACCAGGGTGACCACTTCTTTGTCGATCAAACCACCGAGTATGGATTGGGAGGCCTCGCCTACAATTACAGCACCTGGGGAATGGGACTGCTGGATTTTGACAACGATACCTGGCTGGACCTCTGGGTCACCAATGGCCATACCTCGGAACAGGTGGAAAAGGTCTACCCGGAGGACACCTTCGCCGAAGCCAATTATGTGCTGAAGAACATCGACGGCAGGAAATTTGTCGAACGTGTCCAAAGCCGCCGGCATCTACGCCGTCCCCAACAAGGTGGGTCGCGGCACCGCCTTCGCGGATTATGACAATGATGGAAATATGGACGTCCTGGTCATCAATAAAAATGACCTCCCCACGCTTTGGCACAACAACGGAGTGCCGGGGCGCAACTGGGTTACCATCCGCACGGAGGGCGTGAAGAGCAACCGCCCCGGTTTCGGCGCGCGCATCATCAGCAACTCCGGCGGCGTGAAACAATATTTCGAAGTGCGCAGCAGCGGCAGCTTCCTTTCCGGCAACGACGTGCGCGTGCACATCGGCCTGGCGGATGCCCGGGAAACCGATCTCGAAATCGATTGGCCGAGCGGGCAGGTGGATCGCTACGCGAAAGTGGCCGCCAATAAGTTCTACCTGGCACGCGAGGGGAGCTGGCTGAAACCCGATCCGTTCCTGAAAACTCCGCGCATGCGAAAGTAACCGCGACTAAGGAGAATGGGGAGTGGGATGCTCAGACGGTTTGTAAACTTGAAGTCTTATGTTCGATGCGGCGCGCTGGGGGCGATCACTCTGGGCGCGCTGGCGCTTCCTCCAGTCGGCGGTGCGCGGCAAGCTGAGGTCGGCGCCGCGCGCGCGCAAGTCCAGGCGTTAGGCGCGCAGCAATCCCAGTTGGCGGGCGGTGCGGTGAAAGAAAACCCTAAAGACGGGCTGAAGTACGTCCGGATTCCGCCGGGAAAGTTCACGATGGGTTGTTCTCCGGACGACAGCCAGTGCGACGCGGGGGAAAGGCCCGCCCACGCCGTGACCGTCACCAAAGGTTTCTGGATGGGACAAACGGAAGTGACGGTAGCCGCATACAAACACTTCGTGACGGCGGCCGGAAAGAAGATGCCCGATGAACCAAGTTCCAACGGCAAGCAACTCAACCCTGGATGGGGCGACGGCGGCATGCCGATGGTCGATGTGACGTGGTATGACGCCCAAGCCTACTGCGGCTGGGCGGGTGGCAGGCTGCCCACGGAAGCCGAATGGGAGTACGCAGCAAGAGCCGGAACCACGCCGGCCCGCTATGGCGATCTGGATGCCATCGCCTGGTTCGCCGATAACAGCGGCATGCAACACCTGGACAGCGGCAAGCTGGCAAATAACAACCGCCTCAGCGTCTTGTTCACCCTGAACGGCAACGGCAATGATACGCACCACGTCGGCATGAAACGAGCCAATGCCTTCGGTCTGTATGATGTGTTGGGAAACGTCTGGGAATGGGTCAATGACGGGTATGACCCGGGATATTACCAGAGCAGCCCAGCGCAGGATCCCCCCGGGCCGCCGCATGCGCAATTGCGCGTCATACGCGGCGGTTCGTGGAACGACTTTCCCTGGCTCGTCCGCGTTTCGGCCCGATCGGGGGTTTTCCCGGCCTACTCGGACGACAACCTTGGCTTCCGCTGCGCGGGAGAAATGTTCGCGCGTTGATTGCCCTATCGCCGTGCGGTGGCGCGGGCGTAACCGCTGCTTGGCTCCGCCTGCGTCGCTTGCATTCCTTCGCACGCCGATTTGACGCGATGCGAAACGAGGGAATGCGGAATGGTAGAGCCGATGAGGAGCGCAAAATACGCGCACCTCATCGCTGCCCCAAGCCCGACCGCTGCGGTACCAGGTCGTGTTGAATCAAAGCTCGGCGTTGAAGCAGCGACTATTCGTCTTCTTCCTCTGGCGATGCCGCTACACCACCTTGAATAGATGGTTCTTGAGCCAACTTCATGCGTAGCAGTTCAAGCGGCCCTCCAGGTTCTACGACGGACAGGGGTAGCCCGAGCACCTCTAAACCGAACCGCGCATCCAACTTCTTCCGAACCGCGTCCCGGTCGATTCTGTGTAGGGGTAGCAAGTGGAGTCCGCTCATGGCGTCGAAAACCTTCACGGCTGCCTTAAGCTGTTTCGCGGTGAGAGCGGTTACGTCCAGGACGGGTAAAATTTGCAGCATCGATTTACCGATGTTACCCCTTCCAGCCTGATTCTTATTAGAATGCCACCAGCGCAATAGCATGCCCAATGAGGTGTTCGCCCACAGAACCAGCGCCTTTTCCTGTTCAACTGACGCAAGTTTAATTGATGGCCACGCCCGACCGCCGATGGCTTTACGGGGCGTGAACTGCATCCCAGTTGACTGACTATTGAATCGGAAATCGCGATTGAAATGACAGTTTGAGGCTGTATCCCAAACGCTTGCCACTTTAAGTGCAAGCGCGGCTCGCTCGGCCGCAGTCCCGCCGTGCCGTGGGCTCCCTTGGCAATCTGCGTCGAATGCCATGGTTCGTTCACGGTCGGCATTATGTGCCCAAAGTACGGGATAAGTTGGCGCGCTACCTGGTTCTACTGGTGCGGTGTCGAAAGGCCCTCTTATGCCGCCCTGGGGCGTTCTTCCATTAATGTCCCTATCAAGTGGCCCAATCTCTCCAATTTCCTCAACCGTTGTAATTCCAACACTGATGGCGTCTGATTTGCGCATGGTCGGCAACCAGACGCGCTTCTCGTTGGCGAGTTGATAGGCCGTTTGCGCCAAGGAAAGATCGGCAATGCGCGCCAGGTTCCACCCACCTGAAGGCGGCAAAGGGGCGTCGATCGCTTGGCCGATCACATCGCCGCCAAAGTGAAGGAGAGTGCCGCCCACCGGCCCATCCTCAAGGCGGTGGAGATTTCCCCCTGCAATCAAACGATGGATTTGTTCTGCCGCGCTCACCCCTAGTATTGGGTAGGCTGGCCGCTCCTTAAGAACAACGAAGGTGGCGCGTTTGCTTTTCGTTTTGGATTTGCGACCAAGGAGGAGGCATTCACCCATCCCCGTGTCCGCTGAGAACGACATATCCCCGTCGCGCGCCCCGGCAATCGAAACTAGCACGAGATCGGTGTAGTTCTTAGCCAAGAGCGCGCGCGAATCCTCCCAAGAGTCGCCTGACATTAGACTGAGAGGCATAACCAACGCCAGCATACCGCCAACTTTTAGCTTACGATCGGCGAGAACCAGAAAGATCGACGCCTCTCCCGCATTGCCGTGAGCGCTTGTCCCCGCCGTCAAGCGTATTGTCGCGTCGCCCATCAGTCGCTGCTCCTCCGCAGTCGAGGCAAAAGCAGCGAACATAGGATTAGGAACATTGAGCCTCTCCGCCTCGTGGACGGTAGCACGAGTGAAAGGCGGGTTCATGACGACCAAATCAAACGAGGCATGAGGAAGTGCGGACCAGGTTTCGCGTTCGCTCTCGCCCATTCCTCCAACAGCCCTCGCCGTAATGTCGAGAATTCCGAATTTGCGTTGGGGGTCTAAGAGGTCCAGGGAACCAAGGGCAACGCCACCGTCCGGCTGTTTGCCATATGTCACGGTCATTATGGAACTCTGCGTATACTTCACGGTGGGATGTGCCCCTGAGATCATGGAGGCGGTGAGGTGCGCTGCGGCTGGCAGCACGTCGCAGCCGATGAGGCTGTGGGCCATCATATCCGGGTGAAGGGCCTCTGAATCGCCGCCGGCCAGTTCATGCAACTGACCGACACGCTGGTAAGCGGTGGACAGAAGTGTTCCTGTGCCGCATGCGAAGTCAGCAATCCGAAGAGTTTTCACGTCTTCTTCACTTCCCCATGTGCCACCCGCTGGCGGTCGTTCGGGCGTGATCGCTAAACCCACGAGCAACGCCGCCGATGCGGGAGTGGTGTAGTAGGCTGCAAGAAATTTCCGGTCAGAAATGAGCTTTTGGAATACGGCCCCTGTCAGGTCGTGCGAGCGCGTGAGATGATTCGCAATGAGCTTGTCTGCCGTTATCGTCAATCGCTCAATGAGCGCTTTGGTATCGGTAGCGGGGACCAGTACGAGAATACGCCGGGCGATGTCGAAGATCGGCCAATAATTCACTTTGAGGATTTGGCGCCATTCATTCAGAACGGCTAACCTTGTAAGTGTCCCCGATGCGCGTAATTCTTCAACTGAAAGCACCCGGGACAGTTGTCCTGGCCCTCTCGCCAGGCTCTGGTGGAATACAAAGGCATTGGTCAGAATCGTCGCCGCCATGCGTCGTGTTTGTTCATCTTCATGTTGGCACAACACCTTGCAAATCTCGTGCATCGCGCCCGGATGGGCATGCGTGATCTCCCCAAGCAGTCCGGCTGCTTCGCTTACGCCTTCGACTAATTGGTCTGCCGCTCTTTCGATGAGGTCAGGCGGGATTGTGGCCGACTGCGTGAGCGTTGAAAGATCATTGATGTCACCGTTAAGCCAGCCCGACTGCGGCCATCGGGAATGATTCTCGGGCTTGTCACCAGTGTACAGGGCCATATCAAAGTCGCCCGCAGCACCCAGTTCCTGTTGCAGTGAAGTTCCTGAAAGCTTCTTCAAGCGTTCAGGAAGCCGGACTGCAATCGATGACAGAATAGGTCGGCCATTTATACGTGCGAGCTCTCCGAGGCGGGAGATTGCCTCGGACTCGACAGTCGTGGCAGGTACGACCTCGGTTTCGATAACGACGGGGGAAACGCCCGGCTCCATGACCATGATGTCGGGGCGCTTGTTGCTTCCCACCAGCATTCCCGTATTCTCGGAACTGACTACGTTGATAGCCCTCCAAGCCCGCCTTGTCTTCCTTAAGAGGGTCGCAATTGCGTCGTTTATTGTGTGCTCGGTGGTGGCCATTCAAGTTCGTTCGAAACAGCTTCGCCCCCTTTCATATCGGTTGCAGCAACTATTCTCAATTGTGGCGGGCGCGCACGACAAATCCTTTGGCGCTGGGTGCACCTTCCCCAGCACATCGCAAAGCTCGAGAAATTGCATTTGTGCGCCCGCCCGCTCCGTCAGGTCCGAGCTTCGCCACTTATTGACAAAATCAGGTAAGGTTAGCGCTGGCATGTGAGTAGCAGCAAGACTGTAGCACATTGCTGAGTGCCCTTGAAGACCACAATTTCAACTCGGCGTCTGCTAGTTTCGGAACCTTTCGGCGTTCACGTATGTCATCGGCGCGCGGTCAAGAGTTCA
This sequence comes from uncultured Acidobacteriota bacterium, assembly GCA_963719115.1. Classification (GTDB taxonomy): domain Bacteria; phylum Acidobacteriota; class Terriglobia; order UBA7540; family UBA7540; genus Bog-366. The sequence goes on along the minus strand of CAVRBF010000042.1, from coordinate 47,307 downwards.
TGAAGAGAATTTAATACGCCCGGCGGGGCAGAGTTGCTTTAAAGGGGGCGAATTATTCGACGCAAAACACGAAGGGCGACAGAAGAGCTCGGAATTTCTGCGCTCTTCTGTCGCCCGTGAAGAACTGCCGAGGAGCGCGCCATGCGCACTCCTCGGTCCAATGCTGTTAGTAGGTGATCTTCAGCCCAAACTGAATTTCTCGGGGGAAATTCTCCTGGGTCGTGATGTGGCCAAAACCGCCAAGGCCGGCGGAAACCTGATTGCCTTGGAGAATCGAACCGTACTGGTCGCCGCCCTGGTCGAAGCCGAAAACCGTGCGGTTGAAGATATTCAGGAACTCGGCGCGGAATTCAACGTTCAGCCGTTCCTTAATCTGGGTTTTCTTGATGATGGAGATGTCCTCGTCGAGCCAGCCGAAGCCGCGCACGCTGCCATCGGTTGCCGGCGCGTTGCCGAGGGTCCAGGGGTTAAGGGTGTTGGACGAAGGATTGGTCCAAGCCGCCACATTGTTCACGGCCCCGTAGTCAATACCAGCGGCTTTGTTATAGGTCCCGTTCGGGTCCCACTTGCCTGACAGGTACGCCGGCGACCGCTTGGCAACGCCGGGAACGACGTTGGGGCGCGTCAGGAAACTGTTGGGACCGGAGTAGGGCGACAACGGGTTGCTGCCGCTGGCGATAATACTGGGCGGTCCGCTCTGATAGGTCTGGAACCCCGCAACCTCCCAGCCTCCGATTACCCTGCCGGCCAGGCCGCCTTGATTGGCGAATTTCTTGCCGGGGCCGAAGGGCAGTTGATACTCGTACGCCAAGGTGAGAGTTTGCGGATAATCGTTAAGAGCCAGCGATCTCTCCGCCTTAGTGTTGTAAAAGTCTTGCGTGAAGCCGGAGAACTCATTAAACAAGCTCCCGGCATCCGTCATGGTCTTCTCCCACGTATAGGATGCGAGGAAGCTCAGGTTCTCGGAAAACTGCTTCCGCACCTGAACCTGGAGGGCGTTGTAGCTCGAGTTGCCCACGCCTTCGCCAAAATCGCGCATTTGGGAGAGACCCTCGGTGGTGTCCGTGGTGTATTGCGGGAACGGCCGCAAAGCCTGGCCCAGCGTCGCACTGCTGCCCCACACGCTCTCAAAACCCTTGAAGGGGCTGTGGTTCATGGTGGTCGTATCAATCGGCATGGCCTGCACGATGGGAAGCGCCTGCACGGCGGGATCGCCGATCTGGCTGTACAGGTAATTGCCAGGCGTGTACGGGGAAGCACTCTTTTCGTAGAGGAAACTGTCGGCGTACTGGGTCGGCATCACGTTGGAATTCTGTAGCCGGCTCGGCAAGTGCGTTCCCTTGGTGCCGACATAGGCGACGTCAACAAGAATGTTGCCGGGAATCTGCCGCTGCACGTCGAAGGTCCAATTCTGGATGGAGGGCACCTTATTGTCACCCGGGAATCCTTCGAAGAACGGACCCTGCCCCACTTCGTAGGACTGGTTGACGAACGGCGGCAGGGGGAACTTGGAAGAGGGAAAGCCGCTGCTGACCTGGTAAACCGGGGTCAGTCCGGCATATCCGTTCACCACGTTCTCCGGCAAGGCGTTGGAGGCGTTGTAGCCGAGGCGGCCCGCTCCCGACGTGCCGGAAAGGGCGCGCTCAATACCGCCGGCGGTGTAGAGGATCCCATAGCCGCTGCGGATCACGGTCTTGTCATTGAGCGCATAGGCGAGGCCGAAGCGCGGGCCCAGATCGCCCAATGACGCATTAACCGGCGAACGCTGGCTGTTGCTCGCAAATACCATCGCCCCCTTGATGTTGTACTGGGTGTTGGTGGCGAACGGGCTTACCCACGACAAAGCGTTGTGAGCGTCCACATCCGGCCGGAATATGTCGTAGCGCAGGCCGATATTGACAGTCAGTTTTCGGCTGAACTTGTAATCGTCCTGGGCGAAAAAGCCGTAGTAGCCGTAGCGGTCGGCGGCGGTGACACCGGTAATGCCTGCCGTCGCCGTGCTTACGTCGCCCAAAAGGAAACCAGCCGCCCCCATGCCGGTGCACTGGCCGCCGGGCGGGCAGGAATCGTTATACCAGGAAGAGGGACCCGGTAGAGAAGTGGTTCCCTCGTCAAACGTCATAAAACTGGATTGGTAGCTCGCCGACCAGGCGTTCACCTGGAACTTTGTGTAGCTCCCGCCGAACTTCAGCGAGTGCTTGCCCTTAATCCAGCTCAGGGTCTCATTCACATTGAAAACATTGGTCCCGCCGTAGTCTTGCCCCTGGGTAGCGTACAGATTACCCAGGTCGCCGATGCTGAGCTCGGGGAAGACCGACCCGGGACCGGTTTGCGGCACGCCGCTGTATCCGAGCTTCGCCGGCCATCCGGTTCCCGCGCCGGGGTAGCCCATGGTTCCCAGGCGGTTAAATCCTACGCCCACGTGATTCACCATCGTGGGAGTGATGGTAAAGTCATCGCTGAAGCGCGCAATGTCCTGCTGGGAGTAACCGGTGCCGCCGTTGGTGATCGCGCCCGGCCACTTCGAGCCGGTGGGGTTGTACTCGTTGGACCAGGCGAATTCACCCGAGATGCGGTCGCGGGTGGAAATGTTGTGGTCCATCTTGGCGCCCCATTCCGTGGTGTTCGTCAAGGAACGGTAGGAGGCCAGCCAGTTGTCAACGTAGCCAAACTCGTTGCCTGCCAGCATGCCACTTTGGGGAAAGTAGGTGAAGAGCTTGGCCGACAACTGATCGATGCGGTTGGACGGAATGATGTTGCTGAGTACCAGGGATGATGATGGCGCCGGTCATGGTGTTGTAACCAAAACCATCGCGCAGAATCGCGGTAGCCCCACTGGTATTGATGCGACCGGTTTCCGGGTCGGCGGCGCCGGCGAGCACCGTCCGAGTGGTGGCCGGGTCGTAAGCCTCGTTCGAATACATCACGCGGCCGATGGCGTCCAAGCATGCGGCAGAACCGCTTCCGCAGTCGGAGATTGCCGTCGAACCCAGATTGCTGAAATTGCCGTGCTGCATGGCCACGGTCGGAACCGTGTCCAACGAGTTGCTGGGCTCATTCCGCAGCCGGAAGCCGTGATACCAACCGAAGAAGAACGTTTTGTCGCGGCCATCATAGATGTGGGGTAGGACCACCGGCCCCCCGATGTTGGCGCCAAACTCGTTCTGTTTGTTGACGGGGGTGGTGCCGCCATTCTCGCAGGCAAAGAAGCCGCACGCATCCAAAGCGTTATTGCGGACGTACTCATAGCCTTCGCCGTGAATCTTGTTCGTCCCGGACTTCATGGCAAAACTGACAACGCCGAGAGCCGTCTGACCAAGTTCTGCCTCCGGCAGCAGCGTCATCACTCTAAACTCGCCCACCGAATCGGGAGGGAACGGAAGATCGCCAAATTGGCCCGTCATCATGCCGCCCTGGCCAATCTGCATTCCGTCCAGGAAGAACTCAACGGCGCCACTGGGACTGCCATTGACGGTGGAGTCCAACTGCCGGCCGGAACCGCTGGCGGTGGACGTCACGGTGCCGCGGCTGACGACGCCGGGAGCGAGGTTGATGTAAAACCCAGGGTTGCGAATTTCCGACTGGGAGACAATGGGCAATCCCTCGACATCGCGAGAGGTCACGACGGTGTCTTTGGTGGAACTGTCCTTGTCAAGCAGGGGTTGGGAGGTTACTTGCACAGTCTCGGTAACGGATCCGAGCTGCATGTGGATGTCCAAGGCGACGGTCTGTCCGACGTCGACAACCAAGCCGCTCTGGATGAATTTCTTGAAGCCCTGGTACTCAGCAACGACCTCATAGGTGCCGATCCGCACAAGAGGGATCGTGTATACACCCCCCGGGCCAGCAGTGGTTTTGTTGGCGACGCCAGTGGCGGAGTTGGTCGCGGTCACGGATACACCCGCAATTACCGCGCCCGACTGGTCAGTCACGGTTCCAGTGATCGTTCCCCGATCACTTTGTGCCCATAGCGGACACACCAAAGCGAACAGCGCCACAATCACAAGCGCAAAACTGCGCCGGTTGAAGCTCGACATACTTGCCCCCCTTTGGTATGTGACCCAACAACCTTAACGCCAGACGCTGAAACCCGAAATCGGGCATTTTTTCAGTAGGGAAAAGAGCCTTCGCCGAGCCCTTGCCGAGCATTACTCACAAACTGAATTAATTAGGAAAAGACTACCAAGCCCCTTAATCGATGGCGGCACACTAACATGAACCAATTAGTCAGTCAAGAACTTTTTGTCGTTTTTTGCAAACTGGGTTGATTTATAGCAATTAACCCCGAGGGAGTTACCTAAGGTTTCTAGCTAGGTGGAGGTGGAGCGGGTGATGGCCGCCGGGTGGGTCCAAACCTCCGGCTTGACCTCCATGCCTAAACCGGGGATTTCCGTCGCGCGAATTCGGCCATTGTGGGGGATAAGCGGATTAACCAAGGTGGCCGGCCAGGTGGCCATGATCTTATCCAGTTCGTGATTGAAGCCGTTCACAAAAAAGCGTTGACAGGTCCAAGCTCAAACATTATAAACGCACACGTCTTCTCGGTAAGTCTTCCGAAATGGGCTTGGCAGGGCGGTCTGGTTAACTGACATCATCGTGTGCGGCAAAACGCTTCCACCAGAGGGGTGACGATGCGAAGGCTAATTTTGTTTCGAGTACTCATAGCGTGCACAGCTTTAGCGCTACTGACCCCGACCCTAAATCTGCGCGCCCAATCCGGTAAAGTCGTCTTCAACGTCAAGGATTACGGGGCGACAGGCAGGAAGGAAGACCTTGCGACGCAAGCCCTCCAACGAGCTATTGATGCGTGTGCCCAATCCGGAGGTGGCGAAGTTTATTTTCCCGCCGGCAACTATACCTCCGGCACACTCCACCTGCGCAGCCACGTGAAACTCTACCTGGAAGCAGGCGCGACCCTCTACGGTTCCAAGTCGGAGTCCGATTTCACCACCGACGCCCTGCTCTTGGGTGAGGACCTGGAGAATATCGGCATCGAGGGCCGCGGCGTGATCAATGGGCAATCCGAATATGATTGGCGGATGAACATCATCGATGACGGATACATCCGTGATAATCAGAAAGCGGCCGAAGCGGCGGGCGTTCCACTGATGCGTTCGTTCCCCAAGGAGATGGACCATCGCAAGATCTATCCGCACATGATCAAGCTCATCCGCTGTAAAGACATCCGCGTCGCGGGGATTTCCATTATCAACTCGCCCAGTTGGACTTTCTACCCTTATGACTGCGACCGGCTCCGTATCGACGGAATTTATATTCACACGGACCAAAAACTGGGAGTGTGGGCGGACGGCATCGATCCGAACAGTTGCCGGGATGTAATCATCGCCAACAGCACGATTGAAACCGGTGACGACGCCATCGTGTTCTACTCTACCCCTGAGGCGGGCGGGCCGGCGCGGGCTTGCGAAAACATTACCGTCACCAATTGCCGCCTGTCGTCTTCATCCGCCGCCATCAAGTTCTGCGATGGCAACTACGTGGCCGTGCGAAACGTGACCATCAGCAATTGTGTTATCGCTCATTCCAATCGCGGCATCGCGTTCATGGTTTACGACGGTGGAGTTGTGGAAAATGTGGTCATCTCCAACCTGGTGATCAACACCAACCGGTTTGACTGGTTCTGGTGGGGCAATGGCGACCCAATCTACTTCACGGTCCAACGGCGAAGCGAGAGCCTGGGCTTGCCACTGAAGCCCGATGAGCCTCCCGCCGGCGCGATCCGGCACATCATTCTGCGCAACATTATCGCGCACGGACAAGGCTCCTGCCTGATTCTCGGACACCCGGATAGTTGGCTGGACGATGTAAGCCTGGAGAACATCAAGCTCTTCCAGAACACCGATCCCAAAGCTGCCTACGACCGCTCTGTTCATGCGATGTATTTCCACTATGCCAGGAATCTGCGGGTAAAAGACGTACAGGTGCAATGGGAGCAGCCCGAATCGCCAAAGTGGCAAAGCCCGATGTACTTCCAGGATATCACCGGACTTAAGTTGGAAGGTTTCTCCGGCGCGCCCGCCAAACCGGCATCCGACAACGCCGCGGTGGTACTGGATCAAGTGGAAGACGCCGCCATTGTGAATTCGACGACCCAGCCGGGGACGAAAGTTTTTCTCCAGGTTAAAGGTGCAAAGAGCCACGGTATTTTCCTGCACAGCAACGAACTGCATATGGTTAATACCTCTTATCAAACAAGCAAAGAAGTAAGCCCCGGAGCGGTGAAGGAGTCGGATACTTACTAGCGGCCTGCCCCGCGATAGAGTTGACCATCGGGAAAACCCCCTCACCCGGCGGCACAAGGCCGCCACCCTCCCCCCCAAGGGGAGAGGGGCCAGGGGGCATAGGCGCTAGAATAAGGAATTGACTTTCGCTGCAACTGATGTATGCTTCCGGCATGGACAAGCGCTTAATCGACGAGGACTGGAAATATTTGTGCCAGTATTTGCCGGAAGATTTGAGTGAGTTGGCCAAAGCGACGGGGACCGTCAAACGCTGGCGCAATGTCAAGAACGGTGAAGAATTGTTGAGACTTATTCTAGCATATGCCATGGAAGATCTCTCTTTGCGCAGCACCGCGGCTTGGTCCACGCAGACCGCTCTGGAACTGAAGGACACTTCCGTCCTGCATCGTTTGCGCCAGGCTCCGCCGCTTTTGGAGAGGGTCTTGGCGCATTTGCTGACGCAGCGACTGCGCGCCGAAGCCGCTCCGGGGCCGATGTTTCGGATCAATGACGCGACGGTGTTGAGTATTCCGGGCAGTGAAGGAACCGATTGGCGTTTGCATGCCGTCTATGATCCCGCCCAGTGTTGTCTGCGCCGGGTGGAAATTACCGACCACCAAGGGGGCGAGCGCTTGGATCGAGACCGGCCGCAGCCCGGCGACATTGTCTGTGGCGACCGCGGACTGGCGCATGCCCGCGGCATCCACGCGGTGACCGCAGCGGGAGCGCATGTGCTGCTGCGCATGCATTGGCAGAATATCCGCCTGCACGATGCGCAGGGACAAGCGGTGGACATGGACCAGACGCTGAAAAGGGCGGAAATTGGCGATGCAGGGACAACAGTATATGTCCCCCTTGAAGGCAAAACCCCGGTGCCCGCCCGGTTGTTGATTCGTCCGCTGCCCACCGAAGCGGCCAACCGCAACCGTCAGCGCCTGCGCCGCAATGCCGCCAAGAAGGGTCGCACCCCTTCCGTCACCGCCCTCCGCTTGGCCGGCTACTTCTGTGTGCTCACCACCTTGCCGGAAAGCCTCGCCAGCGCCGACGTGGTGCTGGAACTCTACCGCGTGCGCTGGCAAATCGAGCTGTTTTTTAAGCGCTGCAAAGGGCTCTTGCATTTTGATCACTTGCGGGCTTTCGACCCGCATTTGGTGCGCACCTACTGTTTGGCCAAATTGATTGAGGTGGCGCTGATTCAGTGTTTGCATGAGGAGGCGATCGCTTTTTCCCCCTGGGGAGTTCCCCGCTGCCGTCACCGTGCGGCTTAGTTTGTGGCGCCTCGTGCATCTGCGCCGCTTGGACTTGACCTTGGCGATTTACGGCAGCTTGGCATTAGCCGCCAAGCAGCGGCTCTGGCCCAAGGCGCGACAGGCTCTCACGGAGGCCCCGCGCCAGCGCGTCTACCGCGCCCAGCAGTTTCAACCGCCGCTCGCTGAACTTATGAACCGCCTCCGCACCGCACAACCCGTTCGCCAAGGAGCATCGAATGACTTATTCTAGCGCCTATGCCCCCAAGGGGAGAGGGGCCAGGGGGCATAGGCGCTAGAATAAGGAATTGACTTTCGCTGCAACTGATGTATGCTTCCGGCATGGACAAGCGCCTAATCGACGAGGACTGGAAATATCTGTGCCAGTATTTGCCGGAAGATTTGAGTGAGTTGGCCAAAGCGACGGGGACCGTCAAGCGCTGGCGCAATGTCAAGAACGGTGAAGAATTGTTGAGACTTATTCTAGCATATGCCATGGAAGATCTCTCTTTGCGCAGCACCGCGGCTTGGTCCACGCAGACCGCTCTGGAACTGAAGGACACTTCCGTCCTGCATCGTTTGCGCCAGGCTCCGCCGCTTTTGGAGAGGGTCTTGGCGCATTTGCTGACGCAGCGACTGCGCGCCGAAGCCGCTCCGGGGCCGGTGTTTCGAATCAATGATGCGACGGTGTTGAGTATTCCGGGCAGCGAAGGAACCGATTGGCGTTTGCATGCCGTCTATGATCCCGCCCAGTGTTGTCTGCGCCGGGTGGAAATTACCGACCAGCAAGGGGGCGAGCGCTTGGATCGAGACCGGCCGCAGTCCGGCGACATTGTCTGTGGCGACCGCGGACTGGCGCATGCCCGCGGCATCCACGCGGTGACCGACGCGGGAGCGCATGTGCTGCTGCGCATGCACTGGCAGAATATCCGCCTGCACGATGCGCAGGGACAAGCGGTGGACATGGACCAGACGCTGAAAAGGGCGGAAATTGGCGATGCAGGGACAACAGTATATGTCCCCCTGGAAGGCAAGACCCCGGTGCCCGCCCGGTTGTTGATTCGTCCGCTGCCCACCGAAGCGGCCAACCGCAACCGTCAGCGCCTGCGCCGCAATGCCGCCAAGAAGGGCCGCACCCCTTCGGTCACCGCGCTGCGCTTGGCCGGCTACTTCTGTGTGCTCACCACCTTGCCGGAAAGCCTCGCCAGCGCCGACGTGGTGCTGGAACTCTACCGTGTGCGCTGGCAAATCGAGCTGTTTTTTAAGCGCTGCAAAGGGCTCTTGCATTTTGATCACTTGCGGGCTTTCGACCCGCATTTGGTGCGCACCTACTGTTTGGCCAAACTGATTGAGGTGGCGCTGATTCAGTGTTTGCATGAGGAGGCGATCGCTTTTTCCCCCTGGGGAGTTCCCCGCTGCCGTCACCGTGCGGCTTAGTTTGTGGCGCCTCGTGCATCTGCGCCGCTTGGACTTGACCTTGGCGATTTACGGCAGCTTGGCATTAGCCGCCAAGCAGCGGCTCTGGCCCAAGGCGCGACAGGCTCTTACGGAGGCCCCGCGCCAGCGCGTCTACCGCGCCCAGAAGTTTCAACCGCCGCTTGCTCAACTGATGAACCGCCTCCTCACCGCACAACCCGTTCGCCAAGGAGCATCGAATGACTTATTCTAGCGCCTATGCCCCCGACCCCTCGCCCCCTTGGGGGAGAGGGTGGCTCGCAGCGACGGGTGAGAGGGTTCGTTTGTCACCTCATAAAGTAATGATCAGTAGGAGCTACAACAGCACAACTTCCTGCCCTCCGCCGGCGGCAGAGAGTCAGCAGGCAAGGGACAAAAAGTGCGGAGATCACCATTTTGCATATCGATTTTGGTGAGCTATTCATCAGAATGTAAAGCGTTATCAACTACTTAATGATTTTACTTGACATTTTTGATCGGGTATGTTTAGGCTAGCGGGGAGGTAGCGGGCGAGGGTGCAGGCCGATGAAGAAAAGGTCCGAAAGCCCGGAACCGAAAACCTCGGAGCAAGGCGATGCGGTGTCGGGGATTTTTTTCGTACCAACCGGCAATGTGCAGGACAAGCGCAGTAGCCCTGCGCAGGGTCTGGCCCGGAAACCGATTCCCTTGGAACCCACGATGTGTATGAAAACAAGGGCACTTAGCTGTAAAATGGACAAAATGCCATGCCCGCTAAGTCGTTGAATAAAAGCTTGTTAACTTTCCAAAACGGCAAGGGCTTGAAAAAAAGGGGGAATCAAATTTTGCAGGCTAAACCTGTGATGTTGATGAAAACAAAGGAAACCGGCAAGCGCTGCGCGGCTAATCCTGCGATGTGTATGATAACAAGCAACTTATGATTTCTAACCCGCGATATTTATGCAAAACAAATACACTTAGCGATTTTTGACCCCACCGAAGTTGCCGGCGACTTCGGGAGCGGCGCGATGGGCGGGGCCAAAATTCAACCGGTCGGAGGCTAGGAGTCCAGGTCCGCAAGCCCGCCGCTCTTGCGGGCGGCACGTGTCAGCCGGCAGCGTATTCTTGTGCTACAGTCACTCCATGCAAACCCTCATCGAATGCGTTCCCAATTTCAGTGAAGGCCGCGATCCCGCCGTGGTGGAGGCGATTGTGCGCGCCATTCTGGCCGGGCCGGACGTTTACCTGCTCGACCGCGAGATGGATGCCGACCACAACCGTTCGGTGATCACATTTGTCGGCACGCGAGAGAGCGTGGGCAAAGCGGCGCTGCGCGGCATCGCCGAGGCGGCGGAACTGATCGACCTGAACCACCATCAGGGTGCGCACCCGCGACTGGGAGCCACTGATGTCGTACCCTTCGTGCCCATCGCCGGCGTCACGCTGGAAGATTGTGTGCGCATCGCCGAATCGGTGGCGGAAGAAGCCTGGCGGCGCTTTACGGATTCCCACCTATCTTTACGAAGCCGCCGCGCGCCAACCCGGAGCGTGCCAACCTTGAAAACATTCGGCGCGGCCAGTTTGAGGGCGTGCGCGAAGAGATCGGCACAAACCCCGCGCGCCTGCCCGACTTCGGCCAGGCGGCATTGCATCCCACGGCGGGCGCCACGGTGGTGGGCGCGCGCAAATTCCTGATCGCCTACAACATCAATCTGAAGACGCCGGACGTGGCCGCGGCCAAGGCCATTGCCAAAAAGATTCGCGCCTCCAGCGGCGGCTTCCCGTGCGTAAAGGCCATGGGAGTGGAATTGAAGGCCCGCAACCTGGCGCAGGTGTCCATGAACTTAACCGATTTTGAAACCACTTCCATGGCCACGGTGTTTCAAGCGGTCGAGCGGGAAGCCGCGGCACTGGGAATTCAAGTAGTGGGCAGCGAGATTGTGGGACTGGTTCCCCGCCTGGCGCTCGAGCAGGCCGCCGTGCAACTCCTGCGCGTTGAGAATTTCCGCCCGGAGATGATCGTGGAGAATCGGCTGGAGCAGGTTGTAGGGGCCGGCAGCGCCGGCCCGGGGCCGAACGCTGTTCGGCCCTACGGGGCAATGGTCGAGCCGTTCGTGAACGCGGTAGCTGCGGCCACGCCCGCGCCGGGCGGTGGCAGCGCGGCGGCGTTGGCAGGGGCGCTGGCGGCGGCGTTGGGCGAGATGGTTTGCGGCGTATCCCTGAAACGGAAATCGCTGAGCGCCCATCATGCCGAATTGGCAGCAGCCAGTGCGCGCCTCGGCAGGGTCCGCGCGCGGATGCTGGAACTGGTCGATCTGGACCCGCAGAGTTACGAAGCCCTGATGCGCGCGTTCAAGCTGCCGAAGTCAACGGAAGAGGAGCAGGCCGCCCGCAGCACGGAGATCGAAGCTGCCAGCAAGCAGGCTTCTCTGGTGCCGATGGAAACCGCCGAGTTGGCCGCGGACGTGGCGCGTGAAATCGTGGGCCTGACGAACGTCACGATTCCACAGGCCGCCTCCGACTTGAGCGTCGCATCCAGCTTGGCAGAGACAGCGCGGCGCGGGGGAGTCGAGAATGTCCGCGCTAACCTCCCCGGAGTTCACGACGAGGCGTGGCTGCGTCAAATGGAGGCCCGTCTTGAGAGGTTGGGGAACAGGGAGTAGGGAGCGAACGGACGCCGCCAGCGCGGTGGCAGAAGTCGGTCACTTTGCGCAAAGGGCAAGTCCGTGTGGGGCGGCGCAGCAATTGATGCGGCACGGTGGCGGGAGACGCCGAACGGTGCGAAATAACCCTCACCAAGGGACGACAAAACATCCGAAAGAAAGTCGCGCCCAAGTTCCGGTAGTTGCAAACTATTTGCATTTAGCCACTTCGCCTATTTGTAACTTTTTAACACGATCTGTCCCGCTCTGGAACCCCTCTTGCGTTAATGCCAGGCATATGCGCGACACCGTGAACTTTGACCCACCGCTTAATCTTTACGAGGCTTATGACGACGCCGATATCAGAATCCTATCCATCACGGGAGGATGGGAGGTTCGGCGCTCCTTCAACCAGCTTGGCATCCAGCCGGGCGACCGCCTCCACGTTTTGCGTCATGCTCCCTTTGGCGGCCCCCTGGTGATCGATAATCACGGCACCCAAGTTGCGGTCGGCAAGCAACTGGCGGAGAAGATCCGCGTTGAAGTGCTGCTGTGAAAGTCGCCCTGGTTGGCCAACCAAATTCAGGTAAAAGTACTGTTTTCAATGCGGTAGCAGGCTACCGGTCGCTGACCTCCAACTTTGCCGGCACCACCGTGGAGTACACCCGAGGGCAGGCACGGGTGGCCGGCACCGTCATGGAAGTTATTGATTTGCCTGGCCTTTACTCGCTTATGCCGACCTCCGCCGTGGAAGAGGTCAGCCGCAACTACCTGCTAGCAGGCGATTGGGACATCATTATTAATGTCGTGGACGCCTCACAGTTGGCCCGCAGCCTGGAGTTGACGCTCGAACTGCTGGACCTGGAATCGCCCATGGTGGTTTGCCTCAACATGATGGACGAGGCGGCGCGCAAGGGCATGACCATTGACACGTCCGCCCTTGAGCTCGCGCTTGGCGTTCCGGTGGTGGAGGCGACCGGCGGGCGCGGACGCGGCATCGTGGAGACCTTCAGCAAGGCCATCGAGGTGGTCGAGTCCGGACGCCGGGCGCCGGCGTTCGTTTACGCTCGCGAAGCGGAAGAGATGGTGGAAGGACTGGCGGCCAAAATTGCCGCCGCGGCCGGCCAGCCTGGGCAGGAAGAGCTGAGACCCGGGTCGGCCGCGGAACTTGCCGAGGCGGGCGAGAGGAAACCGAAGTTAATTCGACGTCCCCTCGTTATCTTAGGGCAGAAAGAAGGCTCGGATGGCCAAGGTGCCGGGCCGCCGTCTTCGCCGCATGCATCGCACTGTGCGGCGGGCTGCTGTTCGTCGATGTGTTCCGGAACGGGAAACCATGGGGGGCATCATCACCCCGAACTCGTCCCGGCAGCCGCGCTGAATTCGCCTGCTGGCATAACGCCGACCGGGTCGGCTCCCGGCGGAATATTGCCGCGGACAAACCTGCCAATGATCTCATCTTCATCGTCCGCCGCCGATGGCGGAGCAAAAGCCGCTGCACACGCCCTGGCCGTGGAAGCGCCCGCGCATATCGAAACGGCGCCGGTGGAAGCAACCGTTGCGAACGGACCTTCGGAAATGGTCCTCTTCCCCCCGGCGCGTTTCCAGGCCCTGCAATTGGTGCAAAGCGATCCTCGCCGCCTGCGGACAGCGTTACGAAATTTCGTTGCGAGTTCGGAAGCGCAAGCCCAGAACTCCGAGCCTGCCTGGGAAGAACTGGCGCAGGCGGGAATCGCGACGTGCACCGGACTGCCGGCGGATGCAGCCATCTCTTCCGCACGCCATGCCGCCTGCCTGACGCTTTTCGAGTGTGTGACCAAGGTGGCACGCCCCAAGGCCGACTGGCGCGAGCGGGTGGACCACGTGGCCATGCATCCCATCTGGGGATACGCCGTGCTGGCCGCGGTGTTTTTGGGATTCTTCCGGCTGATTTTCGACGTGGGCAAGCTGGGCGAGGACCGCATCCTTACCGTCTTTGACGCGCTGGTGACGTTGCTGACGCAGCACATGAATCCGCAGGGCGCACTGTTTGCCGCCACCAAGGGAGCGGTGCTGGGCACGGCAGGAGCGGTGGCCATCGTGCTTCCCTACCTGCTGCCCTTCCTCATCGGGCTGGCAATTCTGGAAGACATCGGCTACCTCTCGCGCGTTGGCTACCTGATGGACGCGGCCATGCACCGGCTGGGACTGCACGGCACGGCCACCCTTCCCATCCTGGTCGGCTACGGATGCAGCGTGCCGGCGGTGATGGCCACGCGCATCCTCACCACGCGGCGCGACCGCTTTATCGCCGCCTTTCTGGCGGTGCTGGTGCCCTGCTCGGCGCGCATGACGGTGATCTTCGCCCTAGTCGGATTTTACCTGGGCGCCAACTGGGCGCTGGCCATCTATGTGCTGAACATCGTGGTCGTGGCGCTCTCCGGGCACGTGCTGGCGCGCCTGTGGCCGGAAATTTCACCCGGCATGCTGATGGAAGTTCCCGCCTATCGCGTCCCCGGCCTCAAGGTGGTGGCGTTCAAAACCTGGTGGCGATTGCGTGAGTTCGTCCTGATGGCGTTTCCCCTTCTGGTGGTGGGCAGCGTAGTGCTGAGCTTGGTGGATTTCTACGGCTGGCAGCACGGCATCAACGCGGCGTTGGCCCCTGTCACGGCGCTGTTGGGGTTGCCGCGCTCCGTTGGACTGACCCTGATCTTCGGTGTTCTGCGCAAGGAACTGTCACTGCTGATGCTCATGCAGGCGCTCGGCACCACCCACGTCCTGGGCGCCATGACCACGGCGCAAATCGTGATCTTCACTCTCTTCGTAACGTTCTACCTTCCGTGCATGGCCACGCTGGCCTCCATGATGCGCGAACTCGGCTGGCGCCTCACGCTGGCCGCCTCCACCGCCCTGCTGGCCCTGGCCGTGGTCATCAGCCTCGCCGCCCGCGGGGTGTTTCTGCTGCTCTGAAGCAGTTTCACGCCGGGTCAATCCACCGGAATGCCAAGCAGCCCACTGCCGCTGGCCGGTTTCCTGCACGGCCTCTTGAACAACCCCCCTGGCTTACGCCTGGAGCGACAACGGCAGCCAATTCGGCATATAGGCACTTCCCAATATCTTCATCGGATTCACCGGATGCACGAATTGCCTCGGTGTATACCTTGACGGACCTACGGATTTTGCCGGGTCGGTCACGCTGACGGACCCGCCACCGTCTCCATCACCACACGCGCCAGAGCCTTCCAGCATTTTTGCTCCTGGGGACGGGCCTGCTGGAGATTATTGCCCTGGCATGGCGCCGCGAACCCTGGGCATCTCTGGCTCTATGACCGCCTGTCTTCTTCATCGCTTCGATCACCATACCTTCTGGACTTCTCTCTCAAGAGGCTCTGTGGGCTTGTGTGCCCGTTGGCAAAGCTGGGTAGGTTGAGCGCTTGCAGGTGGTACGCACGTCCTGCTGCAATAGCGGTATCGCAACCGCCGCCGCGTCACTCCCTGGTTTCCCGTGTGGTAGTATCTCGCCTCTGCTGCTGGACCGATCGCATGCTGGCGCGGCTCGGGTCCGGAAAAGAGGCAACCATGAAGGTGTTTGCGGTGATAGCGCTTGCCTGTGCGGCGGCGTTGGGTGCGCAAAAAGCGCCGGTGGATTGGGTCAACACGCTGGTGGGTACGGCGTCGCTGGATCGGCAGGACTTCATCGGCAACGCCCCGCCGACGGTCGGTGGATTTCCGCCGTCAACCCGCAGGAGCCGTATTACGCCTTCATGATGAAAGAGGCTTCCGGCTGGTCCACGCTGTGGCTGGCGCCCGAGGATATCGACGGGCTGATCGGCCTGCTCGGCGGGCGCGACAAGTTCAACGACAAGCTCGACGAGTTCTTCAACACGCCATATCGAGCGCGCGGCATCTGTCGCGACTGCACCGGCATGATCGGGCAATACGTGCAGGGCAACCAACCCGACCAGCAGGCGGCGTATTACTACGATTGGGGTGGCCAGCCGTGGAAGACTCAACAGGTCGTACGACGCATTCTGGCGCAGTTGTACGGCAGTGATAAATACGGACTGGGATTTCCCGGCATGGACGACGAGGGTTCCCTTTCCTCGTGGTACGCGCTGAGCGCCATGGGCTTCTTCCCCGTTGATCCGGCCACAGAGAACTACGCCATCGGCAATCCGCTTTTCGGGGAGGTTTCGCTCCACCTTGCGAACCGCAAGGACTTCGTCATTGAGGCGCGGAACAACTCCGCGACGAATCTCTATATCCAGTCCGCCACGCTGAATGGCAAACCGCTCGACCGCCCGTGGTTCGTACACCGTGAAATCGCGAATGGAGCGAAGCTGGTGTTGACGATGGGACCGGACCCCAATCGGACTTGGGGGAGCGCCCCAGGCGCTGCTCCACCTTCAATGAATACCAGTATACGGATGAGTTCTCATTGAGGATGATGGTGCGGAAGGGGGGATTCGAACCCCCACGCTCTTGCGAGCGTCAGCCCCTCAAGCTGGTGCGTCTGCCAGTTCCGCCACTTCCGCACAATAAGGCAGTGATAAGTTGTTAGTCGTCAGTGGTCAGTCTTCGGTTTGTGGCAGGCAATCGCCACGCGGGGCATTTGCTAACCACTCGCCACCAACCACTGACCACTGTTCTTCCTACTTCTTGGCCGGAGTTGCCGGCGCCGTCTTCGCTGGAACGTGTTCCAACACCGAACCGCCACTCATTTTTGATTCGTGGACGGCCAGGGTTATGGAAGTCAAAATAAAAATAGCCGCCAGCACCCAGGTGATTTTGGCCAAAAGAGTCACCGCGCCGCGAGGGCCGAAGGCCGCCTGGCTGGTTCCCCCAAAGGCCGCAGTGATGTCCACGTTTTCGCCGCCCTGGAGCAGAACCGCGACGATGAGCAGCACGCAAATGAGGACGTGTAAGATTCCCACTAAAGTGATCATTTATGTTTTCTCAGTTCACAGCCCGAGCCGACAGCCGACAGCTCAGAGTCCAAGCTAACAGCCGAGAGCTTACAGCCAACAGTCACCGACCTTTGGCGATTCCGTCTGTCGGCGCAGTTTCATCCGCCTTAAGCTTCCAACCCTAAGCGAACAGCTCTATCTGTTAGCTGTCGGCTGTCAGCTATGAACTACTTGAAGTTCACCAGCGCCGTGAACGAATCCACCTTCAAGCTCGCGCCGCCGACCAATGCGCCGTCTATCTCTTCCTGAGCCATCAAGCCGTGAACGTTGTCAGGCTTCACGCTGCCGCCGTAGAGAATGCGCACGCCGTTCGCTTCCTGCCCGCCGAACGTCTGCCGGGCCAGACCGCGCAGAACGCTGTGGGCTTCCGCGGCGATTTCCGGTGTCGCGGTTCGGCCCGTGCCAATCGCCCAAACCGGCTCGTAAGCAATTATGATACGGGAAAAGTCGGTAGCGGTCAATCCGGCAAGACTTCCCTGAAACTGCGTCGTCAGGACTTCGCTGGTGCGGCCGGATTCGCGCTCCGCCAGAGTCTCGCCGACGCAGACGATGGGCGTCAAGCCCGCGGCCAGAGCCGCCTTGACTTTGCGGTTCACCTGGTCGTTGGTCTCGCCGTGGTCGTGGCGGCGCTCCGAGTGGCCGATGATCACGTGCGTGCAGCCGGCATCCAGCAGCATGACTGTGGAAACATCACCAGTGTGGGCGCCTTCTTTGTCCCAGTGTACGTCCTGCGCGGACACAGAAACTTTGCTGCCCTTCGCCGCCAGCGCCGCCGCCGCCAGCGCCGTGAAGGGCGGAGCAACGATTACTTCACAGTGCTCGGCTTTGTCCGCCACCGGCTTGATCTTCTCAATAAAATCCACCGCCTCGGCGATGGTCTTGTACATCTTCCAGTTTCCTGCAATTACGGGTTTACGCATGATTTCCATCCTTTTGTTAAGAGTAAGCAGTAGGCAGAAAGCAGTTGGCAGTAGGCAGTAGGGGTAGGCAGCCCTCACTTGGCGGTCGGCAGTAAGCACTTGGCGGTCGGCAGTAAGCACTTGGCGGTAGGGCTGCGAGCGACCTAGAGGGTCTGACCCCACGTTCTGAGTGCTTCGTTTAGCTCGACCACGCACGACTTCGACGAATTCCTGATCGCGATCGAGTCGGTTGGCCTCCGTCCGCCGCCATGCAAAGATAAGTTCAAACCCAGGGCACACATTCAAGAATTCCCGCTTGGTTTCGATGGAGACTCTTTGAAGTTACGCTGATCCTTTGCGTCAATTGGCTGATGCGCGCCGGAGCCGCTGCGAAAAATCCTCGAAAGCCGTTGTCCTCACGGCGAATCTGTCGGATCTCTTCCGAGGCCCAGTAGTCAAAATACTGCTCAAGCCCGAGCTTGTTCCCCTTCGCCCACCACACTTCGGTGCCTATGTCAGAGCCACTAAATATGGCCGAACTTCCCAACCCTTGCCTTGGAGGCCGAAGAACTCTTGCTTCGTTACTATATCGAAGAACGTCCTAGCCTGCCGTACTGTATTGCCGGGGTAAATGCGAACACCGATAGAATCGTCGTCCCAGAGAGCCAAGTACACCCACTGCGCAGCACCCCCGTCAGGTAATCGAACATAATAGTAACCGCGACTGCGCTCCACGCAACCGGTCTTGATCGTTTCTAATATGGCCCTACAGCGCTCCTGGACTTCTTCCTCTCCTTTTGCGTGGCCTAGCTTCTTTTCGCCGTGAATTCCGCCGTCGCTCTCCGAGCGTTTCATTTTTGGCCCCTACCTTTAACTTCACCATCAGAGCGGACTGCCTACCGCTCACTGCCTACCGCCTACTCTCTACCGACATTGGCTTACTTGCCGTGATAGTCACCGCGGAGCAAACTTTTCAGGCTCGTTGACCATCACGTGCAACATCCTGCCAATCTCTTCGCAGGCCGCAGTCAACTGCCGGTAGTCGTCCGGCTTAAGGTAGCCGCAATCGCGGGCAAAGTCGAGCCAAACGCCGGCTTCGGTCGCCTCAGCGTCGGCGTCAGCCATTTTGCTTGAAAACATCGCAGGATACTGCCTCTTTCGGTACCCTTCGGCGATGTTAGCCGCCACCGAGCGTGATGATCGGCGGATTTGGCTGGTCAACAAGTAGCGTTCATCTGGCGGGAACGACCGCGAGTGGAGAAAGACCTCCATCGCGGTTTTGTACGCCAACTGGTAAACGTGCAATTCCTTTACCCCACCAACCGGTCTGTCACGCACCAAGGCCAAGGCGACCACCCGCGCACCATATCCCACTGCCTACTGCTTACTGCCTACTGCCTACCGCCGACTGCTTACTGCCTACCGCCTACTTCTCCGTCAGCGCTGCCACACCGGGCAACGTCAGGCCGGAGAGGAACTCCAGCGACGCGCCGCCGCCGGTGGAGATGTGGCTGACCTTGTCGGCCACGCCCATCTTTTTCACCGCCGACACCGAGTCGCCGCCACCCACGATCGACACGGCGGAAGAGGCCGCTACCGCTTTGGCGATGGCGAGGGTGCCTTCGGCGAATTGAGGCATTTCGAAAACGCCCATGGGGCCGTTCCACACGATGGTCTTGGCCTTGGCGATTTCGGCAGCGTATTCGGCGCGGGTGGCCGGGCCGATATCCAGCCCGATGCGGTCGGCAGGAATGGCAACGGTGTTGACGGTCTCCGCCACCGCCGAAGCGTCAAACTTGTCGGCCACGATGTGGTCGACGGGCAGCAGGAACTTCTTGCCCCGCGCCGCGGCATCGGCCAGCAGCGACTTGGCCAGTTCCAGCTTGTCGTCTTCGGTCTTGGACTTGCCGACTTCCACGCCCTGGGCTTTCAGGAAAGTGTAGGCCATGGCGCCGCCCACCAGCACCGTGTCCGCGATCTTCAGGAAGTTTTGCAGCAATTCGATCTTGTCGGAGACTTTCGCGCCGCCCACGATGGCCACGTAGGGCCGCGCGGGGTTCTCCACCGCTTTGCCCAGGTATTCGAGCTCCTTCTCCATCAGCAACCCCGCCGCACAGGGGGAAAGGTAATGCGTAATGCCTTCGGTGGAACCGTGGGCGCGGTGGGCGGAACCGAACGCGTCGTCCACGTAAACCTCGGCGAGCTTGGCCAGTTTCTGCGCGAACTCCGGCACGTTCTTTTCTTCTTCCGGATGGAAGCGCAGGTTTTCGAGCAGCAGCACGTCGCCGTCCTTCAGGCCCTCGGCCACGGCTTCGGTAGCCTCGCCAATACAATCGGCGGCAAAGGCCACGGGCTGGCCCAGCAATTGCGCCAGGCGGGTGGCGGCGGGCCGCAGGCTCATTTTGGGATTCACCTTGCCCTTGGGCCGGCCCAGGTGCGAAGCCAGGATCAACCGGCCGCCGCGCTCCAGGATGTACTTGATGGTGGGAATCGAAGCCTGAATGCGCGTGTCATCGGTAATTTCACCTGCGTCGTTCAGGGGCACGTTGAAATCCACGCGCATAAAAACGCGCTTGCCTTTTACGTCCAGGTCACGAACAGAAAGTTTTGGCATAATGATTCCGTCCTTTATTGGAAGTACAAATCATCTTTTGGTAAGTGATTCACTGGCTCGAACTCCAAGTGAAGTGCACGCTACAGACTGAAGTCGTTCGGGAGAGGTGCCGTAGGGGGCCATGAAGCTTGGCTCACAGCTTGGTGCTTTCTGCCAAGACCATCGGGAGGGGCTTCAATTCGCGCCGCAGGGGGTCCAATGACAGGCCGAGGGCTTCCAGCGTGAAAGCGCCGAGGAGCGTACTATCTCCCTTTTCGCCGAAGATGACGTCGGCTCCGCCCACCTTCTTTCCGTGCCGGAAGAGGGCAATCCCTTTCTTCCTGACGATCTTGGAACCGTCGGCGAGCCGGAACTCTTCCTTTGAGTTCGGCTTGATGCCAAGCTTCTTAAGAATCGGAGTCGGCACGACCGAATAGACCGCGCCGGAGTCGACCAAGAACTCGACTTTCAGGGTCTTCTTTGGGGATGCCGGGTTCCCCACTTCGAGTTCCAGAACCGTCAGACCCATTCGTCCTCCGGGGCTTCACGGGAGCCTCGCTCGGGTAATGGGTGAAGGACAAAGGCGGAGAGAAAGCCGCGCCTTGTTTTGCCCTTTATCCTTCACCCTTTAACCTTGGGCCGCCGACGTCTGGCGGCCCGCTGCCTACTGCGTTCTGCCTTCTGCCTGCTTTCTTTCTAAAGTCCTTTTGCCGCCACGAAGTTGATCAGGTCGCGAACGCGGCAGGAGTATCCCCACTCGTTGTCGTACCAGGAAATGACTTTCACCAGCGTGCCGTCAATGACCTTGGTAAAGCCGGCGTCAACCATGGACGAATGCGGATTGCCGGTGAAGTCCACGGAAACCAGTTCTTCTTCCACGAACTGGAGGATGCCCTTCATGGGGCCTTCCGCGGCCTTCTTCAGCGCCGCATTGACTTCCTCGGTGGTTGTGGTTTTTTCCACTTGTGCCACCAGGTCAACCACGGAAACGTCAGGTGTGGGCACGCGCATGGCGTAACCATCCAGCTTGCCCTTGAGTTCAGGCAGCACCAGGCCCACAGCCTTGGCCGCACCGGTCGTGGTGGGGATCATGCTCAGAGCCGCCGCGCGCGCCCGCCGCAGATCTTTGTGGGGCAGGTCGAGAATTTTCTGGTCGTTGGTGTAAGCGTGAATCGTGGTCATCGACCCGCGCAGAATCTTGAAATTGTCGTTGATGACCTTGGCCGGTGGCGCCAGGCAGTTGGTCGTGCAGGAGGCATTGGACAGAATGTTGTGCTTGGCGGGGTCGTACATATTCTCGTTGACGCCCAGGACGATCGTGATGTCTTCACCCTTGGCAGGCGCGGAGATGATGACTTTCTTCACCGAGCCTTTCAGATGCTTCTTGGCATCGTCGGCCTTGGTGAACAAACCGGTGGACTCGACAACCACCTGGATGCCGAGCGAGGACCAGTCGATTTCTGCCGGGTCCTTAACTTTGAAGACGCGGATAACCTTGTCGTTGACGGTAATGGCGTCGTCGCGGTAGCCGATGGCGGCATCGCAGATGCCGAAAACCGAGTCGTACTTCAGCAAATGAGCCAGGGTCTTGGGATCGGTAATGTCGTTGACGGCCAGGATTTCAACCCCGGGATCGTTCAGGCAAGAGCGAAAAAGGTTCCGGCCAATTCGTCCGAAACCATTAATTCCAACTTTCACGGACATGATTGCTACCTCCAGTGTGGTTCAACAGAGTTAACGTAAACCGAGAATTTTAGTCGGCCTTACAAAGTAAGTCAAAACGTATCGGCCGCGGGACAAACTGTCCCCTACTCACATGCGCGAAATAGCTCAGCGCGTGCGTGGATTGGTGGGTAGTCGCACCCTTGATTCCAAACACGATTACAAGCGATTAAAGAAGGGGATCAATACTGCTTCACCGACACCACGTCGTCGCCGTCAAAGGTGACGAAAAGTACGTGGGGCGGAATTCCGTAGATCCAATCTTCCTGCTCGGAGCCGTCGCGCGTCTCGCGGATGCGGCGGTCCGGGGCGCCCTTGGCGGAAAGCACCGCGTCGCGGTCCATGCCCACGATCACGTTGTGGTTCTTGATGGCTTCTTTGACGGCGGGGGTGACGTTCGGGGAATAGAGAACGGTCGGTGAGTGGCGTTCAAAATCCAGCACGCCGGCGAGAATCTTCTTAATCTGGGGCACGGTAAGGTCGGGGACGGTTTTACCGTAGTCGAGCGTTACCGAAGATCCGTAGGCCGTGACCTGTTGTTGCTGCGGGCCGATGGGTTCCGTGGCCGTGCCCATGCCCACCTCGATGTGCTGATACCATTTCTTGCCGGACCTGCCACCGCCGTTCAGTTCGAAAACGATCTGCTTTTCCTTGAATTCGATTCGGGTAATCTCCGCCGGCATGCCCGCTTTCATGGCGGGGCCGTTGATGTGCATCTCCTTCTGGACGCCCGTCTGGTCCAACTTGCCGCTGGAATCCACGCGTACACCGTTCTTGCCGCGCGGCAGGGCGACTTTGGTCACGCCCACTTCCCGCAGCATGGTGCGGATGACCTCAATGCGCGAGTTGCGGTCCATGCCCTCCTTCGCCAGACCGGAGAAGGCAACGGACAGCGCGGCAGCCGTCCACAGAACCCGCCGCAGCCACCGTGGGCTTGAAGCTTCTCGCCAGGAATGATGTGCGCGCCATGGGGACATAGGCTTTAGTCCGTCTTCGTCCCTTCGTCGAGGGAAGTGGATAATATTGTGATCGGCGGCTCCGGCGAATGCAATACGACCGGGGCAGAAACCAGGGCTTTCATTTCCTCACTCGTATAGATGCTTTTTGCGAAGGCAAGGTACACGGTGCCGAGCAAAATTGCGATGGTCGCAAGCAGGCTCCCTTCCGGACCGTAGTCGCCCCCGGTCAACCAAGTGGGACCCTGCACCCTCGCGGTGAGAACGCTGGCGGTCATGTTGAGGCCGCTAACGGGAAGCCCGAAGACAAAGTCCAGGAGGAAATTCCAAATGAAGTGCATGCCGATGGGCATCCACAAGGAGCGGGTTCGCAGATAGGCGATGGCGAAGGGTACGCCCACCAGCATGGTGTTGATGGTGGAAATCCACGTTCGATGCGGGTTGCCGAGGTGGGCCGCGCCAAAAAACGCGGAGGTGACGGCGATGGCTCCCACGGGAGTGATGGACGCCACCAGGCATTGAAACGGGTATCCGCGAAAGACGGCTTCCTCATTGGTCGCCGCGACGGCGAACACCACGAAGCCTGACAGCCCTGCCCAGGCCACCGGGTGGGGAACAAACGTAAAGCGGGCGAAGCCGAAGCACCACTCCAGGGCGACGGCCGCGCACAACATCGCTCCCCCCACGGCCAGACCGTGAGCCAATTCCTTCCACCACCGCGAGTGAAACGCCAGGCCCATGGAGCCGAGCGGGCGCCGGTCGAAAGCCGCCGTCATCAGCTTGAATGAAGCAAGAATGACGATGAGCGCCCGGAGGCCCCCCCAGAGCATCGCGGCTATTCCGCTCGGATGCACCCGGGTGAGGTGAACGAAGGCGGCGAAGATCTCGCGGCTGAGCATGCCGGCCAGAAACAGGACCACGAGTGAAAGAAAGAACCGCCAGATCGGGCGCAGGCGGTCGTTGTCGAGGAAGAGATCGGTGAGGTCCATGCTTATGGCTGCGTTACCTGCATGTTTTCATCAATGGAGAGCGTGGGCCAACTGCTCTTGGCGGGGTCGGCGGGCCGAGCGGTGATTTTGAAGTGCTGGCCGTCGTCCGTATCGGCGGTGTAGTTGTAGCCGCGCCGGTTGGCTCCGGAGAACAGAATGGAACCATCCTGCTGGAGTTGGTCAATCGAGCAGTAGGACCCGTGGCTGGCCAGGTACATCCTCTCCGCCTGGGCGATGGCCAGCAGGTCGCTCTTGACGCCCACCACGTCGATGGTCTCGGCAGGAGGCTGCCCGCCGGTGGGTCCCTGGGTGAACTGCGACTTCATCACGAACCAGATGATGGCCATCACGATCACCAAGCCCAGAATGCTTGCCGCTGCCTTCATAAAGCCTCCTGTTCTTCCCTGGAGTTTCAGCATTTACTGCTTATAACCACTCCGCGCCATGGGCGCCGCCCCTCCTCATTTGCGGAGGGGGAGCCCCACAAGCTCGCCGCCTGATTCAGGAGGGGCTGCGCGAAAGCGCGAGGGTGGTGACCAGCTCGCGGAACCGTCCATCATCAGGCGATCGGCGAATCGCATTTTGGACACTGGCGATCTCCGGTGGCCCTATTGTGCCGCGATCAGGGTGCAGATGCAACTGAAGCGTGGGGAGGCTAGACGTCCCGCGCCGGGAAGGTTGGGAAAGGCCGCCGAAAAGCTCGTTTTTTGCATGGTTTTTGAGGGATTTTTGCGGATCAGACCATGGACATAAGGGCCCAAAATGCCCCCAATCCACTGAGGGTAAATGAGATGGATGAAAAAAGGGTTAAAAACACGATTGACGGAGCTTAAGTCCCTTGGAATCAAGTACTCATCGGCATCGGGCATTCTGTCTGATTTTAAGTGGTTTATTTTTCAATAACTCATCGGGTTCTTTCACTGAATTTTATATTTTTCGGCCTGGCGGGTCCGAAAAGCAGACAAACTGGCGGGATGGCTCGACTGCTGCGAGGCTAGAGGTGTTTCAAGGCAGGCCCCGGCGCGGGAACGTATACTGGACCCCACCGCGACTGGACATTCCCTTCGGTAGAACATAAGCCACCATACCTAGACTAGCATACCCGGGCCATTCTGTCAAGCGGAAAATGCGGAAACGATCCTGATTTTGGCGTAGCGCCGCCATCATCGCGGCAGCTCCTTTGGGGCGAACTGCCTGTCGACGACACTGGCCAGTTTCCGACAAGGCGACATAACCGCCAAGGTGGCGGCACTTATTGGATTGAGGCAGCAAAAAAGGCTCCTGACCCCTTTTCTCTCCCTAACGGCATTCTACCCCATCCTCCCTGACCCCGTTCTCCCTCTCTCATCAATAAAAGGCTCCTGACCCCTTTCTCCCCCCCCCCGACCCCGTTCCCCCCTGCTAATTGCCGTGAAAATGGACATTTGGCATGGCGCAGCCCGTGAGGTCTCCCTTGAACGGTTCGAACAGACACTCGTACTTAATGACTGTTCCGTCCCGCTGCTGCGCCTCGACCCTCACCTCCCACCAGGGCCAGAGAGCCACGCTATACCGGTTCTCATCAAGTGGTTGGTGACTAACAGAGACTATGCTCAGTTTCCCCAGAAAACGGCCAAGCCTGGCGAAGGGGAAATCCTTGATCAACAATTCTTTCTCGTCGGGTCCATATTTGGCCCCGGCTTTCTTCAGCTCCCCGGCAATTTCGGCATCGGTCATCTCCCGATGCGATAGGACAAACTTAGAAAACGCAATTGCTGCCTGGCGGTTGCCTACGGCAGTTCCGTCCGCCGTGAAGCTGATCAGCCGGTCGTTGCCGTCAAAGGCAAAGCCCCCCTCGAGCACTTGCGGCGAAAGACACGAGTCGGCTTGCGGTTCCACTGGTGGAAGGGTGGAGGGGTGGATCGAAGGCTGCGACAATGCTCCGCAGTCGTAATCACTGTCGTCGTATTTGGGCCGCTTCCCCACATACACTTGTGCGGGCTCCAGAAGAGGGTCAGGGCTGTCGAAGAATAGCGCCGTCTCGATGGTGAAGGCGTATTGGTGCCCGCTGAGCGCGGGATACATGGTCCTCAGGAATTCGTGCGCCCAGGCAACGTAGTTCTTGGTAACAGGAATGGGCTCTTGGCCAAAAGCGGAAGTGCTCCCTAGCATTGCGACAAATAGGACGGCTAAAAAGGTCGATACGTTTTTCATTTCGGCTCCGTCGAACCACACGCTGTTACTGGGGTGCGACTTTACAATTAACTAGACATAGACCTTGCACACCCACGTTCGTGAAAACAAGTTGTGGGGGAGTTATTTGGCCTGGCGGCACTTGAAGTGTCGGATAGATTTCCGCGATCTTATTATTGGCATCGGTTACGGCTTGTTCAACGGTCTCGCCCTTTGTGAGACTGTTGACGAACGTTTGGTATCCTTGGATGCCTTGGACAAGGTCGGTAAAGCCAAGATCGCCTACGGCAATGTTGGCATTGGCCGGTAGCGCCTCCATTGCTACAATGTCCGGGACAACGAGGGCACCCTCTCCCGCTCCATTTGCCAGAAGCGGACTCCACCACGAAGTAAACCAGTCGCTCGGATCGCAAGACGCTATAAATATGCCCCTCGCACTTGTTTGTAGTTCTGGCGCATGGGCATCCGGAACCGTGTATCGAAGTTCTTTTGGGAAATTGATGCACCACACGCTCCCGTCACTGCCGGCGATGGGGACGGCTCCGTTGATACACGGCGGTTGAACCTGGACGCATCCGGTAACAGGATATCCAACTGGGTTCGCCCCTAGGCCGCACGCCGGAGGATTTCCAACGGGCGCAGTTACCCTGTTCTCCAAGAAATAGCAATGTTTCGCGTTTTGTCCGTCCACCGGGGGGGACGGGGACAGGCACGATATTTCCTATTCCTCGAGAGCATCGTTGATGGTCAGCGCGGTCTTTCAGCCTTAGATTTTCAACAGAGCAGTAGTACGCCCGATAGCGTACCAGGTCAAGCGAAAGGATCGAGAAAGGGTAAATCTGCCCGAACAGCGATCGGAAATATCGTGCCTGTCCCGGTCCTCTTGGATGGATGGCGTCAAAGCAGGGTAGCAACGTAGCCGCCGTTTGGCGTTGTCTGCGGCCTTTCCCCCGGGCATTAGCAAATCTGTGAATATCGATGACAACTGTTGCCATGTTAAGAACCGCTACCTCGGCGCTACCTGCGTAATGAATCATTGTGCCTCCTGGTCGCACGCGAAGGCTTGGGACACGAGGTCCCGCAGAACAACCGGGAAACGAGGTGCCTGTCCGCGTCCCCCAGCGTGCCCGGTTATTTTTATTGCGCGGCGGTACATGCGGTGATCAAAGCAAGGTTCGGCCGCAGCAACCGGAAGAGACTCCGTGACGCGTCATGACACTCCCCATCTTTAATTTCGAAGTCGTAAACAATGAAGCCCGTGTGGTTGGGGGATCGATAGAATGTCCATCGCTTCGCGTTCAGCAGACAGTCGGGCACCAGCAACCTGCTTCCTGACAGAGCGATTACATCGACGATGTTGCCGTTATCATCCAGCGTCGCTTGGACGACGACCGCTCCCTGCACTTTGGCGTTCAGGGCCGATGCGGGATAGGCAAGGTCCTGGAAGGTCTTCACGTCCGCATTAGGTGGAAAATCGGCTTTCGCCATCGACCGCGCGCCTCCGCCCATCGAGGCGATGACCGCAAGCACTCCAACAGCGCAAGTGATGCCCAACACTCTGAATCTCTTCATGGCAATACCTCCTTGCCTTTACCAAAATCGGACTCTTTCGCTTCCTTGCACGCGCAGAGACAAGCGTCAATACCTGGCGATATTTTCACATCCAATCGTCTCAACGATGTTCGGAGGCCTAAAGAAGTGGTATCCTCCCTCAGGACAGGTGCCGTGTCCCATCCGGAATTCGAATATGATGAAGGCGCGCATTTGCGGATTTCGCGCAAACCTCCACTTCTTGGCGCTTATCAGACAATTGGGTATCACAAACGCAGGCCCCGAGACGGCGGTTGCAGTCACCACTTCCCCATGACTTCCGAGAGTCACGCTAACGACAACAACCCCTTGGATCCTAAGGGTTGAGATCTCTGCCGAATGGTCGAGGGCCGCCGCACTTATAACCCCGACGTCTTCGTCATAGACAGTCGTGTCTTGTTCTCCCCCAAGAATCGAGCTCCATCCCGTAATGACGATAATTGTCGCTAACAAAATCTTCACCGTTTTCATATTGCCGTGCTCCGTTCTCGAATCCGTGGTGTTGCTTTCCTCGATGCTTACGCCTCAACCGTTTTTCCGGGTTGCGGTTGCGGCAAATCAACTGTGCTGCTAATTCCCTGTCCCTGTCCCAGTGAGCTGGACTGTTTCAGGGGTGTTCATTGCGGAGTCGTTGATGTTGAGCACCGCACTGCGCGGACCAAGAGCCTGAGGAGTAAAGGTGACGGAAATCTGGCATTGGCTGTAAGCTTTCATTGTCGTGCCACACGTAGTCGTCGGGTAAAATTCCGCAGCATTCGGGCCGGTGATGTTGATTGGGCCGACCGTCATGGAGTAGTTCCAGGTAGCCGTTAAAGTTATACTTTGAGCGGCGCTAGTACTGGTGACGGATTGATTGCCAAATGCAATGGAGCTGGCTGACACACCCGCGAGGTCTTCGACCAAGTGCTGGCAGTGGTTATAGACTTGGGTGTCGTTGCCCCTTGATAGGGTTAAATTAGCTCCGTCATTTTGCTGGAACGGAGGCGGGAGAAGCAGATTATGCCCAACTTCATGCAACAGGATGACGGCTTGGGCGGCGATTGTGCCTCCGGGGTACCGCTCCGGAGTTGTTACCATCGCCTGCCCGTTGCTGGTCCCATTAAAAAAATCCCCGAGGTCGTTTACCGTGATGTCCCAGTTGGAGGGAACTTTGATTGTTGGTGCACCTTCTCCTACGTTCCTTTGTCCAAATACTGCGCCGGTCATTGTATCAACGCCCGTGATATTACCACTGGAATCCACATAATTGAAGGTGCCGTGGCCAAATCTATTAATAGGATCGGTGGTACTGTTGTTTGTGAGCAATTTGTTTATGGCACTAACTGCGGTATCCCCGGACGGAGTTAACGGACTGGTCTGAAACCAATCCGAGCAGGGGTGGCTGCTGGAAGCAGCCTCCGCGGTAAGCGCAGTCTGCAGGGAGTTGAAGACCGCGACAATCGTGCTTTGACCTGCGTCGCTGCTGGATTGGGGGTACACATAGATGTATCCGGGTGATGTGTTCGTGCCGGCCTGCTGGGTCTCAATCCAGACGGAGTCGGCAAAAACAACTGGTATCGCCGAATACGCATTGAAATCCCCGGCCGGCGTAATATCCGTAAACAGGTTATCGACGTAATAATTGACTTGGTTTCCGCTCCAATCATCAGTCGTGGGATTGCCGCTGGGATCAAGTCTCACAACCGTGTCCACGCCACTTGAGCTTGTGGTTTTGACGACCAATCCGCCACCCGCGCTTGACGCGATAATACCCATGCTGTTGGGGCACACGGGGGCTTGACAGGTCCATAGGGGTGCCATGTTAGTCAGGTTGAGAGCTGTTACCGCACTGCCCGTATTGGCAAAGGCCGTCCCGTTGTCCCCCAGCACCATTTCGGAGAATCCGTTAGCTCCTGTAGTCGAGTAATCAGCCACGCCGTTGCTGGTCACGTGGCTGACGTGCAGATTGTACACCCCATTGGTCGCGGTGTTTTGGGACCACGCGACCAGCGCTCCTCCCTGCCCGTCCGGAATTAGCCCGGTGATCTGCAGGTCGGGCCACGAACGCACCGGGAACGTGGTTTCGGTTTCGAAAGGAATGGGCGTAGCCGACCCGCCAGGTCCGATCTGTTTCAGATATAGTGTGTGGTTGTAAGAGTAAGTCCAATTGCAATTGCTGTCGGCCACCTCCGAGTAATTCGCAACTCCGTAGGCCACCATGACCGTCCCGTCGGCGCCAACAACAGGATTGGTTGGCAGTGCGCCGCCCTCGCCATAGTAGCTGGTCTGCCCATTGCATGACGTGATGGTTTCGACGCCTTCCGGCGGGGAATAAAGCAGCTTGGCAATGCCGGTGTCGGCCGCCAGCAACACCACTCCGTACGTATTGGTGTCCAAGTGCCCGGTGTAGTAAACGGTTCCGTCCTGCCCAATGGTTAACTGAGGCTCGTCGCCACCGCCGTAAAAGTCGGTCCGCCAAACCTCCGTGCCAGTAGGCCCGTCGAAGTCAACAATGTGATTTGTGCCGGAACCGTTGTAACCGTTTGCATCCCAGGTGCTCAACAGCAAGCCGCCGCTCTGGTCCGGTGCGGCCTGTAAAAGGTTGAACGGGGTTGCCGCCGTCCAGGTTGATGTCCACATTGCTTGGCCCTGCATCGTGACGCCGGTGATGAGCCAGTTTTGGGAATCGCCCCGAGCGATCGTATAGAAATCAGGCGTTGACCAAGTCGCTTGGGCTTGGACGATCTGCTGTGCCGTGAACCCGGCGGGCGGGGGCGCGGACCATAGCAGAGTACCGTCCGGCAGCGAAGTGCCGCTGAGAATGTTAACGTGGTCTGGCCCGATACGCTTCCTGTAGACGTCGCCACGCTTGCCGTCAGCGTCACCTGACCCGCCGCCACGCCGGTCAGCAGCGGCGAACTGTCGGTAGTAATTGTCGCGATGGTGTTGTTGTCGTTGTTGTCGCTCACGGTCCACGTCGCGTCAGTACGCGGGCGGCCCAGTTCGTCCATCGGCGTTGAACTGCTGCGTGCCACCCACCAGCATATTGACCCCGGTAGGGGTGACCGTCAAGGTGTTGGGGGCAGGGAGGGTCCCGGCGAGGTCCAGATGGAGTTTGGCGGCGGAGACGTTCCCCGCCTCGTCCGTGGCCTTGATGACGATCAGGTCCAGCCCTACGTTCAAACTCACACTACAAGAGAACGCCGAGTCGGCGAGCGTGGCCGCGGTTCCGCCACAGGTCACCTGCGAGGTTCCCGATAGCGCGTCGCTGGCGCTGCCGGTGACGGTGACGGGCGATTGCGAGAGGGTAGTCATGTCCGCCGGAGCGCTCACGGCGATGGCCGGCGGCGTCATGTCGATGTCAACCGTAACCGTCACGGGCACCGAGTTTCCCCCCGCATCGACAACTATGCCGGTGACCGCTTGGTTCGCGCCCTCCGTCGAAACGGTCTGCGGGCTTGGGCAAGTAACGATGGGGAACCCCCCGGCCGTGCAGGAGAAGCTGACGGTGACCGGAGAATTGTTCCAGCCGTTGGAATTCGGGGCAGGGCTGGCGCTGGCGGCGATGGCCGGCGGCGCCGCGATGGTGAGCGCCACCCGGTTGCTTTGGGCCCCGGCGGCGGTCGTGAGATAAATCGATCCCGACTCGACGACGTTCGGTACGTTCACGACCACCTGGGAATCGCTCCAGGTGCTCACCGTCGCGGTATACCAGTTGGCCGAATTTCCCACCGTCACGGTCCCTTGCGCCTGGCCGAAGTTGGCCCCCGTGATGATCACCACTCCGCCTTCCGCGACCGTCCCGGGAGTGACCGTCTGGATGTTGGGCGTGGCGATGGTGAGGGGCGTCCAGTTGCTTGGCGCCCCCGCCGCCGTCGTGATGTAAATCCACCCGGACTGCGCCGACACAGGCACCGTCGCCTGCACCAGCCCATCGCTCCAATTGGTCACTGTGGCGCTATACCAATTAGCCGAGTTTCCCACCGTGACGGTGCCCGGCGTATTGCCAAAATAGGTCCCCTGGATGCTCACTTGGCCCCCGGGCAAGACCGGCGAAGGCGAAGAAGTGACCGTCTGAATGGAGGGTGTGGCGACGGTGAGGGGCGTCGCGTTGCTTGACGCCCCCACCGCTGTCGTGAGGTAAATCCATCCGGACTGCGCCCACACAGGCACCGTGGCCACCACCTGCCCATCGCTCCAATTGGTCACTGTGGCGCTATACCAGCCCGATGAGTTCCCCACCGTGACGGTGCCCGGCGTATTGCCAAAATAGGTCCCCTGGATGGTCACTTGGCCCCCGGGCAAGACCGGCGAAGGCGAAGAAGTGACCGTCTGGATGTTGGGCGTGGCGATGGTGAGGGGCGTCCAGTTGCTTGGTGCCCCCGCCGCCGTCGTGAGGTAAATCAGCCCGGACTGCGCCCACACAGGCACCGTCGCCTGCACCTGCCCATCGCTCCAATTGGTCACTGTGGCGCTATACCAGCCCGATGAGTTCCCCACCGTGACGGTGCCCGGCGTATTGCCAAAATAGGTCCCCTGGATGGTCACTTGGCCCCCGGGCAAGACCGGCGAGGGCGAAGAAGTGACCGTCTGGATGTAGGGTGTGGCGATGGTGAGGGGCATCGCGTTGCTTGACGCCCCCACCGCTGTCGTGAGGTAAATCCACCCGGACTGCGCCCACACCGGCACCGTGGCCACCACCTGCCCAGGGCTCCAATTGCTTACCGTGGCGCTATACCAGCCCGATGAGTTCCCCACCGTGACGGTGCCCGGCGTATTGCCAAAATAGGTCCCCTGGATGGTCACTTGGCCCCCGGGCAAGACCGGCGAAGGCGAAGAAGTGACCGTCTGGATGTTGGGCGTCAATACGGTCAGTGGCTCCTCATTGCTTGGCGCCCCCGCCTGCGTGGTGATGTAGATCCATCCGGACTCCGCAAAAACCGGCACCGTCACCTGCACTTGTCCGTCGCTCCAATTGCTCACCGTGCAAGTCAACCAATTGGAGGAATTCCCGACGGTCACCGTCCCTTGAGACCCGAAGTTTGTCCCGTAGATCGTCACCTGCGCTCCCGGCGCAACCGAATTCGACGAAAGACTGCTGATCTGGGGCCCTTGAGCATAAAGGCCGTTCGTGAACAGCAGGGTAAGGAGGAAACTATAGGAGCAAATCACTCGGCGCATGAGGTACCTCCGCTGCCATCAACGGAATGACGAGTCGTTACGGCCAGCGCACCATCTACCGGGCGGGCCACTGGGCTTTGACCCGGTAAGGACAGGGGCCATCACTGTGTTCCTGCCCCGGAGGGCGTGCCGGAGTTGGGCGGACCGGTGGGCTGAACGGCGGGCAGCGCAAACGCACTGTCGCCGATCCCGGAATTCACCGTGAGGTTCGTCGCGGCAAAATCGAGAACCAGTAAATTGAGCACGTACTTTTGGACCCGACCCGGCGCCCACACCCCGGCAGTCGATTGGTAGCCACTGAATCGGATTTCAGTGGCAATATTAAAGTTGGGGTTATTCTCCGGGTGAACGTTGAAATCGAGAGCGGCCGGCCGCAGCGTCGTGGCGTCCAGGTAGAGATCCATTTTGCTGGCCTGCTGGACGAACGATGTGACGTCGGGCGACTGGCCGGCAGGACTGTGGAGCAGTGTCAGGTGATAGACCTGTTGCCCGTTGCGCGTCTCTTGCCCCGCCAAGGTGACGATCAGGGTGGGGTCGCCAGATAAAGCCGCGAGGCTGAAGGCCGGGAAGAACCAGGAGGCGTCAAGATAACAATTACTCGCCGCCATGGCGTGCGGCGTCTGGTCCAAACCTACCCAAACGCCGGCGCTGCCGTTCCGCAGTTCCTTGCGCGGGCCTTCCGGCAAAATCACCGTCACAGCGCTCTGTGTGTTCGCACGAGCAATCATCGTGGCCGTGCCCGCTTCCGGGCCCGAACCTGCGTTGAAGGCCACATTGCCCTGGAGGGTGATGTCAGTGAGGGCCGTGCCCCCGGCCAGCGCTTGCAGCGCTTGATTGGCCAGCGCCACGGCGTTGGGATCGCTTGCGGGGGCCGCGGTTTGGGCGGGCGCAGGGGTCGCCGTCAAACTTAAGAGCAGGAGAAGACCCACCGCATTGAGCCTATGCATAAAACACCTCCAAAGTCGCAGCCGCGCCGGTCGCGACGGGAACATGCGGCGGGTGCGGCATGACGCGCCAATTTGCGGTACCTGACGGTCGCGAGGGGAATTTTGAGTTTCGCTCGGAAATCACACTGGGAGGGAGAGACAGCAGAGCAGAGCAGAGCAGAGAGAAATCATCGGCAGGCTTTGCCAACTGGGCCGGTTCGTCATGGGTGGGTGGCCTCCTGCCTAAAGCGGTGACAACTTGTCGTACAATAACTACTCGTGCATCTGATGGGCAATGATGTACACCTCGGGAAAGATGATGTCAAGACAAATCTTTATCAAAGCAGTAAGTTCATAATACTTTAACAATTATTCGGGCATATTGACGGACTCGGCGTTATGGAAGGAACAATTAGACCGTAGGGTGGGACGACAATATGGCGCTGAACGCGTACGACGCGCGCTGGGAGGAACCATCGCCGGGAGCAATACACCGGAAGAGCATTCCTGCTCCGATGTTGTAGCCCAGCAGGATTGTCCGTCGGCGAGAAGGAATCGTCGCGGCGCGGCGCGCGATCGCGCGCCATGTTTCCGGGAGCCGGCAGGATGCCGGCGTTACGGCTTACGGGGAAACCGCCACGGGCGGGCCGGGCGCAGCGCGTGTTATATTCAATTGATGTCCTCGGCGGCTTCAGCCAGCACCAAAATCCTACTTTCTCACCGGCCCTATCGGTTCTACTTGTCGGCGCGCGCGGTTTCGTCGTTCTCCTATCAAATCGCTGCCGTGGCGGTGGGGTGGCAGGTTTACGCGCTCACGCACAGCGCGTTTGCCCTGGGCATGGTGGGACTGGTGCAGTTCATGCCCACGGCGCTGCTGGTGCTGGTGGCCGGGCACGCCGCCGACCACTTCGACCGGCAACGCGTGGTGCAGATTTGCCAGTTTGTGGAAGGGCTTGCCGCCGTATTTCTGGCTTGGGGCAGCTATGCGGGCTGGCTGAACGCGCCGGAGATTTTTGCCGCGGTCACGGTGTTCGGCACCGCTCGCGCCTTTGAGGCTCCCGCCTCGGCAGCCCTGCTTACCGGCGTCACACCGGAAGGAATGCTGCAAAAGGGAACGGCGCTTTCCTCCGCGGCCTTCCAACTGGCGGTGATCAGCGGCCCGGCGCTGGGTGGCCTGGCCTACGCGGTGTCGCCCGGAGTTCCGTACACGCTGATGGCGGTTTTGTGGCTGTTGGGAGGAATCCTGAACGGCTCAATCACCCTGGACCGGCCCGTGACTCCCAAGGAGCCTGCCACGCTCGACACGGTGTTTGCCGGGGTGCGGTTCGTCCGCGACAATCCCACCATGCTGGGTACGATCTCGCTTGACCTGTTCGCGGTGCTGTTGGGAGGGGCCACGGCGCTGTTGCCGATTTATGCCCGCGACATTCTCCACACCGGCCCGTGGGGTTTGGGGGTGCTGCGCGGCGCGCCGGCGGTGGGGGCATTAGTGATGACCGGCGTGCTGGCTCGCCATGCCATCCGCCGCCGCATGGGAATGCGGATGTTCCAGGCGGTCATTATCTTTGGCGTGGCCACCGTGGTGTTTGCGCTCTCACACCTGCTCTGGCTCTCGCTTCTGGCGCTCAGCATCATGGGCGCGGCGGATATGGTGAGTGTGGTGATTCGCGTCTCCGTGGTGCAACTGGGCACTCCCGACGAAATGCGCGGACGCGTGGGGGCGGTGAACTCCCTGTTCATCAATGCCTCGAACCAATTGGGCGAATTTGAAAGCGGCACCACCGCGGCCTTGCTGGGAACGGTTCCGGCCGCCGCCCTGGGTGGGCTGGGAACCATTGTCGTGGCGCTGCTCTGGATGAAGTTGTTTCCCGCCCTGCGCCACGTGGAGCGGCTGGAATAATCAGACCAGGTGTAACTCCTTCATCCGGTCGAGTCGCTTGTCCCGGTTGAGGACGGATCAATCCGATAGGCCCCAGGGGAACCCTGGAAGTCTCAGACGAGTTTCTTGCGGAGTGTGAGCAGATTCTTTCCGTTGACGCGGTGGTACTCGAGGCTGTTCATGATTTGGCGCACCAGGAAGATACCCAGGCCGCCAATCTTGCGATCTTCCAGCGAGGCATCCAGGTCAGGCGCGGGGTGCTCGACGGGATTGAATTCGATTCCGTCGTCTTCAATGTGAGCAACGAACTCTTCCTCGCTCAAGCTGATGTTGACGGTGAATTGGTGCTCGCCACCCCGCGGGTAGGCGTGTTTGGCCACGTTGCTCACCATTTCGTCCATGGCCAGGTTCAGGTCGTATTCGACTTCGGGGGGAAGGGAGTGCCGCGCGCAAAGTTCCGCGATATGTCCCATAACCCGTTCCAGCTCCGATACGTCGTTCTTGAGAATAAGGGTGGTTTGTTCGGTCATGACATACCATCTTCCTCTCTTTAACGCGAGCGGAGAAGCGGGTGTCCCTGGTACCGACGCCATCCGGTATTGAACCTTATAATTCCTTCCGGGTCAAGACACGAAGCTGCGAGTTGCTAAGGTGAGTCCGTCCGTGGGCGGAAGGGTGTTCCTGCGGTCCGATCTAGCTGAGCTTTTGGCATTTGGGCCTTGCACCCCTCACTGGCGGCGTGTAGATTATCGCCGTGCCGGAAATGCGAGGATGACGCCTCTTATTTTTCCTCGACCTTCTTTGCAGCGACAAAGCACGGAAACATCGGGTTGCCCGGAACGCTGACGCGCTCCTTACCGACGGCAACCTTCGGGGAAACCAACATGACCCCAGCCCCCGCCGGCGCATCCGTACCCGGCCTGATCGATTCCGCTCGCCGCACGCGGCGCCACATCGCGCTGCGGCTGCTGCCGTTTCTGTTCATCCTCTATATCGTCAATTATCTCGACCGCACCAGTGTGGCCTATGCTGCCGTGGCCATGTCGCGCGATCTGGGCTTCAGCGACCGCGTCTACGGCCTGGGAACGGGCGTGTTCTTTATCAGCTACCTGGCCCTGCAAATTCCGGGGGCATTGCTGGTGGAACGCTGGAGCGCCCGGCGCGTGATCTGCGTGGCCATGGTCGCATGGGGATCGCTCACCGCGGTGACGGGACTGGTCCACACCGCGAACCAACTCTATGTGGCGCGCTTCCTGCTTGGCGTGGCAGAAGGATGCTTTTTCCCCGGCGTTATCGTCTATCTCAGCCATTGGTTTATTGTCGAGGACCGCGCCAAGGCAACCAGCAACTTCATGGGCGCCATCCCTCTGTCGTTTGTTATCGGCTCGCCCATCGCGGGCTGGATTCTCGGCCACCCGTGGCGCGGTTTGGCGGGCTGGCGCTGGCTGTTCGTCGTCGAAGGATCGCCGGCCATCGTGCTGGGCGCCGCAGCGTTTCTCTTTCTCACCGACTGGCCTCGCGAGGCCGCCTGGCTTGCACCAGAAGGCCGTGACTGGGTGGAGCAAACGCTTCACGCTGAAAAGCCCGCCGGCGCCGAGAAGGTCAGCATGGGGCAGGCGCTCAAGTCACGCGCGGTTCTGCTTCTTGCGTCACTCACTTTATTCCAGTACACGGTCATTTACACCTTTGCCTTCTGGTTCCCTACCATGCTCAAGCGCCAGTCGGGACTGTCGGACATGCGGCTGGGCTGGTTGGGTGCGGTGCCCTACACCGTCGCCTTCATCGTGATGCAGGTGAATGCCTGGCATTCCGATCGGCAGCATGAAAGACGCTGGCATTCCGTCTTTCCCCTGCTGATCGCGGCCGCGGGCTCACTGGGCCTCATCTTTCCACCCCACTCACTGGCGCTTTCCCTGGTGCTGTTCTCCATGGTCGCCACCGTGCTCGCTTACCTTCCGACATTTTGGGCCATTCCCACGGAGATCCTCAGCCAGTCGGCCGCGGCCGTGGCGGTGGGACTGATCAACGCCGTGGGCAACATTGCCGGCTTCGCCGGACCCTATCTGTTTGGCTATCTGAACACTCGGACCGGATCGCTTTCCGCCGGACTCGCCCTGATGGCAGTCTGCGGAGCGGCGGGAGGACTGGGGATCCTCTGCACCCCGCGAAGCACGCCGGCGGCTACTCGGTGAGTCAGGGCTTGGCGAAGAAGACGGCGGGCGAAACGTGGAAACGCCGGCTGAGCCGCTCGATGTGGTCGCGAGTCAATTGGCGCTTGCCGGAAAGGACAAGGGACACCGTACTCTCGCTGCCGAGATCCGCGGCGATGTTGCGTTGTGAGAGCCCATTAAGATCAAGGAGAAAACGCAGCATTTCGATGGGGCCGACGTCCGGCACTGGGTACCGCTCCTCCTCGGACCTCTCAACAAGCAGAGTCAGAAGCTCGATGGCCTCTTCTTCCTCCGGTGTGGGGCGCGGCTTCGCCGTCAGCTTAAAAAGCGCCTCCGTGTATTCGGCGAGCTCTTCGTCCGAGTGGATCACCCGGGGCGCTCCTCGTCGGATCATCTCGGTGGGATTCGCCAATGCTGCACTCATCGTCTAACCCCTTTATCCCAGTTCGTGGGATTGTCGTACCGCTTATGCGTCAGGAAGGAGCGGATATGATAGCATGCCCGCACATTGCTAGGTAAACGCGGCGGGCTGCGGCTGCTGGTGGAGTAGGCTGAGGGGCAAAGTCTCCGCGAACTCTAACGCGAGGTGCATCTGATGCCCGCCGGTCGCCGAACCCTTCCCTCCATGTCGCGGCCGGAACGCATTATCGTGGCGCTTCTGGTCGCGTCGATTTTCGTTAATTACATCGACCGCGCCAATCTCTCCATCGCTGCTCCCGTGCTGGAAATGGCAGCTTCGACTGTCATCGCTGCAAGTCGGTTCGCTGCTTTCGGCTTTTTTCTGGACTTATGCCTTCCTGCAACTGTTTGGCGTGGCCGGCTGGGTGGTGGACCGCTTCCCGGTAGGGCTCGTTTTCGCCTGGAGCTACTTCAGTTGGTGCGCGGCCACCATCGCCACCGGCTGCATGTCGGGATTTATTGCCCTTTACGCGATGCGACTGCTGCTGGGCGTGGGCGAGTGCATCACCTATCCCTGCTATTCGCGAATTTTCGCCGAATTTCCCGAGCATCACCGCGGCCGGGCCAACGCTTTGATCGACGCGGGAACCAAGGTTGGTCCTGCCATGGGAACGTTTATCGGGGGATTTCTCCTCATCCACTTTGGCTGGCGCATGATGTTTATGGTGTTGGGCGCGGTGGCCATGGTGTGGCTATTACCGTGGATCAGGCTGATGCCCCATTCCCACCGGAAAACTTCCGGCACGGCTGAGCCGCTGCCGCCCACGTCCCAGTTGCTGCGTGTCCGCTCGGCCTGGGGCACGTTCCTGGGGCAGTTCTGCGGGAATTACTTCTACTATTTCCTGCTGACCTGGCTTCCCATTTATTTCGTCCGGGAACGCAACCTCTCGCTCGGAGCGATGACGCGCCTCACTTCCGCCATATTTCTGGGCATTGCCTGCGCCACGCTCGCGGCGGGGTGGATTGCGGATCACCTCATCGGTCGCGGCCTGTCACCGACTCAGGTGCGGAGAAGCATCGCCGTCGGCGGCCTCCTGGTGGCATCAAGCCTGGGCGCTTTCGCTTTCATTCATAATCTCACCGGCTCCGTGGTTCTGGTGATGGTGGCCAGCCTGGGTCATGGAGCTTTCTCTGCCAACCACTGGGCCATCGGCCAAACCCTTGCCGGGCCCAGCATGGCCGGACGCTGGACCAGCTTTCAGAACGGCGTCGCCAATCTGGCGGGAATCGTCGCGCCTTCGGTGGCCGGAATCATTCTCCACGCCCGCGGCTCCTTACGGCTGGCATTTGTCCTGGCGGGCGCCGTTTCGCTCGCCGGCGCTCTGATCTGGTATTTCATGGTGCCGCGTGTCGAGCCCGTGCGGTGGTAAGAAAATGAATTCGGCGACGCGCGGCTTTTCGAGCGTGGCAAGCAACTCGTCGAGATGCGCCGCGCAGGTGAGGAGCGTGAATTTCCCCTCGACCCAGGCGCTATAGATCGCGGCGGGCTTTCCGGCCGGGGCGATCAGGGCGGAGACGAGGATGTTGGTATCGAGCACGACGCGCATCAGGCTTTACCTTCGGTGGGGGGCGGCGTTCGGCGCGGACCTCACCGACGGCCTCGTCGACGAGGCACTGGATCTCGTCCGGGTCGGCATCGGCGTTGCGCGCCTTGATGTCCTCAATGGTGCGCTGTAATACGCGCCAGCGGACGGCGTCTTCAATGAATTTTGAGAGGTCGCCCTTCTTCATCCCCTGAGCGCCCAGAAAGGTGCGCAGAGTGAGATCGGTTTCTTTCGAGACCTTGATGTTCCAGCGGATGGCTTCTTCCATGTCAACACCTATACATTCAGACGGATAAACACCTATACACCTATAGTAGGCCGGAATCGACCCGGGGGCAAGGGTTTCCTTGTCCCCGGCCGGATGATCCGCGAGGAATTGCGACTTAATTCGCATCTGGCGCAGACATTCCTTTCAATCTCTGCGATTGCGGCAATGCCAACTTGCTAGTCCCTTCGGGAACGCAGACTCCCAACGCCAGGGTTCTGCGCCAGCCCCGTCTTGATGATTCGCGCATGTGATTGATCGCAGAGGTGCGCTCGGCGCCTGGAGTTTCTACATTTCCAGCGAAAGCTTTCGTTGCCGTTCGCGGTAATCGTAGTGTCGATGCACACTTATGGCGCTGTCATCCTGAGCGCCGTTTTTCAGCGCGAAGGACCCTTTTCATTGGCACGTAGGAAGCACGGCGCGCCGGCGCCGTATTGCTGCACCGCCTGCGGCGGTGCGCGTGGGTAAGACGAAATACCGGGGTCCTTCGCGCTGAAGTGCTGCGCTCAGGATGACAGTTAGGTTCGTTGGTGATGCAAATTGAAGATGGTGGTCATCTCATGGAAAGCAGTGTCTCCGCGTTCCGCGACGCCAAAATGTAGAAACTTCAGTGACCGAGCGTTTCAGAGATGCGCCAGCCCCCGCCTCACAGATTCAGTCACGGGCGAGGCGTGGCGATGCCCACCGCGAGTGCCACTTTGTCCGACCTGTGGGTTTTTAGTTGTAGCCTCACTTTTCGCTTGACAAAAGGCTAGAAATGTGTGTATAGTGGCGGAGGAGTCCGGAGTGGCCGGCAACGACGCCGCTCCCTGGACCGCCCCGCCAATGGACGCCACTCGACGACCTCCCCAATCCGCTAACGTAGTGTCCAGGAATTGGATGGACAATCAATCCCCTGCGCGAATAAAGACGGAAGTGACCCCTCACCCGTCCCGACGGATCGGGACGACCTCTCCCCAGGCGAGAGGTTGTTTGTTTTCTTGGCGCACTCGCGCCCCTGGCAACTCCCCAGCTTCTCCCCAGGGGAACGGAAAATACCGAGTCCGAAGGGCAAAGAACAAAGACGTTCCAAGCCGGAATGTGCATGAAAACAAAAGGGAGGAGTCTGAGGCCTAGGTCCGAAGTCCGAGGTCCGGCGAGGTAGCAACGATTCTGGCTCCTGACTCCGACCTCCTGACTCCTGCTTCTCAAGAAACGAAGGTGCAACCGGAGATGTTATTGAAAACAAAGATCGGGATCACGGGTCACGGGAACACGGGACACGGGGCGTGCAGATTCTGCCTTCTGCTCTCCAAGGAACGCCGGTCCCAGTTGGAGCGGGGCGTGCATGCGCCTGCGACGGGAAATCCTGGGAACACGCTGAAAACAAGGGTACGCCAGAACCCAATCACCCATCACAAATCGCCATTCAACAATGCCCTGACTCCTGGCTTCTGCTTTTCAAGAAATGAAGGTGCATCCGGAAATGTTATTGAAAACAAAGGATGGGAATAAAACGACTTGGCAAATCGAGAAGTTAGGGGTGGGGGCCGCCGGACGCGCGGCGCCTCCAATTCTGGCTCCTGGCTTCTGGCTCCTGTCTCCCGCCACTCAAATATGAAGGTTCATCCGGCTATGTTGATGAAAACACAAGAGGGTGAAAAATCGGGTATTCGCATTCATGCGCTTTGTCGCTTGGGCGTCGATCCAGGCCCTTGCGCGAATGCTCCCACCAGCGTGTAGGCCAGCGGCGCGGAAAAGCGCGCTTTGCTCGCTCATTGCAGACACATTGCCCGAACGCGCGTTCGGTAAGATACCAGGATGGATATCGGGTTGCATAGGTTGTGCCTTATGGGCCATAGTGCGAAGTACAGCCGGCGAAAATTCATGCGCATCACGGCCGTGGCCACGGCAGCGGGTCCGATGGTGGGATGTATCGGTTCCTTGTCTCCCTGGCGAAGCTTGAATGCGGAAGAAGCTCGAACGCTGGAGGCGGTTTGCGAGCGCATCATCCCCGCCGACCAGGACCCGGGGGCGGCGTGGGCCGGAGCGGTCGATTACATCGATCGCCAACTGGTAGGGCCGTATCGTCGCCTTCGCAAGACCTATCTCCTGGGTCTGGCCGCCACCATCGAAATCAGTCGAGCGAGGTTCGCCAAGTCGTTCGTTGAGCTGAGTCCGCTGCAGCAGGATGCGGTGCTGCAAGGCATGGACAGCGGGCAAGCGCAGGGAGACCAATGGGCGACAGTCTCCGCCAAAACGTTCTTCGATCTGGTGGTCAGCCACACGCTGCAAGGCTTTTATGGCGACCCACGGCACGGCGGCAACCGCGAGCGGGTAAGCTGGAAAATGCTGAAGCTACCGTACCCGCCTGTTCGCGGCAGGCAGAACAGCAGTGGCTAGTGGTTAGTGGCCAGTGGCTAGGGCGTAGGATCGAGGGACTAGGGGCTAGTGGCTGGGGACTAGGTGAAAGCGGCTCAAATGACGCAGGTGAGATCATACCGTGACCTCGAAGTTTGGCGCAAAGCCATGAATTTGGCCGAATTGTGCTATCGCGCCACGAAGGAGTTTGAAAAACGCGAGATTTATGGCTTGTCGAGCCAAATTCGGCGTGCAGCCGTTTCTGTGGCTTCG
Organism: uncultured Acidobacteriota bacterium; assembly: GCA_963719115.1. Lineage (GTDB taxonomy): Bacteria > Acidobacteriota > Terriglobia > UBA7540 > UBA7540 > Bog-366. Next base: position 4,882 of record CAVRBF010000042.1, on the reverse strand, counting down.
AATATTGCTGAGGGACACAGCCGCAGGACTCGTCTGGCTTACCTGAATCATCTTTCGATCGCCCTCGGCTCGCAATCCGAGGTGGAAACACAAATTGAACTCGCGTCCAGACTCCGCATCGTGCCCAATGAGGTCGCAAGCCAAATCCTGTTATTGGCCGAAGAGGTAGGCCGGGTGCTTCACGCGCTGATCGCAGCCCTGGAAAGAGGGCAACCACGGACGGGGTCGGGGTCCCCTAGTCCCCAGCCCCCAGACCCTAGCCCCTCGCGCCTTCCCTAAAAGCCATGTCACTACACCCCGTCAACGCGGTCATCATCGGAGCAGGAGCGGCGGGCGGCATTGTGGCCAAGGAATTGGCGGAAGCCGGCCTCAGCGTCGTTCTGCTCGAGCGCGGCAAATGGTACACCGCCTACGACTGCCGCAAGGACGACTTGCGCAACCAGCGAACTTCCCTGCTGGGCTGCGCGTTTGGTCCGGACGACGACCGCTACCGCCGTGTGGTCGTTGACGCCGCCGGGCAGGAGCGCGTCGTACCACCCAGCGACGGCTCGTACAACAACAACGCCGCCTGCGTGGGGGGCGGAACCTTCAGCTATGGCGCCATGGCCTGGCGCTTATGGAAAAAGACTTCCGCATGCGCTCCACCTATGGGGCCGTGCCAGGGAGCACGCTGGATGACTGGCCCCTGAGCTACCAGGACCTGGAGCCCTACTACACCAAGGCGGAATGGGAAATCGGCGTTTCCGGCGACGACACCAACAACATCTTCAAGGCGCCGCGCAGCCGCCCGCTGCCCATGCCTCCCCTGCCCCCCAGCCGCGAGCACGTGATCCTGAAAGCCGCCGCGGAGCGCTTAAAGCTTCATCCATTTGATATACCCATGTTGCGCAATACCGTCCCCTATAATGGCCGGGGCGCGTGCATGCGCTGCCGGTGGTGCGTGGGGTTTGCCTGCGAAGTGGACGCCAAGTGCGGCACCCACAACACGGTGATTCCGCGCGCTCTTGCCACCGGCAACTGCACTCTGCGCACCGAATGCATTGTGAGCAAGATCGCCACCGACGATCGCGGCCGGGTAACGGGGATCGAGTATTTCGACGAGCGCGGCCATCGCCAGGAGCAGCCTGCCGACCTCGTGGTGGTTTCCGCTTCCGCCACCGAAAGCCCGCGCCTGCTGCTCAATTCCGCCAGCCGCCTCTTCCCCAACGGCCTTGGCAATCGCTACGACTGGGTGGGGCGCAACCTGGTGGGCCACGCGTATACCGGCGCCTATGGCCTGTTTGACACGGAGACCTACGACGACCTGGGCCCGGGAGCTTCCATCGCCATCTGCGACTACAGCCACGGCAATCCGGGACTGATGGGCGGCGCGATGCTTTGCAACGAATTCATCCGCCTGCCCATTCAGTTTGCCACCATCTCGTTCCCGGGCGTGCCGCGGTGGGGCGCCGCACACAAGGACTTCATACGCAAGGCCTACAAGCGCACCATTGCCGTACAAGGCCCCGTGCAGGAAATGCCGGTCTTTACCTCGCGCGTGCAGGTGGACCCGAGCGTCACAGACGACTGGGGAATTCCGGTTGTCCGTCTCTCCGGCGCGCGGCATCCCAACGACCATGAGGTGGCGGTGTACATTTCAGGAAAGGCGGCGGCCTGGCTGAAAGAAGCCGGCGCGGTCACCACGTGGCCCAAGCTTCCCGGCATGGGCTTGAGCGGCGGCCAGCACCAGGCCGGAACCTGCCGCATGGGCAATGACCCGAAAACCTCGGTGGTGAACCGTGATTGCCAGGTGCACGACGTGCCCAACCTGTTCGTCATCGATGCCAGCGTGCACGTGACCAACGGCGGCTTTAACCCCGCGCTGACCATTATGGCCGTTGCCTATAGGGCTTCCGAGCAATTGGTCAAAACGTGGAAGGGGACGAAAATGCGGGGCTAGGGGCTAGGGGCTAGGGACTAGGGGCTGGGGGCTGGGGACTGGGAAAACCCCGGCGGTTTGGCGCTTGGCGAAGATCTAAACCGATGGAGTACCGGTCAATGTTTAACCTAACTGAGCATTACACTATAAAGGTATACGACCCCCTCACCCCCATCCCCTCTCCCCCAAGGGGGCGAGGGGAGAGGTAAATTGAATCCACGCCCTCGCCCCCTTGGGGGAGAGGGTGGCGCGCAGCGACGGGTGAGGGGGTTCGTTCGTCACCTCACCAAGTAAAGGTCAGCAGGAGATTACTAAAGGACGGTTTTGAGGAAGATGGCGACGGCTGAGGATGTTTTCCCCAGCCCCTAGCACCCAGAACCTAGAGCGTGTCATGAATTCCACACCTTCCAAATCGCGAATCCTACGCTTAGTGCTTTTCGCACTCTTCTTGGCCGTTCTCGCCTTGCCTGCCGGCAGCCTTTACTACGAGTATTCCGGCGGAAGGGCCTGTGCGCGCTGCCACGAGATCTGGCAGCCTTACTCCGACTGGCACACTTCGACGCACCGCAACGTACCCTGTGGCGCCTGCCACGGAAACGTGTTTACGTGGGAAGCCGGATTCCACATCAACAATATGCGGCGACTGGTAACTCACCTCCGCGGCAACGTGCCCGAGCAGGTGCGGCTGAAGACGCGCGACGTTTTCCGCGTCACGGAGCGCTGCCAATCGTGCCACCAGCAGGAATGGGCCGAGTGGTCGTCCGGTCTGCACCATGCGGCGTACAAGGAGGTGTTCCTTGACGCCAAGCACAACCACAAGCGCCTGCTCATGGACGATTGCCTGCGCTGTCACGGTACTCACTTCGACGGCGGCATTCGCGACCTGGTAACGCCCATCAACACGCAAGGACCGTGGCAACTCCGCGACCCCGCGCTGGCGGACCGTCCCGTCATCGTCTGTCTGAATTGCCACGTCATGCACCATCACGGCAGTCCGCTGGCTCGCCCGGCGGAGAAACCGCAGACGAGCACGGCGCAGGAATTGAGCCGCCCCTCGGTGGCGCTGTTCGACCGGCGCGAAATGCTCTCAGTTCCATTGACCGACCTGCCCCTGCCGGCGATGCGTGAGGGCGACCGCGATGTGAAGATGAGCGGCGACCCACGCCAGGCGCTCTGCTACCAGTGCCACGCGCCCGACGCCACGCGCCAGGTGCGCTCCGGCGACGACCGCACGCCCCTGGGAGTTCACGAAGGTTTGAGCTGCTTCGCCTGCCATCAGAATCACAGCATGCACACACGCGCCACGTGCGCCACCTGCCATCCGCGCCTGTCCAACTGCGGCCTGAATGTAGAGACCATGGACACGACGTTCAAATCCACCGGAAGCCCGCACAACATTCACTTCGTGAAGTGCATCGACTGCCACACCAAGGGCATACCCAGGAAGCGCCGGCCCGACGCACCCGCCAGCCTCACCTCGTCCGCGGGGTAATATCCTGCATTGCCTTAGTCGTTAATATGGTATTATCGTTTATAGAATCACCGTGGAACCGGGCCGGCCGGTCATCGGCATCTGCCACGTCATCTCGCTGCCGGAGATCCGGCGCTGGTGAAACTGCATTCGGCGAAGAATGGTCGCCAACACCGCAGCATCATCGTCGAGACCGAGTCAATGCTTCGATTCAGTCACACCGTCGTGCACAGAATCAAGGCGGCGCCCACCCGATAGAACCGGAACTTCGCGCCTCCCTGAACCGTATCTTCAGAAGAAGCGTGAAGCCGCTGGAGGGCGCGATCAGCGATGAGAGGGAAAAACAACCTTCGGCGGGCTAACTGCAGGCAGGCTTTTGCGTCCAAGAGAGTGACACATCAAAAGGGAGTGAGTACAAGGACGGTCACGGGCTTTAGTGTGTCTTAGTCTCCCGGCGACCTTGTTGGACTTGGAGAATCGGATTAACTGGATTGCCGTTGCTGACGGTTTGGCGGCCTGGGCAACGGCCATCCCGCAGGGAATTCGTGAAGCCTGCCGGCTTCCCGTTTTTCATGGGTTCCCGTACGCTTTGCCGGCGCTTTCGTGGCCGATGCCGCGCTCCGGCAAAAGCGGTTGGCCCCTGCGCACGCGCACTCAGGCTCGCCGGAAAGCGGATTCTCAGGTACTCCCCACTTCGAGGCGGGCATGCGCGGTGTCTTAAGGACCGTAGTCGTAGTTAAGATTCTTATAGTAGACTAGGATGTAGGCTGCATTGTATTCTGCCTTCTCAGCCAATGGGGTTTTCGGATAGGTCTCATCCAGGTACCGGTATGCATCACGTGCATCCCCGTACAACCCTTTTTCAAACAGCTGGTTTGCATAATCGTATGTTTCGATACCAACAGGGCGGTGGTTTGCTGAAGCGCAACCCGCGATGAGGATAAGCAAAAAGAATAAAGCCCGTTGTCTGATTAGCATATGGTAGCTACGCTCCCTAAAATGACTATCCGCGGTCCACGTATCACGCCGATATAGTTCTATCGAAATCGTCATATTTGACGGATTTAAAGATCATGATGCGAGGCAGAACTGTGCAACAAGCTTAGAAACACCCAAGAATCTGCTAAATCATGTCGAATATGTCAATAAAACACTATGACCCTTGTGTTAGCAATCGTCAAATGCAAAGAGAAAAAGAGGTTTATAATCTTCCGATAAGCAATAACTATGGAAAGACAAATGCATTGTCAAAAAAAATGTATTATTCGATTTTTTTAATTATAGGCTATCGTTGCGCCTGAATTCAATAGATTCAGACGCATTTTTTTTTAAGAAATAATCACGGTGCAAGAGCGTTGAAAACAAATACCCGCGACATCGGCCGCGGGTATGTCTATCACTTATCACCAAAAAAACTTCAGCGTACACAAAACCGGTGTATCACTATTCCTGAACATTATTGATACACGTAACTGAACGAAGTGGTCAACATA
>CAVRBF010000041.1:0-158295 GCA_963719115.1 uncultured Acidobacteriota bacterium | reverse complement strand
AGCCGGTTGGACCAGGCTCAGCGGCGGGCGCAGTCACTCGGGGAGGACTTGCAGAGCCACGTCGAGGAAGGGCTTCGCAGCGCCCCGACAAGCATGCGGAGGAAGTGCGCGGGCAGTTCACTCGCAGATGAGACCGTGGCCGCCGCTGCAAGCCGGGCGCAAAAGCACGTCGAGGAAAACACGAGCGCCGCGGTGAAGCAAACTTTAAAGAACTGCCAGGCGCAGTTGCAGGATCTTGGCGCTGAAGCGGTAGCTGCCTCCTCGGATCAAATCCGGAAGTGGGTTGAGGAGTCGGCAAACGCGGCGGCGGAAGAGAGCCTGAAAGCTGGGAAGCACGGCTTCAGGAGGCGGGCGGGCAGACCGTTGCCGCGACCTCGGAGCAGGTGCGAAAACAGGTGGAAGAGTCGGCCCATCACGCGGCTGATCAGGAACTTCAGGCCTGGCAGGCACGCTTGCAGGAACTGGCCAACGTTTCGGCATCCTCGTCATCGCAGTTGGTTCAGCAGCAGGTGGAACAAGCGGCGAATGCAACGGCCGACCAGAGCCTGAAGAGTTGGCGGGCGCGACTCCAGGAATCGGGCGAGCAAACCGTGAACGCCGCGTCTGAACAGGCCCGAAAGCAGGCGGAAGAATCGGCCAAATCGGTGGCGGAAGAGACCGTTCGTGAAGTGCACGCGCAACTCCTGGATTTATCCGATCGGGTCGTTGCTTCAACGTCCAGCCAACTCAACGCACAGGTGGAAGCGGCCACAGCAGCAGCGACGGATAAAAGTCTCGAACGGTGCCACATGTGTTTGCAGGGATGATTGAAAAGGCCGTCGGGTCATCGTCGGACAGATTCAATCGCGGGTCGAAGCATCAGGACAGGCGAAAGCGGATGAGGTTCTGCGAACATGGCAGTCGCGGCTGCAGGAAGTGGCGAACGGAATTGTGGAATCGTGCTCCCAGCAAATGCGAGCACATATTGAGGCAACCGCGCGCGCGACGGCGGAAGAAGGGCTGCAATCATGGCAAACGCGCCTGCACGATGTGGGTGACCAGACCCTGACTTCGACAGCCGATGAAGTTCGTGCCCGGGTGGAGGAATCTGCGCAAGCGACGGCGGACAGCGCACTGCGGACATGGCAGGCCAAGTTTCAGGAGTTCGCAGATCAGACCGCGGCAGCCAAGACCGGCGAAGTCCAAAGACAGAGCGACGAGGCATTGGCCGCCATGGGTCCGAAGTTGCAAGAACTTCAGGAACGCGCCGTCAACGATGCTGTGGAGGCGTTCCGCGGCCGGTTGTCCCAATTTCTCGGCATGTTCCCGGCCGGGGGGAACAAGTAGTCCCGGCTACCGGTCGTCTCGCCGAATGGCGGCGTAAAGCCGCCGCTACGGCAGGCTGTGCAGATAGGCATAACTCATCCTTACCGCTTCCAGCGGCGGCTGCTCGCACCAATCCTGCTCGATAAAGATAGTGCTTCATCCCACCCCTTCGGAGCCGCAGCGAAAATGCGCTTCCAATCAATCGTGCCGTGACCGACCGGAGCGAACATCCCCTTCTTGTCGTCCTTTTCCTGCGTGGCCGGCGGATGGTCTTTCATATCCTTGATGTGGAGCAGCGGAAAGCGGCCCGGATATTTATTGAAATAGGCCACCGGGTCCTGTCCCGCATGCGTTACCCAGAAGCAGTCCATCTCAAACTTCACCAATTTCGGATCCAGAGTTTTGAGCAGGTAGTCATAAACGACGGTGCCGCCGAACTTTTGAAATTCGAAGTTATGGTTGTGGTAGCAGTATTGAATGCCGGCCTTCTGGGTCTGCTCGCCGGCCTTATTGAATAGCTCGGCCAGACGCTTCCAGTCATCAAAGGTCTTCCGCTCGTCGGGGTCAAGAATGGCGTTCACCATGTACTTCATCCCGATGATCTTCGCGTTTTCAATTTCCTTTTCCCAGTTTCCACGCAGATGCCGGGTCATGTAGTGACCGCTGGGGGCGGTGAGGCCGATATCCTTCAGAATTTTCGCAAATTCTGCGGCGGTCTTCCCGTAGAGGTCATGACCTCGACTTCCTCTAATGCCAATTGCCGCAACTTGTTTGAGCGTGCCGAGCATGTTTTTCTGAAGGTCGTCGCGCAGCGTGTAGGTTGCAGCCCCACGGGCAGGCCGTAAGGATTGGCGAAAAGGCTGGCGGGTGCGTGTGCGGCGGCCGCGGCCGTAAGTCCCAGAGCGCTGTTGCGCAGAAAGCTTCTTCGGTTCATCATTGCTGTCATCTCTCCTGTTATCAAAAAATAAGATGCCATTACTACACCACTGGAGCCGGAGGCGCAAGCCAAAAGAACACCACTAATTTTCGATTGAAGATTTTCGATTGTCGATTGAACTGCAAGCCCTTCTTGCTTTGTCGGTAATATCGCGTAGACTCAGAATCTGTCCGCGACAGGCAGTCAAGACGTCTCAATCGCCAATCGGCAATCGAAAATCGAAAATCGCGTGGGGTGTGCCAATCGACAATCGACAATCGACAATCGACAATCCAGATGACGTGCACTTCATGCGCCTGGCGCTGCACGAGGCGGAGCGGGGCGCGCGCGAGGGGGAAGTCCCGGTGGGGGCTGTGGTGGTGACAAAACGGACGGGTGGTAGCCCGCGCACACAACCGGCCCATCCATTTGCACGATCCCACCGCGCATGCGGAAATCCTGGCGCTGCGGCGAGCCGGACGGAAATTGCGCAACTACCGGCTGGAGGGATCTCGACCTGTATGTTACAATTGAGCCTTGCGCCATGTGCGCCGGAGCCATTGTGCACGCGCGCGTTGCGACGCTTGGTCTTTGGCGCGCGCGATCCCAAGGCGGGCGCGTGCGGCTCGGCTCTGAGGGTGCTCAATCATCGCAAGCTGAATCACCGGGTCGAGGTCAAGAGCGGCGTTCTGGCTGCGGATTGCGCAAAGGCAATTCAAGAATTTTTCCGAAAACGGAGGAGCAAACGGGAGACGGATCGCTGAATACGCCTGATCGCGCGTAAAAGCAGAAAGCCCGTGTCCCCAATCCCGAGTCCCGAATCCCGGCTTTTCGCGGAGAGGTACCGAAGTGGTCATAACGGGGCGCCTCGAAAGCGTCTTGCCTGCCAAAAGCGGGCACGTGGGTTCGAATCCCACCCTCTCCGCCATCTAACTCATTTGTTTTAATCTATTTATAGCTGAAATTTTAAACGTGTGTGTGTTTTGTGTGTTTTTTTCGGTTTTTGTCGCTTGAGGACAACCCCTATTTCGCAATCCTTGTAAATCGAAGTTGAAGACCCCCGTGTTACAGCATGGAGAACCAAGCTATTGATGAATGCTGCGACTCATCCCTTAGCCGATGACGCATATGGCATCAACACGTTTTCCTTATTGAATTGATAGGGTAGGCTTAGGCTTTGCTGTCTCACCCGATTGCTGTCCCTCCCACGTGCGGCGCACATCTGCCTCGAGCTGCTCCTGTCGGGCCTTGACCCAGGGTGCATAGTGCTTCTCAGTAATCTTCACGCTGCCGTGCCCTAGTACTACTACGTTAAGTTATTGACCTCCCCACAGGAGAGGTGGTAAGCTCCGGTGCATGACCGAGAGCGAAATTGAGAAATGTCGAAAGCGCTTGGAACAATTCTTGGCCGACCTGCTGGAGCCGCTGGGACGACGCGAGCGACGCCACTGGGGTTCGGTCTATGTGCGCGGCTTGCTGCTGGACGGCGAGCGCAAATCCATCGAGCCCCTGGCGGCGCGGTTGCCCGACGGCAACGTGCAGGCGATGCAGCAGTTGATCGGACAAAGTCCCTGGGCATGGGCTCCGGTGTGGGAACGGTTGGCGCAACGGATGACGGCGGAACTGGCGCCCGCTCCGGTTTGGGTCGTTGACGACACGGGTTTTCCCAAGCAGGGTCGCCATTCGGTGGGAGTGGCGCGGCAGTATTCGGGCACGCTGGGCAAGACGGCCAATTGCCAAGTGGCGGTGAGCCTGCATCAGGTGGGAACGGAAGAAAGTACCATTCTGAACTGGCGGCTCTACTTGCCGGAAAGCTGGACGCAGGATGCGCAGCGGCGCGCCGAAGCCGGTATTCCCGCCGCGGTGAAGTTCCAGACCAAGTGGCAACTGGCGCTGGAAATGATCGACGAGGCGCGGGCCTGGGGTTTGCGGTGTGGGGTGGTGTTGGCGGACGCCGCCTACGGGGAAACCACGGAATTTCGCGCAGGGACTGGAGACTCGCCACCTTCCTTATGCCGTGGGCATTCCTTCCACCGTGAAGGTGTGGACGAAACCGCCCCGCCTGCGGAAAACGCGGGGGCGAGGACGCCGACCGACGGTTTACCATTACGGCGAGCAGCGGCCGGGCGCGGTGCGGGAAGTGGCGGAGAAGGCCCGGGGGTGGAAGCAGGTGCGCTGGCGAGAAGGTACGAAAGGCTGGTTGGAGTCGCGCTTCTACGCGACCCGCGTCCAGCCTGCGCACGGATTCGACCAAGGCGACCCGCCCCACCCGGAGGTCTGGCTGTTGGTGGAATGGCCGGCAGGCGAGCAGGAGCCGACGAAATACTTTCTCTGCGATCTGCCCGAGTCCTATACCCTGCGGCGGCTGGTGCGCATCGTCAAAAGCCGCTGGAAAATCGAACAGGATTATCAGCAACTCAAGGAGGAACTGGGACTGGATCACTACGAAGGCCGCAACTGGACGGGCTGGCATCATCACGTCACTCTGGCCATGTTGGCGCATGCGTTCCTGACCTTGGAGATGTTGCGGAGCAAAAAAAACTTCTGGGTGGACCCTGCCACAGACGCGCCGTGAGATCCAGCGCCTGCTCTTCACCTGGACCGGCCAGTGTGCGTATTGTGGCAGCGTAATCAATAAACGAAACCGTCCACATTAACTTAACGTAGTAGTATTAGTGGTTAGTGGTCAGTGGATAGTGGCGAGCGGCGTTCGGCTCATTTCAGCAGGATTTTGAACACGCACGCGAGGTCATTGGGTCTTCGCGCCGGCAGATCGATTCGGAGGCCCTCGGCGTCGTGCCGCCAATCGAGCTTCTCGTCGCTTCCCAGCAGAGCGATGTGGGCGATCTCGTCCTGTGCCAGCAACCTGTCACGCGTGTTCAGCGACTTGATCAGAAATGGGACGTTGTCCTGCGGCCACCCGAAGGCGAAGGCGTAAAGCGTCTTCCAGCGGCTGGCGAAGCGGAAGTCGCCGACGGTGAATTCCGGCGTCCTGGTTTCGACAAACTCCCCGGACTTGGCCGCCGTGGGGCCCTCGCCGCAAATCTTCCACGGGCGCGTGCCATAAATCGCCTCGCCATTCGTCTCCAACCACCCGCCGATGGCCAGCAAGCGATCGACCGTGGGTTGCGGCATGACGCCGTCGGCGGCGGGATTGACGTCGAGCAGCAGCGTGCCATTCTGGCTGGTCACGTCGATCAATTGGCCCACCAGGCGGCTGGCCGTTTTGTAGTTGGGATTTTGCACGTAGCACCAGGAATTCCAATCGATGACGTCGTCAGTGAGCCACGGACGAGGGGCAATGGCGCCCACTCGGCCGCACTCGAGATCGAGAACCGCCACATCCTCCGGCAGCGCCCCCTGCTTGTCGGAGAGGCTGACTTCCTGATTGCGCTTTTCCGCCTCGCTATAAAAATAGGCGACCAGGTCCAATCGCCGCCGCTCATCAATAATCTCCAACCGGCTGTCAAAGTAAATGTGGTCCGGGTGATATTTGTCGATCACTTCCTTTACTTTTGCTTCCCAGACGTCCTGGAATTCCTGCGGGGGAGGCAGCGTGGGGTGCTGGCGATAACCGTGATAGTTGAAAGGGCTGCCAGGGGCATACGGGCCGTAAAGCCCTGCGTACTTGGGATTGCCCGCGTCCACGGTTTTGTCCGCCGTTGGGTACCACCCCCAAAGCCACTGATGATGAAACGTCGAAAGGAATTTCAGCCCTTCGCTGCGAAGGGCCCGGCTCAACTCCCCCATCACATCGCGGCGAGGACCCATGCGCGCCGCACACCAATCATTCACACGCGAGTCCCACAGGGAGAAGCCATCGGCGTGCTCGCTGACGGGACCGGCGAACCTGGCGCCGGCCTTGCGAAAGAGCAGTGCCCACTCTTGCGGATCGAATTTCTCCGCCCGAAACAACGGCAGGAAGTCCTTGTAGCCGAACTTCGCCGGCGGCCCGTACACGAGGTTGTGAAACTTGTTGGCCCGCGAACCTTCAATGTACATGTTGCGGGAATACCACTCATTCTCAAACGCCGGCACCGAGTAAATGCCCCAATGGCAGAAGATTCCAAATTTGGCGTCGGCAAACCAGCCAGGGACTGGGTGCTTGGCAAGAGAATCCCATCGCGGCTCGTAACAAGGGAGTCCCCGCACCCAACCGGGCATACCCAGCGCCACCGCGCCACTGGCCGCGTTCTTGAGAAACCTTCGACGATCGTATGACGTTTTCATGGGAACGTATTTTCACTGAAATGATCGCAGAAAATCAATGCCACGGCCGGAGGACACCGATTCGACTCCTTGCTCATCAGCCGTTCGGCGAGTTTGCAATATTGGTTTTGCTCGCGGCTCTCAAATCGAAACAGTTCCGTTTGTTCGACGCACACCGTGCCGCCCGGCGTGCATAGTATAATGTCGGCTTGGCCTTCGCCGCTGGCTCGGGCAGTGAACCGGTTCCGGACGCCTTCAGGGGAAGTGCAGTAGATCACTCATAGGGGCCTGGCAAACCTGAGATGAAATTCTCGCGTCGCAACTGGCTGGGAAGTTCAACGATCCTCCTGGGATCAGAAATTCTGGACGCTCTTACCACGCCTTTATGGCGGTGGCCGGGAGCAACCGTACTTCAGGCGTCCGCCACGCCGCTGCCGGATGCGCCCTTGCCAGTCACCTTTGTGGATGTGGCGAAACAAGCAGGCCTGAACTGCGTGAACGTTTGGGGCGGTATCAAGCACAAGAAATACATTGTCGAAGCCAAGGGCAGCGGAATCGCCTTTTTCGACTACGACCACGACGGCTGGCTGGACATCTACCTGACGAATGGGGACCGCCTTGAGGGCGAAGAGCCCTATCCCGACGACAAGACACCCACCCAACACCTCTACAAGAACAATCGCGATGGCACGTTCACGGACGTGACGGAAAAATCCGGCCTGGGCGGCAGCGGGTGGGGCACCGGTGTGTGCGTGGGCGACTACGACAACGACGGTTGGGACGACCTGTTCTGCGGCTATTGGGGTCACAACGTGCTGTGGCACAACAACGGCGACGGAACCTTTACCGATGTCACCAAGAAAGCCGGCTTGTGGGAAGACCGCGTCCGCTGGGGCTCCGGCTGCACCTGGCTGGACTACGACCGCGACGGCTTCCTGGACCTGTTCGTTTGTAATTACATGGAGTTCGACATTACCAAGGTTCCGGTGCCGGGGCAGACCGGCTACTGCCAGTGGAAAGGCATTCCCGTCATGTGCGGTCCGCGCGGGCTGCCGGGCGGAATGAACATCCTGTACCACAACAACGGCAACGGAACCTTCACCGATGTATCGGAAAAGGCGGGCATCCTGAAGACCGGGCCGCGCTATTCCATCACCGCCGTGTCCTACGACTTTGACAACGACGGCTGGCCTGACATTTACGTGGCGGTTGATTCCGAGCCCAGCATTCTGTTTCAGAACAAGCACAACGGCACGTTTGAGGACGTGGCGGTGATGGCCGGGTGCGCCTACAACGAAGACGGGCAGGAACAGGCCGGCATGGGCGTGGGTGTGGGCGACTACGACGGCGATGGCTGGCTGGACATTTACAAAACCAATTTCTCCGACGACACCCCCGACCTCTATCACAACAACGGCGACGGGACCTTTACCGATGTGACGTTCGTGGCGGGACTGGGCGTGAACACCCAGTACGTGTGCTGGGGCGCCGGATTCATGGACTACGACAACGATGGCTGGACCGACATCTTCCAGGTAAACGGCCACGTCTATCCCGAAATCGTGGATTACCATCTGGACGCACAATTCGTCGTCCCGCGGATTGTCTATCGCAACCTCGGCAACGGCAAATTTCAGGATGTCTCCAAGGAACTGGGGCCCGGAGTCTCGGAGCGATTTTCCAGCCGGGGCTGCGCCTTTGGCGACTACGACAACGACGGCGATGTGGACGTGCTGGTGCTGAACATGAATGATTATCCATCGCTTCTCCGCAACGACGGCGGCAACAGGAACAACTGGATCACCGTCAAATTGCTGGGCACCCAATGCAACCGCACCGCCATTGGCGCGCGGGTGCGCGTGGTCACCGGCAAGCACGCGCAGATCGATGAGGTTCACAGCGGGGGAAGTGTGATGTCGCAGAGCGACTTGCGCCTGCACTTCGGTCTGGGGACTTCAGCCCAGGCGGACGTGATTGAAGTTACCTGGCCCACCACGCACAAGGTGGAGAAATTTACCAACGTGGCCGCCAACCAGTTTCTTATCATCAAGGAGGGGACAGGAATCATCCGCCGCGACAAGCCCACACCGCCAGTCGAGGCTAAGTGACCGGATGGCATCGGCGGAGAGTTACCCTCGTGTCATAACAGTCTGTAGAAAGCCCTACCTCTGGCGGCACCGTACTAAAATGCTGTTGTTAAGTGTTCTTAATGAAGCTAAACTGTCATCGCTGGTAGCTGTTTGTTCTTGCCGGCTGGACGCCTCGGTGCGTCCCGGACCCGGGCATGGCAAGAAACATGCTAGCAACATCCTCGCTTGACGCCACCGGGCTCTGAACGCCTTGCCCGGGGGAAAGGCCGGAATCTTCTGCACACAGAATCGCCAGGAGGTGTGCGTTCCAGAGGTTGCCGGTCAAAGCAAGTGGAATCACGATGTACACCCATCGGCACGGATGGCGTACGACGGCTCTAATTGCCGGAGGCGGACTCCTATGGGCGGCCCTGTGCTTCGCACGCCCCCTGCCAGCCACCTCGACCATCCGCGGCGAGGTGCTGGACGAAAAAAACTCCCCCATCCCAGAAGCCCTTTGCACCCTGACCAGCCGGCTGCTGCCCACGGACGGTCTGACCGCCAGCACTGACTACAAAGGTCACTTCGAATTCAACGGATTGCAACCCGGTGAGTACTCCCTGCTGTGTGCCGCGTCGGGCCACCAGCCGCTGAAACGCACGTTGGAAATTGCCAACGAACCGCTGCCCGACTTGCAATTGATCCTGCCCCCGCAGGTGGTGATCCACCAGACGGTGGAGGTGCACGAGCAGGTGGAAAGCGTTGCCACGGCCGCGACTCCGGCTTCTTCCAAACTGGGTGGGGAGCAACTCTCCAACCTGCCGCTGGTGGAACAGAAATTCAAAGCCGCACTGCCTTACCTTCCCGGTGTGGTTCGCACTCCCGACGGCCGAATCAACATCAAAGGTGTTCCTGACAGCCAAGGCCAACTGCTGGTCAATTCCGCGGAAGCCGCGGACCCGGTGACCGGAAACCTGGCCATTGATGTTCCCGTGGTCGCGATTGAATCGCTCCAGGTTTACAAGAACACGTATGACGCGCAATACGGCGGCTTCACCGGCGGATTGACGACCATCCACACGCGTCCGCCCGGTCAAAAGTGGGAGTTCGAGGTCCAAAACCTTCCGCCCAATCCACGCATTAAGAGCGGCTCACTGGTGGGGATTGCGGACTATAATCCCCGGCTTTACATCACGGGTCCGTTGATCAAGGACCGCTTGAGCTTCTCCGAGTCGCTCGCCTACGACATCGACAAGCAACCGGTGCGAGGCCTGGCGTGGCCGCACAATGAGATTTGGACTCACGACTTCAATTCCTTCACCGACCTCCACTACGTTTTGTCGTCACATCATTTGATGACGGCTACGGGGAATGTCTTCCCTTTGCGCCGGCAATTCGCCGACATTAATTCGCTGGTCCCTCTGGCGGCGTCTTCCGATTACGGCCAACACGGTTTCAAAATCACCCTGACAGATCAATTCATCACCGAGAGCGGCGGCATCTTCACCACCATGCTGGACGGGATGCAGTTTTATAGCTGGGGCCACGGTGAAGGCGGGGCCAACATGCTGGTGACCCCCAACGGTTGGGGAGGGAATTTCTTCAATTCCTACAAGCGTAATAGCGAGCAGGAACAGTTCTCAGAGATGTATAAGCTGCCCCGGCTGAAGAGGTGGGGCAAGCACGAGTGGACGGTGGGAACGGGCTTTCTGAATCGGATGTTTACGGGTGGTAGTTGGTCTCGCCCCGTCAGCTTGTTGCGGCCCGATGGGACGGTGACGGAACAGATCAACTTCTTCGGACCGGGGACTCTTGCCGCACGAGATTTTGAGGGATCGTTCTTTGTTTCGGATCACTGGGTGCCCAACGATCATCTTTCCTTCGATCTGGGCCTGCGTTACTCCGGACAGACGTTGGGCCGCGCCGCGAATCTTGCGCCGCGCCTGGGATTTGCGTATTCACCGGGGGCGACAGGGAAAACGGTCTTCCGCGGTGGCGTGGGGCGCTTCTACGGCCACACTCCGTTACTGGCCGGCGACTTTGCGATGTACCCGGCGCGCCAAGTGAGCTTCCTGGATGAGTCGGGGAATCTCCTGGCGCCTCCGATCACCTACGTGAACGCGTATGGGCGCCTCACCCCTCAAGGGAATTTGGTGGCCTCAACCAATTTCCCCGGGAATGTGCCCTACGACTGGACGTGGAGCCTGGAAGCGGACCGGGAGCTAACTCCCCGCGTTATGCTGCGCGAGAGCTTCATTTCCAGTCATGGCTACGATCAATACATTGTGGAGCCGGATGGCACGCTGGCATCCGGTCCCGCGATGCTCCTCACTCCCCACGGCGCATCGCGCTACGACGAACTGGAATCCACGGTGCACATCCGTCTGAACGGGAACGCAGAGTGGAGCTTTTCCTATGTTTACAGCCACGCGCGCGGCGATCTGAACACGCTGTCGCAATTATTCGTGCCGTTTGAACAACCCGTGATTCGTCCTGACGCTTACAGCTACCTCGCGTCTGATGTCCCCAACCGCATACTGACCTGGGGAAAGTTTAAGACTCACGTGTGGGGAATCGAGGCCGGCCCCGTGACTGATTTCCATACCGGATTCCCCTACTCCACGTTGAATATGGACCAGAATTACATCGGCGTACCCAACAGCAATCGGTTCCCGCTGTTTTTCTCGCTCGACATGAAACTGAGCAAGGAGTTCCACGTCCCCATCCCCATGTTCAAGAAGCACTTGATGCGCGGCTCGCTGACGATCTTCAACCTATCCGACCATTACAATCCCCGCGACGTTTTCGACAATAACTCGTCGCCCTATTTCCGCCACTTTGTGGGCAACCAGCACCGCTTCCTGGATACGTCGCTGGACGTCCTCTATTGAGTGAGGGTTCAGCGTTCCCGCACACTGGTGAGGGCCTGCGCGTAAGTCAACACCTGCCCTCCATGTTGTTGTCGATAGGCTTCGGCTTCCTGCGGGGTTTTGAAGGCCACCAGCGTGGGCAGGCAGCGATCGTATTCGCGCACGGAAACCCCGATAGGTTCACGGGTGACCGATTGATCTCCATGAACGCAGTACTGCACGTCGCCGCCTTCGACATAGGTGGCAGCATCGGCCGAAACCCTTTCGCCAGTATTCACGTCCGTGGCCCAGGTGGAACCCGCGTCCACGTGCCCCTGGTTCACCTGGGCGTGCATCCCGCAGCGGGGACAACACGCCGCCACCTCGTGATTGCCAACATTCAGCCAGTATGCGGTGTTCGAGTGCACCATCCGGTCGCAGAAGGGGCACATGCCTGCCGTCTCACTCTTCCGCTCGTAGCGGTAAGCAAAGAAGCTTGTGGCCGCAATAGCCAGAAGCGCGGCCAACGTCACAGCAATTTCACGTGCTTTCATGGGATTCTCCTGACGCGCCCGGCGTCACCTCTAGTGTAAACCTGTGCTTACGACCTTTCCAGACGGCGTAAATCGCCGGGTACACCAGCAACTCCAGAATGAACGACGTAAAAATCCCCCCGACCATGGGGGCGGCGATACGCTTCATCACATCGGCGCCCGTCCCCGTTGACCACATAATGGGAAACAAGCCCGTGAACATACAGCCCACCGTCATGACCTTGGGGCGAACGCGCATGGCCGCACCCTGCACAATGGCGTCCTGCAAGTCTCGATAGCTTTTCATCAGTCCTGCTCGCTTTCGACTTTCGTAGGCAAGATCGAGGTAGAGCAACATGAACACGCCCGTCTCCGCGTCCACTCCCATCAGCGCGATCAGTCCTACCCAAACGGCGATGCTCATGTTGTAACCCAGCCAATGAAGCAGCCAGACAGCGCCGACGGCGGAAAACGGCACGGCGGCAAAGATGATGAGGGTCTTTACCACCGAGCGCGTGTTGAGATAGAGGAGAATAAAGACCAGGAAAATGGTGATCGGCACCACCAGCTTCAAGCGCTCGCGCACGCGCTGGAGGAACTCGTACTGCCCGCTCCAGCTCAGGGTGTAACCGGGCGGCAAGTGTGGTTCCACCTGGGCGCGCACCACGCGCTGGGCGTCTTCCACATAAGTTCCCAGGTCTCGGCCTGCGACATCGACGTAAACGTAGCCGCTCAGTAATCCGTTTTCGTCGCGAATCATGCTCGGTCCTTCCACCAGGCGAATATCGGCAAGTTCGCTTATGGGAATTTGGGCGCCGGAGGGTGTGGCCACCAGCAGGCGCTGCAAAGCAGCAACGTCACTGCGATAATCCCGCAGGTAGCGGACATTCACCGAGTAGCGTTCGCGGCCCTCGACGGTGGTGGTGACGTTCTCACCGCCCACTCCTGACATGACGTAAGCCTCAACGTCATCCACGGTCAGACCGTAGCGGGCCAGTTGGTCGCGCCGCAGATCGAAATCGAGAAAATAGCCGCCGCTGACCCGCTCGGCATAAACGCTGCGCGTGCCGGGCACCTGCGACAGAACGTGTTCAATCTGCTCGCCAATCTGCTGGATCGTGTTCAGGTCGGCGCCCAGCACTTTGACGCCGACGGGAGTGCGTACGCCCGTCGTGAGCATATCCACGCGGTTGCGGATGGGCATGGTCCAGGCGTTCGTGATGCCGGGAAGGCGCAGCGCGCCGTCCATTTCATCCACCAGTTCGTCCTGCGAAATGCGGTCAGGCCAGATATGGCGCAACGGCTTTTGCAACCACTCGGGGGCGCGGTCCGAGTACCAGCGTGGCTTCTTGCGCCATTGGTCCTGAGGCTTCAACAAGACCGTGGTTTCCACCATGGAAAGTGGTGCGGGGTCTGTGGAGGTCTCCGCGCGCCCGGCCTTCCCGAACACGCGCTCGACTTCCGGGAACGTCTTCAAAATACGGTCCTGGATTTCCAGTAGCCGCTGCGCTTCCGTCAGCGAAATGCCCGGCAGCGTCGTCGGCATGTAGAGCAGTGTTCCCTCGTTGAGGGGCGGCATGAATTCTGAACCGAGGCGTTGGAAGATGGGGACCGTCAGCACCACGGCGGCCAGCGCCCCGCCGATCATGACCCAGCGAAACCGCACTGCCAGTTCGGCCACGGGCCGGTAGAGCTTGATCAGGATCCGGCTGATGGGATGCTTCTCTTCCGGGTGGATTTTCCCCACCAGTACAGCGTTCGCCAGCCGCGCCAGAATACGCGGCCGGAACTCAAACGAAGTGGCGTGGGTGAAAAGCAGTCGCATCGCCGGGTCAAGCGTGATGGCCAGCACTGCGGCAATGGCCATGGAAAAATTCTTGGTGAACGCCAGCGGCTTGAAAAGCCTGCCTTCCTGCGCCTCCAGGGCAAAAATGGGAGTGAAAGAAACGGCGATGACCAGCAGGGAGAAGAAGCTCGCCGGCGCCACTTCCTTGATGGCTTCAATGACCACCTCGTGATAATCCCGCTCGCGCCCTTCCGCCTCCCAGATCTCCAACTTTTTGTGGGTTTGCTCCACCACCACGATGGCGGCGTCCACCATGGCGCCGATGGCGATGGCGATTCCCCCCAGCGACATGATGTTGGACGTCACCCCGGTGGCCTTCATCGGGATGAACGAAATCAGCACCGTGATCGGTATCGTCAGAATCGGGATGAGGGCGCTGGGAATGTGCCAAAGGAAGATCAGTATGACCAGGCTGACAATGCCGATTTCCTCCATCAGCGTGTGCCGGAGTGTGTGGATGGAGTTCAGAATGAGTTCGGAACGGTCGTAGGTGGAGACGATCTTCACGCCCGGTGGGAGGGAGGGTTGAATCTGATCCAGTTTCGCCTTGACGCGATCGATCACGCGCAAGGCGTTTTCGCCGGAACGCATGATCACGATGCCGCCCACCGCGTCTCCTTTACCGTCCAGGTCGGCGATCCCGCGGCGAATGTCCGGTCCCAGAGTGATCTGGCCGATGTCACCCACGGTGATGGGCACTCCCGACCGCGCATCGCCGCCCACCACTATGCTGCGAAGATCGGCAAGCGAGCGCGCATAGCCGCGGCCGCGCACCATGTACTCGCGGCTGGCGAACTCCACCAGTCGGCCGCCC
This sequence comes from uncultured Acidobacteriota bacterium, assembly GCA_963719115.1. GTDB lineage: Bacteria > Acidobacteriota > Terriglobia > UBA7540 > UBA7540 > Bog-366. The sequence goes on along the minus strand of CAVRBF010000041.1, from coordinate 143,754 downwards.
ACGTCATTGTTGCTCTGACGCACCGCCTCCAACACCTTCATCAGCGGAATCTTGTATTCCGTCAGCTTGTCAGGGTTCACCTGGATCTGGTATTGGCGCACCAGTCCGCCGATGGGCGCGACCTCCGCCACACCGGGAACGCTTTCGAGGTAGTAACGCAGGTACCAGTCCTGGTAGGAACGCATGGAGTCCAGGCTCTGCTTTCCCGTCGCATCGACCAGCGCGTATTGGAAGACCCAACCAATGGAAGTGGCGTCCGGGCCCAACTCCGTTTGCACGCCCGAGGGCAGGCGCGGAGTGATTTTCGAGAGATACTCCAACGTGCGCGAACGCGCCCAGTAGATATCCGTACCTTCGTCGAAAATAATGTACACGTAGGAGTAGCCGAAGTCGGAAAAGCCACGGATATCCTTTACGTGGGGAGCGCCCAGCAGCGCCGTGATGATGGGGTAAGTTACCTGGTCTTCCATGATGTCAGGACTGCGGTCCCAGCGTGAGTAGACGATGACCTGCGTGTCGGAGAGGTCCGGAATCGCATCCAGCGGTACGTTTTGGAGCGACCACCATCCGCCCGCCACCGCCACTCCCACCAGAAGGAACACCACGAATTTGTAGTGCGCGGAAAAATCAATGATGCGATGAATCATGTTCCATTCCCTCCACCGACTCTCGAAGGTTGCTTTCCGAATCGATCAGGAAATTGGCGCGGGTCACCACCGCTTCACCCGCGCGCAGACCGCTGAGAATCACCGCGTAATCGCCGGAGCGCGCCCCCACCGTAACGCTGCGAGGCTCAAACACGCCGTTGCCGCGGGCCACAAACACCCGCTGGTGCGCACCGGAGTCCAGCACCGCGTCGATGGGCACGGTGAGGCGCGATCCGAGACCGCGATGAAATTCCACGGTTACGAACGTCCCGGGCCTGAGCTCCTGGTTGGGCGTCGGAACTTCCAGCCTTACCTGCAGGGTGCGCGTATCCTCCATCACGTGCGGGGGAATAAAGCTGACGCGACCCATCAGCTTCTTACCTGCCATTGATTCCGCGCCGACGGTGGCCTCCTGTCCCAACTCGATGAGGGGGATGTCGGGCTCGCGCACCTCGGCAATCACCCAAACTGCGTTGTGATCGGAGAATTTGTAGAGTTCAGTTTCTGGTGTGACGTACTGGCTTGGAAATGCCTTGCGTTCGACCACGTGTCCAGCAGCGGACGAGTAGATGGTGATTTCGCGGCTGGGTTGGCCGGTCCGTTCAAGTTGCCGGATCTGATCGTCAGTAAGGTCCAGAAGTTCGAGACGACTCCGCGCGGCTCCCAGCAATTCCATACCGGCAGAGGCAACGGCCGGTATCGAACTTGAGATCAGTTCCTGTTTCGCCTTAATCGCCAGTAGATATTCCTGCTCGGCGGCAAAAAGTTCGGGGCTGTAGAGTGTGAAAAGCGGATCGCCCTTTGCCACGTGCTGGAAGGTGTAATCAGCGAAGACTTTCTGAATCCAGCCTGTGGTTCTTATATGGAAGCTCACTTGGCGCGTCTCATCGATCGCAACTTGGCCGACAGTTTGCACGGTTTGGTCGATCGTGCGAAGGGCAACCGTGGCCGTGGTGACACCCATAAGCTGCTGCCGTGCAGGACTGATTTCCACTCCGCCTGGAGGCAGTGAATTCTCCGGCGCCCCGGAGGCGTAGACAGGTACCAGCTTCATGCCGCAGTCGGGCGCGATTCCCGGCTTGTCGGAGTGATACCAGGGGTGCATGGGATCCTGGTAGTAGAGGATCTTTGCCGCGCCTGCGCTCGTCTGGTCCGCGGCCTCAGCTCTCGACACAGGGATGAGAATTGCCGCGCCGCGGCGCATGGGCGCGCGAAGGTCGCGGCCCACTGCGGGCACAACCACGAAAGCCACTAATGTTGCAAGAACCGCAATGCGTTTACTCATGGTGAGCATCTCCTTGCTGGATCAAATTCAATCCGGTTAGTTCTTCCAGTCGCGCCAACGCCTTTTCATGGGTTGACACCTGAAGGTAGTAGTCGAGTTGGGCATCGATTTCCGCCTGAAAGTTGCTCAGCACGCTGAGAAAATCCACCGCGCCGGTTTCGTAACCGTTGATGGAGGATTCCAGCGTCAAAGAGGATTGCGGAGCGATTCCCTGCGTGTAGAGCTTGAGCAGTTGTTCCGTGGCCTGGACTTCCAGAAAGTCCTGCTGCACCTGGAAGCGCAGCACTGTGAGTTCGTTTTCCTGGAGCTGCCGCGCGGATTCCAGATTGGCCGCCGCTTCCTGAAGGGCCATGTCCTGCTTGCGGTGGCGAAAGACCGGCAGCGAGGTGGAGAGGGTGATTCCGTACATGTCGGGCAGTCCGTCGCGCTGCATGTACGTGTATCCGACGCTGAAGTCGGGCCGCTCCTCCTTACGGGCCAGGTCAACGGACAGGCGGTTCTGATCGACCGTGGTCTGGCGCTGCTTGAGAGCGGGATAATTGGCTTGCGCAGCCTCTTGCAGTTGATCCTGCGTGTACGCGAAGGCGCTGGGTTGTACGGATGCCGGTGCTGCCACGGCTGAATCAACGGGCAGATCGCGCAGGCTGTTGAGTTGGGCGGCAAGCGTGCGCCGTTGCTGCTCCAGCATCGTCTGCCGCTGCGAAAGTCGGGTGATTTCGAGTTGCGCCCTCAGCACGTCCTGCTGTGCCGCTTTGCCGACGGAATAACGGATCTCCGTGACCTTCGCGAATCCTCCGAGGGCTTCCCGGTCCTTGGTCAGCACCTCCAGGCTTCGCTCCACAAACGCCAGATCGAAGTACGTCTGTTTTACTTCCGCCGTCACGCGCCGTGTAACCGCTTCGTACGCGAGCGTCTCAGCGTCGGCATCGCGCGCGGCGATTTCCGTTCGCAAGCGGGTTTTGCCGGGATAGGGAATCATCTGCTCTGCCATCAATTGGCGCGTGCTGGAAGGATCGCCGCGCATCACCGTGAAGGGGGGCAAGACATTGCCACCATAGCTGAGCGAAACGGTGGGGTCAGGCCAGGCGCCGGCTTGGGGAATTCGCGCGCGTTTGGCCTCCAGCGCGCGCCGGGCCGCCAGGATCTCCGGATTGCGCTCCGCTGCTTCCTGAACCAGCTTCGATAGATTCAGCCGGGGACTTGCCTCTGCTACGTGCACCGTCTGGGAGAAAGCCCACACCGGCGCGGCGACAAAGATCACGCTTGTTACGAATAGAGTCCTGATGCAATTCATGTTCAGCTCTCCACACTTGCCGATAGCTTGCCCCTCACGACCTGCCGTGGTCGGGCGAAATTGCTGCCGCTTGGGGGTGTTGTAGACGCGCCGCCGAGCCTCACGTACGCAGGGATCGACACGCTGAACTCAACAGTGGGGTGAGAGCTTCAGATCAAGAGAGCGCAGGATTGGGAAAGGGGGCTTAAAGGAGGAGAAACGGATGGCAGTGCGCGTTCGCGCCTGGGGGTGGCGTTCCGCGCGGGAACCGCGGCGATGGATGCTGTGCCAAGCTGCGCGGTCATCCGCTCGGAGCGAAACGAGTTCGGCGTTTCCGTGATCGACCCTTGCAGGTTGAAAATCGAACTCACACAGCAATCCGGCAGCGACGACGAAGGCTGGGGATGGGTCTTACCGCAATCGTGGCAGCAGTTTCCGGCCCGGCCGGGGCTGGGCGCGCAGAAGGCCCGCAGCCCGGCAACTTGCACCAGGAAAACCGCCAGAAAGAGATAAACAGCGCGACGCAATTGGACAACCTCTCCCGTTTTGTTATAGCAAGCCATAGGCCATAACGCAACGCGAAAAACTCCATTAAAATGTTGACATGCCTTGGGCTTGGGGTTCAGGGCTTGACTCCGAGGGTACAGATATGGACACTGCGCCACGCGAAAAACCGCTGCTGGTTTATGACGGCAATTGCGGCTTCTGCCGGCTTTGGATCGACCGCTGGCGCGTCATTACCGGGGACCGGCTTCTGTATGCGCCCTTCCAGGAAGCGGCGGAACAGTTCCCCCAGATTCCGCCTGAGGCATTTGCGCGCGCGGTGCACTTGATTCAGCCTGACGGCCGCGTATCGAGTGCCGCGCACGCGGTGTTTGAGTCGTTAGCCCTGGTGCCGGGATACGCGTGGATGCTTTGGCTGTACACAAACATTACCGGAGTCGCCCTGATCACCGAGTTCTGCTACGGATTGGTCGCGCGCCATCGAAATCCACTGTATCGGCTCACGCGGTTGTTCTGGGGAAAGCATTTCGAACGGCCGACGTTCTCGCTTGGATCATGGCTCTTCCTGCGGCTGCTGGGCGTCGTCTACTTCTTTGCGTTTCTTTCCCTCGCCACGCAGATTGTGGGCCTGATTGGACAACATGGCATCTTGCCGGCAGGAGAGTTGCTCACCAACGTTACCGCCCGCATGGGAGCGGAGCGCTACTGGTTCTTCCCCACGCTCGCCTGGCTCAGTGCCAGCGACGCCGCTCTGCGAATGACGGCCGTGGGCGGAGTTATCGGCTTCCATCCTGCTCGTCGTTGACATCGCGCCCATGCCGGTCTTGACGCTGCTGTGGCTGCTGTTTCTTTCTCTCGTGACCGTGGGGCAGGATTTTCTGGGGTTTCAGTGGGACAGTCTGCTGCTGGAAGCGGGTTTCCTGGCCATTCTCCTGGCTCCCTGGCGCCTCTGGCCGCGCGGAGCGCCGAAGGCGGCGCCACCGCGGATGGCACGCTGGCTCCTGTGGTTCCTGCTCTTCCGGCTGATGTTTTCGTCCGGCATGGTCAAGCTCGACAGTGGCGATGCGACCTGGCGCAGCCTGACCGCGCTGGAATTTCATTACTACACTCAGCCGCTGCCGACGCCCATCGCCTGGTATGCGCACCTTCTGCCGGTATGGTTTCAGCATGCTTCGGTCGTATTCCTGTTCTTCATTGAGATCGGGGTACCGTTCCTGATCCTCGCGCCGCGCGTTTGGCGGCATGTGGGGGCGGGTCTCTTACTTCTCTTGCAGGCCCTGATTGCGCTGACGGGGAATTACGCGTATTTCAACCTGCTGACCGTCGCGCTTTGCGTTTTGTTATTCGATGATGCGTTCCTTTCAAAGTTCTTTCCGCGCCCCTTGGTAGACCGAGTGCGCTGTTCAAGCCCCCCGGCACGTCGCTTTCGTCTTCGCCGCTGGCTGACGGCTCCGATCGCACTGGTGATCTTCATAGCCGGCCTGCTGCACTTGGCGGATGTTTTCTCGGTCTCGTGGGTGCCGGCGCCAGCGTTCCAGTTGCTCAGTGACCTCGAACCCGTGCGCCTCGTCAACGGCTACGGCCTCTTCGCGGTGATGACCACCACTCGTCCCGAGATCATCATCGAAGGCAGCGACGACGGCGAGATGTGGCGCGCTTATGAATTCAAGTACAAGCCCGGGGACCTGCGTCGCGCTCCTCGCTGGGTGGAGCCCTTTCAGCCGCGCCTGGATTGGCAAATGTGGTTCGCGGCGCTGGGTGATTACCGCAACTCGCCGTGGTTCAGTCATCTCCTGTTTCAATTGTTGAAAGGTTCGCCCGATGTCCTTGGCTTGCTCCAACGCAATCCATTTCCCCAAGCCCCGCCCAAGTACATTCGCGCGCTGCTCTACGACTATCAATTCACAACGTGGTCTGAGCGGCGGGCAACGGGAAACTGGTGGAACCGTCGCCTGCTGGGTGAATACTTCCCCGCCGTAAGTCTCAAATCGGCTGACTAGTCCAAATCCCGCCGCGGTTACCGGTGCTTGCTGCTGTGAACGGTTGGAGTATGATGTTGCCTGCCTTGCGAGCAGGTTCGGCGGCCTATCCGCCGTCCGGTGGAGTGGGAGGAGCGAGTGCAGCGGTGGAGTCTCCACAGGATCGTCGTCGGCATGGTGGCTTTCGTCGCCTCCGTCGTTGTCTGGCGGATCGTCGCCGTCCACGTACCTGCCGCGGGGGCGTTGGTGTATGCGCAGCAACCAGCCAGCGCGCCATCCGCCGGCGATCCTGCATCACCCAGCTTAGGCATCCAGAAACTTGCGGTTATTGCCGTTGACTATCCCGAGGAAGGATCGATCTTTCCGCCGGAAATCACGCCACCCACATTCCTCTGGCGCGACACTTCGAACATCGCCTCCGTGTGGACGATTGACGTAGCGTTCAGCGACGGCGCGCCGGACATTCAAGCAAGATCGGCGGGCGAGCGTTTGCGCATAGGAGAAATCGACCCGCGTTGTGTTTCCGCCACGAACGAACTTCCTAGGCTTACCGCACAGCAAGCCGCCGCGCACACTTGGGTACCCGATGCCACCACCTGGGCGACGATCAAGCAACGCTCGACCGGGCACTCTGCCACGATTACCATCACCGGATTCTCGGACGCGCATCTCGATCGCGCTGTTTCGCACGGCACGGTCGAGATCGCAACTTCCACGGATCCCGTGGGTGCGCCGATTTTCTTCCGCGATGTGCCCTTGATGCCGGCCGAGACGGAAAAGGGCGTGATCAAACCACTGGCCCAGCGCTTTCTGCCTCTGGTCGCATGGCGATTGCGCAACATCTCTGAGCCCACCAGTCGCCTGCTCATGACGGATCTTCACACCTGCGGCAATTGCCACTCATTTTCTCGTGACGGCAAAACTCTGGGGATGGATATCGACGGGCCGGCCAATGACAAAGGTCTGTACGCGCTCGCCTCCATCCAACCGGAGATGGCCATTCGCAATCAGGATGTGATCTCGTGGAGCGCCGTCCAGGACGAGAAGGTTGCGCCCGCGAGAGTCGGATTCATGTCGCAGGTATCCCCCGACGGCAAATACGTCCTGACGATGCTGCGCGAGTTGCAAAAGGACAGCTATTCCTACTATGTGGTGAATTTCAAGGACTACCGTTTCCTTCAAGTCTTCTATCCGACCAAAGGCACGCTGGCGTGGTACGACCGCGCGTCAGGCCAGAAGCATCCCTTACCGGGCGCCGATGATCCTCGCTACGTGCAGACGGACGGCGTGTGGAGTCCGGACGGGAAGTACGTGATCTTCGCGCGGGCGGAAGCCAGGGAACCCTACAACGAAAATTTGAAGCTGCCCGAACATGCCAACGATCCTGAGGAAACGCAGATCCAATACGATCTTTATCGAATCCCGTTCAACGACGGCAAAGGCGGCCAGCCCGTGGCGATCGCCGGTGCGTCCCACAACGGCATGAGCAACACCTTTCCCAAAGTCTCGCCGGATGGCCGCTGGATCGTCTTTGTGAAATGCCGCAACGCGCAACTGATGCGCCCTGACAGCCAACTTTACATCGTGCCCACGGCAGGCGGAGTGGCGCGGCGAATGCGCTGCAATACGGCGTTGATGAACTCGTGGCACAGCTTCTCTCCCAACGGCCGTTGGCTGGTCTTCTCCTCCAAGATCCGTTCGCCCTACACGCAGATGTTCTTGACCCACCTGGACCCGGAGGGCAATGACAGTCCGCCCATCCTCATTGAGAACGCCACAGCGGCGAATCGCGCAGTGAACATTCCGGAGTTCGTGAACATTCCCGCGGACGGGATGACAAAGATTGATGTGCCTGCGGCCGAGTCTTACCGGCACTTTGACATGGCTTCGGACCTGGTGGCCAAGGGGCAGGTTGATGCCGGAATCGCCGAGTGGAAGGCGGTCTTGCAACTCGATCCCACCAATGCCAAGGCGCATAACAATCTGGGGGGCGCGCTGCTGCGGCAAGGAAAGTTCGGCGAAGCGACGGAGCATTTTCAGAAAGCGCTGGAAGCAGATTCCGGCTTAAGCCAGGCGCAGGGCAACTGGGGATTGGCGTTGTTCTGGCAGGGAAAGCTCGACGACGCGATGCCGCATTTCCAGCGGGCAGAGGAACTCGATTCCGCGAACGCGAAGTTCTACGAGGGCTTTATCTCAAACTTGGGCTCGCTGGCCAGCAACACGCCGACGGACCCCAAATTGAAAGACGCGGCTCGTCCCCAAGCCGAAGCGGGAACTCGCAAGAACGGCGCCTTGGAGAAGCAGGAAAAGGTTAGTGGCCGCTACCGACAAACCCTCAAGGCGGTTCTCGATTACATCATGGCCAACAACGATCCCGTCAGCCTTGGGCAGAACGAAGGAGATGGAGTCAACCCGGCGAGCAGGAACGAGACCCCGAATGCCCGCGTCGGAGCTTCCACCGATGTTACGCAGACCGGCAACAACCATTCGGATTTCGAAAGTCTGGTGGCGGACCTGGAAATTCCGCGGCTCCGCCGGATCGCTGCGCAGGAGAAGAACCCCGATGAAAGCTTTGCGGCCCAGCGGCAAATTCTCTTGATCTTCCTCTGCACATTGGACGAAGCCAACTTCTTGCTTGCTCAGCATCGAAACGCCCAAGCCCTGGCTGGGTTCGAAATCGCTGCCGAAGCTGCGCCGTGGAATCCCTATGTCTACTTCGATCTGGCTCGCGCGCAGGCCCTTAACCACCAGGAGAAGAGGGCTCTGAAGACCCTGCAAGCCGCCGCGGATAAGGGTTATGCTGACATCGCTCAGGTGGAAAGGGATCGTGCCTTCGACGGCCTCCGCACCGAGGCTGCTTACCAGTCCGCTCTCGACCAGATGCACCGCTTGCGGCGTTAGCGCATCCTGCCAAAACCTTTTGTTTGGCCTCCGGTCTTTCGAGAATGTATAATCATCGCCATCGGGTTGCGCAGGGCGATGACAAAGATTATTGGGAACAACGGGACCAGACTGGCGCTCCTCGCGTCTCTGTTTACGTTCAGTATTGTGGGTTGGGCGAGCGACCCGGCTTCCGTCCCGGTTCTCTTCAATCGCGACATCCGCCCGATCCTTTCCGACCACTGCTACACCTGCCACGGTCCGGATAAAGCCAACCGCAAAACCGCCATGCACTTCGACAACGAAGACGGCGCGCGCACGCCCCTGGCCAGCGGCGGTCAAGCCTTTGTGGGTGGCGACCTGGCGAAGAGTGTGATGTATCAACGCATCACCTCCGATGACGAAGCGTTTCGCATGCCCCCCGCTTACATGGGCTATGCCAGGCTTTCCGCGCATGACATCGATTTGATCAAGCGCTGGATTGCGCAAGGGGCCCAATGGCAGAAGCACTGGTCGCTGATCCCGCCGCAAGTTGCGCCGCAACCCGAGGTGATGCACAAGCAGTGGCCGCGCGATGCCATTGATTATTATGTGCTGGCGCGACTCGAGCATGAAGGACTGACGCCCTCGCCGGAAGCCGATCGCGCCACATTGATTCGCCGCGTCACGCTCGACTTGACGGGACTGCCTCCCACGCCCGCCGAGGTTGATGCCTTTCTCCACGACCGCTCGCCGAATGCCTATGAAAAAGTCGTGGATCGTTTGCTCGGTTCTCCGCGCTACGGTGAAAACCTGGCATGGCAGTGGCTGGACGCCGCTCGCTATTCCGACACCAACGGCTATCAGAGCGACGGTGTGCGCAGCATGTGGCGCTGGCGCGATTGGGTGATCGACGCTTACAACCGCAACATGCCTTTCAACGAGTTCACCATCGAGCAACTCGCCGGCGACATGTTGCCGCACCCCACCCGCGATCAAATTATCGCCACCGCTTTCAACCGCAATCACCGCACCAGCGCGGAAGGCGGCATTATCGACGAGGAGTTCCGGGTCTCGTACGTGGTGGATCGCGTTGACACTACGGCCAATGTCTGGATGGGCCTCACGATTGGTTGTGCGCGTTGCCACGATCACAAATACGATCCCATTTTGCAGAAGGAGTACTACCAGCTTTTCGCCTACTTCAACAACGTGCCGGAGAGGGGCTTTGTTTATAACTTTGGCAACGAGGAGCCCTACATCAAGGCTCCCACGCCGGAGGAGGAAGCGCGGCTGAAGGAGTTCGATCAGAAGGTGACCGCATCACAAGCCGCCTACGCTGCCTTGCAGCCTGAAATCGCGCAGAGCCAGCGCACCTGGGAACGCTGGGTGAAGGCCTCGCACATTCCCGATTGGAATGTAAGCGAGGGTCTGATCCTCCACTTCCCGCTGCACGGCGACTTGCACGAAACCACGGGCGTGTACGAGCGGCGCAATTCATTCCGCCACCAGCCCGAGGGATCTCCACGGGCGGTTGAGCCGAACGATCCCAGTCAACCCCTCGTTGAGGGTGGAACGGACTCCACGTTGCCCTTCGTGCCTGGGAAGACCGGGCTGGCGGCCAGCTTCGACGGCCACCGCTACATTAACGGCGGCACGGTGCTGAACTTTGATTACCTCGACCCCTTCAGTTTCGCGGCGTGGATCAACCCCACGGCTCCCAATGGAGCGATTCTCTCCAGCGTTGAAGACGTGCATGAGGGGTCGGGCTATGGTCTTTACCTGCGAGACGGGAAACTGCGATTCAACTTTACGTTCCGCTGGACGGATCTGGGCATGCGCCTGGAAACGCGGCAGCCGTTGGCATTGAATGCATGGCATCACGTGGCCTTGACCTACGATGGCAAGCGCAAGCCGGAAGGGATCAAGCTATACGTCGACGGGGTCGCGCAGGACATCAACGTTCTCTTCAATCAAATGCTGTGGCCGCTGGGGAAGGCGCAACCCTTCCGCATTGGCGCTGGTGAAGGTCCTGAGGATCGGTTCCACGGCGCCATCGCCGACGTGCGGATCTACAATCGCGCGCTATTTGCTGAGGAAGCAGGCGTTCTGCCGCTGCTCAAAACGGTGCCGGAGATCGCCGCCATTCCTCCTGCCCAGCGCACGCGCGCAGAGGCCAACAAACTGGCCTTTTGCTTCCTCGACGGGTACTCTCCGCAGGATGTTCAGAAGGCCCGAGACCAACTGTCAATGGCACAGCAGGCGCGCGACGATTACTTTGCCACGATCCCGACGGTGATGGTGATGAAAGAAGGTCCCCACCGCGACGCCTTCATCCTGAAGCGTGGTGCCTATGATGCGCATGGAGATAAGGTGTCGCCGGGGTTGCCGCACGTGTTGCCGCCCATGCCCGCGGGCTTTCCCAACAACCGCCTGGGCTTTGCCGAGTGGCTGGTGGACAGGTCGAATCCCCTGACGGCGCGCGTCACGGTGAACCGCTTCTGGCAGATGCTTTTTGGCGCCGGTTTGGTGAAAACCGTGGAGGATTTCGGTTCGCAAGGCGATTGGCCGGTTTATCCCGATGTTCTCGACGACCTCGCCGTGCGCTTCATGGACAGCGGCTGGAACGTCAAGGCGCTGCTGAAGACCATGGTGATGAGCGCAACCTATCGGCAGTCGTCGCGCCTCACCCCGGCTTTGCTGGAACGAGATCCGGAGAATCGACTGTTGGCGCGCGGACCTCGCTTCCGGCTGCCCGCGCAGGTCATTCGCGACCAGGCGCTGGCCATTTCCGGGCTACTCGTGGAAAAGATCGGCGGTCCTCCCGTAAAGCCCTATCAGCCGCCAGGGTTGTGGGAGGAAGTTTCCTTCAGCGGTGAATCGTACAAGCCTGATGTGGGCGAGGGACTGTATCGCCGCAGCCTCTACACCTATTGGAGGCGCACCGTGGCGCCACCTACGATGGTGAACTTTGATGCCTCGACACGTGAAACGTGCATTGTGCGCGCCAACCGCACCAACACGCCGCTCCAGGCGCTGGATTTGATGAACGATGTCACTTACCTGGAAGCTTCGCGCAAGTTCGCGGAGAGAATCATGAGGGAGGGCGGCTCAACGCCCGAATCGCGCATCGACTTTGCTTTTCACCTGGCCCTGGCGCGCGCACCCAATCAGCGTGAGCGCGCGGTGTTGACCGACGCATTCCAGCAATTCCGCGCGCGCTTCCAAGCCAAGCCCGACGCTGCTGTCAAGTACCTCTCCGAAGGAGAATCTCCGCGCGATGGCAGTCTGAATCCCGTGGACCTGGCCGCCTACACCACTGTGGCCAGCCTGATTCTCAACATGGACGAGGCCATCACCAAGGAGTGAATTATGGGTCCAGTCGATGATCGCCTGCTATCGATGACGCGCCGGCATTTCTTCAGCCGGAATGCAGCGGGAATCGGTGCTGCCGTTCTTGCCAACTTGCTTGGCAAGGATCTGATGGCGGATGAGACGGCCAAACCTGCGAAGGACGACCGGCCGTTCCCTCCCTTGGCGGGGTTCCCCAACTTCGCGCCCAAGGCAAAGCGGGTCATTTACCTGTTTCAATCCGGCGGTCCGTCGCAGATCGATTTGCTTGACTACAAGCCCGCCCTGAAGGACAAGCGCGGTGAACAGCTTCCCGATTCGATTCGCAAGGGCCAGCGGCTCACCGGGATGACCGCCACGCAGGACCGCCTGCCCGTGGCGCCTTCCATCTACAAGTTCGCGCAGCACGGCAAATCGGGCGCGTGGTTCAGTGAGCTGCTTCCACACACCGCATCCATCGCCGATGACCTCTGCATCATCAAAACCGTCAACACCGACGCCATCAATCACGATCCGGCGGTGACCTTCTTTCAAACCGGCGCCCCCATTGCCGGACGGCCCAGCATCGGTTCGTGGCTTGCATATGGATTGGGTAGCGAAAGCAAAGATCTGCCCGCGTTCGTGGTGCTCATCACCCAGGGCGGCACCGGCCAGCCGCTTTACGACCGCCTGTGGGGAAGCGGTTTTCTGCCCACCAAGTTCCAGGGCGTCAAGTTTCGCTCGTCCGGCGACCCGGTGTTGTACCTGACGAATCCCGAGGGCTTCACTCGCGACGACCGCCGGTTGTTCCTGAACTCTCTCGCCAAGCTTAACGACGACTCGCTGGAAGATTTCGGCGATCCGGAAATTGCCACACGCATCGCGCAATACGAAATGGCTTTTCGAATGCAAGCGTCCGTGCCCGACCTCACCGATCTTTCCCACGAGCCCGAGCATGTGTTCAAACTCTATGGAGAGGATGCGCGCAAGCCCGGCACATTCGCGGGCAATTGTTTGCTGGCGCGGCGGCTGGCGGAGCGCGGCGTGCGATTCATCCAGCTTTTCCACCGTGACTGGGATCACCACGCCGGCCTGCCGACGGGATTGCCCAAGCAGTGCAAAGCCACGGACCAGGCGGCTGCGGCGCTGGTGCAGGACCTGAAGGATCGAGGCATGTTGGACGATACCCTGGTGGTCTGGGGCGGGGAATTTGGCCGCACTGTGTACTGCCAGGGAGTTTTGACCGCAACCGACTATGGCCGCGACCATCATCCGCGCTGTTTTACCATGTGGCTGGCGGGCGGAGGCTTTAAGCCCGGCCTCACCTACGGCGAGACCGACGATTACTGCTACAACATTGTGAAGGATCCCGTGCACGTGCACGACCTGCACGCGACCATGCTCAAGAACCTGGGAGTTGACCACACCAAGCTGACCTTTAAGTATCAGGGCCGGCATTTTCGCCTGACCGATGTGCGCGGGGAAATAGTGCAACCGCTTCTCGTGTGAATGTACCTCTGTAGAGCGGGCGTCGGGCCCTACGTACCATGGCCATCTTGGCCATGCCCAGGCACGGACAGAGCCCGTCCTGAGCATCGCGAAGGAATGCCCGTGGTACGAAACGTGAATCGCTGCTTTACTGTACGATCCCCAGTCAGTTGGGAATCCCGCGCGATCGTCCTTCGCCGGCGCTTTTCTTCAGCATAAAGTTGCAAAATGTGCGGCAGTGCCGGTAAACTCTATGGACTTAGTTGCGATCAACCGAGTATTGGTAAAGTATGGATAAGGATCAACGCCGTTCACCGCGTCTCATGTTCAGCATTCCCGTCAGCGTGCGGGGGTCGGACGAAAACGGGAAACCTTTCGAAACCACCGCGCGCACCATCACGCTGAACCGTCATGGCGCACGCCTTCAAGTGCCTCGCTTGCTGAAGACGGGCCAAACCGTTCGTCTCGTCAATCAAGTGAATGAGGCCGAGGCGGAATTCCGCGTGGTCGGCCCGGTCTCTCCCCCCCTTGACCAACTTGGGGAATGGGGCGTTGAATGCCTGCACGTGGACAAGAATATTTGGGACATCGATTTTCCTCCTTCCGACGAGGATTCGGACGCCCACGTCCTGCTCGCGTGCCGGAACTGCCAGGCCCTTTCGCTCCAGTCACTGTCGCTTGTGGAAGTCGAGGTTTTGGAAACCGCGGGTTTGTTGACGAAGCCCTGCCTGCGTTGTGCGGCATCCACCCCCTGGGGATATTCACAGAGAGCCTTTGAGGTGGAAACCAAGACCTACCAGGCTGCGGTAACCGAGGCAACCGGCGGCTTTCCCACCTTGGCTTCCGAAAGGCGAAGGTCCCAGCGCAAACCGGCCCAGTTGCCGGTGCGGATCCGCGACTACTATGGCGACGTTGAGGTGGTTCAAACCGAGAACATCTCGCAGGAAGGTTTCTGCTTCACCACTTCGCGACGGTACCTGGTGGGACAGGGCATTGTGGTGGTTTGCCCCTTTGATGCCACCGTAGAAAAACCGGAGACTCGCGCCCGCATCGTCCGCACCGAACCGGGTTCAGATCGGGAGAAGAACGTGTACGGAGTCCGCTACGAATCAACTTCTCACCCACCGAGCGCTGACACTTTGAAGCTATAGGATGAAGACAAAAGACTCACCATTCCCGCGCCCACAGTCACCGATCCCGCACGAGCGGTGGAATCGGCCGCCGCGATATCCTGAAGGCCGGCGTGGGTGGAGCGGCGGGGCTTGTCGCCGGTCTTGCCTTTGACGGGACGACCGCCGCCGCGCAAGCCACTCCCGACAACAGCAAGCGAACGCCGAGCCACCGTGTTATCGATGCACATAACCATCCCTGCTGGATTGGCCATGACGGTCCGCGCATCATCGAAGACATGGACGCCGCCGGCATCGAGCGAACCTGGCTGCTGAGCTGGGAGATTCCCGAACGCGAAATTGATCCGGTTTACTACGCCAAGCTCGACCCCAACAGCGTCGGCATTCCCTTCCGCGATGTCATCGACGTGGCCCAGCGCTATCCCGACCGGTTTATCCCCGGGACCACCACCGATCCACGCGATCCGCACGCGCTCCAGAAGCTGAAGGCCGCGGTGGATATTTACCGCGTGCGGGTGTTTGGCGAATTCAAGCTCCGACTGCGCTACGATGACCCTGACGCCATCCGCCTTTTTCAGTACTGCGGCGAACTGGGGCTGCCGGTGATTTACCACCTTGATGTGACCTTTCCCCGGCACGGCGTTCCGAGCGATTGGCAATGGTGGTACGGGGGTGGGATCGAGAATATGGAAGCCCCGCTGAAGCTGTGCCCGCACACTCAATTTCAGGGCCACGGCCCGGGCTTCTGGCGGGAAATTTCCGGTGACGCCGATCAAATGACGGAGCAGTACCCGAAGGGCAAGGGGATTGAGCGTCCGGGCCGCATTGTCGAGTTCCTCGATAAGTATCCCAACTTCAACTGCGATCTTTCCGGCGGCTCGGGCCACACGGCGCTGAGCCGCGATCTGGAATTCACTCGCAAGTTTCTGATCGACTACCAGGACCGCATGTTTTTCGGCCGCGATGACTTCAACAACAAGATGTACGACCTGCTGGTTTCGTTGAACCTGCCTGACGACGTTCTGGCCAAAATTCTTGCCGGCAACGCCCTTCGCCTGGTGCCGGTATGAAACTAACTGGCCGTCAACCGCGAGGTTGACTGACATAGACCCCCTCACCCCCGCCCCTCTCCCCCAAGGGGGCGAGGGGGGAGAGTTATGTCGGGTATCCGCCCTCGCCCCCTTGGGGGAGAGGGTGGCTCGCAACCGGCGCCTTCATCAGCCGAGGCGAGACGGGTGAGGGGGTCTGTTTGTTACCGTATAATGCGGCCCTCAAGGGTAGCTGATGGACAACGATTTGCACCGCACCAGTCCCGGCGCGTCGAATGAGTACCGCGCTACGTCGTTGTGAAAATCCGTCGGGCGGAGAATCTGCATGTTCTCTCCGTCCCCGTCTGCGGTTTCAAAGATGTAGGTTACGACCACGGGTGCGCGCAGTTGCGACGCGTCACGCAGTTTGAATTCAATGGTGTTGGCGCCGGCGAAGATCTGAGGGATCGACATGATGCCATTCTCAAAGTACAACTCGAGACGGAGGCTGCTCAATCCTGCCGGCTCCGTGCGGCCGGCGCGGGGACTGACGGAGACGCGAAGCTGAAACCGATACACGCCGTGTATGCTCACATCCGTGCCGTTGAATCGCGGCTTGCCCAGCGCCGTCGTGGTGCGGCCGGGCCCGGAATGCAGCGTTTGCCACGCTGACCAGACATCGGGTGCGGACTCGTCTTCCGCCTTAGCCTTCAGCGTTCGCATTTCCAGTTTCACATCATCCGTGGATACTCCTGCCAGCTCGGCGTTCAGTTTGCCGTTGACAAGAACGTAGGGGCTGTAGAAATCAAAGGTCGCCTGGCCGCCTTCGTCCGCATGGGCGGGGCGCAGGAAAGGAGCCTTGTCAGCGCGAACCAGCGTCGAGCCCGGCGCGAGCGCATCATCCACGCCCTCGCGCAGGTCGGGCGTGTAGCGAATGCGTCCGCACGCCTGGCCGATTGTCTTCTGACCCACCATGTCGGGCTGGTACCCTTCTCCCGCCGGGACTTTCACCAGGTAGGGTTTGGCTTTTTGGTAGTTGGGGTCGTACTTGGGCCAGTTGCCGTCAAGCGATGCGTCGGTCACGCGGTAGAATCGCCCCTCGGGCAGGAAGGGCCACTCCGCCAACGTGCGTGAAACCACCGGGACGTAAAACTCGCGTTCACTGTTGTCCCAGAATCTCTCGACCACGGTTCCGAGCGGCAAGCGGAAAGACATGTTGTGCAGGTGCGTGCCCAGTTCGTATTTCGGATCGCCGAACACCGATTCCTTGGGCGCGCCGGCTTTTCGCCACGCGTCTTCGTTCTCATAGAACACCGGCTGGAGCAGCAGGGCGCGGTTCCATTCAGTTCCGAAGATTTCGAAGAACGGCCGGCTGCGGTAACGGAATTGGCGATTCATCAGGATGTTGGCGTCCACGCCGACTTCCGCCCAATCCATAATGCGGGCGTCGGGGGCGTCGTGGTCAATCAGGAAGTAGCCGTAGCGCGGGTCGAACGCTCCATAATGGCCTTCCAGGCGCAGCCGGTACATGGTGTGGTATCCGCCGTCGGCGTGCTGCACGCAGACGCGCTCCGCGGCCAGCGGGTCGTGCTTGAATTCCTTCCACGCTGCCTCCGCGATGCGGCTGGAGGTGTCGCAATATCCCCAGCCGTAGACAAACAGGTTTTTGTGCTCGTCCGTCACGTAGTCTTCATGGCCGTAATCGCCCTCGTAAGCTTGAATCATTCCGCCCACGGCCATGCGGGAAAACAAGCGGAGCCACTCGAAGAAGGCCCGAGCTTGCGCCGTCTCCGAGGCATTCTCCAGATGCTCGAGGCGCATCACGTCGCGCGTCCAGGAGACGAGGTCGGTTGCCTGCGGCCAGCGCTCGCTGATCACTAGTGGCCCGGAAGGCGCCGACGTCGGCCCGTCCGCCGCGTTGCACGTAGTGAAGGCCAGCGAAACAAAGAGAAGACAAAAAATAAGGTTTCGAATCATAGCGAGATTCTACACCGGACTGACCGAGGCTGGCACGAACTTCCGCCTTGTGAAGTCTGCGAGCCCGCGGCCGCTGCCTTTGTACGGACACGCCATGGCGTGCCCGTACGTGCCACGGGCCGAGCGCTGCTCGGCCCTACGTACTTTGGTTGCGGCGAACCGGCCAAACTGCGCTGCCAAGTTGCCGCGCGCCTCCCCTGTGGCCGGGCAGGAGGAACGCCCGCAATATGGTGATTATTTTGCCCCCAAAACTTCATTTGCAGTTGAAACAGAGCGGGAATACAATTCAAAGGAGGGTAGTCCCATGGCGACACAGAGCTACATGACTCGGGAGCGTGAAGCTTCGGTCCTGAAGCGCCTTGGTGCGCGTGTCGAGCTCCGCACCTTTGGACTCCCGCTGCTCGCAGCAGTGGTGGCGGTAACCATTTTTCTCACCACTTCGTCCCTGCGGAGCGAGCAGAATCCACCACCACCCAAGACCGGTGAAGCGGTCGCGAACGCTGCCCCCAATCAGGTGGCAGCGCTGGCGGCTCCCAAACCTAAAGCCGAGACGAAGAAAACCAATCTTCAGAAAACGCAGGATGACGCGGCGGAACTCTCTGCCCTGGCGGATAAGCTTCGCGATGAATTGAACAAGATGAACGCCAATGTCTTTTCGCTGGACGTCCTCCAAAAGACCGAAGAGGTGGAGAAATTGGCGAAAAAGATCAAGGGCGAGGCTAATAATAAGATGTAAGCACGGGTTCGCCGGGACTGCGATGCTCCCGGCGCAAGGGCCAAAGGATGCTGGCGAAGGGTAATTCAGGTAATCCGGAGCGTGGCCGGTGGCAAGTGTCGCCGTCACGGGCAGGGGTGTTGACGCGGGCATGTGCTGGAAGGCTCGTAAGATTTGCGGCGGTCGTGGTGGTGCTGCTCTGTACGCTCATTTGCCTGATCCCGCCCCACGCGGTCGCGCAGTTCCCGGCAAGCGAACCGGGGCCCGCAGCCAGCTCGACCCAATCTCACGGCCACAAGGCACTGCCAACGGTCACGGATGATCCCCTCGCCACCGGAAACGACGATACGCAGTTGACCCCCCGGCAAAGACAGTACATTCTGCACGCCAATTTCGAAAAGTCGAAAAACGACGCGGCGGAGTTGGCGGCCCTCGCCAAGCAAGTCCGCGAGGAATTGAATAAACCCAGCGCCCAAGGCCTTTCCCTCGAGGCGCTGGCCCGCATCGATAAGATCGAAAAGCTGGCCAAGAAAATCCGCGACGAAACCAAGGGTTTCTGATCCGACCGGGAATCGATGCGGGCACTCACCGCAGCCCGTAGGGTCCGCCGTTTCGTGTACCCCCAACATAACGGGAAGTTCCGGCGTCAAATCAACGGCGTAATCCGCACCTTGCGGAACTCCACCTTGCCGTGGTCGCCCTGGAGCATGATGGGCCCAGGGCCTTTTTCGTTGGCGTCCAGCGCCCCGCCCGTCAAGCCCGGAACCTCGCCGTGGTCGATGATCGTCTTGCCGTTCATGATCACGGTGACGTGGTTGGCGATCAGGGTGATGTCAAAGGTCTGCCACTGGCCGGCGGGCTTGTCGGCCTTGACGGCGGGAGCGATGAAGCCGTAAAGCGCGCCCTGGCTGTGGACGTCGATGGGCTTGTCGTACCCGTCCAGGATCTGGATCTCATCCCGCCCGCGCAGGTAAACGCCGCTGTTGCTGTCGGTATCGACGCTGAATTCCACCTCCAGGTGGAAGTCCATGAACTTCTGCGTCGAGTAGATGTTGCAGGCGTCCTTGCCCTCGTTCTGAAGGATGCCGTCCTTCACGAACCAGCGCATGGGGTGGTTGGGGTTCTGGCAAAGCCAGCCCGAAAGGTCTTTACCGTTAAAAAGGTCGATGGGCTTGCCGGGGGTGCGCTTGGGGGAAGTGATCGGCCACACGGGACCGCGCACGCCCGTCCACGAAAGCGTTTGACCATGCGCGTCCGCCGTGCCCACCAGATTTCCGTTCTTCATCGTGGCTTTCCACACCTGCGGACTGGGCGGGTTGCCGCCGGGATACTGGAACGTCAGTTCGCCGTTGGCGATGGCCACCTGGGGCAAGTCGAATTGCGAGCCGCCGCCGGGGTTGAATCGCCCTTTCAAGACTCCTCCCTCGCGCCGCAGTTCCAGCCAGCAGATTCTGGGCATGCCGGACTTGGCGCCCGTCGCGGTAATGTCCCACTTGCCCAGGAATGCATCGTCGCCGGCCGGTGTCGCGGCCGCGCTCGACTGCCATGCCGGCGCCGCCACCGCCAGCGTCATCAGTGCTGCTAATAGGTATGAACGCATCTCGAAATTCTCCTTTTCCGATCTCCAAAAACACATCGGCACCCTTATAACACACCTCACCATGGACCTTATAGATTTCGCTGGTGATTTTTGCACGGCTACAAAACAAAACATACGAACAAAACATGGGGACAGACGAGAAGTTATACAGGTTTATTTTGCCGGTTTACTGTTCCGCCGTGTGCCCAACCTTCATCTTCATCTTTCTCCGCACTCCGATCCGTGCATCAAACTGGCAATATTTCCGGTCACAACTATCGTCGTTCATTGTCGTTCCTTCTACTTCTGCGCGGTGCTATAGTCAGCGCCGGCCGGAAGCAGCGCCGTGGCAGATGCGGTATTCGAAGGCACGATTCCGGTGCGAGGCAGATATGGCTCGACTGGCGCGGGTGGTGGGTGTGGACGCGCCGCACCACGTGACGCAACGAGGCAATGGGCGGCAATTCCTTCTGGCAGCCGACGCGGAGCGGATGGTTTATCTGGACCTCCTGCGGCAGGCGGTGCATGTGGAAGGCATCACGGTGGTAGGTTACTGCCTGATGTCGAACCATGTCCATTTGGTGGTGATCCCGCATCAGGCTTTATCTCTGGCGCGGGCGCTGAAGTCCACGCACGGACGCTATGCGGCCTATTGGAACGCGGCGCATGGCTGCAGCGGACACGCCTGGCAGGGGCGGTTTTATTCCTGCCCCATGGATGAAGGCCATCTGTGGCGGGCCTTGCGTTACGCGGAACTGAACCCGGTGCGCGCCGGACTGGTGACGGACGCAGCGGCGTGGCCCTGGTCGAGCGCCGCGACTCACTGCGGTCGGGCGGAGCCGGATGTTTGCTTGAACATGGATTTGTGGCGGCGGCGCTGGTCGGCGGAAAGCTGGCGGAAGTTTATCGAGGAGGGTGTCAGTGAATCCGAACTGGCCGACCTGCGCCGATGTACCTACAGCGGGCGCCCGTGGGGTGAAGAGGAGTTCGTCGCGGGGCTCGAACAGCGCACGCAGCGTCGACTGACACGCCAAAAGGGCGGCCGACCGCGCAAATCCGCCGTGGCCAAGGGTTCGTCGGCGCTGCCATCAAGGAGCTGAGCGCACGCCCTCCCCGCGGTACGGAAACTGCTCCGTGCTGCGATCAGTGGTAATGATGAGTGAGAAGCACCGAGTAAGGTCGCATGGACAAAATAACCCGTATAACGTCTCGTCTGTCCCCGGTCCCCCGGCAGCTTGAACACGGCGCGGCAGAGGGCTTCAGCGACCGTACTGCAGGATGGTACCGTGCTGGTGGTGGGAGGCTTGAATGGAATGCTTCCCGGCAACGCCACAGGCAGCGCCGAAATCTACAATCCCACCACGGGCAGCTTCACCGCGCTGGGCGCCGCGCTGAACGTACCGCGCGCCAGTCACACGGCCACGCTGCTGAACAACGGTCAAGTTTTGATTGTGGGAGGGCTGGGAGCGAACGGCCAACCGGTGGGCACGGTGGAGATCTACAATCCCACAAGCCAAACCTTCGCCGTCGCCGGAAGTCTCAACACGGCGCGCTATGCCCACACGGCGACGTTGCTCAATAACGGCACAGTGCTCGTGGCCGGAGGCTTGGACGTGAACGGCAATCTTCTGGCGAGCACGGAGATTTACGACCCGGTGGCGGGAACCGTCGGCAGCGGCGGCAGCCTGAACACCGCGCGCAGTGGGCACACCGCCACGCTGCTGAACTCGGGAGCGGTGCTGCTGGCCGGAGGCGAGGGCGCAAACTCGACGGCCTTGGCGAGCGCCGAACTGTTTGAGCCCACCTCACTCGCGCCGCCGGGATTGGTGTCTGTCGCCGTACTCCCGCCAGTGCGTCCCTCTCCGTGGATGGCACCCAAGCGTTGATCGCCACCGGCACCTTTACTGACAACAGCACGCAAACCCTGGCAGCGGCCAGTTGGAGTTCGTCCGCGGGCGCGGTGGCCACGGTGACGGGCGACGCCGGCAATTGCGGCAACGTCTACGGAGTGGCGACGGGCACAGCGACGGTGACGGCCTGTGTGGGTGGCGCAGCCAATCCCATCTGCGGGAGTGCAGCGCTGACCGTCGGCGCTCCGGGCACGCCCGCGCCGCAGATTCAGAGTGCCGCGCCCGGCTCGGGGATGGCCGGCTCGTGGGTGGCCATTGCCGGGACCAGCTTCGGCGCATCGCAGGGGAGCAGCAGCGTTTCTTTTGGGGAACAACCGCGACGGCGGTCGGTTGGAGCGATACGGCCATCATGGCCGTGGTGCCCGGCACGCTCGGCTCCGGCCAAACCGTGCCGGTCACCGTAACCACCGCGGCCGGCACCAGCAACTCCGCCGACTTTGAGATTGACTCCACCGCCGCGCCGTTCACGGTTTCGCCCCAGCAGATCAACCTGCTGGTGGGCCAGACGCGCACCATCACGGTCACGGATAGCAGCGGCAACCCCGTGACGGGCCTCGAATGGACCACCAGCAACGCCAGCGTGGTGAGCCTGTCAAGTGATGATCCCCCGGTACTAACGGCAGTTGCACCCGGCACCGCCATCGTCTATGTTGTCGGCATGCCGATTCTAGTGACGGTCTATTCCGGTACGTCGCTCCCCGCCGGCACCTCCATCTGGTCCGTGCCGATCGGAAACGGCAGCAGCTCGCCCGGTTCCATCACCATGGCTCCCGCCGTGCCCAGTTCCAGCGGTGTGGACTTGATTACCTTGGATAATTCCTTCACGCTGACGGGGCTCTCCGCCGATGGGTCGAAGGTGTGGAAAGTGACGACAGGAACCACGTACGGCGGTGTGCTGGCGACCTCGGTTATCCCCGATTTCTCGGGAAGCGCTCTGCTCAAGCCGATTTACGGCTTCATTTCTAATTCCCAGGCGCACTGGACGCACAAAGTTCAGCAAGTCAACTCGTTGACAGGGGCGGTCACAGACTTGTATACATTTTCTTCCGATTCGTGTTGGCTGGGCATCTGCGACGATTCGGTGTCGACCGAGACGGTAATTCCGCACCCCAGCGGCGCGCTGATGATTCAGGATAATGTCAACATCAGCGTCATCGATCCTACCGGCGTTCAGGCTACCACCACCGTGGCCTTGGACAATTCCACGGTGACGACAACGGATGCGGACGGCACGCAATCGACCGTTACGTACGCACCCCAGGTTGGCAAAATGATCGTGGCAGGCGACGGCAACGCCTATGTGCCCTACTATTACTACACGGAGTCCGACACGCAGACGGCTTCCGAAATGGATGCGCAAAGGTCCGGCTACCTGATGGCCCTGGTGGTCGCGCCCAACGGCGGGTCCAACAAGGTCCAATTGAATTACGGGATGCTGGAGAAGACGTTGGCTCATCGGGTCTGCGAAACCGCCAGCGGTACTGACTTCGCCATCCCCAACGGCGGCGTGATCACCAACGCTGATCAGGGCGCCGCAGTCTTTGCCGATGTTCTGCAATACACCGCCGGGTCCTGCACGTACTCCACCGCGCAGACCGTGCAGATGAATTTCGTTTCTCAAGCCGGACCGGGATCGCAGGTGAATCTTACGGGCGTGAATGCCTTCGTGCGGGCGCTGCAACGCGAGGACGGCAGTTACATCGGCACCGACGGAGCCGACAACGTGATCACACTGGCTCAAAGCGGTAGCGTTGTTTGGCGGTACGCGCTGCCCGCCCAGGCGTTTCCGCAGTACGCCACAGCCGACGGCGGTGCCATCGTCACCACCACCAAGCCCACCTGCCCTCCCGGCGACATCACCGAATTCGACGGTTGCCAGGAAAGCTCGGAGTTCACACCGTTCCAGTCCGGCTACGGGCAACTCGGCACACAATACACCTTCGACACGAATGGCAACGTGACCTCGCAAACGCCAGACCCGGGCGCGCAAATCTCTTGGACCGGGCAGTGGTTCGATCCGCCGCCTTTCGGAAATATGGTTTCCGCCCTTTTAGCGGCAATTCCCAACTATGCGGAGTCTTTTGTTGCGACTGCCGGTGGAAGTCCGGGACCGAGCGGAGCGGCGGTCAAGGCGAGTGCGGCCGCTTACAGGAAAGCGATCATAGCAAAGGCCCTTGCTTACTTAAATTCCACCAAATGGACAGATTACGTTGATCTAACGGGAACGATCCACTACCTATGCAACTACTTCGTCGGGACAGTTCTGTACGAGGCAGATCCAAAGGCCCCGCAGCCCCTCGTGAATGTGCCAGCAACTAACACATCGCCAGCAACAACCAGAACTCCCGAACCTTCGGAGTGGGCCGGGCCTAACGATACCCTCGGTGGCTGCTGGAGGAGGCTGAAAGACCTGTCTGGTAGTCCGCCTCCCGTCGGCGGCGATGTGGTTGCTCAGAGAATACCTTACCACGACGCAACTGGGCACGTTGCGATCGTGGCGCAGGTCAATCCCGGCAATCCCCCCACAGGCTCGTCTGTTGCCGCCACGACAGACAGGTATGTTCTTCAGGGCGCGCCAGGCGGAACGGTAAAGGAGTACGATTTTGGGTTTAGACCCAATACCGTGGATGGCGGACCAAACGGTTGGCACGTAGGCGAGGTAGGTCACGTAACATTTAGGAGGTTTACATGCTACGCAGATCCTCCTGAGCCCCTTGGTCCGCAGGAGAATCCTTTTCAATGAAAACGAGGCTCGCGGTTTCGGTTTCGATTGTGGCGGTGCTCGCAGCGATTGGTTGGTACTATTCTCGATCGTCAGGCGGGTCGGAGAAATCCTGGAAGATCAATACCTCCGGCCGACAGGTGCTTCCCATTACTAGCAGCAATGCAAGCAGGGAACAATTGCCAAAGGTGTCAAGCGGTGTCCCTGGTGGCTAGCGTCCTAACTCTGTGTTGATTTCTGGTGGCGGTCTCGGGAGAGTGGGCCGCCAGCCGGTCACGATTTTGACCTCTTATCGAACAGCACTAATTGCTCGCCAAACAGCTTCTCGAAAAAACCCTCGTATTCATCGCTGGTCTTTGAGATTCGCGCAATCCCCAACAACTACAAGATGGGTTCTTAGTGCCTTGACACCGATATCGGAAAGGAATTGGTGCAATCTTTTCCAGCGAGCGTTGCTATTGTGTCGCTGTTCCTTGGTAAGTTCCAATATCTTACCGTTGCTTCTGGCTAAGGGCCGATAGACTTGATCCACAGTGAGATGCATGAACTTCCAAGGTTTGTTTCGCTCTGGTTTAGGCAGTTGATCTAGGCGGTACCACTCTTCGTAGAGTTGATTTGGAAATTCTTTCTCGTAATTGCGGGCCTCTGCACTAACGTAGAACTTGAACGCCGCAATAACCTCTTCTTTTGTTGCATCGTAGCCAGTCAGAGCATACACAAGGCCCTTAATTCCGGCCTTTGCAGACGCATTCAGGATGACATGGGCCTGCTTAGCAATATTCGCCTGATGGGGAAGGAGTTTATTTTCGGCTGCCGCTTGCGTAATAGCTTTACAGAGATCAATGAGAATCGTTACGTCGTAACCATAGACTTGGCTGAGGGTCTCAGGCCCGCCGACTTGCGCTTGAAAAATAACGGGTTTATCAAGTTTTTCACGCAACTCAGGCCCGACGAAGGTGGAGATTACTTTCCCTCCGACAAAGCGGGGTAGTCGGCTTCCGCCTTTCCCGAGGCCCAAAGCTTCTCCCATTCCACGTTGGCTAATTACAGCCGTCTTTGCTTCATCGTTCAGAACGTAGCAATCAACATCAATGCCGAAGTCTTCTTTGAAATTACCCTTATGCGTTGCCCTCAGAGGCGGTTCTTTTCCCGCCCTTACCCAGCGCGCCTCTGCCGCTGTTCGCGCAATAGCCTTTCTTTGCTCTTGCGTCAATGCCTCAGCGCGTGCCTTACCGCCCTGGGCAGCATAATCCGCTACCGTCTTTTCGTCGGCCATTAAATTCACCTCCAGTCCGAATATACTCGGCCCGCAAGCATCGTGTCAAATGCTTTCTTAGCAAGCATCGAAGATTTAACAATTTTAACCTTGACTTGCTTTCTTGGCAAGCATAAGCTTAGCGGGAAGTCAAAAGCCCCGCCCTCAGCTTGCACCTGAGAACGGGGCTTAATCAGCAACGCGGAGTGACCCGCAATGCCGACCGTCAATCGCATTATGGGCTTGCTTCCGCAGAAAGGCAAGACCCATGACCTGCCATAATTGCCGCACAAAATGCCAGAGGTTTGGAAACGACCGAAGGGTAATCAGCGCTTCCGTTGCTGCCAGTGCTTCAAGACCTACAGTGAGCGCCCCGAGAAACTGGACGGCACCAACAAGAGCGAAGCAAGAGATTGAGCAAATCGTCCGTCTTCTCGTAGAAGGGTGCTCTGTGCGCTCTATTGAGCGAATCACGGGCATTCACCGCGACACGATACTGAACGTCCTGGTGATCGTTGGCGATCGCTGTGAGCGCCTTCTGGAACGGATGGTCAACGGCTTGCCGGTGCGCGACGTTCAATGTGATGAGATTTGGGGATATGTCGGCTGCAAGGAAAAGCGCAATGCGAATGGCGACCGCTAGCGCGGGGATGCCTACTGCTTTGTCGCCATCGAGCGCAATACCAAACTCGTCCTTGCTTGGCACCTTGGACGGCGCACGTGCCCGCGATACAGTGGCCTTCACCGAGAAGGTCAACGAGGCCACTCAGGGACAGTTCCAGATCACCACAGACGGCTTCAAGGCCTACATTGATGCCATTCATATGCAGCCTGGGAACCCGCGTTGACTTCGCGCAACTCATCAAGGTGTACGCTGCTTCACGTGAAGGCGAACAGCGCTACTCGCCCGCCGAAGTGGTTGACGCGGTGCCTGTCCCAAGATGGGGAGAGCCAGAACTCAATAGGATTTGCACATCGCACGTTGAAAGGCAGAATCTTTCAATCCGCATGGCAATGCGCCGGATGACGCGATTGACGAACGCATTCAGCAAAAAGTGGGAGAACCTAAAGGCCGCCTACGCTCTTTGGTTCGCCTTCTATAACTTCTGCCGTGTACACCAGACCTTGCGCGTTACGCCCGCCATGGAATCTGGAATCACAGATCGCATTTGGGGAATAGAAGAATTATTGAACTAGAGCAATGCGAGGAGATTATTTACAGCCTTTTTATAACGGTCCAAGGGCTCGGGATTGACTTGCGGACTAGTATCATGGACGGGGTATTTGACCTGGGGTAATGCTATATAATGGCCTGCCGAGGTGTGAACAAATTAACGCAACAGAGTGTGCATCGGGCATTTCTTTAAAGTTAGTTACACCAGCAATAAAACGTGAGGGATCAGCCTTCTTAAGCTTTGTGGTCCGCTCTTTTATTTCGTCGAACATTGCAGAAAATGCTTTGCTTGCCTTATTACTATATTGCGTTGACCGATTCAGCAAAACGGAATGAATGGCCGGCAATGACATCCCGAATTTCTTTGCCTTTGCCTGAAAATTAACCTCGCCATATTTCTCGCTCGAACCAACCCCAAACAACAATGCACCAATATTGTCGATGGCCCTTGCGGATGATCCGTCACTCGAACATGGAATAATCAAGCGTTCTGCTGCTGTCATTGAAAGTTCGGTATAAGCCGCAAAGCTAGGGTTGCAGTCAATAAAGACATCAATATTGTTAAGTTTTCCTAATTGTGAAGAGCAAGCGCGGATTAAATCTAAAAGCCAATTGTGAACGTTTTTCCACGCATCTTGCGGCAATGTCTGACCGCCAATTTGACTTATCACCTGCGCTTGGATTTCCAAGCTTGGATCACCAACAATTAACCATAGGTTAGCCGGGAGATTCGAATTGTATTTTTTTGCTTGAACCTTGTAATTGCTTTCATTGTTTGTCGCCTGATGTGGAGACGCTATTCTGGCATCAAAATATCCACCGATTGTCTTGCGATCTTTCTCTGAAATTAGCGCTTGTAGATTTTTTGATCCGTCCCCATTTCCGCCTAAGACCACCTCCGAAAGATTGGCTTGAGGGCACATATCAACCAAGATAACGTGGTGGTCTGGCTTTCGATTCGCCACCTCAGTTCCCAAGACAAAGCTCAGGAAGCTCTTGCCAACTCCACCCTTATTGTTCCATACCGCATATCGCATTGGAGGAACCTCCTGAGTTTGCGGCATTGTAGCACAAGTTTTATTTGACCAACACACATTTAGGACACTACCCCCCGGCGGTTCAACTGGCAGTGAGCCCTCCAGCGAGCCGAATCAGGCAGTGGACAATGCGGATGGGTATGGGGCAACTCGCCTCATGCGTGCTTGCAGAAGCGGTTCATTCCCGGAGGTGAAGAGACTTATCGATGCGGGAGCCAACGTAAATGCCGCGGACCACGATGGAGGCACGCCACTGCTATACGCTCTGGCCCAACACCCAAATAACCAGATTATAAAGTTACTCCTCAACGCTGGAGCCGACCCGTCCAAGAAATCTCGCGAGGGATATTCCCCATTGTGCCTTGAAATCAGTGAGGACAACGGCGACATGAAATCTGTTGTAATGCTCCTTGATCACTATGCGGATGAGCGTAAGGCGGCAACCGAGGCTTTGCACTGCCTCGTTGGCTTCAAGAGTTATAGTACGCCTCCAGCAAAGCTGAGTTCCTGTTGAGTCGGGGGGCTGATGCAAATGATCGCAGCCCACACAATAACATCCCCCCTCATTGTGGGTTACGCTGGCGAGGGGGGCGATGACAGGGTACTTGCCGTATTGCTACACAAAGGACATGCTAACGTGAACGCTGTTTCAGACACGGGCGAAACCGCGCTTATGGCTGCTGCCCGGGTGTGGTACTCCGCCGCCATAAACGTATTGCTGGATTCGGGCGCTGATTGCAGTGTCCGGAACAAGCAGGGGTCAACCGCACTCGATCTAGCGAAAGCGGCGGAACCAGGTGGGGGACGGACCGAAGAGATGCGTGCCGCAGCCATCAAGTTATTAAGCGCATGCACCACGACAAAATAACGGGCGGCCGGGGGGAAAGGGCGAGGGGGAAGGAAAGGGGTCAGGTACCTTTTCTCTTACCTTTGAGAAGGAAAGGGGTCAAGAAGGAAAGGGGTCAGGAAAGGGGTCAGGTACCTTTTCTCTTACCTTTGTATCGTCAGGGACGATGGGGTAGAATGCCAGAATGGCCAGAGTGAGGCGAGTTGATGTTGGCGGGATGATTTACCACGCCCTGAACCGGGCGAACTTTCGCTCCCAGCTTTCCCGGAAGGCAGTGCACTACGAAGATTTTCTCGCGGCCGTGGACGAAAGCTGGCATTTCGGGCGCCCGAGAAAAGGTACCTGAGCCCTTTCTCGCCCCAGTGACAAAGCGAGGGCTAAGGGCGCCGGTCCGCGGAGGCCCGCCGCGGTTTCACCTTACAGGATTCAGCATTCAGAATTTTCGCGCCTAGCCTCACAATGTGCTTGACAAAAGCCTAGTTATGTGAGTATACTCATTTTGGTGATCCGCGCTGGAGGACGAAAGGTCCCGGCGGATGCCAAACATGGAAGTTGACCTCACCCCTCGCGCGCGGCCGCTCGCGAGCGATTCCCCAGAACAATATGTCAGTTTAGCGCCCATCCACGCGCGAAAATCAAAATTTTATACGACCGAAGCCGCTATGTGTATGAAAACAAGGGAAACGATGACAAAGTGCCCGAAAAAATACGGGCATTTTCGGCAATTCGACCGCAATTGGAGCGACATATTGTACGCAGACGCGAGCAAGAATCCGACAACTCTTGTGATTGGGGGCTCAAAATGACGGCGCGAGCGGCAACCGGCAAGAGGCGCGAGCACGATCCCGGTGCGAATGCGCCTATAACGGGATATCCTGGGAAGTTATTGAAAATAAAAGGGAGATGTGCACTCGCGTGTGCCCGAACGCGAAGTTCGCATCTTCCTGCGACGCGGCGGCGCGGAGGACACGGCGGCAAGCGTACCTCGCCGTGTGCCGGCCTGACGAGGCGGCGCGAGATCATGCCGCGCCGCCCATGAAGTCGGCACCACGGCAGCGTGCTGGGCGGTGGCTCGGTAAGCCGGCCTCAAGGCCAGCGCTACTACGTCTTAGCTTGCGCTTCGCCGGGAGCAGGCGTACATTATCGGCCATGTGGCGCCTGCGCCCGCTGTTTTCATACCACCGATTCGTTACTCGCATTAAAGGAGATTCCTCATGTCCGATCATCATAATCGCCGTGATTTCCTCAAGACCTCGGCTCTGGCCGCGCTGGGAGGCGCCGCCGCGCTGAAATCCCCGAAGGAGTTGGCTTTTGCCGCCCCCGCTGCCGTGCCCGCCGTCACCATGCCGCAAACTTTTCACCAGGGCTTCCCCACCGGCAAGCTCGGAACGCTGAACGTGTCGCGCCTGTTCCTGGGTTGCAACCAGGTAAGCGGCTATTCCCATTCGCGCGACCTGCATTATGTGGGCCGCTTGATGCGCGAATACCAGACGGACGAGCGCGTCATGGACACCTGGCAAGCGGCGGAAGAACAGGGCATCAACACGGTCCTCTCCGACCCGTTCGAAAAACCGGTGCGCATCATGAAGCGCTATCGGGAGGAACGCGGAGGAAAGATGCAATGGATCTCCGAAGTCCATCCGCACAAGGCCTACGACGAAATCCGCCTGGCCGATATGAAGGAGAGCCTGAAGCTGGTTCTCGACAACCGGCCGAACGCGCTCTACGTCCAGGGCGGCGTAACGGATTCCTTCGCTCACCGCGGACTGCTGGATGAGCTCGGCGAGGCTCTGGATTTAATGAAGAAGAGCGGCCTGCCCTCGGGCCTGGGGGCGCACTCCATCGAGACTCCTAAGGCTTGCCTGAAAGCTGGAATGGAGCCCGATTTCTTCATGAAGACCTACCACAGTGACGAGTACTGGTCCGCCACGCCGCGCGAGAAACGCGTGGAGTACGCCGTGGACCAGAAGAATCCCGCCAATCACGACAACATCTGGGACATCCGGCCGGAAGCCACCCGCGAGTTCATGGCCACATTCCAAAAGCCGTGGATTGCCTTCAAAGTGATGGCGGCGGGAGCGATTCTGCCGGAAAGAGCCTTCCGCTTTGCCTACGAGGGCGGGGCCGACTTTATCTGCGCCGGCATGTTTGACTTTCAAGTGAAGGAGAACGCGGCCCTGGCCAAGCAGATCCTGGCGGAAACCCTGGACCGCAAGCGGGCGTGGATGGCGTAGAGGGCAACCTTTGACGGTCTCCCGGGCGTGGAGCGGCTGTCGTGATCGGGAATGGCGGCCACACCATTACCTTCATGTCCCGTCAACCGCGAAGGCCGGAGCAGCAACGTTACGCTTCCGCGATACCCTGGAACTCCAACCCTGCGAGGCACTCACCGGAGGGTTCAAGCTGCACCCAAACTACGCGCGACGGCATGGGTTTGCCTTTGCCCCCCCAGGAGTCGATGCGAATGACGTCGCCCTGAGTAAGCGCGGAATGGGTTCGAATCCGCACGCCCCGGTCGGACAGGTCAACCGTGTGCGCGCTCTGGCCGGGCTTGGTGTTATCCCCGTTCAGCAGGAGTCGGACGGGTATCCTCGCCGCCACGCGCGGTGAACGGCGTTCGGGACCGTTGAAGACACTGCCCATGGGCACCTCTTCCGAGGAGAGTTTGCTGAGGGGTAGACAAATAGTACGACGAGCCGAAGCGGAGGTCAAGTAACGCTTGGACGGTAACGGCTTGGACAGGTAGGAGGTGATACCTCCCTTCTTACTTGCGGGGCCAATGACCCCGCATCCGGGGTAATAAGTGGCGCCACACGGCAGCAAAAGCGCGAGCAAGCCTGTAAGCCGAATTCTGTGTCCGCCGTTTGACGGATGGCGATCATTCCTCTAGCCCCGCGATTGCTCGCGGGGTCCAGCGACCTACCCGAGGGTTGTGGCGGGACGGGCAGCCCCTCCCCTCCTATTTGGTCTTGCTCCGTGTGGGGTTTACCGTGCCCCCGATGTCACCAACGGGGCGGTGCGCTCTTACTTTAATTCCCGGCGACCCGGGACCGCACCTTTTCACCCTTACCGCGCCGGACCGCCTGACGGCGCCGGCACGGCGGTATATTTTCTGTGGCACTTTCCGTGCCCGCGGCGTACGTCCCTTGCGGGAATCCCCCACGAGCCCTCGCCGTTAGCGAGCACACTGCCCTGCGGAGTTCGGACTTTCCTCTCCCCCGCCCCTGCCAACCCCGGAGAGCGGAGCGCTAAGGCGGGGCAGCGATCACCCGGCTTGCCCGCGCAGATTCATGATAGTCTCGAAAAGACCCAGTGGCTAGGGGACAGTGGCAAGTGGTTAGTGGCGCAGACCGCGAGTTTGCATTTTGCGGACTTTGGAAGCGTGGGCTGAGCAACCAGCATGAATAAACCAGTATGGGGGCATCGCGTTCGCTTCATCGCACGGCTGCTTGCACTCAGCCTTGTCCTGCTGTTCCTGCCGGTGGCCGTTGCGCAGGAACCCGCCACGCAACAAGCCAGCCTCCAGTCGCTGCTTGCGCAGGCAGACGATGTCCTGCGCGAAATGAGTCAGCTTACCGGCTTGCCGATCAAAGGACCGCTGAAGAAGCAGGTCGTGAACCGATCGGAGGTCACAAAGTACCTGGAAGAGAACCTGCACGAAGAAATGACGCCGGCGGAAATCCACGCGCAAGAGGCCCTGGTGCGCGCGCTGGGCCTGGTGCCGAGGGACTTCAACCTGGAACGGTTCCTGGTCGCTTTCTACACCGAACAGGCCGCGGGGTTTTACGACTACAAGCGCCGAACGATGTTCATTGCCGATTGGGTTCCGCCCGACATGCAGGCCATGACGCTGGCGCACGAACTGACCCACGCGCTTCAGGATCAAAACTTCGATCTCGACCGTTACATGCATGCGCGCCGCGACGACGATGATGCCACCGGCGCGCGCCTGGCAGTCATTGAGGGTTACGCCACGGCCGCCATGCTCCAACATCTCGCCGGCGGGATGGACCTGGCACAACTGCCGTCACTCACCTCGCTGATGCAGGAAATGATTCCGCAGCAAATTGAAGGCTCGCCGGAATTCTCCCACGCGCCCTACTTCTTCCGCGTGCAGGCGCTATTTCCCTACGTACAAGGCATTGGCTTCATCCAGACGGGCTTGCAACAGGGCGGCTGGAAAAGCCTCAACGTTCTCTTCCAGGAGGCGCCGGACACCACTCGCCAAATCTTCGCTCCGCAGAACTACTACGACCACCAGGCCGTCGCCAAGATGGAACTGGCCCATCCGCCGGCGCTCGATGGCGCGCCTGGGCTGCAATTCCTTTATGCGAACTCGCTCGGCGAGCTGGGCTACTACGGCGTGCTCGGACAACTGCTTTCCGAAGACGAAGCGCGCGCCGTCGGCGAGGAGTGGTTGGCGGACCGGTACGTGCTCTACGAGCAGGCAGGCGGAAATGGCTACACGCTGGTGGCGCGCACACGCTGGACAAGCGCGGATGCGGCGGGAGCGTTCTTCCGCGACTATCACACGATCTTGACGCACAAATATCCGCAGCTCAGCACCGACCCGCGGTCCACCGCCGACGTGTTTATCGGTTCGGCCGCGAATGGCGTAAGCCTGCTGCTGAGGGAAGGGAACGAATGTTTGTGGGCGGAGGGTGTGCCGGCGGCGAGGGCTGAGGCCCTGCTGGCATGGTTGCGACACCAGTGATGCCCGTGCGCGGGGCGGTCGCTTACATTTCCGCCAGGAGTGACTCGCCGGTTTTTCGGGCATGGCTGCGGCTTCGCCACCAGGTCTGAAGCCGGTCAAAATAAAGGTAAACGACGGGCGTGGTGTAAAGGGTGAGCAACTGGCTGACCAGCAATCCGCCGATGATGGCGATGCCGAGGGGACGGCGGAATTCCGATCCCGTTCCCCGTCCCAACGCCAGAGGCACGGCGCCCAGGACCGCTGCCATGGTGGTCATCAGGATCGGCCGGAAGCGCAGCAGGCAGGCCTCATAGATCGAATCGCGTGAATTCTTGCCTTCCAGGCGCTCCGCCGCGAGGGCGAAATCCACCATCATGATGGCGTTCTTTTTGACAATTCCGATCAACAGGACGATGCCGATGATGGCGATCACGGAGAGCTCCGTGTGCGTGAGCATCAGCGCCAGTAGCGCGCCGACACCGGCCGACGGAAGCGTGGTCAGAATTGTTATAGGATGGATATAGCTTTCATAGAGCATGCCGAGGACAATATAGACCGAGACGAGCGCGGTGAAAATCAAGAGCGGTTCCGTCCCCAGGGACTGCTGATAGGCCTGGGCGGTACCGGCGAAACCGGTGGTGACGGTCGCGGGAAGGTGAACGCGGGTGGCCGCATCATTAATCGCGTCGACGGCGTCTCCCAACGGCACTCCCGCCCGCAGGTTGAAGGAAATCGTCACCGCCGGAAACAGGCCCTGATGGTTGACGGCCAGGGGAGCCGTCACACGGTTATGCTGGGCCAGCGCGCTCAGGGGGACTTCCTCGCCCCCCGGAGATTTGACGTAAACGTCATTCAAGTAGCCGGGATTCTGCCAGAACTCCGGCGCCGCCTCCATGACCACGTGGTATTGATTCAAGGGGCCATACATGGTTGAGACCTGCCGCTGGCCGAAGGCATCGTAAAGCACATTGTCAATCAATTGGGGAGAGATGCCGAAGCGCGCGGCGGTGTCGCGGTCGTAATCCACCATGGCCTGCAACCCGCGATTTTGCTGGTCGCTGTTCACGTCGGCAATAATGGGGATGGCGCGCAACTCGTTCAGCATCTGAGGGCCATAGCGGGTCAGGTCGCGCAGGTTGTCGCTGACCATCGTGTACTGATACTGGGCGTTGCTCTGGTGGCCGCCCACGCGCACATCCTGCGATGACTGCATGTAGAGCGAAGCGCCGGGGATACGCGACAGCTTGGGCCGCAAGCGTGCGATCACCATGTCGGCGTTGACTTTTCGCACTTCCAGGGGCTTCAGGGACAGGAACATCCGGCCGGTATTCATGGTTCCGCCGCCCACGTAGCCATTGACGTTATCCACCGCCGGGTCCGCCTGGATGATATTGACCATCTGCAACAGCGTCTTGTTCATGGCCTGAAAGGAAGTGTCCTGGTCGGCTTGAATGGCTCCCACAATCCGGCCCGTGTCCTGCTGCGGGAAGAATCCCTTGGGGACGCGGACGTAAAGATAGACATTCAGGGCAATCGTGGCGATCAAGACACCCAGCGTCACCCCGGAATAACGCAGTACGGTGGACAGCGACCGGCCATAAGCATCTACCACCCAAGCAAAGGCCCGTTCGCTCCACGCATAAAGGCGGCCGTGCACAGGATCGGGGCGGATCAGGTGCGCGCACATGGTGGGCGTGGCCGTGAGCGAGATCACCATGGAAATCAGAATGGCGATGGAGAGGGTCAGGGCGAATTCGCGGAACAGGCGGCCCACAATACCTTCCATCAACAGCAGGGGGATGAACACCGCGATCAACGAGATGCTGATGGACAGAACCGTAAAACTGATTTCTTTCGCTCCCTGCAAAGCCGCTTCCATGGGACGCATCCCGTGCTCCAGGTAGCGCGTGATGTTCTCGATGACCACGATGGCGTCATCCACCACGAAGCCGGTGGAAATGGTCAGGGCCATGAGCGAGAGATTATCCAGACTGAACCCCAGGAGGTACATCACACCGAAGGTCCCAATGAGAGAAATGGGCACGGCGACGCTGGGAATCAATGTCGCCCGGACGTTCCGAAGGAAAACGAACACCACCAGAATAACCAGCAGCACCGACACGATCAGCGTCTCTTCCACATCGTGCACGGAAGCGCGGATGGTGGTGGTGCGGTCCATCGCCACGCCCAAATGGATGGACTGGGGTATGGCAGCCCGGAGAAATGGCAGCAGGGCGCGGATGTGGTCCACCGTATCGATGATGTTGGCGTTCGGTTGCCGCCAAACAATGACCAGCACGGAAGGCTTACCGTTGGCGTAGCCGGCGTTGCGAATGTCTTCCACGGAGTCGATGACCTGGCCGACGTCGGAGAGACGCACCGGGGAGCCGTTGTGGTAGGTCACGATCAACGGGCGATAATCGACCGCATGGAAGAGTTGGTCGTTCGCGCCCACTTGCCACATGCGGCTCCCGTCGGAAAACTCGCCCTTGGGGATGTTGGCGTTGGCATTGGAGAGAACGGAGCGGACATCCTCCAGGCCAACGCGGTATTTGTTCAGAACCGTCGGATCAAGTTCGACCCGCACGCCGGTCAAGGAACTGCCTCCCACCACCACCTGTCCAACGCCGCTCACCTGGGAAAGTTTCTGCGCCAGGATGGAGGAAGCGGCGTCGTACATCTGCCCCTTCGTCAGTACGGGAGAGGTAAGAGTGAGCATGAAGATGGGAGCGTCGGCGGGGTTGGACTTGCGATATGTGGGATTGGAGGGAAGGTTGGTGGGAAGGTACCCGCGTGCGGCGTTGATGGCTGCCTGGACGTCGCGCGCGGCGGCGTTGATGTCGCGGTTCAGATCAAACTGCAACGTGATGCTGGTGGAACCGAGCGAACTGGACGAGGTCATTTCCGAGACGGAGGCGATGCGGGAGAACTGCCGCTCCAGCGGCGTGGCCACAGCGGAAGCCATGATCTCCGGACTCGCGCCCGGCAGCGACGCCGAAACGTTGATGGTGGGAAAGTCCACCTGCGGCAGGGGCGCCACGGGAAGCAACTGGAAAGCCACGGTGCCCGCCAGGGCAATGGCAATCGTGAGCAGGGTCGTGGCGATAGGCCTGCGGATGAAAGGCTCAGAGATGCTCATAGCAGAGATTCGGTGTCTCGGAAACCCGCTGCAATAATATCACATTACGATATTCACCAGGAGAGGAAAATGGTTTCGCGCGGGAGAGAAGTGCCGGATTGACCCCGACCGCAAGACCGGCAGGATAGGGTCCGGACGTTGAGGCTGAGCCCATGGGGACAAGATGGTCGCCCATCTACAGCCTCCCGTCTACCGACTATGGCTCTCCAAATATCCGAACAGTTCGCCGGACGTGACGCGCCCCACGGTCACGTCGATGAGCCGGTTGGGCGGAACGTCGCAGCCGGGCAGCGAAATCTTCAGGTAGTTGGTGGTCAGCGCCACGCGGGCGCCTTTTTCGGTCTCATCCAGGGAGATGGCTGGAAGTTGCCGGCCCACTTGCGCGGCAAGGAATGCCTGGCGCTTGGCGTCAATGACGGCGCGAATCTCATCACTGCGTTCGCGCGCGACGCGTCCGTTCACTTGTGCCTTCGCACTCGCCGCCGGAGTGCCGGGCCGGGAGGAAAAGGGAAAGATGTGGAGATAGGTGTAAGGCAGTGAGTTAATAAAGCGCAAACTGTCGGCGTGGTCTTGATCGGTTTCGCCGGGAAAGCCCACCATCACGTCAGCGCCCACGGCGGCGTTGGGAAGTTGCTCGTGAATGGCCAGCATGCGCTCAGAGTATTGCCGGGCCCAGTAGCGCCGGTTCATCAGCCGCAGAATGCGGTCGCAGCCACTCTGGAGCGGAACGTGGAAGTGCTGCGCCAGGCGGGTTTCCTGCGCCACCAGGCGGATGAGCGCCGGGCTGACGTCCATGGGCTCAATCGAACTGATGCGAAAGCGCGCAACCAAAGTCTCGCGCAGCAGGCGCTCCAGCATGCCGAGGAAGTTGATGCTCCGGTCCAGGTCGCGCCCGTATCCGCCGAGATTGATTCCTGACAGCACCACTTCCTGGTAGCCGGCGTCTTCCAACTGGCGCACCTGCTCCAGCACCTTTTCCGGTGGCAAGCTGCGACTCTGCCCGCGCACGGTTGGGATAATGCAGAACGAACAGCGCGCGTCGCAGCCGTCCTGAATCTTCAGCGTAGGCCGTGTGCGATCATCGGCAAAGACGGGAGCAAAATGGAACTCTTCCGCGATCTCGCCCACAAGAACGACAGGGACTAGGGACTGGGGGCTGGGGACTGGGGAAGCATCGGGTGATCGGGTGATCGGATGATCGGATGAACAGACTGCACCCTCATCGCTCGCCCCTTGCGATCTCTGGCTGCAACCGGATGCTTGAATCTGCACCAGCGGCGCTGCGATTTGAGGATTCGTCTCGGTAGCGGCATGGGCATTTGCTTCGTGTTCACCCGATCTCCCGATCACCGGATCACCCGATTTTTCCGCCAGGATCGAGCTGACAAGGTGCTTATGCGAATTTCCCACCACCCAAGCCACGCCCTCAAGTTGGGCGATTTCGTTCGGCGCGCGCTGGGCGTAGCAACCGGTAACGAGAATCCGGCAGTGCGGGTTTCGCCGGTGGATGCGGCGCACGAACTGGCGCACCTCCGCGTCTGCCGCGGCGGTGACGGTGCAGGTGTTGAGAATCGCCACGGCGCTTTGGTCGGCGCTGACGGCTTCATGAAGCCCCGCGTCAAGTAACTGCCGCTTCAGGGTAGCGCCGTCGGCCTGGCTGGCGCGACAGCCAAAATTGAGGATGTGGAAAGTGCCCATCGCCGATAGAGATTGTAGCTCAGGCAGACGTGGGGGGCCAGCGGTGGGTCAATGGGCGAGGGGTTGATCGGACTCCCGTACGCAGACACACATCTACGCCGAGGGGAAGCCCATCAAGTGTGAGTGTGAACAGTCAGGCCGGGGAAGCTGAAGCTCTTCGCTGCTGGAAGCACTCCCGACAATAAACCGGACGGCCTTGCGTCGGCTTGAAGGGCACCGTTGTGTCTTTGCCACACTGCGAACAGGTCGTGGTGGTTTCGACGCGCTGGTAACCCTGGCCGCTCATCATCTGGCTCCGTTTTGACTTGCAGGGCTTGCACCGCTTGGGCTCGTTCTTGAAGCCCTTGTCGGCAAAGAACAGTTGCTCACCCGCCGTGAAAACGAAGTCAGCACCGCAATCGCTGCACTTGAGGACCCTATCCCGGTATTCCATACCTCGCTCCATTGTTGGAACAGGGCCTCACGCACACCAGTATGCCTCCGGAAGGAAGAGGGGCGGGAATCCCCGCCCCTCCCACTCGAAGGTTGCACACTACCGCTTAGTCCTGTTCGTGTCTGGCCTTTTTTCGAGCCCTTTTACGTGCTAAAGCTGCCTTAACCCTTCGCTTCTCTCCCGGTTTCAGGTAGAAGGAATGCTTTTTGATTTCTTTAATAATGTCTTCCTGCTGAACCTTACGCTTGAAGCGCCGCAGCGCGTTCTCCAAGGACTCTCCGTCCTGAAGTCTAACTTCAGCCAATCTGTCAACACCCCCATTTCAAAGAGGAAAATAAGAGCCAAACCTGTGGAGCAGGTTGCCTAGATTGTCACCCAGGGCAATGTAGATGTCAAGGGCAATTTGGCACGATGCAGGGTGAGTTCTTGACCCAATGGATGGCATGTGTTACGGTCTGTTTCCGAACTCAGACGATGCCCCGTCTGGCGGTTAAATGGCCGAAATCCTGAAGCTGGAAAACTCATCCCTCGAATACGCCCTTAACCACGCCGTCCACCTGATCATGCGCGGAAAGGTGGTGGCCTTTCCCACCGACACCTTTTATGGCCTCGGAGCTGATCCGTTCAATCTGGCGGCGGTCAGCGAGATATTTCGCATCAAGGGTCGCATCGCCGACCGGCCCATTCCCCTGCTGGTCGATTCCATCGATCAGGCCATGGACCTCGCCCTCGATCCTCCCAAGCTGTTCTTCACGCTGGCGCAAAAGTTCTGGCCGGGCGCCCTCACCCTGGTCGTCCCGGCCTCGCGGCAGATTCCGCTGAAGGTCACCGCGAACACCGGCAAGGTGGGGGTGCGATGGCCGCTGGCGCCGTTCGTTGTCGCCCTGATTGCGGCGGCCGGATGCCCGCTCACCGGCACCAGCGCCAACCTTTCCGATCGCGATTCATGCTCAACCGCCGACGAAGTGGACTGTCAGATTGGTGATCGGTTGCCGCTGATCCTGGACGGCGGATTAACCCGCGGCGGACACGCTTCCACCGTCGTGGAATTGACCGGAGAGACGGGCCGGATCCTTCGTCCGGGCGCCATTCCGGAATCCGAATTGAAGGAGTATCTCGGCTGATTCGCGTTCGCTTCCGTTACGCGCTTCTCCTGCTGCTGATTCTGGCTTCGCTCGGCGGCGCATGGTTCGAGCGGTCACTGTACAACGCCATCCGCCGGCAAGCTCAGCAGGATGAGGCGCGCCCCGCCGGTGCCATCGTCATCTTCGGCGCCGCGGAGTACAACGGCGCGCCGTCACCCGTTCTGAAAGCCCGCCTGGACCAGGCATTGCAGCTCGACGACCGCGACCTGGCGCCCTTGATCATCACCACGGGAGGCAGCGGTGGCGATCAGCACTTTACCGAAGGCGGCGTGGCCCGCGACTACCTGATCCAGCAGGGTGTGGCGGAAGCCAAGATCCTCTTCGAAACGCGCAGCGACACCACTTGGGACAGCGTGCGGGCCGTCACCCAAATTCTTCGGCAACGCAAGCTCAGCACCTGCATTGTGGTTAGCGACGGATTTCATCTCTATCGCATCAAGCTGATGTTTCGCTCGCTGGGAATCACCGCCTACGCTTCTCCCGCCGCCGATAGCCCCATTGAAGAAGATTCGACCTTGCGCACACTCTACTCCCTGCGTGAGATGGCGCTCACTACGCTGTGGCGATTGGGAGTGAAGCTGTGAGAATGCGGGACTCGGGATGCGGGATGTGGGGTTCGGGGCTCGGCATTCGGGACTCGGCATTCGGGACTCGGGATGTGGGACTCGGGATGCGGGAGTTGGGATTCGAAGTTTGTTCGTGAATCTTGAATCTTGAATTTTGAATCTTGAATCTTGAATCAGGGTCCGTCCCTGATTAATCAACGTCTATTCTTCCGCCTTGCGCTTGCGGCTCCAGTACCACCACTGACATTGCTCGGCAGGAAGCTGCGGGTCGCGGGCCTGCGCCACCGCGGCGCTGAAGGTGTCAAGGACGCAGATGTCCTGGCTCTAGCCCGTCACGCGGCAGAGCCTCTCGTAAAGGCTCTCGGGCTTTTGCCGCGCCAACTGCTTGACCGAGCGAATGCCCAGCAGCTCAAAGTCCTTCAGCATCGCCGGCCCCACGGAAACCAGACCCTGCAAACGGCGTTTGTCAGTTGCCATCGCATCTCCTCGGGATGAGATTCCGTTGTCCTAAGGTATTAACGCACAATCCTGTCTTCAGCCCAGCGCTCTGACATTGCCACCTCGTGCCGGGGCATCTCTCGTCATAGCATCCGCAACAAAGAGTTCTTCAGCGCTTACGGCCGCGAGATTTTGCCCAGCACCACCGGGTGGCGGGCGCCAGTAACGCCGGGAAGATTGCCCGGCAGGCCGTGCAGCGTGCGATCAGCAAGGACGGCGAAGGCGATGGCCTCCTTCGCGTCCACGTCGAGGCCAAACTCGTCGGAACGATGAATGCTGAGGCTCGGCAGCAGTTGACCCAGGCGCGAGACCAGTAAACGATTGTGAGCGCCGCCGCCTGAAACGATGAGGCGATGGACCGTGACCATCCCCAGTACATAGCGTTCCAGCGCGTCGGCAATGGTGCGCGCCGTTAGCTCAGTGGCGGTGCGGAGAAGGTCCGCGGGCCAACCGGCCCGGAGATTTTCGATTGCCGATTGTCGATTGTCGATTGGCTTCGCTGATGGGCGGCCCGATTTCTTGCGCTTTGCTGGAAACTGCTTCGCAAGGAAATACCGATCGATGAACGACTGCCCGAACTGCTCTCGTCCAGCGCTTTTCGGCGGTTGTTGCCCGAAGAATGGATGGCGCAACATTTCGTCGAGCAGTGCTTCGATCGCCTTGCCGCGTGCCGCGCAGCGACCGCCGGCGTCGTAAGACTTCTTACCGTTAGTGAAATGCCGCACCAGGCCGTCGATGACCATGTTTCCCGGACCCGTGTCGAACCCGAAAACCTCTTCCGGCTTGGCGCCGGCGGGGATCACCGTGAAATTGGCGATGCCGCCGATGTTGAGCGCCACGGTTCCCTTCCGCGCATCACGCAAAAGCAAGTAGTCCACCATGGGCACCAGCGGCGCGCCCTGCCCCCCCGCGGCCATGTCGGCAGTGCGGAAATCCGCCACCACCGGAACGCCGGTTAGCTCGGCAATCAATGCCGGCTCGGCGATCTGCAAGGTGCAGGGCCCTTCGAGTAGCGCGGACCTGCTCTTGAGATCAGCAGGTCTTTCGGCGAGGCCGGCGGAAGAGCCGCGGACCTTGGAAAGCAGGTCGCTACGTTGCTTTGTCAATCCCTGGTGGTAGACGGTCTGCCCGTGCGACCCGATGGCAGTCAACCGCGACGCTGGCACTCCGGCCTTGCGGCAAACTCCCAGCGCGGCGTCCCCGAACAACTTGCCCAGAGCGAAATTGAGCTGGCAGATGTCGCCGGCGGTTGCCGCTTCGCCAGTGGCAATGCGCAGGATGGATTGCCGAATCGCGGCTGGGTAGGGCGAAGTCGAAGATGCCAGCAAACTCACGCGCGGTTGGGTGGCAGGCCCGGAAATGCGCACCAGCGCCGCGTCGATGCCGTCCATCGACGTGCCGGACATCAACCCCACCACCAAGCGTGACCCAGGCAATGACTTCACCAAAGCGCGGCTCCTTCCGACTCGAATAACTGTTTGGCTGAGCTTGATCTCATGACTGAATCTGCCGCTTCAATTCGGCAAGGAGAACCAGTGCGTCGATCGGCTTCAGGTGGTCAAGGTCGGCGTTCTCAATGGCGTTTATCACCTCAACATTGAGAGGCGTAAAGATGGTGAGCTGCACCGGCCCCGCCTCCGTGCTCGGCTTGTGGGTGGCCAGGCGTTCGCTAAGGCTGTGCTCGCTCTGCTCGTGCCGCGTCAGAATCTCACGAGCGCGTTCAACGACGGCGTTCGGCAATCCCGCCAGCCGCGCCACTTCAATACCGTAGCTCTTGTCCGCGCTACCGGGCTCGACGCGGCGCAGGAAGATGATATTGGACCCCGATTCCTTCACCGAGACGTGGTAGTTCTTCACGCCCGGAAGCAGATCCGCCAGTTCCGTCAACTCGTGGTAGTGCGTCGCAAAGAGGGTCTTGGCGCGCGTATGGGTAAGCAGGTGCTCAACCACTGCCCAGGCGATGGACAGGCCATCAAAGGTGGCCGTGCCTCGGCCCACCTCATCCAGCAGCACCAGGCTGCGAGGCGTGGCGGTGTTGAGAATCGTGGCCGCCTCGGTCATCTCCACCATAAATGTTGACCGACCGCGCGCGAGGTTGTCAGACGCTCCGATGCGGGTAAAGATGCGGTCAAAGATGGGCAGCTTGGCGCGGCCCGCGGGAACAAAGCAACCCATCTGTGCCATCAACGAAATCTGCGCGGCCTGCCGCAGATAAGTTGAACTTGCCGCCCATGTTGGGGCCGGTGACGATCAGCAGCAGGTCGGTCTCGCCATTCATGAAGAGGTCATTGGGAATGAACTTCCCCGTTTGGCCTTCTTCCACGATGCGTTCAATCACCGGATGGCGTCCACCCTGAATCAGCAGTTCGCCGTCGTCGGAAAACTCCGGACGATGGTAGTCCCGCTCGGCAGCGAGTTGGGCAAAGCAGGCGAGCACATCGAGCTCCGCCAGCGCGGCGGCCGTCTGGCGAATGCGCGAAGCCTCAGCGCCTACCTGGCGTCGAATCGCCGTGAAGAGGTCGCGCTCGAGCGTGTGGCTGCGCTCTTCCGCATCCAGGATTTTCGCTTCCAATTCCTTGAGCTCCGGAGTGGTGAAGCGTTCCGCGTTCACCAGCGTCTGCTTGCGCTCATAATCCGGCGCCGCCAGATGCATGTTGGCCTTGGAAATTTCAATGTAGTAGCCGAAGACGTTGTTGAAGCGCACCTTCAGCGAGGCGATGCCCGTACGCTCGCGTTCACGCAGTTCGATTTGGGCGAGCACGCGTTTGGAATTCTGGCCAAGGTCGCGCAGTTCGTCGAGCTCGGCGTGGTATCCGGGCCGAATCAAGTCGCCTTCGTTCAGAACCACCGGCGGCTCCGGGTGAATCGATTTCTCCAGAAGCTCGTGGATGTCGCCGAGTTCATCCAGCCGGGCGTGCAGTTCACCCATCCGGCGCGCCTGAAAGTGCGTCAGGTAAGTCTTGAGGATGGGCAGCGGACGCACCGACTGCTTCAGCGCCAGCATCTCGCGCGCGTTGGCCGTCTCCAGGGTGACTTTGCTGAGCAGGCGCTCAAGATCGTGAATTGAGCCCAGGACGCGGCGCAACTCCTCGCGCGCGATGGTGTTCTTCGCCAGTTCTTCCACTGCGTCGAGCCGCGCGTTGAGTTCATCGCGGTCGAGCGAGGGCCGCAGCATCCAGGTTTTGAGCTTGCGCGCGCCGAGCGAGGTGGCGCATTGGTCCAGCACGCCCAGTAGCGTGGCAGCGCGCGATTCGCCAAAGGCCGGATCCACAAGTTCCAGATTGCGCAGCGTTGAGGGGTCAAGCAACAGCGAGTCCTGCTGCTGATAAAACCGGATGCCGTCGAGATGCGCGAGCGAGCCGCGTTGCGTCTCCCGCACGTAGTGCAGAATGGCGCCCGCCGCCGCCACGGCGTAGGGATGACCTTCCAGCCCATATCCTGCCAACGTGGCGACGCGGAAATGATCGCGCAGCAGACGCTCGCCGTATTCGTCGCCAAA
Source organism: uncultured Acidobacteriota bacterium (assembly GCA_963719115.1). GTDB lineage: Bacteria > Acidobacteriota > Terriglobia > UBA7540 > UBA7540 > Bog-366. The sequence goes on along the minus strand of CAVRBF010000041.1, from coordinate 99,344 downwards.
GACCCACTCGTCCAGCGGCGTCTGCGTAACGATGTGGCCGCCTGCCCGGCCGTCCATCGGACTGGTGGCGCCGGAAGCCAACAGCAGCTCGCTGGGCCGCATGCGGTCAAGTTCATCGCGCAGGCGTGCCACCGCTTCCTGACCGCAGAACTCCGTGGCGCGGAAATCGCCGGTGGAAAGGTCCACCAGCGCCAGGCCCGCCGCCCCGTTGCGCCCGGCGACGGCCGCCAGATAGTTGTTCTCCCTCGGCTCCAGCACCTGCGAGTCGATGGCCGTGCCCGGCGTCACCACGCGCGTCACCTCGCGCTTGACCAGCTTCTTGGCCTGCCGGGGGTCTTCCATCTGGTCGCAAATCGCCACCCGGTAACCACGCCGAATGAGTTTGGCGATATAGCCCTCGGCGGCGTGGTAGGGCACACCGCACATCGGAATGGCCGTGCCCTTCTCCTTGTTGCGCGAGGTCAACGTGATTTGAAGCTCTTTGGCCGCCACGACCGCGTCTTCAAAGAACAGCTCGTAGAAATCGCCCAGACGGAACAGCAGCAGCGCGTTAGGGTGACGCTGCTTGATAGCGCTGTACTGCCGCATGAGTGGAGTGGAGAATTCTTCCATGAGAGTGGCGGACTCGCCCAACCATTATATTTTAGATTTGCGATTTTGGATTTTGGATTAAACGCACATCCCGTCGTCACCTCTTAGTGCGAGGAAAGGACCCGCCGAGAACTGGTGATAGAGAAAGCCGATTCTTCGTCACGCCGGCGTGTCGAATAAGGACATAGTCTGCGGCGTGGGGATGTACCGCACATCGGCAAGATTTCGATATTTCTGATCGAAGTCCAGCCCGTAGCCGACCACGAAAACGTCGGGAATGGAAAAGCCCACGTAATCGGCCTCAACGGGGATGATCCGGCGGGAGTGCTTGTCGAGCAGCGCGGCGAGCTTCAGGCTGGCGGGGTCGTGCGCCCCCAGCACCTCCTGCAAGTAGCTGTAGGTGCGGCCGGTGTCAAGAATATCTTCTACTACCAATACATCGCGGCCCTCGATGCTCACGTCCAGATCCTTGGTAATCTTCACCTCGCCGGAGGAAACAGTGCCGGAGCCGTAGCTTTGGATGCTCAGGAAGTCCACCGTGCAGTGGATGGAAATCCGCCGCACCAGATCCGCCATGAAAACCCAGGCGCCCTTTAGGACTCCCACCAGATGCGGAGTCCGCCCGTCGTAATCGCGGGAAATCGCTGCTGCCAGTTCTTCAATGCGCGCATCGATCTTGGCAGCATCCAGCAATATGGGAAGATCGGAGCCGATTGGGGGAGTTGTCATTTTGTCTTCACCGTTGACGCCTCGGAGAGCGGTCTGCTAAATTGAAGAATTGCATTTTGCCCTAAAGGAGATTCCGTGGCAAGTCACAAATCGGCGCTGAAGCGCATTGGACAGACTGAAAAACGCAACGAGCAAAATCAGGTGCACACGTCGCGCCTGCGAAATCAGATTCGCAAGATCCGCGCGGCATTGAAAGCCAAGGACAAGGCGGCGGCGACGGCGCTGCTGAAGCCCACCCTGAGCCTGATTGACCATTCGGTTCATAAAGGCATCCTGCACCAGAACACCGCCGCCCGCTACAAGTCGCGCCTCTCGCTGGCCTTTAACGCCCTCGCGTGAAGCGAATCGGGTCATCGGGCCATTGAATCATTTCTTCATTGATTCATTTCCTTACCGGGTGTTGATTCGCTCAAAAAGAGCGAAGCGCCGGCCAACAATTCAATGGCTCAATGACCCGATGGCCAGATGGCTCGATTATTCTGCCGAGGGCACCGGAACCTCTCCGCCCAGGGCCGCGTCGCCGCTCGATTCCTTGCCCACCACGATCTGCCAGACCAGAAATTCCAACAGAATGCGCGAGTCCTTCCACGACGACTTGATTCCCAGGTCGGCACGGCGCACGGCGCGGATGGCTTGCATCAGTTCCTCGCGGGGATAGTTCTTCTGCGTCAGCGGCGCGATCTCCGAGGTCGAGTACGGATTGGCGCCGCGCGACCATCCGCCGCGATTTCCAAAGCTGGCGACGCCGCGCAGGGCCTGGCGAAACAGGTCGCCGATGCACCACAGGATCAGGGTCTCCGCCACCTTGCTGGCCAGCAGTTCGCGCAGTGTCTCGAGAGCGGCGGCACATTTGCGTTCGCCGATGGCGCGCAGCAGCTTGCCAATCTCGCGCTCCTCGCGAAAGGCCACAATGACGTCCAAGTCGGCATGGTCCACGCGCTTCAGGCCTGGCCGTGCCGTCAGCAGCTTTTCCAGCTCCGTGCGCATCCAGAGCAAATTGACCGCCGATGGCCCCGCCGCCGAGCGCGAGTCCTGACTGATCTCAAACTTCCCGGCAACCTCTTCCGCCAGTGCCCGGGCGATTTCCACACCGGCGCGTTGGAGGAAATGCTCCACCCAGTCCGCGGCCTCACGACGGTCGGGCGAGCGCAACTCCACAAGCAGCGCCTTCTTCTCCAGCAACGCGATGAATCGTCGCCGCCGGTCCGGTTCCGCCGCCGAAAAAACCACCGTGGAAAAGGGTGATGGACGTTCCAAATAGGCGCGCAGCGCTTCCACATCCTCGTCGCCCGCCTGCTTGAAGTCTTCCGGGTCGGAAATCAGAAGGAAGTTGTGGCCGCCCAGCATGGGCATCTGTTCGGCGCCTTCTAGTGCGTGCGGAAGCTCTCCTGCGGTGAATTCCAGTTCCGTCAGGCACCATTGCCGCGAATCCTCGGGAATGGAGCTGATCACCGCTTTGCGGCACTCCTCCTGAAGGAAGCGGTCAGGGCCGCGCAGGAAATACGCCGATTTCACATCTCCCTTCCGCAACGTCGCAATGAATTCGGTGGGGCGCATGGGAAAGAGTTTACCGGCTAGAGGCACATTGCGGAAGTGCAAAATGCACTGCCGCCCCGCCCTATTTCTGCGCAAGCCACATCCCCGGTTGACGCTTCCGATGCGCGCTGATAGCATCGCAAGGTTTGCGTGTTGGGCATCAGGAAAGCCACTCAGGGCATCATAAATATCATAGCGCGATATATTGAACGTCGTCAGGGCGCGTTTCAGGGGGTTGTCATGCAGGATGTGTCGAAGCAGCGCTTCGATGTGATTGTCGTAGGGTCGGGCGCTTCCGGGGGGTGGGCGGCCAAGCGGTTGTCGGAAGCCGGCGTCAAGGTGGCGCTGCTGGATTGCGGCCGGCCGCAGTCGGACCGGAACTTCACCGAGCATCAGCCGGCCTTCGAACTGAAGTATCGCAACCTCATCCCTGACGTGATTCGCCGCACGCGCCCGATTCAGAAAGATTGCTATGCCTGCCGGGAGTACAACTACCACTGGTTCTGCAACGATATCGATGAGCCTTACACCACGGCTCCGGGAACCCAATTCAGTTGGCAGGGCCGCGTGCGCATGGTGGGCGGCCGAACCAATGTTTGGGGGCGCGTCAGCCTGCGCTTGAGCGATCTGGACTTCAAGGCCGCGTCGTTTGACGGCTTCGGCGTGGACTGGCCGCTGGCCTATAAGGACGTCGCGCCCTATTACGACATCGTGGAACAGTACGTGGGCATCGCCGGCAGCACGGAGGGATATCCTTACCTGCCGGACGGCAAGTTTCAGCCCGCCATGCCCCTGCGCTGCCCGGAGGCGTACCTCCGTGACCGCGTGAAGGCGAAACTCGGCTGGGTGGTCTGCCCCACGCGCACCGCCAACATCACGCAGGCGTTGAACGGCCGCGCGCCCTGTCATTACTGCGGACCCTGCGAGCAAGGGTGTGTGACCCACTCCTACTTCAACTCTTCCTTCACCACGGTGGCGGACGCCGTGGCCAGCGGGCATTGCACGCTGATCACCAACGCCATGGCTTACAAGGTGCTGATGGATTCCGACCGTAATCGCGCGCGCGGCGTGATGTACATCGATCGCACCACCCGCGCGCCGATGGAAATTGAGGCGAGGGCCGTGGTGCTTTCCGCGCAGGCCCTGGAATCCGTGCGCATCCTGATGAACTCGGCCGACCGCCAGTATCCCAACGGCCTGGCGAACTCGAGCGGCGTGCTGGGCCACTATCTGATGGACCACATCACGGGCGGCGGCGCGAGGGGCGAACTTCCGCAATTCGCGGTCAAGCCCACCTTGAACGGTCCGCATCGCCCTTGCGGCATCTACGTCGCGCGCTTTCGCAACGTGCCCGGATCGCGCAGCAAGACGTTCCTGCGCGGCTTCGGCTTTCAGGGGTCTGGCGATTCCCACTTCAACCTTGCGGCACCGGGATTCGGCGAGGCTTACAAGCAGGGCATTCTGAATCCGCTCACCACCGTCAGCCTGGGCGGCTTTGGAGAGTGCCTGGCGCGCTGGGAGAACTACGTGGAGATCGATCCCAACGTCCGGGACGCGTTCGGAATCCCCGTGCTGCGCACCCACATGGCCTACGGCGACAACGAGTTCGCCATGGTGCGTGACATGGCCGAGAGCGCCGCGCAAATGCTGGAAGCGGCCGGAGCCAGGAACATCTCCACGCACGTGCGGCCGAGCAACCCGGGTTGGGCGATCCACGAAGTCGGCATCGCCCGCATGGGCAGCGACCCCAAGAAGTCCGTGCTCAACCCCTTTCAACAGTCCCATGATGTCAAGAACCTGTTCGTGATGGATGGCGCGGGCTTTACCTCCACGGCTTGCCAGAACCCCACTTTGACGATCATGGCGCTCACCGTGCGCTCCTGCGATTACCTCATGCAGGAGATGAAGCAAGGCGAAGTCTAGAAGACAGGAGCCAGGAGACAGGAGTCAGAAGATCAAGCCTGAGCATCGCTCCTGACTCCTGTCTCCTGACTACTGACTCCTTCCTCCTGACTCCTGTAGTTCAAGAACAACGATTTCCGGATGGTTCCCGGTGCGCATCGTCGGCCCCCAAAGGCCCGTGCCGCTCGTGGTGTAGATGGTGAAGTCTCCTTTCTGATGCAAGCCGTGGTGGTACTTCCCATAGATCAGACGAGTGAAGAACTGAAGAGGAAAGATCTGGCCTTGATGGACATGCCCGGAAAGCTGCAGGCTGATGCCCGCCGCTTTTGCCGCCTCGATCTGCGTGGGCGCGTGATAGAGCAGAATCGACGGCTGCGCGGGATTGAAGCCCGTTAGCCCGGCGATCTTATCCTCGAACCGCAGCGGGTGGCCGCGCTCGGGATAGCTGATGCCGATGATCTGGAGCCCGTCCACCACCGTGCACTCGTCCGCCAGCACCTTCACCGGAGTTGCGCGCAGCGCTTCAAGCGCGTGATGTACTCCCAGGTAAGTCTCATGGTTACCCGTCACAAAGTAGATGCCCTGCGGCGCCTCCAAGCGATTGAGCGGCGCGACCAGTTGTTTGAGGTTTCCCAATGCGCCGTCAAAAAGGTCGCCGGTGATCAGCACCATCGATGGCTTCTGCGCGTTCACCTTGTCCACAACGCGGGAGAGGAAGCGCGCGCCCAGAATGCGTCCCAGGTGCACGTCGGAAAGCTGCACCACTTTTCTGCCGCGCCACTCAGGCGGCAGGTTCTTGATGCGAACCGTGTAATGCACCAGGCGGGGATGATAGGCGTTCACGACTCCGTAGACCGAATAGAGTACAGACACGCCAAGAGCCGCCCATCCAAACCACGCTCGGTTGGGGTCATGGGCCGCGGCCGCGGCAACGCCCCAGGCCAACCACGCACATCCAAAGGTCGTAAACAGCGTCAGGCCTACGCCCAGCCACAGGGTGGAGCAAAAGTAGAAGATGCGCGTCAGGAAGTGCTCGCTCCAATGGGCCAGAAACATGGAGCCAATCACGCAGAGGGGAAGCAGAAAGAGTGCAGTCGCCAGCGCCATGCGGTACTCAAAAGCCGAGATACCGAAGAAGTACAGCACCGACGCGTAGACGAAGTAATGGCCCAGAAAGAGAATGGCAATAACGATGAGCAAGAAGAGAGGAATGAGAGTTCAACCTTTCAGCCCGCAGAATGGCGGTAGGATTCCCCTCCTGATTCAGGAGGGGCCGCGCCCCAGGCGCGGGGGTGGTGACCCGCGGCTGCCGTCTGCGAACGGTGTAAAACAAATGTACAAACCTGAGCGCTCGCAGCCAGAGCCCCCACGCCGGCGCAGCACGCCATTCTTTGCGCCTGTACCCCCGAAGGGCGAGCAGCCGTATTCAATAGACGTTTGGGCGCGATGGATATTTTTCACTTTTGCACTTTGCCCTTTGCATTTTGCCTTGCTCTTGGTATCAGGTGTCGCCCTCCTCTCTCTGCCCACTGATTCGCCGCTACTGCCTTCTGCGTTCCGCCGACTGCCTACTGCTTTCTGCCTGACTGCCTACCGCCTTCACTGCGGAGGTGCCGCATTAGGCGTCGATCCCCAGGCCTTGTTGGGCCGCGGCCCCATCACCAGGACCAGCGTGCCTCCCTTCACCACGTCACTGTGGTAAATCCACGGCTTGTCGAGGGGCTGGCCGTTGAACGTCGCGGATTGAACGTAAACATTGTCCGGCGAGTTGTTTTTCGTCTCGATCACGAAGTCGCGGCCGGGGTAATAAGTCTTGTCGAGGTGGATCACGATGCGGTCAAACAGCGGGCTGCCGATTTCGTAGATCGGCTTCGCCGAGCAGCCGCCGTCCATCTCGAACAGGCCCATGGACATCATCACGAAGAACGACGCCATCTGGCCCTGGTCCTCGTCGCCGACGTAGCCGGACGGCGCATTGAAGTAGGAGTGTTCCATGACTTCCCGCGTCCATTTCTGCGTCAGCCACGGCGCTCCGGCGTAGTTGAACAGCCAGGGGGCCTGCATATTGGGTTCGTTGCCCACGTTCACATACTTGTAGTCGGAAGCGTAATCGGGGCGTGAATTCTCAAACCCCTGATTGAGCCGGTCAATAAATTCATCCCTGCCCATCAACCCGACCAGACCCTTCACGTCGTGCGGAACGTACCACGCGTACTCCCACGCGGAGCCCTCGACAAAGTCCTTGTGGTCGAAGGGCGAAAAACCCTGCTCCCACGTGCCGTCGCGATGCCGTGGGCAGAAGTAACCCGCGGCGGGATTCCAGGCGTTGCGGTAGTTCTGTGCGCGCTTGGAGAAGTACTCGTAGTCCTCCGTTTTGCCCAGCGCCTTGGCCATTTGCGCGGTGCACCAATCGGCGTAAGCGTAATCGAGCGTCAGGCAGGTGGGCCCGTCCTCCACCGGCACGTAGCCGCGGTCGCGGTAGGGGATAAGCTTCTCCAAGCCCACGAAGCCGGAATTGACGTCCTTGTAGTACATCATCCCGGGAGTGGTCATCACGTGCTTGATGGCGGCGTACGCCTTTTCCCCATCGAAAGTGCGCAAGCCTTTTTGCCATGCCGTGACGATCATGGCGATCTCGGGCTCCGACACCATTACGCCGCTGTAACGCAGGCCGCCCGGGCCTTTCGAGAGCCAACCGCCTTTGTCATTCAGTTTGAGTTCCGAGTTCACCCATTGCAGCAGAACGTCCGGCGTCACCAGGCCCCAGAGCTCGTTCAGGTTCCAAAAGGTGTTCCAGAAAGCGTCCGAGCCGAGCATGGGCGATTCCGGATTCTTGAGCTGCTGAACCTTGCCCGTGGGGTCCACGTACTTGCCATTCGCATCGCTGAAAATCGTTCGCCCCACATAGGAGCGATAGAGGTTGGAGTAGAACTTGGCGCGGTCAGTGTCGGAGCCGCCTTCGATGTCGATCTTCTTCAGCAGGGTGTTCCAGGTGTCGCGCGCGTTCTTGCGGACGGCGTCAAAGTCCCAGCCGAAGCGGCCCATCTCCGTATCCAGATTCAGGCGCGCCTGCTCGGTGCTCACCAGTGAAATCGCACTCTTGACCTCAATCACCTCGCCCTGGGTGGTGTGGTAGTTGAAGAAGGCGCCCACATCGCCGTGGCCCGTGATCTCGTTGCTTTGTGCGGTGACGTCCTTCCCCACCCAGCCGCCCATGGAGTCAAACGGCTTGCTGAAGCGCATCACAAAGTGCAGCGTGTACTTTTGCCATTTGACGTTGTAGGCATCGTGCTGCGCCGACTCGCCTTCAATTTCCGTGCTGCTGACGCGGCGGATCACCGCGTGGTCAACGCTCGTATCCATTTCGCCGGGCACATCCAGCACCAGCAGGATGCGGGCCTGGTCCGCCTTGGGAAAGGTATAGCGCTGGAATCCCGCGCGCGTGGTAGCGGTCAGTTCGGCGCGAATCTTATAGTCGTCCAGCGTCACCGCGTAATAGCCCGCCGATGCAACCTCGGTTTCATGCCGGTAGTGCGACCGGAAGCTCTCCGGCGAGCCTTCTTCCGGCCCTTGCACCAGCTTTAACGGGCCCGTAGTCGGCATCATCAGCAAGCCCGCCATGGTCCACGAATGGATGTGGCTGAATCCCAATAGGGTATTGATGTTGTAGTCGTAGCCGGCCTGCCAGTGGCGCCCCGGACCGCGATTGTCGGGGCTGAGTTTCACCATGCCGAACGGCATCGCCGGCCCCGGAAAGACCATCCAGCGCAGGAACGGGAACGCGGTCCCCACAAAAGGATTCACCCAGTCCACCGGTTCACGCGCGGAGTTGGGTTGCGGCGCGGCGAATGCTCCGACACACAAGGCAACGAGCAAGAACATCAAGAACAAAACCTTTTTCACGATTCCCCCAAATCAAGTCCCTTCAGAATCCCAAGCGCCCTGCAATATACCTCGCGAGCCGAAGAAATCCGTCCTGAAAATGTACTTCAGCAGTCACACGACGTAAAGAATCTCTTCGTCATGGAGGCGCCGGATTTGCCTCCACCGCCTGCCAGAATCCCACCCTGACCATTATGGCTCTCCGCGTCGGCTCCTGCGACTGCGTGATGACATAGATGAGACAAGGGAACATCTAATGAATTCCCGGCCGTCGGGCACCGCAAGGAGTTATCGATCAGTTATCTTTTCGCTTGACAATGGCCTTGTTTTGCGCTAGACTTTATACGGTTTGAGCGGCGTTGGCACTGATGGGGAGAACGACGAAAGGAATCCCCAAGTGACGGGACAAGAAGTCAGGAGAATGCCAAAGCCGCCAAGTTATTGGAAACAAACCCCGCAAATTGGCTTTGGGTCCCACCAAAGCCACCATCAACCTGATAAATAAAGACTTATCGAGAAGCTTGGGAAAACGGTCGATCGGGCGTTTTGTCCTCTCAATTTTGAGCCTTAATGTCTAGCCTATTATTGGAAAGTCGCCGTCCCGGGGAAATACTTGGCACGGCTGGCGGGGTGATGCGTCCAAAGGACGAGCTTGTCAAACTGCGCGGGTGGCGGAGGTGCGGCGGGAAGCTTCGGCTTTTCTCCGGAAAGGGCCTAAGGCACAGGGTTCTTCAATTCCATGGGGTCCCGATGCCCTGAAATCGGCCGTTGTTGGTGGGAGGATGCGCGAGGAGGCGGGAAAATTTGCGGGACCGTCCACCAGCGTCTCGCTCCTCGCAATCTTCTTCATGGCGTCCTGGGGCTTTACCTACGGCCTACCGCTCTCGCTCCAAGAACAGCCCTTTCCTTTAACGTCTGAAACCTCCACGAAATTCGAAGGTGAAGTCGTTGCTCTCCTGGTACTCGGCCAGCCGGATTCCGGGAAGGTCAAGGTCAGTGCGAACGCGTTGAACCTCCTGCGGAAAGCTGACCAGCAACGGAGTCCCGGGACAAATGCGGGGATGGGGTTTTTCATCGCTCACACCGTTCCACTGCCCCAGTGATAGGCTGATCGTGCCCACCGCGCCGAGCGGACCCGCTTCTGTATTCGAACCCGAGCCGTATGCAGTTTTCCCGGCTGGCATCGACTCACCTTCGATGGGCCTGCAAGTATTCTCCGAGGACGCCGTAGTCAGCACCACAAGGCGCGGTCCCCGAATCGGGAACCGGCAGAAAAGCGTTCCGAAGCCGTTGCTAATGCGGCACAATCCCAAGTCCGGAACGGCAAAATAGCCCCCTTCGGCAATGATTCGCCTCGGGTTCCTATCCCGTGAGACGGTGAGCGCGAAGGAAATGCGGAGGTTTACAGCATTCCTCTTCGTCTCCTCGAAGAAGCTCTTTTTCGTTCGGAAATCCATCTGCATCTTGTCACTGCCGGGGAACAAGGTGGGGTAGCCGGAGAACCAACCTGAATCCCATCGTTTCCCATCGAGTGACTCGATTACGATCTTTGTCCCCTTCATTTCGATCACAGAATCTTCCTCGATCCCTGAGACGCGCAACGGAATTTGGAGGCCGACGTCGTCCTTCTGGTCGGGTCTCACCTGCGGTGCAGGAGGCTTGGCAGGATCGAGGGATATTTGCACGGGAGGCGGCTCCCCGTTGCGCAACGCCGGATAGGGGAAAGAAAGGGGAAAGACGAATGGTGTAGCGACCGCAATGACGAAGACCACCGCCGTGGCGCTGCCCAATATCAAGCGTGACTGTTGGGTCTTGCGCCGCGCATATTGCCGGACCACCACCGCCGCGCATGCGCCAACCACCACCGCCGCGGTCAGGTCGTCAGGAATATCCGAAGAGCCGCTCGGCGGCAAGTAGGCCACCGCCGTCGCGGTGCCGGCCATGAAAAGTCCCACGCCTAGAATCGCCAGCGTTAGTTGCCCGATGTTTGTGGTGACGGCCGCCAGCGCCGCGACGGTAAGCAGCAGGAACGCCGCCAATTCCAGTTGCGACCAGAGCAGGCCGGGTGCGTAGGCAGGGTCCAGCTTAAAGCCCGCTTGATGCAGCAGGTAGACGTCCACAACCAGTGCAGGACCGCTCACAAAAGCGAGAACAAAGAGCATCTTGGCTGCCAGCAGCTTACTCCATTCGATGGGCCGCGTGATCCAGTATTGGCGGTCCCCTGCCAGCGCCTCGCTTTGAATGACTCGCACGACCAGAATCCACCAGGTGAGGAAGAGCAGGATCGGAATCCAGCGGAATCGATCCGCTATCAATTCACCCCAAGGCAGCCAGTGCCGCGGTTCGTCCCACGCGAACGCCCCCTGCGTCGCCAAAGTGATGAGAATCACCAGCCGGTGTTGGCGAACATCCTTCCGAAAGATGTGAACGATCTGTTTCATATCGAACTCATTTTGAGACCACTCCCCGACCGGCTTTGGCCATGGCGAGGAAGATGGAGCGCAGTGACATGGGAGTAAAGGTAACGTCGCGCAGAGAACCAAAGATTTTATTAATTTCCGCCTTGGTCCGCTCGGGGTCGAAACAGCTCTCAATGAATCGCACCACTACAGGCGTACTTGTGGGGTGCATCCATGTGTCCGGCCACCTGTCGGGCAAGGTGGGTGGCGCGTCAAATGTCAATTCCACTTCCCGGAAGCGATCCGTCAAAGCCGTCAGCTCTTCCGAAAATCGCAGTTTCCCCTGTTCCAGGTACCCCACGTGGCTGGCGAAAGTTTCCACCTCCGCGAGATCGTGCGAGGAAATGAAAAGCGTCGCTTCCGAAGCGCGCGCCAACAGCCCCTCAATCAGTTGATCGCGGACCAACGGATCAAGGCCGCTGAAGGGCTCATCCAACACAATTAGTTTGGGGTGGTAAGCGAGCGAACTTGCCAGCGCCGCCTTCATTCGCATGCCACGCGACAAATGTTTGAGCTTGCGGTTCAATGGCAAGTCAAACTGGCAGACCAGTTCCTTTTCCAGGTCCCGGTCCCACGCCGGATAGAGCGGACGCAGAAACGCGAGGAAGCTATCTACCCGCATCCAGCCGGGCAAGTCCTGGTTTTCCGAGACGTATCCTATCCCGGCAAAGGCGCGCCCGGAATTTTCTGTGAATCCATTCCCAGCACAACGGCACGGCCACTCGTCGGGGCAAAGATATTCATCAGAATCTTGATGGTGGTGGTCTTGCCGGCACCGTTCGGGCCCACCAGGGCGTAGATTGCGCCGTCGGCGACTTCAAGGTTCAGGCCGTCAAGAGCCTCAACACGGCCAAACTTCTTGCAGAGATTTTCGGTTTGAATGATGCCGCTCATGATTCTCCGCGACCTCCCGGCTCCCTCGGCGCCGGTCTGTCCTGATCATCGGTGAGCCGCCGCCAGTGCTCCGAAACGGACGCCGCCAGTTCCTCGAGGTCGATGCCGAGTCTCTTGGCCTCGACAACCAACTGCTCGATTTCATGTCCGAGCAATTGCGTGCGGGCCGCCTTGGTCGCCTCCGGCAAAATCGCCACCACGGTACCAATTCCCGGCCGGGTTTCCAAGAGACCGAATGTCAGCAGGTGAGTCACGACCTTATGGGCCGTGTTGGGATTGATCTTGAGCTCCTTGCTTAGCATGCGGGCAGATGGGAAGACGTCGCCAGCGCGCAACTGGCCTGAGACCATCGCCTTCTTGGCCGCATAGACGACCTGCTGAAAGAGCGACAGGCCGGGCCGGAACTCTACGCGAAAAGGAATCATGGGCCCGTACCATAACACATAGTACAGCCAAAGACTCAACCCTGTTGCCTGGGATTGCTGGCGGATTCACGGGGAACTCAGCCCTGGAATTTGGCGTAGGTGCGGTCAAACTCAGCTTTGAGGATGGGATTGGGTGCGCTGAGGGCTTCCACCACGCGGCGCGCCCAGGCGAAATACTGGCGCTTGCGCTCATCGTTCCAATTGGCGGGAGGACTGGCCAGCAACGACCGCAGGTTGGAGATCTTGTCGGCGAGCTTGATCACCTGGCCGCGGACGGACTTGTGCGGCGCGTTCTGTATCTGCAATTCCTTGCGCACGTCCTTGGGAAGCGATTTGTCGTCCGTCATTTCCACGACTAATGCGGTGACGTCGCTGCCAAATTCGCGCTCAAGTTCCTCCCGGGTCGTGTTCGTGTCTTCGATCGTGTCGTGGAGCAGCGCCGCCATCACCAGGTTGGCGTCCAGTTGGTCGCTGCTGCCGGCCACCAACTGCGCCACCTCAATCACATGGTTGACGTAAGGTTCCGCAGCAGCGCCTTTGCGCTTCTGGGCGGAGTGCTTTTGCGCGGCAAACATCGCGGCGTCAAGGATCCGTTGCATGGGCGCCGCGGACGTCGGTTCGGCCTTCGCTGTGTTCATCAGGTACCTTTCAGGACTTCGGTATTGACCAAATTGGCCGGGCGCCGGCCGGCGAGTGCGGCCAGCAGGTTGTCCGCCGCCATCAAGGCCATGGCCGTGCGCGTTTCGCCCGTGGCCGTGCCCATGTGCGGGGTCATGACCACGTTCGGCATGGTGAAGAGTGCGGGGTGAATCTGCGGTTCAAACTCGAACACGTCAAGGCCCGCGCCGGCGATGCGCTTTGACTGGAGCGCCTCCACCAGGGCGGCCTCCTCCACCACTTTGCCCCGCGAACTGTTGATAAGGAAGGCGGTGGGCTTCATCATCGCCAGTTGCGCGGCGCCGATCAGGTGGTTGGTGTCGGGCGCCAGGGGTACATGGATGGTCAGGAAATCGGCTTCGCGCAGCAGCGTGTCGCGGTCGACAAATTGCGCGCCCAGTTCGCGCTCCTGCTCGGGCGTGGGGCGGTCGACGGAGTGGTAGATAATGCGCATGTTGAAGCCGCGGGCGCGGCGCGCCACCGCCTGGCCGATGCGTCCAAAGCCGTAGACGCCCAAGGTCTTGCCGCCCAGGTCGGTGCCCCACATGCAACCAAACTCCCAAAACTTCCAATGGCCCTCACGAACATAGCGATCGGCTTCCACCAAGCGCCGCGCGACGCACATCAGCAGACCGAAGCTCAGGTCAGCCGTGGCCTCCGTGACCACGCCGGGGGTGTTGGTCACCTGGATCCCGCGGCGCGTGCAGGCGTCCAAGTCGATGTTGTCATAACCGACCGCCACAGCGGAGATGACCTTCAAATGCGGCGCCTGCGCCACTATTTCGGCGCTGATCGGGGTGGCGGAGGTCACCAGACCCTCCACCTCCCGGCATGCTGCCGCGAGTTCCTGTGGGGGCAACCGAACGTCTTTGGGATTCATCGATATTTCGCAACACTTCGCGATCCGCTGCACCGCGACGGCAGGCAGCGGTCGGGTAATAAAAACCTTGGGCAGACTCAACGTTGGCTCCTCAAAGTGACGGTTAAATAGCGTTGATACCACAAGGGGAAGGAAGAGGTCAACGTAAGATCGGACTCAAAATTGCTACTAAGTTTAATCTGCGCCCGGTTAGTCCTTTGAAATCAGCATCGAGATTAAAAAGGTGGGCGATTTTTCGACCGGTTAGACTAGAAGTCCATGATTTTCAATGTCCTTAGCCGGTTCTTTGCTTGACGTCAAAATTTTCTGCGTGCTATGATGCACCCATACTATGAGTCCTCGTCACGCTTTCTGATTCAGAAATTGATTCTCAGAGAAGCACTACACACCCACCTCGGGGGCGCGAAGAGGAAGTTTCGGTCGGAGGAAAGCCAATGTTCGCTCTTACGATTGTAAGTCTAAGTGTGCTCACATTAATCCTTTCTGATTTTGGTCAAAAAGTCATGCGTTACACGGTTTCTGGCGCTTGGGAACGCCGCAGCTGGATCGGCAAAGGTCTCGCCGCGGTTGCGGCATTTCTGGCCATGGCGACGCCGCAGGCGTTTGCTGCCGGCGCGGATGAGGCCGCGGGAGAAGCGAACCTCAAGCTTCCGGATCTTAGGGGAGTGCAGTTCCTGCGCGGCGCTATTGACGGACACTCTCTGCTCATGGTCGGCATCCTGTTTTGCGTTTTTGGCCTGTTGTTCGGGTTGGTGATCTATACCGGTTTGAAGAACCTGCCGGTGCACCGGGCCATGGGCGAGATTTCGCAGTTGATCTGGGAAACCTGCAAAACTTACCTGGTGACGCAGGGTAAATTCCTGCTGCTGCTTTGGGTGTTTATCGCCGCAGCCATTGTTGCCTACTTTGGATGGCTTGCTCCGGTTCCGGGCAAGCCGGTCATGCTGACGCTGCCCATTATTCTCTTCTTCAGCTTGGTGGGAATTGCCGGCAGTTACGGCGTGGCGTGGTTCGGCATCCGCGTCAACACCTTTGCCAACTCGCGCACCGCGTTTGCCAGTTTGCGGGGCAAGGCCTTCCCCATTTTCTCCATTCCCCTGCGTGCCGGGATGAGCATTGGCATGATGCTGATCAGCGTTGAGTTGCTGATGATGTTGATCATTCTGCTCTTCATTCCCGGTGACTATGCCGGGCCGTGCTTCATCGGCTTCGCCATCGGTGAGTCGCTGGGTGCGGCGGCGCTCCGGATTGCCGGCGGCATCTTTACCAAGATCGCCGACATCGGGTCCGACCTGATGAAGATCGTCTTCAAGATCAAGGAAGACGACGCGCGCAACCCCGGCGTCATTGCCGATTGCACGGGCGACAACGCGGGCGACTCCGTGGGCCCCACCGCCGACGGATTTGAGACCTACGGCGTCACGGGCGTGGCGCTGATCACCTTCATCCTGCTGGCGGTAAAGGACCCCACCGTGAAGGTGCAGTTGCTGGTGTGGATCTTCGTGATGCGCGTCATCATGCTGGTGGCCAGCGCCCTGGCATACTTCCTGAACGGCGCCATCGCCAAAGCGCGTTACGGCAACCTTGACCGGTTCAACTTCGAAGGCCCGCTCACTTCGCTGGTCTGGATTACCTCTTTCGTTTCCATCGCCTTTACCTACGTGACTTCGAAGCTGATTGTCCCCAGCCTGGGCGGCGACCCCTCATTGTGGTGGAAGCTCGCCACCATCATCTCTTGCGGGACGCTGGCGGGCGCGCTGATTCCGGAACTGGTCAAGATCTTCACTTCCACGGAATCGCGGCATGTCCGCGAGGTGGTCACCTCCGCATCGGAAGGCGGCGCCTCCCTGGGGATTCTTTCCGGCTTCGTAGCGGGAAATTTCTCTGCCTACTACTTGGGCCTGGCCATGGTGTTTTTGATGTCCATCGGTGCGATTGTGAGTACCATGGGATTGGCCAACCTGATGCTCGCGCCGGCGGTTTTCGCCTTCGGTTTGGTGGCCTTCGGCTTCCTGGGCATGGGACCGGTGACGATCGCGGTGGACTCCTACGGCCCGGTTACGGACAACGCCCAGTCGGTCTATGAACTCTCGCTGATCGAGCAAGTCCCCAATGTTAAGGAAGAAATCAAAAAGGAGTTCGGCTTTGACGCGAACTTCGACCGTGCTAAAGACATGCTGGAAGAAGGCGACGGCGCGGGGAACACCTTCAAAGCCACGGCCAAGCCCGTGTTGATCGGCACCGCCGTGGTCGGCGCCACCACCATGATCTTCTCCATCATCATGGCGCTCACCGACGGCCTGACCGTCAACAAGGAAATGTTGTCGCTGCTGCACGCACCTTTCTTCCTGGGATTGGTCACCGGCGGCGCGGTGATTTTCTGGTTCGCCGGCGCTTCCACGCAAGCGGTCTCCACCGGAGCGTATCGCGCCGTGGAGTTCATCAAAGCCAACATCAAACTGGAAGGCTCCGAAAAGGCCTCCGTATCGGACAGCAAGAAGGTGGTGGCCATCTGCACTCAATACGCGCAGAAGGGCATGCTCAACATCTTCATTGCCGTCTTCTTCGCGACCCTGGCCTTTGCCTTCGTCGAGCCGTTTTTCTTCATTGGCTACCTGATTTCCATCGCTATCTTCGGTCTCTACGAGGCAATCTTTATGGCCAATGCCGGCGCGGCATGGGACAACGCCAAGAAGATTGTCGAGGTGGAGTTGAAGCAGAAGGGCACACCGTTGCACGACGCAACGGTGATCGGCGATACGGTGGGCGATCCGTTCAAGGATACGTCGTCCGTGGCGCTCAACCCGATCATCAAATTCACCACGCTCTTCGGCCTGCTGGCGGTGGAACTGGCCGTGAAGTTGACCGCCTCCAACGGGTCTCCGCTAACCCACATCCTGGCAGCGATCTTCTTCGCGGTATCGCTCTGCTTCGTTTACCGGTCTTTCTACGGCATGCGTATTGGCGGCGCGGCTGCCGCCAGCATTGACGCAGAAATC
The DNA here is from genome assembly GCA_963719115.1 of uncultured Acidobacteriota bacterium. Lineage (GTDB taxonomy): Bacteria > Acidobacteriota > Terriglobia > UBA7540 > UBA7540 > Bog-366. The sequence goes on along the minus strand of CAVRBF010000041.1, from coordinate 82,390 downwards.
AGCAAACGGGCAGCCTAACCTCCTGAACTCGGGCGGGCGCGCCGCCCAAACTCACGGCGCGCCCGCCCTCTTCCCGCCTCGGATTGAAATCCCCAAAAATTGAGTGAAGCCTTGTTCGGTGTGGCGCTAGCCTCTACTCCGTCGGACCTGCTCTGCGACCCGGACGAGGAGGCAAACCGCTTGCAGCTTGGAGTAAATTGAGAGATATTTGCGCATCACTATGACACCCACACTTCGCGTTCTGATTTTCTGCTGTTTGGCTGCTCCCTGCTTGTGCGGCCAGACGATTTCCCAATACACTCCCTCCTCAAGGTCGGAGGCCTCCATCGAGATTGATGATTCGCGACCCGCTTTTTTCCCGATTCCACGGACGGTTTACGGCACCTTTATCGAAGACATCGGCAGCTCGATCTTTGGCGGCGTGTCCGCGCAACTGCTCGACAATCCCAGTCTTGAAAGCTACGGCGCGAGTCTCAATTACCTGCGCGATCACTTCTCCGCGCCGGAGTTCACCCGGTCAAGCCGGGACGGCATGCCGCTGCCTTGGCTCCCGCTGCGCGACGTGGGAATGCGCTTCGAGCCGCGCTGGGGAAACGCCGCGAATTCCGACCGCTATCTCTACGTCATGGGAATCGCCGGCAAGGAAGTTGGCATTCGCCAAGCCGTTTACCTGCCCATCGAGCGCGAGCGGGATTACCAGGGCGTGCTCTTTGCCATGGCGCGCGACGGCGCCACGGACCTTTCCGTGAGCTTCCGCGAACACAACAACCCCGATGCCATCCTGGCTTCGACCACCGTCCGAGTGCCGCAGGGCGAAACGTGGGTCAAGTTACCGTATCACCTCACACTGCCCGCGGGACGCGTGCAACCGCTTACGCAGGTGGATTTTGCCGTCGCCTTGAATACGGAAGATCGAATCTCGCTCGACGAGATCCGCCTCTACCCCGCGGATGCCATCGACGGGATGGATCCCGACGTGATCGCCGCCGCCAAAGCCCTGCACTCCTCGCTGCTCCGTTACGGTGGCAACTACACCAGCGGTTATCACTGGCGCGATGGTGTGGGCCCGCTCGACCGTCGCCCCACGCGACTGAACCAGTCGTGGGGTTATCCGGTTTTCGACGATTTTGGAACCGATGAAATGGAGAGGTTCTCCGAGTTGATTGGGGCGCGCCTGCAACTGTGCCTCAACCTTGGCAGCGGTACGCCGCAGGAAGCGCGTGACTGGGTGGAGTATTTGCAAGGTGCGCGGGAAAGTAGAGAAGGCCAGGAGCGCGCTGCCAACGGCCATCCGCAACCCTACGACGTGGGCTCGTACGAAATGGGCAACGAACTTTGGGGCAAGTGGCAGCTCGGCTGGCTGACTCCCGAAGGTTACGCGGAGCGATACCAGACGTTCCTGAAGGCCATTCGCGACCTTGTTCCGCCCAGGACCATGATCTTCGCCAATGGAGCTGATCCCGATCATTTTCAAGATTGGAACAACAAACTCATCGAGCAGGACGGCCGCGACGTTTCCTATATCACCACCCACTTCGTGGTGAGCGTCGACGAGCAGGTAAACAAATCCGCCGATTACGACGCGCGCCTCCGGGCGGCGTTGGCCGTCCCACAGGGCGTGGCGAAGGAACTGAGGGATGAACGCGCCCAGATTGACGCCAACCCCACCACCCGCCACCGCGTGAAGATTGCCTTTACGGAGTGGATTTTCCTTTCGCATCCCGAGGCGCAGTTTCCCAACTTCACCAATTTCGGTGGGGCCATCATGACCGCGAGCTGGCTCAACATGATCTTGAGCCATTCGGATTTCGTGCCCGTGTCCGACATGACCGGCACGGTCGATCTGGGCGGAATCCACAAGCAGCGCGGGCGCGTTTATTTGACTCCCCAATGTTGGGCGTTCTCACTCTATGCCAACTACGCCGGCGATACGATGTTGCACTCTGAGACCGCAGGACCGGCTTACGACGTGCATGAGGGGGTTCGGCGCGCCCCCGAGATTCCCAACGTGCCCTATCTGGACGTGCTGGCCACGCGCCGTTCGGACACGGGTGGCATCGTTCTCTTTGTCGTTAATCGCGACTGGAAGAATTCCATCCGCACCGCGATTCGGCTCAAGAACTTCACTCCGTCCACGACGGTCCAGGTGAGGACGCTGAATGCAGATGCGATTACGACGCAGAATGATGAAGAACACCCTGAGCGTGTGCGCCCGGAGAATTCGACGCTGACTTTGGCGGCGGCCGAACTGCATTACGCTTTCCCCGCACACTCCGTGAGCGTTCTGTCATTCGACGCGCGCTGAGGAGAAAATCGGTAGTGTCTCAGTTTGACGTAGCGGCGGCTTTACGCCGCCATTTGGTCCGTCAGCTGACGGATAAGCTCGCCGCTACAAATTGCAACTGAGACATTACCCGAAAATCGGCTGGACGAGTCGGCGATGCGGAGTGATGATAGTGGCAGCGATTTGGGGGATGACACGACCAAGCAATCTGTCGTCCTAATTCCCTGGCGGTCAAGCAGCAATGACCTGCGGCAACGAGCATGTTGACCGGTCTTCAATTCGATATTCAAGCGCGCAGCATGGTTGAAATTCAGCTCCGAGCGCGGGGCATTCGCGACGAGCGGGTGCTGGAGGCCATGCGGTTGGTTCCACGCCACGAATTTGTGCCGGCAGAACTTGAGTCCGCTGCCTATGACGACCGTCCGCTGCCCATCGGCCAGCACGAGACCATTTCCCAGCCCTACATGGTGGCGGCGATGACGGAAGCGGCGGGCGTTGCCTCCGGAGAAAAGGTGCTGGAAATCGGCGCGGGCAGCGGTTACCAGGCGGCGATTCTGGCCCAACTGGGCGCATCGGTTTACGCCGTCGAATTGAATATTCGGCTTGCGGACATGGCGAGCGAACGACTCCAGCGCCTGGGTTATCGTAACGTCGAGGTTATCGCGGGAGACGGGAGTGAGGGCTTGGCGAGCCACGCGCCCTACGATGTGATCATCGTCAGCGCGGGAACACCCAGCGTCTCGCCCCATCTGATTGATCAACTCGCCGAACGCGGCCGCTTAGTCGCTCCGGTGGGAGACCGGAATGTTCAGGAACTTTTGGTGATTGCAAAGCACGGCGCCGAAATTACCACTCAGCATCTGGACCGTTGCCAATTTGTGCCGCTGGTCGGAAAAGGGGGATGGGCGGAAGCAGGCCAGTGACAAGTGACGAGTGACCGGCGTTTGAACTCCGAGATCCGAAGTCGGTGACACCACGAAGGGCGTGAGAGTTTTCCAAATTCGCTGCCCCAGCGGACGGTTTTTCACTCCTGACTTCTGACTCCTGTTTCCTGACTCCTGTCTTCTGCTATATTCTCCGCTCATGTCCGAACCGTTCCTCAGCATCGTGATTCCTGCTTACAATGAGGCCGACCGCATCCTCACTTCGCTGGAGGCAATTTGCAATTACATTTGCGGCAAAGCCTTCACCGTGGAAACCATCGTGGTGGATGACGGCTCGACGGACAAGACTGTGGAAGTCGTTTCAGCGCTGTCGGGAGTCCGGGTGATTTCCAACGAACGCAATCGCGGCAAGGGGTATTCGGTTCGACGCGGAGTGTTGGAGGCGCGCGGCGAGTTGGTTCTGTTCACCGACGCCGATCTGTCAGCGCCCATCGAGGAAGCGGACAAGCTGCTGGCGGCCATCGAATCGTCAGGCGCGGATGCAGTGGTGGGCTCACGGGCCCTGCAACGGGAATTGATCGGAGTTCACCAATCGCCAATCCGTGAATGGGGCGGCCGATTCTTCAACCTGCTCGTTCGGATTTTCACCGGCCTCAATGTCTACGATACCCAGTGTGGCTTTAAGCTGTTTCGGCGGGAAACCACGCGCCATGCCTTCGAGCTTCAGCGCGCGGAAAGATTCGGATTTGACCCGGAAGTACTCTTCCTCATCCAGCGGCTGGGCGGCAAAGTGGTGGAGGTTCCCGTGCGCTGGAATCACAGCCCGGCGACCAAGGTTCACTATCTCAAGGATTCCCTCCACATGAGCTGGGACCTGGTGGCGCTGCGTTGGCGGGCTTTGACCGGCAAATATCGAACCTGATTTTTCTATCGTTTTCGCCTCATTTTCGCCACTTTTTTTCTTGACTTGCCCAAAAGGCAGACATAATATCGCCTCATCGCTAGAAAGGAGGTGATCCATGTCGATTGAAAGTGAATGTAACCTTAGCGAGGGTGCTGAGGCTTAGGCGCAAAGCATGCGCTCGTCCGTGGGTCCCTCTCTCTAGCAAAGAGAGGGTGTAGTGGCAAGGCGCTGCTGAGCGCCGTTCCTGAGAAAGATCGCAATAGGAAGAAGCCAAACCCATCAGTATCCCGGGCCCCTGGTTGTGCGGTGAGCGTACAACCAGGGGCTTTTAACTTTTTGGGGGCGGGTTGGCAGAAAGCAAAAAACAGAAGGCGGTAGGCGGATGGCAGTAGACAGCGACCCAGTTATTGCACGGCGAAGTTGCGATTCTCGGCAGCTCCAGTGCGTCGCGGTTCTGAATGGCCTCCAAAACCTCTTCCGGTTCGTTGACCACCGTCCACATCTTGCGGTGCCGGGCATCCATGAACTTCTCCGCGATGCAGTGTTCGAGTAGCGCCACGACACCGTCATAGAACCCGCGCGTGTTCACCAGCGCGATCGGCCCCAGGTAGAGACCCAGTCGTTTGAGAGTAATCGTTTCGAAGAGTTCCTCCAGAGTTCCGCAGCCGCCGGCCAGGGCCACGACCGCGTCAGCGCCTTCCAGCATTTTGTGCTTCCGTTCGCGCATGTTGTCGACAACGTGCATCGTGGTTAATTCGCCGTGGCCCCACTCGAGGTCCATCATGAAGCGCGGAATGACGCCGATGACATTTCCGCCCGCCTTCAGTACACCTTCCGCGAGCCGTGCCATGGCGCCTGCGCCGCCGCCACCATAGACCAGTGTTGCCTGGTTTTCCGCCAAGTGGCGCCCCAGGCGTTCGGCGGCCTCCAGATACGCGGCATCGCACTGCCGACTGGAGGCGCAATAGACGCACACTTTCAGGTTTTCCATGGGAACGACTCCTCACCTATTCTTCATATCAAATGCCTTCAGGATCAGCTTAGTGGCCAGCTCGGTCAGCCCGTATTGAGGCAAATCCTGCCGGCGAACCCAGCGCGCGTCGGTGACGTCGGAGGCGGGACGCAACCGTCCACCCTTGCAGCGGCAAAGGTAATCGACAATGACGTAATGGTATCTTACGCGTTCGCCTTCGTGCATGATGCGATCGAATACCAGAAGGCACTCCAGCGGTTCAACGTCGAGACCGGTTTCTTCCTTCAACTCGCGCTTCACGCCGGCCGTCAATTCCTCGCCGAGTTCCAGCATGCCGCCGGGGATGGACCACTCCCCTTTCAGCGGTTCGTGTCCACGCCGGATCAGCAGGGCGCGACCGCGATAAATCACCACGCCGCCTACACCCACAAGCGGTTGTTTGGGATATTCTCGTGACATGGAATCTCAGCCTGCCGTGTGGCACCGGCACTCCTGCCTGTGCACCGTGCATGGAATGCATCCGCCCCAGGCGCAGGCAAGAATGCCGGCGCCACCGGCTCACCTTCAGCTTGCCGCCGCTTCCGATTTTGGTGCTCGTTTCTTACGGTACCAGATAATGAGCGTGTCGAGGGATAACTTTCCCGGGCCGAAGATCAGAATGAGGAGAGAGGCGAACAGAAAAGTGTAGGGAGTGGCGGCGTAGAACTTGTCGGGTTCGGAGATGATCGATCCCAGCGCCTCACGATCGCCGACGACGTAGGCGACGATCATGTCAATCGTAAGTGGGAAGGCGATGAGCCGCGAAAACAGGCCCAGCGCCAACAGGATCCCTCCCACCACTTCGAGCCAGGCGATGAAATAGGCATTCAGCGTGGGGGCCGGAATTCCCAGGCTGGTGAAATACTCCACCACATGGGGAATGTTCATGGCCTTTCCCCAACCCGCCTGAAAGAACTGCCATCCCCAATATAGCCGAACGGCCAGGAGTAGAGGTGACTGGCACGCATTCGCGCCGCGTAAGAACCAGCCGTAAGCCCGCTCGATGAAAGCCTTTGCGCCATTCATAGTTTGAATCCCTTGCCCGGCTATTGGGCGAACCACCCGAGGTACGACCAATCATGAAACCATTCTTTCAGTTGCGCGCCCACGCGTTCGACATTGCGCCGTCGTCGGAACAGCGAGGCCTCAAGAGCTTGCTCCAACGTTTTGCCCTCTCGTAGAGCACCCAGCAGAGCAAACGCGTCGCGCGTGAGTCGTTTGAAGTAGACGGAATTGTTCAGCCGGTAAACCGCCACGTACACTCGCTGCGGCCGCGGCAGGGAAGCGCGCCGGATTTTCGTCGGGCGGGGAAACTTCAGCACGGCGTTGCTGGCGGTATCGTTCTTGGACCTCGATCCCGCGGATGTGGAGCAACAGATCATCCACCGGATAGGCCAAGTCCAGCAAATGAAGATGCGGTTGGAGGCGGAAGACCGTATCACCACTCAGCTTGGCAGGAGCATCCCCGGCAAGACGCGGAAGCTCTCCGCCGTCGAACGCTTCAATCTCCGCCCACTCCAGCCTCACCATGTCCAGCGCGACGCGTTCGACCCCTTTGACGTACTCCGGATTCTTACCAAGCCACGCCTCCAGTCGTGAGCCCAGGTCACGCAGAGTGAATGACTCGGACGGGCATTCATTCAGGTAGGCGACGGCTAACTTCTCAAATTTCCGCTCGCCGATCAGGCTGCGCAGTCCGCGAAAATCCTCGCTAAATGATGCCAGGATTCGGAACCAGTACTGCTGGTTGTAAATCTGCAGGCGTTCGAATGAGGTCATGCGGTCGTTCGGCTTGATGAGAGCGTTGGCAATCGCACGCACGGACCGGCCGTCGGGCAGGCGTGGCCGCATCCCTTCCGACGGGGTGAGCGGTTGGCGCGTGACCTCGAAAACAGCCTGCTGAAGCTGCTCGAGGTTCACGAAGCCTCCTGCAATTGCGCCGGCAGGTAGCGATTGGCCTTCAACGCCTCGCGATGAACTTCGTCGAAGGAGGGAATGCGATCATCCCACTCGAGCAAGGTGGCCGTGGGACCGGCCAGTTCGATGGCGCGCGCGTAAAGTGCCCACACGGGGTCAATGACGGGATGATCGTGCGTATCGAGAATGAATTTCCGATACTTGGTGTGCCCGGCGATGTGGATTTGCGCCACCCGCTCGACAGGAACGCTGTGCAGATATTCAAAGGGATCGAAGTTGTGGTTCCGTGACGAAACGTAAATGTTGTTCACGTCGAGCAGGATTCCACAGTCGGCGTCTTCGACGACTTCGTTCAGGAATTCCCACTCAGTCATCTCGGAAACGTGAAACTCCGCATAGCTGCTGACGTTTTCCACCGCGATGGGCACTTCCAGAAAGTCGCGCACCTCGCGAATCTTCTGCGCCGTCTTCTTCGCTGCCTCGAACGTGTAGGGCATGGGAAGCAAGTCGTGAGTATAGCGTCCGTCCACGCTTCCCCAGCAGAGGTGGTCGGTGAGCCACGGCGTCTTGGTGCGCTTCACCAAGGCTTTCAGCCGCTTCAGATGTTCGCGGTTCAGCGGTTCGGCGGAGCCGAAGTACATGGAGACACCGTGCTGCACCACGCGGTACCGCTCCAGAATCTGGTCGAGGATCGCCAGCGGGCGGCCGCCGTCCAACATGAAGTTTTCGGAGATGATTTCGAACCAATTGACGACTGGTTTCTTGCTGAAGATATGCCGGTAGTGGGGGACGCGCAGGCCGATGCCTACACCATAGTCCGAGTTTCCGTTAAAGCGGTTCGCGGGCATGGAGGTTTTCGACGGAAGCGTCCCTCTTCGCGAGGGCGACGGGCCGGCACGCGTCGGCCGGCCCATCGCTCCCGGAATTCTTGCCAAGCTATTTCGATGGTTCCTTACAAGGATGGCTCTTGCAACCGCTTATTGAATTGCATCCACCCTTGCCGGAGCAGTCGTTCTTGCCTTTTGTCGCCCCGCAACCGCCTTTGCCCTGGCAGGTGTTCTTTCCCGCACAACAGTGCTTCTCGATCATGGTCTTGGTGGTCTTTGCATCGTCTCCAGGCCGGGGTGACGCGGAAGCAGCCGCCGTCGTTCCCAGTACAAATCCCGTCAACGCCGCGCCGATCAGAACCTTACGAACCGATTTCGTCATCTGAATATCCTCCCTTTAGGCAGAGTCTCTACGCCTGCGAAAGGAGCATAGCGAAGGCACAGAGTTAACTAGCCATCCGCGAGCTTCCGGCAGCCGCAGTGCAACATTATCGAACTGACCTGATGTGGAACTAACCCCAGGATATGCTATTTCGAGTAGTGAAAATTGTCAATCCTGATCGTGATGTAGACGGCATCTTATTTCTTGGCTTTAGGCAAGTTTTGGGGAACAGAGACTTCCCCCATCCGATGTCACGAAAACTGCACCCGAAGTCTCGGCTCGCCACCGCGATTTCGGAAAGTTGACTTTCGCGTGTCACGGGAGGCGGTATTGGACTGCGCTTCGCCGCACGGCAAATCAGTTCGCCAAAACCAGTTCGCCAACGGGCGGAAAATGCGGTAGTATCCGGCTATCTTCTTCGGGTTTCTCAGGCAAAGGAGGATTTCGATGGCAGACGCGAAGGCGCTTCGTACGACTCGGTTGATCCTGATCCCCACGGTGATTACGCTCGCCGTGACCATTTTGCGGGTCGTGGGGGAACTCAAACATTGGCCTACGCCGTGGGTTAATAACGCGGCTGGCGGTGGAGGCGCAGTGCTCGGCATCTCTTGGCTGCCTATCATCTTTGGTCCATACTTCGCGTTGAAGTTAGCGCGGGCGGGCGAGGGACCTTCCAGCAACGGCAAGGCCATAGGTTATGCCTTCGGCTCGCTGCTGGTCCTGGCTGCCGGAGGTGCGCTGTTCGGTGGCACCGTCAAGCACGCGAATTTCTTGACGCTCTTGGGTCTGGTTCTCTTGTTCTGGTCGGCGTTCGTTCCGGGGATGGGATGGAAGTCCCTGGGCACAACTTTGTTGGCATACGCCTTCGCGGCCAGGATTCCGGTGGTCATCGTCATGTATTATGCGTTCGCCGCCAACGGCGGCGCAGGCCTGGGAACCCACTATGACCGAGTAGCCCCTGCCCTTGCTCGCCTGGGACCCATGCAGAAATTCATTTACGCCGGACTGATGATCCAATTCACGTTGTGGATTGGTTGGACCGTGGTGAGCGGTGCGATCGTCGGCACCATCGTCAATGCCATTGCGAACCGGGGCAAGCGCGAAGTTATCGCCAGCGCCTAATGCGCATAGGCTCTTGCACCGCCACTCTGCGGCAATTAGAATGTGCGCGCACCGGAATTCCGTGAAAAGCTCAGGTTATCCATTTCGCCCGCAGAGCCCCACAAAAGCGGTTCGTATGCTTTCGGCGCTGTTGCTGCTGGTTGCAGGGTTGTTTGCGGCGAGTATTGTGATGCACCACCCGGCCGTCCTTGCTAAGAGCGCCAGCGGGACTGGCCTCCCCGGCACAAAGGCAGCCCTCTCCGCAGGTTCGTGGCACGATAGCCGCGGCGACGGAGTTCCCGACGGCGCGCGTCTTGATCGGTTTCAGGATCGCGAGAACTTTACCCGCTGGTTCACCTTCCTGGCGGAGGCGCAGTACTACGCTCCATCGCCCCGCACCAAGGCTGAGGTTCAGGACTGCGCAGCCCTGATCCGTTTCGCCTTTCGCAACTCACTGATGGCCCACTCACCCGCCTGGCGCGAGAAAGCTGGGCTTCCTTTCGATCCGGGCTTTGGGGACGTCACAAAGTATCATTATCCCGATGGACCGCTGGGAAGAGAGTTGTTTCGCCTCCGGCCGGGCCCCGCGGTTCCGGGCGACCTTGCGAACGGCATCTTTGGCGAGTTTGCCGATAGCGCCACGTTGCTCCGCTACAATACGTACCTTATTTCGCGGGACGTTCACGCGGCGCGGCCAGGCGACCTGTTGTTTTTCCACCAGTCTGTGCAGCGCGAGCCGTTCCACACCATGTTGTTTGTCGGCCGGTCTTATTTCCAACCGCACGGAGAGGATTGGATCGTCTACCACACCGGCGACATCGACGGCCACCGGGGCGAGATTCGTGAGGTCCAGACCGGAGTCTTGATGGAGCATCCCGACCTGCATTGGCGGCCGGTGCTTAACAATCCCAATTTCTTGGGAGTTTACCGGTTGGAGATTTTGCGATAGTGTAACGTCGGCATCCAAGGCACAGTTGGCGCCACGACGAATTGAGTAAATTGCCGGACGCTGCGAATGACCTCGTACCTGCCAAAGCTCGATCTCGCGGCACGAAAGACCGTCGCCTGGCGAACGCTCCCACCGCGCAGAAGTTTGCTGCTTCTCGCCCTGCTGTTTTGCCTGTCTGCTGTGCCCGCCGCCACGTTGGCCCAGGAAGAGCCTGTCTCCACGGAACCGGCATTCTCTGTCTCCTCGCGTCAAACCTACGCCCCTTCGCAGGAACCCCAGGTCTGGATCAGCTTCCGCCAGGTCGATCATCTGGACTTTCGCATCTATCGGGTCAAGGACCCTGTTCAGTTCTTTGCCAAGCTGAAGGATGCACATTCTTTCGGCAGTGAGAAAGCTGAACTCGCGCGGGAGAAGACGTGGCTGGAGCGCTTTCACGAGTGGAAGCGTGACCTGCGCGCGAGCATTCGCGACTTCTTCCGCTCTCAGTTGCGATTTGAAACCCGTTTGCGCTACCACGCCAGCCGCGTGCAGGAGCAGAAGCTGCAGCGCATCCCTCTGGATGTTGCCTCTTATGCCCAAGTGCCCCTTCTTAACCGCGAGCAACTGGTGATGGGTTGGCGGGAAATGTTGCCCAAGACCCGCGACAGCGAATATCAACAGATCCCTGTGGACTTGCACGACAAGGGCCTGTACCTCGTGGAAGTCGCTAACCGCGAGTTGCGTGCGTACACCCTCCTGATGGTTACAGACCTGGCGCTCGTGTCCAAGACCGCCCCTGGCCAGGTGCTGCTCTTCGTGGTGCGCCGCGACTCCGGCACGCCCGTTCCAGGAGCCACGGCGGTGGTCTTCAATAACCATGAGGAGCTGGCGCGCGGCTCGACCGACGCCTCGGGCGTATTTCAATCCACCTTCAAGGAAATCAAAGTCGACAATTCCATTATGGTGGCCACGGCGGGCCAGGACGTGGCGGCCACCAGCGTCGAGCCATTTTTCTTCATGGATACCTCCGCCACGGACTACGTCGGTTACATCTATACCGACCGGCCCGTCTATCGCCCCACGCATCAGGTGGATTTTAAGGGCATCTTGCGCGCGCGGATGGGCGGCAGATTCAGCCTGGACGTGCCGGGGCCCGTTACCGTTGAAGTCACCGACGCTAATCAGAAAACCATCTATCAGCAAAAACTGGCTCTATCGCCGTTCGGGTCGTTTCACGGCACGTTGACTCTAGGTCCGCTGGCGGCGCTCGGGATGTACGGCATCACCGCTCATATCGGCGACAAGAACGTCTATGGGTCGTTCGAAGTGCAGGAGTACAAGAAGCCGGAGTACGAGGTGGCGGTCTCCACCGACAAGGCGCGATACCTTCAAGGCGAGACGATCCAAGGCACGATCAGCGCTCGATACTATTTTGGCGCGCCAGTTTCCGGCGGCCACGTCAAGTATTCTATTTTCCGGTCCAACTACATGTTCCCATACTGGCGGATACTGTGGGGCGAGGAAGAGCTTGAGGGTGACGAGGCCGAAGGTAACACGGACTACTTCGGCCAGGAGATCAGCCAGGGCACGGGCCAGTTGGATGCCGACGGCGTGATGCACGTGACCCTACCCACCGAAATCGACAAACAAAAGCAGGACTATCGATACAGAATCGAAGCGCACGTAACCGACGCCAGCAATCGCGAGATCACGGGCGGCCACGGCGTCACCGTAACCTACTCTACCGTCGTGGTCCTGGTGGAGACCGACCGTTACGTTTACGCACCTGGGCAGCAAGCTGACGTGATCGTCCACACGCTGGATTACGACTCCAACCCCGTTTCTGCCAGCGTGCAATTACAGTTTGAAGGCCACCGCGGCTGGGGCTTCAACCAACCGCCCGAGATTCTTTCGCAGACAAGCGTTTCCACCGATGCCCACGGTGTGGCGCACTATACCTACACCGTTCCCAACGTACCCTGGCTCACCGTCCACGCCAGCAGTTTCGACAGCAATCGGCGCGAAGCGACATTTTCCACCAGCATGTGGATTGCAAGCTCGGGGGTCGCTGAAGAGGAGAACGCCTACCGTCAGGCGGACATTTACCCGGACAAGCACTCCTATAAACCGGGAGACACAGCGCACATCTTGATTGCCACTCACTCGCCAGGCGCGCAGGCTCTGGTGACTACCGAGGGGCAACAGGTCTACACCTGGTCGCTGCACCCTGCCAGTGGTGGTTCGCTGACGGTTGACATTCCCATCGAGGAGCGTTTTGAGCCCAACTTTTTCCTCAACGTCGCGTTCGTTCAGAATGAGCAACTGGTGGAGGGCTCGAAGAACATCTCCGTGCCGGCGGCGGAAAAAGTCTTGAAAGTCACCGTGGAAACAGACAAGCCCGAGTATCGGCCCGATGAGCAGGTCACTTACACCATGACGGCGCAGGACGCGCAGGGCCACCCGGTGAGCGCCGAACTGAGTCTGGGTGTGGTGGATGAGGCCATCTACGCGGTCCGCCCGGAAAGCGTTGAACCGCCGGAAAAGGTCTTTTACGCGCGCGGCTGGAACAAGGTCATTACCCAATTTTCCACCTCTTACTGGTTTATGGGCTATTCGGGCCGCCACAAAATGGAACTGGCGCAACTGCGCGCGCCCACGCGACTGGCGGACTTCAAAAACCCGCAAGCCGTTCAGCCCAAGGTTCGCAAGTTCTTCCCCGATACCATCCAGTGGCTGCCTGCGCTGGTGACGGACGCGAATGGCAAGGCGCGCGCGTCGTTCAATTTTCCTGACTCGCTTACGACCTGGCGGGCCACAGTTCGCGCCGTCACTCGCGACACTTTCGTGGGGCAAGTGGTGGGCAAAGTTATTACCAGAAAGAACCTCATCTTGCGTCTGGAAACTCCACGCTTCATGAATCAAGGCGACACGGCGACGCTGGTGGGCATCGTCCACAATTATCTCAGCGCTGACAAGACCGCCAAGGTCTCGCTGGACGCACAAGGAGTAGAGCTGTCCAGCCCGGCTGAAGCCAGCGTGAATGTTCCGAAGAATGGTGAAGCGGTGGTCATGTGGAACGTGCGCGCAGCGAAGATCGCGCAGGCGAAGTTCCTGGCCAAAGCGCTGACCGATGAGGAATCGGACGCGCTTGAACTCGAAATGCCGGTAGAACCATGGGGCCTTCAACAGAACGCAGCGCAGACAGGCGCGATCCGCGGCGACAAAGAGGAAATCAAGAAGACGCTGGATCTTCCTCAGGACATCAACCCTGATGCCTCCACGCTGCGCATCGATCTGGCGCCTTCAATTGCCGGCACCCTGATGTCCGCGCTCGATTTTTTGGCCAGCTATCCTTACGGCTGCGTCGAGCAAACGATGTCGAGCTTTTTGCCGAACATCCTGGTGACAAAGGCCATCAAGGACTTGGGGCTGACGCCGCCTGCCGCTTCCACCGAACTGGACCAGAAGATTGCCGCAGGCCTCCAGCGCCTTTACATGTTCCAGCATGACGACGGCGGCTGGGGCTGGTGGCAAACGGATGAAACGCATCCCTTCATGACCGCCTACGTCGTGGCCGGATTGGCGCAGGCGCGCGATGCCGGTTACCCGATTGACGCCGATAAGCTGAGCAAGGGGCGCGATGCCCTGCTGAATCAGATCAAAGAAAATCCCCGTGCGCTGGCCGATATTCGCGTATACATGGTCTACTCGCTGGCTTTAAGCGGCGACGTGGACCGCGCGCTGGTGGATGACCTCTACTCCTCGCGCGAAAAGTTCTCCGCCCATGGCCAGGCGCTGATGGCTTTGCTGCTGCTGCACCTCAAAGACCCGCGCGCCCAGGAATTCGTTAAGATGCTGGAAGCGGATGTGCATTCGGAAGATCCCTTCGCCTTCTGGAAGTCCGAGCGCCAGGAGATGCTCGACTTCAGTTCCGACAATTCCTTTGAGACGACGGCCTACGCGCTCAAGGCACTGGCCAATCTCGATCCCAAGAGCGATCTGTTGCCGCGCGCGGCGCGCTGGCTGATGGAGCATCGCTCCGACGGCTATTACTGGGACTCCACGGAGCAAACCGCCACCGCTATTTACGGTCTAATCGACTACCTGAAGATTTCCGGCGAACTGAAGCCGAATTACACCTTGAGCGTTTACCTGAACGGCCAAAAGCTTGCTGACCGGAACATCACGGAGAAGGACGTGGCGAATCCGCTGCCCATTGTGCTGACGGCCGCCGCACCGCAGGTTCACGCCGGCGCCAACGAAGTCCGCATCGTGAAGTCCGGCATCGGCGTGTTGTATTGGTCGGCGTCCGCGTCGTACTTCTCGCGCCAGCCCAAGCCGCCGCCGACGGGCAGCTACAAGTTGAACGTGGTGCGTGAATACTTCAAGCTGGTTCCGGAACGGGAGAACGACCACATTGTTTACTCGGAGCAGCCGCTGGCGGGCCCGGTGCAGACTGGTGACGTCATCGTGGTGCGCCTTACCGTAAGCGCGACAAACAACGAAAAGTACCTGGAAATCGAGGACCCCATTCCTGCAGGCTTTGAGTTTGTGGAGCAGGAAGGCTTGTACGAACTTAAAGAAAAGCCGCCCTGGTGGGATTTCTATTACACGCAGCGCGAATTCCATGACGATCGCGGCGCGTTGTTCTCCACCACGTTCGAGCGCGGGCAAGGTCAATTCCATTACCTTTTGAAGGCTGTGACCGCGGGAACGTTCCAGGCCAATCCCGCGCGCGTGCTGCCCATGTATGAGCCCGCGCGGCAAGCCTCAACGCCGGCGGCGAATGTGACGATTGCAGGACACTGATGAAGAGAGCCTTGACAGCATGGATATGGAGCCTGGGGGTTGTGGCCCGCAGCTATCGGACCGTCATTGTGCTGGCGGCGCTCATGGCGCTTTGGGTTTTTGCCGCATACGAATGGCTCGGCTTGGCGGAGTCCTCGGCGCTCTTGTTGGTCTTGGCGCTGGTTTGGGCACTGGCCCAGACCATTGCCGGCATCATCGTTGTGGGCGGGACGGTCGCCGGCACCGGGGAAGTGGCAGCGGCTGCCGGCACAAATTTCCCGGCGTTATTCTTATGGACGAAGGGGCGAAAGAAAATCGGGACTACTTTGCTCTATTGCCTTGGGAGTTCGTTCGTCATCTGGATTTGCAGCGCCGTCTTTGACTGGGTCAACGAGCACTCGGTGGAGTTCGCATCCTTCCTTACCTTTCATTCCCAAAAACCCGTCAGCCATATCCTGCTCGAGGAAATTTACGCCGTTATCGAGTGGTTGCTCTGGGTAGTCATCGCAGGGTTCTTCATCAGTCTGTTCGCCGCTATTGTGCGCGATGGATGGCGGCGGGGCGGAGCACAGTTCGGGAAACGCCTTGCAGATTGCGCCTTTGGGACAGCCTTCCTGACGACCCTGTTGAGTGTGGTGGTATTTGGAGGACTGGCTTACGAACTTGTCAACTGGCATCCCATGGTCCCCCCGGGATTCTGGGATTACTCGCAGATGATTGTGAGGTTTGCTCTTGCTGTCCTCCTGCTTTCTACCGGATCGTTGTTTGGTTCGCTCGCGCTTGCCCGCTTGCAGATGCCGAAGACGAACATGTAGAAGCGAGTTCCAGCCCGTGCCGGCAATTTCAGCAATTCATATTCCAGCCTGATCGACTCCCAACATTTACATTTACTCGTCACCGGGTATTGCTAGGCACTCGCCGTTCGTGCTAACAAAGAACGGGGGGAGATTTTCTTGAAACGAGGCCTCGCGAAGTCCGCCTGCTCTTTCGCCTTCGCCGTGGTTGCGGCAGTGATGCTGCTGTGTGTGTCCACGCCGACGGCGGCCACCGCGCAACAGGCCCAACCGGAGGCGACCGCCGTCCTCCGGCATCTCAATACCGCCATCACCTGGTACCGGCAGTTAATGGCCGCCAACGAATCGGCCGGCGAGCCGAGCGATATCTATTATCTTGATAACGCCCGGACGCTCGCCCGGCAGGTTGTACAACTGGCCTTTCAGTCCGCCGACGCTGAAGCACAACTTCTATCCACGGGAAAAGCTGGCGAGTCTGCTCCGAACGATCAGCAGAACCTGTCCAAAGCGGTTCGCGACGCCGCCACTCATAGCAAGGAGACTCAGGCAAAGATTGATCTGCTGAACGGCCAGATCGCACGGACCTCCGGCCATAAGCAGCAGGATTTGATCTCGCAGCGTGACACCCTCCAGGGTGAACTGGATTTTGACAAGGCTCTCCAGGAGGGGATCCAGAAGCTGGCCGCGTTCGCCACGGGCAATGCGAAAAATACCGGTGGGCTGGAGAAGCAGATTGGGGATCTCAAGACGTTGGTCCCTGAACTTTTTGCCAAAGCACCCGCCAAGGGAGCAACCCCTGCAACTCCCGCTCCCCCTGCCAATCCTGCCTCGGGATCGGGACTGATCAGTGAGACCGTGAGTCTGTTCGCAAGTTTTGGCGACTTGCGAGAAATTAGCCGCTTGGTGGATGGCGCGGGCGGCGTGATGGATATGGCCAGTCGAGTACATGACCCGCTACGAACCCGCATTCGTGCGACGATCGCGCAGGAGCAGCAAATCGTCAGCCAAACCGCCTCGCAAAATGCTGTGGCAGCCGAACAGGACCGGCGGAACATCGCTGCCCTCACCGAGCAATTCCAACAGATCTCGCGCGTTGCCATCCCGCTGAGCCAGGAAATCTCCTTACTGGGCGAAATTCAAGCCAATTTGCGACAGTGGGAAATGTCTGTACACCGGCAATACATCCACCTGCTGGAATCGGTGATTATTCACGGTTCGGTGCTGCTGCTGGGGATCATCCTCGTCCTGGGCGTCTCGGAGGTTTGGCGCAAGGCTACGTTCCGATACGTTCGCGAACCGCGGAGACGGCACCAGATGTTGCTTCTCCGACGTCTGGTCACCGTTCTTCTCCTGGCGATCGTGCTGATTCTGGCGTTCGTGAGTGAATTTGGATCGTTGGCAACGTTTGCCGGCTTTCTAACCGCCGGAATTGCGGTGGCCCTTCAGACTATCATTCTCTCGATTGCGGGTTATTTCTTCTTGCTGGGCCGGCACGGCATTCGAGTGGGCGATCGCGTATCGGTCTCGGGCGTGACCGGCGACGTCATCGATGTTGGCCTGGTGCGGATGTCGCTGATGGAACTTGGTGGATCGGGCTCTGACGTACATCCCACTGGGAGAGTGGTCGTGGTTTCGAATTCCGTGCTTTTCTCGGGCGCCATGTTCAAACAGATCCCGGGGGCCTCGTATGCATGGCACGAATTGGTCGTCACCCTCCAAAGCGGCAGCGATTACGCCATGGCCGAAAGCAAAATGCTGGAAGCGGTCAACTCCATCTACTTGCAATACCGCGACAGCCTGGTGCAGCAACAGCAAGTGCTGGAAGATCTGGTGGCGATTTCCACGTCGGTGCCCAGCCCACAAGCAAGTTTGCAGTTGGGGGCAAAGGGCCTGGATCTTATTGTGAGATTCCCCGTGGTGCTGCACCGCGAGACGGAAATCGACAATCAAGTGGCAAAGAAAGTCGTGCAAGTGATCGAAGGCGATCCGGCCTTGAAGGCAGCCGTGGGCGCGCCCACCATCAGGCCGGCGTTCAAGGCTGCGTAATTCCCGGGGTTTATTGCCCCCCACGAAGCCTGCGCAGGTCATCGGCGGTCGGATGCTCGATCAGGCGCCATGCTGCGGATTCGCCTCGGCGTTGCACAAGGCGCCGAACTCTTTCGAGGGCCTGGGCGTACGCGGCTTTCATCTCGGCCTCCGACCGCGGGCTGACGACGGCGACTTCCAATTCCTGGGTAGTCTTAAAGCTGGGTGCCGGCGAATCGACCTTCTCTCCGGTCACATACAGCACCCAGCCTTCCTCGAACCACCTGGGTACGCCCTTCGCGCAGAGCCGATGAACGACAAGGTGAGTCAGTTCATGCCTCAACGTCTGGGTCAGGATTCCTTTTCGCGCCAGTAACTGGAGTGGCTGTACCTCAACTGATTGACCGTCGCTGGCGGCTGCCATCCAACCCGGCTCACCCGTGGCGCGGATGAAATCACCTGTGCTGGCCCAGGTTGTGATGCGAACCCGCAACGGCAGAGTGGCAGCGTGCTCGCCCAGTTCCCGCCGCCATTGTTCCAAGGTGTCCAGCGTTTGCCTCACCCAGGGTTCCTGTGAGTCAGGATAAATCAGCTCAAAGTGTTCGCTTGAAGCCACGGGGTCGGAATCGTCTGGCGCGCCAATCTCCGTCCCGGGGAAGTATGTACTGAGGATTCGTTGCGGTGAAGATCCCAGTCTTGCCATCTGCTCGGCTCCCGCCTGGCAAAGTCCCACACCATGGCCCAGCCCGTGGCCGGAGAAAGTCCACGAAGTGCCTTGGCGCTGGATTGTGTATAGGTTGCTTTTGATTTGTTGCCATCCCAGAAGGCGGCCCAGCGCATAGCGAAACTGGTTCGCATCGACGTTCCATACGGCACCGGCGACGACGCTCAACACCAATGCTCGTCCAGAAGCGTCGTAGTTCTCCACGGAAAGTTCAGTCAGCGGGCTCGCGAGTGGCAGATGCAGGCCCGCACGCAAGACCTGTTCAACGCGGTCCCCTGCGATTGTTTGAATCCACGAGGAGTGGCTGTCCGCCCGGCAATAGGGGTCGTGAATCGAAACCAAATATGGCTCTGCACGGTCGGGCCAGACGTTGCCCGCGGCTTCCGTGGTTCCGCCGCAGCAAGCGGTGAAGTATGGGTCCGCCAATTCGCCGTGGTATTTGAGAACCTGGCCGCTGGTGGCGAGAGCAGCCGGATCGATACTGCTCGCGAGACGTGCCTCGCCCGTCTGCGGCAGCCGAAAAACCTGGCAATGCGTGAGTGAGCAAAAATCAAATCCGCTTCCACCGTGCCGCCCCTGCCATCGCAGCGCCCAGGTCCGGGCCAAAATTGCCATCGCTTGGCGCGCCGCAGGAGTTCGAAGCACCGAAGCCTCTCCTCGAAGGACACCTGCGACGTATGAGTCCAAATCGACCCGCGTCGTGACGCGCAGTGCGGAGCCGGCCACTGTGACGCGCACATTGAGAGGCAGAAAGCCTTGTGCGGGTTTGCCTGCCGCGGCGAATCTGGGAACCAGGCGAATCGGCGAATCAACTGTGAGTTGGGTGAAGCTCCGCACTGTAGAACCCGCTCGGCAATGAACCAGCCGATCCGCAAAGCAGGAAATGCTACCTGAGCGCCGCAGTTGCAGACACGGGCCATCTGTCTTTGCGCCGCAAACACTTACCTGCTGATCGAGAGCTTCGATGGTCACGGCGATGGCAGGCCGATGTGAAAACAATTCAACCCGAAACTCGCGGCCCGGGGATGCAACCGCCGGCGCGGAGAGCGTCACGACCAGAAGTGCCAACAGGGGTCGTTTCATGGCGAGTGCGGCGCTTGGGCGAAGTACTGCCTGAGGATTTGCGCGGCCAGTGGAGCGGCGTTCGCGCTGCCGGTACCGCGCTTCAAAAAGACCACGAGGGCCACTTGCGGCACGCTGGCAGGCGCGTAACCCACGAACCAAGCCTGTGTGACGTGGCTTCCATCCAGTGCGGGAGCGGTTCCAGTTTTCCCCGCCACGGCCACGCCCGGAACGGAAGCGGCCCGGCAGGTTCCTTTCGTCACACATTCGCGCAGTCCTGCCCGCAAAACCGCCAGCGTGCTTTCCTCCAATGGCACCACCCGCTCGAGACTCGGGGCTTTATTCTGGCCGGGCATGATGAAGCGAAAGACCCTGCCCTGCTCGGCAATGGCGGAGTAAGCCTGCAATACCTGTGCCGGCGTGGCGGTAACACCTTGCTCGCCCAATGCCGCCAGTGCGCGCGCCTTTGGCTTATCGGAAATGCTGACCTCTCCGGCTGTATCATCTTCTCCCGTCGAGCCGAAACCAAACGCGGCGTACCAGTGAGCCAGGGCAGGGGAGGACAGGCGCGTGCTCACTTCGGAGAAAAAGTAGTTGCACGAGTTGGCCAGTGCTTCCTGCAAGTTGAAAGGTTGCGCCGCCGGCGGATGCGAGCAGCGATAGGCTTCACCCAAGAGCCGCGGGACGCGTCGGCACATAATCCGCTGTGACGGCGAGATGACGCCCTCCTCCAGTGCAGCGGCACCGACGACGACCTTGGCCGTAGATCCCAGGTTGTAAGCCTGTTCAAAAGCGCTCGGTTGATTCCAAATGGCGAGTATTTGGCCAGTGCGCGGATCGGCAAGAATCACCGCTCCAGCCTTGCCCTGCATGACCTGCGTGACAAACGCCTGAAGAGTATCAGCCCCCCATAGCGCCGGTCCGGATATGAAGGCAGCAAGAAGGATGGCCACGCTTCCAGAGAGCCGCCGAAGGCCGGGTGTGCGTAAAGAACGCTCCATGCCTGATCAACGTGGCACAGGGAAGGCCGGAAGTCAAACCCGCACACTGCGGCCCGCTTGGATTTTGCGCCGCCCGAGCAAAAATCTGCATTCCCGGTCGCTTACCCCTTCTTGCTTCCCGGTGACGGTGATGGTTCGAGCCGTGCGAATTTGTTCCGAGGTTTCCTTCCGCGCGGTTTTCTGACGCGCTCCAGAATTAGAATACGCTGGCAATCGGAGCAGACGAGGTGAGCACCGCTCGGCGACGGCGCAAGCCGGGGCGAGCCGCAATTGGGACAGTTCGTTGGAGAACTCATGACCGGCCCATCTTAGCACAGGATGCAAGCCGCGCCTAGTTACGAACGAGTATAGTTTCATGTGTATGTGAGTTGATTAATATCTGAACATTCTATGACGGCTCCGTGCAGAAGGCGATGATTCTCGTCGAGCGATACAGTACGGTTCGGATCGGAGCACAGCGCGGTCTCGCGTGCATTACAAGTGCAATGCAACCGAGCCCTGAGGGCCGGAACATCGGCGCCGATCTGCGAATTGCCGCGCCGCTGAGGCCTGCGAGCGCAAAATTTCTGCTTTTGAGCGATACTGTACCTTCGCCGCGGGGTTGGGAGAGATGCAGAAAGGCGGGATACCTTCAGCGCCGACCCGAAGTAAAGGCGTAATGACACCACAAGAACATCAGCAGGCCGTCTACGAACGGCGTTTTGCCGGTATCGAGCAGCGGCGCGCAGACGTTTGGCGCACCCTCGCGCACTTTTACTTTCACCGGTGGGTTAAACCTACTGACGCCGTGCTGGACGTCGGCGCCGGATATTGCGAGTTCATCAACAGCGTGGTGGCCGCTCGCAAGTACGCGCTGGACTCAAACCCTGCCGGCGCCGGCAAGGCCGACCCGGACGTCACCGTGCTGTCGGAGGATGCCACGCGGCCGTGGTCTCTGCCTTCCGAGTCGGTGGACGTCATTTTCAGCAGCAATTTCTTTGAACACCTTTCCACCAAGCAGGATTTGGCCCGCTGCCTGACTGAGGCGCATCGGGTCCTCCGACCGCAAGGGTTGGTGATTGCGGTGGGGCCGAACATCCGCTTTTGCTACGACGTCTACTGGGACTTTGTCGATCACCATCTGGCGCTGAGCGATCGCTCAATGTTAGAGGCTTTGGAGGTCGCGGGATTTCAGCGCGAGTTCGTCATTCCGCGCTTTCTGCCTTTCACCATGAGTGACCGCGTGCCTCACCGGCCGTTCCTGGTTCGTCTCTACCTGAGGCTTCCCCTGGCGCAGCGGCTCTGGGGAAAACAATTCCTGGTGATTGCGCGAAAGCCACAGCCATGAACCTTCGGATGACTCCCCGAACCGCCCGAAGGGTGGGCTGGCTCGCGTGCTACATCGTGGTGTTTGTCTCAGCCTTTCTCCCCAGCGGGATGCGCCAATCGGTGCTGGAACTTGACCCCTCCTGGCACGCGGTGATGGAATACGCCGCCGCGCACCATTGGCAATTCGGCACGCAGATTGTTTTCACCTTCGGGCCGCTGGGATTCCTGAGCACGCGAACCAGCCTGGGCCACCTCATTGCCGCGCGCGTCACCTTCGCCTTTTTCTGGAGTGCCGTTGTTGCGCTTGCCGCCGTCGGAGTGGCAAAGCGCTTGCCAGGTTGGGTTCGCTATGCATTTCTCGCCTGGCTGGTGGTCTTCACCGTTTCCGAAGGCATCGACCAAACCGCCTTTTTCGTGATGGCATACGGAACGGTGTTGCTGCTTAGCGACGCTCCCCGAGAGCGATGGCAAGCCCCCGTTTTCGTTTGTGCCGCCGTCATTCTCTCCCTCATCAAGATTACGTTTCTGATTGCGGGTTTGGCGAGCCTGCTGGTTGTGCTCACCTGCTGGATTTGCCAAAGGAAAATCGTGCCGGCGCTCGTACTGGCACTGGCAGCGCCGTTGGGCTTCATTGCGTGCTGGATGGCGTTGGGGCAGGCGCCGTCTCACCTCATCCCCTGGTTCGAGCACGCGTGGCAGTTGAGCGCCGGTTACAGCGCGGCAATGAACCTGGTTCCCAAGACGCCCGTGCTCGCCGCGGCGGTGGCGGCGCTTGTATGCTTTGTTGGCGCCTTCGTCGCGACAGCCACCGGAAGCCATGGCGCAATTCCAGACCAGGCGATATTGGTCACCATCGCTCAATATGTCTTCTTCGCTTGGAAAGAGGGCTTTACGCGGTCGGGTGACTGGCACGTGTTCGTTTTCTTCTGGTTTCTTCCCCTCGGAATCGCATTTCTCTTTCGGCAAGATATTTCGAGCCCGGCGGAATCTTTGCGTCAGATGGTACCAGGCATTGCGCTTGCTGCCGCGACGGTCTGCTGTTTAGCTGGGGCAAACTTTCAGATTTCAGGCTTCGCATGGCGGCAGGCTGCTGAGTGGCCACGCCGCTTTTTTCGAGACTCGGGGATGATCTTTGCCGCGGCGCGCGGGCGAGCGGCCGATCTCTACGCCGGCTGTCACGATTCCAAAGCATCTCAGATGATGACTCTCGACCGCGCAAAGGATGTGATCGGCAATGAATCCGTTGACGTGCTGAACTACCTCGCGCTTGCGCCGATCATCAATGGCATGAATTACCGGCCACGCCCGGTTTTCCAAGGCTTCGTGGCGTACACGCCGGCGCTTCAGAACCTCAATGAGCAGTACTTTCGCAGCGCTGACCGGCCGCACTTTATTTTACTGTCGCAGGAGGCCACGGACGGCCGGTTCCCTACGCTGGAGGATTCCGCCGCGCTGAACTACGCCCTCAATAATTATGTGCCCGTGGCTCGCGACGGCCCGTTCCTGGTGCTGCAACAACGAACCAAGGTCAATCCGGTTTTCCAGCTTGTGCATGAGCAGACGCTGCACTTTGGCGAGACCCTGGATTTACGGAGCTGGGCGGGCGCTCCATTGTTTATGTCGGTTTCGATTCGGCCGACTCTGCTCGGGCGCGCCGTGGCCTTGGTGTATCAGCAGGAACCTCTCGTGATGAGGGTTGCCAGGGGTGGCCCCTGGGAGGACTATCGCGTTGTTCCGTCCATGGCAGTGCAACCGTTTCTGGTGAATCCCGTGCTGAACGCCAACCATGACCTTTTGAGTTTCTATGCATCGATCCACAGCCTACGAACGAACAGCGTGGTGTTTGCGCGGCCGCATCACGGGTCTTTTGAATTTCAGGGAGACGTTACGGTGAAGCTCTACACGTCGCCCGGATTTCCGAACGCCGTCAAGGGAATCTCGTCTTATGATATTTTGGCCGACGTTCAGGGCAGGGTCTTTGCGTCACGGCCGCAGTTCGTGCAGAACCCGTGCGGAACGCAGGTGGTGATATTTCACGGTTCGCCGGCATGGCTGATGTGCGCCCCCAGCAAGATTGTGCTGGATGTGCCGGCAAACGCCACATCCTTCTCCGGTTCCTTTGGTGTTCCGGGCAGGATCTATCCGGGCGACCAAACGGTAAGAGAGCGAGTGAACATCACCATCGATGCGTGCGAGAACGCTGTAGTGTGCCGGCGGGTGTTCGACCAATCCTTGGTGCCTCCCTCCGGCGGCGGGGAGGGCGACAAGTTCACGTTTCGCATACCCATTGACAGCTCCAGGGGCCACTTCATTCATCTTTCGACGGCGCCCGGCGCCTCAGCGGCCTCGCCGGAAAGCCTCGCGGCTTGGTCGCAGTGCCGGTTCGAAAAGACCTCCGCGCCCTAAGCGGCGAGCACCCGGTTCGTCAATTTCCTGTGCGGGTCTTGACACCCGCCGCGAAGCGGTCCATCTTATGCGCTGTCTGTTATCTCAAGGGCGAGTGGTGAAATGATGGACCGGCGAACATTCCTATTCCGAAACGTGCCCGCGGCCACCATCGGCCTGGCGGGTGGGTGGAAATCCTCTTTCGCGAAGGATGCAAACGGGAGACAAACCCATGACTTCTTCCTACTTTGAGTTTTACTACATCCACATGGAGAGCGGCGCGCAGACCCAGCGAATGGCCAAATGGCTGGAACACGGCCTGTGGCCCATCTGCCAGAAGCACGGGTTTGATCCGATTGGGTTCTTCAATGTTGACGTCGGCCCGCACCTCCCGACGGCATTGGTCATCTTTACTTATCCCAGCCTGACGGACATGGAAACGCTCTGGGGCAAGCTCAACTCCGACCCCGATTACGCCGCGGTGGTGGCGGATGTGGAAAAGGATGAGCCCGCCTTCTATCGCACGGAGGCCACGCTGCTGCGCGCCACGCCTTTCTGCCCGCCGCTCAAGGCCATGGCCGCCGACGAGCCCGGTCACAAAGTCTATGAGTTGCGAATCTACGAATCTCCCACCAATCGCCAACTCGGATACCTGCACGATCGGTTTGGCGGCGGTGAGATCAACGTCTTTCACCGCAGTGGAATTTATCCCATCATTTATGCCGACACGGTGTTTGGCCCCAATATGCCGAACATGGCTTACATGATTCCATTCGAAAGCGCCGACCACCGGGAGAAGGCCTGGGCCGCGTTTCGTAACGATCCGGAATGGGTCAAGATTCGCGAAGAATCGATCCAACACGGCGGGGAGATCGTGCGCAACATCACCAACATGTTTCTTTCGCCGATGGGCTTTTCGCCGATTCGGTGACTTCTGCCTACGTTGACGGGTGCGGGAAGCGCTTGGCGGGGCTTTCCACCTCGCGGTCGGCGCCGCGCAGGAAATCGAAATCGCAGCCCTGGTCGGCCTGCAGAATGTGGTCAAGGAAGAGCTTGCCGTATCCGCGCGTGTAGGGTGGGGCAGGGGCCTTCCACTGTGCCAGCCGGCTCTTGATTTCCGCCTCGGGCACTAGCAGTTCCAGCCGTCGGGCCGCGACGTCCAATTCAATCTCATCGCCATCCTGGACAATCGCCAAAGGCCCGCCCACCGCCGCTTCCGGCGCGATGTGGACCACAATGGTCCCGAAGCTGGTGCCGCTGATGCGTCCATCGCTGAGGCGAACCATGTCTTTCACGCCCGCCTTCAGCAGTTTCGCGGGGATGGGCAGGTGGCCCCACTCCGGCATTCCCGGCGCGCCCTTGGGCCCGGCATTCTTCAGCACCATCACGGAGTTTTCATCCACATTCAGGTTCGCATCGTCGACGCGGGCAATCAAATCGTGGTTGTCCTGGAAGACCACGGCCCGGCCGCGGTGCTTCATCAAGTGCGGTGAAACGGCGGATTGCTTGATGACCGCTCCCGACGGGGCAAGGTTTCCGTTCAGCACCACCACGCCGCCCTGGGCCAGTAAGGGTTCGCTGAGCGGGCGAATGACCTCGCGATTGAAGCACGCCGCGCGCTTCAGGTTTTCGCCCATCGTTTTGCCCGTGACGGTCATCGCGTCCAGATGCAGCAGCGGGCTGATTTCCTTCAGCACGGCAGGCACGCCGCCCGCGTAGCTGAATTCCTCCATCAGGAATTTGCCCGAAGGCTTCACGTTGGCGATGAAGGGGGTGGTGGCGGCGAGGTCGTCAAAGAAGGAAAGCGGCAGGGGGATTCCCAGCCGGCCGGCGATGGCCACCAGGTGCACGATGGCGTTGGTTGATCCGCCCAGCGCCATCAGCAGCCGCGTGGTGTTTTCCAGCGCCGCGGCGGTCATGATGTGCGACGGCCTCAGCCCTTCCCAGACCATCGCCACGATGCGCCTGCCGCTCTGTTCGGCGATCATCATCCGGCGCGAATCCACGGCGGGAATGTCCGCGGCATTGGGAAGCGTCATGCCCAGGCCTTCGGCGATGCTGGCCATGGTTGAGGCCGTGCCCATCACCGTGCAGTGGCCGGCGCTGCGCGAGACGCAGCTTTCAATCTCGCACCATTCCTCTTCTCCCATGCGGCCGGCGCGCACGTCTTCCCACATCTTGCGCACGTCGGTCCCGGAGCCGAGTTCGCGCCCGTGCCACATGCCGCTCAGCATGGGTCCGCCCGGCACCATGATGGCGGGCACGTCCACGCTGGCGGCGCCCATCAACTGCGCGGGCGTGGTCTTGTCGCAGCCGCACAGCAGCACCACGCCATCCAGCGGATGACAGCGGATGGATTCCTCCACCTCCATCGCCATCAGGTTGCGGTAGAGCATAGCGGTGGGCTTCATCAGCATTTCGCCCAGCGAGATGGTATTGAACTCCAGGGGGAATCCGCCCGCCTCCCACACGCCGCGCTTCACCGCCTCCGCCAGCGTGCGCAGGTGGGCGTTGCAGTTGTTGAGTTCGCTCCAGGAGTTGCAGATGCCGATTACCGGCTTGCCCTCAAAGACGCGCTCCGTAAAGCCCTCGGAACGCAGCCAGGCGCGATGGCCCACGCCCCAGCGGTCGCGCTTGCCGAACCAATCGCGGCTGCGCAGCTTGGCAATGTCGTTGGGGGAGTGTGAGTTCATGGTGGCCTCGCTCTTGATTTTGGATTTTCGCTTGCCGATTTTGGATTCGACCCGCCGCCACGTTTCGCACCAACAACGGGCGCCGATTGACCTCGCGCTTAGCCGCCCAAAAGCGAAGCGTTTTTCATCCGCGCGCCAGTCGAATCATCTTTCCCGCGACTTTGAGCGGACTGGCAGTTTACACCACGTCCACGGCGGGCTGGAAGTCCTGTTGTTTTGCGAGTTGTTTTGCGATGTCAAGCCCGGATAGAAATGTCTCAGGGTGAATTCGTTCCAGTCCCCAAGTGCTATGAGCTTTAAGCGGTTGTAATTTGTTCTGGACAACGCCCGCGCGGCATAGTATGCTGCGCGATGAAGCACGGGATAGGTTTCAGGTGTGCTTCGTAGGGGGATTTGCCCTTGGACCTGCGTGAGATCGTTGTCCGGCCCCTTCGCTCCGGCGATGAGGCGCGTTACCAAGAACTGATGCGGCAGCACCACTACCTGGGAGCTTTGCCGAAGATCAGCGAGACGCTCTGGTACGTTGCCACCTGGCGGGAGGAATGGGTAGCGCTGCTGAGCTTTTCCGCCGCGGCCCTGAAGTGCGCGGTGCGCGACCGCTGGATCGGTTGGAACTTTCGCCAGCGCTATAGCCGCTTGAAGCTGATCGTCAACAACAGCCGCTTTCTCATCTTGCCCGACTGGCATCGGGCGAACTTAGGCTCGCGGGTTCTGTCGCTCTGCCAAAGACGGCTGGCGAGTGACTGGGAAGAAACCTTCGGTCACGGGGCGGTGTTGATGGAAACCTTTGTCGACCCACAGCGTTTTCGCGGCACCGTGTATCGGGCGGCGAACTGGGTGTACGTCGGGAACACGAAGGGATTCCACCGCACTCGCCGGGGGTACAGCGCGACGCCCCAATCTCCCAAGATGGTCTTTGTCCAACCCTTGCGGGCCGACGCCCGCGCGTTGCTCTCGCAAGCCGTTCTTCCTCTTCCTTATCAACTCGGAGGTTCCAAAATCATGCTCAGCGCCGCGCAGATGCAATCGCTCCCCGCGTTTTTCCGCGCCATTCCCGATCCCCGCCGCGCCCAAGGGCGGCGCCATGGCTTGTCCACGGTGCTGGGCATCGCCGCCGGCGCCGTCCTGTGCGGCATGCGCGGCTACAAGGCGATCGCCGATTGGGCCCAAAGCCTCGGACCGAAAGCGCGCGAGCGCTTCGGCTGCCGTCGCGAAAAAGGCCGCTATGTTGTACCCAGCGAGTCGATCCTCCGCAACGTGCTGATCCGCGTCGATCCCGCGCACCTGGACCGCGCCTTGCAACACTGGAACGAACTCTACGCCGGGGAGGACGAAAGCCTGGCCATCGACGGCAAGACCCTGTGCAATGCCCTCGACGCGGAGGGCCACCCGACGCATGTGATGAGTGTCGTCGGTCACCGGACCCAGACCTGCTACACCCAAAAAAAGTGGGCAGTCTGCCCGTAGAAGGCCGGGACGAAGTCAAACGCACCAACGAGATTAAGATGGCCATCCCCCTGCTGGAGGCCATCGATATCAAGGGCAAGGATATCACCGCCGACGCCTTGCTCACGCAGCGTAAGTTCGCCGAGTATCTGGTCGAGAAGCGCCAGGCGCATTACTCTTTCACCGTCAAAGGCAATCAGCCCGGACTGCTCGCGGACCTGGAATTCTACTTCCGGGACCGGGGCCAACCGCACTTCGTCGAGCAGACGCCTCCCGATCACGGCCGCATCGAGACCCGCAAAATCTGGACGACCACCGAACTCAACGACTATCTCGACTTCCCGCACGTGGGCCAAGCCTTCCTTATCGAGCGGCACGTGATCGAGAAAAAGACGGGTTCCTATTCTCTGGAAATCGCCTACGGCCTCACCAGCCGCACTCCCCAAGAAGCCCGCCCCCGACGCGTCCTCCAGGTTAACCGCGGGCACTGGGTCATCGAGAACGGTTGTCACTACGTTCTCGATTGGAACTTCGACGAGGACCGCAGCCGTATCCGAGTGGGCCACGGCCCGGAAAACATCACCCGCCTGCGCCGCTTCGCTATCGGCGTCATCAAATCCCAAGGGGCGCGCAGCGTCGCCCAGAAAATGCGCCAACTGACGCGCCACGTGCGCCTGGTCTTCGACTATCTGCGCATGACCGAAAACTCCTGTGTCGGTCGCCGTACGAATTAGGCTACCACCACATGCCCGGCGCGCTCTGGGGTGACGCTCCGCCGCCACCGACCAACTCCTGCCACGCCCAGGGCCTCTCCCTCACCAGATGCACGAACCTCATTCCCTCACGTTCGCGCCATGCCCTATTCCTAAAAAAACAAGCACCATCCTATGGCGACCCACTTAGAACAAATTTACCGTGTCCACGGCGCGCGTGGCCTTGAAAGTTTGTCGTCTCGCTAGCATACTCTGCTGTAGCGCCGACCTTGAGGTCGGCACATGCCGGGCTGAAGCCCGGCGCTACGCTTGTAGCGGCGGTCTCCGACCGCCGTCTGGAGTTTCTACATTTCAAACGAAGGTCTTCGTTGCTGTTCACGGCAATCGTAGTGTTGATGCACACTCGTTGGGCTGTCATCCTGAGCCCGCACTTCAGGGCGAAGGACCCTTTTCATTGTACGTAGGAAACACGGAGCGGGAGCGCCCCGTGATTGCACGCCGCGTTGCCGCGGCGCACTTGGGTAAGACGAAATACGGGGGTCCTTCGTGCTGAACAGCGGCACTCAGGATGACAGTTAGGTTCGTAGGTGGTGCAAATTGAAGATGGTGGTCATTTCATGGAAAGCAGTGTCGCCGCGTTCCGTGGCCCCCAAAATGTAGAAACTCCAGGCGGCGGTCTCCGACCGCCGCCGTAGGGGCACGCCATGGCGTGCCCCTACCGGACAGCGACCTGAGGTCGCCGCTACAACTGCCACACCGAGGACTTCCCGCTGTGACTGACATCGACGCCCAACTCGCCGCGAGTCTTTTGGGCCGCTTCCGATTGGTCCGCCAACTGGGTGCAGGCGGCATGGGTGCGGTCTACCTTGCCGAACAGATCGCGGTGGGCAATCGCCCGGTGGCGCTCAAGGTCCTGAGCCGCAAGGTTTTTGCCTTTTCCTGCCACTCGTCACTCGTCACTTGTCACTGCCCTTGGATGACCCTGACTTCCTGCTGCGTTTCCAGAATGAAGCGGCTTCCACGGGCCGTATTCATCACCTAAATGTCGTCACCATTTACGAATCCGGCCAGACCGACGACGGCACGCCGTACATCGCCATGGAGTTTCTGGAAGGCGAATCCCTCCGCCAAGCCGGGTAGGGCAGACATATGCGACTTTTGCGTTTGTCTGCGGCACTTCCTCAGCGCCATTTCATCGTGGATGTTAACTCAATGGTGTATATTTTCATGTTAAGAACCGCGGACTAGTGCTGGAGGGCGCACAAGTCCGCGCTG
Source organism: uncultured Acidobacteriota bacterium (assembly GCA_963719115.1). GTDB lineage: Bacteria > Acidobacteriota > Terriglobia > UBA7540 > UBA7540 > Bog-366. The sequence continues at coordinate 51,937 of CAVRBF010000041.1, read as the reverse complement.
CCTTGCTCCTGCCTGTGCACTATGCATGGAATGCATCAGCCTTCGGAACGGACAGGAGTGCCTGTGCCACCACGCTTTTCAGCCTACCTGCTTCGACTTGCGGGCGCTTCTTGCCAGGTAGTGCTGATCAAGCGCCTGCCGAATGAGAGTCTCGATCACGGCCTGCGGCTGATGTTCAGCTCTTGCGCGGTGCCATCCAGTTCTTTCAGCATGGAAGGGTGAAATCCACGTTCACCCGGCGAATCGGTTCCATCAAGCGTCCCGAATTGGTGAAGAAACGCGAAACGTTATCACCGCGATCGGCGCGCCCTCACGCGTTTTCCGTGATGATTGTCAGTCCTGGGATGCCGTGAAAATCCTTAGAATTGTGGGTTATAAGCGGGCAGGCATATTCGATGGCAGTGGCCGCAATCCAGGCATCCTCGGCGGAGATCGGTTGCCGCTTCCGCATGTTGCGGACCTCGCCCCATCGCGAACACAGTTTTCGGTCGGATGGAATCACCACGAATAGGCTGTGAATGCCGTCGAGGTAGCGGCGCTTCTCAGCGCCCCAGTTGCCGCGAAAGGCCCCTTCGCATAGTTCAGCCAGGGTCATGAAGGAAATTGCCAGCGCGTGATTGGCCAGGTGCGGTCTGTAAAGGCGGGCGAGGGGATCGCTCCTCATCAGGTAGGAGACAATATTCGTGTCCAGCAGCAGGTTGTTCACGGTTTGCCGAGACTCAGACCCTCTCTGCGCCGGTCGTATATTCCCTGGACAAATCCCTCAAACTCTTCATCGCTGGCCCAGAGGCTGGCTCCGGCGCCCATAATCCTTTCGAGTTGCCCCTCGAGTCTGACGCCTTGCTCCGCCGCGAGGTCTGCAATCGACTTTCGCTCCGAAAGCTCCATGGGCGACTTCCTGCCAGGCCTCCTAACGGTGACACCCTTGGAAGCCTGCTTGGAATTGCCAAGCTGGCCAACTTTTGACCGGCGAATCATGGTTGCTTTTGCCATGGCGGCACCGTCCTCCGAGTTTCAATGGGCGTCTGGCGAACTCATCGGGTACTTCGCTCCCTCGACATAGTTTAACATCGAGTGACCGGCGAATACTTAGCCTTTTATGGGTGTGGCCCCGCGAACGCTTGCAACATCTCCGTCGTGACGTCTCATCCGTGGCCGGTTCGGGCTTCAGTGGCACAGGCACTCCTGCCTGTGCTCGATGCATGGAATGCATCAGCTCAGGGCACAGGCAGGAGTGCCTGTGCCACTTACGATTTGTTCATGAGGGCTTTTTCCACCGCTTCCGGGTTTCTATCGATCACCGTCAAGTAGGCGCGGACGGCGCTTTCCGGACGCCTGCGCCCTTGCTCCCATTCCTGGAGCGAGCGCGGGCTGAGGGCATAACGCCGCGAGAATTCCGCCTGTGACAGGCCCAGCTTGGACCGAATCGCCTTCACATCCACGTCCTCAGCAACTTCAACGTAGCGCATGGGGAGGGCCGTCCTCCCCTCCACGTGATCCACCACTTCCTTCATGGCCGCAATCAGACGCTTACCCATTTTGGAGTGCTTGGTCTTCATCATTGGACATCCTTCAATCGATTTACCAACTCCTTTAATTCTTGCTTGTCGTCCGCGGTCAGGTCTTCCTTCACAGCTTTGGCATAGATGTCGAGGAAGTAGACGACGTCGGCCGCTGACCGGTAAAAGTAAATTACTCGAACGCCGCCCCGCTTTCCCATTCCTTGGCGGCCCCACCGAGCTTTTCGAACCCCACCTGTACCCGCCACCAGCGGGTGTATTTCCGGGTTCTCCGCCACGTGGAGTTCCATCGCGTCTCGCTCTTCCGCGCGCAGGACCTTCTCAACCCGCTTTGCATAGACGCGGGTGTACGCAATCGCCGCAGCCATTTTCGGATTATACGGCATTGACGGACTAAGGGCAAGCGCGGGTGGGCCCAGATGTGTCGAAGCGCCCCACGAACACGGGCAACCTCTCTGTCACCGCGTCCCATCCGTGGCCGGTTCTCCCCTCACTCGTCCGTCCGGGGACGGGCGGCCTCTCCCCCTCGGGAGAGGTTGCTGAGGCGGCTTGGCGCGCGCTCGCGGCGAATGATAACCAACAGCCTCTCCCGAGGGGAGAGGCCGACCCGATCCCTCGGGGAGGGGGCCCCACGTTCTGCTTGTCGTGGGGGTGAGGGGTCTCTTTACCCATGGCTGACGGGCACCCGCGCCCATCCCCGCTTAGGATGACAGCTTCCTGGTTTTATTGAGACTTCGTAGCCTCTATCTCTTGTTTATTTTACTTGACATTTATAGCGTAGTATGATACACTCCGTTGGCTTGCAGTGCGGTGCGTCATGACTCCTCGGCTCCTTCCTCATTTCATCACTCCCAACCCATCAGACCTTACCCGTCCGCTTTCAGGAAGCACGGATGTAGTCCGAAGTCCGATGTCCGAAGCCAGGAGACAGAAAACCGAAGCCGGGAGTCAGAAGTCCAAAACCGAAGGAGTTCGAGCAGGGAGGGGCGGTGGCACGACGAAGATTTTGTACGTTCCAACCCGGAATGTTGATGAAAACAAGAGAACAAGGTGTCAGGTGCCAGGTGTGAGGTGTCAGGGCATGAAGTCAGGCTCCGAAATGCAAAGGCAGGAGTTGCTGAAGGCATACAGTGAATCACCAAAATCTACGTTCCAAGCCGGAATGTGTATGAAAACAAACGAGAGTGTCCGAAGCTGAAAGGCGTCCGCGGATGATGCGCTTATTCTGGCTTCTGACTCCTTACTCCTGACTCCTGTTCTTCAAGAAATGAAGGTGCATCCGGAGATGTTGTTGAAAACAAAAGGAGCTGTCCGAAGTCCGAAGTCGAACAGTTCCCGCGGCCGGCGCGCCTCTTCTGACTCCTGGCTCCTGACTTCTGACTTCTGCTCTTTGCGAAATGAAGGTGCATCCGGAGATGTTGTTGAAAACAAAAGGAGCTGTCCGAGGTCCGAAGTCCGAAGTTGACAAACTCGCGCAGATGGTCCGCCGATTCTGACTCCTGGCTCCTGGCTTCTGCTCTTCAAGAAACGAAGGTGCAACCGGAGATGTTGTTGAAAATAAAGGATGGCAAAATTTTGTGCTAGACTGCCGTCGCCAGAATGGAGTTGGGCCTGGGATCAAGTTCGTTTTCTGCTCAACGGAGTCATCCGATCAACTTGGAAGGAGAACGTCATGGAAAAGGATGATGTGTCAGGAATCAGCCGCCGCAGGTTTCTAACCGCGGTTTCCGCTGCTGCCTCAACGCCTCTCTTCGCCGGGGCGCCGGGTGTGACACTTGCCATGGACGGCGGAACGCCGGTGCGCTCAACGCCCCTGACGACACGGTTCGAAGGCGCTAATTTCATTGGCGCGGCGGAAAAGAAGGAAGTGGATGAAGCGGTTGCGACTCGCAGTTTGTTTCGATTTTACGGGTTCGTCCAGCCGCAGAAGGCCCGGACGTTCGAGGAGGAGTTCCAGAAGTTCATGGGCGTCAAGTACGCGCTGGGCGTGACTTCCGGAACCGTCGGCGCTCCACGTCGCCATTAATGCTCTGGGCGTGGGGCCGGGCGACGAGGTCATCCTCCCGGCGGAAACCTGGCACTCCGATTACAACGTGATCATCATGACCGGGGCTCTGCCGGTTTTCTGCGAGATCGATGAGTCCTTCGCCATGGATCCCGAAGACCTGAAAAGGAAGATCACCCCGCAGACCAAAGCGGTGATTCCGTCGCACCTTTCCGGCACGGTGGCGGACATGGACAAAATCATGGCCATCGCCCGCGAGCACAACCTGAAGGTGCTGGAGGATTCCGCCGAGGCCATTGGCGCGCAGCTACAAGGGCAAACGAACCGGCAGCATTGGCGACATCGGCATCTACAGTTTCCAAACCGCCAAGATGATGACCTCCGGCGAGGGCGGCAGCGTCATCACTAATGATCCGACGCTGTACGAACGCGCCATCCGCTTTCACGATCTCGGGGGCGTCCGGCCCGTGTTTCAATCCGTTCTGGGCATCACGGATTACCCCCGCGGCGGGGACGGAACGGAAGGCGACCGCAGCGGTGAAACCACGCTCGGTCTCAACTACCGCATGAATGAAGAGACGGGCGCCGTGCTGTGCGCGCAAATCCGCCAGATGGAAACGGCGCTCGCCAGCCATCGGCGGATGCACCGCTACGTGACGGATAAAATCAAGGAGCTGCCGGGCATCAAGCTGCGACCCAGCAACGACCCGGCCGGGGACATCGGCATCAGCCTCGACCTGCTGCTGCCCACTCGAGAGTTGCGTGACCGATTCCTCAAGGCCATGAAGGCGGAGAACGTGCCGATGGGTGTGGGCATCCAGGGCACTCGCAATCTGCCCACGATGGGTTACATTGAGGACAAGGTCGCGCCCCATCCGCAATGGCCGTCGTTTACGGTTGGCCGCGGAAAAGAGATGCAGTACGGCGCCGCGTGTTGCCCGCGATCGGTCGACCTGAAGAATCGTTACGCCAGCCTCTACATTGGTCCGAAATGGACTAATGCCGACCTGGACGACGTCGGCGCCGCCGTCACCAAGGTGCACAAGGCGCTGGTCAGCTAGGACGCGAGGTCCGACCCGAAGTTGAGCATGATGACCGCCAGTGCCCCCGCGCGATCGTCCGTGCGCTGATGGCATCAAGAGGGCTGCCAGACAAACACCATCCCGTAGTTGGAGGGTACCTCGATGGACTGTACGGCGCCGTCGGTTGCGACGTCCTGCACGAGCAGGCGCTGATCGGCGTCAAGCATTTCCTGCCATTTGCCTGCTTTCGGGAATGGCACGTTGATCTGCGCGGCATTGCTCGCGAAGTTGAGCAGCACCATGGCCCAATCTTCCGGAAGCGTGCCCTCCGCCGGTGCGTGACGATGGAAGGCGATGATTTGTGTCTGCTGGTGAGACTGGAGGTAGTAGTAATAGGATTCTGTTCCCCGCAGCGCCCGCGACGAACGGCGCAATTGCCCCAAGCGGCGATAGACCCGAATCAGCGGCTGGCCGTCAAGATCGTAAAAGTATTCCCAATGCGTATCGCGGCGCAAATGCACCCGGGCCGAACCGTCGTCCGGCAGATTGTAGTTATCGGCGAATTCCTGCCCCTGCCACAACATCGGGACGCCCTGGCTTGTGTACAGGGCGATGGCATAAGGCTGGAGTTTATAGAATAAATCGCGATTGCCCTCTGGCATCGGTCCGGAGTCGCTCTCGGTTCCGGCGAAGACAATCAACTGGCTGTGGTCGTGGCTCTCCAGATACTGGAACGGCGCCACCGGTCGCTGCACGGGGTTGTTGGCCGAGTCCACCACCGTTTGCGAGCCCGGATAACCTGAGAACAAGGGGTCGAGGATGTGCGCGAAATTATCATCGACGTAGTTCCAGTGAATCATGTCCTCGACCTTGTAAAGCAGATCATTGGTCCAGGCGGTGTTGGTGTAGGTCTCGTTCATGACCTGGCGCGAGATCTGGAGCGCCTCTGCACACTGAATGATGCGGCCATAGGAGTTGGGGGCGCGCTGGAATCGCGGGACTCCCAGTGAGTGGGTGTAGATGCGTTGAGCGAGTTCCTTGTAACCCGCGGCGCGGGCGCCGACGTAAAGGTCGGTGATCTCGTCATAGCGAAAGCCGTCAACGTGGTAATCGTCAATCCACATCTGGTTCGCGGTAACGAAGTAGTCCTTGCAAAAGGTCTGAGTAAAGTCGCACGCCGGGCCAAAACCCCAGACGTTCCACCCATTCACCATGGGGCTGGCCGGATGCGGCGGGCCGGGCGTGTTCGCAATGTCGTTGTAGACGCCATAGTAAGCGAAGGCTGTGTCCACATGCTCGTAGACCACATCCAGGATGACGGCTATGCCGCGGGCGTGGGCGGCATTCACCAGGCGTTTCAAGCCGTCGCCGCCGCCAAAGTGCGGGCTGGGAGAAAAGTAGAAGTCAGGCCCGTAGCCCCAGTCAAAATCCAGCTTGTCGCTGGTGACCGGCATCAATTCCAGACAGTTGACGCCCAGGCTGGCCAGATAATCCAAACGGTCCGCCACGCCGTCGAACGTGTCGTTGAACTCTTCGATCTGCAATTCGTAGACCACCAGATCCAGCAAGTCGGGAGTCTTGTAGGTGTCGTCCGTCCAGGCAAAGGCCGTGGGCGATTTGGAAAGCACGGTGGCAGACATCAGGCCGATATCCGTGGATCGGGCAAACGGATCGGGAAACCATTGCGTGATGAGCGTCTTGTTCCCGCCCGCCGCGGTCCACCAAATCTGGTAGCGGTACAAGTATTCACCTTCGCTGCCGAAGTGGCTTGTTCCATCGCTGGCGAGAGTGACGCTCGCCGTCCACAAATCCAGTTCGCTGCCCGCCACCCAGGTCAGATCTTCGTCCTGCGTTTTCACCAGGGGATTGAAGCGATCGGCGCTGTGGATGATCCGCACCACCACCGAGAAGCCGTCCGTTTGCTTTATGCCGGGCAAATAGAGGCCGAAGCGAATCTGCGCTTGGCCGCTCGCGTCAAAGGAAGGGAATGCACCAACCTCATTGAGATCGATCATGGGAGCCTCCGGGATTGTGCTTTGCCGATGCCGAGAAGATTGTACGTCCCCAGTTTACGACAAAAGTATTGGCAATTGTGTTTCTCTTGCGTGACGATGCGGCGAAGTTTCGGAGAAGCGAGCAGGGTACGGCAGCTTTTCAGCATCAGCGGCATTGCAACTTCCGGACGCCAGTGGGCGCGAAGATGATGATCGATTTCCGTTTTCACCCGCCCGATCTTCTGTGGTAATCTAGGCGAAGAAAAGGCGAAATATGAAGGACTGCGTCGTCTCATTCGTTGATTCCGGGGGGATTCGGCACTCCGTGGAAGTACAGGCGGATTCGATGTATCAGGCCGCCGCCGCCGCGCTGGAAAGCTTTCATGAGCATGGTTGCCGGCCGGCGAGCGGAGTCGAACTGGAAGTGCAGGTGCGCAGTGCGGTGACCCACAACATTCGGGTCGGCAGGCTGAAGCAGTGGGCAGAGGCCGGGGGACGGTGCCCGCAAGAGGCCATGCTGAAGCGGCGCATTAAAGCGGTATTCGCCGGCGCGCCCCCCGCTCGCCCGGCGTGAATCGGTGCGTCACTCGACCCACAACTTGGGAGTCCGGCCTGCGTTACGAGCCTGCCTACTGCCTTCCGCCCACTGCTGACTGGCTCTTCCGGAAGGCCTCATCTACTACTGTGCAGGTCCACGGTCATCCAGATCAGTGCTCCCTCAAAGGTTTTCGAGACCTGGATGCGCAGTCCGTCGACCAGGGGATAGAGGTGGTAATCCTTCCCGTTAACCACTGTGGGCACGGAGAGCATGCAACGTTCGGTGAGGTCAGAAAGCTGGCCCTTAAAGGACCCTGCCACCATATTGCAAATCTCTCCCAAGGCGTCGCGCACCGACGCGTCCGCAACGTCTTCGCTGGTGCCCAGCATTTTGGCGGCAATCAGCGCCGCCGAACTGCTGCTACAGCGGAAGCTGAGGATGCCGCAGATGTCGCCCGCAAGGCCGATCATCGCGGTGTAGTCCGCCATCGGAGGCGCCGTGGCTTCAGCGGACGCGCCCAAGGGAGATCCCACCATCATTTCGAAGACTTCGGCGGCGCCGTACTCAAGCGCTTGCGTAAAACGTTCCTGCATTTCCCCGATGGGAAGCTCTGCCAGCTTGGAACTGAGCCCGGTGGAACCGGAAGAATTCGCCTGGTATTTGCCGTCCATGTTTACCCCTGGAGTAGTGGAATAATCCGCTCGCGGATCTGATCCGGGCTGAAAGGCTTGCGGATGTAGCCCCGTGCGCCGTTGGACAGCGCCTGCACCACATGCGATTCACCCGCTTCGGTGGTGACCATCACAATCGGCACGCCTTTCGCGTTCTCCAACGCCTGAAGCTGCCGGACCAATTCCAGGCCATCCATGGTGGGCATGTTAATGTCGCTCAGGATCAGGTTGACGCGAGTCTCCTGCAAGCGCGCCAGGGCCTCCACGCCATTGGCGGCTTCGAAGACTTCCTTGATCTCCAGCCCCGCCTGACGCAAAGAGCGGTCCACAATCTTGCGCATCACCGATGAATCATCCACGATCAATACCCGTAAGGCATTCATACGCAACCCTCGTATTCCCGGAAGGGATTTTTGGGAATTCCGCCGCCGAACAATCCCGCGGCGCCGAATTCCATCAACTGGATCAAATGGAGAAAGTCTGCTTCCAGCATCTCTCCCAGTTTATGCGCGTCAGCCGGCTCGAGTTGGGGCAGGCAGGAGCGCAGGATGGCGTGATTGTCGGTGGGGGCGGAAAGCTCCGGCGGCGCGGCTCCCAGGACGATTCCGCGCCGGACGCAGAACTGGTCTGCCGCCGCTACGATGCCCACCAAGTGGGGATCTTCCCTAGCCTGAACGGGGTTGTGATGACCCGCCATGACTTCCAGGAGACTGGGGGGAAAGTTCCATGAAACCCCGATCCAGTGACCCACTTCGCAGTGATCCATGCCGAAGCGATCGCGCTCAGCCTCCACCGACTCGCCCCAACCGCAGGAGATGACGCCTTCCGGAGTTTTCTGCTCCGTTGACAAGACCACCAGCAGTGGCAGAACCCCAATGTCATGCAGCAACCCGGAGAGGTAAGCCTGTTCCGGTTGGGGGTAGGCGATTCCCCTGGCCAGCCGCTCGCTCAGCGCCGCGGTCAAGAAGCTGTGCTGCCAGAAGGATTGGACGTCCTCCGTGGCCACCCGGTGTCCCACGTATTCAACCAGGGAGCAAGTCAGGACCATGGTCCGCAGCTTCTCCGTACCTACCAGCATCACCGCGTGTTCGATGCGGTTGACTCGCTCGCGAAACCCCATGAAGGGGGAGTTGCACAAGCGCAAAACCTGCGCCGTCAGGCTGGGGTCGGTGCGAATGACCTCCGCCACGCGCTTGAGGTTCGCCGGCCTCGCTGCCAGCAGGGTGTTAAGCTCGAACACGTAGGCCGGCAGCGTCGGCAGGCCTTCCGACAGCGAGGCCATCAGCGCCATTTTCCGGGTCTGCCTTACGGCCGGGTCCTCCGTCATCGGCGGGGCGGGGAGAAGAGGCGCGGGGTTGAGTCCCGCCGCCTCGGCCGTTTCTGGAGACTCCAACCCGACTTTGTCCCGAGACAAGCGCATTCTCCCCACCCACAGTTTTGCACATCGGCATATTCTGGGAAGCCTTTAGGGACGGGGGACGGGTAACGGGACTCGGGATTGGGGATTGGGGTTTCGGAATTCCGGCGGATGAATTTTCAGTGCCCGCGAGTGGCGATGCAAAACTCGGAGCCGGAGAGGCGGACCGAATCCCGCATCCCTAACCCCGAATCCCTTTCCCCGAATCCCGAGTCCCGAGTTCGTTCAACTCTTGGCTTCGGCGGGCCGGCGCGAAACGGGAGGTGAGGTCGCCGCTGGCACCCGGCGGTTAATGAGGACCTGCTGGAGGATTTGCACCACGCTGCTGGTGAGCCAGTAGAGCACCATGCCGCTGGCGAAGCGGTAGAACATGACGCCCATAAAGATCGGCATCAGGGCCATCATGCGCTGCTGGCTGGGATCGACCGTGGCCATGGGCGTCATCCGCTGAAGCAGATAGGAAGCGATGGTCATCAGCACCACCAGCACCGGAATCGGGAAGCCCATGATCATAACCCGGTCGGGGGCAGAAAGATCCTTGACCCACCAGAACCATGGCGCGTGGCGCAGTTCGATGGCGAGATCGAGCACGCGGTAGAAGCCGTACAGAATCGGCATCTGCAAAAGCATGGGCAGGCAACTGCCAAAGGGATTGATCCCGTGCTCGCTGTACACCTTCATGATCTCTTCGTTCATCTTCTGCTTGCGCGGATCGTTGAACTTGTAGGCCTTGTACTTGTCCTGGATGCCCTTCAGGATGGGCTGAACCTTTTGCATCTCCTGCGCGGAACGGATGCTCTTGAGCTTCAGCGGGAACATCGCCATGTTGATGATGAGGGTCAGCAGCACAATGGCCCAGCCGTAGTTGTGAACCCAGTGGTCGTAAACGTACCGCATGCAGATAAACAGGGGCTTGGCCACGACGCTGAACCAGCCAAAATCCACCAGCGAGTCGAGCGGAGGGCTGACGGACTTGAGGACATCGAGGGCTTTGGGACCCACGAATAACCGGAAGTCCAGCGGCTTGGCCGCAATTCCGGTCAGGGTGCCGCCGAGGGGATTGAGCTTGTCCTTCTCGTTGGATTCGGGTGGGGACCACTCCTGCCGCGCCAATTTGAAGGCGGCCTGGTCCGGCATGCTGGGAAGGAATATGGCGGCGAAGAACTTGTCTTCAATGCCCGCCAACTGCAGCGGTGCGGGAATGGACCGCGCCTCCTTCACCTTGCCCTGCGCGACGGTGGTCAGATCGCCGATGGAACCATAAACGCCTTGACGGACGGAGTCAAAGTAAGTGGGCGCCAGCGCCTGATCGCCGAAACCGCCCGGCCAGGTGACCTCAACCGGCTTGTAATCCTTGCCGTCAGAGAGGCTGACTTCCACGTTGGCCACGTAGTCCGAGCGGAACGAGAATTGCTTCGTCGCTTGCACCTTGCCGTCGCTGTAGGTGAAGGTCACGGTGACGGGCGGTGTCAGCGTGGCGCCGGACGGCACTGGCGATTGCTGCGCGCCGGGGCGTCCATCACCCGCCTTGGCCAGGTAGGTTCCCTGATTCATCTGGGCTTGCTGCGCCGCATCGGGCAAGACCAGGCTTAGGGGATAGCCCAGCTTGTCGCAGGCAGCAGTGTTGACGGTTTCCGTCAGCTCGCCTTTGGGATAGCCTTTGATGACCCAACTCCGGACGACGGCGCCCACCGTGGAGAACGTCACGCGATAAAGCTTGCCCTCGACGACAAACTCTTCGGCTTTCGCGCCCTTAACGGCCGCCAGCGGCGCAGGAGCAGGAACAGGAGCGGGAACGGCCGCCGGAGCCACTTTCGGAGCACTCAGCGCGCCGGGGGCAGCCGTGGCCGCCGCAACCGGAGTGGCCTTCTTCGTCTCCGGCGGCGGTTCCTTGATGAAGTAGATGCGATACAGCACCAGCATCACGATCGATAGCGCGAAGGCCAGCATTACGCGTTTTTCTTGATTGAGTTCCACGGGCAATTCCAAACTTAAGGTGCCAGGGACGGAGCGCTGGGCCAAACCCAGCCGGGGCTCCAGCCCCTAGCCCCCAGTCCCTAGTCCCCTTCTTTGCGGTACAGGATCAAACCCGAACTTGCCAAACGGCCGGCAACGAAGCAGGCGGCGAACGGCCAGCCATCCACCCCTCCAAGCTCCCCACTGCTGCACCGCTTCAAAAGCATAGGCCGAGCAGGACGGCTGAAACCGGCAACCCATCGGCAGGTGGGGAGACAGACAGGCCTGATAAAAGCGGATCGAACCCAACAACAGAAGCTTCACGAACCGGCTGGCCGCGGAGGCGGCGGGGGTTGCTGCGGAAACACCCGCAACAGTTCGCGCTGGAGCGACAGGAAGGATGCCTTCCCCACTTGCGGGCGCGGGTTCACCAGAATGTCCCAGCCGCCGGGAATAACGGTGCGATTCAGCCGGAAGACCTCCCGCACGCGCCGCCGCAGGCGATTGCGGACCACGGCATTTCCCAGGCGCACCGGCGTAGTGATTCCCAATCGTGAGTGTGGTAACCCGTTGGGCCGGAGAAAGACCGTGCATAGTGAGGCGCTGCGGCGCTGCCCTTCGTCGTAAACCCGCCGAAACTCGCTTCGGCGTAGCAGCCGAAAAGTCTTGGGGAAAGCTTGAGAGGTCAAACGAGCTCTTTAAGGAGTTAAGCGATGACGGCCCTTCTGACGGCGGCGCCGTATAACATTGCGCCCCCCCGGAGTTCTCATGCGAATGCGAAAGCCGTGCGTTTTTGCCCGGCGCCGCCGATTCGGTTGATAAGTACGTTTCAAGGCGCAATGCTCCCCGCTTGGATTTCCTGCAATTAAGTCGAGCTACTAAGATAACTTGCGCCATGGAATTAAGTCAAGTTGACGCCGCAGGCTGTTGCATCTCATTTTGACTTCGTAGCGGCGAGTTTACCTCGCCACCCCCGGCGGCCGAACGCCGCCTCCACCCTCAAGGCTGAGGTACCACGCGACATGTCGCCATCGGTGCCACCGGCAACGCAGCCTGTGGCGCCGAACTTAACGGCGACTTTATCCGTCAGCCCGTCAGTGGACGGGTCCGCGACCGACGGACCACAACCCCAGCGTGGCAACGCTGGGGTGGCGGGGTAAACCCGCCGCTACGAGTTTCTCCGCCGCCGCGCAGATTGGCTTCCGGCGTCGTGGCCTACAGCCAGGCCAAATGGCCTGCGGACGACCGCAACCTACCACTTCGCGAGACGCCGCAACCCAGTCGCAGAATCCGTGGGGATCCCTGCTTGCTGCGGTAATTGGGCTCGCCATCGGCATAAAATGTCACGCAAGTAGCGTTCAATTGGAGCAAATGGTCGCTTATTTTGCGGGCAGATTGTCCATGTCTTCTGTGTTTTCATGGATATAGCGGCTTCGGTCGTACTTATTTTTATTTTCATGCCCTTCCCCGGCCCGGAAAGGCGACAGACCGTCCCCTTTTAAGCCTGCCGCCGCTCCCCCTGCATAGGCTAGATTCAAAGCTTCCAGGAGCCGGGAGAAGAGTTTCCAGGGGCGGGATGGTGCGGCGGTGAGGCGGCATGCGTCGTTCCGGGGGTGGGCGCGCTGGTGCTTCCCTGTGCGCACCGTGCCCTCTTACACAGTATACGCACACATCTAGGCTTCTGTCAATAAAAATGTGAGGCTACCATAGAAAACCTACAACCTTGGCAAAAGGGCACGAGTGCGGACAGGACACGCGGACAGCCTCTCGCGGTGGAGAAGGCGAAGAAGTGACCCCTCACCCGCCCGTCAGGAGACGGTTGACCTCTCCCCTGGGAGAGGTTGTTTTCCTCAGGGCGCTGGCGCTCCCCAAATCGATTCTTAGCCTCTCCGAAGGGCCAGGCCATTGCTGCTTCCTCGCACCCGATCGCGCCCGACAAAGGACGAACAGCCGCTCCCGAGGGGAGAGGCCGACCCGATCCCTTGGGGCGGGTGAGGGGTCCTTTCCCCTGCATGGCCGCGCGAGTTCGAACCGGAGCGTGAACGACGGGGCTAAGCAACCCCGTCAGGCGCCCGTTTCGCGAACACCGAGCTAAGGAACCGCAGATTGCAGACGTGGCAGCGGTAAAGGCGAAGAAAAAAGAGACGCATCAGCTTGTCGCCCAATCCTCGTGAATGGGACCGCCAAACATCGGTGCTACCGCATTTGGGGCAGCGGCGGATCATGTTAGTCACCCGGACCGACAGTCGCCCTAATTTACCACAATCGCGGCGACCAGTCCGCAGCGAGTTTTGCAGCCTTGTGCCTACTGTGCCTCACGCCGCAGCAGGTAGAAGCAGCGCTCCTCAGTGGCGGATTGGGGTGGGAAGAAGTCCTCGACGCGATATCCCTTGGCGAGATAGGTTTGAAAAATCTGGCGTGCTTCCATGCGCCAGCGGCGGGCCAGGGGCAGGGCCTGCAAGCGCATGGCTTCCGTTCGCGCGGGAGTCTCCACCAGCAGGCGGCGGCTGGTGAGGTCCAGATGAATGGTACGGTTCTGGGGAAATCCCTGCCTGGTCGGACGCGTCTCATTGACACGGGGCAGTCCGGAAGGGAAGGCCGGCTGTTCCCCGCGCAAGCGTTTTTCCACCCGCGCCGTGGCCAGGCGCCAGTTCACCACCCAGCGATCGCTGGGCAGTCCGCGTTCCAACAGGCTGGGGAAGCGCCCGTAGCAATCCGGCACGTACTCTTCCGGGGTCACTCCCAGGCGCGAAATATTCAAGCGGGCGTTACGGCTTTGCAGCGGATCGAACGTCCAGCAGATGGATTTGATTCCGCGCTCCAGGGCCATTTGCCGGTGCTCCAGTTTCATCTTGAAGCCCAATCCCTGGTCGCGATACTTCGCTTCCACGGCCATCAGATGCGACCAGTGGACCAGGCGGCCGTGGTATTCCGCCAGAAACGCAAAGATGAAGCCCACCACCTTGCCGTTGACCAGGGAGCCGATCACTGCGCCCCCATACTTGCGCACCGCGGTCATAAGTTCGCGCGTGGCCACGGGCGCGCCCCAAACATGCTCCTGCACCACTTCGCACTGACGGCACTCATCGACGTTCTCGAGCGGCCTGATCTCAACCCTCGGCATTCATACCTCCAGCCATACACAACCGCGCAATCGCTCACGCATTCCGCTGTAGCGGCGGTCTCCGACCGCCGTTTGGACTTTCCACATTTTGGACTGGGGAACGCGCAAACGCTGCTTTCCTTGAACCTGCCACCATCTCAAATTTGCGCCACCCAATATTCTAGCTGTCATCCTGAGCCCGCACTTCAGGGCGAAGGACCCTTTTCATTGCACGTAGGAAGCAGGGCGCCGGGCGTTCGGTTCTCGCACGCCGCGTTCCCGCGGCGCCCTTGGGTAAGACGAAATACGGAGGTCCTTCGCCCTGAAGTGCGGGCTCAGGATGACAGCGCCACGAGTGTGCATCGACACTGCGATTACTGCGAACGGCGACAAAAAACCGTCTCTTCAAATGTAGAAACTCCGCGCTGCGCTCGCCGACCGTCGTCGTTGATCGCCCTGCGGCCCAAACCCTTGGGGCGTCGATCGGAGATCGACGCTACAGCTTACGTCGCTCTGCACAGATTGACGTTCAACACCGGGCAGCCCAGGCATTCGTCCGCCTCTGCCACCGGAGACATTTGATTATATCGGGACAGGCGCCGAGAGAACACGGACAGAAGATTCATGCGGCAAGGCGCTGCCCTTTGTGATCTTGTTACGAGCTTTCGCGAGAAAAAGGGCGGGGCGTCCGCCGCGTGGCGGACGCCCCGGGAGGTGTACCTAGAAGTTCAACTTCATTCCAAGTTGGATCAGCCGTGGGTCGCGGGCCAACAAGACTTCGTCGTAGACGGCGCTGCTGAGTAGGAGCGAAGAACCGCCTGTGCCGGGTTGGATGGGGTTGACATGGTTGAAGGTATTGAAGGTTTCCAGCCGAAACTGGCCGGTCAGACGTTCGGTGAATTTGATGTTCTTGAATAACCCCAGATCGGTACGCCAGAAGCCGGGGCCGCGCGCGGTTCCGGGAGAGGAATCTCCGATGCCGGACTGTCCTGTATAGGGAACGCAATACTTGTTCGTTCCGTAGCACTGGTAAGCGTTGGGGTTGAACCACTCGCCGGACGATATCAGGTTGGACTGGTGTGGGCCCCAGTTGGGGTTGCCCACCAGATCGGGGCGAAGCGAGCAGGGAGTTGTACCCAGGCAACCTACGCCGGCCGTGTCAACAAAACCGGCGCTAGAGAGTATCGGTGTGAGGGGCAGACCCGTCTGGGCAGTTTGGACGCCGCTGAATTCCCAGCCACCCAGCAAATGACCGAGCGGTCCCTTCTGGGAGCGCATCCAGGGAAGATCCCACACGAAGTTGATGGAGAGTACATGGCGGCGGTCGGCGATGTTAGGACCGTAGTTTGCGGCGATATCGTTATAGCTCTGCGGCATGACGCCTCCGGTGCTACGGTCAGCCTGATAGGTGGTGAGACCGTGCGAGAAGGTGTAGGCGATGTTGACCGACGCGTTGCCGGAAAGCTTCTTTTGCACCTGCATCTGCAAAGAGTTGTAATTGGAGGTGTAGATGTCTTCGAAATCGTAGGCGCCCGCATACCCGATATAGGGCCGCACTGCATTGAGCAGGGTGGTGTTGCTCGAGGTCACGCAGGGCTTGCCGTTGCAAGCGGCGCCTCCCGCGCCGGTGCCACTGGCCGCGCCGGTGATTTGGACGGTATTCGGTCCGCTGGCGCAGTACGGGGCGACGGTGCATGCCTGCCACGCGCCGGGTACGGGAGCATTGGTATCGATAAAGCCGGGCAGATGCGTTCCGGCGTTGCCGTAGTAACCGATATCAAACAACCAGGACGTCTGAACCTGCATCTGGACATCCACGCTCCACTGCTGCATGTAGGGGGACTTGTAATTGATCGGCATGCGATCGTTGATGGCAGCCGCGCCGGAGCCCACCGCGGGGTTGGTGGTGGTGGTTGATCCCGTGGGGCTCGCAAACGTGGTGTTGTTGAAGGTCAAGTTAGTGAGGAAGCCGGGGTTCAAGGCCACGTTGAGTTCGGGATTCCCGAATTCCAACCCGTTGTCGTAGAACATGCCGTAGCCCGCCCGGACGGAGGTGCGGCCTTTGCCCGTGGGATCCCAGGCGATGCCGAAACGCGGAGCAATGGCGCGGTCAAATTCGCTGCCGACCTTGCTGCCGAAGGGCGATTTCATTCCCGTAAACCCGTTGTACGTGGGCGGGTTCACATAAATGAACCCGTTCAGCGGCGTGTAGTTGGGGTTGCATACGCTGCTGGTGGGAAGGCCATTCACCAGGATCACATCCAGGTTGCCGTTGGGGAGAACGCACGGCGCCTTTTTCGGATCGTACAAGGCGGGATCAAAGTTGATCAGCCGGCTGGTGCCGCCCGTGCCGCTGCCGTCGGTGGGCTCGCGGAAAAAGGAATGGCGAAGGCCGTAAGTGATGGTGAGGTTGGGCCGAACGCGCCAGGTGTCCTGGCCGTAGTATTCGATCTGGTTGTCAAAGACGTTGGCCGTGACGTCGAGCGAGGCCTGGGCGAAACTGCTGTCGTTGCCCAGCAGGAAATTGGCCCAGGATTGTTCGAAGGTGCTGCCGCAGGCGTTGGGGGCGCTTCCGCACACCGTGCCTCCGGACGTGGAGGCGGACGGTCCATTGGTGTTGATGAAGCTAAAGGAGCCGTTGGGCGAACCGCTCAAAAGGTTTTCGTGCTTGTTGTAGTGGTAGCCAATGGCCCCAAATCTCAGCGTGTGGGCGCCGATTACCTTGGAGAGATTGATGAACGCCGTCTGGTTCCGGTTGTAGTCGTTATACGGGCCGTAACCGGAAACCCCCGTGCCGCCGGTAAGACTGAGCGTAGGCACGCGGCCAAGGAGCGCGGGGAACGGCATCAGCGGGTCGATGGCCGATCCGACATCGGGAGATTTGGCGGCGCTGTCAAGGCCAATCTCCTGGCTCAAGATTGCACCATAGGAATAGCCGTAACCGCCATCCACCAGCAACGTGGGCGACGCCGTGAATGTGGCGTGGAGGTTGTATTCGTGTCCGGGCGAGTTGGTGGAGGTGGTGGCAATACCATTGACGGTGTAACCGGTAAACAAGCCGCCGGGTTCAACGGTGGGGATGGTGTCGTGCAAGTACTTGCCGTTGATGGTCAATTTGTTGCCGATGCTATGGTCGATCTTCACCATGTCTTCGTGGAAGTTGTAGATGCCCACCAGGTTCGAAGCGATGCTGGGGGTGCTGGCGGTGCCGGCGTTCACGGCCGGGAACTTGTTGTAAATGTCCTTGATGTAGGCCGCGGCGACGGGATTGATACTCGCAATTTGCTTCCCGTAGGATAGGCAGGCTCCGGGCACGCCGCTGGTGTTGGCCCAATTGGTGCACACGACATCCGGGAAGGTTCCCGTCAACATGCTGGCACTTGGCACGCCCGTGGCCGAAGCCGGCGAGTAGTTGATGACGCGGCGTGCTTCTTCGGAAACAAAGAAGAAGGTCTTATTGCGCTGCTCGTACACGTGGGGAATGTAAACGGGGCCGCCCACGGTGCCACCAAAGTCGTTGTACCGCAGGATGGGCCGGTTGACGTGGGTGGCGTTGTTATACCATTGGTTGGCGTTCAAAATGTTATTGCGCGCGAATTCGTAAACCCCGCCATGCAGGTTGCTGGTCCCAGACCGGGTGACCACGTTTACCTGTGCGCCTCCGGAACGGCCCAACTCGGGGTCATAAACGCCGCGTACGATGCGGAACTCGGAGATGGCATCCACGCTGGGGAAGGAGAGCAGTGTCAAGTTGCTGCCCCGGTCCTCATTGTCCATGCCGTCAACCTGGAAATTCGTCTCCTCGCGCCGGCCGCCGTTGATCTGAAAACCGACGGTGTTGGTGGCGGAACCGCCGAAGGGATTGGTGGCGCCGACATAGTATTGATCCGTGCTGTTGCTGTCGCTAACGCCCGGTACCAGCGTCATGAGCTGTTCCCAAACGCGGTTGTTCATGGTCAGCTCACGCACTTGCGTACCGGTCACGACGCCGACCGCAACGGCATTCTCCGTGTTGACCTGAAGGGGAGCGGCTTCCACTCTTATCACTTGTGAGGCGGTGCCCACCACCAGGGTGGCGATGAACGTCAACTTGTCGTTGACGTTGAGGATAATGCTTCCCTGTACGAACTTCTGAAATCCTGAGGCTTCCACGGTGAAAGCGTAGTGACTAACGGGAAGCTCCACAAACGCGAAATCGCCGGTGCTGTTGGTCGTCGCCTTGCGGACGTCCGCGTTCTTGTCCGTATCCCGCAGCGTGACCTTGGCGTTGGGAATGACCGCGCCGCTGGGATCCTTCACGGTGCCGGATATCGAGCCGGTGGTCGTCTGCGCTCGCGCATTCATGCCGACGAACAATCCGGCGGCCATCAGGGTGATCGCAAAGAACAGGCACCGCCGGAGATACTTACGACCCACCATCGTCGGCGGCAGCGTCCATGACCTGTTACCTTTCTTTGATTCTAGATCCTTGCACTTCATATAAAGACCCTCCTTGTTTGCAATTACCCCCAGATTTTTCCGACGCACAGAGGTACAGCCTGCACAAGAAGCAAAGTCCCACCGTCAATAACCGGGTTCCCGGGAAGGAATTATCGAGCCGGGCCTCGAGCTTTGGAAACTTAACTTCGACTACCGCAATGCTAAGGCCAGCGTGGTTAAGCGCTGGGTCGAATGAGCCGGTTGACGATCTTATAGCGGTCCGCGCGATACCGGCTCTGTACGAACTCGACGGGTTGGCCGTCGGTCGTGTAGGTTACGCGCGTAAACAGAAAGAGCGGGCTGCCTTTGCGCACCCGCAGCAACCGGGCATCTTCCTTTCCGGCCAATCCCCCCTCGATCGTCTCGTCCGCCACTTGAATGCGAATGCCGTAGCGCCTGCCCAATGTCTCGTAGAGGGAGTCCGACGCCTTGAAATGATCGACCAGATCGGGGCACAGGCGCCGGGGCAGGTGACTAACTTCAATCGCCATGGGGACGGTCTCGGCCAGGCGCAGACGCTGGAGGCGGACGACTTCCGATTGGGCGGGCACGCGCAGGGCCTCGGCAACCTCCGCCGGCGCGGGGACTACGCCGATCGCCAGGACCTTGGATCTCACCGAAAAGCCCAGGGCGCTCATCTGTTCCGTAAAGGACTGGACGTGGCGGAAATTAATTTCAAATTTGATTTTGGATACAAACGTACCTTTGCCCTGCTGGCGGTAAGCCACGCCCAGGCTGCAAAGCGACTGCACCGCCTGGCGCGCGGTCATGCGGCTAACTCCCAGTTGCGTCGCCAGTTGCTGTTCAGAAACCAGGGGATCGCCCGCCTTCAAACGTCCCGACCGAATTTCTGCCAGCAGGTTCTCGCGAATCTGGAAATAGAGCGGCACGACGCTGCTGCGATCGATGCTGAAGGGGTTCAATGTATCCTCTGGTTGTATAGACGACTGGTGTGCATCGTATGTTTACCAGAACGGCATGTCAAGTCTTTTTTGGGCTTGAGTCGTTAAGCTAAGGACAGTCTTTTTGGGGGGGTGCCCAAATTGGGGCCGATCGCTGCGGCTCCTGACGCCGCATTCATCCTTCAACCTTCATACTTCATACTTCCTTCATGCTCTCCCAGATCTTGCGGAACAGCGCGATGGAGCCGGGGCCGAAGCCCGCGTAATGATTGTTAAAGAAGCCCATCACATTCACGCCACGCTTGAGAAGGCCGCGGATGACGGCGATCCAGATTCGCATCTCCTCTTCCCGGTCAATGATGATGCGGTCCCAGTGCTGGGTCTTCTCCTCGATGCCCTTGCGGTCGCCGAGCCAGCGAACATAAGCGAAGTCCGCCGTGATAACGTCAAGTTTCTTCACCAGTTGGGAGATGGGAGTCATCCACGGATGATCGATCAAGGCGAAGGCCACGCGCTTTTTCCGCAGGGCATCCAGCAATTGGGGGCTGACCCAGTACTTGTTGCGGACCTCCAGCGCGTAGCGAAAACCGCTGGGGAGTTGATCGAGAAAAGGAATGAGGCGCGCGAGAAAATCCTCCGGACGCGCAAAGGCCTTCTTGTTGAAGTAGGGAAATTGCAGCAGCAGCGGGCCCAGGCGGTCCTCCAGCAGGCTCATCGCGCGCAGAAAGCTGGCCACGTCTTCGCCGCAATCCTGCAAAACCTTTTCGTGGGTGATCACCTGGGGAAACTTCGCCGCGAAGGTGAACCCCTCGGGCGTGCGAGCGCGCCAGTTCCGCACCATCGATTCGGAGGGAATGCGGTAATAAGTGGAATCGATTTCGACCGTGTCAAAGTGCTGCGCGTAGGCGCTGAGATAGTCGGCGGGCGCCGTCCCGGGCGGATAAAACGGCCCCACCCAGTCCTCGCTCGACCAACTGGAGGTTCCCAGCCGCAGATGGGGGATGGGCGAATCGTTCATGAGTATAGGTGTCAGGTATCAGGTGCCAGGTTTCAGGGCTGAGCGAAACTCGAAATTCGAAACTCGAAATTCGCCGGGCACGTCGAGTTTCGAATCTTGAGTTTCGAGTTTTGAAGCTGACACCTGGCCCCTGATACCTGACACCTAATTCTCCATCCCGCACATTCCGCGCTGGGCCGCGCCACACGCTCCGCAGGGTCCAGACTCAAGCGAGGCGGAAGAGCGCGCCGACGCTCCCACGGCAAATACCGACAGGAGTTTCTCCACCTTGGGGCTTTCGCAATTCTTGCAAGCCACCAGGGTGCTGGAAGAGGGCACGATTTTTTCAAACTTCGTCCCACATTCCCGGCACTTGAATTCAAAGAGCGGCATTGAGGCCTCCTGTAGCGAATATAGCCAAACGCCCGAGGGTTTGCAACCGCCACCCGCGAATTTGGCGGAGTATCCGGGCAGGGCCACCACGGGAGGTGCATTTTTTCTGGCTTTTTGGGGAGTTTTGCCCTTAAAATCACTTGACAGCCAGATTGTAATTGACTACATTGAGGCCCGGTAATCACGGCATGGTCTCATTTCAAAACAAAACCAAGAGTGAGGAGAGGAGCAGCAAATGGCGAAAGTCATGACCAAGTCCCAGGTTGTATCACACCTTGCAGAGACTGCAGGGATCCAGAAGAAGGCGGCGGCGGGTGTGTTGGCAGAACTCGTTGCACTCGCTACCAAAGAGGCGAAGAGCTCGGGCCAATTTGTTATTCCTGGCTTAGGTAAAGCCGTGAAGGCGGCGCGCAAGGCGCGTATGGGCCGCAACCCACAAACCGGCGAACCGATCAAGATCCCAGCCAAGACCGTCGTGAAGTTCCGTTTGGCCAAAGCGTTCAAGGACGCTGTTGTGCCTCCAAAGAAGAAATAAGTGTTCCACCGCCGCGGGTCGCGCGAGCGGCCCGCGGTCAGTCCACTGCGGTGCTCGTTGCCTGGTGGTGACGACAAAGGGTGAGGACTCTCTACCCAAGCAAGGCGGGCAAGACAATTTGCTCCCGCCAGGTGCCGCATCTGCTTTCGTTGGGGTCTTCTAGCGGGTGTAGCGAGCGGGTTTCGGCCCTTCCTCCAGCGCTTGGCGATCCCAGATCATGCCCTCGCGCGTGTAGCTGGCGATCTCGAAGTCCTGCGTCAACTCCAGTGCGTCCACCGGACAGGCGTCTTCGCAGAGTCCGCAGAACATACAGCGCGAGAGGTCGTAAGTAAAAGTGGTCAGCCGCTTTTTGCGGTCCTCCGTTCGGGCCCATCCCACTACAATCAGGTTTTCCGGACAGGCAATTGCGCAGAGGTTGCAGGCGATGCAGAGCGTCTCGCCCGATTCGGGATGATTATTCAAACGTGGCGCGCCCCGATATCGCTCCGCTACGGGTGGCCGCTCAAGAGGATACTGCTCCGTGTAAGTGGCATCCGGGCGCTGATAGGAGAAAGTCAGCCGCAGGCCTTTGATCAGGTCAAGAAGAAAGATCCGCCGGAAAAAGTCCTTCCAGTCCATATTACTACCCCACATGACCGCAGGAGGGGGCCCAAATACATGAGCCGCGGCCGATGAGCGCAACCCCGCCAGAATCCGCTCAGCCTTAAGGCTACAATCCCAACGATCCGGACACAAGGACTTAAGTCGCGCGCGGCACTACCTTTGGCAACCTGCTCACCGCCGAGGCGCTGAGCCGCTCCCCAATGGTTTTTCTCTCTGCGTCTCCGCGCCTCGGCGGTGAGATGGCATCACTTTCCGAGGATTAATTTCGCGATGGTCTGAAGCTGCATGAACGACGTGCCCTCATAAATCTTTCCAATCTTCGCGTCGCGCAGGAACTTCTCCGCCGGATAATCGCGGGTGAATCCGTAGCCGCCGTAAACTTCCACGCACTCTGAGGCCACGCGCTCCGCCACATCCGAAGTGAAGTACTTGGCCATGGCGGCTTCCTTCAGAAACGGAAGGCCGGCGTCTTTCAGTCGCGCGGCGTTATAGGCCATCAGGCGTGCGGCCTCCACCTCCGTGGCAAGCCGGGCCAGTTGGAACTGTATGGCCTGGAACTCCGCGATGGGTTTGCCGAACTGTTTGCGCTCCTGCGCGTAGCTGAGCGCACTTTCCAGCGCGCCGCGCGCCACGCCCACCATCTGTGCGGCGATGCCGATGCGGCCTTCGTTCAGGGTTTCAATCGCCACCTTGTACCCCTTGCCGATTTCACCCAGCACGTTCTCCTTGCGCACGCGGCAGTCTTCCAGCATGAGTTCGCAGGTGGAAGATGCGCGGATGCCGAGCTTGTCCTCTTTCTTGCCGACGGTGAAGCCGGGCGTGCCGGGCTCAATCAGGAAGGCCGTGATGCCGCGATAGCCTGCCTCCGGATTCACGTTGGCAAAAAGAATGAAGAGTCCGGCCTCCTTGGCGTTGGTGATCCAAAGCTTGCGGCCATTGAGAACAAAATCATCGCCCTCCTCGCGGGCGCGCGTGGCCAGGGCAAAAGCATCGCTGCCGGAACCGGCTTCGGAAAGCGCGTAGGCGCCCAGCGTGTCGCGCACCAGGCGGGGAAGGTACTTCTGCCTCTGTGCATCGCTTCCCCACTTCTTCAGAGCGTTGTTCACCAGGGTATTTTGAACGTCAACCACCACGCCCACGGACGCGTTGACGCGCGAGAACTCTTCGATGGCCAGAATCGCCAGGAAAAAAGAGCCGCCACTGCCCCCGTAATCTTCGGGGACATCGATCCCCATAAAGCCCTGGGCGAAGATCTGATCCAGCAGCGCGTGATTGAATACGCCCTCGCGATCCATCTCTTCCACGTGCGGCCGAATTTCGTTCGCGGCGAATTCCCGAGCCATCGCCTGGAACATGCGCTCCTCTTCCGTCAAAGCGGTCAAGGGGGCTCGCTTTAGATCGTCAGACGTTTCGCTCATTGCAACCTCCTGGTACCGTGTGGTTGGTGAAAGGCAATGCTACCGTGTTCGCCCTGCAGAGACAACCCGCGGGAATGCGAAGGGGCGGAACTGCGGGGATGGCGCTACGCCTGAATCAAGACGGCACGAGCATGCCCGGCGATGGAAGCTAACCTGATGTATAATGCCCCCCGCGGCTTGTTCAAGACTCCGACTCCAGTCAGAAAGGGTGAAAGAGACGCATGTCCAACACCAGCTTGTTCATCAACCTATTCAAGAATAAGGAATCCAAGAGTTTCGCCGCCGGCCAGTCTGTGTTCAAGGCGGGAGATCCGGGCGACTCCATGTATATCGTCAACGAAGGAGAGGTGGAAATCCTGGATGGCGCGACGTCGCTGGAAGTCGTCGGCCCCGGTTCGATCTTCGGGGAGCTGGCGTTGATCGATGACGAACCGCGCAGCGCCACCGCAGTGGCGAAGACCGACTGCAAGTTGGTGGCCGTCGATCGACGAAGATTCGAGTTTATGGTGACGGAGACGCCGTTCTTCGCCCTGGCTGTGATGAAGGTCGTTGCCGACCGCCTGCGCCGGACCAACGCCAGAGTTCGTTCGAATTGACGCGAATGAATCTGCGGCACTACGCAATCTCGCTGTCGGGCCGGTGCCACGCGAATAGTTGCTGATTCATTTCGTCGCGCTTCTGGCGAAAGGCCGGGACCGCGGCGAGGTTTTTCATTTCCGAAGGATCATCCTGAAGGTCAAACAGTTCGTCCAAGTCATCCACGGAGTAGCAGTATTTGTAGCGGCCCTGACGAATCATGGCGCTCGGGTGTCTGGTCCGCAAGTTTATTTCCGCAAACACGGTACTGGGAATCTCGGCGGCGGGTTCACGCAGCAGGCGGGCAATGCTCTCACCATCCAGCCCGGAGGGATTCTGAACGCCGCATAGTTCGAGCAGGGTGGGGACCATCTGCACAAGGCTGACGGGAGTGGCGCAGCGCGCGCCGGCAGGAGTCACGCCAGGAGCGCGGAACAGCAGCGGCACGCCAACGGACGGCTCATAGAGCACCATCTTCTGCCACAGTCCGTGTTCACCGAGCATTTCTCCGTGGTCCGACGTGTAGAGGACGATGGTGTTCTCGTCCAAGCCGAGTTCGGTGAGCGTGCCCAGGAGCCTGCCAACGCAATCGTCCATTTGAGCCAGATTGGCGTAGTACAGGGCGATGTGCTGCCGGGCGACCTCCGGGAAACGCAACTCAGGGCAGGCCCAGTCATATTCGATCCGGCGCCTGACCCACTGCGGCACGGTGGCCAGGTCCACTTTTCCCCAAGTCTCGGGCAGCTTCATGTCGATGTCGCGAAACATCTTGGCGAAGCGTTCCGCCGGCGTGAAGGGATCGTGCGGCTTCAGGAACGAACTCACAAGGAAAAACGGCCGCTGCTTGCCATGATCGCGCAGGAAGCGAATGGACTCACGCGCGACGAAGGATTCAAAGTGGTCCTCTTCTGCCAACGCGGAAATGCGGCCCACCGACGTATAGCCCTGCCGGTCGTCGCGCTCGATGGTTCCCGTCCAAGGGTCGCCTGACTCCCGCCACAAGTCGTTGATTTGGGGAAGCCCCGACCCGGAGTTGGGATCAATGATTTCTTCCGCCCGCAATTTGGTCTTGGGGCCGAGGTACTGATACCAGTCGTTAAAATCCAGCCGGTAATCGAATCCGTGAGTTTGCGCGTCCACGAAATGCATCTTGCCGATGGCGGCGCTCATATACCCGGCGCGTTCCAGATAGTGGGCGAGGGTTTGGATGTTGAAGTTAAGAGGGCGGCTGTTGTCGTAGGCCCGGTGGTGATGCGTGTATAAGCCGGTAAGCAGAGACGCTCGCGATGAAACGCAAACAGGAAAGGTGCAATAGGCGTGGTCAAAACGCACGCCGCTGCGCGCCAGGGCGTCGAGGTTCGGCGTGTGCGCCACCGGGTTGCCCGCTGCCCCCAGCGCGCTTGCCGGGTGTGCTGGTCCGACATGATCAGCAGAATGTTGGGCGGGCGAACGTCGGCGGAAGGCGAAGGCCGCGACGCGGTTCCGCCTGTCGCCAAACTTCCGGCTGTGGCCGCCGATCCGGTGGCGAGAAATTCTCGACGCGTTAGTTTTTCCATAGACATCCCTTTCACGAACGATCAACGATGACAGTGCTTGGCCGATATTGTAGACGATTATTTCGTCGCGCATAACCGTCGCCACATGGTGTATTGCTACGTTCCCACGTTTGACACTGGATTTGTCAACAGTTCCGCATGTCCATTCTTGCGATTAGACATCTCTCGGCTTGAATATCGCCGTAACTGCGGATTTTCTCACTATGTGAAAACTAATCTGTGTCGTTTTCAAACGTGACTTTTTTTCCGCCCCAGCCCACTTTAGCCTCTTAGTAACAGAATACAAGGAAGATATATCTAGTCTGTACCGTACTCCTCTAATGCTGTCTTGGCACGCGGGATGCTTTGACCACCATGGCCCAAGCCACACCGGCGTGGCCGGAGAGTTCGCCCAGCACTTGCGGTATGGGAGCTGCACAATGTCCGCAGGGCTGAAGGCACCAGTGGCTGGCCAGTTGTGAGGAGGCATCCCATGTCGAGGAAAACCATCAAAGTCTTGCTTTTTCTGGCGGGCGCCCTGTTATTGGTGACGGGGGCCGCGTTGGCAGAGAAAGCGAAGTCAATCAATATCCCCACCGATTCAGTGCTGCCCAGCGGGCAGGAACTGAAAGCCGGCAAGTACCAGGTTGACGTGAACGAGACATCTCAACAAGTGACATTCAAACAGGGCGACAAGGTCGTGGCCACGTCCGGTTGCAAAATCGTTGAAAAGCCGGAAAAGAACACCTGCAGCCAGGCGCGCTTTGGCGAGAAGAACAAGAAGCAACAACTGCAAGAATTGCGTTTCGGCGGCGAACACCGGTCGATTTTGCTCATTGGTGGTGGTTCGTAGATGTAAGATCGCACTGGGGATTTTTGCAGTGACGACGAAAGCGGTAACGACGCAGAGGCGCGGGTAGTGTACGCTCCTCTGCGGCCTTCCGCCCGTTGCTCCCAACCTGCCTGACCGACCCTCCCACTTAAGAGATTGATATCCCACCTGCCGTCCCTCCGGCGCCACACTCAAATTAGCACTTCACCCGGCCCAAGCTATTCTTGACTTTGCATTTAACTGCGGCATACATTGACAGGTTGCCACTCGCAGTCATGGTTACCTTAAACTGGGGAGTTTGACCCGCATGTCGGACGAGCCGGGAAAAACCGTGCTGGACGATATCATCGCCACGCGCTGGCAAACGCTGGAAGAAACGCGCCGCGCCGTGCCGCTGGATCGCGTGCAGAAAACGGCTGAAGCGCGGGAGGAACGCCGGGACTTTGCCGCGGCGCTCAAGCCGGCTGAGGTCTCGGGCGCGCCAGGTGTCGTGCGCGTGATCGCGGAGCTCAAGCGCGCCTCACCTTCGCGCGGGCTGCTGAGGCAGCATTATCGCCGCCGCGAAATTGCCGAGGGATATGTGGCGGGCGGTGCGGCCGCGCTCTCCGTGCTGACGGAAGAGCATCATTTTCTTGGTTCCCTCCAGGACATGACGGAAGTGCGGCAGGCCGTGCAACTTCCTGTCCTGCGCAAGGATTTCATCATTGATCGCTACCAGGTGTACGAATCGGTGGCCGCGGGCGCCGATGCGCTGTTACTCATCGTAGCGGCGCTCGAGGACGCGGCCCTGCGCAGCCTGCTGGACCTGAGCAAGCATCTGCGGATCGCGGCGCTGGTGGAGGTTCACACCGAAGACGAACTGAAACGCGCTGTGGATGCCGGGGCGCAGATCATCGGCGTCAACAATCGTGACCTCAAGACTTTGGAAGTGAACCTGGAAACGTCGTTCCGTTTGCGCACCAAGTTACCGCCGGACTGCATCGCGGTGAGCGAAAGCGGCATCAAGACTCCCGCGGACCTTCAACGCATGCGGGAAGCGGGTTTCCACGCGGTGCTGATTGGCGAACGCTTGATGACGCAACAAAACCCCGGCCAGGCGTTGCAGAAGTTGCTGGCCGAGGCGGCGGGGACACCGGTGGCCGTTGAAGCACCCAGTATGACGCCGCCGGCGCCGCGAGCCATCGACGTTCGGCCCCGTCCGATCGAAGTCGGTCCGCGGCCGCCTCTGACCTCCAGCTTCGAGTTCCGCTTCTCGACGCACGAGAAGATGCCCACGCGGGTCAAGATTTGCGGCATCACGCGTTTGGAAGACGCGCAATTGGCCGTCGAGCTGGGCGCCACAGCGTTGGGATTCAACTTCTATCCCGATTCGCCGCGCTATATCGGTCCGGCAGACGCGCGGGCCATCATTACCAAACTACCGCCCTTCGTGACGGCGGTCGGCATTTTCGCGGACGAAACGGATGCCGAACACGTATCGCAACTCGCCCGGGCGGCGCGAATGACCGCTGTACAGTTGCACGGCCCCCGTTTTCCCAAGTTGGATGGCGCACTTGCGGAATTCACCCGTATCCGTGCCGTGGCCGTCGGGGAAGGATTCCAGCCCGACACGCTACGCGAACTCGGCGGCGACGCATTTCTTCTCGATACCCACGACGCCGATCTTTTGGGAGGCACCGGAAGACCCTTCAATTGGGCTCTAGCCCGCGAAGCAAGCCGCTTCGGCACGATCATTCTGGCCGGGGGCTTAACCGCGGAAAACGTCGGAAAGGCCATTCGCGCCGTCCGGCCATACGCCGTTGAACGTGGCCACCGGAGTGGAAGCTTCGCCGGGGATAAAAGATGGGCAGAAAATGCGGCAGTTTTTTGCCGCAATTCTCGGTTAAGCCGCAGCGGTATACTGGAAGTGGGGAATCTTATGAACGTCGAGCGCACAATTGAATTCTTACTGAAAAACCAAGCGCGGATGGACGCGCGATTTGACGTCCGGTTTGCCAAAGCCGATCAGCGCTTTGCACAAGCTGAAAAGCGTTTGGACCGTCTGGAGCAAGGGTTGGCTAGGAACAATCGAATTGTGACTCAACTTGCTCGAGTCGGCGTGTCGTTGCGAAGTGACGTGCGCCGTACCGAAAAGAACTTGGCCGCCATCACGGAGAGTTTGGCGGAGATGGACGGCAAGCTAAACGCACTCATCGATTTCGTTGACCGGCAAAGTCGAGGGAACGGCGGGCGGCGGTGAGCATCAGCGACGCAGCAGGGTAAATTACCCATCGAACAGGCACTGCGAAATACATGTCAACGATTCCAGAAGCTATGAATTGGCCAGACGCGCGAGGCCGCTTCGGCGAATTCGGCGGATGCTACGCGCCGGAGACCCTGATGGCTCCGGTAGAGGAACTTGGCGGCAGCTTATCAGCGGCGCGGACCGATCCGTCGTTTCACGCGGAACTGGCGCGGCTGCTGAAAGACTTTGCCGGCCGGCCCACGCCCTTGTTTCATGCCCAGCGGCTCACCGTGCGTTTCGGGGGGGCGCAGATTTACTTGAAGCGCGAAGATTTGCTGCACACGGGCGCGCACAAGATCAACAACTGCATTGGGCAAGGACTACTGGCGCAGAGGATGGGGAAAACGCGCCTGGTGGCGGAGACCGGCGCAGGTCAGCACGGCGTGGCCACTGCTACCGTGGCGGCGCTGCTGGGAATGGAATGCGTGGTCTACATGGGCGAGGACGATATGGCCCGGCAGGCCCCCAACGTCTTTCGCATGCGACTGCTCGGCGCCAAGGTGGTTTCCGTCTCCTCCGGCACCAAAACGCTCAAAGACGCGATCAATGAGGGCATGCGCGACTGGGTGACCAACGTCCACCATACCCATTACCTGATGGGGTCGGCTTTGGGCCGCACCCCTACCCGATGATGGTGAGGGATTTTCATCGCATCATCGGCCAGGAGACGCGGCGCCAGGCGCTGGAGAGCGTGGGCAAGTTGCCGGATCTGCTCTGTGCATGCGTGGGCGGAGGCAGTAATTCCATCGGCCTGTTTTACGATTTCATTCCCGATGCCGGCGTGAAGATGGTGGGCGTGGAGGCGGGCGGCCGTGGCCCCCATCTGGGCGAGCACGCGGCGCGCTTTGCCGGCGGCAAACCCGGTGTCCTGCACGGCGCGTATACCTACGTATTGCAGACGGAAGACGGCTTGATCTCCAACACGCATTCAGTTTCCGCGGGTTTGGATTACCCCGCGGTCGGGCCGGAGCACGCCGAACTGCATCGCCGCGGCCGCGTGGAATACACCCACGTGAGTGACCAGGAGGCGCTGGAAGCTGCCAGTTTGCTGGCGCGGGTGGAGGGCATTATCCCCGCGCTTGAGTCGTCACACGCGCTCGCCGAGGTCGCGAAACGTGCGCCGACTATGCCGCGCGAGAGCATCATCGTGGTGAACCTTTCCGGCCGGGGCGACAAGGACTTGGGGATTTTCCAGGCGGCGGGAATCCTGTAATTTTAGATTTTCGATTTGGATTTTCGATTGGCATTCGTCTCGGTGCTCTCGGTAATACCATTCGCCAGAATCTCTGCGCGCCGAACGAATTTCGTGCCACGGGCATCCTGCCCGTGCCCGAGCACGGCTTGGAAGGCCGTGGTACAAGCAGTGCCGAAAAGAATGGCGCAGCCGCCCGAAACCGGAAATCCAAAGTTCCGAATTGAAAAATGCCATCGCCAACCACAACTCGCATTGCTGCTCGATTTCAGGACCTGCGCGCGAAGAACGCCAAGGGCTTGGTGGTTTACCTGACCGCAGGGGATCCCAATCTGGATGCCACGGGCGAATTGCTTGTGGCGCTCGACCGGGCGGGCGTTGACGTGATCGAGTTGGGAGTGCCCTTTTCCGACCCGCTGGCCGACGGGCCGGTCATTCAACGTGCCTCGGAGCGGGCGCTGCGCTCGGGCACCACGCTGCGCAAAATCCTGGAGCGATTTCCCGCCTGGCGGAAAGTGGTGCAAGCGCCCACTATTCTCTTCAGCTATTTCAACCCGATCCTGCAATGCGGACTGGAGAATTTTGCCGCCCGTGCCGCGCAGGCGGGAGTGGACGGCGCACTGGTGGTGGATTTGGCCGTGGAAGAGGCGGACGGCTACATTCAAGCCATGCGGGCACACAACGTGGACACAGTATTTCTGGCATCGCCTACCTCCACCGATGCGCGCCTGGCGCGTGCGGCACGGCTTTCTTCGGGATTTCTCTATCTCATCTCGCGCACGGGCGTAACGGGGGAGCGCAGCGAGATCGCCTCCAGCGGGCGCCTGTTGACCGAGCGCGCGCGTCGGGTCACCTCGCTTCCGCTCGCCATGGGATTTGGCATCTCCACCGCCGCGCAGGTGCGTGAAGTGCAGTCCCACGCCGATGCCGCTGTGGTGGGCAGCGCCGTGGTGCACGCCATCGAGGAGCGGTTTGCCGGCGGGGGGCCGGCGGCCATTGAGAAGTTTGTTCGCAGTCTGCGAGCCGCGACGGAGGGTCAATCGGCATGAGTGACCTCCCCGGCTGGCGCAAGCGCATCGACGAGATTGACCAGCAACTTGTGAGACTTCTCAACGAGCGCGCGCAGTGCGCAGTGGAGATCGGCCACCTGAAGAAAGCCCTGGACCTTCCCACTTGGCAGCCGCAGCGGGAGGCGGAAATCCTGCGCAACATCGTTAAGGCGAACGAGGGACCTCTGGACGATGCCGCCATCCGCCGCCTCTTTGAACGCATTATTGACGAGGCCCGCTCGCTGGAACGACATTCGATGGATGGGGGCAGTACGTCCAGAAAGGAGTGATGCCCAATGGTCGTGGTCATGCAAGAAGGCGCAAGCGAAGATTCCATTCAAAATGTTATTAATAAATTGATGGATATGGGGTTTGATATCCACCGTTCCACCGGAGCGCGCCACACGGTGCTGGGCGCGGTGGGCGCCAAGGTGGACTTCGACACGCGCAACATCGAGCTGCTGGAGGGCGTGGAAGAGGTCTTGCGAATCACCGCACCGTACAAGCTGGCGAGCCGGCACTTTCGCCCGGAAGGCACGCTGGTGGTACTGGACCACGGCGTGACCATCGGTGGCGACGAAGTGGTGGTGATGGCCGGGCCGTGCAGCGTGGAAAGCGCGGAGCAGATCGACTGTGTCGCCGCATCCGTGGCGGCCAGCGGCGCGCGCATCCTGCGAGGCGGAGCCTTTAAACCGCGGACGTCGCCGTATAGTTTTCAGGGCATGGGCCAGAAAGCTTTGGAGCTCATGCGCGAAGCGGCGGATAAGTACAAACTGTGCGTGGTGTCTGAGGTGATGGACCACACGCAGATCCCGATGATGTCGGATTACGTCGACATGCTTCAGGTGGGCGCGCGCAACATGCAGAATTACAACCTGCTGCGCGAACTCGGCAAGGTGCCCAAACCCATTTTGCTGAAACGCGGAATCTCCGCCACCATTGAGGAACTGCTGCTCTCCGCGGAATACATCATGGCCGGCGGTAACTACAACGTGGTGCTGTGCGAACGCGGCATTCGCACCTTCGACAGCTATTTGCGCAACACCCTCGATATCGCCGCCATCCCCGTCATCAAGAAACTCTCGCACCTGCCCATCGTGGTCAACCCTTCGCACGGAACGGGGCGGCGAGACAAGGTGGCCCCCATGGCGCGGGCCGCGCTGGCCGCGGGCGCCGACGGGCTGTTGATCGAAGTCCACAGCGACCCCGACAAGGCCTTGAGCGACGGCGCACAATCTCTCTTCCCCGCGCAGTTCGAGCAACTGATGAAAGAGCTGCGAATCATCGCACCCGCGGTCGGCAGAAAAGTGTAGCTTGGAAAACTCCCTTCCGGAATCGACATTTCGGCGCGTAGCGATTGTCGGCCTCGGCCTGCTGGGCGGATCGTGGGGATTGGCGCTCAAAGAGGCGGGTTTCAAGGGGCGCATCGTCGGCTATGCCCGGCGCGCGGAGACCCGCGAACAGGCTCTGGTTGAGGGGGCGATCGACGAGGCATTTGCCGACGTGATCGCGTCCGTGCAGGAAGCGGATCTGGTCATCCTGGCCACACCGGTGGCGGTGATCATCGACCACCTTGGCCGACTGCATCCGCACCTTGCTTCCCACGCACTTATCACTGACCTCGGCAGCACCAAGCAGCGAATCTGCGAGCAGGCGGCGGAAATCTACGCGGGTAATCCGCTGTTCCTGGGCGGCCATCCCATGGCGGGCAAAGAGCGGTCGGGACTGGAAAACGCCGACGCGGGGTTGTTTGCAAACGCCCGCTACGTGCTGACTCCCCTTCGGCCGGAAGATATGGATGACGCACGCGTGCAGGCGTTTCGCGCCCTGGTGATGGCCATTGGGGCTCGTCCGATCACCAGCGACCCGGCCGCACACGACCTCTCGGTTGCCTACCTCTCGCATCTCCCCCAGCTCCTTTCGTCGGGCCTGGCGAGCCTGATTGAGGAGAAGGGCGGGGACTTGGATTTGAATCTCCAACTCGCAGCCACCGGTTTCCGCGATGTGACGCGACTGGCTGACAGTCCCTACTCCGTTTGGCGTGACATCTGTCTCACGAATTCGGAAAATATCCAATCGGCGTTGGACGCATTGATCCAGAAACTGGAATTCATCAAAGATCACCTGCGTGACCGTGAACTAGAGCGCGAGTTTCTTGCCGCCCAGCGGCTTCGCGACAAGCTCCGCGCGAGAGTGACCTGAGCTAGCATTGAAGAGGGCGAACCGATGCTGAAGATGGTGCTGGAGTTCTAAATTATGTTGCCCTCGCAAATGTTGACTCTCGTGCTTTCTCTGGCCATCTTGCCGGTTGAGCAGCCCGGTTATCGCGCGCAAATCGAGCAGTGGCGACAACAGCATGAAGAGGGCCTGCGATCGGACACCGGCTGGCTGACGGTGGCAGGACTCTTCTGGCTGAAGGAGGGCGAGAGCTCGGTAGGAGCCGGGCGAACGAACACCTTCGTGCTGCCGCCGGGTTCCGCTCCGGACACTGTTGGGACATTCGATTTCCGTGGCGGTCACGTTACATTTCATGCCGCTCCGGGGGTGGCGGTGACGGTGAACGGCAAGCCGGCGGCCACCACTTTGCTCGCTGACGACTCGGCAGGATCGCCCGACGTCCTCCGCCTCGGCAGCCTTTCCATGTTCGTGATCCGGCGCGGCAACCGAATTGGCATTCGATTGAAGGACAAAAACAGCGAGGCGCTGCGAAAGTTCACCGGCACGCGCTGGTTCCCGGTGGCAGAGGCGTACCGGGTCACCGCAAAGTTCGTGCCTTACACGCCGCCCAGGAAGCTCGCGATTCCGAACATTCTCGGCGACGTTGAACAGGAAGACAGTCCGGGCTACGTGGAGTTTTCGCTCAAGGGCCAGCAGTTTCGCCTCGATCCGGTCACCGAGGGCGATGTTCTTTTCTTCATCTTCAAAGACCAGACGGCGGGAAAGGAAACGTATCCCTCCGGGCGATTTCTCTATTCCGACCTGCCGAAGAACGGTCAGGTGGTCTTGGATTTCAACCAGGCGGTGAATCCCCCTTGTGCGTACACGCCGTATGCCACCTGCCCGCTGCCCCCTTCCCAGAACCGCCTGCCCGTGCGCATTGAGGCGGGTGAGTTGGGTTATGGACATTAAGCTAGGATTGCTTTCGGGTACGGCGGGCGCTAATCTGCGGTCGGCGACCGTGCGGGTTCTCACTCAAGGAGCCGGAGCGATCGCCGGCGATGGGGAGGAAGCGTGGATGTCAACAGCATCGTGATTGTCAGTCTCGTCTCACCCAAGGAGAAAATGTGGGGGCAGATTCTACTGCTTGAGGCGAAGGGTGTCACCGTGCGGGGAATTGAGCTCGATGCCTTTGACGATTTCCTCCGTCAAGTGACTCAGCAGGAGGAAACCGGCGTCAGCCTGAACACCGTCTTCTTTCCCATGCACCGGCTGGAGCGCATCATTGTGGATGAGCCCAGCGGCTCCCTCCCTTCGCTCTCACAGCGCTTTCATGCCAAAGTCGGCATGAGCATTCAGGAGTACCTCGGTATTGACGTGCCGCGAATCTGACTTTCATTTTGCGGCCGAGGTTTCCTACCTCCTACACTAAAGGTGAAACTCCGCGCGGTTCGAGCGCATATTGCCGCTGCCGATCTGTGCCCACTCGTTGTTGTGGTAGTATGGACAATCGCTTGAGGAGGGTCGCTTCGGCCTCCTCATGCAACCTGTGAGTGTAGAATCCCTCTGATTCATCTTGCGGTAACTGGCTGCGACCTGCGGGGAAACATGGCTCATCAGATTCACCGCCTTGATTCACCTGCCGCGAGGTGGATTGCCTCCGACGCGCTACGCGAGCTCCAAAGTCCCGCCGTACAGCGACGCTTAACGCTTGGGCGCGCGCCGGGACCCCAAAGGAAGACGGTCAACTGATGACCAGCCGAATTCTCACACTGTCGAATCAGATCACCCTTCTACGCCTGATATTCGTGCCGGTGTTCGCCATCCTGGTGCTCGAACGGCACTACCGCGCCGCCCTTGCGGTACTGTTGGTGGCGGCGATCTCCGACATAGTGGACGGCACAGTGGCCCGCCTTTTAAAACAGGAGAGCGACTTGGGCGTGGCGCTGGATCCGATTGCCGACAAGATCCTCATGACCACCGGCTACCTCACCCTGTCGTTCCGCGGCGCGCTGCCCTGGTGGCTGACCATCATCGTTCTGAGCCGTGACGTGGCGATTCTCGCCACCGCGCTCCTGATTTCTCTGGTGGCGGGTTACCGGCCGTTCCGTCCTTCCTTGCTGGGCAAGGCGTGCACGGCGGCGCAGGTGGCCACCCTGTTCTTCGCGGTTTGCCGCCGGGCGCACGTCCCTTACATGACGTCGGAAGTACTCGCCTTCTTCATTTATCTGGCCGGCGCCCTGACGCTGGCCTCCGCCGTCCATTACGTCCTTGTGCTCAGCCAGCGGAACGGGCGCCGCGAAGCGGAGGATGCCGCCCGGTCGGGGCGTTAGCCTCTAGTTTGGTGGCGTCGAAATTTGGCCGTAGCGCCGCCCTTTAGGGCGGCACGTGCCGGGCTAAAGTCCGGCGCTGGAGTTTTTACATTTTGGGGGCCATAGAAAGCGGAAACACTGCTTTCCATGAAATGACCACCATTTTCAATCTGCACTACCAACAAGCCGAACTGTCATCCTGAGCCTGGCTCTTCAAGGCGAAGGACCCTTTTCATTGTACGTAGGAAGCAGAGGGCAGGGAGCGCCCTGTTCTTTTCCGCTGCGTTCCCGCTGCCCACTTGGTTAGGAGGAAATACGGGGCTCCTTCGCCTTGAAGAGCCAGCCTCAGGATGACAACGTCATGAGTGCGCATCTCGACTACGATTACCGCGAACGGCAAGGAAAACCTTCGTTTGAAATGTAGAAACTCCAGGTGCCGGGCTAAAACCCGCCGCTACCTCTCCAATAGGACACTCCCCCAGTTTTCTTCCTTTGGCCTTTCCGGCTGGGGAAAGGTATAATCGCGCCATCTTTGAGGAGGAGTTCGTATATGTCTAAAGAAACGGAAATCAACCGTCGGGACT
Source organism: uncultured Acidobacteriota bacterium (assembly GCA_963719115.1). Taxonomy (GTDB): domain Bacteria; phylum Acidobacteriota; class Terriglobia; order UBA7540; family UBA7540; genus Bog-366. Next base: position 15,863 of record CAVRBF010000041.1, on the reverse strand, counting down.
TTATTAAGACAGGGACCGGGGCCGGTCTCGCGGCTCTCGGAGGGATCAGCTTCTTCACCCAGCCAGAGCGGATTTTCGGGGCCAATGACCGCGTGCGAGTAGCCGTAGTGGGCATCCATGGCCAAGGCAAGGCCCACTTGCACCAGTATGCCAAGATGCCCAACGTGGAAATTGCTGCCATCTGCGACGTGGATGAAAACGTCCTGCGCGATCGCCTCGCGGACCTGAAAGAGATGGGTGTGAAGGAGCCGCCGACGTTTATCGACCTGCGCAAGCTCCTGGAAGACAAAACCATCGACGCCGTTTCCATCGCCACGCCGAATTTCTGGCATTCGCTGCAGGCCATCTGGAGCTGCCAGGCGGGCAAGGATGTTTACTGCGAAAAGCCCCTGTGCCACAACGTGTGGGAGGGCCAGCAATTCCTGCGTGCCGTGCAAAAGTACAATCGCATTGCCCAGCACGGCACCAACAGCCGCTCCGGCGCCGCCATCATCGAGGGCGTACAGAAGATGAACACCGGGGTGATTGGCGACGTCTATCTTTCTCGCGGCCTTTGCTACAAGTGGCGCAAGTCGATCGGCCACGCTCCGGTGGAGCCGGTTCCCGCCGGTTTCCATTACGACCTGTGGACCGGCCCCGCGCCCATGAAGCCATTCACCAAGAATCGCTACCACTACAACTGGCATTGGGTCTGGGACACCGGCAACGGCGACTTCGGCAACCAGGGCATTCACGAACTCGATGTAGCCCGCTGGGGACTGGGAGTGAAATATCCCACTCGCGTCGCCGCCATCGGTGCGCACGTGATGTTTGACGACGACCAGACCACTCCCAACGTCCTGAACGTGGCCTATGAATTTGACATGCCGGACGGCAAGAAGCGCCTGCTGGAGTTCGAAGTCCGGCACTGGTGCACCAACCACGAAGCACAGATTGGCACACCCGCGTTCGGAGGCGGTGACGTCCCGGCCGCGCTGGGCAACGCCGCGGAAGGCAAGGGAAAAGGGCCGCAGAACACCGTGGGCAACATTTTCTACGGTTCCAACGGCTACCTGGCGATGAACGGTTACGACAGTTACAAGTCCTGGATCGGCCCCGAGCAGGAACCGGGTCCGCGGGCCGAAGAGGGCGGCAACAATTGGGCCAACTTCATTGACTGCGTGCGCAGCCGTAAGAAGGAGGACTTGAACGCCCCGATTGAGGAGGGTCTGATCTCCTGCACGCTGCTACATCTGGGTAATGTTGCGTACCGCCTGGGTCGCGCCTTGAAGTTCGATCCGGTCAAACTGGAAGTCGTCGGTGACCCCGAAGCCAACCGCCTGCTGCGCGACGGCGACCGCGGCTACCGCAAGCCGTACGTGGTGCCGGAAGTCGTGTAGCTCGGCGTCCTTGCAACCTTGCGTCTCCCCGGCAAACGCTCGCCGGGGAGACGTGGCACCACCACGCCCGGTCCCCTGTGCCCCGCAATTTTTCGCTTGACAAGCGGCCTCAGATATGATAGTCTACATCCGGTGGCTAATGATGTCGCGACGTGAACTCCAGCCCGCCTTGGGGCCCCTCGGTCGATGTCAAGGGGGGGCTCAGCGCCAACAGTGCGTAGCCTCGACGCGAGAAGGCCAGGCCGCCAAATTGTCCGCTATTTCGACCCACCGGACTGGAAAAATCAAAAACCAGTGAAAGAACCCGATGAGTTGTTGAAAACAAGCCACTTAAAAAGCGACAAAACGCCTATCCCGATGAGTATCTGATTCGATGGGACTTAGCCTCGATTATCGGTGTTTTTGGGGTGTTTTCTCGGCATCCCGCTTGCTTTCAATCGCTTGTCGGAAATTTTGACCTTCGCGTCCAAGATCACTTCCTCGAAAATACCCCTGAAATCGCGCAAAATACAGTGCTTTTGCCGCGCTTTTTCGGTCCCTTGCCGGGAGGTTTGACTAGCCTCTGACAAAGCATTTCGACGGGCTCCGCCGGGCGGCGACCTGGCGCGTGGAATTAACATCGCCGCCGCGCGGCAAGCCGCGGAGCGGCGACATAATGTAGCCCATGGCGCAAGCCATGGGTGGGGACGTCCCCGATGCGGCGAGCCCCGGCAGGGGCGAAAGAAGTCTTGGCGAGCCGAGGAGCCTGACGCCAATGCCGCTACCCCGGCTGACGATCACCCCCTCGTTTGCGTGACGACCTTCCCTCCGGGATCGTTCTTGAGCTCGATTGCTGCGTAAATCGGCGCGGGCTTGGCACCGTCGTCTTGACTTCCGCCCTCGCTCGACATACTCTTAGCCTTCCGAGGTTGCTTAACAACTCTTTCGTTCAACATCTGAACAGACTTGGAATCTCACTCAGTCGGGGGAAGCGATGAGTCTCCTTAAGATTGCCAGTGTTCCTCCTGCCACTGTCACTGCCAATTCGACGGTGCTGGAAGCAGTAGAAGTGATGGCCGAGCACGCGGTGGGTGCGGTGGCGGTGGTTGATGGCGACCACCTGTTAGGAATCTTTACCGAGCGCGATGTCATGCTCCGCGTCGTCTTGCGTCATCGGCATCCTCGGGACACGCGGGTGGGGGACGTCATGACTTCGCCGGTGGAAACCATTGCTGATGAGAGTGGAGAAGAAGATGCCCTGGTGCACATGGTGGAGCGCCACGTGCGTCACCTGCCCATTGTGAACTCGAATGGCGATTTGACGGGTATGCTTTCCGTCCGCAACCTGCTGGAGCACCGCGTGGACGAACTGGCGCGAGAACTGCATTCTCTCGACCAGTATCTTTTGAACGACGGCCCGGGCGGCTAAACTCCGCGCACGGCGTGGAACGCCGCGGTGATGTCGGTAAGCCCCACCACCCCCTCCAGCCTACCCAGGTTCGCCCGGTTCACCACCGGCAAGAGCGGCCAGGTGCCGAGGCGTCTGAGTGCCTCTTCCAGACTATGATCAGGATGGAGGTGGGGCAGCGGTTCCGGTGAGAGCACACTGCGCAGCGTGGCGTCCTGCGGCAATTGGCCGGCTTGGCGTCGCAGTTCCTCCTTGCTGACCCCATACCATTTCCCCTGCCCGTCCTGGGCAATCACGAAGAGTTCCGGCGAGGCCTCAGCACTCGCCAGCGCCGAGCTGAGAGGTTCGTCGGTGTTCAGCACGGCGCCCTGATAGGCACGCATGGTGTCCTCGACGTGCAGCGAGACTTCCTCGCGGCGCTCCTCCATTGACGGCAAATCCATGCCGTCCTGCCGGGAAAGCAGGTCAAAGAGAGAGGTCTTTTGATACTGCCGGCAGATCAGATAGGCGATGGTGTTGGAAACCATTACCGGAACGATGATGGAATAATTGCCGCTGACTTCCAGAACCATGAATACGGAAGTCATGGGCACGCGGAGGAAACCCGCGAACAGCACGCCCATTCCGACCAGTGCATAAGCGCCCACCGAGCCCGTGAGCCAGGGGAAGAAGTGGTGCTCGATCGTGCCAACGGCGGCGCCGATCATGGCACCGATGAACAACGTTGGGGCGAACATTCCGCCGGGCGTGCCGCTGACAAAGGAAGTCCCGGTGGCGATGATCTTGAACGCCGCGAGCAGCACCAGCACCTTCCAGGTGAATTCGTCGTGCATTGCCTGGTCGATGAAATCGTAGCCGGCGCCCATCACCTGCGGCAAGCCGAGCCCAATCAAACCAATCAGCAGACCGGCGACGGCAGGTTGAAAATACTGGGTCCAACGAGGCAGGGCCTTAAGGCGCGGCCGAACCGAGGCAATCAGTTTGATGAAGGCCAGTGAGGAGAGTCCGCCAACAATTCCCAGCGCCGCATAAGCCAGCAGTTCGGCAGGATGTACGAGATGGTATTCGGGAATCCGGAACAGCGGCTGTTCACTCATGAACAAGCGCATCACCACCGCGCTCGAAACCGCCGCCAGCACCACGGCGCCCAACACTCCTGCTGTCCACTGCCCAATTACCTCTTCGATCACGAACAGTACCGCGGAGATGGGCGCATTGAAGGCCGCAGCCAGACCCGCGGCCGCGCCCACGGGAGCGATCAGGCGCACCTTCTCGCGTGATAGCCGCAAGCGCCGGCCTAGTGCGGAGGCGATGCCGGCTCCCATTTGCAGTGACGGATCTTCCGGTCCCAGCGACTGGCCAGTTCCGATCGCCAGAGCGCAACAGATGAACTTGCCGATGACCGTGTTGAAGGGAATGAAGCCGTTGTAAATATAGACCGCCGCTTTTGTTTGGTTCACGCCGCTGCCCCGTGCGCGCGGGAAAAATCTGACCACCAGGAAAGCTACCACCAGTCCGCCGAGGACAGGAACCAACACCGTGCGAAGCGGAGGAGGCGTGAGAGAGGAGCCGAATAAGGTGATGCGCGTCCAGTCGATGGCAACCCGGAACAGCACAACAAAGAGGCCGGAGATCAAGCCAATGATGACCGAGAGCAGAAGGAAGAGCTGCGGTTCGCGCATCATCTCGATGTGTGCGCGCCAGCCGATGCGCTGACGAAGCTTAGCCCACGCCGCGCGGGCTCCGGAGGGTGCGGCGCCGGGAGGCGGCGGTGCGGTTGCTGTCGCGTCGCTCACGGGCGTGCCCCTTCCTGCTCCCGCGCGATGAGCGTCAGAGCCAAATCCAGGCCCTGCGGCTCGCCGCACGCTTGGGAAGCTGCTTTCTCGATTTCAAAGACCAAATCCATAGTGTGGGCCACCGAATCGGAATTGCGGCCGAAAGTCCGGGGCTGCAAGGTCGGTTGTAAGACGATGGCCTGTGCATACAGCGTTTGCAGCGGATCGTCGCCTGTCGCTTTCAGGTCGATCCCGCGCTGGTCGGCGCAGGCTTGGAGGCGCGTCATGGCCTGATCGAAGGCCCGGCGCGCGCGCTCCAGCCGCTGTTGCTCTCCCAGCCAGCGGGCGAACGGATCCATCTCCAGCACCGCGCGCACGGTGTCGCGCATTACCGCCACCTGGGTCAGCTTGGTGTCCAGACGCAAGGCGTGATTCAGGTAGGGCTCGGCCAGAGCGTATCGACCGGTGTAGTAGTAACACTCGCCGGCGCCGGCGAGAGCCAGCGCCGAGCGCGGTTGCTCGGATACGGCTTGGCGGAAGAGGGTTAAAGCATCGTCATAGGAGCCGGCATTCATCAGCAACGTGCCGACCTGGATGTGCAAGGAGGCATCGGGGGGAAGATTGGCCGCGACGGCAATCAGTTCCGCCCGCGCCGCGGCGCGCTGGTCGGAGCGGAGAAGGAAGTTCACCAATTCCAGACGGACCTCCCGGCGCTGAACCACCGGGTCGCCCTCCCACTCGCTGTAAACCGCGTCATGGTAATACTGCACGGCACCAGGAACATCGTGTTCCGCCGCGGCCAAACGCGCCAGTTCCAGGTTAACAGCGCCATTCCCGGTGTCGTGCTCCCGAAGGCTCACGAGGTAGATGCGAGCTTCAGGGACCCGTCCCGTTGCCGCCAGCGCCTGCGCCAGCCGGAGTTGAAAAAGGGCACTGTCCCGCGAGTAAACCAGGGCGTTGCGGAAGTCTGCGAGTGCCGCGGCAGCCTGGTGGGTGTCCAGCGCCTCCTGGCCCCGGTTATACCAATGCTGCGCCAGGCGTTTTTCCAGCGCGTGATAACGTCCGACGACGATCCCCGTGAAGACGAACAAGAAGACAAGACCCACCGACACAATGGCCAGCAGCGTTTCGCGACTCACTGACCACAAGTAGCCCCGGCTCGCCGAGCACAGTGGACACTCCTCGCATCCCCACGGAATGATTTGCCCGCAGCGGGCACAGCGCCTATCCGGTTCCATTCAACGGCACCCTTTGTCCCCAGTCCCGATCTCGACCAGGATCGCCTCGGCTCACACCCTTCTTCGCAATTATATAAATTAGGGGCAACAATATTTATATCACGTTGTGAGCTACCAGAACCAATCCGCATTGGCAAAAGGAGGCTGCGCGACACGCCTGGGACGCCGGCTGGGGCGGCGTTATGCCGTCGCAGTCCAAGACGCTTTGCCCGCACCTTCTGAATCGCTTTGGCGATGGTTCGAATCCAATAAGCAGAGGATACAGATGGCAACTGATCGGCCAAAGGTGGTCATCGTTGGGGCAGGCTTCGGAGGCTTGTGGGCCGCACGCGCATTTGCGCGCACGAACTTCCAGGTCCTTTTAATCGATCGTAACAACTACCACACCTTTCTACCCTTGCTCTATCAGGTGGCGGCTGCGGAAGTGGAGCCGGAGGAGATCGTGTACCCGGTTCGCAGCATTTTGCGCCCGCTGGGTAATGTGGACTTTCTGCTGGGTGACGTCACGGGAATCGAGTTGGAGACGCGCGTGGTCCAAACCACCGCTGCGAACGCTCCATTTGATTATCTGGTTCTTGCCGCCGGCAGCGGCACGCACTTTTACGGAGTCGCCGGGGCCGCCGATCATGCCTTCTCGCTCAAGACGCTGGATGACGGCGTGCGCTTGCGGAACCACATTCTCTGCAATTTTGAGCGCGCCGTGAATGACACTGACGCAGAGCGCCGCCGGCGAAAGCTGACGTTCGCCATTGTCGGCGGCGGTCCCACCGGTGTGGAATACGCCGGCGCGCTGGCCGAACTTCTGCGGGGGCCGCTCAAGCGGGATTTTCCCAGGCTCAGCGGGGGTGATGGACACGTGGTATTGGTGGAAAGCAACGAGCGGCTTTTGCCCTCGCTGCCGCCACACCTGGGTGAATACGCCGCAGCGCGATTGAATAAAATGGGTGTGGAAGTACGTTTGAAAACAGTCGTCGATCGCGTGGACCCAGACGCGGTTCACTTGCGCGGCGGCGCTTCCATCCCTACCGAAACCACGGTTTGGACCGCCGGCGTGCGTGGCGAGCCCAGCGCCGCTGCCTGGGGCTTACCCCTGGATCGCAGTGGCCGGGTTGCGGTCAAGCCAACATTGGAAGTCGAGGGCGTGCCGGGAGTGTTTGCCATCGGCGATCTGGCGCGTTTTGATGAAAACGGGAAGGCCTTGGCCATGGTTGCTCCGGTCGCTCTTCAACAGGGAACACTCGCGGCCAAAAACATCCAGCGCAGCGAAGCCGGCAAGACTATGCTGAGTTTTCATTATCACGATCGGGGTATGATGGCCACCATCGGCCGCAACGCCGCCGTTGCCTATGTCGGGGGAATCGCCTTTACGGGTTTCCCTGCATGGCTCGCATGGTTGGGCGTCCATCTGGCCAACCTGATTGGTTTCCGCAATCGCCTGATTGTCTTGATCAATTGGGCGTGGGACTACTTCCTGTTCGAGCGCATGGTGCGTTTGATCCTGCCCGCCGCTTCCTGCCGCCAATCCACTCCCTCGCCGTGAGGGTGCTCCTGCCAATGGCGCCTGGTCTGCCAAGCCTTGCCAGGCTCGTATACGGGCCCAAAAAAGGGCGATTGAGGGGCGCGCATGGGCAGCTTTCCCACTCACAAGTTCAGGCGTACGCGATGCGTCGATCCGCGCCTCGGCAATTGCGATCGCCGCGCCAACCGGCTGAAAACTTTGATACTTGTCAATTTATGAAGAAACTTTTTTTCAGACACTTTTTCGTGGCATGCCCACCAAAAAAATGGTATGGTCTTGCTCGCAGTTTGTTGTAGTAATGACCAGTCCGATCGCAAAAACGAGTAACGCACACACTCACGGTCATGATGTTTTGCGAGTCGTGGTATTACGGAAGCCGTCGGGTAGTCCCGCCGTTGCCCATTCGACAAATTGCCACAATCACACACACAGGTGCTTTCAGTCATGAAGGAAACAGGAACGGTAAAGTGGTTTAACGCCGCGAAAGGCTACGGATTCATCCAACGCGAAAGCGGCGAGGATGTATTCGTGCACTTCTCAGCGATCCAGGGCGAAGGGTATCGCACTCTCGAAGAGGGCGCCCGGGTGAGCTTTGAAGTTAAGAAAGGCCCCAAGGGTTTGCAAGCGGCGGACGTTGAACGCGCCTAAGACCCGCGACGTGGGATAACTCGACTGCCTAGCGGGTGGAGAGTCTCGTACATCGGGCTGCGGAATTATGTGCAGCCTGCCCCGCCAGCAGGTATAATCATCTCGGATGCCAAGCGCATCGCTTCGCAGAAGGGCGAAGCGGAGGTGTCTCCCCCGACCCTCCCGCCTTGGTGTCTGCTTTCGTCAGGGCGATCGGAAAACTAATCTACGTGTCTTGGCCGCCTGAGCCAATGGGCGGGTCGACACTTGAAGGAAGCTTCATGTCTCAAATCAGTGTGGCGCTGCCCACACATTCATCGGTGCCGGTTCGGGATCAATTTGCTCCAGTAAAGGCCGCGTTCATCATCGCCATGCACTTGGGTGTCATCGCCGTTTTCTGGCAGACCACCTGGGCGGCAGTCGCCCTTTGCATTCTGCTCCATGCGGTGTGCGGAGGGTTGGGGATTTGCGTCGGCTACCACCGCCTGCTGACGCACCGTTCATTCAAGTGCCCCAAAGCCGTCGAGTACACCCTGGCCTTTCTGGGCGCATGGACCCTGGAAGGCGGTCCCGTTGACTGGGTTGCGCACCATCGGCAGCATCACCAGTACTCCGACGAAGCCGGCGACCCGCACAGCGCACGCGAGGGCTTCTTCTGGAGCCACGTCCTTTGGATGTTCTGGATGCCCAACGAGAAGGAATGGAATGAATTGACCGATCGCTACACGCCTGACCTGCTTCGCCAGCCTTTTTACCGGTTTCTCGGACGCTATTACGTGCCGATCGCGTTTGCTCTGGCCGTCGTGCTTTACCTCATCGGGGGCTGGCCTTTTGTGGTTTGGGGCATGTGCGTGCGATTGGTAATCACCTACCACAGCACCTGGTTTGTGAACTCCGCCAGCCACACGTTTGGATACCGCAACTTCGAAGTCTCCGACCTCTCCACCAACTGCTGGTGGGTCGCGATGATGACTTACGGCGAGGGTTGGCACAACAATCACCACGCCTTTCCTACTTCCGCACGCCATGGACTTCGCCCCTGGGAAGTGGATCTTTCCTACGGTTTCATTCGTCTACTGAAGTCCGTCGGCTTGGCTTGGGACGTTCGCACTCCTCCCGCTGAAAGACTGAAGTTCGAGTCCACCCGCGAGGCAGCGTAAGGACTTCCCTGTAAGGGCAAACCCGGCGAGACATGCCCGCCGGGTTATCCACACGCTGCGCAAAATCCTTACTCGCTAAATGCCACTCCGTTAAATGCTGCGACGCCGATGGAGCTTGACGTCGCCACAGGCGCCAAGTCGCCGTAGGCATCAATGGAAAACACGCTCAGGTAGCCCTCATTACCGGCGGTGTAGATGACGGCCAGCCACTTGTGGTCGCGCGACACTGTGATGTCGGTCGGCGAACCCGGCAAGGGTACCGATTTGTAAAAGATTCCACCCTGCCCGTCACTAAAGAAAATGGAAATCGCCAGGCCCGGAGAGTTGCCGGTGTACCAGACACTGCCGGGTCCTTTCGCCACCCAGCAGGGAGCATTGCTGGGGTAAGGCGGCGTTGGCCCCACAACCGGAAACACGTCGCCCTTTCCGTTCACGATCGCAAAGCTATCGGGGCTGTGGGCCGGCGTGAATCCCAAAACATTCTTCCAGAAGGCCGCACCGAGGGGCACGCGTGTTGGCCATGCTGGGCAGCGTGATGGTGTTGCTTGCGCCGCTCAGCGCCCCTTGAGATGTGAGAGGGAGTTGAAGGACCGATCCCGATGTGAGAGTGACAGCAGCCCAACTTTCTCCGACAGCGATCTGCGCCGCGGAAGCATCGCTGAGATGAACAACGCCTCCATCAATCCCACCCCAAGGCCACGCATGACTTTCGGCGCAGGTGGTACCGACCACGAGAAGATGCTCTTTGGTTAGCGCCACGGAATCGGGCTTCGCGCAGCCGCTTGCCAACTTGATGGTGGGTCCGATGCCAATGAAGTCGTCGTAGCGCACGAGCTGGGTGACGGTGTTTGATCCGTAGTTGGCCACCGCTCCGAGGCCGTCCTTGAATTGGAGAATGCCGGCGTTCGTGCTGGCGCCGCCATTCCCACCCGTGGGTAGCATGTCCATCATGGTGATTCCGCTACTTCCCGCTGTATCCAGCCGGAAAACGACAACGGCATTTCCGTTGGGATTGTTGGTGCTGGTGAGAACAAATACGCCCCGTCCTTCTTCACCTGCGAATGCCAGTGCGGTGGTCAAAAGAATGCCTGCCAGCACCGCGCCGGCGCGACGAACAACTCTCTTCATAATTCCTCCTTTTAGGTTTTCGATTTCAGCCCGCTCAGGTTTTGGGAGTATCGGCGCCCGGCCGACAACGGCTGCGCGGTCCGGATCAATACCCCCGGTGCTGCCTGCCGGTGCGCGAGTGAAGCGGCCAGTGCCTTCCCCACCATGGAAATACCACTCGCGGGCGTTTCTATTCCCGGCGGCAGACAAATTTAGTTTTTGCGAGATTCAAACCAGCGGACTAACGGCGAGCGATCACTTTCAGCGGTAAGTGTCGTTGGTAAACGAGTTCTTTTCGCGGGCCGCGATAAATTGATGGCTGGCAGCGCTTAGCCTCGCACGGAGCCAATCTCCGCGTCGAGGGCATCCTTCAAGGGCGGGGCCAGTTCGGCAGCGATCTGGGTGATGGCGGCTGGGCTGAGGTCGGAGACCACAAATCCCCAGTAGTCCCTCGTTTCAAATCCCGCGGCGTTCATGCCTTCCAGGTGCGCCTGGTAGAGATCGACGTTGCCGGCGGTGCCGCTTCGAAATGCCGCGCCGCGGGGGAGTTGCTCGCCGTCCCGCCGGGTGAGAACCACGGAAAGAATAGTGCCGCGCCCGCGCGTGATGAAGTGCACGTACTTGCGCGAGCTTCCCGGAATGGAGCAGACGTGCGCTTCCAGGATTTCGAATCCCGGCAGCTTTTGTTGCACCACCGCGAGCAGCCCCGCGTACTGCGGTCCCAGCTTCTCGCGGAGTTTTTCCGGCGGATTGGCGACGTCGGGATAGTTGTGGCCTTTCACCGCGCATTGGACATGGTCAGCAACCCCGATTTCAAGCACGCCGGCCACCAGGCGCCGGCCGCGTGCCACCTCCATCCAGCGCTGCGCGGCAAGTCCCGCCAGCACGACGATAAGGACCGCCGCCACGGCCACAACCCATCGCCGTGCGGGCGAAAATCCCCAGAATCCCGGCTGCTCATCCCTCAGCCGGCGCTGGATGGCGAGACGCAACTCCGGCGGCGGTTCCTGGGTAGCCACGGCGTGTCGCAGCGCGTCGCGCAGGCGCGTCCGGGCTGCGAGTTCTCCCGAGCAAGCTTCGCACGTCTCCAAGTGGCGAAGAACGTCGCCGGTGGTCTCCACCAGAAGCTCGTTGCTCAGGTAGGCGTCGAGGTTTCGGCGTACCCGCTCGCATTGTTTGGCATCGAAGGTTCGGTCGATCATGCCGATTCACCCGTCAAACGCTGGCCGCCCTCCGGCGAAATACCGTAGGACTGCGCCACCCCGGCCAACTCGCGCCGCAACAGCTTTCTTCCCCGGCTCAGCCGCGACATCACGGTTCCGAGTGGCAGGCTCAAAGTTGCGGCGATTTCCTTGTACGAGAATTCCTGCACGTCCGCCAGCAGCACCACCTCGCGGAACTCGATGGGCACCTTTTCCAGCGCGTTCAGCACGTCCTCATCGCGAATCTCCTGCGCCACCGGAACCTCTGCCGCGATGTTGTCCTCATCCTCGGGTTTCTCAAACGCTTCCACATTCGCCGCCTTCACCCACCGCCGCCGGAAATGATGCAGGCGGTGAAAGAGAATCTTGAAGAGCCACGCGCGGCAGTTGGTTCCCAGCTCGAAACGGTGAAACGACTTCCACGCTTGCAGGTACACATCCTGCACCAGGTCCTCAGCTTCCCCGGAATCGCGCGCCAGCAGCCGGGCGGTCCGATAGAGGTCGGGGAAATGCGGCATGGCCGCAGTCTCGAAGTCCTCTACTTGGACCTTGGGGTGAAAGAACAAATTCATCTCCGCCCAACTACCTTTGTTTTCTTCAACATCGACAGAAATCCCCGGTGTGACAGTTTTTGTCCTTTTGTTTTCAATAACATCTACAGATATACCTTCATTTTTGGGTGTTTTTGCGAAACGTTGACAAAAGTTGCTCCCAAAAATGGAAGTGGCTTTGGTCCCATCGACATAGCCGGCATCGGGCCTCCCGATGATTTCGGCACTTGGGAGCAAGTGGCGTCGTTTCTGACACCTCCACAGAACAAGAGCGAGCAAACGCGCGGGGTTCGGGGACCGTTGCCCGGGGAACGGCTGCGGCTGGACGATGTAGCGTACATGATTTTACTCCGCCTATATATGAATCACATGATAAGATAATTGTCAAGTTAAATAGTTAAGCAATTTCCTACCGGTAGGAAATTGGCGGCCTAAAGGCACAAGATTTTACAATTCCCGGCCGCTTTGACCGCCGGACAGCCGACGTCGGAGCGAGCCACGCCACGATGCCTCACTTTGATGAATACCAACGGCGCGGGATTGTATTCCCGCCCGGGCGAAATGATCGCACATGGTTGTGTGGCGCAAGACGATCGCGCGCGGCTCATACCACGGCCATCCTGGCCGTGCCGGGGCATGGGCAGGGTGCCCATGGTACGAGGTCAGCGTGCCTTTTGCCGCGTCGGACGGGTAGTGGGCGGACTGGAAGATAGGATGCGCGCGACGTACCACGGCCATCCTGGCCGTGCCGGGGCATGGGCAAGATGCCTGTAGCTCGAACTTCTTCATTTTGTCGCTCGGAGCGACCCGTTACTGATGAAGACACAAGCCAACTTCCGAGTTGCCGACCATACACTCGGAACCGCCGAGGGCCACATCCGCGCATAGGCGACTCATCGTCAAGTAGACGCCAAGATTTTACGGGATCAAAAATCGAAATCACCGGGGCCAGTATTCTAGAAGGCGAATTGGGTGACCAGGGAGATTATTTCGTCGGGCTGTGCCTGAACGTCGGAAGACCCCCGCCGCAGGTAAACCACATTGTCCAGCGTGTACAGCGGCTTTTCGCCGCGCGCCACGGAGATTCTGCCGACGGTCATTCCTCGAATTTCCTCGAAGACGACTTGCACTGGCGGAGCGGGTTTTATGCGCGTGCGGGCAAGCTGGTGGATTCGCCTTTCCAAAGCATCCTTCCTCTTGAAGTCGAGGTCCAAACCCTTGACGTGGCCCGTATCATCGAACTGGATACCGCTCCGCTTGCAAGGAGGGCGCTTTTACCTTTAGACTCCCTCTTATGGGCGATCATTTGATATCCATTTCGCCAAACATCATGGGAGGCGCCCCGGTCTTCGCCGGTACCCGCGTGCCTGTGCAAACCCTCTTCGAGTACCTGGAGGCCGGGGACACGATTGATGATTTCTACTTTCCCGCCGTTGCGCGCCAGCAGGTGGTGGTGTTGCTGGAGACCGCAAGAGGCAAAGTCCTCGCCGAGGTCAAGTGAAGATCCTGCTGGATGAATGCGTTGACGAGCGCCTGGCTCATGACTTTTCCCGCGTCCCGCATTCCGTTTTGCGGCCATTGAGATTTGGAATGCCCTATATTTCGTGGTAGGCTGGACCCATGCAGATCACCGTCAATGTTCCGGACGACCTTGCGGCGCCGTTATTGCCGGCGGGAGAGGACCCTGCCCGCGCCGCCTTACAGGCTTTGGCTTTGCAAGCGTTCCGCGAACGCCGCCTGACCGGTTATCAGCTCCGCACGCTTTTGGGCATTTCCTCGCGTTACGAGCTCGACGGGTTTCTGAAAGCACATGCCATCGAGAAGTACACGGCAGAGGATTTTGAGCAGGACCTGGAGACGTTGAGCCAGAGCTGGGACCAGGTTGACCCCTTCGCATGATCGTCGTTGCCGACGCCTCCCCCCTCCACTATCTGGTGCTCATTCACGCGTCAGAAATCCTCCCCACCCTTTATAGGCGAGTGCTCGCACCCCAGACCGTGGTTGATGAGTTGAGACGGCCAGGAACACCGGGAGTGGTCGGGGCGTGGATCGCCCAAGCTCGTAGCCACGGTCAGCGATTTTCTGACCGTGGGTTCTTCCGGGAATCTGTGCAGCATGGCACGGTTCGAAGAAATACAGCCGACACGCAGGAGGGTTGGCGATGGGCAATAGAAAAGCCCACGGTCAGAAAATCGCTGACCGTGGCTACGAGCTGACCGCCTCCTGATTGATGATTGGGACGGTCGTGCCGAAGCCAAGCGCCGCCATCTCCTCGTAACCGGTACCTTAGGCGTTTTGGCCAGGGCGCATCAATTGCAATTGCTCGACTTTGATACGGCCCTCGCCCGGCTTTCTCAGACTAATTTCTATCTCTCCAAGCAGCTCGTTGATTCCATCCGTCATTGGTTGTTAACCGGTCAAAAGCAACCGTGATCCCATCGTCCCGATGTTGAATCGCCATCTTGAGGCTCACGCCACGGCACTCAGAATTGGGCGCCGCCACGCGGCCGCGCGTGGAATGTCGCCTTGTCCCGCCGATGCGGCATGAAACGGGGATGAGAATCGCGGACATTGAAAGGCATAACCGCGCTACCTGCTTGTTCCCGAGGTTTGACGGTCACGGCGGGTGCCAGATTGTTAGTACTGGGGTAACTGGTGCTCCATCCTCTTTCGTAGGTCCTTGATGATTTCACATGTTGCACTGGGGTGCATAAACAACGCTCCATAGCCCAAAGTACCGATAGCAACAGCCTTGTGTCCGGCCCCGTGAATCCCCATGGATTCCGCGTTGTTCCAAATTTCTTCGCCCGTACGGACGGCAATCACATGCAGAAACACATTGCCGCGGACTACGGGCTTCGATTCTGCACTGCCGGTTGTAGTTGTGTCGATTCTCCCACTCGCACCGTTATCGGTGGTTTGAGTGATTTCGATATTTCCTGTTGTTTGCGACCTTGACGTTGTAGAGTATCCTGTTACGTGCGTTTCAGAAGAAAAAACAAAGATCAGGTCTGCATTCGTGGCAGATTGAACAATCTTGAATCTTCCCCACTTACGCAGTTCGCTGTACGCACGGTCGGCTACTTGTGCATAAGGCGACTTATTCACGATGCAGACTGTTTTCGCGGCCATAAGCTCGTCAGGCAACGGTGCGTATTCTTTGTCTTTAGCTTGCGTCCGTGGGGCAGAGAAAGAAACGAGAAGGACGGGAAGTATCAGGCTCAATTTGCGTCCCATTGCGTCCTCTCCATAAAGACTCGGCGCGCACCTGGGTCCGAGGCGGTTGCAGTCTGACACACGTGGGGGCCGGAAGCTACGATGAACCCGCCCGCCGTGGTGCGGAATTGCCCGAGCGTTCGCCCGAAGGATTACCCAAGCGGGGGCAGGGTTGCCATCGAGAGATCTTGCTCTGAAAGACATAGCTACATTAGCGGGCGTTCGTAGCGGCTTTGAACAATCAGTTGTACCGCTACCTGGCGGTGACACCTTGGACACTCGAATCGTGATACTGAGGCCGTGTTGGCAAACGACCCGCTGCCTGCCGTGGCGCTCGCAATCTGCATCCACTCTAAATCGGCGTCTGTATCACATAGACAGTGCAAACGAAGGCTGATCTCTAAAGCCTCCGGTCCCGCAATTAACGCATAGCCTGTCGGCAACTCGGGCGACCCGCTTCCCATATATACCTCCATGCCAGCTTTCTGGCTCGATAGCACCAAAATGGGAAAGCCGGGACATCTCCACATTTCCAATTACCAGACAAGGTGTGTTCATCATTGTGCCGGATCGATATAGGAAATATCGTGCCTGTCCCGCTTTTCTCCGCTTTTCCTGCGCAAGGAGCGACCGTATAGCTCTCACGGCATTCGTTTCGCGCGCTGAATTAAATCTTCGACAATATCAGTGCGGCTGATCGTT